>CAWAJU010000008.1:0-453051 GCA_963782495.1 uncultured beta proteobacterium | reverse complement strand
CGATGATCTTTGCGGTTCCGGTACACAAGCCCAGCTTTACTCCAAAGATATCGTTGAACCACTACGGAAGCTTTCTGCCGGTTCTCAGGTCTTCTATTACGTGCTGTTTGCGACAACGACTGGTATCAATCAGGTGAAGGCTTTGCAGCGATTTGATGATGTCGAGTGCGTATTTGAGCTTGACGATACCTTCCGAGCATTTTCTGCCACGTCAAGAGATATTATGGAAAGGTCCGTCCCCCGATCGATAAGGGCGCCGGGGAACGAATCTGCCGAGAATATGGTGCCAAACTTTGGTCAGATCATCCCTTGGGCTACAAAGACGGACAATTACTTCTCGCGCTGAATCACAATACACCCGACAACACGGTACCGGTGTTTTGGTACGATGAACCAGGCGGAACACCGTGGACGCCTATCTTTCGTCGGTATCCGAAGTGGTACGGCATGGAGTCCTAATGCAGCGCAATATGGGCAACCCTTTTAGAATTACCAAGTCGACTGATCTGACTGACCATCAGATTCTTGATCTATGGGTAGATGTAGCGGGCGAAGACGCGTTAGTGGATGTCGCTCGTCCCGCTTCTCTGATGCCAATGCTGATTCTAGGTGGGAAGGGAAGCGGCAAAACCCACCTCATGCGTTATTTTTCATTTGCGCTTCAACGGCTCCGGTTTGAGAAGCAGGGCCTGACCTGTCTCCAGGGTGTCGGTGCTGACCGCTATATCGGCGTCTATCTTCGTTGTGGCGGTCTTAATTCCGACCGTTTTTGCGGAAAGGGCCAAAGCGAAGACGTCTGGAAGGACCTCTTCGCGTACTACTGTGAACTCTGGTTAGCGCAAGAACTTCTTGATATCGCGAATACAGTCTTGTCGGAAAAAGCCGAGCTTGGGGACGTTGAGCAAGATGTCGCGCGGAGGGTCGAGCAGCTTTTTGATAAATGGCCATTTCCTGAATCGACCGATATCAGCGGCGTTCGGCATGCAATCGAGCACATCCAGAAAGGCCTCGACTTCAAGATAAACAACGTCTCTCTGACAGGCGATCTAGATATCGACATCCTTGTGACACGGGGAAAACTCGTGTTTGGAATACCACGGATATTAGCTGCAGTACTGCAGCCAACTATAGGCCAGGACGTCGTAACGGTGTATATGCTGGATGAGTTTGAAAATCTCACATCAGCTCAGCAACGGTTCATCAATACCTTGGTAAGGGAGAAGGAGGTTGCGTCCACTTTCAAGATAGGAGCGCGACTGTATGGTATTAAGACATATGCGACATACAGCGATGGGGAAGAGAACCAGAAAGACTCAGAATTTGAGCTTTTGCCGCTTGATCAGAAGCTGCGAACAAGCAAGAACTATCCGGAATTCTGTCGGGCGCTAATTGCGAAACGTCTGGACCAAGGGGGCATCTATGCTCCCCCAATGCGCGAAGATATGGCGACGAAACTTAACGCGTTCTTTGAAACCGTAGACGATTCATGGAATAGTGCTTATTGGAGAGATGTTGTCTCCAAGCACAAGCCGTTAGAGCGGCCGCACCTGAAGGAACTTAGAAAAAATCTTCAGGCAGGGCTAAAGTCAGGCATATCAGTTGGAATTGAGACCGAGGGTGGCATTGATGCTGTAGTCGAGGCCGTCTCTGTGGTTGACTTTCCAATTCTAGAAAAGGCCAATGTGCTTCTCCTTTACCAAGCTTGGGCCGGAGGCGGTGATTTAGCAGCTTCCTCGAAGCAAATTTTCGACGATGCCAACGTATTCCTTTCCGCGGACAGCAGCTCGGCCCGGACGCGGGTAAAACAAACGCTTGACCACTTCCGCAATGATCTTGCTGCGCAACTTCTCCGTGATTGCGACGAGAAGGCCACCTATGCAGGCATTGATAGCTTTATTGAAATGTCTGAAGGACTGCCTCGGGCGCTCATCACGATCCTGAAGAATACTTACGATTGGTCCGTGTTTAATGGAGAAAGCCCATTCCAGCGGGGACGCGTTTCACTGGCTTCCCAACGGAGAGGAGTAGCTGAGGCTTCCGAGTGGTTTTTCCAAAGCATGCGTAAGGCGGGGCGTGATGGCGTCATAGTTCAAAAAACGGTCGAACGGCTTGCTGAGATATGTCGCGTTAACCGATTCGCGGACAAACCAGTGGAATGCTCGCTTATCACGTTCAGCATTCCGGAGAGTGAATTATCTGAAGAGGCGCGACATACACTTCAGGTCGCGACGAGCAGATCTTTCTTAATATCCATCATAGGTGGCCAGAAAGCTAAGAACTCTAAGGAAGTTGATCCAAAGTATCAGTTGAATAAGATGTTGTGCCCCCGATGGGATTTACCAATTGCGCGTCGAGGGACTCTTCCCCTCTCTGCGGAATTCGCTAACGCAATCTTCGAGTTCAACCAAGAAAACAAATTCCGCGACCTCTTATCAAGTTTCCGGGCCCGCATGACGGCGCCCACATTTGGCAAGAAGGCCGAGAGGAGCGGCAAATCCGCACGAGGGCCGGACAACCTTAACCTGTTCGGTCACCATGATTGATTACGGAATCTATTACAAGGAAGAGTTGCCTCTTGAAACTGCTTGGAACATCAAGTGGGACTTATTTGTCTCCGCCTATAACTCTAGCCAAAGAGTGCAATATGTATTCCAACAGGCTTCGGCCCCCCACAAGCACTGGCTCATTCACACGGAGTACGGATACCGCCCCGAAGACTTTCCGACGACTGGCTGCTCGAATGTCTTTTGTTCGGACCAAACCTACGAGGGTGTTTTCATCAGAAGGTATGTTGATTCTCTCTCCGCACTGGGCATCGATATAAGAACAGCATCGATATGTGTCGATATCACGGGGTTTATGCGCCCTCATCTAATGTTCATGGTCCGATATTTTCACCATCTAGGTGTCAAGAAATTTGACGCAATCTACTCGGAGCCAAGACAATACGCAGACAAGGAAGAAACAACGTTCTCCGACGGCGCTATTGATATAGTCAGACAAGTCGCCAGTTTCGAGGGAACAATCAGCGCCGACACCAACCTAGACTTGCTTATCATTGGCGCGGGGTATGACTACCGTCTGATTGCCGAAGTCGCCGAAGATAAAGACAAAGCGGAAAAGATAAAGATTCTTGGACTCCCTTCTCTGCGCGCCGACATGTACCAAGAAAATGTTCTCCGCGCATATCTAGCTTCTGATGCGGTCGGCGAGCATCAATCCTGTGAGTATTTCGCACCTGCTAACGATCCATTTTCCTGTGCGACGGTCCTGAGCGAAATAGTTGAGGAGCGAACTCGTAATGCCGGTATAAGCAACCTTTACCTTTCTCCATTGGCAACGAAACCCCAGGCCTTAGGCTTTGCTCTTTTCTACATTGGAGAGTGCATCGGTAAGAATGCGAGCATCATCTTCCCTTTCAGTGCAAGCTACTCTAAAGAAACAAGTGGTGGTATTGCGCGTGTATGGAAATTTACTATCGAATTTCCCATAGGGTGAGCGTCCCCAAGTGGCGAAGGGTAGATATGGTTCAGATTTCATCTGTCGCTATCGACAGCTGATTTTCTGTTCGTCAATATTTATAATATGGCCGCTATATGCGGCCCTAGCAGTCCTGCCGCCGGAAAGGTCAAATGGCCGCCTTTGGCCGATAAGCCACCCGCGAAACCGCCCGCCACCCGCCTGATCGGACAAACGCGACAAAGCATTTCGTCTCCCCCAGTTCGGAATCCTGCCTTGCCTGTCCACCATCCCGAACTCATCCGCCCAACGCGAATCAAAGCAGCTTGCTTGGGAAACCCGGGAACAAGGAGGCGTCGTGATCAGAACATTGCTGGCCTGCCTGATGGCCACATTCAGTTGGCAGGCTTACGCGGCGCTGGACGTGGGCGACCATGCGCCGGATTTCACGGCCACCGCCACCCTGGGCGGCAAGACGTTCAACTACGTCCTGCACGACGCGCTCAAGTCGGGGCCGGTGGTGCTGTATTTCTACCCGGCGGCCTTCACGCCCGGATGCACGGTCGAGGCGCATGACTTTGCCGAGGCGGTCGACAAGTACAAGGCCCTGGGCGCCTCGGTCATCGGCGTTTCGCATGACCCCATCGACGTGCTGAAGCGCTTTTCCGTGAGCGAGTGCCGCAGCAAGTTCCCTGTGGCGGCGGATACGAACGGCGCCATCATGCATGCCTACGATGCGGTCATGCCCCTGGTGTCGAAGTATGCCAATCGCATCTCCTACGTCATCGCGCCGAACGGCAGGGTGGTGTACGCCTACAGCAGCCTCAATCCGGACAGGCACGTGGCGAACACGCTCGCCGCGCTGCGCAAATGGACGACAACGGACCCGGCCAGGCGGCCGCACGACTGACGCGGGTTGCTGGCGGGCCGATGGCGCTAGACTGTGACCGTCGCCGTGATCCTGGCCGCCGCCCGATAGGTCTGGCCGCCGGGGTGGCGGGGATTGGAGGGCCGGCAGCCTGTCGGCGCGCCGGCCCGATGTTCCTTAACCCAGCTTGCAAGCGCGCAGATGAACCATTCCGTCGTCAAGAGCTACCTGCCCTGGGTGGTTGCCGCGGCGCTCTTCATGGAGCAGCTGGATTCCACCATCGTCAATACGGCCGTGCCTGCGATGGCAACAAGCCTGAAGGTGACGCCGCTGAGCCTGAAGGCGGTGGTCGCCAGCTATATCCTCAGCCTGGCCGTGTGCATTCCGGTGAGCGGCTGGATGGCCGACCGCTACGGGACGCGGCGCGTGTTCGGCAGCGCGGTGAGCATCTTTACCGTTTCCTCGATCCTGTGCGGGCTGTCCGTCAATTTGCCGATGCTGGTCGCGACGAGAATTCTGCAGGGAGTCGGCGCGGCAATGATGATGCCGGTGGGCCGGCTTGCCATCATCCGCACCTTCCCCAAGGCGGAGCTGCTGACGGCGATGAACTTCGTCATCATTCCCGCCCTGATCGGCCCTCTGCTCGGGCCGACGGTCGGCGGGCTCATCGTGCACTGGTTGTCGCTGGCGCGAGATCTTTTTTGTCAACGTGCCGGTGGGCATCGTGGCGCTGCTGCTGGCCGACCGCCACATGCCGGATTATCGCGGCGACGCATCCCGGCCCCTGGATGTCGTCGGGCTGGTCCTGTTCGGCAGCGGCACGGCGCTGCTGTCGTGGTTGCTGGAGATCTTTGGCGAGCACCACATCGATGTGACGTCGGCGGCGATTTTGCTGCTGCTGAGCTTGAGCCTGCTGGCGACCTATGTCTGGCATGCCCGGCATGCCGAGTTTCCCCTGCTTCGTCTGGCCCTGTTCCGCTTGCGCACCTTCCGCATCGCGGTCCTGGGCGGATTCATCACGCGCCTTGGCGTCGGCGGGCTTCCGTTCCTGTTGCCACTCCTCTACCAGGTGGGCCTGGGCATGCCGGCCTGGCAGTCGGGCCTGCTGATGATGCCGGCAGCCGCCGCGGCAATGGCCATGAAGTTCATCGCGGCACGCGTTTTGGCGCGTTACGGCTATCGCCAGGTGCTGATCGTGAACACGCTCCTCATCGGCGGCATCGTCGGCCTCTACGCGTGGGTGGACATCGGCACGCCCATCCTGTTGATCGTGCTGTTGGGCCTGTGCCTTGGCTTCTTCAACTCGATGCAATTCACCAGCATGAATTCGATGGCGTATGCAGACATCGAGGCGCCCGATTCGAGCATGGCCAGCACCATCGCCAGCTCGATGCAGCAGATGTCGATGAGCTTCGGCCTGGCCTGGGGATCGCTCATCGCAGGCTGGTACCTGGGCGGTCTTCCGCAAACCGACCGGGTCGCGGTGACGGTGGCGCTGCACCATGCCATCCTGACGCTGGCGGGCCTGACCATCCTGTCCTCGCTGTCGTTCTGGTCGTTGCGGGTGGAAGACGGCGAAAGCGTCAGCCAGGCGAACTTGCGCGAAGCCTGAGGTGGGAAACCCTGTATCATGAACCATTCCGCAAATCGGCCGACAAATCGTACTGTCCTCGCCTTCGGGCATGCAGGGTGCCAGTGTGAGTGACGCGACCGAGCCAATGAAAACCATCCGCCTTGGACGCAGCGATCTGTCGGTCAGCCGAATCTGCCTGGGCACCATGACGTTCGGCCAGCAGAACAGCGAAGCCGAGGCGCATGCGCAACTGGATTACGCGTTCAGCCAAGGCATCAACTTCATCGACACGGCGGAAATGTACCCGGTGCCCGCCAGGGCGGAGACTTCGGGGCTGACCGAACGCCATGTGGGCTCATGGCTGAAGCGCCAGCCCAGGGACCGGATCGTATTGGCCACCAAGGCAACCGGCCCCGGGCGCACCATGATGTGGATCCGCGAAGGAAAGCTCGGTTTCAACCGCGCCAATCTCGAGCGGGCGCTCGACGGGTCGCTGCAGCGCCTGCAGACCGACTACATCGATCTGTATCAATTGCATTGGCCGGACCGCAACGTTCCGATATTCGGCAACTATCACTTTCATCCTGAACAGGAGCGCGAAACGGTGCCCTTGCAGGAAACCCTGTCCGTGCTGGCGGGCTTTATCAAGGACGGCAGGATACGCCATTGGGGCTTGTCGAACGAAACGCCGTGGGGCGTGATGACGGCGCTTCGCCTTGCCGACGAGCTGGGGCTGCCGCGCCCCGTCTCCGTGCAGAACGCCTATAGCCTGCTGAACCGGACGTGGGAAAACGGCTTGGCCGAAATCGCCTATCGCGAAGGAATCAGCCTGCTTGCTTATTCCCCCCTCGGTTTCGGCCTGTTGTCAGGCAAATACCTGCGCAACCCGAAAGTGCCGGGGCGCGTGAACCTGTTCGAGGGCTTTGCCGGCCGCTACGGCAAACCCAATACGGCCGCCGCTGTCGCGGCTTATGTCGAGATCGCGCAACGACATGGACTGAGCCCCGTCCAGCTTGCCTTGGGCTTCAACCAGGGGCGCTGGTGCGTCGGCAGCACCATCATCGGCGCAAGCTCGATGGAGCAATTGCAGGAAGATATGGCAGCCTCGCAGGTAAGGCTTTCGCCCGCCGTGCTGGCAGAGGTGGAGGACATCCATCTGCGGTTTCCCAATCCTGCTCCCTGAGGCCGGTCTGCCGGCAAGCCCATGGCGGACCTTGTCGACCAATCTCCGGCAGCGGCTTCGGCCGGGTTGTGGCGCTTGCGATCGTCATCATGGCAGGCGGCGCATCGGCCTGAAGCTTCACTGAGGTCCTCCGCACCCTGGGGCTGCAATAAGCAACCCGGCGGTCGCCGGCCGCGAAACCGGATGGCGCCGCAGCCCTCGCCTAGCGGGTCTTGATGAAGCGCAAATAGAAGGCTCCAAACACCAGGACAATGCCGATGTTCACCATCAGCCGTTCCCAGAATCGATGCCTGAAGAAAAGCACATCCACCCCAACGATGATGGCTGCCATTACCAGGCCGTAAAGCACTGCAAGCATGCTCTTTGTCATTTCAATCTCCGGTCAAGAAAGGTCAATAGCCGCTTCCCCATTGGTACTCCCAGGGCTAGTTGACGTTCAGCCCGGCTGGTTCGAGAAGCGCGCCTCGAACATCATGGAGGCAATGCCATCGCGTTGTCCATGCTCGCTTACTGTTTGTAGAACACCTCGAACTGAACGAAAACGTCGCGTCCTGACTCGTCATGGGGTTGGGGGCTGCAGGGCAGTGCCCTGAGCGGAGCGGTCGTTCAGGTCATGGCGTTCAGGGTTCAGCGAATTTCGCCTTCTGGCCGGCCACTGCCGTATGAGCGTTAACGCTAGCGGTCGCTGGCTGAGCGACGGCTTTCACGCTCCGCGTCAGGTCGGTTGCGACTCCTCTGCGGTCGTTCGCCTTTGCAATCTCACAGACGGCGCTCGCCTCACTTGAGACACCCAGCCCTCGGTGTCGTGGGGGTCGGCTACCGGCGGTTGAACTGTCGTTCGCCAGCTTGCCCAGAACTTCTGGTTCCCAGACATCTGGCAGCCGGTCAATCCAGTCAAGCTGATCGGAGTGTTGGCTGCTGAATGCGAATGTTTGACGTCTGCACGGACAAGCATTGGCAGCATATCACCCCCCCACCGGGGGCCGTTTCTGGTTGAGATCGTGTGACAGCTTTGTTTACCCCTTGGTGACGACGATTTCCAGGTATTCCCCCGGCACAACCAGAGAATCATCCCCGCCGACATTCAGGCGTCTCAAAAGGTCAGCAACATCGTCGATCATCCCTACGCGACGCTCGGGTTCCAGTGCCTCACACGCCTTGTATAAGGGACCGTAGTATTTTGTGAATACCTCGATCCAGTGCTCTGCAGAGCGATAGCGGAAGTTGAAGTGACGCCGAACGCAACGGATGTCTGTGGCATGGCTGCCGAACAACTCGACGATCCGTGTCTCTTTGCCCCAAAGCAGTGGTGACTGGACCCCAGGGGAAGGTGGCACGTGGCTGGCTATGGTGCGCAGCAGTTCGCCCAGAAAGCCCTCGGGCGTCCAGTTGGCCATGCCGATGCGTCCGTCTTTTCGAACCAGGCGAATCAACTCCTGTGCGACACGGGGCTGATTGGGAGCAAACATGGCCCCGAAGGTCGATAGGACCACGTCGAAGCTCTCATCCTTGAAGGGAAGGTCTTCGACATCCTCAATTTGGAACTGGATATTGAACCCTTCCGCCTGGGCACGAACCGCACCCTTCTCCAACAGGTGGGGCACGTAATCCGTTGAGGTCACTTGGGCAAAGCGGCGTGCCGCCGCAAGGCTTGCATTGCCGTTGCCGGCTGCCACGTCCAGAACGCTCTCGCCTGCACGAATGTCGGCCGCCTCTGCCAGCATCTCGCCGACGATCTGCAGGGTGATGCCGATGGTGGCATAATCGCCGCTGGCCCAGATGGCCTGCTGGCGTTGCTTGATGGCCGTGAAATCCACATTGGCCGACGTCGCGGCAGAGGCCGGGTTTGACTCAAGGGCCGTACAGATATTTATCGAGTTCATGTCGCCTCTCCTTGTAGTGGTGATTGGCACAGTCATTGTTTCCCTGCCGCGTCATTGACGCTTCACCGGACGTCCACGAAACTTGACTCAACGTCCGCAAATGGAAGCCACCGAATGCATGCCTTTCAGCAAGAGCTTTTGTTCTCGGGTTGCGCCTGCCCATGAGCCGGGACACGCTGTCTGATCTTCTACGAAGCGTGCGATTGCGCGGCGCAGTGTTCTATTACGTAAGCTTTCGTGATCAATGGTCTGCGGAGGCGCCGCACGGCAAGGAGATTGCCGAGGCGGTGATGCCGGGCTGCGAACATGTCATGGAATACCACATGATTGCCAAGGGGAGTGGCTGGGCCGCGATTTCTGGCCATCCTCCCGTCAAACTGTCCGCCGGCGACATCGTGATGTTTCCCCAGGGTGACAGGCACGTGCTGTCGAGCGCGCCGGGCATAGAACCGTTCCGGCTGACCGCTGAATGGGTCTTTTCCACAAAGAACACGCCGAAGCCCCTGCCCATTTCCTATCACCACGGAGTCCTTGAGCCTGGCACGCCCATGCCTATTGAGGAAGCCAATACGATTGCGGTGTGTGGGTTTTTCGGATGCGATCTCAAGCCATTCAACCCGCTCATTGCCGCCTTGCCCAAAATCCTCCACCTGCCGGCCAGGCAAGCAGGTGACTGGGTGTCCCGGGTGATTGACCAGGCCGTCGTCGAATCCAACGATCCCCGACCTGGTGGGGATGCCGTTCTGGAACGGCTGTCCGAAATGATATTTGTCGATGCCGCCCGTCGCTATCTTGATAGCCTGCCCGAGGACGCTACTGGGTGGCTGGCTGGACTTCGAGATCGCTTCGTGGGTAAAGCTTTGGCCCTCATCCATGAATGGCCCGAAAAAGACTGGAGCGTTGACATCCTGGCCCATGAAGTGGGCCTGTCCCGGTCTGCGTTACATGAACGGTTTATGAAGTTTCTCGGACACCCGCCCATGCAGTATCTGGCCAACTGGCGCATCCAGTACGCCACACGTCTATTACGCGAAACCAACCGAAATGTGGCTACCATCGCGCTCGATGTTGGCTATGAGTCCGAGGCAGCATTCTCACGCGCTTTCAGGCGGTTAGTTGGTATGCCGCCTGCGGCATGGAGGAAATCCGTAATTTCAAATTAGCGTCTTTTGGGACCAACTTACTGTCGACCAACTGAAGTCGGAGTGGGACCACTTCCGGAGGTACACCCGGGATACATCGGGATACAGGTCTTGCAAGATCATATTTCCCTACCATAATCCGCCGATAGCCCACTCCCTAGGACTCGAACTGTCCAGTGTATCTGCCACGTTTCCTCGGCGACGAGCAGCGGTCAGACCACCAGTTGGACCTACGACGCCGACTGCAACCGGCTGACCCAGACCGAGGGCAGCAAGACCACCACCTTCCTCAATTCCAGCATCGATCTGGGCATGGACCATGAGCAGCAAACTGGCCTTCGTGCACGCGCTCGGCGCCTCACGATACCAAACGTCGAGTGGCGGCTGTGGAAAGGTGAACTAACGCTTGCCGACAGCATTTTCAGCCAGGCGTATCGGCTGCTCATGGCCGAGTCGAGGCAGCGTTGCCCACAATTTGCTCGCCGAAGACCAGACACTCAACTTGCTCCGGACCAGTCCCGTCTATTGAAATTCGATAGCCACCTCGACGGGCCGCTTGTGGCCGGTCGGCCATTGGCCCGACGCCGCTTACCGAGCGGAACGATGGCGAGCGCAACCGGTCCAATTTATTTTTCCAGATGGAGGTCCCATGTCGCACTACATTGACGCCATTGTCATCCCCGTTCCCCGTGTCAACCTCGATACTTATAAGCGCATGTCCGAGGAATGGGGCAACGCTCACCTGCGCCATGGAGCGCTGTATTACTCGGACTCGATCAGCGACGACGTTCAGCCCGGCAAGGTCACGTCGTTTCCACAGGCCGTGCAACTCAAGGACGGCGAAGTGATCGCCTTGGCGTGGGTCGTGTATTCGAGCAAGGCGGAGCGCGACCGCATCAGCAAAGCGGTAATGGAGGATCCGCAGCTCAAGGAGTCGATGGACCCCTCGAAGATGCCTTTCGATGGCAAGCGCATGTTCTGGGGTGGCTTCGAGACCATCATCGGGCTCGCACCAGGCCACTAAACGGGACGATGGAGGATCAGCACCCACGCGGACCGTGAAGAAGTTTGGTCGACAGTGCAGTGCCACTTTGACCGAGCAACTGCCCCATGAGGGAGTGGGGGCGACGGCGTGCTTGTGGTTCCTTGCCGCCGTCGATGCATTAAACTACCCACATTTTTCACGCACGCAGGAGTGGCGTCATGACCATGAACGTGATTGGCGCAGGCGTCGGCCGCACCGGCACCTACTCACTGAAGCTCGCAATCAACCAGCTTGGCCTCGGTCCATGTCACCACATGGAGGAAGTGCTTCACAACATGCCCGTGCAGGTACCCTTGTGGTCGGCGGCATTGGGTGGGCGCCCCGACTGGCAAGCGATTTACAGCGGCTATGACAGTACGGTTGATTGGCCGACGGCCTGTTTCTTCCGGGAATTGCACACGGCGTATCCGGAGGCCAAGTTTGTCTTGACCCATCGCAGCCCGGAGAGCTGGGCAGACAGCTTTGGTGAAACAATCTACAAGCTCTTGGCAGGAAGAGACCAAGCACCACCTGAAATGAAAGAATGGCTTGAAATGGCCGCTGGCGTCATTGCCAGGACTGGTTTTCCGGATGGGCTCAACCGCGATGGTCTGATCAAGGCCTTTGTAGCCCATAACGAAGCGGTAAAGAGCGCAATACCGGCCGATCAACTGCTGGTCTTTCAGGTGAAGGACGGCTGGGAGCCACTTTGCGAATTCCTGGGTAAGCCGGTCCCCTCCGGCCCATTTCCGCATACCAATGACCTGGCAGAATTTTGGGACCGCGTCGCAGGGAAGGTCTGACGTAAGGAAGTTCAGGGAGCGGCCGATCTACCGGATTCGATGACCGCTTGAGGTTCATTTCTGTCGTAGCTTAATCGCAAGCCACCGGCTGCCTCTGGCCGAAAGTGCCAGTCAATGATCTCGTCCCAAAGCGGACGACGTGTGTTACGAACGGCCTCCCTTGCCACGCTCGACAAACGCGCAATCGCGCCCCCGCAAACGGGGGCTTGGGCCTGGGCAATGCAGCGATAGCCGGATACACCCTTTAGTACCTGTCGGCCTCCTTCTCTACCGGGCCGGCGGCTTTGCCATGGTCGCCGCAACGGATCTATACTCCGCTCCGCATTGGACAAACCGACCGGGCCCGCATGGCGGCCATCCAGGGTGATTTTGTCCCAGGCATCGGTGTGAGGGAGCACCGTCAGATGAGCGTACTGTATGCGGGCAAGGCCATCGCCTTCGACTACCGCCTGGGCACCCAGCCCGTGCCGGCGCTGGCAGGCGTGGATCTGCAGCTGGAGCGCGGCGGTTTCTACTGCCTGGCCGGGCCCTCGGGTTCGGGGAAGACCACGCTGCTCAACCTGCTGGGCATGATCGAACCCATGCAGTCGGGCAGCCTGCTGCTCGATGGCATCGACCTGGGGCGCATCGGCGAAGCGGAAAAGAACCACATCCGCCGCTTTCGCATCGGCTTTGTGTTTCAGACCTTCAACCTGTTTCCGGTCCTGCGCGCGGACGAGAACGTGGAGTACTTTCTGCATCGACAGGGCGTGCCGGCGGCCGAGCGCAAAAGGCGTGTGACGGATGCGCTCGACGCCGTCGGCCTGTCGGAACACCGGCGCAAGCGACCGGCGGAAATGAGCGGCGGCCAGCGCCAGCGCGTGGCCATTGCGCGCGCGCTGGCCAAGCATCCGGACGTCATCATCGGCGACGAGCCCACCGCCAGCCTCGACCAGACAACCGGCAAGGGTGTCATCGATACACTGACTGCGCTCTGCCACGAGTCGGGCGTGACAGTCTTGCTCTCCAGCCACGACCCGATGGTGCTGTCGCGCGCGCAGCATGTCATCACCCTGCGCGATGGGAGGATCGCCTGATGCTGACGCGCCTCGCCCTGCGCAACCTGCTGCGCAACCCGCGCCGCACAGCGGCGCTTATCCTGACCGTGGCCGTGGGAACAGGGTCCCTGTTCCTGTTCCATGGATTCAACAACGGCATCATGAACCAGTACCGCGACAACACCGTGCACGCGCGCTTCGGCCACGGTCAGATACAGACCCGTGGCTACGGTGACCGCGTGTACGAGCGGCCCTGGGAGCACTGGATCGAGGATCCGGCAGCGCTGGAGCGTGAGCTTCTGAACCTGAACGGCGTGCGCCAGGTGTTTCCGCGCGTGGAGTTTCCGGCGCTGCTGTCCAATGGCCGCATCACGGTTGCCGGCCGCGGCCAGGGCGTTGACGGGCCGGCGGAAATCCGTTTCTTCAACACGCTCAACTTCGTCGCCGGGAAGAACCTGTCGGATGAAGCCGACGGCATGGTCCTGGGTCTGGGTATCGCACGGGGCCTGGGCGTGAGCGTGGGTGATGCAGTCACGGTGATGGCGCGCGGCGCACGCGGCGGCATGAATCAAAGCGTTCTGAAGGTGACGGGAATCTTTCACACCGGTCTCAAGGAGTTTGACGACAGCATTTTTCGCATTCCCTTGGCCGTGGCGCAGTCCCTGCTGGAAACGGATCGCGTCGAAAGCATTGCCCTCGGCCTCGCCTCGGTGGACGATTTCGATGCGGTGGCGAATTTCGTCCGCAAACAGCACCCGACGCTGGAGGCGATCCCGTTCGCCGTGCTGGACCAGGTCTACTACCAGCATTCGGTGGACTGGCTCAACGCCCAGTTTGGCGTGATCCGGATCATCATCATCGCGATCATCGTGCTGGGCATTTTCAATACCGTCTCCACCGGGATACTCGAACGCAAGCAGGAAATCGGCACCCTGCGCGCCAACGGCGAAAGCCGCTGGGAAGTCATGCGCCTGCTCGGCCTGGAGGGACTTGCGCTGGGCATGCTGGGCGCCGCCCTGGGCCTCGTCCTGGTCTTCGTCCTCAATGCCACGGTGCTGGCCAAAGGCATCCTCATGCCGCCGGCCCCGGGCATCACGCGCCAGTTTCTGGTCATGATCGAACTCACTCCTATGATGGCGGTTAAGACCGCCGCGCTGGGGATCTCCACCGCCCTGCTGGGCACGCTGGCGGCAGGCTTGCGGGTGACTCGCATGGGCATTGCCGAGGCGCTGCGGGCATTCTGACGTCGAGGTCGTCAGGTACGACGGAGTGCGCGACCCGCGCAGTTGAATACGTGATCAAGGCACCGACGGGTGCACGTCCATTGACGAGACCTTGTCAGACGGCCGAGGTGCTGCCCTTGTCGCCGTCGGGTTTACCCGTCTATCGCGACATCTTCCCGCGAGCGCGGGAGGAAACCTGGCCATAGGGTCATTCCTGTCGCCAGCATTGTGCCGACTTCATCGGCCGGGATTGCCGCGCTGAGCAGGTGGCCCTGGATCACGTCGCAGCCTTGTGCGCGCAGAAACTCCAGTTGGTCCAGGTTTTCAACACCTTCCGCGATTACCTTCAGCCCGAGCTTGTGGCCCAGTTCGATCGCCGCGCTCGTGATGGCCTTATTGTCAAGGTCAGCCGGAATATGGTGGATGAACGCCCGGTCGATCTTGATAATGTCGACGGGCAAATGTTTGAGATGGCCGAGCGATGAATGTCCGGTACCGAAGTCATCGATCGCAATTCTGACGCCTAGACGCCGCAGATCCTGAAGCAGGGCAGTGCTGCCCATCGAATGCAGGAAACGTTCGGTCAGCGCCAGTTCCAGTTGCAGGTCGCTGGGCTCCAGGCCGAATTCCTGCAACGCTTCACCCACGATTGCGACGATGTCGCAGTGCAGGATCTCGCGCAGGGAAATATTGATGGCAAGCTTCACCGACGGCAGGTCTGCAGCGCGCCAGGTGCTGGCCTGGGTGCAAGCCTCGCGCACGACCCAGGTGCCTATGAGTTTCACGAGCTCGCTTTCTTCGGCCACGCCGATGAACTGTTCCGGCAAGAGGAGCCCGAGCTGCGGATGCTGCCAGCGCAGCAAGGCTTCAACGCCCACCATCCTGCCGCCCTCAAGCTCGACCTGTGGTTGGTAATAGAGCGTCAATTCGCTGCGCGCCAACGCCAGACGCAAGCTATCTTCCATACTGAGCCGCGCCTGCGCATCGATCGTGAGCTGGGGCGTATAGAACTCGTAGGTATGGCGCCCGCGTGCCTTGGCCCGATACATCGCCATATCTGAGGCTTTGACCAGGTCCGCCTCATTGGCGGCGGTGTCCGGATAGATGCTGATGCCGATACTGATACCGGTGACCACCTCGCGTCCCTGCAGTTGGAGCGGCTCGACAATTGCATGCATGATCTTCTTCGCCACCGCGGCTGCATCATCGGCCTGCACAATGTCCTCCAGCAACACCATGAATTCGTCGCCCCCTGGCCGCGCAACCAGGTCCTGCTCGCGTACGCAGAGCTTCAGCCGCTCGGCGATGGTCCGCAGCAATTGGTCGCCCGCGGCGTGGCCGAGGCTGTCGTTGATGACTTTGAACCGATCGAGGTCGAGGAACAGCAGGGCGAGCTTGGTCTGGTGCCTTTTGGCCCGCTCCACTGCTTGCGGCAGGCTCGCGGTGAACAACAGGCGGTTGGGCAGGCCGGTGAGCGCGTCGTGGTGGGCCAACTGGTGGAGCCGTTCCTCTGCCTGCCGCCGCGCCCGAGCCAGTCTGATTGCGCCATCGACGCGCGCCACCAGTTCGCGGGAATGGAAGGGCTTCATGATGTAGTCGTCGGCGCCCGCGGCCAAACCCGCAATTTGGGCGTCCTCGCCCGCCTCGGCGGACAGCAGGATGATCGGCAACACAGCTGCCTGGATGTCGGCGCGCAAAGCCTTGAGGAGTGCGAGCCCGTTTGTGCCGGGCATCATCACGTCCGCCAGGACCAGTTCGGGCAAGCTCGCCGCGCAAGCTGCCAGGGCCTGCTCGCCGTTTGCGACCGTTTGTACGGTGTAGCCGGCCCTGTCGAGCAGATGGCGGATATAGCCGCGCATGTCGGCGTTATCGTCGGCCACCAGCACGTGTCCGCGGGTGGCGGCGGTGGGAACAGCGGCGGCGGCTGCCAGGTCCTCGTCGGCGTCAGGCAACCACAACTGGGCTTCTTCAACATACGCCCTGACGACTGAGGACGAGACAGGCGCGATTTCCGTGCCGGGTCGGGTTGCCGGGCCCACCGCCAACGGCAGCCGCACGATGAAGCGGCTGCCGCGTCCCTCCTGGCTTTCCACCAGAATGCTGCCACCATTGAGCTGCACCAGCTGGTGGATCAATGCCAGACCTATGCCGCTGCCCTCGTAACTGCGCCCGCGTGCGCCTTCAACACGGTGAAAACGCTCGAACAGATGTGGCAGCTCGTGCGCCGCGATGCCTGTGCCGGAATCGCTGACGATCAATTCGGCATGAATGTCGGTGCAGCGCAGGCACACCACTATCTTGCCGTCAAACGTGAATTTGAACGCATTGGAGACAAGATTGAGAACGATCTTCTCCCACATGCCGCGGTCCACCATGACCGGGCGGGGCAGGGGCGGGCAATCAACGATCAGCTGCAGTCCGGCCCGCTCGCACAGGGAACGGAAGTTGCTCGCCAGAGCGGCGGTGAACTCGGCCAGATCGGTCGGCTCGGGAAAGGCCTTGGCGCGGTCGGCCTCGACGCGGGAGAAGTCGAGCAGGGTGTTGACCAGCTTCAAAAGTCGCAGGGTATTGCGATAGGCCGTGGCCAGAGAGGCGCGGCTGCGCGCCAGGTCTGCACCGATCGGCTTGGCCAGGATGTCCTCCATCGGTCCCAGCATCAGGGCCAGCGGGGTGCGAAATTCGTGCGAGACGTTGGCGAAGAATTCGGTCCTGGACCGATCCAGTTCGGCGAGGCGTGCGTTCATGCGGACCAACTCAGCCTCGCGCTGTTCCAAGCTTTCCAGTGCCGTCTTGAGCCGGCGGTTCGCCTCCTTGACCTCGCCGGCGCGATGCATGACCTCGGCTTCCATGCGGTCGATGCGTTGCGCGGTTTCGCGCGAGTCGCGCTCGCGGCCCAGAATGAAATCCGTCACGTCCTCGACATGGTGAATGATGAATGCAACCTGGCCATCCGCAGCAAATACCGGACTGTTGACCGGGCTCCAGTAGTTCACCTGGAAGTCGTCGCCGCGGTCACGTCGCGGGATGTCATATTTCTGCACCCCCATGGTGTCGGGCCTGCGGTCGTGCGCCACGCGCTCCAGCGAGGCGCGCAGATCGCCTGCGCCACTGCCGCAAGGGTCATCAGGATTATCCGGAAAGACGTCGAACAGGCCGCGCCCGACGATGGCTTCGCGCGGCATTCCGGTGGCGTCGACGTAGCGGTCGTTGACCGCAACGATGGTGTAGTCCGGGTCGGACCGCAAAATCAGATAGGGGTGCGGGCTCGATTCAAACAGAAGCTGGAAGGGCAATGCGGTTGGGCCATTCGTTTCAGAAGCCATGCTCTCCTCATATTTTTCTGCGGGATTAGTTTGCTTAATACTAGGTTGAGTGCTTTCTGGTTGCCAGCGGAAATCCAGTATTGGCGTGCCCAAATGGCATCTGTGTATGGAGATATCAAAAGAGCGTGTTAAATAGTGAGACGGTGCGCGTCAACTTCGCATCACGGGAATTTCTCTGTCGCCCCGATC
The DNA here is from genome assembly GCA_963782495.1 of uncultured beta proteobacterium. Lineage (GTDB taxonomy): Bacteria > Pseudomonadota > Gammaproteobacteria > Burkholderiales > Thiobacillaceae > DASQBT01. The sequence goes on along the minus strand of CAWAJU010000008.1, from coordinate 435,344 downwards.
CCGCAGGGGAGGCGATTGGGGGTCCAGGCGCATGAGGACGAACGAGGCGCGGGCGGGAATATGATGCCGGATCCCTCTGGGAGCGCGCAGGCCCGAGGCGCTGGATGCGTCAATGCTGTTCCGGCAACCCTGGTCGATGGACAGCGACCCGCAGTTGAAGTGATGACGCGCCACGACCGCGCCAGTTCAACTGCAAAATGTTTACACGAGACGGGTGCGGGTGCTTCAGCCAAAACCCTGTGACCCCGGTCGCTGCGCAGTGATGCGGCATCTGGCGTGCCAGGGAAAACCATGGACTTGGAATTCGTTCGCCGGGCTCAACCTGGTAAGCCGCCCCTTCTACACGTCGGCGGGGCCAATCCTAGCCCGGTCGTTGGCGTTGCGTTCGGCCTTCCAGCCTTGGTCATGGACTCGATTTGATCGCTGCGCGCTGGGGTCCGAGGATGCATCCTTTTGCCCATTTCATGGGTAAGTTCATTATGCCAAATTGCATATATTCAAACTGCCAATATGGGTATATGCTTTTTTCCCCATCTGGCCCTAGCCCCAATGTCCGGATTGCAAGACTGCGCCCCGTTTGCATCGGATTTCAAAGGATTCACTTGTCCAAGCTCGCCGAAAGATCTCAAGCTGCAAACGAGCGCCGGAAACCAAACCGGTAAGAGAGGGGATTCCGGCGGACACACTTCCAACTATCCTCGCGGTCGATGACTCGCCGGAGAACCTCACGATTCTCAGCGCTGTCCTGCAGCCGAGCTGCAGGGTGCTGGCGGCCACGTCGGGCGAGCGCGCGCTGCGAATCGCAACCGGACCGGGCACGCCGGACCTGATCCTGCTTGATGTGATGATGCCAGGCATGGACGGCTACCAGGTGTTCGAAAAGTTGCGTGCCAGCCCCGCCACCCGCCACATCCCGATCGTCTTCATCACCGCCATGAACAGCGAAGAGTCGGAATTGCGCGGCCTTGAGCTGGGCGCCGCCGACTACATCACCAAGCCCTTTGTGCCCTCCGTCGTGCTTGCCCGTGTTCGCACCCAATTGGAATTGAAGCGGGCGAGGGACTTGATTGCCGAGCAGAATACCGTCCTCGAAGCCGAAATCGTACGGCGTATGGCGGAAAACGATCTTATCCAGATGATTGGCATCCGGGCCTTGGCCCACCTGGCGGAAATTCGCGATCTGGAAACCGGCGCCCACATCCTGCGCACCCAGCACTATGTTCGAGAACTGGCTATCCGTCTGCAGGAGCATCCTCGCTTCCGCGCCATCCTGAGCGACCGCTACATCGACCTGCTCACCCGCTCGGCTCCCCTTCACGACATCGGCAAGGTGGCCATTCCGGACGTGATCCTGCAAAAGCCGGGGCCGCTCACTGCGGCGGAATGGGAGATCATGAAGACCCATTCCAGCAAGGGCGCAGAAGCGATCCAACTGGCCGAACGCGATGTCGATCAACCGGTGGAGTTTCTCGATATGGCCAAGGAAATTACCCATTGGCATCACGAACAATGGGATGGCAGCGGTTATCCGGACGGACTTGCCGGCGAGAACATTCCACTTTCAGCCCGTCTCATGGCGGTGGCCGACGTATTCGATTCCCTGATCAACACGCGCGTCTACAAGCTTCCCATGTCGTTCGATGAAGCGCGAGAGGTTATCGCTGCCGGGCGCGGTACGCATTTTGATCCTGACATCAGCGATGCCTTCCTGGCCGCCTTCGACGAATTCGTGGCCATTACCCGGCAATATCGGGAAGCGTGAGCCAACGTGAACAACACGACTCCGCGCGCGAACGGCGAGACGTACTTCTTCCGTGACCACGGCCAGTTCGACCTGCTGCGCTTGCGCCTTCTGCCGGAACTCATCGCGCGTGGCCGCGGCACAAGATCCCTGCGCCTCTGGAGCGCCGGCTGTGCCAGCGGCGAGGAAGCCTATTCGCTCGCCATGTTATTGGACATGTTGCTGCCGGAACGCGATGGCTGGAACATATTCATCCTCGGCAGCGATAGCGACCAGAGCGCGCTGGAAAAGGCGCGACACGGACAGTATGGGCAATGGTCGTTCCGCATGATGCCGGCTACGCTGCAACGACGCTATTTCCGGCGCAAGAACGACGCATGGCTACTGGACGAGCGCATTCGCCGCATGGTCGCCTTCCGTGCCGGCGATCTGATTGGCGAGCCGTTTTCCGGCCTGGAAATGCGCGACATGGACCTGATCCTGTGCCGCAACGTTTTCATTTACTTCGCCGCGGGCGCCGTGGCCGCGGTCGCGGACAAACTGGCTGCCAGTCTGAGCGAAGGCGGATATCTCATGACCGGCCACACCGAACTTATCGGCCATCGCGTACGCAATCTACGTAATAGATTATTCACCGAGGGTATCGTGTATCAACGGGCTGCCCTGGCACCTGCTGAGATCACCACGGTCAGCGGAGTCGCGCGGCCCGCACCCGTCGCGCGACGCGCGCCTTTGGTTCCGCAGCGGGTTCCTCCAACCTCGCAACCCGACGCACCGAACGTAGAAGACCCGCTTGCGAGAGCAAGGCAATTCGCCGATCGAGGTGAGTACGATGCGGCGGAGCAGGCTTGCTGCCAGGCTCTCGCAGCCGCCCCCCTCGCGCCTGGGCCGCATTTCCTGCAGGCACAACTGGCCCAACTCAGGGGGGATTTTGAGCAGGCCGGGAAGTTGCTGGACAAGACCCTGTATCTCGATCCCGAATGCGTGGCTGCCTTTCTGGAACTGGCGGCGCTTTGCGAGCGTGCCGATAACCTGTCGCGGGCGCAGACCCTGCGACGCGCGGCGCTTGACCTCGTCCGAGCCCTGCCTGGCGACGCGCTTGTCGAGCCGTATGAGACGACTGCGGCGGAGTTGGCGCAATGGCTTGAGCAATGAGTCATGGCATCGACTACGGTGAAAAGTACGAGGCGGCCAATCTGGCGAAGAGCACAGCGATCCCGCACTCATTGCCTAATCCGATCGAGGCAGCTTGCTTTCCGCCGTTCCTGCCCAGACCGCAAGACCACGCACAGGAGGGCGACATGGAGTTTCAGCCAGTGCTGATTTTCGATCTGCATGGCGCACGCTTCGGCCTGGACGCGATGCGGGTGTTCGAAACCGTCTGGCTGCCCGAACTGACGCCGGTCGAGGAAGCGCCGCTCTGGATCGTCGGCCTGTTCAGTCTGCGCGGCCGGATCGTGCCGGTCGTCGACCTTGAGTTGCGCTTTGGCCATCCCGCGCGGCAGTACAGTACCAACGACCAGGTCGTTGTGCTGTCAGGCGAACACGCGCCGATGGGGGTGATCGTCAGTGATGTGCGTGAAGTCATCGACCTTCCCTGTGGCTCCATCCAAACGCCGCCGCAGTTCGACTCCGCCGACTCCGGACCTGCCCATCTGGTGGCGGGAGAGGCGCGTGTGGGCGAAGAGCTCGTGACGCTGCTCGACGTTTCCCTGCTGACCGACCTGCCTGAAGACTCGTCGCTTGCCAAAACGGCGGAGCTGCCTGCGCTTGGCGCCCATTTCTGCCCGGACGCCACAGCCGAAATGCGCGCGCTGTTCCGCGCACGGGCCGTGGCACTGCAGGAGGCATTTCTGGAAGAAGAAGGTGTGAAGTCGGGGCTGGCGGTGGTGGAATTGGGCGACGAGTTTTTCGGCGTCGAACTGGCGGCGGTGCAGGAATTTTGCGACATCGCCCAACTCAGCCCGATTCCCTGCTGCCCGCCGCACATCCTGGGCGCCATGAGCTTGCGCGGCAACCTGCTCACCCTGATCGACCCGCGCGCCGCGCTCAACCTGCCGCCGGCCGCCAGAGGCTGCAAGGCCGTCGTGGGCTGCATCGGCGAGCGGGCGGTGGGCATCGCCGTGGATGCAGTGCACGACGTCGTCTACCTGCGGAGCGAGGAATTGCAGCCACCCCCTGCGGCGTTGCGCGAGCGCTGCGGGACGGAAATCACGGGCACCGCGCCCTATGCCGGCAGGACGATGGTTGTACTGGACTTCCTTGCGTTGCTGGCGCGGGAGGAGTGGATCGTCAATGAAGACGCGTGAGCGAAGGGAAATACCATGTTTGCAAAAATGAAACTGCGCCAGCGCATCTTGCTGGGTTACCTGGCCCCGCTCCTGCTGCTACTGGGTGCCATGGGTCTGGTGTTCGTCAATCTACAGGAGGCGAGGCGCCAGTCTGCGTTGCTGGATCGCTCGAACATCAATGTGAACGAGGCGAAGGACCTCGCATATAACTTGGCAAAAATGCAGCGTGCAACGCGCGGCTACCTATTGATCAAGGATCCAGTTGTGCTTCAGAACTACCGCGAAGGCGAGAGCGACTTCAAGAATTCGGCCACATCACTTGCCGGCCGGGTAAGTGACCCGCAGCAGCAAGACACATTGCGCCGTTTGCTTGATCAGGGGCAACTGCTGGAACACCAATTGCAACAGATGATGGCCTTGGTGGATGACGGCAAGGATGCGGCAGCCTTGGCCATGTACCGCAACGGGAAAACACCCGAGCAGGCTGACAATCTGGAAGCACTGGCACAAAACTTCGAGCAGCGGGAAATCGTTCAGCTTAAGCAACGCCAGGTTGCGTATGACGGGGCCATTGCTACGGTTGTCAACACAATCATATATGGCATGTTGGGAACCATCGTCCTGGCAGTTGCCATTGCCATGTGGATCACTTCGGCGGTCAGCCGCAAGATTACCGCCAACGCCAGTCGACTTTCCTCCGCTGCCAGCGAAATCGCCGCCACCATCGACCAGCATGAGCGCACCGCCAGCCTGCAGGCAGCCGCGGCCAACGAGACCTCGGTTACCATCGAGGAACTGTCCGCCTCCTCGCGCATGTCTGCCGAGCAGGCGGCGAATGCGGCTGAGGTAACGGAAAAAGCCGGTACCGCCACAGTGCAGGGCGACAAAGCTACCCACCAGGCAGTGGTAGCGATGGCTGGTCTCAAGGACAAGATCGGCAGCATGGCCGAGCAGATTCTGCACCTCGGCGAACAGACAGGGCAGATCGGCAGCATCGCCACGGTGCTCAAGGATTTGGCCGGGCAGATCAACATGCTGGCGCTGAATGCCGCGGTGGAAGCCGCGCGCGCCGGCGAGCATGGCAAGGGATTCGCGGTAGTGGCAAGCGAAATCCGCAAGCTCGCCGACGAGAGCAAGAAGTCCGCAGAGCAGACCGCGGTGCTGGTGGGCGACATCCAGAAAGCAACCAATTCCTCCATCCTGATTACGGAAGAAGGCACCCGCACCGTGAGCGAAGTGACCCAAACGGTGCAGAAGGTGGCGGAACTGTTCAACAATCTGGCCAGCCTGGCCGCCAGCGCAAACGAAAACGCCCAACAGGTGATGCTGAACGCCAAGCAACAATCCGCCGCCTTCGGCCAGGTGGTGGAGGCGACCAACAGCATCGCTTCCGGCGCCAGGGAAACTGCCAGCGGCATCTCCCAAACCAAGATCGGGGTGCAGCAGCTCAACGAGGCGGCTGAAAATCTCAAGGCGATCGCGTGACCGAAAGGACGGGGACCACGCGATGATCGAAGATCCGGAGCTGCGCCGGCTATTCAGGGCAGAAAGCGAGGAGCACCTCGCCCGCCTTGACGACGGGCTGCTGCGTCTGGAGAAGACGCCCGCCGACCAGCCGCTCCTGGAAGAGTTGTTCCGCGAATCCCACAGCCTGAAGGGCGCGGCGCGCATGCTCGGGCTTGCGCGGATCGAGTTTGCCGCCCACGGACTGGAAACCATACTCAACGCGGCGCGCAGAGGTGAGGCGCCGCTCACGCTGGAAACGATCGAACGCATGAACGGCGCGCTTGGCGATGTGCGCCGCCACGTTCAGGAGGCGCTGGCCGGCGAACCCGCCGTTCCCTCTCGTGCCTCCGAAGACCCCCCCCAAGACACGCCCGATACCAGCCCCACCCCGAAGGCGGAGCAGGGAGAGAGAAGAAATGCGCCGCCGCCAGGCCGGGGCGTCGTTGCGCCCTCCCTTGGTCTCGGCGGGGAGTTGGCGAGGGCGCGGTCTTCGCCAGAGCAAGATGAGCCGGCGAGCGCACAGGCCCATCCTTCTGCCCAGCCCGCACCCGCCGGCGAACCTTTCCGTATCGAGACCGTGCGCGTGGAAACCCGCAAGCTTGACGAATTGCTGACCCAGGTGGGTGAACTCTCGGTTATCCAGGGACGGGCGCGACACCGGCTGGCGATGATGGACGAATTGCTGGAGCGATGGCAGGCGCTGGAACGCGGCCGCCGCCACGCGGCAGCAGTTGCACGGCAAGGGCTTGAAGGCGAAGCGCCGCTGCGCTTCGTCGCCCTGCTCAAGCAGACTCGCGATGCCCTCCTCAACGACAACGCGCAGCTGGAGTCCAACGTCAAGCTGCTGGAAGGTCAGGTGCACAGCATCCGCCTGCTGCCCCTGTCCACCGTGTTTACTTTGTTTCCGCGCATGCTGCGCGACCTCGCCAGGGAACAGGGCAAGGACGTGGAACTGGTCATCGAGGGCGGCGACATCACCGTGGACAAGCGCATCCTTGAGGAGATGAAGGATCCGCTCATGCACCTGATCCGCAACGCCCTGGACCACGGCATTGAGCCACCCGCCGAGCGCGAGCGGTTGGGCAAGCCGCGTGTCGGCACGGTGCGCCTGCGCGCGATGCGCGACAATGCCAATGTGATGTTAGAGGTTCGAGACGACGGCCGCGGACTGGACCCGCTGGCGATCCGCCTGGAGGCGAAGAAGCGCGGCCTGTTAGACGAGGCGACGCTCGGCGCCGCGACCCCCGCGCAATTGCAGCAGCTGATATTCAGGCCCGGTTTTTCCACCAGCGCCTATGTCACCGAGTTGTCCGGGCGTGGCGTGGGGCTCGACGTGGCGCGGGTCAATGTCGAGCGGATGAAGGGCAGCATCCACCTGGAATCCGTCGCCGGCCAAGGTCTGGCACTGCAACTGCGCCTGCCATTGAGCCTTGCCACGACGCGTCTGCTGCTGGCGAGCATCCAGGGCCGACTCTATGGACTGCCGGTCGAATTCGTCCATACCTCGCTACGCGTGCGCCCGGAGGAAATCTTCACGCTCGAAGGTGGCCCTGCAGTGCTGCTGGATGGCCAGCCGGTGATCGCCGCCCGCCTCACCGACCTGTTGGAACTGCCGGCCGGGGTGCGGGCCGCGGTGGCACCCGATACCCTCGTCTGCATCGTGATCCAGTCGGGCGACGAGCGGCTGGGCCTGCTGGCGGACGATCTGCTGACCGAGGAGGAAGTGGTTCCCAAACCCCTGGGTGCGCCGCTGCGGCGCGTGCGCAATGTTTCCGCCCTGGCCATGCTGGGCAGCGGCGAAATCTGCGCGGTATTGAACCCCGCCGACCTGCTGCGTTCGGCGCGCAAGAAGGGTGTAACCCTGCGCCGCGAGACGCCGGGATTCCGCAGCGGCGCCAGCAAGCCGGTCGTTCTGCTGGCAGAGGATTCGGCGCTGATCCGTGCCATGGAGAAACGCATACTCGAAGATGGCGGCTATGAGGTGGTGACAGCGGTGGACGGCGTGGATGCGCTCAACGCGCTGGGCAGTCGCCCCTTCGCCGCCGTGGTGTCGGACATCATGATGCCCAACATGGATGGGCTTGCCTTGACTGAACGCATTCGCGCCGAACCGCGCTACAAGGAGCTGCCGGTGATCCTGGTGACGACCCTGGCCTCCGACCAGGACAAGCGACGCGGCCTCGACGCGGGGGCCAGCGCCTACCTCCCCAAACCGGCGTTCGATCAGCGCGTGCTGCTCGACTCTCTGAAAAGATTGATCGTGACATGATCAGCGTACTCCTGGTCGACGACTCCCCCATCGCGCTGCACATCCTGCAACGCCTGCTGTCCCTCTCGCCCGACATCGAGGTGACGGGCACCGCCGCCAATGGCAGGGAGGCGCTCGAGCTGCTGCCGGCGCTGAATCCCGATGTCATCTGCACCGATCTGCACATGCCGATCATGGACGGGCTGGAATTCACCCGCGTGGTGATGAACAAGTATCCGCGCCCGATTTTGGTGGTGAGCGTCTCGGTGGCCGCGGACTCGGTCAACGTATTCCGGCTGCTGGAGGCGGGCGCGGTGGATGTCTATTCCAAGCCCCGCGCCATACTCGATGCGGATCAGGACAAGCTGGCCAGGGAACTCGCCAGCAGGATTCGCATCCTCGCCGGCGTGCATGTATTCCGTCGCGCCGGAGCGACACCAGACAGTGTCCCGCCCCCCATCTCGCCGCCGTCCAACGCCCGCGCGCGCATAGTGGCGATCGGCGCCTCCACTGGCGGACCGCAGGCCCTGCGCATGATTCTTGCCGCACTGCCTGCCCGCTTCCCGCTGCCGGTTGTCTGTGTGCAGCATATCGGCAGCGGCTTTCTGTCGCCGATGGTGGCATGGCTGGCCGAGGCCAGCCCGATGCCGGTGCACCTGGCCGCCCAGGGCGAGGTTCCGCAAGCGGGAAACATTTATTTCGCCCCCGAGGACGCCCACCTGGAACTGGACGCCAGCGGGCGCTTCGATCTCTGCCACGCGCCGCCGCGCGATGGCCACCGGCCCTCGATTACCGTCACATTGAGCGCGGTGGCTCGCCATTTCGGCGCCTCTGCCGTGGGCGTCCTGCTTACCGGCATGGGCCGCGATGGCACCGAGGGTTTGGCGGAGATCGCCGCGGCCGGCGGCTTCACCATCGCCCAGGACGAGGCGAGCAGCGTGGTTTACGGCATGCCAAGGGAAGCGGTGGCGTTGGGCGCGGCGCGACAGGTGCTGGCGCTCGAACAAATCGCTCCGGCGCTGGCCGTGTTGGCGAGCAACCGCGGCGGCGTGGGAGCGGCGCCGCGGCGGCGGAAGGAGAAGACATGACCGAACCCGGAGAAGCGTCCAGCGCTGCGCCGAGAATCCTGATCGTTGAGGACAGCCTGGTGGAAGCCGAGTTGCTGCGCCGCACCCTCGTCGGGGCGGGCTATGCAGCGAGCGTGGCGCAGAACGGCGAGGAAGGCCTGCAGGCGGCGCGTGCGCGCCGGCCCGACCTGGTGATGAGCGACATCAACATGCCGGTGATGAACGGCTACCAGTTGTGCCGCGCGATCAAGTACGACGATGCAATGTGGAATATTCCGGTCGTTCTGCTCACCGTGTTGGCCGAGCCCGAAGACATCATCGAGGCGATCAATTCCGGCGCCGACGCCTACATCGTCAAGCCGTATGCTGAGGCCGTCCTGCTGAACCGCGTCCGTTCCCTGCTGGAGGCCCCGATCGAGCGACGGCGTAAGGAGGAGCGGCGGGAGGAAGTGGTCGGCTATGGCGGCAAGCGCCATGCCATTGTCGGCGGCGGCCAGCAGATCCTTAATCTGCTGCTCTCGCTGTACGAGAACACGCTCAATCAGAATCGGCAGCTGTTGACCACCCAAACCGCGCTCAACCTGCTGAACGAGAGCCTCGACCGGCAAGTGCAAGAGCGCACCGCGGCGCTCACGGAGAGCGAAGCCTTGCTTCGCTCAATCAGCGAAATGGCGCCGGACGCCATTGTTTTGCTCGACGCGGCTGGCCGGATCGCCCACTGGAACGCGGCGGCGACTGCATTGTTCGGTTACTCGAAAGAAGAAGTGATGGGAAGTGAGTTGCATGGCCTATTGGTGCCCGCCCGGCTTCAAGCCGCCCAGAAAGCGGCATTCGCGAACTTCATGCGTAACGGGGAAGGTGCCGCCATCGGTAAGACCCTGGAACTGGCCGCCTTACACAAGGATGGCCATGAGATAACCGTAGAGCTCTCGCTGTCAGCGCTAAGACGGCATGATGGCTGGAATACCATCGGTATCGCGCGCGACATCACCAAGCGCATCGAAGCGGAATTGGCCATCCGGCGGTCCGAGCAAAAGTTCCGCCTGCTTTCCGAGAATGCCACTGACTGCATCTTCTGGACCGCGCCCGATGGCCGCTTTCTCTACATCTCGCCGGCCTGCGAGACGATTTCCGGCTACTCGGCAGATGATTTCTTAAATGATCCCGCCCTGATGGCGCGCCTGATCCATTCCGACGACCAAGCCGCCTATCTGGCCCATGCGCAGGCACCGCTGGAATACGACGACACGGTGCTGGAGTTCCGCATCGTCCGGCGCGACGGTGCGGAGCGATGGATCTCCCACCATTCACGGACCCTCTACGGAGATGACGGCCAATACCTGGGGCGACGCGGAACCAATTCGGACATAACCGTGCGCAAGCAGGCCGAATTGGGCCTTGCCAGGGAGCGCAGTATCCTCAAGACGCTAATCCAGACAATACCGGACCTGATCTGGCTGAAGGATACGACAGGCGTCTACCTCGTCTGTAACGCTCGCTTCGAGGCTTTCTTCGGCGCCAGCGAAAAGGACATCGTCGGAAGGACGGACTATGAATTTGTGAGTCGAGAGCTGGCCGATTTCTTCCATGAGAAGGACCGCTTGGCCATCGAGATGAGAGGTCCATCAATCAACGAGGAGCCGGTGGTTTTCGCTTGCGACGGCCACACCGAACTCTTGCAGACCATCAAGACGCCCATGTTCGACGACAACGGTGAGCTGATGGGGGTCTTGGGAATCGCGCGCGACATTACGTCCGCACGCAAGAATGAGGAGCAACTTAGAAAGCTGGCCCAAGCGGTCGAGCAAAGTGTTGAAACCATCGTTATCACCAATCTCGATGCCGAAATCGAGTACGTCAATGAGGCATTCCTGCAGACCACCGGATACACCCGCGAGGAAGTGATCGGCCAGAACCCACACATGTTGCAATCGGGCAAGACACCCAGGGCAACCTATGACTCCCTGTGGACCACCCTCGGCAGCGGCCAGCCATGGAAAGGCGAGTTCATCAATATACGCAAGGATGGCAGCGAGTTCGTCGTATCGGCCGTCATCACTCCCCTGCGCCAGGCAGATGGCCACATAAGCCATTACGTTGCTGTGAAGGAGGACATCACAGAGAGGAAACGCATCAGCCTGGAACTGGACCAGTACAGCCACCACTTGGAAGAGCAAGTGCTCCAGCGTACCCGTGAACTGGAGGTGGCCAAGACCCAGGCGGAATCGGCCAGCCAGGCCAAGAGCGCCTTCCTGGCCAATATGAGCCACGAAATCCGCACGCCCATGAACGCGATCCTGGGCCTTGTCTACCTGTTGAGACGCGACGAGGTCACGCCGATACAGGGCGACCATCTATCCAAGATCGATGGCGCCGCCCGCCATCTGTTGTCCGTGATCAACGACATTCTCGACCTGTCCAAGATCGAGGCCGGCAAACTGCTGTTGGAGCAGAATGACTTCACCCTGGACACGGTCCTGGACCACGTTCGCTCCATCATTAACGGTGCGGCGCAAGCCAAGGGTTTGAGCGTGGAAGTGGATGGCGAGGACGTGCCCACATGGCTTACCGGCGACGCGACCCGGCTGCGCCAGGCCCTGCTGAACTATGCCGGCAACGCGGTCAAGTTTACCGAGCAGGGTTCCATCACCTTGCGCGCAAAATTGCTGCAGGAAGACGAGGCCGGGTTGCTGGTCCGCTTCGAAGTCCAGGACACTGGCGTCGGCATTGCACCGGATGCAGTTCCCAGGTTGTTCGGGGCCTTCGAACAGGCCGATGCGTCCATCACCCGCAGGTTCGGCGGCACCGGCCTGGGCCTGGCAATCACACGTCACCTCGCGCAGATGATGGGCGGCGACGCCGGAGTGGAGAGCGTGCCTGGGCAGGGCAGCACCTTCTGGTTCACGGCGCGATTGGCGCGTGGCCACGGCGCCATGCCGACCGCCGCCGCGCCCGCGATGAACGCCGAGGCCGAACTGCGCCGGCGCCATGCTGGCGCCAATCTGCTATTGGCAGAAGACAACCTCATCAACCGTCAGGTCGCCTTGGGTCTGTTGCATGCCGTAGGGATGGTTGTGGACACTGCCAAGGATGGTGTCGAAGCCGTGGAGAAGGCCGCTTCCGGCACCCCGGACCTGATCCTGATGGACATGCAAATGCCGCGCATGGACGGCGTGGCAGCCACCCGTGCCATCCGGGCGCTGCCCGGCTGGGAGAACAAGCCCATCGTGGCCATGACCGCCAACGCCTTCGATGAAGACCGGCACACTTGTCTGGATGCCGGCATGAATGACTTCGTCGCCAAGCCGGTGGACCCGCAGGCCCTCTACGCCACGCTGCTGAAGTGGTTGCCCGCCCGCGAGCCCCAGGGGCCCGCGGCCACGCCTGCCACCCCACCCGCCGGAAGCATCGATGCGGAGAATCCGACAACCAGAACGGTCCTGGCTCGTCTCGCCAGCGTGCCTGGCCTTGATGTAAAGCGTGGCCTGGAGGTATTGCCCGGCATGCCGGACATGTACGTGACGCTGCTGCGTGAGTTCGTCGACCTGCACCAAAACGACATGGCCAAGGTGGCCGACTGCCTGACGCGCAATGACCCGTCCGGAGCCCGGTTTGTCCTCCACGCCCTCAAGGGTGCCGCCGCCACGCTTGGGGCCCTGTCATTGGCCGAGGCGGCGAAGGGACTGGAGGCCGAATTGAAACGCGACGCCGGCGACCATGACGGACTGCGGGTCAGCGCGATGATCGGCGAACTTGCCTCGGCCTTCGGCCCACTAGCCGCCGTACTGGGAAACTCGTCGGATACACCCGTGGATGTTGCGCCGGCAGAGTTCAACCCGGATGAGGCCCGCGCCGTTCTGGGAGAACTGGAAAGCCTGGCGATGATGAGTGACACCCGCGCCATGTCACTCGCCGCGGAACACGCCTCCCTGTTGCGTGCCATCCTGGGTCAACAGCATGAGGTCCTGACCCGAAAACTTGGACAATTCGATTTCGACGCGGCGGCGGCAATCCTGCGAACATGCCGACCAGCCGCGCCGGAAACATGAGGCACCCGGCCAGATTACAGATGTGCGAGGCCGTTGCCCGGGCCCTGAAGCAGAGGTGCTGGCGTGCAGGCAATGAACTAGTATTGAATGAGTGATCGGAATTTCGAATTCCCGATCGGTTGAATTTTCGGAGGGTCACATGGCTAGAAAGGCAAGTGCACTCGTTGGCCGGGTAATGCCACCTGCAGCCAATTCAGAACGGAGTATCAGCCCTGAGGAACGCCACCGCATGATTCAGGAAGCCGCCTACTATCTTTACGTGCGGCGGGGCTCCGGCAATGGACATGATCTTGAAGACTGGCTTGCGGCTGAAGCCGAGCTTGGGCGCATGAGCGAGGACCGACAGGCGGCGCAAGTGGTCGAGATGCCCGAATTCGGAGTGCAGCAAAGTAGCGTTCATGGGTTCAGACAGGATGAAGCCTTGAAGCGGATTATCCGACAGCACCCCCAGCGGGGGATACCGCAGGTCGAGGGCATGGAGACGAAAGAGGCGCCGGTCAGGGAATGATGCGGGCGTGATCCTGTCTTTGAAGGTTGCGGCCGAGATGGTGGGCCCCTGAGGGCTGAACGTTCAGCCTGTGCCTGTCGCACCATTGTCTGGTCGCAGGGTCGCTGATTGGGGCGCCGCAATGTGCGACCCATCGCCCGGTCCCCTCGCACATGTTCAAGCCTGCGGGAATTCGAGCATGCTGCGCGGTGACTCACGAACCCAGCAGCCCCGGAAACAGCTGGCCTAAACCGCGCGCAATCATTTCCACCGCAATGCCGGCGATGATGAGGCCCATCAGGCGCGTTACCACGTGGATCCCAGTGGTGCCCAGTCGGCGCGCAATGACCGGGGAAAGGCGGAAACACAGCCAAACGCTGAAGGCTATCAGAACGATCGAAGGGATCAGGCTCAGGTGGCGGAGCCAGTCCGCCGTACCCGGCCCGCTGCTGGCGACGATTACATGGGTGATGGCGCCGGGACCGGCCAACAAGGGGACACCCAGGGGGACGGCGCCGACCGCCTGCTTCTCCATGGCCTCGCGCGCCTCCTCCGGTGTCTGGCGTATCGGGCTGATGCGGGCCTGGGCCATGGAAATGGCGAGCATCAGCAGGATCATGCCGCCGCCGACCGAGAACGAGGCCAGACGCACGCCGAAAACATCCAGCAGCACGGTGCCGCCAAACGCGAACACCACCAGCACGCTCAACACAGTAAGCGCCGCGACCCAGGCGGCGGCCTTGCGCTGGCGAATTGTGAAGCCTTCGGTGGCGGCGAGAAACACCGGAATAATGCCGACCGGGTCAACGATCGCGAACAGGCTCAGGGTGAATTTGAGCAAGTCATGAATTTCCATCCGGGAATGCTTTCTTTCTGAACGGTTGATCGTTCCGCATGGCCGGGACCATGGCGGCGCCAACCATGCGGTTTCGAAACGGGCATTCTGGGGCAATTCCCGTTCATTTGCGAACTGGACTTGCGCATCCAGGGATGATCAAGCGAACGCGGTAACTGCACCGTGCAAGGAGTTGGATACCTGGATTCCTTCCTCGCCTTGATCACCACCCGGATCGCATGACGCGATCCAGTCGTGTCGGATGATAGGGCTTCTCAAGCTTTCGTCTGGGCAAGTCGGCTTCGCACCAGGGAGTGAGCGCGTGCCCGCTGAAGCCGCTCCTCCTGGCTTATGGCGAAATCCTTACGGATAAATTGCGCAGTCTCCTGCCCACGTCTGCCATGGACTTCCGCGCGGCTTACGGCCATGACCAGCTTGGTGGCCAGCATGCGGGCCTGCTGAGGTGTCAACTTGACGCGCGTTGCGCCTGCGCAAATTACAACCAGTTCATTGCTGCTCTCATCCTGTTCAAGGATGATATCCATTTTAATGCCGTTGATGAATTCCATGATGCTCTCGCTGGGTTCGATTGGGGTGGGTCAACTACTGCATGCGGGCGTGCACTCGTCAGGATTTTCAAAAGCTGAGCCAGAACGGACCGGCGCGGTTGAGGAACTCCTCGTAGCCCATGAAATGCGAGCCGTCGCACGAGAAGGTGGCGCTTACCATGCCGTTGAAGACATTGATCGAGGCCGATCTCAAATAGATGGTCTGGTCGGTCAGGCGCAGTTCGCGCATCGCTGCAAGAACGGCGCGAATCTTGGGTTGCGGGATCAACGTATCCGGGGGATAGGCATGCCGCGGGTAGGTCAGGCAGATGTCGGGATCGGCCAGGGCCTCATGGTCGAGGAGCCGGTAGCGGAAGGGATCGTCCATGAACCACGCCGTTGCACGGCTGCTGGAAAAGTCGATCACGGTCTGGAACATGCCGTGCTCGACGGCAAAATCTTCAAGGATGGACAAGGCCTGGTCGATATTGCGGTCCATCTGGCTTTCGACTCGACTTTGCTGAAACAGGCTCGCCCGTATTGATGGGTCACCCCGAATCTGGCGCCAGCTGCGTGGCTCTTCATAAGCCGCGACGGCAACCGGCAGGTTGCGCAAATCGAAGTCTGCGCCGACATAGCCTAGCGTTGTGTCGCCGTCACGCACGAGGTGCAGGCCAGTCAGCGACGGGCGCGCGGCATTGGGGCTGATATAGGCATCCGACAGCAGGAACCCCCATACGGGAACGGGTTCCTGCATATAGGTTCGGGATGAGCGGTCGCGGCCAAAGTGGTTGGGCACAATTCCATCGGCACCTATGTTGTCGCTGCACTGGATGCCATTTGTGTCGAGTACATAGATATAAGTGGCAAAGGGGATGGCCTTGAAGTTCTCCATCAACACGCGGTTAAGCTGCTCGCGGTCGCACCATGCACATGCACAGGCGTCTGCGAGGTGCGCAATCGGTGCATGCAGCACCTTGGCCAGGTCCTCACGCTGGCGGTGGACAAGTTCCTTCCACGCTGCGTCAGTTCCCATAGCCATTCCTTCAGCATCTTCCTGCCGCGTGCGGGCGCCCGGCAGGGCCAATTCCTCGCGCAGACACGGTTGCGCTACCTGCCCTGCACGGCCTTGCTGTTGAGGCGGCGCCCATGGCATACATACTTGAGCCGTGCGTGTTCTGCATCGTCGGTCAAAGTGAATTAGTAGAAGAGTCCGGGCGAAAGTTCCTTCCATTTTTTACCGGTTCATGAGACCGTGGCTGGCACGTTCGATGCATTGCAAATAATGACAAGGCATGAAAGAAATCTTTTCCCGGTTCAGGTATCCGGTTGGCAGATGGCGTGCAATGGTCTATGGAATAGATAACTGCACACAGCTTGAATGCAGGTCGGCGAGGGCAATTCGGAGAGTGCGGCGGATCAGGTCATTTAGAGTTGGATTATGCTGGACTGCATGTGTCACACTGTCGCGCCCCTGCGTGGGCGGCGCAAAGCTTACACGGGGTGAGTAAAAAATGGCGAGCATAGCGGTGCAGTTCCGATATCTGACCGGTCTCAAACGCAAGATCTTTCGCGATGCTCGACTGCTTGGAACCTGGGATCAAAGCGGGCATTGGATACAGGGCTGGACAGAAACGCCCATGGTGGAGATCGTGGCGGAAGATGGATGCCCGGGATTTGGCCTGAACGTCAAATTTGACGCCAGTGAAGTTGGCAAGCGCTTCCAATGGAAGGTCAGACTCAGCACGCCGGTGGCCGCGGACGTGTCGGGGATGCCAACGGAGGTGAACGATGCCAACCAGACCGAACGCGTGCGCACGTTTCAGCTTGCGCCTGCGGGCAAGCCGGCCCAGGTGGAGGAATATTACTTTACCTGCGCGTGCCGGTTGGGAGCGCGCAAGGTTTTCGCCCATGGGCGTTCCGGCGGGTCAGGTCTGCGCTTTGCGGTTTGGGCACCCAACGCGCAACAGGTGGAGGTCGTGTTCGGCAATCCGGCTTCCGGCTACATTGCCGATGACGGTGATGGAATCGATGCCTCGCGTTCCCCGCTGCCGATGGCGAAAGGCGCTGACGAAATCTGGCAGACAGAGGTGATCGCGGATTTTGCCGCGCATGAAGGATTGCCCTACATGTATCGCATCAAGAATGCCCAGGGGCGCACGGTCTACCGGACCGACCTGTTCTCGCGCCAGCAGATCGGCAGCGGAACGACGAATCCAGAAGGCGCCCACTGGGATGGTAGTCCGGCGGAACTGGATGGCACCAAGAGTTGCAGTATGGTTGCGGGGCTGGATACGGTCGCACAGGATTTCATTCCGGCGCCTGGCAAAGCGCCGGTTCGCATCGGCGAGGATACTTTCTGGGCGCATGAATTCACGCCAGGCTTGCCGGTGCCCAGCCGGATCGAAGACCTGGTCATCTACGAGTTGCACATCGGGGCCTTGGGTTTCAATCAGGTGCGGCCGGGCAATCTGGAGGATGCGATGGCCCTGCTGCCGCACCTGAGCGATCTGGGAGTCAACGCCGTTGAACTTCTGCCGATGTCGGAATTTTCCGGCATCGGCTGGGGATACGGTGATACGCATCATTTTGTAGTGGAGTCATGTGCCGGGACGCGTGACCAATACAAGCACTTCATACGCGAATGCCATCGGCGCGGCATTGCGGTGCTGCAGGACGTGGTCTACAACCATTTCGATCCAGACGCCGATCGCGCCGAGTGGGCCTACGACTCAGACGCGCCGGAACAGAATATCTATTACTGGTATGAGGGCCTCAGTTCCGAGTATTCCTCGCCTGACGGGGGCTATCTCGACAATGGCTCAACCGGCTACACGCCGCGTTTCTGGGAGGAGATGGTCAGGCAATTGTTCGTCAGCAGCGCGGCGGCCTTCATAGAGGAATTTCACGTTGATGGGCTGCGCGTTGACCTGACGCAGGCAATGCATCGCGATAATGTCTTGCATGCGGATGGCAGGAGCATCGGCGGCGCAAACCAGTTCGGGGCGAAATTGCTGCGCGAATGGAGTCGTACCCTGCGCCTGATCAAGCCCACGGCGATGCTGATCGCGGAAGATCACACCGGATGGGACAAGGTCACCCAGTTGCCGGAAGCTGGCGGGCTGGGCTTTGACGCAACCTGGTATGCGGCTTTCTACCATAACCTGATCGGCGCCTCTGATTCTTCGGACGGCCGCGCGCGGCTATTGAAGATGGCCGGCCAGGGCGATGATCGCGGGCTGGACATGGCACAGTTTGCGGATGCCCTCTATCAGAGCAAGTACGACAAAGTTGTCTATCACGAGTCGCACGACGAAGCGGGAAATTCCAGTGGCTCGATGCGAACCCTGGTGTGCGCGGTAAACGGTGCTGCATTGGTGGACCTGACCCGCGCCTATGCCGAAGCGCGCACCCGCGTCGCATTTGCCCTGTCGCTGTTTTCGGCCGGCACGCCCATGTTCTTCATGGCAGAGGAAGTTGGTGCACAAAAGCCGTACCGGTACGACAGCTTCATGGCCAACCGTGAAGACATCGCCTCGGAGCGAGCCGGGAAGGGGGCACGACTATTCCGCTTCTATCAGGACGCCATCCGTTTCAGCCGGCGCCATGCGGCGGTGCGGGTGCAAGGCATAGACGTCGTCCATGTCAATGGCGACGCCAGGGTCCTTGCATTCAGGCGCTCGACGGGTAGTGATGAACTACTGATCGTAGCGAGTCTGAGCAATCAGGTTCTGGAAACCTACGCTGTACTGACCGACGCGGGGCGGCTGCCAGACGGCGCATGGACCGAAATCTTCAACAGTGACGCTGCGATTTACGGGGGGAACAACATCGGCAATTATGGCGCCAGTCTGTACGCCGCGGGCGGCTCCATACAGATGCGCATTCCGGCAAACGGTCTGCTGGTCTTGGCGCGGACTTAAGCTGGAGGCCGGGCAAGACACCGGGCATGTCTGAAGTCGACTTCAGCCTGTTTAATATCGCCGCTGCATTCAAACGATTCAGGTCGCGGCGCAAACCGTCGCGGGTACAAGGCTCAGGTTCAGGTGGAAATGCTCTTTCAGGCGCGAAATCTCGGAGGCGATGGTGTTGGGAAAGCCATGACGCATGTTATGACGATCCATTAGCAGATCCTCAAAATACGTGACCATCAAGTTGGGCTCTTTCCACAGTACGGCGATACAGTTGCACACCCGCGGATAACGCTCAACCAGATGCACGGGGTACAAATTTTTCGGCAGGCTTTCAAGCCAGGCCAATGTACTTGAGCTAAGCGTGTGGTTCTCGATTCTCAACGGAGCGCAACGGTCAGTCCGGAGAGGGTTGTTTTCATGTTCGTCTGCAGCTCGGCTTGAGTCGTCGGAAGTATCTGTATTTGTTCGCCTCACCATGTCCTCGTCATTAGGTCATCCTATTATTTTCGGGATGATAGATAAAATCTTTAGACATTTAAAGATATTAGGCTAAATAAATCAATTCACCCGCCATTCCTGGGCTTGACGTTGGAATGGTCTGGGAGGGCGCGCCGCTGTCTCCGCGGCGCAAAACGGGGATATTCAGTGATTGGCGCACGCGTCATGGACTGACTCGGAATGAGTTGGGGCGCGCGGTTATCGAGCACGGAAAGCGGCCATAGCCGCGTCGCCTCGCGCGAGCTGCAGGAAAGCGCGATAGGAGGAGAGGGATGGAAGCCATAGGTTCAGAACTTCATAGAAAGCAGCCTTGTGGACATCCGGCGGGCAAAGTGAATGAGAGGGGCGGGCGCATGTCTGGCTGACGGCGCTGCGTCTTGCAGGGGGACGTATTTCCCGGTTGCAAAGGCGGCGAGTCAGCACCTGTTACCCGGTTCAATAAGCCGGCAGCGCTGACCACCATTCTGATCGTTGCATGCCAGGGTGTGCTCGCCCATCTGTTCGGTGTGATTTGGCTCTTGGGCGGCAAGCGAGGGTTGTCCAAACAACTCCGCGCGGGCAAGAATTTCTCCCATATCGTGGAGCCACCTGGTCAACTCATAGCCAGCCGGGCGGGATCCCGGTTTCGCATCTTTGCCAGGCCTGTCACCGACGATGGCGCGAGGGTGACCGGCCACTATTCGTTCAGGAACCTGGGCGGGGAAAGAACGGAGATGCACGCCCGGCAGGCCGCGAAAGAGGGGCGGGACTTGTGCAGCCTGATATTCGCGGTGTTCCATGCGGACGCTGCGTAACTGCCATGCGTGCACACACCAAGGCGGTAGGGTCCGCGCACAAGGATGCGAGTTGCAAGTGCCGTCCGTTGTTGGCACGCGAGCACTTCATCCGATAGACGGCAATGCGAGAGGAGGAGCAGCAGGTAAGCCTTGACGCACGTCGCGCGCCGACCAAGGCTTTGGTCCTGGAGCTAGGCGCATTGATGGCGGAGGAATCGATGCCGTCACGCCTTGGTCCATATCGACCATGCTGCGGAGCCTTCGGGCGAATCGGGCCCAGGCAGGCATAGGGCCCGGCACCGCGGGGTTCGGTAGAATGCTGGCGCCGCTGGCTGTAACTGGCGGAACTCGGTCTTGGGACAGGAGAATTCGCGAAGCGGAACTTTCTCCGACGTCGCGACAAGATGGGCTGCGGGCACCGACCGCGGCCTGGTTACCAAGACACCCAAGCCGCGCGGATGCGTTAATGGTTTGCAGGCGTGGCCGGGTTGATTCGAGCCACGTCTACAAAGCTCACGTCACTTCTTCTTTGCCGCTTTCTTGCCGGCGACCGCAGCCTTGAAACCGGCGCCCGCGGTAAAGCGTGGCACGGTTGTGGCAGCAATCTTGAGTTCCTTGCCGGTTTGCGGGTTGCGACCGGTGCGGGCAGCGCGCTTGGACGACTTGAAAGTACCGAATCCGACGAGCGTAACTGTATCTCCCTTGGACACGGCCTTGACCACCGCGTTGATGATTCCATCGAGTGCCTTTCCGGCAGCGGCCTTGCTGATTTCAGCTTCTTGTGCAGCGACTTCGATCAATTCAGACTTGTTCATGGATACCCCTTTGGTTGAGTGAGGAACCGTGATGCTACCAGCGTTTCGCCGTTTTGTGGCACTGAAAACGGAAATCGGCCGAGACGTGCTGGAGATGCCTGGCTGAACCGAGCCGCTGTTGCACGCTACGCATCGCGCCTTCATGCGCCATATCCGGCGACGGGGCGCGGACGAAAAAGGTCCTGTAGCGGGGGCGGTCAGTCTGCTTGGCTACTGATTGAACCCATGGCGAACAGCTTGAAGAAAACCCGCTGACGTCGGTTTGGATCGCTCCGGCATGCGTACCGTGAAGCGCCTCGCGAACGCTAGAACCAGACGCGCTTGTCTCGAGAAAGGAATTCTTCGGCTGGCAGGTAGTGCGAGCCGTCGCAGGAGAAGTTGAGTCCGACCAGTCCATTTACCACATTGAGCGAGCCGGCGCGCAAGTAGATATTCTCATCAACCTGACGCAATTCCTTTAGTCGTATCAATACCTCACGGATAGTGTCAGGGGAGATGCAGGCTTGCGCTGGATACAGTCGGCTGGGATAAGCCAGGCAGACCTCCGGCGAGAGAATCTCGTCCAGCACATGAACCCGATAACGCATCGGGTCGCTGGTTAGCCAAAGGGTGGCCCGGCTGCTGGAAAAGTGCAGCTTGGCGTGGAAGATGCCGCGGTCGCGCATGAGCATTTCGACAATGGCGACGACGTCATCGATCTTTTCGTCCATCGCCGATTCCACCCGGCTCTGGTTGAACAATCCCTGCCGGATTGCCGGGTCACCCTTGATCTGCAACCAGGTGCGGGGTTGTGCTGCTGCGTCGCCCGGCAGCGAGAGGTCGCCGAGGGAGAAGTCGGCAGCGAGAAAACCCAGGGTATGGGGCCCGTTCTGTATGCACTGTACTGCGGTGATGCAGGGCCGCTCGGTGCTGCGCGACACGTACACCGGCGACAGCAGCGTTTTGGCCGCTGACGCGGCGCGCAGGTAGGGACGCCCGGATAGATCCTGGCCGCGCTTGGTCAAGTCGCGCCCTGCGGGTGAGATGTTGGAAGAAAGCTGGCGACCCTGGCGGCTGACAACATAAAGCAGATTGGCGGGGGAAAGGATTGGCAAGGATTCTGCAAGCAGCGCGTCCAGCTTGTCCGGACCGTGAATGTGTTTTTCGAGCAGTCCGGCAACGCGTTCCAGACGCTCCGTGAAATGGGCGGCCAGCATCGCCCGGCGTTCACGGATGGCCGCCTGCATCCAGGTCAAGACGTGTTCCCGCCTGGCAGGTGCCTCAGATCGATGACTTTGCGCGCGGCATCCGCCACACGGGTGCCGGAATCCATGGCCAGCTTGCGCAGCTGCTGGTAGGCCTCTTTTTCGCTTACCCCGAGTTGGCGGATCAGCCGGCGCTTGGCTTGGTCCACCAGCCTCTTTTCCTCAAGTTCTTGCTGAGCCTGAGCGAGCTGGTCATGCATGGCCTGAAATGCCTGGAAGCGCGAGATGGCGACGTCGAGTATCGGCCTCAACCTGAGAGGATCAAGCCCCGCCACCACGTATGAAACCACCCCAGCCTGAATCGCGGCACGGATGGTCTGCGGGTCCGCATCGTCGGTGAACATCACCACCGGACGGGGACAGTTGCCGCTCATGACACAAATATGTTCCAGCGTGTCCCGATCCGGTGAGTCAATTGAAATGATGACCGCATCAGGCTCAATTGATTCGACCTGGGCGCTTAACTGCAGGGCCGACATGCTGACGTGCACCTGGCAGCCTGCTGCCTCAAGTGCCGGCTGAGTCAGTCCGATCCGCGCGGGCTGATCATCCACCAGTAAGACTTTTAACTGCATGACGCGCTGACCGCCTTGCCAAAAAAAGTGGCCCCGAGGGGCCACGAAAGGTTCGGAGGAGAACTATGAACAGCATTGCTGCTGCCCACCCTGAAACAAGCACACGTCATGCCAGATAAGCCACCTCTTCCAAGTACATGATATTTAGCCAGTATTGTAGAAGCCTCCCGAAATGACGTCTTCACAATATGCCCATCCATTGGGCGGAATGGGCCGTAGCTGTGCATTACCGTGGTTAGACCGGGGCCTGATCTGGACCGCAGCGACAAAGGGATCGACAGCAGGTTGACGAAGAAAAGAGGACCAACGAAGCTGCCTGCCAGAGTCGCAGGGAATTCCACTCTGCCAGCGGCGGACGCCGATGACGCCGCACCGCCTGATCGCCGCGCTGCGCCGCAAGCAAAAACTCCTCCGCGGTCTCCTGGCGCCACACAGGTCCCCTTCCACAAGGTTTGAGCAGCACCGCGTCCAGCTGGAACGTCGAAATTGCGAAATGCAGAACACGGCGCGGGTGAATCGCCCGCCTCGTAGAAGCCCGTGTTTATGGTGTTCTTCTGTCCTGGTGTTGGAACTGGCATATTGTTGTCCAGCGCGGTCCGGGTCGTATCAGGCCGCGCAAGTCTGCACAGCGGCGCCGAGCCAGACTTCGTCCTGTTCAAGTCTGACTGAAAGGCAAGGCGTATGGCCAACGTCCGGCTCCTGGGCCTGGCCGTTGTCGAGGCCGATCTTCCAACCGTGCAGCGGGCAGGTGACAGTGGTGCCCGCCACGATGCCCTGCGATAGTGGGCCGCCCCTGTGCGGGCAGCGGTCGTGCAGCGCGAACACCTTGTCGTCGGCGGTGCGGAATACCGCGATGGCTTCGTCATCCATATGTACAACCCGGGCGCCAAGCCTGGGGATGTCGGTGAGGGCGCAGATCTTCTTCCAGTTCATGTTCGTGTCCTTGTCATTTGCCGCAGCGTTCGCGGAGTGCTCATATCGCTCTCTTGTGTACTCCACGTTTCTCGCGCTTCCATTCAAACGGTCAGCGCGGTGAATTCGTGGGCATTCTTGCCCGCCACGCGTTCTGCCCAGGGGTCGTCTTCCTGCTGCAAGGCGTAGAGGCAGCGTTCGTACAAAGCCTGGCGCCCGTCGGCATCGTCCAACACCCGCTGTTTCACATAGTCCAGCCCGACCCGCGCGACGTAATGCACCGTGCGCTCCAGATAAAAGCCTTCCTCGCGATACAGCTGCAGGAAAGCCCCGGTGTATTCCAACACTTCCGCGGGTGTTTTCACCTTGATGAGGAACTGGGCCACTTCGGTCTTGATTCCACCATTGCCCGCGACATAGATCTCCCAGCCTGACTCCACGCCGATGACGCCCACATCCTTGATCGCCACTTCGGCGCAGTTGCGTGGGCAGCCGGACACCGCCAGCTTGACCTTGTGCGGGGCCCACATTTTCCAAAACGTTTTCTCAAGGTCTATGCCCATCTGGGTCGAATCCTGGGTGCCGAACCTGCACCACTCCGAACCAACACAGGTTTTCACCGTGCGCAATGCCTTGCCGTAGGCATGACCGGAAGGCATGTCAAGATCCTTCCATACTTTCGGCAAATCGGCCTTCTTCACCCCCAGCAGATCGATGCGCTGGCCACCGGTGACCTTGACCGTGGGAATGTTGTATTTCTCCGCCACGATGGCTATCCGCTTGAGTTCGCTTGGGGTGGTCTGGCCGCCCCACATGCGCGGAATGACCGAGTAGGTGCCATCGCGCTGGATGTTGGCGTGCGCCCGTTCATTGATGAAGCGCGACTGGGGGTCATCTTCCGCCTCGCCCGGCCAGGTCGAGATCAGGTAATAGTTGATCGCCGGGCGGCAGGTTGCGCAGCCATTGGGGCTGCGCCAGCCCAAGGCTTGCATGACCGATGGAATGCTGAGCAGATGCTGTTCCTTGATCTCGCGTCGCGCGTCGCCGTGCGTGGCATCGGTGCAGCCGCACATCGGTTTGGTCTTGGGGGTGGCGGAATAGTCGCCGCCCAGGCTCAGCGCCAGCAACTGCTCCACCAGGCCGGTGCAGGATCCGCAAGAGGATGCGGCCTTGGTGTGCTTCTTCACTTCATCCAGGGTGAACAGGCCCTTCTCCTTGATGGCCTTGACGATGGTCCCCTTGCACACGCCATTGCAGCCGCACACTTCGTCGGCATTCTGCATCGACGCCGCCTTGGTCTGGCCCTGGTGGCCCAGGTCACCGAGGTTGGATTGGCCGAACATCAGGTGATCGCGGATTTCATGGATCTGCTTGCCTTCACGGATCAGCTTGAAATACCAGGCGCCGTCCACGGTGTCGCCGTACAGGCAGGCGCCCACCAACTTGTCTTCCTTGATCACCAGTTTCTTGTATACGCCGCCGAGGGGATCAGAAAGCAGAATCTCCTCGTGGCCCTCGCCGCCCATGAAGTTGCCGGCCGAGAACAAGTCGATGCCGGTCACCTTGAGCTTGGTGGAGGTGACTGAGCCCTGATAACGCGCAATGCCGAATTCCGCCAGATGGTTGGCCAGTACCTTGCCCTGTTCAAACAGCGGTGCCACCAAACCGTACGCCACGCCGCGATGGCTGACGCATTCACCCACTGCATAAATGCGCGGATCGGTGGCAGTCTGCATGGTGTCGTTGACCACGATGCCACGGTTGCAGAACAAGCGGGCGGATTCCGCCAGTGTCGTATTGGGGCGTATCCCCACCGCAAATATAACCAGGTCGGCAGGCAGGGTCGCGCCATCCTTGAAGCGCACCGCGCACACCCGACCCGATTCGCCTTGCACCAGGGCCTCGGTCTGAGTGGCGAGCTTGAACTGGATGCCACGCGCCTCCAGTGATCTTTGCAGCAGCGCAGCGGCAGTGGGGTCCAACTGCCGCTCCATCAACCAGTCGTTCAGATGCACCACAGTGACATCCATGCCGCGCAGCTTCAACCCGTTGGCCGCCTCGAGGCCTAGCAGTCCACCGCCGATGACCACCGCGTTGCGGAATTTTCCTGCTGCATCAATCATGGCCTCGGTGTCGGCGATGTCGCGATAGGCGAGCACACCGGGCAGGTCAGCGCCTGCTACTGGCGGGATGAAAGGTCTGGAGCCGGTGGCCAGAATCAACCGGTCATACGCAGTCTCGCTGGAATCATCTGTTGTCACCTTGCGTGCCGCCCGGTTGATGGCCGTGACGCGCTTGCCGACGTGCAGGGTAATCTGGTGCTGTTCATACCACTCCCGGCTGTTCAGGATGATCTCCTCGAACTTTTGCTCGCCGGACAAGACCGGGGACAGCAGGATGCGGTTGTAATTGGGATGGGGTTCGTCACCAAATACGGTGATGTCATAACGTTCGGGCGCGAGGTTGAGTAGTTCTTCCAGGGCCCTGATCCCGGCCATGCCGTTGCCTACCAGAACGAGTTTTGGTTTGTTCATGTGGCTGCTCCGATTGAAGAGATGTTTTCAGTTACCCTCGAAGGTAAGTGCGCCGCCAGCCGCCGTTTCAGTTCCGGCAAGCAGGAACCGCACTCCGTGCCGCATTTGAGGCTGTGCTGCAATTGGTTCAGGTCCATGCCGGCGACGATGGCCTGATCGATCTCGGTCTCGCTCACGCCCAGGCAGTTGCAGATCATCCGGCCGAGGTACTGCTGCGCCTGCGGCGGCTTGGCCAGCGGCGACAACATCCAGCGCAGGCTGGCTGCGTCCGTTTCCTGAATCAGGGCATCCAGCAGCCGTTCGGCCGCGGCCGTTTCTCCATAGAGGCGGGCGGCGCGAACCTTGCCTCCCTCCATCCGGATGCGCTTGGAAATTTCCCGCGCCCCATCATCCAGGCGGGCCACGCTCAATGGGTCATCCAGGCCCAGGAGGTGATCCAGAGTCTGCAACAGCTCTGCGGCGATGGGTTCGGTGCAGGCTGCTTTCAAGGCCAGCACCGGGACTTGCCGGCCGGCAAAGGCCAGGCTGGCGTAATCAAATTTCATCAACAGCGGCTTGAGCCGGGTCGCGAGTTTGAGCGCGTCCACCCGCGAGTACACCACCAACTCGTAAGGCAGCGTGGCCTTTTCCACCCGCAACGCGGCATGCTTGAGCTCCGGCTGTTTCGAAACCGGATCAATGGCGCGCAGGGTGAGGGCATTGACCCCGGCGCCGGCAAGCGCGCCGGAGCCCCAGTGCATGGGCAGAAACGCCTGGGCGGGGCGCACCTCTTCGCTTGCTTCCACCTTGATATGGATCGCGCCGCGACGGGTCGCTGCCTTGACGATGTCGCCGCTCTTCAGCCCGCGCCGCTCCAGGTCGTGGATGTTCAGATACAGGCGAGGTTCCGGGTCGTGGCCGTACAGGCGGGCGACCCGGCCGCTGCGGGCGAGGGTGTGCCAGTGGTCACGCAGGCGCCCGGTGGTGAGTGCCAGGGGATAGCGTGGATCGGTCTTCTCCACCACGGGTACATAGTCGCAGGCCTTGAAACTGGCTTTGCCGGAAGACGTTGGAAAGCGCCCATCTTCATACAGGCGGACTGTCCCAGAGCTGGCTCCCGCCGGATAGGGCCATTGCTGCGGGCCTTGCTGGTCGAGCAGCGCCCAACTCAGGCCGCTGATGTCCAGATCGCGGCCGCGGGTGGTTTCACGGTGTTCCAGCCAGATTTGCTCGGCAGTGCTGTATGGGAAAAGTGAGTTGTGATGGACTCGCTCACCCTCACCACCCGCCCGTCCCCGGCTGGAAGAGAGGAGAAGGCCTTCCAGACGACGGCCAAAGTCGGTGGCGATCTGCCAGTCCGGACGCGCCTCGCCCGGAGCAGGGACCGCCTGGCGCAGCAAGGAAATGCAGCGCTCGGAATTGGTCATGCTGCCATCCCTTTCGCCCCAGGTCGCGGCAGGCAGCAGCAGGTCGGCGTAGGCCACGGTTTCGGTATCCTCGTAGGCTTCCTGCACCACGACAAAGGGACAGGCCTGCAATGCGGCGCGCACCCGGTTCTGATCCGGCATCGAATGGGCCGGGTTGGTGCAGACGATCC
Source organism: uncultured beta proteobacterium (assembly GCA_963782495.1). Lineage (GTDB taxonomy): Bacteria > Pseudomonadota > Gammaproteobacteria > Burkholderiales > Thiobacillaceae > DASQBT01. Next base: position 407,728 of record CAWAJU010000008.1, on the reverse strand, counting down.
ACACTGCCTTGATGCGTCCTTCAGTCATGGCATCGAACAATTCCACGGCACTCAAGCCGGGCTTCTCCGGCACCGATCGGACGCCCCAGAGCCGCGCCACTTCCGCGCGGTGCTGGGAGTTGGCCAGATCGCGGTGTGCAGGCAGCAGATTGGAAAGCCCGCCGACTTCGCGGCCGCCCATGGCATTTGGCTGGCCGGTGAGGGAAAATGGTCCGGCCCCCGGCTTGCCGATTTGTCCGGAGGCCAGATGCAGATTGATCAACGCGGCATTCTTGTCGGTGCCGCAGCTGGACTGGTTGAGACCCTGGCAGTAGAGCGACAGGGTGGGTCCGTGGGCAAACCAGTGCGCGGCGCGGACGATATCCGCTTCCGGAACGCCGCATATATCGGCCATGCGTGCCGGGGAGTATTCACGCAGCTTGCTGCGCAAGGCTTCCCAACCTTCGGTATGGGCGTCGATGTATCCCCGGTCGATCTTTTCTTCCCACACCAGCACGTGCAGCATGGCATGAAAGAGCCCCACATCGGTGCCGGGCAGCACTGGAAGGTGCAGATCGGCGCCGGCCGCGGTATCGGTGCGGCGCGGGTCGGCAACGATGATTTTCAGTGCCGGGTTCTTCGCCCTGGCATCCTCAATTCGACGGTAAAGGATGGGATGCGCATAGGCGGTGTTGGAACCGGCAATGAAGATCGTTTGAGCATGATCGATATCCGCATAACAGGTCGGCACCGAATCCATGCCCAGGGTCTGCTTGTAGCCCGCCACTGCGCTGGACATGCAAAGGCGTGAATTCGTGTCGACGTTATTGCTGCCGATCAGTCCTTTCATCAGCTTGTTGAAGACGTAGTAATCTTCCGTCGACAGCTGGCCGGACAGATAGAAGGCCACGCTGTCCGGCCCATGTTCATGGATGGCCGCAGCAAATCTTTGTGCGGCGATGTCGAGCGCAGCATTCCAGCCCAGCCGCTCGCGCGGCGCGGTCTTGCTTTTGCGTACCGCGGGATACAGGGCGCGGCCCGCCAGTGTGGCGGCGGATTCTGCCAATGTGGCGCCCTTGGTGCAGAGCCGGCCGAAATTGGCCGGGTGATCCGGGTCGCCCTTGATGCCGCTAATCTGGTGTCCGTCATGTTCGATCAGCACGCCGCAGCCGGTGCCGCAATAGGGGCAGACCGAGGGAGTGGAAAATGTGGCTGGAGGATTCATGCCCTAGGCTCAGCAAGCCTCATGCCAGATATGTTTTAGATATATCACGCTGTGAAATAAAGGTTTCGCGCCGAGTCTGGGATAAAGCAATGCACAGGAATGGCGCATCCCCGTCGATGGCTGCGCTTTGTTCGTGCACCTGACAGGCGTGCCGGCACCCATCCAGGAGATTGCGGCCGTCCCTAAAATCCGCGTCGGGTTAGAATTGCGCCATGGAAAAAATCATCTTCTTGATTCTGAGCCTGACTGTCTTCCCGGCTTGGGGCGATACGAATGACCAGCTCATTTTCGGAACCTCGCCGGAAAACAAGTTCGAGGACGAATCAAAACCCTTGAAGGAAGTGCAGCCCCAGTTGCCGGCTTATCCCAAACAGGAAAATCTGGTGTCGTTCACGGTGTCTTCGGCTACGGCCAACGCCTATGCCATCGACAGCGCGTCCGTCAGTGTCGCCGCGGACGGCGTAGTGCGCTACACCGTGGTCATTGATTCGCCGCGCGGCGCGCGCACGGTCAATTTCGAGGGCATGCGCTGCGATCCGAATGTGTACAAGATCTACGCATTCGGCCACTCGGACAATGGTTGGTCGAAGAACCGCAATGCGAAGTGGCAAGAGGACGACCTTCGTTCCCTCCTGTCCTATCACAAGCCTCTTTTTGAAACTTACTTCTGTCCCAACGGCATCTCTGTGAGAAGCACAGCCGAAGCGGTTCGGAACCTGGAAGAGGCACATTACCGATGACGATCAAACGTCGCTCCGTGCTTGCCCAAGCTCAGCGGGTGGTGGTGAAAGTCGGTAGTGCCCTGGTCACCAACGAAGGCCGCGGTTTGGATCATGCTGCGCTTGGGCGCTGGGCAGAGCAGATCGCTCACTTGGTGGAGCAGGGCAAGCAGGTGGTCTTGGTCTCCAGCGGCGCGATTGCCGAGGGCATGCAGCGCCTGGGTTGGACCAAGCGGCCCAAGGCCATCAACGAGCTGCAGGCGGCCGCCGCGGTGGGCCAGACCGGCCTGGTGCAGGCCTACGAATCGATTTTCCGCGGCCACAATCTGCACGCTGCGCAGGTCCTGCTGACCCACGAAGACCTCGCCGATCGAACCCGCTATCTCAATGCGCGCACCACGCTGCGCACGCTTCTGGACCTGAAGGGCGTGCCTATCATCAACGAGAACGACACGGTCTCCACCGATGAAATCAGACTGGGTGACAACGATACCCTCGCCGCATTGGTCACCAATCTGATTGAAGCCGATTGCCTGGTGATACTCACCGACCAGCAGGGCCTCTACACCGCAGACCCGCGCAAGGACCCGCAAGCCAGGCTGGTGGAAGACGCCCACGCCGGCGACCCGGAGCTGGAACGGATGGCAGGCGGCGCCGGCAGCCACGTCGGCACCGGCGGGATGCTGACCAAGATTTTGGCGGCCAAACGCGCGGCCAAGAGCGGCGCCCACACCATCATCGCTTCAGGCCGTGAAGATAGAGTGCTGCTACGGCTGGCCGCAGGCGAACTGATCGGCACGCAGCTGGTGGCGCGCACAGCGCCCGTGACTGCACGCAAGCAGTGGCTGGCCGATCACTTGCAGGTGCGTGGCAAATTGCAACTCGACCAGGGTGCGGTCAAGGCGCTGCTGGAGGACGGCAAGAGCCTGCTGCCGGTCGGCGTGCATCAAGTCAGCGGTGATTTCGAGCGCGGCGAGGTGGTCGCCTGCATAGATACGGAGGGTCGCGAAATCGCCCGCGGCCTGGTCAACTACAGCGCCCAGGAAACCCGCCGCATAGCCGGTGTGGCCAGCCAGCGAATCGAAGCCGTGTTGGGCTATGTCGAGGAAGTCGAATTGATCCACCGCGATAATCTGGTGCTGGCATGAGCAGCGGAGAGGGGCCCCGCGAAGCGGGGATCGGAGCGCCCGCGAACGCCAGCGAAGCGCCGATGCGTGGGGATTGGAACAACCCCAAGTCTGCCGGAGGCGCTGGCATGAGACATTCTGTGTCAACCCCTGACCGCCGAAAGACAGCCGACGGCGCTGGCATGTCGGGCTGGGTCATAAGGTTTGTGCTCGGTCCAAGCGCGCCAGAGGACGCGCGGCCAGGTGCGGGGGAGGATGCGAAGAGGCATCGGAATGAGTGAGCCGGCCGCATGAAGTTCCGCACCCGGGCGCCACGCAACCCCTTGGTGGTACTGGTCAAGCAACGCAAGGCGGGTGCTCACGCGCCCAATGCAAAGACCCGGCGCTTGCACGACAAGCAGAAGTTGCGCAAGAGCATCAGGCAGGAAGGCTGACAACCGGACGGCCATGAACTCGACCAAACGCGCCGAGATCTTCCGCCGCTTTCAGGCCGCCAACCCGCATCCCGAAACCGAGCTGCAATATTCCTCCCCCTTCGAGTTGCTGGTTGCCGTCGTGCTGTCCGCGCAGGCCACCGACAAGGGCGTCAACCTCGCCACGCGAAAACTGTTCCCGGTAGCCAATACCCCGCAAGCCGTCCTCGCCCTGGGTGAGGCAGGGCTCAAGGACTACATCAAGACCATAGGCTTGTACCAGGGCAAGGCCAAACACATCATCCAGACCTGCCGCCTGCTGATCGAGCGGCACGATGGCCAGGTCCCATCGAACCGGGAAGAACTGGAGAAACTTCCCGGCGTGGGACGCAAGACCGCCAACGTCATCCTCAACGTCGCATTCGGTCAACCGACCATGGCGGTGGACACCCACATTTTCAGGGTCGCCAACCGGACCGGCATTGCGCCGGGCAAGACGCCGCTGGAGGTGGAAAGGAAACTGTTGCGACGGGTGCCGGCAGAATTCCTGCAGCATGCGCACCACTGGCTGATCCTCCACGGCCGCTACATCTGCCAGGCGCGCAAGCCGCAGTGCGCCCGGTGCCCGATCATGGATTTGTGCGATTACAAGGCCAAGGACCTGGGTTAGGACATTCCATGTTCAATCCGACCCGCGATCAGGCCCGCCAGTTCTTCTTCGAGACCTGGGCCAGGTATCAGGCCAGGCAGCCAATGGAGGGCGCGGCGAGCGTGGCACTGGAAATCATCCTGGCACACCCGGAATACCACAGCTTGCTCAACCAGCCCGACCGCTATCAGGACCAGGACTATCCCCCCGAATTCGGCGAAACCAATCCCTTCCTGCATTTGTCCATGCATCTGGCGATTGCGGAACAGGTTTCCATCGACCAGCCCGCTGGCATACGCAGCCGCTATGAGCAACTGCTCGAAAGGCACGGCGATGCGATGCATGCCCAGCACGAAGTCATGGACTGTCTGGCGGAAATGATCTGGCAGGCCCAGCGCCAGGCCAGCGCATACGACCCGGTCGTCTACCTCAGCTGCCTGGATGCCAAGCTGGGCAAAAAGTTGTAGGGCGTGTCCGGCAGGAAGACAGCGGCTTGCTGGGGATTCGGTAACAATGAATCGTCATAATGTGAAACATGAGTATTTTTGGAAGCAAGCCATGATGCAGTTCCTTTCGGCCCTGTCCTTCCTCCTGGCCCTGCTGCTGCCGGCAGGCGGCTGGGCGATCGTTCAGGCCACCAGCACGGCCGAACCAAGCGTGGAGGTACGCAGCAGCGACGCGGGGCTGGTCCTGGACATCAGCTATCAGGTCCCGGTGCCGCCTTCGGAGGCGTGGACAACGATCACCGACTTCGAGCACCAGCCGTTGTTCATGCCCAATCTCGATGTCAGCCGCGTGTTGCTGCGCACCGGCAACCGCCTGTGGGTCGAGCAGAAGGGCGCTGCCAAGTTCGGCATTTTCAAGTTCCACTATGAATCGCAGCGCGAACTGGCACTGACCCCCTGCCAGCTCATCCGCTCCCATTCCTTGTCCGGCGACATCCAGATGGACAGCACCATGGTCTTGTATCCGTCTGGCGAAGGCACCCGCATTGCCTACCATGTCAACGCGGTGTCTCACCTGCCGATACCCGACAGCATCGTCGCCGCTTACCTCAAGGGGCTCTTACGCGACCAGTTCGATGCCATGGGCAAGGAGATGCTGAGGCGGGAGAGGACTCGGACTGCCGCCGTCGAGGCGCAGTGCACAGTGTCCTGACCAGAACATAAGGACCGCCGCCTATGCGGCAATGTCGGCCAAATTGACAAGATCGCCGCCTCGAACGGCGCAAGTACTTGATCGGCAAGCAGGCCCACGCAAGGGCATGTTGTTTGCTTCAGTGCAGTCGCCACTCTCAGGCGCAAGTGGGATACACAGGCTGCAAGCGCTCGATCGATATCAGGAGACCCACATGTCACCCAAACTTCATTCTGCCGTCGCTAGCGCGCTGTTCTTGCTGTTTGCGACCGCCGCCCATGCCACATTCATCACCGGATCGGGCGACCCGAATTACTCCACCACAGTCCAGGGCGCCAGCGCGGCGACGTTCGATAGCCTGGGTTATTCCGTCGGCACCGGTCCAGGCCAACTGCATGTCAGCCTTGGAACCTTTACTGATCCCGTTGGACTGATCTTTGCCACACTGACCTCAAACGGGAATGTGGCAGGAACCGGCACAACCGTGAACAAGCTCACCGATAGTTATACCCAGCCTGGCCCGGCAAACTCCGGTGACCATCGGGACTACAACTGGATTCAAAATATTCAAAATAACGGCACCAACAATCCCGCGCTGGACCAACCCTGGCTCGGAAACGTCTTCGACATGGGCGGGCAAGCCAACAAGGCGGTGGTGTTCCCGATCATCGACCATGGCCCGCTGCCGTACGAGGCCGTGGAGTACACGGTTTATCTGGGCAACGACCCCACTTCAACCAACCTGGCGGACTGGAATCTTGCCACGCTGGAGGAAGTCTATATGTCAGGTTGGGAGCCCGATAACGTCTCTATAGCTGATGGCTTCACGACAGTCTGGACTCTCGCCAATCCCAACGATACCTTCCGCTATGTCTCGGTGTCGGCGGTCGGCTCGCAATCGCTGGCGCTTGTCTCGATATGCGGAGGGACGTGCGGAACCGATGATGAAATCGACGCCGTAGCGGGACTGACCGCTCAGGGCACAGGGGTTGGCGGCGTGCCCGAACCCGGCTCATTGGCATTGGCCGGCCTGGGCTTGGCTGCCCTCGCCTTTGTCAGGCGGCACAAGGCCAGCTGAGCCAATCCAATCACAATAACAAAAACGGCCGGGTAACCGGCCGTTTTTGTTCAGGTGACTTCGGGATCAGTACTTTGTCACCAAGCCTTTTCGGCTGCCGAAATACTCCGCCAGATCGGCCATATCCGTTTCGCTCAGGCTTGCCGCCTGGCCATTCATGATGGCGTTCTTGCGCTTGCCGGACTTGTAGGACTTCAGAGCCTGCAAGAGGTAGTCAGGGTGCTGGCCCGCCAATATGGGAAACATGGCCGAAGTGCTGTTGCCGTCGGGGCCATGGCAGGCCGCACAGGTCGTGGACTTGGCCTTGCCGGCCTCGACGCTACCGTCGGCGAGAGCAGGCGCAGCTACAAGCACGGCCGCAATCAGGGCGATGATCGTTGTGGGTTTCATGTTCTCCTCCGGTCTCTCATTTGGCGGGGCCGCTGTAGGAAGACTCGTAGTAGGCAGCCAAGTCTTCCATGTCTTTGTCGCTCAGGCTTTCGGCAATGGCGCGCATGGTCGGGAAGCGTCGGTCGCCGGATTTGTATTCCTTGAGCGCTGCAACAATATAGTCCGCGTGCTGGCCGCCCAGCTTGGGCACGCTATAAGTGACCGGGTAAGCGGTACGCCAGCCGGGAATACCATGGCAACCTTCGCACATGGCATTTTTTTCCCTGCCCGCGACTGGATCGCCAGCGCAAAACGCCGATGGGGCGAACAGCGCGCTCAACAAAGCAGCGCACACAAGAATGGGTCGTGCGAGTTTCATGTTCCTCTCTCTATTTGGTTGGAAGCGCGTCTTGGTCGCTCTCTCGGCGGTCTTCGCGGTGCGACATTTTATTCCCCTTTTGACGCCAGCCGCAACACGCAATATCAGCAAGTGCGCTCCTCGGGTAGAATTCGCCGATGAATGATGCCAAGAAATTCGGCTTTGGTGCCGCAGCCTGTCCTCTGTGGCTCTATAAGTTGCTACCCTTTCTGCGTTGGTGGCCGTCGGTCAACAAGGCCTCGCTCAGGGCCGACAGCATGGCCGGACTTACCGGCGCCATCATCGTGCTGCCTCAGGCTGTGGCCTTTGCCACCATCGCCGGCTTGCCACCCCAATACGGCCTCTATGCAGCCATGGTACCGGCCATCATCGCCGCTCTATTCGGTTCGAGCTGGCATCTGGTCTCGGGTCCTACCACGGCCATTTCCATTGTGGTGTTTGCCGCGGCAAGCCCCCTGGCCGAGCCGGGCACCCCACAATTCATCAGCCTGGTGCTGACCCTGACTTTTCTGACCGGGCTGTTCGAACTCATCATGGGGCTGGCCCGCCTGGGCGCCCTGGTCAATTTCATCTCCCACACGGTCATCATCGGCTTCACCGCCGGCGCCGCCATCCTCATCGCGAGCAGCCAGATCAAGAACTTCTTTGGCATGGACATTCCGCGCGGCGCGCATTTTCATCAGGTGATGATCCACTTCTTCGGCCACCTGTTCGACATCCGGCCCTACGTCGCTGCGGTTGCGTTGGTAACGCTGGTCAGCGGCATCCTGGCGAAGAAATATCTGCCCAAGCTGCCCTACATGATCGTCGCTATGGTGGTCGGCGGCCTGCTCGCTTACGTGTTCAACCAGCGAGGCTCCCACATCGGTACAGTCGGGGAGTTGCCCGCCAGCCTGCCTGCCCTGTCTGCGCCCGACTTCTCGCTTACCGCCCTCAAGCACACGTTCTTCAGCGCCATGATCATTACCATTTTGGCGCTGACCGAAGCGGTCGCCATCGCGCGTTCGGTCGCGATCAAGTCCGGACAGACCATAGACCCCAACCAGGAGTTTGTCGGCCAAGGCTTGTCGAATATTTTTGGCAGTTTCTTCTCCAGCTATGCGGCAAGCGGATCCTTCAACCGCAGCGGCGTGAATTACGCCTCCGGTGCAAGGTCGCCGCTCGCCGCGGTCTTCTCCGCCATCTTTTTGGCGCTCATCGTTCTGGCGGTCGCCCCGTTGGCGGCGTATCTGCCGATCCCATCCATGGCCGGCATCCTGTTCCTGGTGGCCTGGGGACTCATCGACTTCCACCACATCGCCGAGATCCTGGAGCGTCATCGTAAGGAATCCATCGTCCTCGCGGTAACCTTTATCGGCACCCTGGTGGACCTTGAAAAGGGCATCTTCTTCGGCATCATCGTGTCGCTGATTTTCTACCTGTACCGCACCTCGCGCCCCAGCATCCGGCCGATGGCGCCGATCGGGGCGGAAAAATACAACCCCAACCGCAAGTTTACCGACGCCAGTGAGGCCAATCCGGGCTGTCCCCAGATGGAAATGTTGCGCATGGAAGGATCGATTTTTTTCGGCGCGGTCGACCATGTGCAGCAGACGCTGAAGGGCATAGACGAACGCAACCCGGCAAAGAAGCATGTGATGCTGTTTTCCCGTGCGGTCAACTTCATCGACCTGGCCGGTGCAGAGATGCTTGCGGTCGAAGCCGAGCGCCGGCAGAAGCTGGGCGGCGGGCTTTATCTCGTCGGCGTGCAGCCCGGCTTTGCCCGGATGCTGGCCACGGGCGGCCATGTCAACCATGTGGGGCAGGAGAATATCTTTGCCGGCAAGGGCGAGGCGGTCAGCGCGGTGTATCCGAGGCTCGACAGCGAAGTCTGCCGCAGGTGCACAATACGCATCTTTCAGGAATGTGACGTGAAACTGCCCAACGGCGAGGCGCGGCTTGGCTAAGCGCCTGACCCGCATCACCACCCGCACGGGCGATGACGGTACCACCGGGCTGGCAGGCAATGTCCGCGTCCGCAAGGACGCGCCGCGCATTGCAGCGATGGGCGAAGTGGACGAACTCAACAGCCACCTTGGCCTGTTGTTGACCGGGACCCTGCCTGAGCACGTGCGCACGCTGCTGGTCGGCATCCAGCATCACCTGTTCGACCTGGGCGCGGAACTGGCGATGCCTGAGCACGCGGGCATCACCGAAGCGAAACTGGCCGTGCTGGAAGAAGCGGTGACACACTACAACGCCGGCCTGCCGCCGCTCAAGGAGTTCATCCTGCCCGGCGGCAGCCGCGCTGCAGCCCTGTGCCATGTCTGCCGTGCCGTCTGCCGCCGTGCCGAACGCGGCATCGTGACCCTCAATTCGAGCGAAGGTAGCTCGACGCTGCTGGTGCCCTATATCAACCGCCTGTCCGATCTGCTGTTCATCCTGGCGCGCGTGCTCAATCGCGAGGCTGGCGTGGACGAACCGTATTGGAACCCGGGCCGCTGAGATCGTCAACGTACGCTTTGTGCTTGCGCCCTCCTGCAAGACCCGGCAGGCGCGCAAAGGCAACAGCAACAGACCGTCGAACCGACGTTGGCGATGGTCTTCGAACCATCCACTGCTGACCGCCGGAAACAAGAGGCCGACCCACCATCTAGCGCGTTCCGCTGGCGACCACAAGCTCGCAGGGACCTTCGAAGCCGGCGTCCTGCTCGAACTGCTGAAGCTGTTCGGCAATCTCCTCCCAAGCGCCTGCCTTGCCTTGCCCATCAAGGCCCGCGAGCATCTGATGAAGCGCGCCGAACGAGTCCTGCTCGAAGCGTATGCATTCGTCGGCTGATGACAGCTTGAGCGGGGCAGCGACCCGCATGCATTGAATGTCGCTAAATCCGGCCTTCTCGAATGCGTCCTCCAGCACACCCTCGGCGCCGAGGCTGAAGGGTCCCGGCTGGCCGGGCAAGGGCGGGGGGAGATTGGCGCGCCGACGAATGATCGAAACCGGAATGGAAAAGAACGGGTTCTTGTCAGGCGTCGAATAAACGATGGCTGCGACGCGCCCCCTGGGCTTGAGCGCACGCTTCATGCCCTGAAGCGCGGCCTGCTGGTCGGGAAAATAGATCAAACCAACACGGGAGATGACAGCATCGAAACTCGCTTCCGCGACGTCCAGATTCTCCCCGTCGAGCACCCGGGTTTCCACATGCTGATGCCCAGACTTGCGCGCATTCTCGGCCGCGAGGCGCAGGATCGCGGGCGAAATGTCGGTCGCAAGCACATAGCCCTTCGTCCCGACGCGCTCCGCAGTCTGCAGCGTCTGGTCGCCGGCGCCGGCCGCCACGTCGAGCACCCGATGTCCCGCCCCCACGCCGGCCATGTCAAGCATGACTTCGGTGGCCGGACCGAGCCATTCCCTGAGGAACGGGCCCCAGTCGTTCCAGGCATTGGCGGCAGCATCCCACTGTTGCCGAGTCGTTTCCTTGTACTTCCCCGCATCGAAGCGGGGCGCTTCTGTTGCAAGCATGACGTTCTCCTTTCAGCAAGAAGAGTGAACACCAGGCGGGCGGACCCGTCCTAGCTTTGGTGGTCTGCACCTGTCGCTCCGCCTGGATCAGGCTGCGCCATGGCCAATATCTGTTCGCGGCTCAGGTCCATCTTGTGATGTTCCTTGGCATGCTTTTGCAACTCGGCGACGAGCTTGTCGTCGTCGTCCGAGCGCACCACAAAACCGCAATCGCACTTAACAAGTTTCTTGACCATGGCATTCACCTCCTGATGTAGAGAACGATAGACGCCGTCCATTGGGACAACCTTGGACAAAGCTTGGCGGCAGGCAATAATAGCCTCGCGATGCCGCTGCGAATCTATCTTACTGGACGGATAACGATTGAATCCGCCGATAGGCTGCTTGACCAGGACGCGTTTCCGGGCAGGCAGGGCTTGCTCGCCTTCGCTCGCCTGCTGCTCGATCGTCAGTTTGCGGTGAGCCGCGATCAACTGGCGGCCGTGCTCTGGCCGGATGGCCTGCCGAGTGCCTGGGACACGGCCTTGAATGCAATCGTGAGCAAGCTTCGGGTCTTGCTGGAGCGGACGGGGCTGGAGCGGTCCGCTGTGATTTCGAGCGCGCTCGGGTGCTACCAGCTTCACCTTCCCACGGACACCTGGGTCGACCTGGAGGCAGCGTCAGATTCGATACACGAAGCCGAAGGGTTCTTGAAAGCTGGCAAGCACCGGGACGCATGGGCGGCGGCGCAAGTGTCCTACCACATTTCCCGACGCCCATTCCTGGCGAACGAGACAGGCCCCTGGATAGACGAGCGGCGCGAACGATTGCGCACAATTTTTGCCCGCGCGTGCGAGACACTCGCAGAAACCTACATCTGGAATGGCGAGCCCTCTATCGGCGTAGACATCGCAAAGGAGCTGGTGACCATCCACCCATTCCGCGAGACCGGATATCAACTGCTGATGCGCGCGCACGCCGCTGCAGGCAACCGCGCCGAGGCCTTGTGGGTCTACGAGCGATGCCGCAAGCTGATCTCCGATGAGCTGGGTGTTGCACCTTCGGCGGAGACCCATGCTGTGTACCTCGATGTACTTCATTCACGTTGAAGGCTTGCAGAACGCCTTCAGGTGGAATCATCCTGGAGGTGGCGTTCCTTTAGTCCGGTAAGGGTCGTGGCAGCAAATCCGTGACGGGAGGTTGGGGTATGTCACCGATGAGGACAATGCCTGGCTCGGCAAGCACGCATCGCCGGTCAGCCAATCCGATTTTGGAATTTCACCTGATTCCCATTTGCTCGGTCATCGCACCAGACTGGACAAGGGTTCGTTGGCGGCACGCCGATCCAGCAAATGCATTTGTTTGACCAAGCCGGCCAGTTCTTTGTCCAACCTGGCCAGCGAACTCTCAGGCAACCGTTCCAGCGCATCTATCAGTAGGCCGGTCAAGGGGCGCGGTGCGCGCGCAATGATGGCTCTACCGGTTTCGGTCAAGCGCAGTCGAACCACACGCCGGTCCTCCTCACCGCGCAGACGCTCCACCAACCCGGCACGTGCAAGCTTGTCGACCAGATTGCTGACAGTCGACACGTGTACAGACAACGCCTTCCCCAATTGCGAGACGGTGATATCGGGTGTGTCGGCTATGGTCGCAAGCATCCAGACTTGCGCGCCACCGATTCCGCAGGCCTCTTCCAACGCACGGGAATGTTGTCGCACGGCGCCGATGATGAGGCGAAATTTGCGCAAGGATTCGAGAACAAGTGGGGTAGTCATGAGATAGGTACGGCTGGAGGATGGTGGAATGGGCGGAAACAGTCTAGCGACACCACTTCTCCTCCTGACAGGAATGACATTAGGGACAGCTTAATAGTATTGTATAATAATATTTTACTCAATATTAAAATTTGCGGAAAATCACGTCTTCACTTGCATGCAGGCGGTCCATCATCATCGGAGAAAAGCCATGACATCCAACCGATACTCCCTGCGTCCAGCCTTGCCAACCCGACTGAACGGATCCGGTGTGGGGTGCTATCCGAGCCGCGCCACATCAATCCGTCATGTATTCCGGTCCAGGGCAAAGAGCGTTCTGGCTCGCGTGTGCGCGGGCAGAAACGCGCCCAACACGGCGCCCGCGTCCAGAGATTGGAGCACCGAACAAATCGCCGCTCTGCCGTTGCACCCGGGTGGCTGAGGCGGCGCGATGCGAGGTATGGTCGAAACCACATTGCCACACCCTCCACCCTCCATTTCGGAGATGGGTCCCAGCGCCAGCATCCTGCTGTTTGGAGAAGTGCTGATGGACTGCTTTCCGGATCGGGAGGTGCAAGGCGGCGCCCCTTTCAACGTTGCACATCATTTACTCAAACTCGGTCGCGGCGTTGGACTCGGTCCTGTGCTGGTCACCCGCATCGGCAAGGATGCGCGGGGCCACCGCGTGCTCGAATCGATGCAGGCAGCAGGCTTGCCGATCGACGGGGTGCAACACGATTGCCTGCATTCCACCGGCGAGGTTCGCATCAGCCTGAATGGCGACGCGCACACACATCACTTCGAAATTGCTCCCGGCCAGGCTTGGGATTTCATCCATGCCGACATGGCGCGGCTGGTTGGCCTGTCAAGCCGGCCGCAATGGCTTTATTTCGGCACCCTTGCGCAACGCGCCGCGGCGCGCACTGCCTTGCGAACGCTGTTGCAGTCGACCCACGCCAAGGGATTCCTCGATGTCAACCTGCGCGATCCCTGGGTGAATAAGGACGTGCTCCGCTGGTCCTTGGGGAACGCAGACACTGCCAAGATGAACGAAGAGGAATTGCTTCGCATCGCCGACATGATGGAATTGGACGGATCCTCGCAAACCGTTCTCGGCATGCGCCTCCTCCATACTTTTGGCATCCGGCAATTGTTGGTCACCGAGGGGGCGAAGGGCGCATGGCTGTTGCAAAGCGATGGTGTTTGTAACCACACCGGGGCGACTGCGCCGGTCGCGGGTCAACTCGACAGCGTGGGCGCAGGCGATGGCTTCGCTGCGGTCTTCCTCCTTGGCCTGACCCAGGACTGGCCGGTAGAACAGACCCTGGAACGCGCGCACCGCTTCGCCGGAGCGATCTGCAGCCTGCGTGGGGCCATTCCAGACAATGACGATTTCTACCGTCCGTTCGTCACGGAATGGCGTCTTACGGGAACGCAAGCCACATGAGTTCGCTCCATATCCTGATGCTGAGCGTTCATGGACTGATTCGCGGCCGCGACCTGGAACTGGGGCGGGATGCCGACACCGGAGGCCAGACCCTGTATGTTGTTGAACTGGCGCGCGCACTGGCAGATCTGCCGGGGGTGGCCCGCGTGGACTTGATGACGCGGCGCGTGGTTGATTCGCAAATCAGCTCCGATTACGCCCAGCCCATCGAGGTCCTCGGCCCCAAGGCCCGCATCGTGCGCATCGAGGCGGGGCCAGAGGGTTACATCCGAAAGGAGGACCTGTGGGACCACCTGGATTCGTTCGCCGACAACGCCCTGGCTTTTCTCCGCACCGAGGGACTCAGTCCTGATATCGTCCACAGCCACTACGCAGATGCCGGTTACGTTGGTACCCGCCTGGCCAACCTGCTTGGGGTACCCCTGGTGCATACCGGTCATTCGTTGGGACGGGTCAAGCGTCGCCGCCTCATCGCCTCAGGTACGAAGCGTGACATGATCGAAACCCGCTACCACATGGCACGGCGGGTCGAGGCGGAGGAACTGACCCTGGGCTCGGCCTCGCTGGTGATTGCTTCCACCGCCAACGAGATCGAAGAGCAGTACGGCCTGTATGACCACTATCAGCCCGAGCAGATGCGGGTCATCCCGCCCGGCACCGACCTGAAGCGCTTCATGCCGCCGGATGGCAGCGAACAGCGCGCGCCGATCGCCGCTGAGGTGGCGCGCTTCCTCAACGATCCCGACAAAGCGATGATTCTCGCCCTGTCACGTCCGGATGAGCGCAAGAACATCGCCACCCTGATCCAGGCCTACGGCGAGTCGGCCGAACTCCAGGACGTGGCCAACCTGGTCGTGGTGGCGGGCAACCGCGACGACATTCGTGACCTGGACGGCGGCGCCCAGGCCGTGCTGGGCGATCTGCTGCTGGATATCGACCGCTACGATCTCTACGGCAAGGTGGCTTATCCCAAGCACCACCGGCGCGAGGAAGTGCCGGTGCTGTACCGGCTGGCGGCGGCTTCCGGCGGCGTGTTCGTCAATCCGGCCCTGACCGAGCCGTTCGGACTGACCCTGATCGAGGCGGCGGCCAGCGGTCTGCCCATCGTCGCGACCTCCGACGGCGGCCCCCAGGACATCATCCGCAATTGCCGCAACGGCTACCTGATTGACCCGCTCAGCCCTGAAGACATGGCGGCGGCCCTGCTGGAAACCCTGAAAGACGAGGACAGCTGGACCCTTCTGGCGCGACAGGGCCTGCGAGGCGTTCAGCAGCACTACGCCTGGCCGGCCCATGCCGAAACCTACCTGGCCGCCCTCAGACCGCTGCTGGAACAGGGCAGGCAGGCTCGCAAGCCGCCGCCGCGTCGACCCATGCTCTACCACGACCGGGCTCTTTTCACGGACCTGGATCAGAACCTGCTGGGGGATCCGACATCCCTTGCAGAATTTGTCGGCGTCGTACGCGAACATCGAAAATGTGCCAGCTTCGGCATTGCCACCGGACGTTCGCTGGAATCGGCTCTCAAGGCCATGCGTCGTTACGGCATCCCCATGCCGGATGTGCTCATCACCAGCCTGGGCTCCGAGATCCACTTCGCCCCGGAATACACCGTAGACCAGGCATGGGCCCGGCACGTCGACCACCTCTGGACCCCCGCGATCGTGCGTGCGATCCTGGACGAGTTGCCAGGCCTGAAGCGCCAGCCCAAGGACGATCAGGGCCGTTTCAAGATCAGCTATTACATCGATCCCCAGATCGCGCCGTCGCTGGAAGACATCAACCGCCTGCTGCATCAGGGCGACCAGACCGTGAACGTCACGTTGTCCTTCGGCCAGTTCCTGGATGTGCTGCCGATCCGCGCTTCCAAGGGGTTCGCAGTGCGCTGGTTCGCCGACCAGTGGGGCGTGCCGCTGGAGCAGATCCTGGTCGCCGGCGGCTCCGGCTCCGACGAGGACATGATGCGCGGCAATACCCTGGCGGTGGTGGTGGCCAACCGCCACAACGACGAGCTGCGCGCCCTGGCCGAAGTGGAGCGCATCTACTTCGCCCAGGCAGGATATGCTCAGGGCATCCTGGAGGCGATCGAGTACTACGATTTCTATAGCGCGTGTCGGGTGCCACCGAAAGAGACGCACTGAATGGACGCGCCCATCCTGCTCGCCACCGACCTGGATCGCACCCTGTTGCCCAACGGCAGCCAGCCGGAATCCCCCATGGCCCGCCCGCTGTTTAGCCGACTGGTCGCACGGCCCGAGATCCGGCTCGCCTACGTGACCGGCCGCCATCGGGAACTGGTGGAGGCAGCCATGGCCGAGTACGAACTGCCCCGACCCGATTTCGTCATCGCTGACGTCGGCACCAGCCTGTATGAAGTCCACGCCGACGACTGGCACCGGGCACAGGACTGGCAACGGACCATCGCAATCGACTGGGGCAGTCGCAGCCACGCGCAACTCGCATCGATCGTGGGAGATATTCCCGGCCTGCGCTTGCAAGAGGCAGCGAAGCAGGGAGCCTGCAAGCTGAGCTATTACGCTGCGCCGCTGGCCGACCCGGCCGAGCTTCTGAGCCGTGTCCGGCAACGCCTGGCGGCCAGCGGTGTCCGCGTTAATCTGGTGTGGAGCGTCGATGAGACCACCGCCACCGGCCTGCTCGACGTGTTGCCCGCGTCCGCAAGCAAGCTGCACGCCCTGGAATTCCTCCGCGCGCGGCTGGGCGTCCCCCCCAGTCGCACCGTGTTCGCCGGCGACAGCGGCAATGACATGGAGGTCCTGATCAGCGGCATTCCCTCGGTGCTGGTCGCCAATGCCCAGGCGTCGGTTCGGGCCGAAGCAGTGGCGCGGGCCGAAGCTTCAAAGCTTTACCTCGCCCGTGGCGGACTGCTCGGCATGAACGGCAACTACAGCGCCGGCCTTCTCGAAGGCGTGGCCCACTTCATTCCCGCGACCCGTGCCTGGCTGAAGTTGGGGGAAGACATGCCGAAAGAATTGGCGCCGACTAATGTAGATGGATCGACCCGCGGTACCTCTGATCGGAACTGATCGCCGAACGAGATCATTCATGTACGAACAAGCGTCACACTCCCTGCTGAATGAAATACTGATCGAGCTGAAGCCCGAGGTCGGGAAACAGCGATTGCGGCATTTCTATACCCGGCTTGGGGCGAATTTCTACGCCATCCATTCCCTGTTCAAATTGCTCTACGGTGAACGCTTTGATTTCAAGGAGCAGATGGTCAGCCTGGTCGAAACGCTCGCGCAGCGCTATATGGAACGGTCGCCCGCGCTGCGGAAATCGGATCTGGCGCGGGAGAAGGACTACAACTGGTTCCTCAGTCAGAAGTGGGTCGGCATGGCGCTGTACTGCGACCGTTTTGCGGAGGACCTGAAAGGCCTGCGTGCAAATCTGCCCTACCTGCAGGAACTGGGCATCAACCTGCTGCACGTCATGCCCATGCTCGACTGCCCGCCGGACCGCAGCGACGGCGGCTACGCGGTGCGCGACTTCTATAAGATTGATCCCCGTTTCGGCACCACCGAGGATCTCGAGGCGCTGGCCGCCACACTCAAGCGGCGCGACATGCTGCTGGTCCTCGATGTGGTGGTCAACCACACCTCCAATGAACACGAATGGGCGCAGCGGGCGCGCAAGGGCGAGAAGAAATACCAGGACTACTACTACGTCTTCGACAACCGCGAGATCCCCGACATCTATGAGGAAACCATGCCGGAAATCTTTCCGGCCATTGCACCCGGCAACTTCACCTGGGACGAGGAAATGGGCAAGTGGGTGATGACGGTGTTCAACAACTATCAGTGGGACCTGAACTTCCGCAATCCGGCGGTGTTAATCGAGATGATCGACATCATCCTGTTCTGGGCGAACCGGGGCGCGGATATCCTGCGCCTCGACGCCGTGGCTTTTCTGTGGAAGAAGATGGGCAGTGTCTGCCAGAACGAGCGCGAGGCACATTTGCTGCTGCAGTTGATGAAGGATTGCTGCCAGGTGACCGCACCGGGCGTGCTGTTCATCGCGGAGGCAATCGTGGCGCCGAGTGAAATCTCGAAGTATTTCGGCGAGGACGCGATCAATGCGAAGGAATGCGAGATCGCCTACAACGCCACGCTCATGGCTCTGCTCTGGGATGCAGTTGCGACGAAGAACGCAGCCTTGCTCAGCCAGGGCATCAAGAATCTTCCGGCCAAGCTGGAGCGGGCGACCTGGCTCAACTATGCACGCTGCCACGACGACATCGGACTGGGCTTTGCAGACAGCGACATCGTGCTGGCAGGCTACGAGCCGGCCCCGCACCGGCGCTTCATCCTCGATTACTTCACCGGCCGGTTTCCCAGCTCGCCAGCCAGAGGCCTGCCATTCGGCAATAACCCCAAGACCGGCGATGCACGCATCTCTGGCTCGCTTGCCTCGCTGGTCGGGCTGGAGTCCGCGCTCGAGAGCGGGGATGAAGCGGCGATCGACGCCGCGATCAAGACCATCGTGCTGCTGCACAGCGTGATCCTGTCCTTCGGAGGCATACCGCTGCTGTACTACGGCGATGCGATCGGCACGCTCAACAGTCTGGAATATCTGGCCGACCCCACCCGGGCCGCCGACAATCGCTGGATGCATCGTTCGCATTTCGACTGGAACAAGGCCGAGAGACGGCATCAGCCCGGGACGGTTGAGCAGCGTATCTTCAGCACCTTGAGAAGAATGATCTCGCTGCGCAAGGAGACGCCGGCGTTCGCGGATTTCGACAACCGGCAATTGCTGGCGGTGGACAACCCAAACTTGCTGGTCTTCTCCCGCAGTGACACACAACTCAGCCGCAACCGCGTGTTGGTGGTCGTCAACTTCAATGACGAAGCGCAGACGCTTCCCGTCGATTGCTTGCGGTCGTATGGATTTTTCCAATCGGGTCCGATGCACGATCTCTGCGTGGGTGGGCGCGTCGAGGTAGAAGACGATGCAATCGTATTGCCGCCCTTGTCGTGTCAATGGCTTACCGACTAGGGCGCGGGTGAAGACCGTGAGCGTGAGGGCAAATTCCTGCCTCAATCGTCGCGGCGCAAAGGAGAGACAACAGATGAAGGTGCGAACATGGACGTGACCACGATGCTATTGAATCACCCGGGCGAATTGAGCACGCTCGGGCAAACGCTGCTGCACATTGGCGTCATCCTCGTCATCGCCTGGATCATGCTCGCATTGTCACGCAAGCTGATTCCCATGCTGCGCAAGCAGCTGCAAAAGCACACCGGTGATCCCGAGCAGCAAAAGCGCCTGGAAACTTTGGGCCGTGTGCTGCGCTACACCACCGCAGTGGTCATCACCCTGATCACCGGCATGCTGGTGCTTTCAGAACTCGGCATCTCGATCGCCCCCATCCTTGCATCCGCGGGAATCGTTGGCCTGGCCGTAGGCTTTGGCGCTCAAAGCCTGGTCAAGGATTACTTCACCGGATTGTTTCTGCTGCTGGAAAACCAGATCCATCAAGGCGACGTAGTGGAAGTGGCGGGCTTGGGCGGCCTGGTTGAGGACGTCACGCTGCGCCACATCCGCCTGCGCGACTACGAAGGCAGCGTGCATTACGTCCCCAACAGCGCAGTCACCACCGTCACCAACCGCAGCCGAGGCTACGCCTACGCGCTGGTCGATATCGGCATCGCCTATCGCGAGGACATCGAAGAGGTGTTCGAAGTGATCCGCAGGGTCGCCACGGAAATACGCGCGGATGAAACCCTGGGCCCGTTGATCCTGGAGGAACTCGACCTTGCCGGCGTTGACGCCTGGGCCGATTCGGCAGTGACGATCCGCTTCCGCATCAAGGTACGGCCGCTGCAGCAGTGGACCGTGAAACGCGCCTTCCTGCTGCGTCTCAAGAAGGAATTCGACCGTCTCGGCATCGAGATTCCGTTCCCTCACCTCACCGTCTACCCCGGCCAGGCCAAGGATGGCAGCGGGCCGCCGCTCTATTTGGCTCGCCGGAAATGAGATCAGATTGCAACGTGCCAATATCTTCAAGGCACCGGGCCCGCGCCGCCGGCAACTGCGCATTTCCGCAATCACGGCGATAGCTGAGCAGGGGCCGCACTAGTCCGCCAAGATACGCTCGATCCTGCGGTCAGGAATCAGCCACATGAGTGCGACGAAAATATACAGGCCGAATGCCGCCCAGCGGTTCAGGAAAGAAGATGCGATTGCGACAGCGTAGATCAACACCGATACTTTGCCCTTGAAATCCTTGCCCACCGCCTTCGCCAGCGCCGAATCGCGCCCGTGATGGTTTATCAGTGCGCGACTGAGAATGAAATAGGCAATTGCCGCCATGATCAGGACCGCGCCATAGAGCGCAACAGGCCGTGCCGCGAATTGGTTTTCGCCCATCCAGCCGGTGACGA
The DNA here is from genome assembly GCA_963782495.1 of uncultured beta proteobacterium. Lineage (GTDB taxonomy): Bacteria > Pseudomonadota > Gammaproteobacteria > Burkholderiales > Thiobacillaceae > DASQBT01. The sequence goes on along the minus strand of CAWAJU010000008.1, from coordinate 387,570 downwards.
ACGGAACCAGTGAGAGCCAGAACAACAGATGCAGGTTGGCCCACAGGATAGTGCCGTTGACCTTGCTCACCGCATGCAGCATGTGGTGATGGTTGTTCCAGTAGATGCCCAGATAGATAAAGCTGAGAACGTAACTGATGAAGACGGGAACCAGCGGTACCAGGTCCGTCAGGTCGTCGCCATGCGGTACTTTCAATTCCAGCACCATGATGGTGATGATGATGGCCAACACGCCGTCACTAAACGCTTCCAGCCGTCCCTTTCCCATGTCCCAGCCTCAGCCAACGAGACGCGGCATCACGCCAACTGACCGTCGTGAAACACCAGCCTGGGGGCGGCGCCGTGGCCGACGGCGACCCGGCTCAACGCGGCACTCGCCACCTCGATCCGATAGGCATGCCCCAAGGGTATGCCCAGCGCATGGACAAGCGCCATGCGGATCACGCCCGCATGACAGACGATCAGGATGTGCTCGTCACGATGGCGGACAAAGATTTCTTCGAGCGCCGCCGCCACCCGCTTGTAGAAATGCTCCATCGGCTCCGCACCGGGTGGACGCGCGTTGACCGGGTTGGCCCTGAAACGCGCCAGTTGGTTCGGATCTTCCGCATTGAGTTGGGCGCGGGTCTTGCCCTCCCACACACCGAAACCGACTTCCTTCAGTCGCTCGTCCACCTGCAACGGCAGGTTGCGAGCGCCGCTCAACTCTTCGGCGAAAGCACGGCAGCGCGACAAGGGAGAAGAAATAACGCGCTGCCATGGAGTAAGGCCGGCAAGCTTGCCGCGCATCTGGGTCCAGCCCAGATCCGACAAGGGATCATCGGTCTGGCCCCGATATTTCCTTCCGCCGACCGGCTCGCCATGGCGTAACAGATCAACGATGGTCTCGTTCATGCCGGCGCCTCTCAGAAGTATGGATTGTCTTGGCCGTGCCAGGTCGGCGCTCTGCTGGCATTCGCGGGCGTGCGGATCCCCACTATGTGGGGCCCCTCCTTACTGCTCATGCCGCCGCCTCGGTTGCGTCATTCATTCTGTGGCCTCTTCATGTCGGCGGTTGGCGGCATTCGCGGGCGTGCGGATCCCCACTATGTGGGGCCCCTCCTTACTGCTCATGCCGCCGCTTGGACTGAGCCAGCAGTCGCTGGGAGAGTGGCGCGGGCGCGTTGTGCTGCGCGCTGGTCGAGCCAGTTGCGCAGGGCGATGAGCAGGCCGAGTGCGAGGAATGCTCCGGGCGGCAGGATGGCAAGCAGGAAGCCCTTGTAGCCGGGCAGCACGTGAATCACCCAAGGCTTGGCAGCTGCGCCGAAGGCCAGGTCAATGCCGGACAGCAGCGTGCCTTTTCCGGCGATCTCGCGCAGCGCTCCCAGGGTGGTCAGCACCGCGGTCAAGCCCAGGCCCATGAAAGCACCATCGAAGATGGAAGGAATGATCCGGTTTTTCGCTGCGAAAGCGTCCGCGCGCGCCAGCACAATGCAGTTGGTAACGATCAGCGGGATGAAGATTCCCAGCACCAGGTAAAGCGGATGGGCGAAGGCGTTGAACAGCAGGTCCACAATCGTGACGAGGCTGGCAATGATCAGGATGAACACCGGAATGCGGATCTCGTGCGGCACCATATTGCGCACCGCCGCCACCATCGCGTTGGAGCCGGCCATCACGAACACGGTGGCCAGGCCCAGGCCCAGGGCATTGACCACGCTGTTGCTCATGGCCAGGGTGGGGCACAGCCCAAGTAACTGGACAACGCCCGGGTTCTTCTTCCACAGACCGTCGTGAAAAATGGTGAACGCTTCCTGTTTGTTCATGGTGTCTGCTCCTGTGTTGGAGAGGGCGGCGTGCCCAGGAGTTCGGCGCGGTGTTTGGCCGCGTATTCCAAGGCGCTGCGCACCGCCTTGACCACGGCGCGGGGCGTGATGGTTGCCCCCGCAACGGAGTCAAACGCACCGCCGTCCTTCTTCACTTTCCATAGTTTAGCAACTGGCCGGGTCAATGAGTGGCCATCGAAACTGCGGATCCAGTTGCTCTTGGCAATGTCGATGTAGTCCCCCAAGCCGGGCGTTTCGTGGTGCGCCGTCACGCGCACGCCAAGGATGTCTCCGGCAACGCTGAACCCGATGAGCAGGGAAATATCGCCGCCGTAGCCATCGGGGGCAATCGCCTCCAGCACCAGTCCGGTGATCTGCCCTCCCTTGCGGGCGGTCCAGAAGGCCGACGGCTGACTGGTGCCCAGCAGGTCGTCGGCCGGCAGCTCGCGCTGACTGCTGATCAGGTCGTTGTCGTACAGCGCGCGCGGCATAACCTGATTGAGAAGTTTGAGCTTCTCCGCCTTTTCGCTCGCTTCGATGGCGGGATGCGCCAGCATAAAGGCCCAGGCCAGGGCAGCGGTGCCCACCAGGGCGAACACCAGCAATATCAGGCCGGTGCGGGTCGCATTGCGCGCAGCGGAGGCCAGGAGGCTCATTTTTCGCCGAACACCTTGGGTTGGGTGTAGGCATCAATCAGCGGAGCACAGATGTTCATCAACAATATTGAGAAGGCCACGCCATCCGGGTAGCCGCCAAACACCCGGATCAGTATGGTCAAAAAGCCTGCACCGAGGCCGAAGACGATCTTGCCGAGCGGGGTGGAAGAACCGGACACCGGGTCGGTGGCGATGAAAAACGCGCACAGCATGACGGAGGGAGTGGCAATCTGGAACCAGGGCGGAGCGTAGCGGCCGGTATCGGCGAAATGCAGGAAACCGGCGGTCAGCCAGACACCGGCAAGGAAGGCTACCGGCACGTGCCAGGTGATGATGCGCATCGCCCACAGGACCAGGCCGCCGACCAGATACATCGCGGCGATCCATTCCCAGCCGGTGCCGCCGATCCCGCCGAAGACGGGCGCACGCGTGATTTCCTGCAGCGTGTGCTGCTGCATCAACTGGGTGCGCAGCATGTCCAGCGGCGTGGCCTGGGCGATTGCATCGAGTCTGACGCCCTCGGGCAGGCCTGCGCCAAGAATGTAATTGAGGCTCTCGCCAAGGTTGAGAGGATGGTGGGCAAGTTCCAGCGGCAGGGACCATTGGGTCATCGGTACCGGGAAGGAAATCAGCAGGACCGCAAAGCCCACCATGGCCGGATTGAACACGTTCTGGCCCAGGCCGCCGTAAAGGTGTTTGGCGATCACGATGGCGAACAGGACACCGGTGACGGTCAGCCACCACGGTGCCAGAGGCGGCAACGACAGGGCCAGCAGCCAGGCGGTGACGATGGCGCTGAAATCGGTCAGGAAGGGCTTAACCGGATAGCTGCGCAGACGCAGCATCAGGGCCTCGAAGCCGAGCGCGGCGATGCTGGCGATGCACAGGTTGATCAGGATGCCGGGGCCGATCAGCCAGGCGTAGGCGATGATGCCGGGCAACAGGGTGGCCAGCACCTTGAGCATGACCCGGGAAACGCTGTCTTGTTTGAGTATGAAGGACACGATTCAGCGTTTTCCTATAGGTGTTTTTCCGGCTCGACCGGTTGCTTGGCGATCTCGCGGATCTTGGCCCGGCGCGCTTCGATTTCCTGGATCTCCTTCTGTGTTTCGGGGGTCAGGTTGTCGACGTTTTTCGGCGCGACGCTTGCCTTCTTCTCCGTGGTCCGCGCCATGGCGGCTTCGATCAAGGCCTTCTTCTTGTCGGCTTCGGCATCCACGCTGGTGCCGGCGCCAGCCAATTCTTCTTTCTTGGCCTGGAGCTTGGCAGCATGCTTTTGTGCCCGCTCCTGTTTTTCGCGTTCTTCGCGGAACAGGCGGAATTCATGCCGTTCGCGCGCCTGGTCGGCGGCTTTCTTCTCTTTCTCGCGCGCCCATATTTCGCTCTTGGCAAAGTGGTAATAGCCCACCAGGGGGATGTGGCTGGGGCAGACATAGGTGCAGCAGCCGCATTCGATGCAGTCGAACAGATGCAGCTCCTGGGCGCGGCCGAAATTGCGCGACTTGGCGTACCAATACAGGTCCTGGGGCTGCAGATCGGCGGGGCACGCCTGGGCACAGGCGCCACAACGAATGCAGGGCATGGGTGGAGGTTTGGGAGGAAACAATTCCTTCGACATGGCCAGCAGGCAGTTGGTGGCCTTGACCACCGGCACATGCGGATCGGGCACCTTGAATCCCATCATGGGACCGCCCATGATGATGCCGGTCATGCTGTCGCGCTCGCCGGCGTGCAGGATCAGTTCATCCATGGGCGTGCCGATCAGCACCTCGAAATTCTGTGGCCGCAGCACATCGCCGGTCACCGTGATCAGCCGTGAAATCAGCGATTCGCCGTGGAACACGGCGCGCGCCAGCGCATAGGCCGTACCGACGTTGAAGACCTGCACGCCGATATCGGTGGAGCGGCCATTCCACGGTGCCTCTTTGCCGGTCAGCGTCTTGGTGAGTTGCTTGGCGCCGCCACCCGGATAGAGCGTAGGCACCGCCACCACTTCGCACGCGAACGGCAGGCCTTGTGCCGCCGCTTTCATCGCCGCGATGGCTTCCGGCTTGTTGTCCTCGATGCCCACAAGGACCAGATCGGCGTGGAGCATGTGGCACATCACGCTTGCGCCCTGCATGATCTCCGTTGCGCGATCGCGCATCAGCCGGTCATCGCAGGTGATCCAGGGTTCGCATTCGCCGCCGTTGAGGATCAGGGTGGGAACCTTTTGCTCGGCGCCGGGGTTGAGCTTGATGTAGCTGGGAAATACCGCCCCCCCCAGTCCTGCCAGACCCAGGTCGCGCAGCTTGTTGCGCAGCGCACTGGGATCCAAATTCAAGTAATCGATGGGCTGGTGGGTGACCCAATCGTCCCTGCCGTTGGTGTCGATGGTGATGCACAGGTCGCGCAGGCCGGACGGGTGCGGCACCATCTCCATGCCGATTGCGGTCACGGTTCCGGAACTGGGTGCGTGGATGGCGGTGGATACATAGCCTTCCGCCCTGCCTATCATCTGGCCTTTGAGCACACGCTCGCCCACCTTCACGATGGGCTTGGCGGGCTGGCCAATATGCTGGCGCACCGGCACGATAAGTCGGCGCGGAACAAAGACCGGGTGTATTGGCTTGGCCGAGGAATCGTCCTTGTGTTCCGGCGGATGCACGCCGCCATTGAAGTGGTAGAGTTCCCTCATGCGGCCGCCTCGGCTGCGCCCTTGGTTACGCATGCGTCCTGGTGTCGGCGGCTGGCCGCATTCGCGGGCGCGCCGATCCCCACTGCGTGGGGCCCCTCTCCGATGCTCATGGGGTCCGCCTCTGTCATATTTTCGCGAATATCAAGCTCCAACGCGTCGGCGGTTGGCTGCATTCGCGGGCGTGCGGATCCCCGCAAGCGGGGCCCCTCCTTACTGCTCATGCGGCCCGCCTCCGTCACTCGGTCGGGAATATCAGGCATCAATGCGTCGGCGGTTGGCTGCATTCGCGGGCGTGCGGATCCCCGCAGGCGGGGCCCCTCCTTACTGCTCATGCGGCCGACCTTATGCGAGTCTGCGGATACTTCCACTTCCATGTTGTCAGGTCTTCAGCGATGGGCACCATGGAAATGCAGTCGACCGGGCAGGGGCTCAGGCACAGTTCACAGCCCGTGCATTCGCTCGCGACGATGGTGTGCATGTGCTTGGCCGCACCGAGGATGGCATCCACTGGACAGGCCTGCAGGCACAGGGTGCAGCCGATGCACAGGCTTTCGTCTATGAATGCCACGCTCTTGGGCTTGGGATGACCATGCTCGGCGTTGAGCGGTTTGAATTCCACGCCCAGCAGCTCGGACAGCTTGCGGATGCCGTCCTCGCCGCCTGGCGGGCACTGATTGATGTCGGCCTCGCTCTTCGCGATCGCGGTGGCATAGGGCCTGCAGCCCGGGAAGCCGCACTGGCCGCACTGGGTTTGGGGCAGGATGGCGTCGATCTTTTCCACCAGCGGATCGCCCTCCACTTTGAAGCGGATGGCGGAAAACCCAAGCACGGCGCCCAGGATGATGCCGATGCCGGCCATGACCAGTATGGCTTCAAGCATTATCTGATGTTGATTAGTCCGGCAAAACCCATAAACGCCAGGCTCATCAGCCCGGCGGTGACCATGGCGATGCTCACGCCCTGGAAGGGTCTGGGCACGTCAGCGCCTTCCAGCTTTTCCCGGATGCCGGCAAACAATACCAGTGCCAGGGTGAAGCCGAGCGCACCACCCATGCCGAAGAACAGCGACTCAACAAAGTTGTGGTGCGCCTGAACATTGAGCAGGGGGATGCCCAGCACCGCGCAGTTGGTGGTGATCAGCGGTAGGTAAATGCCCAACACCTGATAAAGCACCGGGCTGGATTTGTGGATGACCATTTCGGTGAACTGCACGATGCCGGCAATGACCACGATGAAGGACAGGGTGCGCAGGTAGAACAGTTCGGTGCCGAGGACGTACTGGCTGATCAGGTAACTCGCGCCAGACGCCAGGGTCAACACAAACGTGGTGGCCAGTCCCATGGATATGGCGGTCTCGAGCTTCTTCGAAACCCCCATGAAGGGACACAGTCCCAGGATTTTGGCCAGGACGATGTTATTGACGAACACCGTGGCCAGCAGAATCAACAGATATTCCAAGGCGGGAAGGATGGTTAGGAAGACGAGCAATTATCCGCCTAGACGGCTTTAGCCTCAACCACGCAATCAGGACGGCTGGTACGCCAACCTGTGGGCTTGCATCCGTGCCGAGAAGCGCATCCGCGCGCCGAGTGCGTAAAGTGAACCACAGCCACAGCCATAGCTATGGCGAGGATGCGCGACAAAGCAATCGGTGGTGCGGGGCAGGTCGACCTTGGTGAAACCTACGGTTTGGCGTGCTTAAGCGCTTCGGCAGCGGTGACTGCAGTCAGACCGAGGGCGGCGGCGACCGCCGATTGGGTCAACTGACCGCGGTGCAGGTTGAGCCCGGCCAGCAGTTGCAAGTTCTCCAACAGGGCGCCTGTCCCCTTGTCGGCCAGGGCGCGGGCATAAGGCAGCACCAGCGGGGCCAGCGCCTGGGTGGCGCTGCGGGCGCAGGCTGCCGGCATGTTGGTGACGCAATAGTGCACGACGCCTTCTGCTATGTAGGTGGGGTCCTCATGGGTGGTGGGGCGCGAGGTCTCGGCGATGCCGCCCTGATCGATGGACACGTCGACAAAGGCCGAGCCCGGCGCCATGGAGGCCATGTGATTGCGCGTGAGCAGGTGGGGTGCGCGCGCTGCGGGAATGAGCACGGCGCCAATCAGGAGATCGGCGCGCGCAGCCCATTTGGCCACCGATTCGGGTGTGGAGAGTATGGTCTTGATGCGGCCGTGGAACACCTGGTCGAAATAGGCCAGCTTGTGCGGACTGCGATCCAGCACAACGACTTCCGCGCCCATGCCTGCCGCAACCTGGGCCGCGTTCATGCCCACGGTGCCACCGCCGATGATCACCACCCGACCAGGGGCAACGCCTGGCACACCCGGCAGCAGGACGCCGCGGCCACCACCGATCATGGTCAGGGCCTGGGCGCCGGCCTGCACCGCGATGCGCCCGGCAAGGGCAGACATCGGCGCCAATAGCGGCAGGCCGCCGTCCGCGTCGGTGACGGTCTCGAATGCGATGCCCGTAATCTTTCTGTCCAACAGGCCGCGGGTCAGCGCCGCTTCGGCGGCGAGGTGCAGATAGCTGAATACGATTTGACCTTCATGCAGCAGATCCACTTCTTCGCTCTGCGGCTCCTTGACCTTGATGATCAGCTCCGCCGCGTAGACCGTCCTTGCATCGGCGACGATTTGCGCGCCCGCTGCAACATAGTCGGCGTCCTGATAGCCGATGCGGCCCGCAGCCTTGGTTTGCACCCGCACCGTGTGGCCGGCATCGACCAGCTGCCTGACCCCGGCCGGGGTGACGGCGACGCGGTATTCGTGGTTCTTGATTTCCTTGGGAATGCCGATCTGCATCATCTGGTCCTTTGTCCATTGGGTTGGTTCGGCGCGCTTGCGCCCGCGTGAACCGAGGTGAGCAAGCTTGGGGCAAGTATGACCTATTCGACAATTCCGCGGTTCCGTGGAAGGTTTGGATAGGCCGAATTCAATTGCCAGGGTGGGGCTTTATCGCTAGCCAGAAAGAGCGTCGGGAAGGGCAGGCGTCGCGTCTCAACGGACCGTGTCCGGTCACGTCAAGCAAGTATCCTTGAATGTCTGTTCTCTCGGATGCCGAACGCGTGCTTGCGACCCTTTGCGGAGGTTCAGGCGTAATGCAGCGAAGCTCTCATGAGCGGCCGTTACGATCGTTCAAGGTTCAATGCCGGAAAGACCCCGGGAACGTCGGCTTGCCCGTTCGGTCGCGCCTATCCCTTCCCTTTCTCGATGCTGAGAAGGTCCATCAGTTCCGCGGGCCAGGTTTCTGGGATTTCCCCTTTTTCAAGACGGCCTCTGACCGCAGCGACACACTTGTTGATTTCGCTCCTGAAATTCCTGAGCGGATATCCGTCGGACTCGTCGACATATTTCGCGGCGCTCACCATGCCGTACCGATCCATCTCGGAGAGATAGAACAGTTCGACAAGGCTCGCCCCGTTTACCTTGCGATCCGTGGTAAGAGCGCTTTCTATGCCGCAGAGCAATCCTTCCACGTCACCGAATCGCGGATGCGGAATCCTTCTTCTCGATTCAAGTCTCCGCGTGCCCGCGTCGACATTTTCAACAAACATGTCCATAGGGTCACTTACATAAAGCCACTACGAGTTGAAGTCCGGTCCACCGCAATAAGCGATTGGACCCGGAAAGCGGTTCGCTGTTCCGTGGTCGGACGGAACACGACACTAGACTGCGACGGCGTAATCATGCTCGCCACGCTCGAACACCACGTTGGCTCGTCCGACGATCAGCGGATCAAGCTGGCCGATGCGTTCGCTGTCTTTCTTCGCATAAGGCAGCTTGTGGAGGATGTAGCGCATGGCATTGAGCCGTGCGCGTTTCTTGCAGTCGGACTTGATCACTGTCCACGGGGCATCGGCGGTATCGGTGTGGAAGAACATTGCCTCCTTGGCCTTTGTATAGTCATTCCATTTGTCGAGAGATGCCACGTCGATCGGCGACAACTTCCATTGCTTGAGCGGGTGGACTTTGCGTTCCTTGAAACGGCGGCGCTGCTCCTCGCAGCTCACCGAGAACCAGAATTTAACGAGATGAACGTCATTGCGTGCCAGCATGCGCTCGAACTCGGGCGTCTGCCGCATGAATTCATCATATTCGGCCGAACTGCAAAACCCCATTACCCGCTCGACCCCGGCGCGGTTGTACCAGGAACGGTCAAAAAGCACGATCTCTCCGGCCGTCGGCAAGTGATTCACGTAGCGTTGGAAGTACCATTGTCCACGCTCGTTATCGGTGGGCTTTTCCAGCGCCACCACCCTTGCCCCCCTGGGGTTCAGGTGTTCCATAAAGCGCTTGATTGTGCCGCCTTTTCCTGCCGCGTCACGCCCTTCAAAAAGGATGACCACTTTCTGCCCGGTTTCCTTGACCCAGGCCTGAAGCTTGAGCAGTTCGACCTGCAAGCGGTATTTGTCCTTCTCATAGTTCTTGCGCAACATCAGGTTCCTGTACGGATAACCGCCGTCGCGCCATCCAGGTGCAAGCTCTTCGTCGGGATTGAGTTTGACTTGGCCGAGCCGGGGTTGCTGCTGTCGCAGCAGGGTTTCCATGAGTGCTTTGGCCTCGGCCGGCGGCAGACCCGAGATAATGTCGCCCATGGATTGCAGTTTCTGCGTCGCCGCGGCGCTCAGTGCCCGGCTTACTGCATCGTTTTCGAAGCCCTGCGGCGTGGCATCCGCAACAACATCGCCGGCAGCCACGCGGCGCATGGGGGAACCCTTGCGCCTGCGCTCAGTGCCGGCATCTGCCACGGTTTCACCCCCTGTCTCCGCCGCGCGCTTGCTTGCCGCTACATTCCTCAAAGCTTCGCTCATGCCTGTCTCCTGATGGGTCTCTGCCGCCGCATGGCGATATACCCCTTAAATACGCTATCGGCAAGTTGCCGCTGGATTTGAGTCCGACAAAACGGCGTCGTCGCAAACGACTCGTTCATGCATCCACTGACGGGAGAAACAGACAGGCTGTCCTGTAGGCAAACACTCCCAGACGGCTTTCAACGAGGGAATAGGCCGAACTCCGGGCAGATGGGTGGACCACCCATATGACCGCTCCCGGCCACGAGCGCCCTGTTACGACTAATCTTTGCAAGGTATGCGCCGCGGCATCAAACGCGCGCCGCCAGGTTTCCTAGAATGCAAGGGTAGGGTTGCAATCAAATCCAATACCGAGCCTCCAACTCCCGATACTCATGCGCTGCCCAGCCTTTACGCATTTCAAGTCACACCGTCGGCGCCCCCGCATGCCGGCAGGCGTTCGCATGCGCATCCTGTTGCTCCTGGCCGCGCTGATTTCGCTCAACGCGCATGCGGCGGAATACTGGCTTTACCTCACCTATCCCGGCGATACCCTGAGCCAGATCGGCCAGACCTATCTCAAGCACATGAGTGACTGGCCCAAGGTACAGGCCGCCAATGGCGTGCCCATCCCCAAGCGCCTGCCGGCCAACACGCGCATCAAGATTCCCGTGGAACTGCTCAAGGTGACGCCGGCGCCGGTCACGGTCACGGCGGTCACCGGCAATGTGCGCTACAAGTCCGGCGACGGGCCGTTCCAGAAACTGACTGCGGGCGCGCAACTACACGGCGGCGAGAACGTGCTGACCGGGCCGCGCAGCAGCGCGACCTACCGATTTGCCGATGGCTCCATGATGACCCAGCAGGCGTTCAGCAAGCTGTCCTTCGGACGGCTCGCTGCCTATGGCAAGACCGGCATGGTGTCGACCGAGCTGTCCCTGGACAACGGCCGCCTGGAAGCGCACGCGAGCAAGCAGCTGCCGCCGGCGGGCGGCTTTCAGGTGAAGACGGTGGTGGCAGTTGCCGGCCTGCGCGGCACGGATTTTCGCCTCAACCTGGGCGAGGACGGCAAGTCGCTGCGCAGTGAGGTGCTGCAGGGCACGGTCGACGTCTCTGCACAGGGCAAGGAGGTCGGCGTTGAAGCGGGTTACGGCACGGTGGTCGAAGCCGGCAAGCCGCCCGAGCCCCCGCGCACCCTGCTGATGCCCCCGTCGGAAGAGGGCCTGCCCGCGCTGATCGAGCGTCTGCCACTGTCCTTCACCTGGCAGGCGGTGCCCGGTGCGAGCACCTACCGCGCCCAGGTGGCGCGCGATGCGGCTTTCAGTGAAGTCCTGCTCGACGACGTCACGCCGCAACCCAGCATCACCTGGCAGGACGACTTGCCCGACGGAAACTATTTCCTGCGCCTGCGCGCCATCGACAGTGCAGGCCTGGAAGGCGACAACCGCGATCACGCCTTCGAACTGGACGCGCGTCCGCTGCCGCCCGCCTTGGTCTCTCCCGCACCCGGCGAGCGCCGGTACGAGAATGCCGTGGAGTTCTCCTGGGCTGCCGCCGCTGAGGCGCAGGCTTATGTATTGCAGCTTGCCCCCACACCGGATTTCGGCGAAGGCCTGATCGAACGCCGCCTGCCGCCCGTCACCCGCCAGGTCGAAACCCTGGAGGAGGGCGACTGGCACTGGCGCGTGGCCAGCGTGGACGAAGCCGGCAAGGTGCATCTGTGGAGTGAGCCGCGTGCCTTCCGTGTGCAGCCGCTGCCCAATCCGCCCGTTGCCCACGCGCGCGCGGATGCCGGCGAGGCGCAGTTCGCCTGGGCCGAATCAAAGGGGGCGGCACGCTATGACCTGCAGGTGGGTGCCTCGCCCGATCTTGGCGAGGTGCAGATCAAGCGGGACACGGACGCCACCAGCCTGGCGGTGACGCTAGATCCCGGCAAGTATTACTGGCGCATGCGCGCGGTCGAGGCCGACGGCCAGGCCGGCGCCTGGAGCGCGATCAGCCCGGTCATCGTTCCGCCCCACGCGCCGAGTGACTTGGCATCCAAGGTCGAAGGCGATCGATTGCTGGTGAGCTGGAAAGGCGACGCCCCGGCCTACAAGCTCGAATTGAGCGCGGACGCCAGCTTCGTCCAGCCGCTGGCGAGCCAGCAGGTGCATGAGGCCAGCGTCAACCTGGCCAAGCCCGAACCGGGCAAATACTGGCTGCGCGTCACGGGAATCGGCGCCGAAGATGTCGAAGGTCCGGCCAGTCCGCCGCTGGCCGTGATCGTCCCGCCCCACGCGCCGGGCGAGCTGGCCGCCAAGGTCGAGGGCGAACAGTTGCTGGTGAGTTGGAAAGGCGACGCGCCGGCCTACAAGCTCGAATTGAGCGCGGATATGAACTTCGCCCAGCCGCTGTCAAGCCGGATCGTGCATGAGGCCAGCGCCACTTTGGTCAAGCCCAAGCCGGGCGACTACTGGCTGCGCGTCACCGGCGTCGGCGCCGAAGATGTCGAAGGTCCGCCCAGCCAGGCATTGGCCGTGAAGATCGAATGGCCGAAGCCGTGGTGGTTGCTGCTGTTCCCGTTCTTGATGGGTCTCTGAATGCGCAATTTTTTGCAGGTGTGACCGATCAACCCGAGCGACCGCTTTCCTGTTCCACGAACGCGTCCTCTCGACCCTCTTGCTGCCCCTCGTGACCTTCGGCGGGAATGTCCGGAATGCCGTCGGCCACTTGCCACTGGTCTGTGCTTCGAATGCGCGGAGACTTGTCACGTCATCCTCGGGGGAGAAAGCCATGAGCATGATTTCGCCTTCTCGAATCACGATTCGATTGAGCGCGCCCGACGGCTCGGTTGCGTTCTCCAGCGCGTGAGCCTCAGTGTGAACCCAAGCCCTGCACCGGCCACTGGCGCGCCCTCGCAGTCGACTGCTTCTGGCGCCACAGGATCGGGACGCCCTACCTGGCGATCCGGGTGCAAGCGCCCGGTTCCGGCACCGCCGCGCCCCTCGCACCGGCAAGCGGGGCCCCCGTGGTGCTGCTGACCAGGGGCATCGACGAAGCGCTGGCTGAGGCCGGCTTCACCGGCCCCAGGGGCCGTGCCGATTGGGCCAAAGCCTGCGCGACCCATGATGCGCAGGCATGTCAGCGCGGGACGCAGGCGATGATGGCCAACCCGGTGGCCAAAGGCGTTGCAAATGAAAAGGGACAGGTCCAGTTCGCGGTTATTGCGCCCGGACGCTATTACGTGTTCTCGATCGGAGGTGCCGGCGGCCGAAACTACATGTGGGACGTGCCGATGATGTTGGAATCCGGCTCCAACATCCATATGCTGGATCAAAGCACGGCTTTGCAGCCGCCGGAATAGCACGCGCGCGGTCGAGGCTGGCGGCCGCGCCGGCGCCTGGAGCGCGGTCAGCCCGGTCATCGTCCCGCCCGATGCGCCAAGCGACCATCATCACCGTCACTCGCCAAAACAAATTTGGGGAGAAGCTCTCCCCAAATTTGCTGCTGCGTGTGGGCGTGTGAAATCGATCAGGCTTGCCTGCCTCTCTAACTGACAGTGGCTTCGCCTTTGCCGGTGTCACCACTGCTGTCGACGACATCGACTGTGACCTTGTCGCCGGCCTTCATGCCCGTAACCTTGATATTCAGATACGGGTCCTTGGCGATGCCGCCGCCCCATTGGCCATCGGCTACCACTTTGCCATTAACTGCCACCGTGATGTTCTTGATGAACAGGGCGGGAATGAGTTTGCCATTGGATTTGGCCAAGCCATTCTGGGAAGGATGAGTGATCAGAACCTTGATGGCCTCGGTACTTGCGCGCATTTTCATGGGAATTGCCATTTGTATCTCCGTATTCCGGTGGATCGAATAGTCTAAGTACGGTCCGCTTAGCCGCCGCAGCCGCCAATGGTGACTTTCACTTCCTTGGCGGTCGTCCAGACCTTGCCGCCCGCCTTCACGATGACGCGCACGTCGGCAGTCTGGGCCATCTTGATCCGAGTCGCCAGGAAGCCGCCAAAATCAGTCAGCTTGTAATCAGCGATCAGCGGGTAAACATTCTTCTCCGCCAGAATGGCAAGCGATTCCACATCGGGCATGCTTACCGTAATTTCAATCGGAACCGAAGCGCCATTCTCCGCAATATCGGGCGCCTTCAGCTCGATATTCGATGAGTTGGCAGCGTTCGATCCGCCGATCGACGCAAGTGAATCAGCCGGGTTCTTGGCGTCAAATCCTGCCTGATTCCAGTCGGCCAGCACCTGACCCGGCTTGAGCAGCCCGGCGGCGACGGCTACAGAAAGCGCGCCTACGCCTGCCGTGCTCTTGAGCATATTCCTGCGCAGTGGATTCATGGACTATATCTCCTTCTGTGTTGTTGATGACTCTTACGTGGCGCCTTAGCGACTTGCCACGCCATTTTCTTCCAGCTTTGCGGACTTCAGATCGGCCGCGCTGTATTCGCGCGTCAGTTCTTTCATCACCACCGTGGGAACAGTGAGTTTTCCCTCGCCCAACAACTTGTCTGCGACGGCCTGGGCGTAGGACTGGTAATTGAGCTTTGCGTAAACCTTCAGGCTCTTTGCTCCGTCCGGAAGGTGGAAGGCATACACGCCGTAGCGGAACCCCTTCGGAGGTATCGTGTTCAGATAATCGAAGCTGGCGATCTCCCACGGATTGATGGTTGGCTTGCCATGCTCGTCGACCGAGCGGTTGATGAAGGTGATGGCGTCGGGCGGCACGTGGTTATCCTTTGCGACGCCGGAACTCAGAAGGACGTTGCCCTGGTCATCCGTGACATGCACCTCCAGCCAGATCTGCCGGATGAAGGTGAGGCTGGTAGGAATGTGATGGCCGGCCCGGGCATTGATCACCTTGATCTTGAGCAGGTTTGCGCCGCCGTTGGCGGGAACAATCTCGAAATCCAGATCAACCGCATTTTGCAGCCGCTTCATGGCCTCGGCCTTGTTGTCCGAGGCGCCTTTCACACCCAGCGCTTCCGCAATAATGGTATTTGCGCCGACGAAGCCGTGGTCATGCACCAGATCGCGTTTGGTGGGGGCGCCAAGGCCGGCATAGCCGCCCAGGCCATGGTTCTCAAGCTCTCTTGCCGGCTTCATTTCATTGGCCACACGGATGGCGGTGTCCACCGGCACCATATGGCAATCCTGGCATTGGATGCCCTTTTGCGCATAGGGCGAGGATTTCCATTCGTCGTAGGTATGCTCCACGGGGAAGCGATTGTCCGGATGGAAGATGTTGTGGCAGTTGGCGCAGAATTCGGCCCGGCCATGCAGCTCGGAATACGCTGTCTCGTGAAATGGCGACTTGGCGTCTTTCAAGGTGGCCCGCTTCACCTCCCCGGGCGACATGATGAACGAGGCGTTGCCCGGGTCTCCGGTGGTGGTGTGTACCGCCGTCGTTCCCGAAATGGTGTGACAAACATCGCAGGACACACCCTTGGAGGCAATTTCCGGAGCGGTGAAGCCGCCATGCTTGCCCAGTTCCGGATCGAACTTGACCGTCCCCGTGGCGATGCCGATGGGGGTGTGGCAACCGCCGCAGTGGTTCAGGGTCTTGCCGCCGGTGGCCTTGTCCCCCAGCGCCCATTCCGCCTGGAACACCGGGTCATTGAAGGCGTTGGAGTGCATGGAGGTGCTCCAGCCCTTGTATTGACGTGGGTGGCATCCCTTGCAGACTTTGGGATCCTGCCAGTTGTCAGGCATGGGCTTGCCGCTTCCGGACTCCATCTCTACGGTGAGAAAGGCCGGGTAATAGGGAAATGCAATGCCGTCCTCGGCAATTGCAACTCGGCTGATGGCAACTCCCGCAATGAGGCCCGACGCAAGAATTGCAAGAACAGAGCCCAGACGATGGAACCACGAATTCTGTGACAACCCCCTCATCCTTTCCTCCCAAAGTGATTTGTATCTGAGTCATGCTTCCTGGGAGGAGGGAGCAGGTTTCATACCAATGTCTGTGGACGCATAAGACATTGATTTGCCTGCCTTGGGGAGAACGCCTCGATGGCGTGTCAGTCTGCCAAATCCTGCCAATGGCAGAACCTGGCAGTCGGCACGAACGCGGGACTAGGCCGCGACGTCCATTTCCTTGAGGCGGCGGTAGAGCGTGCGCTCGCTGATATTGAGCGCCTTGGCGGTCAGGCGGCGATTGCCACGGAAGTGTTCGAGCGTGTGGCGGATAAGCTCCGGCGTAACCGGGTGGGAGTTGGCATCGAGCGCACGGGCTGCAAATTCCCTTTCGCGCCCCTCCAGGTCGCGGTCCGGCGTCGGGTTGCAGTGGAGGATTTCATCGGGCAGATGTTCGGGTTGAATGATGCCGCCGTGAGCCAGCAAGGCGCTGCGCTCCAGAATGTTCTTCAGTTCGCGCATGTTGCCCGGATAGTCGTAGCGCTTGAGCAGGTCGAGCGCAGCAGGGCTGATGCTGGCCGCATGTTTGCCCATGAGCTTGCGTGACAGAAAATGCCGCGCCAGTTCGGGTATGTCCTCGCGCCGATGACGAAGCGGCGGTATCTCCACCTGCATGCAGTTGATCCGGTAATACAGGTCGGCGCGAAACTGGCCCTGCTCCACCAGTTGCTTGAGATCGCGGTTTGTCGCGGCAATCAGGCGGAAATCGGTCTTGATTTCCTTGGTGCCGCCGAGACGGCGAAAACTGTGCGCTTCCAGCACGCGGAGGAACTTGGCCTGAATCGAATGCGGCATTTCGCTGATTTCGTCGAGAAACAGCGTGCCCTTGTGCGCCAGTTCCACCAGGCCTTTCTTCATCGCGATGCAACCGGTGAATGCACCCTGTTCATGGCCGAACAGTTCATTGGCAAACAAGTCTTCGGTGAACTGCGTGCAGTCCACGGTCACCAGTTCGCCGCCCGCGCGCGAGGATCTTCGGTGCAGGAACTGCGCGGCCAACTCCTTGCCGGTGCCGGTCTCGCCATGAATCAGCACCGATGCGTCGGTGCCGGCCACCATGCTCATATTGTCCAGCACGCGGGTGAACGACGGGCAGCAGCCGACCATTTTTTCCTCGTCGAAGACCAGGTCGGATTCCTTGATGATCGGACACATCGCCTCACCCATGTACAGGAGCTTGCCGTTGTCGCCAAACACCGGCGTGCCATGGATCGCCACATACTCGGGCGCGTGGTCGCGATCGATATGGCGGTGGATGACCTGCATCGGCTCCCGGGTGCTGAACACCCGAGCCAGCGGACACTCCTCGCCATTGATGTCGCAGGTGTATTCGCTCTTGTGCGAAACCTCGTGACACTTCATTCCGACAATCTCGGCCGGGCTCAGGTGCGTATAGGTCGCGGCATATCTTTGATTGCAGGCAACGATGACGTAGTGCTCGTCAACCAGCGCAAACGGTTCGGGATTTGCTTCGACGAGGCTCTGGATCAGTTTCTTGTCCACGCGTGTCACAGTTTGCAGGTGGGATATGTTTTGACCTTAGCATGTGGGCGTGTCGGAATGCAAAGGGCATGGGTCTGGTGATCGGACTTGTGTTGGGTCGGCGCTATGTTGGCCAAGCCCAAGCCGGGCGATTACTGACTGTGTGTTGCGGGCGTGCAGGCCGAAGGCGTTGAAGGCCCGACCAGTCCGCCGCTGGCCGTGAAGATCGAATGGCCGAAGCCGTGGTGGTTGCTGCTGTTCCCTTTCCTGATGAAGCTCTATTATTTTCCAGCCGCGGCCCGGCACGATGCAAAGCACTGCACCGCACCGCATTGGGTTTACCTGTCACTGATCTCGCCGTGACAGCCTTTGCGATCCGAGCACGGCCAAGCCCAGACCGAGCAGCACCAGGCTGCCTGGTTCCGGGACACTCGTGCCGCCAGGTGAAAACGCGGTCAGCACGCGGACATAGTCGCCCGGTGTACTCGCGACGGTATCAAAGGTGATCTGGTTCGGGCCACTGATCGTTACGCTGTCACCGGTTTCCAGTCCGCGCGCACCTGGATTCAGGTAGTTGACGCCCGTGTTGGCAAGAAAGTCGCTCGCCGCCAGGGTGCCGGTGCTGGTCATGATGGCGACGATCGCGGAATCGAAGTTGACCGTGCCGATGACGTGCTGGCTTGGACCCGGATCGAAGAAAATATAGTGGCTGGCCACCGTATCGCCAGCGACGAGGGGCCCGCCGGCCAGGATGTCGGCCGAGAGCGGTGCGCCCAGGATGATGTTCTGGTCTTCATCGAAGCCGTACAGGTCCGGGGTCTGAAAATTGTCATTGCCAACGCTGTCCGGCGGTCCGAAGAGATTCAAAAGCGGCGGGGTCAGTTTGAGGAAGGTTCCGCCGGCAGTCATTGCCGTTCCACCCGTCACGCTGCCGCTAACAATCGTCGCGCCCGAGTCCGCGGCGACAAGTGTGCCAGCGAACCCAATCAAGCCAAACAGCACTGTCTTGTTCATCGTCGCCCCCTTTTGCCGACTGTTTGAGATAAGCCTAGGACATCCCAGAAGCTATTCAAGCATCTCGTAGCTTTCACCGGATTTGTTCGCAGGTAGCGTCCTGAGATCTGCTTGAGTGTCTGGGCGCCCTACTGAGCGGGACTTGCAACCCCAAGTCCCAGCGGGGGCAAGTAGGCCCGAACGGTGAGCGCGGCGTCGTCGATCGTGACGCTGCTCAGACCCTCGTAGGAATCGGATATGAAGTCGATGGCGACGATGGTCTTGTTCGGCGTTACCAGTGAAGTGAAGTTCCAGTGCCGCCAGCCGTTGTCCTGGTGCGGCGCTTCCTCGGCGTCGAGGTGCTTCGATCCGTGCGAGACCGTGCCGTCGCTGTAGTAAATATCCACGTACAGCGTCTGGTCTCCGGAGAGGGCCCAGATGGAGGCGTTCAATGCGATGTTCGAGTTGACCGGAAAGAGCAGATTCTGGCGCAGGACTTCGAGCGCGACCGGAGCGGAAAGCCCGCCCGAGGCGCCCATATCGAATGCCTGGCTCCCGCTATGGGCCAAACCGCTCAGATGCCCGATATTGTCGTAGAACTTATCGCCGTCTGTGGTTTCGTAGTAAGACCCGCGGGTTGTCCAGGCGGGGTTCAGGTGGGTGTTTTCAAATCCCGGGTCTCGCAGCATGTTGAGCTCAATCGGTATGCCGATTGGGCCTATGGAAGGCGGCCCTACGGTGATCTGAGCGGATGCGGCCGAGCTGAGGACGGCAAGAACGAAGGTGGGGTAGCAAGCCTCGACGTAGGTCAATCTTTTGAGGTGGTTGTTCATGATGTTCCTCCTGTAGCATGTGATGCTGTGTCTTTCGTTATGTCGCCTGGCCGGATAGCCGCGACCGGCATTTTCACCCTAGCAACGACGCAGATGCCGCACAAGCGCGGCTCGTCGATCGGGTTCGATGCAACTGTCTCAGCGGTGAAACACACAGTGTCGAACGGACGGAATGAACCCGCCCGGTAATCCCGTAGTCTCCATTGTTTGAGGGGGCGGAGTCGTGAAGAGATCATCGAGGTATTCGCCAGAGGCTTTGCCGCTTCAACTGATGACAAACTGCGCTGTGTCAAATTCAGGCATGAGCTTGCCGAATCCGCATGGACTTCATAAGACCAGCCGGGCCGGAGCAAGCTTGGTCATGGGGTTAACACAAATTTGAGCGATACTGCGGATCGGCCGGCTCGGCCAGGAGTCAATGCAAAACCCGGAGATAGACGTGGGTGCAAAACAACCAGCCACGATCAGAACCGGAGCATACAGGGCTGCGCCCTGTGTAAGGTGGACAGCGACGGGCACGAGCCGACGCCGAGCATAAGAGTGTCGTCGCCCAAGCCGCTGCCGCAGGCAACAGGCCGGCCACGGCCACGATTTCAACTTCCGAAGACAAGGCAAGGAAACATGAACTCAGCTATCAATGACGAAATGCGCCGAATCGTCGAGGCGCGCCATCACGACCCCTTCTCCGTCCTGGGACGTCATCCTGACGCGAACGAGATGGTGGTGCGCGCCTTCCTGGCGGATGCCGAGGAAGCCCGCATCGCCGAGGTCGGGCTCCCCATGAGCCGGTCCGACGGCACCGGCCTGTTCGAGTGGCGCGGCGACGGCTCGCAACTGCCCGCGCACTATAGCGTGGTCTGGCGCGACCAGGGGCAGCGCGAGCATATCGCCCGCGATCCGTACACGTTTGGCCCCCAGCTCGGCGACCTCGATCTTCACTTGTTTGGCGAAGGTCGCCATCGCCACGCCTACCGCTTCCTCGGTGCCCACGAGCGCGAGGTGGAGGGCGTGGGCGGCGTGCTGTTCGCGGTGTGGGCACCCAACGCCGAGCGCGTCAGTGTCGTGGGTGACTTCAACCGCTGGGACGGCCGGCAGCATCCCATGCGCCTGCGCGGCGGCAGCGGCGTCTGGGAGCTGTTCATTCCCGACCTGGAAGCCGGTCACCTCTACAAGTATGAAATCCGCAACCGCGACACCGGCCAGCTTTTTCTCAAGACCGATCCTTACGGTCAGTGGCAGGAACTGCGACCGCGGACGGCATCCGTCGTGGTGAGTGAAAGCACCTTCCCCTGGGGCGACCATGGCTGGCTGGAAGCGAGAAGGAACGCCGACTGGCTGCACCAGCCCATGTCCGTTTACGAGGTCCATCTGGGATCGTGGCAGCGCGACGCCGAGGGTGGGTTCCTGAACTACCGGGAATTGGCCCATCGGCTGGCAGCCTACGCGAAGGACATGGGCTTCACCCACGTCGAATTGCTGCCGGTGACCGAGCACCCCTTCGACCTGTCCTGGGGCTATCAGGCCACGGGTTATTTCGCGCCCACCCGCCGCTACGGCGGACCGGACGACTTCCGTTATTTCGTCGACCATCTGCACCGGAACGGTATTGGCGTGCTGCTGGACTGGGTACCCGCCCACTTCCCCAAGGATGCCCACGGCCTGGCCCGCTTCGACGGCACGGCCTTGTACGAGCATGATGACCCGCGTCTCGGCGAACACCTCGATTGGTCCACCCTGATCTACAACTACGGTCGCAACGAGGTGAGGAATCTTTTGCTGTCCAGCGCCGTGTTCTGGCTGCAGGAGATGCACCTGGACGGCCTGCGGGTCGATGCGGTTGCCTCCATGCTCTATCGGGACTATTCGCGCAGTGAGGGCGAATGGGTCCCCAACCAGTATGGCGGTCGCGAAAATCTGGAGGCGATCGACTTTCTGCGCGAACTGAATGTGGTTACCCATGAGGAATGCCCCGGTGTGCTCATGCTGGCCGAGGAATCCACTTCCTGGCCCATGGTGAGTCGACCGACCTACGCCGGCGGTCTTGGCTTCGACATCAAGTGGAACATGGGGTGGATGAACGATACCCTGCGCTACATGGCGCATGAGCCGATTCATCGCCAGTACCACCTCGGCATGCTCACCTTCAGCATGCTGTACGCCTTCACCGAGAATTTCATGCTGCCCTTCTCGCATGACGAGGTGGTGCACGGCAAGCAGTCCATGCTGCACAAGATGCCGGGCGACGAGTGGCAGCGGCATGCCAACCTGCGGGCCCTGTACACGTATCAATTCACCCACCCGGGCAAGAAGCTTCTGTTCATGGGCACCGAATTTGGCCAGGGCCTGGAGTGGAACAGCGCCGGGGTACTGGATTGGTATGTGCTGGACTATCCCCTGCACCAGGGCATGCAACGTCTGGTGCGGGACCTCAACGCACTCTACCGCTCAAGTCCCGCCCTGTACCGTTACGAGTTCGACTGGCAGGGCTTCGAGTGGCTCGATTGCCACGATGCGCAGCAGTCCGTGATCAGCTTTGTGCGCAAGGGCGATGACGCGCTCATGGCCGTGGTGCTCAACCTCACGCCGGTGCCGCGCCGGGGCTATCGGCTCGGCGTGCCCCGGGCCGGCGCGTATCGGGAAGTGCTCAA
This sequence comes from uncultured beta proteobacterium, assembly GCA_963782495.1. Taxonomy (GTDB): domain Bacteria; phylum Pseudomonadota; class Gammaproteobacteria; order Burkholderiales; family Thiobacillaceae; genus DASQBT01. The sequence continues at coordinate 365,769 of CAWAJU010000008.1, read as the reverse complement.
TTCAGACTCCATGTACTACGGGGGTTCCAACCTGGGCAACGGCATGGCCCCGCTCTACACCGAAGCCCGGCCGTGGATGAACCGCGAGCATTCCCTGCTGCTGACCCTGCCGCCCCTGGCGGGCATCGTGCTGCGCTACGAGGGCGAATCCTGAGCGATGCGGCATGTGGCCGAGTGTGGGACCGGTTAGGCCGGGCAAGCGTGTGGGGACTCCTCGACTCGGAGATGAGGACGCACGGCGAGAATATCGCAGTGTGCGCGATCGATCACGTCGATGGCGGTCGAGCCGAGCAGTGCTTGCGACACCATGATGAGAATGGCAACCAAGGACGATGAGGTCAGCATCGCTTTCGCCGGCGAGGCGGATGAGGGCGTAGGGGGCAGGCCGCATTCAAATTAAGCCAGGGCTTCGCCCGGCCAACGGAGGTGGCTCAGGTAATCGTCTTCGGCGAAGAAGCAGGGCTCACGATCGTTGCCGCGCGGGGTGATGTGCAGAGGAACGTCATGGAGCTGGATGTGGGGGCGGCGGGGATGGGTCACTGGCGGCGGAAAATAATTCACGCTGACACCTATAGTTGACTGTCCAGCCTTGTCAGATTTATTGACCGCATCAATGCTGGCAAACAGTCCTGGCATTGTTGTGCCTCGACGGTCTTTCAAACCATGTTGTCCCCATCGTTCCGGGTTCATCAATCGTCCTGGCTTGCTCCTGCGTTGAAAGAGTGGCCTACGAACTCACAAAAGTCGGCTTGATTAATTGATGACTCTATAAGGTCTTGAAAACGAAATAGTCGAACGGCTCGACCCCAAAACCGCGGGCAGTTTTCGGGCCAGTTCCGCCCCGATCACAGCGGCGCCGATGTCTTTGCCGTCAACGCAGCAGATGACGTCTGCGCAACCACTGAAGACTCTTGGTGATCGCGCCCTTGAACTCTCGGCGCACGTTTCCCAGACCTGCGGACAGCCACGACATAACCAGAAGTGCCATCGTAAACCCTGCGGCTCCCACCAAGACTGCCAGCATTGCCATGACGGCGCTTAACGACATAGCCACGACAAACCAGGCCAGCCAAATGGCAAGCAACAGCGTAAAAAGAAGAATGATCCAAGGCATGGTGGTTAGGCCAGTTCAACCGCTTCGATAAATGTCGACCGGCCGCCTTTCATTGTGCAGCGACAAAGATGAGACCGTGGCCCGCCGCGCATGGTTCCAGGTATTGGGGGCTCGCGACACATTCCATACCACCATAAATTGACAGTTACGGAATATATGGCCCGGCAACTTGGTATGTTGTGGAACCTAACGGGTCAGGCTCGAGATAAGGAAGACTCATTTTTCGTCGCCCTATCCGTGAAGTGCCTCAATCGCCGCCCTTGGATTTGCCGCCACGATCTTGAGCAGCGCACGGCCGGGCCTGACGGTCTGGCACGATGTTGCCCCCAGTTCTCCAGCGTGCGGCGTGACACCCCGATCACGCGGGCGAATTCCCCTTGGGATACGCCAGCGAGCTCGCGCAAGGACTTGACGTCTTCTGCGGGGATCAGCACCCGATGAGGGTCTGACAGCTTGGCGCGCAAGGCCGCAGGCAAGGTCCGAAAGCGTTTGGCGCGCTTGAACCGCTCCTCCGTCAGCTCGGGGTTCTCAGCGTCGATCATTTCAGGATTGGATCGCTTTTTCATACCGTCCTGCCTCGCGTGAGTTCGCCTTGCGAAAGCTGATAACGCGCAGCACTTCGCCGCGCATCGTGAAGACCAACACGTCCGCTACACCGTCCAACAAGCCGACTCCGTGATCCGCTCCTCGCCGTAATTGCGACGGTCATCGACCTCGAACACCGCCGTCTCGTGCGAAGTCCGCAGCGCGTGCGAAGGATAGTCCACGCAGGACAACATTCCTGGGGTCTTGACCGGATCCTGGGCGCATTTTGCATACTACGCAATTTGCGTAGTGGCGACGCGGCGCCCACGCTCAGAAGACTGGCGTCATATCGATTTCTTCTTTTCACTTCATCGCCGAAGCCGAGCGGATCGTCATCGGTGCCTCTGTTGTTCAACGCCAGTCAACGACTCGTCGGCGCTGGCTCGCAACCGGGGCCAATCCGCCTCTGACCAACACCCTGGTTTCACCCAGCGCCTTGTTTTACCCATCCAGCGGCGTGCCGTATACGTGCTTGGCACCGGTAGCCAGAGCAGGCCGCCAGCCGCCTCGGTGTTAACTGTCGCCTTATCCACCTGCCACCTTAAATCCAGTCGCGAGGGCTAGGCGAAATGCCGGACGACCTCGCGCGAGGCGGGGATGTCGGGATCGAACGCGGGGATGGCGTCGTAAGCACGGAAAACGCCAGTTAAGAACGGTCTACTTGACGGGGAAGCTTGCGACCGAAGCAGGAGCTGAACTGGGGCATAATTCCCACGTTACCGGCATCGGCAAGAGACTCAATGTTTGGGACTTCATCAAGGACAGGCAAGGGCGCGATCTTGTCGCCGCGGAAGGCACCCGTCCGGGGGACAGGCAATTGGCCCGGGTTGTGGGATTCAGGCCACGGTCAAGGGTTGATCGGGTTCATTCTTGCGTTTGCCCGCGGCATTCGGATACTCCTTTCCACGCGGCGGGTTGCAGACGACTAACCATGGCGAGTATATCCCGCGCTGGCGATTCGTCCCTGCCTCCCGCTAACGCGCGCAAGGTTGGTATTGCATTGGGAAGCGGCTCGGCCCGAGGACTTGCCCATATCGGTGTGTTGCGTGCCATCGAGGAAGCCGGCATCAAGATCGACTTGATTGCCGGCGCCAGCATAGGGGCGATGATCGGCGTCATCTTCGCCGCCGACAAGCTGAACGAACTCGAAGCGACGTTTCTGTCTTTTGACTGGAAGAAGACGCTTTCATTCTTTGACGTTGTGCTGCCCAAGTCCGGACTGATCGACGGTGCCAAGGTTAGTGCGCTGGTGCGCGAGCATGTGGGATCAAAGGCCATCGAGGTCTTGCCCAAAGCGTTTGTTGCTGTGGCGACAGACGTTGTCAACGGAACGGAAGTCCTTATAGATAGTGGCGACGCAATCGAAGCAGTACGGGCCAGCATCTCGGTGCCCGGCATTTTCACGCCGGCGCGCAGGAACGGACGCATTCTGGTGGATGGCGGCCTCGTCAACCCGGTCCCCGTGAGCGTGGTCCGTGGAATGGGCGCAGATATTGTGATCGCGGTCGATCTCAACCACGGAATTGTCGCGGGAAAAAACCTGAGGCCGTTGCTGCCTCAACGCCGTTCAACGGAGAAAACGGAAGGCATTGCCAAGCTGGCCGAAGGCTATCGCCAAGCCATGCGCGACCTCGGGCTCCGCCTGCGTGCTCGTGAACTGCCGGGCGCGGCGCAACTCGCACGCTGGTCCTCAACCGAAGAGCCTTTGCCCAGCATCTTCGACGTGCTGCTCGCGTCTATCAACATCATGGAAACCCGCATCACACAATCCCGGCTCGAGCTGGACCGGCCCGACATCCTCATTCAGCCGCAGCTGGGTCACATCCGGTTCCTCGAATTTGGCCGAGCCGAGGAAATCATCGAGATCGGCCATCGTTCTGCATCGGAAACGCTGGCCCGACTTCAGCCTGACATCATGAAATGCAAGCCGGAAAAGCCGGGCCATGAATAGCGAGATCACATTCGCTTGCCTCTTGCCGATGGCGGGGCTGACGGCTGCAGTGTTCGGCAGCCATCGTCCTCCGGGTTTTTTCAAGCGGCTTGGGACGACACGCCTGCAGCGGATCGCCTCCTGAAGGCATCGCGCGAGAACACCGTCCCTGGCCCCGAGTTTGCAAAGGCGGCGAAATCCGCCAGTCTGCCAGCCTGCAACCGCATTCTGACCGAATGCCAACCGGCTCATACGTATTCTTGACTTATCGCCGCATGCCTGATGGCGTTAAGGGGCATCGAACCCACCGATCCTGATCCTGCGCTGCTGACGATCCACTGGCAGGCTCAAGGAACAGTCGCTTGTGCCGGCGCGTAATCATCCTGTTATATATCAATCCAATAATTTGGGTCGGCGAAATCGACTCCCAAGTCGATGTGGGAGAACGCGTGCGAGGCAGACACGCCGGAACCAGCCGCTCCCCCTTTTCCACTTCAGGAGACCCAAATTATGCGAAGACTCATCCTGCCGATCGTGTTCGGTACCAGCATCCTCGCGAGCGCCATGACGGCGTTTGCGGACAACGATCACTCTGACACCAAGGATCACTCTGACATCAAGACCATAGCCGTGTTTGGTGATGCGCCCTACGGCGCCTCGCCCTCCGACACGGTGGAGTTTTCGAAAACACCCGCGTTCATCGATTCGATCAATGCCGATCACCACGTCTCGCTGGTGATGCACGCGGGGGACATCCACTCGGGCAAGCAGTACTGCACCGAAGACTACGACCAGTCGATCTACGACCTGTGGACGGCCTTCAGGGATCCACTTGTGTATACGCCGGGCGACAACGAGTGGACCGACTGCCACAAGCCGAAGGAGGGGGGCAATGTATTCGTCAACGGCGTGCCGGTCGACTATGCCAACGGCGACCCGGTTGCCAACCTTGACCTCGTTCGCTCGATCTTTTTCGCCAGTCCGGGTCACACGCTGGGCGCTGAGATGAAGGTGCATTCCCAGGCCCGGGAATTCGATGACGCTCATCAGAGCGACGCCAATTATGTTGAGAACGTCTGGTGGGATGTGGAATCGGGGCCATCCAGGGTGCTGTTCGTGACCTTGAACATGCCGGGCGGCTCGAACAATGACAGCGACATCTGGTACGGCGGAGCGATCACGAGCCCTGCGCAGGCACAGGAGATCCAGGAGCGGAGCGGGGCCGATCTGCGCTGGCTGGACAAGGCCTTCAAGCATGCGCGGTCCGGCAACACCAAGGCCGTCGTCATCATGCTCCAGGCCGACATGTGGGATCTCGACAGCAAGCAGCTGTCCGATAATCACCTGACCCAGTACAAGCAGTTCATCGACAGCATTGCGTCACACACCAGAGAGTTCGGCAAGCCCGTGCTGCTCATCAATGGCGATTCGCACTTCTACCGTTCGGACAATCCGCTGGTGCAAGGCGCGCCCTGTGCCGTCGAGACCACGGTTGGAACCGCGACCACCACCTGTGCCGACAGCGTTGCCAACGGCGTGTTGAAAGGGATCACGATCGCCGACCCGTACGACACCCAGCCCAACGGCTACCACGTGGCGAACTTTCACCGCATTGTGGTGCACGGCAACGCGACGCCGAGCAGCACCCCCATGGAGTGGATCAAGCTGACCATCGATCCACATGGGAATGCTCCCGCCAGCGAAAATGCCTTCGGCCCGTTCAGCTGGCAACGCGTGCAACCTGCTCTGCCGTAATACAACTCGGTGCGCGCGTGGATGAAGCCTGTCCACGCGCGGTTTCCCGTGCCATTTGATCCATTGGGCTGGGAGTCCATGTGCCTGTTTAGTCGCGGCTACGCGTTCACAGCTACCGAAGCCCACTATTCGCCGATGCCGTGTTCGCAACGCTCGCTGAGCGCGGACACGAGCTTCGCTCAACCGCTGGCGAGCGAGCAGGCGCCTGAGGCCAGCGCCATCCTGCCCAAACCCAAGCCGGGTAATTGCTGGCTGCGTGTCACCGGCTTCGGCGCTGAAACTGTCGAAGGCCCGGCAAGCCCGCCGCCGGCCGTGAAGATCGAATGGCCGACCTGATGCTGCCCTGAACGCGCGATTTGTTACACGCGGGGGCAACGTAAGGGCGAAGATGGTCGAGTGCCATCAGGCATTCATGGGAACGAACGGCCGGAGATCGACCATCGCTGCCGCTATCGCTGCTCAAATGAATGGCAGGGTGTCGCGCAGGTTGCCGACGTTGACGCCATACTCTGCCTGAATGACCGCTTCGCCGACGGCGATGGACAGCACACGACCCCATGCGGACATACGAACTCAGCATAACCAACGTCTGCAGTTAGAAGTGCTGCTGCCCTTCCGGGAGAAAAGTAGCGCGACGGGGAGGCGGCCACAGCAGCCGGAGAGAATGATCTTAATGTGACTCACGACGAATAGGTCGCACTGTTGGTGACACGGAGATGGTTTTCCCGCAAGCGTTACAGATAGAGGCGGTGTCTGGGTTGCATGCGCCTCAATAATTTCAAGACATGGTCAATAGCAGCCGGAGTGTGTGTACCTGCAAGGAGTGCCCATATAGTCGCGCCCATATGGGGCGTTCACGGATTCACTCTCTACAGAATCCTGATAGCTATCAACATTGCTCGAGTCTGAGCCAGTGCTGTCTGACGAGCTGCCCCCCACTACCGCATCCAGCAGCACTGCTGCGCCGACCGCCCCCAGCAAGTATTTCCACCCGTCATTCGCGCTGCTGGAAGATCGTTGGGCAGCGGATTGATCGTTGGCCAACAACTGCTGCTCCAGACGTTTCGCCGGTTCGTACCCTTCTTCGGCAGCCTTGTGCAACCACTCGCGGGCTTTGGTCTCGTTCCGCTCGATACCCGTACCAGTATCGTAGGCAAATGCCAGATTGACTTGGGCTCTGGCATTGCCCTGGTCGGCGGCCTTGCGGTACCACCGGGCGGCCTGGGTATGGTCCTGCAGCACGCCTTGACCGTGCGCATAAAGCGCCCCGAGATTGTTCTGTGCGTCAGCATTGCCCTGGTCGGCGGCCTTGCGGTACCACTGAGCGGCCTGGGCGTAGTCCTGCGGCACACCTTGGCCAAAGTCATAGAGCAGCCCGAGGTTCTTCTGTGCAACAGCAACGCCCTGGTCGGCAGCCTTGCGGTACCACCCGGCGGCCTGGGCATTGTCGTGCGGCACGCCATGGCCGTGGGCATAGAGCGCCCCGAGATTATTTTCTGCGCCAGCCATACCCTGGTCGGCGGCCTTGCGGTACCACTGAGCGGCCTGGGCGTAGTCCTGCGGCATGCCCTGGCCGTTGTCATAGAGCCACCCGAGAGAGAATTGTGCGTCAGCATTGCCCTGGTCGGCGGCCTTGCGGTACCACCGGGCGGCCTGGGCATGGTCCTGCGGCACGCCCTGGCCGTTGTCATAAAGCACCCCGAGATTAAATTGTGCGTCGGCATTTCCTTGATCGAAATACGCGTGAGTATTATCTCTGTCGGCAGCCTTGCGGTACCACTGGGCGGCCTGGGCATAGTCCTGCGGCACGCCTTGGCCGCTATAGTAGAGCAGCCCTAGGTGATACTGTGCGCGAGTATTGCCTTGGTCGGCGGCCTTGCGATACCACTGGGCGGCCTGGGCATAGTCCTGCCGCACGCCCTGGCCTTTGTAATAGAGGTCGCCGAGATTCTGCTGAGCGCCTGCAACTCCCTGGTCCGCAGCCATGCGGTACCACCGGGCGGCCTGGGCATAGTCCTGCCGTACCCCCTGACCTTTGTAATAGAGGTCGCCGAGATTCTGCTGGGCGTCTGCATCTCCCTGGTCCGCAGCCATGCGATACAACCGGGCGGCCTGCGCATAGTCCCGCGGCACGTGGGAGCCACTGGCATACATCGCCGCGAGAAAGAGTTGTGCGCCAGCATGGCCCTGCTCCGCGGCCTTGCGGTACCACTGGACGGCCTGGGCGTCGTCCTGCGGCACGTCCTGGCCCAGGCCATACATCAACCCGAGAAAAAATTGTGCGTCAGTATTGCCCTGCTCGGCGGCCATGCGAAAGTACTTGAGCGCTTCGTCGTTGTTGTGACCCGCCTTCAGGGCGCGGCCCAACTCATATAACAGACGAGGAGAAGGGTGCTTCAGAACTGCTTGTCGGCAGTTGGCTACCGCGCGTTCCACGTCTATGTGATCCAGGAGAACGCCGGGTATGTCAGGAGGGCGGCTTGGATCCAAAGGACTTGCCGCCAGCGTATCGCAATCCGTTTCGGCAGAGCCTGCCCATGTGCATCGCGCGGTACCCCATAGCAAGAGAGCCACGGCGACAGCAAAAGCTGCCCTCAGGAACACTCCAGAATGGGTTGGATATGCAGGCACCTGTCTACCCTGATTTTTCCGGTGCATCACCAGCTTCGGCGACCAAGTGCAGAACAGTGCTTTCCAGCTTGGCCTATTCACGCTTGCCTCCTGTTAGCTCGTTGACATCTCGATTACCGATGTTTACAACTGCACGATATCAGTATAGTTGACAAATTTACTGAGGTAATGCTCTGCCCAGCTCTATTGGGTATCGTCAGGTCAGTACCTGGGTCTCGTGTGTATGTTCAACACTTCACTTGCCGGAATGACGGAGGAATGTGAATTGACCTCCCGGCTGGTTCCAAAGAGGAGCGGCCGTTTAGATGGCTGCTCGGTAAATGGAGTGATGGACCGCTTGTGGCCGATTGTGTGAATTCGACGTGATGCCCGCAAGCCGACGGTGACAAAATTCGCTGGCTGGCTCTGCGGCCGCTTTCGCGCGCCGATCTCCAAAGGCAGCCCTCGGATTGTTGATCGGACATTAGCTCGTCGCCGACGTCGAACGTCCGATTAGACTCTCTCGAACGCATACTCCCAATGCGATCTAACGCACCAACTCAGCCTGGCGATTACCCCGATCTCAGGGAAAATGGCACAGGTCGGTCATTCGCATGTCCTCAGGCCACGCCTCCCGCGCTCACCCCTGAATGTGGAAGGTCTGCGCCAGGAAGCGGTGCACCCTTTCCACCGCATCGGCGCGCGCCGCGCTGTTGGGATGCAGTTCCGCGCCGCGCTCCATGCAGCCTCGCATGTACCGAATCAGGGAAAACCCGGAGACCCCGCTCACGGGTTTGTTGTCCATTCGGATAACCTGGCCGCTGGAGCAATCGACGACCACGTCGCACTTGCGGGCCGTCTCGACCATTCTGACGGACCCGTCGATGCCCCCCTCCACGTCAAAGTCATGATAGACGCCGGGATAGGTCTGGAAAGAAACCGGGTTGCCCTGCGTCTGTATCCAGTCGGCGAACTCACGGGTAGGTCCGACCGGCACGAGGTTGTCTGCATCGCCATGCAGGAAGAGCATCGGTGCATGGTCGGTGGCTGTGTCACGATACTGGGGCGAGGCCATTCCGTAAAACACGACATGGGCAGCAAACTTGGGATCACCGGGCGCCAGTACCGCCAGCCGTGCGCTTTCCAACGCCGTCACCATGGCCACCGAGCCGCCACGCGACCAACCCATGATGCCGATGCGACCGGCGTCTATGTGCGGATTGGCCGCCAGCACCTTGAGCGCCGCAAAGGCGTCGGCAAGATCGGCCAGGCTCCTCAGTTTGCCCTGATCACTCGCGCTTTCGCCGATACCGCGCGGCCCAAAACTGTCGACCACGAAGGCCGCCATGCCCCAGTCGTTCAGGCTCCTGGCCCACTTGCGGATATTGTCGCCCTGTGGCCCCGTCAGCCCCGCGCTTCCGTGCTTGAGGATCATTGCCGGCACCGGCCCTTTTGCGCCGTTCGGCAGATACAGATAGCCAACGACTGTAGCCGCCGCGCCCTGGCCGTGAGCGTACTCCGTCCAGGTGCTTGGCGTTCGAGAGGGAATGTCCACCTTCTCTTGCGCCATACCGATCAACGGCACGGCCGAGGCCAATGCAAACGCTACCATCTTTAACCAGTGTCCCATGACTTGTCCTATCTTTCCGGCATGCCGCCACGCATCAAACTGTCAATCCACCAGAGTATCGAACCATGGTGACTCGCGACGGATGATGCCGCTATCCCATCGGAATCACAAGAACAATGACCGGATTGACGAATTTCCGGACCCTGGGATGCCCGGAGCCTCTGCCTCCGCATTCCTGGACGCGGGCCAGTGCCCCATCAGCGCTGGCTGGCAACCGGGACCAGCTTTCCTCTCACTAACACCCTGCTTTCATCCAGCGGCTTGTTCTGTCGATCCAGCAGCGTAATGGTGTGCGCGCCCGGCACCGGTTGCCAGAGCAGGCTGCCATCCGCCTCGGCATTCGCCGCCGTCTCATCCACGCGCCAGCTCAAATCCGGGCGCGAGGGGCGGGCAATAAACCGGACGACCTGGCGCGAGGCCGGGATGTCGGGGTCGAGCGCGAGGATCGCGTCATCTCCCGGGCCGACGATGTGCGGATGGGCTGCTTCGATTTCCGGCAGGGCGACGAGATCCATTTGCGTGCCGGGCAGGAAGGCTTCGCGGCGCGGCGGCTCGACGGCGGGTTCAAAGCGCACCGTCTGCATCAAGATGTCCCCGGGCGGCTTGGGCGGACGGCTGATCACGCCTTGTTGCAGCCGGTTCATGATGGCCTGCCAGATGGGTGCTGCGCCCGTGACGCCGGAGACATCGTGCATCGGGTCGCCCGAGGCATTGCCCACCCACACGCCCACCGTGTAACGGTCCGAATAGCCGATGCACCAGTTGTCGCGCATGTCCTTGCTGGTGCCGGTCTTGACCGCGGCCCAGCCGTGCGTGGTGAGCGCATTGTCGAAGCCGAAGGTGAGCGCGCGCGCCTCGGGGTCGGAGAGGATGTCGCCGATGATCCAGCTCGCTGCTGCAGACAGGACGCGTTTGCCATCGCGTCGGTTTGCCTTGCTCTGCTTCGAAGTCGCAGGGCTGTAGCGCGGCGCGCTCCAGACGCCTGCATTGGCCAGCGCGCGGTAGGCATTGGTCAAGTCGAACAGCGTGACTTCCGCGCCGCCCAGCGCGAGCGAATAGCCATAGAAATCCGCATCGCGGTCGAGCGTGGAAAAACCGAGCTGCTTCAACTCTCGGTAGAACGCGTCCGGCCCCAGCAGGACCAGGGTCCGCACCGCGGGCACATTGAGCGAGGACGCCAGCGCGGTGCGCAGCGAAACCCAGCCCTTGAAATCAGGTTCATAGTTCTGCGGCACGTAAAGCCCGCCCGCGGTTTCCAGCGACAGCGGCGAGTCGTCCAGCAGCGACGCGGCGGTCAGCTCGCGGCGTTCTAGGGCAAGGGCATAGAGGAAAGGCTTGAGCGTCGAGCCGGGCAGACGAGGTGCGCGCACGCCGTCGACTTCCGGCGCGTCGGATGTCGCGAAGCTGGAACCGACATAGGCCAGCACTTCGCCGCTGCGATTGTCGAGCACCAGCACCGCACCATCTTCCACATTGCGATCTTTCAGATCGGCGAGGTGCTGCTGCAAGGTGTTGAGTACGAAACCCTGCAACTTCGCATCCAGGCTGCTGGTGACGCTGGTCCCCGGCTGCGTCAGGAGCAGCCGCGCAAGATGCGGAGCGATCTGGTTCTCGATGGGGATGCGCGGACGCACCACCAGCGTCGACCACGCCAGCGAAGTAATGGTCCTGCACGCGGGGCGCGGTGGCGAGAGCTTGCGCGCGACATCGCAAGCGCGTTCGGCCACCTTGCCGGGCGCCGCGTTGGGACCGCGCAGCAGCGCGGCGAGGAGGCTGGCTTCGGCCTTGTTCAGTCCCGACGGGTGTTTCTGGAACAGGCCCCAGGACGCCGCGTCGATGCCGGACAGTTCGCCGCGAAACTGCGCCAGGTTGAGGTAGGCCTCCAGGATCTGCGGCTTGCTCCAGGTCTTCTCAAGGTTGCGCGCGGCCTCCATCTGATGCCATTTCTGCGTCAGCGTGCGGCCGCCGCGGTGGCGTTCCAGCCTTGAATCCAGCATGCCCACCAGTTGCATGGTCAGGGTGGAGGCGCCGCGCGGACTGTCGGTGAGGAGCCGGTCCCACGCCGCGCCGAGCACGGCTTCCCAGTCCACGCCGCGGTGCTCGTAGAAGCGCTTGTCTTCCGATTCGATCAGCGCTTCCTGCATCGCAGGGGACAGCGCGCCCAGCGCGACCCAGGGCAGGCGGCGCACCGTTTCGTCGAGCCGCACGGTTTGCAGCAGTTCGCCGTGGCGGTCGAGCAGCCATGCGTCGGAGGGATGAAACTGGGCCTTGACGGCGTTGAATGTGGGAAGCGCGAAAGCGTTTGCCGCAAAGAGCATCGCAAATAACGCACCGATGCGTCTCACGCGGCTATTGGCCGGGGGCAGCCCGGCGGCTGGCCTCTTTCCTTTGCTTGCCCAAAAGAAAGAGGCGAAAGAAAAGGGGCCCTGCGAGCATGGAGCGGGGTTCCCGCTCGCGGGATGTGAGCGTTCGCGAGTCTGGGCCGCACGCCGGTGTCGCAGGGCTGCATCCGCCTCCGGGGTCAGATCCCCGCTGACGCGGGGCCCCTCCTCCGCCCTCCGGCGTCGCCCACTATGCCGCCCCTTCGCGGCAAGCCTCGGCCGGAGGCTCGAATTGGGCGGCTCGCAAACTCGCACGATCTGCTGCGCAGCCACGTGCTCAGACACGCTCGCCTCAGCGGCTCCCAATTCAGTCATCCGTTCTCGACGGTACAGAGGGGGATTCAAGGTCAACACCTTGCCCTCCAGGCTCCCCTCGCCCCGCTCACGGGGAGAGGGGTGGGGGTGAGGGGAAAGCGCTTCGATCAAGTCGAGCATTTCCGCATATCAACGGTTGTTTGGCCGGGGGTTGCCCGGCGGCAAGTGACTTTCTCTTGTTTGGCCAAGAGAAAGTCACCAAAGAGAAGGCCACCCCGCTGTGCCGCCCCTTCGGGGCGAGCCTCGGCCGGAGGCCTGAATTGGGCGGCTCGCAAACTCGCACGATCGGCTTCGCCGCCACGTGCTCAGACACGCTCGCCTCGACGGCCCCCAATTCAGCCACCCGGCCGACGCGGCACAGAGGGGGAGGGCAATGCAACATCCTGCCCCTCACCCGGCCCTCCGGGCCACCCTCTCCCCGCAGGCGGGGAGAGGGGAAAGGGGGATGAGCTTCGCGCTGGCTCTAACTGGATTGCTTCGCGTTGCTCGCAATGACATCGAGGCAACGGACACGTCATTGCGAGGCCCGCAGGGCCGCGGCAATCCAGGGGTGTTCCGGCTTTGCCGTTGGACTTGAACTCCCCCTCTGAAGCTGCCGCAGACGGCAGGGTCGACGGTGAACGCAATGCGGATGTTTGAGCTTCGCTTCCTCTGAAATTCAAAGCGAAGCGAGTTTCCGCATTGCCCGGCTTGAGCCTGGCGGCTGCGGGAAGCCGAAGGCCAGCGAAGGTGGGGTCGCCTTTCTTTGGTTCCTTTCTTTGGCGAAGCAAAGAAAGGAACTTGCCGCCGGGCAACCCCCGGCGAAGTTGTTATCGGGCTACCCCCGGCGGTTTTGACTGCCGGGCTACCCCCGGCGGTTTTCCCTTTCTGGCAAGCTTCGGCCAAACACCCTATGAGACATGGAGGCACCTGGAATGATTGAGACGCCTTCCCCTCACCCCCAGCCCCTCTCCCCGCAGGCGGGGCGAGGGCAGGATGCTGGCTTGAAGCCATCCGGGCGAAGCGGCAGAGGGGGAACAACAACACCATCCTCCGCCACGGCCTGCGTGGCCTCGTATACAGCCTCTTCACGGCTTGACCACCATCTCCGCCACCGGCACCTCGCCGAACAACTCCGGCGCGTACATCGCCTCGACCCGCGCGGGCGGCAGCTGGAAATGCCCGTCGTTGTTGAGCCGCACGGTGTATTGCACGCTGAACTGTCCCTTGGGCACCCAGGTGTAATAGGCGCGAAAGCTGTCCTGGCGACGTTCCTCATAGGCGGGCCACACCCAGCCCTGGCGTTTCTCGCCGCTGGACAGGATGGCGGAATCGCGGCCCAGGCCGGTGCCGAGTATCGTTGCGCCGGCCGGGATGGGATCGGAGAGCGCGACCCAGCCCATGTCGGTCTGCGCGTCCACCTTGAGCGTCACGCGATACACGTCGCCGCGATGCCAGGTCTTGTCCGTCTGCACTTCGATGGGCGTGATCTCGCGCGTGATGCGATAGCCGGCATCGAGCGGCTGGGTGAGCGGCACGGCGGCGAGGCTGGAGACGGTGACCCAGGGCTTGCCCGTGCCCGTATGCTCCAGCCTGAGCGTTGCCGGCTGTTCGCTCCAGGGCAGCAGGGTTTGCGCTTCGGGCTTGTCCCAGTTTGTGCTGAAGGACTTGCCTGCGAGTTCGGCGGAGGTCCTGCCGCTGACCGGCATCGCCTCGTGCCGCTCGGAAAACTTCTTCAGCGCCAGCACGCCCCAGGCGTTGGCCACGGTGGTGTGCCAGCGGCCATGCTGCAGGCGCGACAACGTTCCGCGCGCCAGGCGGCCGATGTCTTCCTGCCATGCGGGATCGTCGTTCGCTTCCAGCAGCAGGCGGTTGGCGTTGACGTCGCCGTTCCACATCAGCCACCACCAGGCGTCGGTGCGTTCGGTGGAGAAGCTCATGACCGTGCCGGACAGATTCAGGCGACTCCTCAATATCGCAGTCGCTTCCTTGAGCCGCGCATCGCGCTCGGGCAGCGCGGCCACGCGCCGATGCAGGTCTATCCAGTCGAGCAGCGCCGTGGTGGGCCACAGATTGGGCGTCACGTTGAAGCTGCCCAGCCAGTTGGGATCGATCTTCACCTTGTCCGGATAACGGGCGAGCGCGTCCATTGCCGCGATCTTGCGCACCGCGAGGTCGGCGGTGTTGAGCACCGAACCGCGCACCACGCGGCCCTCGATGAAATCGGTGAGGCCTTGCGTCATCTTGCCCAGCGCGTCGTCGGGAATTTCGTAGCCGGCTTCCTGCGCGATGCCGAGCAGATACGAAGTCAGGATGTCGCTGCCTTGCGGCAGGTCGGTCCAGTACTTGGCCAAACCGTTGCGGTCGAGGTAGAGCGGCAGGCGCCTGGCGATGCGCTGCCATGCCGCCTCATCCTGCAGCGCGACGGCTACCGAAACCTGCTGTTCGAGGCAACTCCACGGGTAGGTCGTCATGTAGTCGTCCACCCCCGGCAGGCCTTCCGCGAGACGCGCCTGGAACTTCACTCCCACGCCGCCGCGACCGGGCAGTGCGTCGGCGGGAATTCGCGTGCTCATCGATCGTGGCTGGTCCAGTTGCAGCAGCGTGGCCTGAAGGGTTTGCACCGGAACGGCTTCGATTACCTGCTGGCTGACTTTCATGTGGTCGATGGCGCTGTTGCCGTTTTCCCCGGCGCCGATTTCCTTCGCAGCAACGTCCCATTTCAGCTCGCTGATGCCGTTCGGCACCTTGAGCGGGAAGGCGACTTCCTGCGCTGCGCCGGGCGCGAGTTCCACGGTTTGCGGCGCGGGGTCGGGCAGTACGGCGATGGTGGGTTTCACTTCGACCTTCATCGCGCGGTCGGCGCTGTTGCGCACGGTGAAATACGCGGAAAGCGCATCGCCGTCGCGCACCATGGGAGCGAGGCCGGATTGCAGGATCAGGTCCTGCCGGGTCTGGATGCGCGCCTCGCCGGTGCCGAAGCGGCCGACGTTGACGCTCGCCACCGCCACCACGCGAAACGCCGTGAGGCTGTCGTTCAGCGGAAAGCTCACATCCGCCTCGCCCTTGTCGTCGAGCTTCACGCGCGCCTGCCAGTACACGCGGGTGTCGAACAATTCGCGCACCGTCTGCCGCCCGCCGCCGCCGCCGTGGACCACAGCCTTGCGTCCGTAGTGGCGCTTGCCCACGACCTGCATTTGCGCGGTGCTGGTCTCCACTTCGATGCCGCGGCGCGCCATCATCGCATCGAGCAGTTTCCACGAGTCGTTGGGCTGCAATTCCAGCAGGCCTTCGTCGATCACCGCCACCGCGGCCTCGCCGTTCTTTGCCGGGCTGCCGTCGGGACGGGTGACGCGGATATGCGTCTTCACTGTTTCGCGCACCCGATACACCGGCTTGTCGGTGCTGACCTTGACGTCCAGTGCGTGGCCGGACCAGCCCACCGTCACTTCGGTCTCGCCCATGCGGAAGGCCGGCTTGCCCAGGTCCACCATCGCGGTCGGCGCAACGTCGGCGATGCGGCCGCGCACGGCAAACGCGCTGACAAACACATTCGGCCCGTAGTTGGACTTGATCGGCACCTCGATCACCGGCTGATCGCGCTTGACTTCGGTCACCCAGGCGTCGAGTACGCCCTCGCGCTCCACCGTCACCAGCACCGTGGCGGAGGCGAAGGGCAGGCCCAAGCGCAGCTTCGCGGTGTCGCCGATGGCGTAGTGGCGCTGCTCCGGCACCAGGTCCATGCGGTCGTTGTCGGAGGCGTCGGTCCAACCGTCGCCGCCCGGCACCCAGGTGTCGGCGTGGGCGAGGGACTCGTTGCCGGCGGCATCCCTGGCCTGCGCCTGCAGGATGAGTTCGCCGGTGGCCGGGGCCTTGATCTCGCAGCTCAGCCGGCCGAGGTCGTCGGTTTTGCCGGCGCAGGCGTCGGCCAGCTTGCTCACTTCCTGCCCATGCGCATAGGCGTAGAAACCACCGATCAGGCGCTTGCGATAGGAATACCACTCGCGCCTGAGGATCTCGGTTTTCACGTCAACCTTGGGCGCGGGATTGCCCCGCACATCGACGGCCTGCACCATGAACTTCAGCCTGTCTTTCGACAGCACCCAGGAATCGGGCTTGACCGCCAGCAGCACCGCCGCGGGGTAGAGCGGAATGCGGGTCGCGGAAGTCAGCGTCTCGCCGTTGGCGTCGCGGTATTCGAGCTCCGCCAGGAGGTCGCGCGGCGTCGTGCTCGGCGGCATGTCGTTGACGGTGACGCGGGCCGCGCCGCCGGCATCGAGTTTGAGGTTTTGGGTCTTGATCGCGTGGCTGCCGGTGGGCGCCTGCTCTTCCTCGTCCACCGCGTAGTTGTCGATCTGCCAGTCCTGGCCTTCCTCCTCGCGCCCGAGCTTGACGCCGCCGTTGGCGAACTCGAGTCCCTCGTATTCCCCGAAGTGCAGGGTCTTGTCCTGCAACTGGCCGCGCAACTTGACCGGCGCGTCACTGGCCGCGCCGCCGGAAAGATAGCTGAGCGCAACATCCACGCTCAGGCTGGTCGGATTGACGAGCGCCTCCTCGGGCCCGCTCAGCGCCGCGCGCATGGTGGGGACGCGGTAGGCCGCGACGCGGAAGGAGCCCGCATCGAGCGGTTCGTTATTGCGTCCGCGCAGGCTTTGCGGAATGAGGATCTCGTACTCGCCCAGCTTGGCCTCCTTCGGGATCGCGTAGCTCAGGGTGGCGATGCCCTCGCGATCCCAGCTGACCGGCAGCCTGGTCTCGTCCTGGGTGCCGTTGTGACGCAGGATGATTTGCTTGCCGAGTTTGGAAGTATCGACGTAGGCGAAGCCGACTCCGGTCTGTTTGCGCACCATGAGCTTGATGCCCACGCTCTCGCCTGCGCGCAGCAGGCTGCGATCGAGGATGGCATGGGCGATGTAGGGACCCAGCCAGCGGTTTTCATAGAGGTGGAAGCGCCAGCTCGCGATGCCGCCGTTCCAGTCCGACAGGTCGAAGGAGAAGTCGCCGTCCTTGTAGGCCGTGACGTAATACTGGCGGTCCCATTTGTTCATGCAACCCGGCAGGGTGTCAATTTCCGGCAGCGCCTTGTCGATGCGCAACAAGCCTGCTCCGTCGGTCTTGCCTTGCGCATAAATGGTCCCAGCGCAATCGCGGATGGCGACATCGACACCTTCCATCGGATTGCCGGTATCCAGCGTGCTGACCCACACCAGCGAGGATTCGCGTCCCAGTTTGAAATGCACCGACAGATTGGTGACCAGCGCGGTGGCGCGCACATGATAGGGCTTGCTCTTCCCCATCAGCGCTTCGCCGAGGCGCGGGCTGGCGACTTCAACGATATGAAAGCCCGGCGTCCTGAGCGGGATGCCGATCACTTCGGCCTCGCGGTCCGGCAAGGGCTTGGGCAGGTCGATGGTCTGGATTTTGTGTTCCGGTCCAAACACGGATGTCTCTGCGCCATAGCGGGTGATGGGCCGGTAACCCAGTTTCTCGTCCAGGTCACCGTATTCATCGGCCGACATGGCGGCGATGCGTTTCATCCAGGCAATGACCTCCATGGGTTGCCGCGTCACCAACTCCTCGGCCTTGAGCACCGCATGGCCCTCGGTCAGCGTGCCGGTGGCGCGCAGGGTGAGCGGCAGCATGGGATCGGCATTCTTTTCGATCAGGCCGAAACCGGCGGCAAATTTGGCCAGCGGGGGGGCCAGATCGGTTTTGATGCGAAGCGGAAACTTGCTTGCATTCATAAGTGCGCGGCCCGCATCGTCCTTGAAGGCTTTGGGCAGCCGGAGCGTCAGGGTCGCATCTTCGGGGAAGGGGCCCTTGAATTCGAGTTGCTGGGTGAACCCGCTCTTGCGATCGTCGTCGCCGATTGCCGGCCGCCATTTCTGTTTGCCTGCCGCAAGCACGATGCGCTTGGCCTGGGCTATGGCAACCGGCGAAGTGAAGCTGAGCTGCATGGGAAGAATGGGCAGGCAGGGCGCCTTGGCGTTGGTCTTCTCGCAGCTGAACTTGGCGGAAAAGGCGGGCCGGGTCTTGAACGCCAGCGCCTGCCCAATGGACAAGGGCACGCCGCTGGCGGATTCGATGCCTGCTTCCCACACCAGGGAGAGCTTGGCGTCCTGCGGCAAGGCGCGCGCGCACTGCATCACGACCACCGGCGCGTCGGGCGCGCTCGCTTCGCGCATGAGCTTTTCCTGCACCGTGCTGCCGGGCAGCGCGAGGCTGAACAGGCGCGTGCCTTGCCGGTCCAGGATTTCCAGATACTGGCTGAAGAAATCACGACTGTGTGCCAGCACGGTCTGGCGCGTCTTCGCATCCACTGCCCGGGCAGGAATCTTCTCGGCGATGCCATCGGCCACGCACCACACCCGGTCATTCAGGGTCTCAGGCTTGAGCGGCGCATCCAGGCCCAGGACAAAGATCTGGTTTTCATCGATGGTTTCATCGCCTTCTTCCGGGTAGGACACGAGGATCGCCGGCCCGGCCGTATTGAACTGGAAAGACTGCGAATCGACAGCCGACCCATCGAGCGTCTTGACCCCGGTCTTGAGGGTGAATGTGCAGCGTACGCCCGCCGGCAGATCGCGTTCGAAGTCATATACCCAGTTCCTGCCGTCGACCCAGCGGCCGCCGCCTTTTTCCTTGCAGTCGATATCGAAGGGCTCGGGCAGCCTCGGATCGCCCAGCGGCACCATCTCGTCGGTGAAGCGTACTGAAACCTGCCGTATGCCCTTGACTTCACCTTGAGGAGAAAAGGACTCGATGCCGGCGGCATGGGCCAGACCGACCAGGGCCAAGCCTAGCAATGCGATTCGTAACATGGTGGTGCTCCAATTTGCTTATGCGCGAGAAACGGCACGGCTGCAATCTACCGCAATGCGCCGGACGTCATGGCTTGGGGTTCCTGTCAGGCAGGCGTTCAAACCGGTAATAACCGGACTTGACCCCTTTTATGCTGATTTCCCTGCCTCCCCAGCCGATGGGCAGGCGCGCGACTTGTTTGTAGGGACCCACCATCGAGTGGGAAGCCTGCACCGAGTAAATTCCGGGTTCGATCAAGCGCGTGTGGACACGCAGCACATTGTCCCGGAAGTCGGACTGGAAGCCGGCAAAGGGCCGGGCAAGCGGCTCGCCGATGAAGATGCCTTGTCCAGGCATCGCCACGCTCTTCCAATACGCCTCGATGAGGGTCTCGCCCTGCAGGTAGTGGGCCATGGCGATTACCGGAAGGGGAAACTTCTGCGGAAAATTACACGGCTCGAGGACCGCGCCATAGCTGCCGGTGGCCCCAGCCTCCAGCCAATTGAGGCTGCTCATCTGCCCCTTGTCCAGCAGCGCGCCACCGGCCGAGGTCAGATGATCGGCCATCGCGCCGGGCAGGTAGGTGTTGTCCTTGACATGCGGCACCTCGCTCAGGCCGGTGAAATAGAACATCACGTCCTTCTTGCCCTCGATGTAATTCGCCTTCACGATTTCGGTGGGGATGATGCGGCGAAGCAAGGACTGGGTCTTCTCGTATCCCTTTGCCCGCACGTTGCGCTGGACATCATCGGTGCTGACCAGGTAGGCCGTCCCATCGGGGCTCTTCCCGTCAGCCGCCACGCCGCGATCGATCAATTCCTTGACTTCTGCCACCGACGTGCCGGCCAGGCTCATGCTGGGCCGGATGCCGAGCGTCTTGTAGGGCAGCGAGGTGTGGCTGTTGAAGTAGGGGCTGGGCTTGGTCGGTTCGCATCCGCTTGCGCAATAGGACTTGTCGAAGCCGAATGCGAAGGCGGCGGTGACGGACATGCAATCCACCCGGTAGGGCTGGGTCCAGGTCAGGGCATAGGCCTGAATCTGCTTGCCGGCGGCCTTGTCCACGATCTGCTTGATGCGGGCAAATTCCGCTTGCCCGAGATTCGGCTGGTTCGGGGTGAAACGCACGTGGATCATGTTCTTTGCAGGGATGGCGCGCTTCTCCTGGTAATAGCCGGCAATTTCGACGCTGTCCGGATCGGCGTCATTCACGATGACGCCCAGTTGCTCGGCAGTCAGCCCGGGCTGGGAGAAGGAGACGACTGCCGCTTCCTGAGATTGGTCGTGCTCAGTAGCTGAAGAAGCCCCAACCAGCGATGGAACTGACAAGAAACCCAAGACTACAAGGAATATGCGGATCGACATCGAATCAAAGCTTTCTCTGGGAGGAGTCATGAGTGGATCTCGGCATGGGCGATAGGTTCAAGCAGCCGACCACACAGCATCCGGAAGAACACAGCGGCCGCGCCGCATTGGTTCGCTTTCACGCTGCATTCGCCTCGACAATGCGGACTTCGTCGGGTATGAGTCCATAGAGTTCATAGACCAGCGCGTCGATCTGCCGGTCGCTGGTCTCAATCTGGCGGGAGATCAAAGTCTTGTCGTGCGCGGTCTTGGCGGCAGGCAGTTGTTCGTGCAGCTTTAGCATGGATTCCACGAGTTTGACCATTTTGTCCCGACTGGCGCAGTCCGCGGGGTTTTTCATGTCAATGATACGGACGGGTACTTTTTCCATGTACTGATAAATGAGCCGGTAGCGGAACTCACCCGCCCGCACCCCGAAGGGGATGCTGATATGGCTGATGGCCAACCAGAACAGGCGGCTGTTGAGAATGCCGAGCAGGTAGCGGTCATCGATGCCGAGGCAGTAAGCGGTGTTTGCGAGATAGATACCAGTGGTATCCAATGCAAAGCGCGGTGCCTTGCAAATGTCCGGGAAGATGATCTTAGGTGCTTCCAGGAAAGAGTAGTAGTTACAGGGCCGCAGTTCCCACCAGAATTCGCCTTGATCCTGACGCTTGTGCAGGGCATCGGCGTAGGGCAGCAAGTGTTCAGCGGTGATGGGGTGATTTTTCAACAACCAAGCCCAAGCCTGCTTTTCCGTGGCGTTCTTTCGGCCTGACTCGAGACGGGTCCAGCCGTTGGGTATGACGATGAGAAAACGCTCTGCATCGACGTACTGGTAACGGCGAATGTTCTGCCCTGCGAGTAAAGGCTTGATCAGGGACTTGCTGGCGGGCGAGATGGCGAGCAAAGCGGCCCGCTGTTTTGAGCTGAGTTCAAAGGCCTCGTTCAAACCGGTCTTGATGCCATAGAACATTCTTCCTTGAACATACTTGCCCAATGGCTGCCCTACCGCTTTCACCTTGGCGAATACCGCCCGTTCGGCCTCGGAACGGACGGACCAGGCTTCCGGGGCGAGTTGGGACTGGGGAACGGTATAGCCATGTTCTTCGACATACCCGTGCAGGCTGTTGAACTCCAGGGTATGCACGCGACATGCGGCAATGCGCTCAGGTTGCGGCGCTCGGGAAAGTATGGGAATGCATACGTAAGTATCCTTGGCATTGTTGAACACGGCCTGGCCGCCAAAGTCGATCAGTTCCAGCACGGCGGCACGTTCTCTAAGCGTGCGTCGCAACGGCTCTCCGTAGCTTGCGCGCATGAAGCTGCTGGAAACAATGATGCCGTAGAGACCCCCGGGGTTGAGCAGACCAAGGCTTCGCTCCATGAAGAACACGTAGAGATCTGCCGCGCCACTGTAGGCGGCGTAACGCTCCGCAAAGTAGGCCTTGAAGTCGGCGATGGATTCCTGGCGCACGTAAGGGGGATTTCCGATTACCGCATCAAACCCACCCGCCTTGAACACTTCCGGGAATCCCAGTTCCCAATCAAATGAATTCACCCGTCGCCGCTCTTCCTCGTCCAGATCGAGGCGACCGTCGCAGAAGTCGCTGCCGATGAGCGAGTTGCCGCACAGAATGTTGGCGTCGAGGTCGGGCAGGGCGCGCTGATGGAACAGCTTCAGTTGCGCGAGCCCCAGCGTTTCACTGGTCTCACCTTCCAGCACCTTGAGCAGCAGACTGAGCTTGGTGACTTCCACCGCCTGGGCGTCGATATCGACGCCATAGATGTTGTTGAGCAGGATGCGTTTGCGTTCGGCGACGGTGAGACGCCAGCCGTCATGGGTCTGCCGCAGCTTGGGTGATTTTCCCCGCGCATGCTTTTCCGGTTCGTTTTCGACGTACCACTTGAGATGCCATTCCAGGAGGTATTGGTAGGCGCCGATGAGAAAGGAGCCGCTGCCGCAGGCGGGGTCGCAAATTCTTAGCTTGTCGGCCTGCTTGGGCGTCTTGCCTTCCAGCAACCGCCCAACGGTCTGGCGGACGATGTATTCGACGATGTAGGTGGGCGTGTAATAAACGCCGCCGGCCTTCTTGACCTCGGGCTTCTCTTCCACTTTGGCCTGGCCGCCGGGAGTGAGCCGGATGACCTTGCCAAGAAATTGTTCGTAAACATGGCCGAGTATGTCGGCCGGCAGGACGGAGAATTCGTAGGGCGACTCAGGGTAGTACAGGGCGCGGATGATGTCCTTTAGCGGCTTGTCGTCTATTGCGAGATTAAGCGTGTATTCGTCCGGTTCGCCGGCGCGGCCTTTCTCCGATCTGAAATGGAACAGACCGGAGTTGTACCGATCGTCCGCGTCGCGAAACAGCTTCGCCAGCCGTGCATAGATGGCTGAGCCGTTGACCAGCGCAAGCAGGCGCCCTTCATCTTCGATGCCCCGACCCTCGCAGATGCGCAGGAAGACAATTCTGTCTATCGTGCCCTGAACCGCGTGGTTGAGCGCATGGACATCAAGCCCTTCGTTGCGTAGCGCGATATTCCTTGCCAACAGCTCGCGCCAGGATTCGATTTGCGCAAGGAATTCGGTGTCAACTGTGGCGGTGCCGCGCCGCCCTGGCAGCTTCTTGACGAAGCGTTCGATGCCGCCCTTGAGCACTGCGTCCTTGGAAAACAGCGCGGCGATATCGTCCCACTTGTCTACGTACTCCTCGAAACTGCAGTAGAACACGCGTGACTTGGAGGACTTGTCTTTCGGGTCAGGCTTGAGTGCGCCGTCGTAAACCGCGAATTCCTCGAAGTCTGAGAGGATGGAAAGCTGCAAACCCGCAGACCAGGCATAGCGTCGCAGTTGGTACGCCGGGGCCACATCCTCCTTGATGAATATCGATGGTTTCTTCGCTTCGAGAAAGAACAGCCGCCGGCCGCCAATACGGAAGCTATAGTCGGGCGCCTTGGTGGTGCCGCCGACTTTGACGGCATCTTCGTGCACGACTTCACTGAAGCTTTCTGCGTAACCTGCGCGGTTGTCCACGTCCCAGCCCAGCAGCGCAAACAACGGGTCTAGAAAATCGCGCCGCAACTGGGTTTCGTTGTAGTGGCCTCGCTGGTAGTCGTCACGCTGGTCGCGAAAGCGGGCGACGAGTTCGAGGAGCCGGGGCGGGGCGGGCATGGGCGTTTTGCTCCGGATCAGGTTTGCCGGGTCATGCGTTGGTAAGCCTGGCCACATCGTCGATCAACCCGGACACAACGGCGCATAGCTCGGCGACGACGCTTTCCTCTACATCAAGAAATCCTTCGTATTCGGCCAGATTGCGTTTCCTGTGTGCGGTGTCGAGGATGCGCCAGCGGGCCGCAGGCCAGGCGAGCGTGTGCGATAGACATTGGAACACGGTGTCGCGGTTTTCGCTGCGGTAGCCGTGCCACCGCAGTGCGGCTAGGGCCGCGGCGTGGGCGGCGTTATAAGCGCTGGTGAAGCGGCCTTCCAGGGAAAGCTTGCTCAGCCCGGCATCGTTCAGGCGTGTTCGCGCCATCGCCAGCATGCGCCTGACTTCCGCATCGTTGCGCGGCTCGGCCTTGATTTGCCCGATGCGGACCAGGTTATCCAGCGCGGCCAGGCTCACGGATAGTTCCAATCAGCGGCACGGTGGGTTGCGCGAGTATGCGGTTGACGAAGGAATCGGGCTCTGCAAGGCGGCTCTCGAATTCCCTGGGCGTATAGCAGGTGGGATTGATTTTGCGGCCAAGCTGCGTTTCCAGAGGTATCAACAACTCAAGTATGTCCGCGAGGCGGAGTTGTTTGCCGACCAGCATGAGATCGATGTCGCTCTGTGCGGTATCGGACTGCCTGGCCACGGAGCCATAGATCCACGCAGCCTGCAAGCGCGACGCCAACGGTTGCAGAGCTTCGCGCAGCATGGGCTCGAACCCCAGGGTCTTGCGTATGAGTGCGATTAATTCATCGAAGACCGGGCTTTGCGGATTGACCTGGAATCGGCGCTGGTTTCCCACACGCTCGGCATGCACCAGTCCAGCCTCGGCCAGCCTGTTGAGCTCACGCTGCAAGGAAGCGCTGCCGAGCCCGGTCAGTCGGCGCAGTTCGCTCAGATGGAAACTTCGCTCGGGCTGGCCGAACAACCAGCGCAGAACACGCGCCTGGCTGTCGGTAAAAAGAGCGCTCGCGATTGACATGTCCAGACTCTAGCATGAACATGCCATAAATTGGCATGTTCGCAATGATGATCCTGCTAGATTTCCACCTGGGTGCCAAGTTCGATCACCCGGTTGGGCGGAATTCTGAAGAACTCCATGGCCGATTCCGCGCTGCGCGACATCCAGGAAAACAGGTGTTCTCGCCACAGCGCCATCCCCGGCAGCTTGCTGGGCAGGATGGTCTCGCGGTTGAGGAAGAATGAGGTTTCCATCATGTGGAAGACCAGTCCCTGGGCGGCGCAAAGTTCCAGGGCATGGGGAATATCCGGCTCATCCTGGAAGCCGTAGTGCACCATCACGCGCCAAGCGCCCTGGCCCAGATCGTGAATAAATATGCGTTCCAGGTCGGGTATGCTGGGAATTTCCTCGGTGATCACGGTCAGGAAGACGACACGTTCGTGCAGCACCTTGTTGTGCAGCAGGTTGTGGAACAAGGCATGGGGAACTGTCAGGCGGCTGGTGGTGAGGAATACGGCGGTACCCGGAACCCTGGCCGGAGGATATTCCAGCAGTTGCTTGAGAAAAGGCTCGAGCACCAGGTCTTCGGTGGTCTGCCGCGCCAGCAGAAGCTCCCTGCCTTTCTTCCAGGATGACAGCAGGGTGAACATGACGACGCCGATCACCAGGGGGAACCAGCCGCCATGAGGAATCTTGGGCACGTTGGCGGCAAAGAAGCCCAAGTCGACGACAAGGAATACCAAGGCAAGCGCAATGATCCCCCAGATGTTCCGATGCCACAATGCATAAGCGACCAGCGAGGCCAACAGGGTATCGATCGCCATGGTGCCGGTAACCGCAATGCCGTAGGCCGCCGCCAGGTTGGAGGAATTGCGCAGACCCAGCACCAGTACGGCGACGCCCACCGCCAGCATGGCATTGACGAAGGGAATGTAGACCTGGCCGATTTCTTTTTGCGAAGTGTGCTCTATCCGCATGCGTGGCAGATAACCCAGTTGTATGGCCTGACGCGTGATGGAATAGGCGCCGGAGATGACCGCCTGCGACGCAATCACGGTGGCTGCGGTGGCGAGCACGATGAGCGGGAACAAGGCCCAGCTCGGCGCAAGACGATAGAACGGGTTCTCCAGGGCGCTCGGATCACCGAGTATCAGCGCACCCTGGCCGAAGTAATTCAGCACCAGCGCCGGCAGGGTCAAGCCGCCCCAGGCAATGCGTATCGCCTCTTTGCCGAAATGCCCCATGTCGGCATAGAGCGCTTCCGCACCGGTCACCGCAAGCACGACAGAACCGAGGGCAAGAAAGGCGGAGCCCCTGTTGATCTGGAAGAACTCGAATCCATAGACCGGATTGAGCGCCAGCAGCACATGCGGATCACGAATGATCTGCCGCGTTCCCAGCACTGCCAGGGCCAGGAACCACAGCAGCATGACCGGCCCAAAAAATTTGCCGACGTTGCCGGTGCCCCAGCGCTGCACGAAGAACAGGCCAAACAGAATGCCAAGGGCCAGGGGAATAATGGCCGATTCCAGCCCAGGCGCCGCCACTTGCAGGCCTTCCACAGCTGAGAGCACGGAGATGGCCGGGGTAATGACGCCATCCCCGTAGAACAGCGCGGCGCCAAAAACACCCAGCGACAGAAACGCCCATTTGAGCCGCGGGTGCTGGTGCACGGCCTGCTGGACCAGGGCGATCAGGGCCATGATGCCCCCCTCTCCGCGGTTGTCGGCGCGCATGATGAACACCACGTACTTGAGCGACACCACCAGAATCAGGGACCAGAACACCAGGGACAGCATGCCCATGACGTTGGCTTCATCGGGGCCGATCTGGTGGCTGAGGTGAAAGACTTCCTTGACCGCATATAGCGGACTGGTACCGATGTCACCGAAAACGACGCCAACCGCGCCCACCACCAGGGTGGGCAAAGGACTCCTGCTTTCTTGATTCATTGGCCTATTCGTTTGAATGGTGACATAGCCGGCGCACGCAGTTTGACACGATCGTGGGTCCCCGGTAAATCAGCCCGGTATAGATCTGCACAAGCTTCGCCCCGGCGAAGATTTTCTCTTCGGCATCGTTGGCCGACAGGATTCCACCCACGCCGATGATGGGCACCTCGTCTTGCAGACTGGTGTAGAGCTGACGAATCACTGCGGTGGACTTCTGTCGCAGCGGCTTGCCTGATAGCCCACCCTCCTCCTGCCCATGGCGCAGATGCTCCACGCGATCGCGGTCCACGGTCGTATTGGTGGCGATCACGCCGTCGATGCGGTGGCGGCGCAGCAGCGCGGAAATCGTGCTGATCTCCTCGTTGTTCAGGTCGGGCGCAATCTTCACGGCAATCGGCACATAGCGTCCATGCATGTCAGCCAACTCCTGCTGTCTGGCCTTGAGGCCGGCCAGCAGGCCATCCAGGGCTTCCGCGCCCTGCAGGTCGCGCAGATTCCTGGTGTTGGGCGAGGAGATGTTCACCGCAACGTAACTCGCACGGGCATATACCGCCGACAGACATGCCAGGTAATCGTCCATTGCGTGGGCGATGGGCGTCTCGGCATTCTTGCCGATATTGATGCCGAGTATGCCCCGATACCTCGCCTGCCTGACGTTTCTCATCAGGGCATCAACACCCTGATTGTTGAATCCCATGCGGTTGATGATCGCGTGGGCGTGCCGCAGCCGGAACAGACGCGGTTTGGGATTACCGGGCTGGGGGCGCGGGGTGACGGTGCCAATTTCGATGAAGCCGAATCCCAGGGCTGCGAGCGCATCAATGTGCGCGCCGTTCTTGTCCATTCCGGCGGCCAACCCGACCGGGTTGGGGAAGCTGAGCCCCATCACTTCCGTGGGGCAGGAGGGCAGCTTGGCGGCCCGTTTCAGCAGGTGGAATTTATACGCCCTGTCGAGCGCGGCAAGACTCAGGTAATGAGCAACCTCCGGCTTGAGCGCGAACAGGAACGGGCGGACGAGGGAATAGAGCATTCGGCATTATATTAGCAGCGAGGTACGGGCAGTAAGGAGGGGCCCCGCAAAGTGGGGATCCGCACGTCCGCGAGCGGCCTCGGCCCCCGACTCCGAGATGCTTGCTTAGGCGAAGAGTTGTCGGAGGGGGAGGGTGCGAGCAGTAAGGAGGGGCCCCGCAAAGTGGGGATCCGCACGTCCGCGAGCGGCCTCGGCCCCCGACTCCGAGATGCTTGCTTAGGCGAAGAGTTGTCGGAGGGGGAGGGTGCGAGCAGTAAGGAGGGGCCCCGCAAAGTGGGGATCCGCACGTCCGCGAGCGGCCTCGGCCCCCGACTCCGAGATGCTTGCTTAGGCGAAGAACTGTTGGAGGGGGAGGGTGCGACTCAGAACATTTCCTCTTCCAGCAACCGATACACATAATTGGCATTGATGCGATGGTTGAGGTCATACAGTGGCCAGTCCTTGAATTCCGGCAGGTCGGAATGGGCGACCGCATCCTGCAGCGACTCGCCGCGCTTCAGCGACTCGCGGATCTTCTCGGTCAGGCTGTCCACATAGCGCCGGGTCTTGGCCACCATGTCGAAAGGCGCGGTCTGCGGTGCACCGTGGCCGGGGACCATCAACACCACGTCGGGGAAAGTCTTCGTCATCCAGTCCTGCATGGCATCGATTTCCGGCAGGTCGCCGTCGCCGATATAGGTGACGCGGCCATTGAACGCCAGATCGGAAATCCACAGGATGCGGTCTTCCTTCTGCCACATCAGCAGGTCGCCGTGCGAGTGATGATGCCCGACATCGTAGATTTCGAAAGTCTTGCCGCCGAACCTGAGGCTGATGTGTGCCGGATTGCCGCCGCCGATGAGAATGTCCGGCACCACTGCATGAAAGTCCTTCATCTCGCGCGGCAGGAAGACCTTGCGGTAGGCTACCGAGCGCTCAATGGTGCCGGAATAGACGTAATCCTCGGTGCCCTGATGGCTGATGACCTGCAAGCCGGGGATCGCGGCGAGGGCCGACGCGCCATAAAAGTGATCCGGGTGCGCATGGGTGATGACCAGATAGCGGATCGGCTTGTCCGTCACCTTGCGAATGCTGGCAATCATGCGGCGCCCCAACGCAGGCGTGCCCAGTGCATCCACCACCAGCACGCCGTCCTGAGTTACGACAAAGCCGGCGTTGCCGTTGAAGCCCCGATTGAATCCATCCACCTCGGCGATATTGCCGAAAAAGAAGTAGGTGTCCGGCGCAATCTTGAAATAGGGCAGAGGCTTGCTGTCCGCGTCTTCAGTGCGCACGACATAAACCGGCGGGCGCGGACTGTTGACCGCCTCCCTGGGCATGAAGGCCTTGGTCGGGTCGGTGCCGAACTGCTGGTTGATGTCGGCGCCCGCAAGCGGCGCGACGTCTATGGGCACGAGCGTGGCGGCCGGTGCGGGCAGCGACGCTGAAAGCAGGAGGGCAAGCGTGATCGCTCTCATCATGATTTGACCTCGTTGAGTCTCGGGTTGATGCGCCTATCCTAAGCCTTGGCTGCGTAATTGTCCGTAGCACAAGCGGATCATATGAAGTACTGGCGCAGCGCAACGATATGAATCGCCCCACCGCAGTTCACCCAGCGCTCATAAACCTGTGAATTGAACAAACGGGAGATCACTGACAAATCATTCACCACGGACCTGCAATTGAAGCCCTCGCTGCCTGACCGGCAGTGCACATCGAATGCCACGCGCCCGCTTACCGAAATGCCGGCACCAGGGCCAAACAAGAACATTGCGATGTGGGAGATAGTGCCCTATGGTTAAGTTCGCACCCCATATCGTGAATCTTGCCCCATAGGCCTGCGCTTTGTCGGAGGGCCGTCATGGGTGTGGGCGCACTCCTGCAGAAATTGCCCTTGTTGAAGCGATTGGCTTCGTTCGATTCATACGGAAGAGTCTTCCGGTCGTGCGTGCATTGAGTCTCTTTTGAGAAAGGAACATGAAAATGGATTTGAGCGCATTTTCCACAGCGATACAGAGTGCATTGGGTTCCAATCTGCCCGCCATACTCGGCGCGGTCGGCATCCTGGTGGTGGGATACATTCTGGCCTTGTTGGCCCGGTCGGCGGTGCGCAAAATGCTCGCGCTCTCCCGCGTCAACAGCTTCGCCCGCGACGCCGTAGGCAAGCCCATAGACATCGCCGGCGGGGTTGCGCTGGGCGTGTTCTGGTTCGTGCTGCTGGCCACCTTGCTCGGCGTATTCAACACGCTGGATCTGGAGCAGTTGTCCGGTCCCTTCGCGGAATTGATGTCGCAAGTCATGCGCTACTTGCCGCACCTGCTCGCAGGGGTTCTCCTGCTGATCGTGGCCTGGCTCGCCGCGACCGCTGTAAAAGCGGTCGCCAACCGGGCGCTCAAGGCCACACAGTGGGATGAGAAGCTCGTCGCACAGGCTGGCATGTCCCCCTTGGGCGACAATGTCGGCAATGTGCTGTTCGGGTTGGTCATCCTGATGTTCCTGCCCGCGGTGCTCGGCGCGTTCCAGTTGGACGGCATGCTCGATCCGGTGCGCGACATGGTCGATCGGACGCTGACCATGCTGCCCAATATCTTTGCTGCCGGCCTGATCGGACTCGCCGGTTGGCTGGTGGCCAGAATCCTTCGCGGTCTGGTGTCCAGTCTGTTGGCAGCGGCGGGCGCTGACAAGCTGGGAGAGAGTGCCGGCATGAAGGGCGTGGTGCGGGTTTCCCGGATGGCTGGCACGCTGGTGTTCATCCTGGTCCTGGTGCCGGCGCTCATCGCCGCCCTGGATGCCTTGCAGATCAGCGCCATTTCCGGCCCGGCCACCGACATGCTGGGCATGATCATGACGGCGATTCCCAACATCCTCGCGGCGGCGCTGATTCTCGTCATTACCTGGTTTGTTGCGCGCCTGGCGGCGGGGCTGCTCGGTGGCCTGCTGGCGAATATGGGCCTGAACAAGCTGCCTGCCATAATCGGTATGGACCATCTGTTCTCCGAGAACTTCAAGGTCTCTGACCTGGTCACGCGCATCGCAGTCTTCTTCGCCATGCTTTTCGCCACTGTGGAAGCGGCGCATCGCCTGGACTTCACCCAGGTGCAGGACCTCGTGAGCATGTTCATCCAGTTCGGCAGTGATGTGCTGCTCGGCATCGCGATTCTGCTGGTGGGCTACTGGCTTGCCAATCTGGCCTACAAGGGAATCCTGCGCGTGAGTTCGGAACGTGCCGTTGGCATGGCCAACATAGCGCGCTACGCCATCCTCGGCCTGGTGTTGGCCATGGGCCTGTCGGCCATGGGCATTGCCGACAACATCGTCAACATGGCCTTCGCCCTGGTGTTCGGCGCGGTGGCCGTGGCCGTCGCCATTTCGTTTGGCCTGGGCGGCAGAGAGGCGGCCGGCAAACAGATGGAGTTCTGGTTCAGCAAACTGCGCGGACAAGCGCCGGAATGATTTGCGGCGCATGAGCGGCGGCCCGCGCTGCACGCGTGGGCCGCGCCGTTGCTCAGCCGTGCCCTCGCCGTAACTCAGAGGTTCAAATTCAAGACTTGCCTTGACGCAGGATGAAGCCAAGAGACGAAGAAAGGATTCAATGCGAACGACAGCGCTATTGCTAACGCTCGTCCTTACCCTGGGCGGATGCGCGCACATGGGACCGGATGCCATCAGAGGCAATCGGCTTGACTACAATATGGCGATTCAGCAGACCAACGACCAGGAGCTGTTGCTCAACCTGGTGCGCTTGAAATATCGGGATCGCATTTATTTCCTCAACGTCGAACGTGTCGTTTCGGCGCTTGGAGTTCGACCGCAGCATCGGTGTCGGGGCGACGCTGCCGCCGCATGTCGATCCCACGTTTTCCATCGGGCCGGTCTCCGCGGCCTACTTCGAGAAGCCCTCCCTGTTCTACACGCCTCTGGAAGGAGACAAATTCGTCCGCCAGATGCTCACGCCCATCAGTCTGGAAACCCTGTTGCTGCTTACCCGCTCGGGCTGGTCCATCGAACGCGTGACGGTGCTGGCAGTACAGACCATGAACGGCCTCAAGAACGCGCCCTCCGCGTCCGGCCCGACACCGGAGCGGGAACCGGAGTTTCATGATTTCCGTGAAGCCGTGCACGCCCTGCGCGCCTTGCAAACGCGCGGGCTGGTCGACGTCGGCCAAGCTGCCAACCGCGAATTCGAATTGCACATTGCAAGCCGGGCCGTGAACGATCCTGACGCCATCCGTTTTCGGTCGCTGCTGAAGCTCGACCCCGGCATCAACCGTTATCGCGTCGTTACCGGCATCGACGCACCCGACGACCACAGCATCGCCATCACGACGCGGGCCATGACCGGGGTGTTGTATTACCTTTCCCAAGGCGTACAGGTGCCCGCCTCGGACGAGAACGCCGGCCGGGTGACGCGTACCCACACGGCAAGCGGCGAACCCTTCGACTGGAACCACGTGTTACGTGGCGTGTTCAGCATCGAAACAGCCCCGGCTCGGCCCGATGATGCGGCGGTCGCCGTCCCATACCGGGGCAGCTGGTTCTATATCCGCGACACGGACTTGCAGAGCAAGACCTCGTTCTCCCTGCTCGCGCAACTCATGACCTTGCAGGCCGGGCCGGCCGTTCCGGGCGGGGCGGCACTGTCATTTTCGGTGGGTGGACCTTAGCAGGCGTTTGGAATTGCAACGGAGCGGGTAGATACTTCAAGCGCCGGTGCGCAGCATCCATACGAGTAGCGCCGCAATGAGGGGCCAGGATCAAAGTCCATTCGATCGCAGGTTCCACCAAGGTGCCTGGTAAGTCTGGATGGGTCATTTCGGATAACAGAGCGTGAGTGCAGCGCCAAGCGGGCCGCTTGCAATTTACCCCTCGCGGCCAATAATGAAATTCGCCCCAACCATAACGATTGCCAGATCAGGGCGGACCGCAATGTTTCGGAGGAGGAGTTCATGTTCAAGAGATCATTGGCCCTGGCCATTGGCGTGTCCGTGATGGGCGCCGCGAGCG
Source organism: uncultured beta proteobacterium (assembly GCA_963782495.1). GTDB lineage: Bacteria > Pseudomonadota > Gammaproteobacteria > Burkholderiales > Thiobacillaceae > DASQBT01. Next base: position 333,193 of record CAWAJU010000008.1, on the reverse strand, counting down.
TCGATGCGGCCAACCTTGATTACGGCAATGTACTGACGATAGCCGCAGGCGTTCCGGTATTTGACGGCAATGGCTACCAGCTAGGCATCTCGTCCGGCTCATACTTTGGTGTAGAGACCATGCCGACGCATCGACCCGGGCTGCACGGCGACGCGAGCAGCGCGCCCCTTTCCATGGGCACGACGGGGCTGGTGATAGGCGTCACCACCGTGCCGGGCCCAAGCCATTCCGGTTGCCCCGTTGCCGGCGAAAGCAATCCCATTGACGCACCCTGGTGTTATTTCGGCAACACCGGCTCGGTCTACATCGACAGCATTCCGGTGATCGGCGGGACCGCGACGGGCCTGGACATGCGCGGCTGGAGCGTGACCTGGAACGGCTCCACGGTGCCGTTCCTGAGCGGCGTGACGTGGGGTGCCGGCTACAGCTATGGCATAGGCAATTTTGCCTGGGACGGGGCATATGGCCATCCCTACACCCTGGACTACCACGCCAGTTTCTGTCCTGATCCTTCGGGGTTTTGCGACGGGGGAAACTACGAGGTGCACCTTGAAGGTGTGGTCCTGGTGCCCGAGGCATCCAGCTTGGGCATGATGCTCGTCGGTCTGGGCATGCTTGGCTATGCTGCACGGCGCCGCAGGAATTGCGGCTCGCCTGGCAGAATCACTTTCCGCCAGCGAAGCTGTTGAGATTTGATTATGAAAGACCCCGAATGGATGCGTGCAGTGGCCGGCACTGCGGCGCGTCTCGCTTCGCGGGCTGCATTCCGAATCGGCCTCGTCGCAGGCGTGAAATAATTGCCAACAGGCCCAAGTCACTGCCAACCTCCTATCCCTACTCCTTTCGACAGGGTTACGCCGATGGATGAATCGCCCGCCGCAAGAAACCGCTACAACCACACTGCATGGTTTTACGAACCGCTCGCTGCGGTGTATTCGTGCGGCATGATCCGTGCGTCCAAGCTCCATGAACTGCAATATATTCAGCCTGGCGACCGGGTTCTGTATGCCGGTGTCGGCGGCGGAGAGGACGCAATTCATGCGGCCAGCAAAGGCGCGGCGGTCACCTGTGTGGATCTCGCACCGGAAATGCTGAAGCGGGTCAAGGCCAAGCTCGACGCCGCCGGCGCCCAGGCCGAACTGATCTGCGGCGACCTGTTGCGCCACGACCGCATTGGCTATTACGACGTGATTTGCGCGAATTATTTTCTCAACGTGTTCACCCCCGACGTGATGGCAACGGTGATCGACCATCTGGTGAGCTTGCTGAAACCCGGCGCCAAGCTGCTGGTCGCCGATTTTGCGGTGCCGCGCGGCAACCCGCTGCTGCGTGCCTTGCATGTGCTGTATTACCGCGTCGCCAATGTGATGTACTGGGCAATTTCGAACAACGGCCTGCACCCAATTTATGACTATGCGGCGATCCTGCCGGAGCATAGCCTGCAAGTTCGGGCCGTCGCGCATCACGCGCTGTTCCCCGGCGGGCCGAGCTACTTTCAGACGGTCATTGCGAGCAAGCCAGCGCCCTGACAGCCCGACTGTTGCGCGGATGCGGAAGCGTCCTGGCAGCGGCCGCCATCCCTGAGGCGCTTGCTTCGTCAGTCGATGTTCTTCGAATACTGTTTGCAACGCATCGCCCGCGCTTAAAACGCTGCTCGCGGTATTGAAAGTCGCTGGAGTGAAACTCTAGGTGGAGTTGGAAAATCACGCTGCTGCGTATACAGCCAGCAGATCGATTCAGAGATGACCTTAACTCACCGATCATTGTGATTCGATCACTTCGAGGCCCTAAGCCGTTCTCCAACGCGCCAGCGTATCCCCTTAGAATTACCCGCAACAATTGACGCTGACCCGTTTAATTCCACCCATTTGATTGTTTACCCCGCGCCCCAATATGGCGGCCGGATGTGATAATGAAAGACCTGACCACGATTGGGCCCTATCGAAATTCGAATCTGGTCATGGAAAAGGTCAAGGCTCACGCGGAACAACGGATGCGCACACACTTGATGAAGCGCCACAAAGTGAAAGACCGAAGAATCGGCGCAGGCCGATTCCCGAGTGTCGATCTCTACGGACGCTATGGGCTATACAAGGTTCCCACGGCAGCAGGCTGGAAATCGGCGCATGCCTTGGCGTGAAGAACATCGGAAAGCCGTGTGCGGGCAAACCGCATGCACGGTTTGATGAGGGAGGGCAGGCGAGAGCCTGTTCTCTACTCTACCCGAAAGCTTCTCGAAAGCTTCTACGTTGTAACGTTGTCATATCCGATCACCTGGCTTGGAACTCCCTCGGTAAACCATCCCATCCCAGCGCTGAAAGCAAATAGGTACTCAGGTAGTCAACGCCGTCCGAGAAATGGGGCTTGTAGAAATTGCGAAGCGAGCTTTCAAGATCAAAGCTCTTAAAGAGGCGTGGCACACGAGTGAGTTCGGGAAAAAGCTCAGTTCCAGTTTCATATGCCGCCTGATCGATTTCATTTAGCCACTTCGCACCGTCTGCTCGCTTATCAAAGTGATGAATCACGGCACCCAAGAGCGCACTTGTTGCAACGACATGAACAACATCTAGAAGGTCCAGTTCGTAATGCTGAAGGGATATATGAGCCCCTTCTCTGTCAGCAAAAGCCTTCATTAGCGCGACTCGGCGAGTCAGAATGCAATTCGACTTCTTCGCCTCGTTGATTCCGACTGCGCACCGCGCGAGGACTTTCTGAACAAACGCAAGGCCACGCCGGGCATCGCCTTCTTTGATCGAATCGTCGGGCGCCCAGTACTTACAAACTTTATCAAAATCTGGAGCAGAAAGCTTAGTCACCATTTTCGCATGGAGCCCCGACTTGGTACTGTGGTCGAAGATTGAGCGCGCGCACAGTGCGATCGTCCTTATTGCGGAAAAACCAAGAGACAGGTGCTTGACCACTTGCGGATGTGTCCAGATCTTTCTTTCCTCGTCCGTTGAAGTTTCAGCCCCAAGCCACACATAGAAAGCAGCGAGACTGAACCCCGCTCGTCCTGATGCTGCCCGCAAGAAGAGAACTGCGCGTGTTGATGGCTCAGTATCAAGATTTGCAGGCGAACCCGCGACTCGTTCGATGCGCGCTAATGTGTCAACATCAGATGTCGATACAGGGAATCTCAACACTAGCTTCGCCAAGTACTCACCTTAGAATAATTTAGATTCGCCATTCTCAATCAAAGGGGCAGGTTAGAATTCCCGTTCGACAGGTACTCCCACGTCCTGGCTCACACCAAATTCAAACCATCCGGCCATCCCCATCCGCTGGACTTAAGGGGTCAGGGTGAATTCCGAGTGATGCTTTCTCATGCAGCCTTGAACCTGACCTTGGTGACATCGCGCAAATCGACAACCTGCCTGGCCTGCCACAGGTCATGACTATCCTGCATGGCCAGCCAGGACTCAGGTGAGCGGCCAATTGCCTTGGATAGGCGCAGCGCCATTTCGGGACTGATGCCGCTGGTTCCCTTGAGAATTCGATTTAGGGTGGATGGCGCCACGCCAAGCTTGGACGCAAGCTCGCGGGCGCTCAGCTCATTGGGCTCCAAATAAACTTCCTGAATGAATTCCCCAGGATGAGGGGGGTTGTGCATGGCCATTAGTGATAATCCTCATAATCCAAGACATACGCATTGCCGCTCTGAAACTCGAAGGTGATGCGCCAGTTTCCGTTCACCCAAATCGACCACCGTCCTCGATCCTCGCCCTTGAGCGGATGCAGGCGATAGCCCGCGATGTCCATATCGTCTATGGTCTGAGCGGTATCAAGTGCGGCCAATTGCATACGCAGACGTTTGGCATGAGAGGGTTGAACGCCGGCCTGGCTGCCGGATTCAAAGAACCTCTTCAGACCTTTGTGTCGAAACGAGGCAATCATCAAGACATACTAGCGTGTTGCGTGTCGCGCAACAAGAGGCGAGGAATGGGTGCTGCTCTTGTTCCGCGTTCCGAAGCGCGGCTACTGCACCAGAGGTCGACTGAAGCTTCCCAATCGGAATGAGAGGCCGGGGTAAGGGGCCGGATCAAATCCGATCGCGCGCCTGGACCCGACCACCTCGCCTAGTAGATCTCCCGCGTCTCTAGAAACCTCACATCCGGAAACCGCTCCTCGGTCAGTTGCAGATTGACCCGCGTGGGCGCGAGATAGACATATTCGTTGGCCCCATCCAGTGCAACGTTGTAGCCGTATTTGTCAGTGAGCTGCTTCAGATCCGAATCCGAGCCGCGCAGCCAGCGCGCGGTCGAATACTCGCAGGGTTCGAACGCGACATCGACGTCATATTCGTTTTCCAGCCGATGTGCCACGACGTCGAACTGCAGCGTGCCGACCGCGCCCAGGATCAGGTCATTGTTGGCCAGTGGCCGGAACAACTGGGTCGCGCCTTCCTCGGCCAGTTGCTGCAGGCCTTTTTGCAGCTGTTTCATCTTGAGCGGGTTCCTGATCCGCGCCTTGCGGAACAATTCGGGCGCGAAGGAGGGAATGCCGGTGAACTTGAGCGCCTCGCCTTCGGAAAAAGTCTCGCCCAGCCGTATCGTGCCGTGGTTGGGAATGCCGATGATGTCGCCGGCGTAGGCCTCTTCCGCGGTGTTGCGGTCCTGGGCCATGAAGGTGATGGCGTTGTTGACCGCGAGGGTCTTGTTGGTCGAGACCTGCTTGATCTTCATGCCGCGGTCGAAGCGGCCGGAACACACGCGCACGAAGGCGATTCGGTCGCGGTGGCGCGGGTCCATGTTAGCCTGGATCTTGAACACGAAGCCGGAAAACTTGTGCTCTTCCGGTTCCACCTCGCGGGACTCGGCAGCGCGCGCCTTGGGCGCGGGCGACAGATCGACGATCGCGTCGAGCAGCATCTGCACGCCGAAATTGTTGACCGCCGAGCCGAAGAACACCGGGGTCTGTTTTCCGGCGAGATAGGACTCGCGGTCGAAGGCATGCGAGGCGCCGCGCACCAGCTCCACTTCCTGGCGCAACTCGTGGGCCTGGTCGCCGATGCAGTCGTCCAGCCGGGGATGGGCGAGACCAGCGATGATTTCGCCGGTGCTCTTGTCGGCATGTGGATCGAACACCAGCACGCGGTCGTCGTACAGGTGATAGACGCCGCGGAAGGCCTTGCCCATGCCGATCGGCCAGGTCATGGGCGCGCACTGCATGCCCAGCACCGACTCGATCTCGTCCAGCAATTCGATGGGTGGCCTGCCCTCGCGGTCCAGCTTGTTGATGAAGGTGACGATGGGCGTGTCGCGCATGCGGCACACATGCAGCAGCTTGATTGTCTGCGCCTCCACGCCGTTGACCGAGTCGATCACCATCACGGCCGAGTCGACCGCGGTAAGCGTGCGGTAGGTGTCTTCGGAAAAATCCTCGTGCCCCGGGGTGTCGAGCAGGTTGATGATGTGCTGGCGATAGGGGAACTGCATCACCGAGGAGGTGACCGAAATGCCGCGTTGCTTCTCCAGTTCCATCCAGTCCGAGGTCGCGTGGCGGCTGGCCTTGCGCGCGCGCACCTCGCCGGCCACTTGTATGGCGCCGCCGTACCACAAGAGCTTCTCAGTGAGCGTGGTCTTGCCGGCGTCGGGGTGGGAGATGATGGCGAAGGTGCGGCGGCGATGGATTTCGGTTTTGAGTGAAGACATGGCACTGCAGGTGGCGCTTGCAAGGCCGTATTCTAGCCGATATGGCGCTATTCCCGCCCGCTCAGCAGCTTGCGCTGAAAGCCATAGAACGCATTGGCGACGGCGACGCCCTCGGCCAGCGACAGACACTGGGAAAAACTCGCGGCTGCAGACGGGTGAACAAACCGGATGCCGGGCGCCAGGTCGAGAGAATAATGGTGGATCTCATTGCTGGTCTTGCTCAGGACGACAACGGCCTTGTCGAGTTCGCCCTGCATGGGATTTCCCTGCGGGTCGAGTTGCAGACTGAGTGCATGCCCCGATACCGGACAATGGGTTTCGATCACCCCCGGCGTGTTGAGCATCCTGGGCAAGGCCAGCGCGTCCAGGGCGGACAGCGCATACAGGTCCTGGTGCGGAAAGCGCACGACGATGTCGGTCTCGACCGGACAAAACGGCGCGGCGCCGATGGCTTGTTCATCTTCGGTCAGAAACAGGGCATCGAGCGCGAGCAACTCATCCAGTTCTTCGGCATCGAAGCCGTCAGGGGCGGGCGCGCTGGCGGTCTGCACCCAACGGGTCAGCACGCCCAGATAGGTTTCCCGCGTGCTGTCGCACGCTTCCTTGCGGATACGGTTTTCGACGGGCCATGCCCGGTGCAGCGCCATCAGTGCCCGAAGGATTTTCTGCGAGTCAACGGCTTGATTGGTCATGCTGAATTGAAATCTGTTTCAGGGAGAACTGTCCATCGCCACTGATTCTAGCAACTGGCCTGCCTTTGGCGCATTCACGCACGGCTTCGATCAACGCCTGCCGAGCCTTCCGAACACGCCTCGCCCGCGGAAATACTGCACGCCCAACCAGCCACCGTACAGGCCTCCCAGATGGGCAAAGTGGGCAACCCCTTCGCCGCTGCCGAACATCCCCAGCGCCAGTTCGACGAGCCCATAGCCCAAGACAAAGATGCGCGCACGAACCGCAAGGGCGGGAATCAGAAGAGCGATGCGGTGATTGGGAAAATACAGTGCATAGGCCAGCATCAACCCGAACGCGCCGCCGGAGGCGCCGATGACGGGACCGCTGTAGCGCATCAGATAGCCGGTGACGACGAGGTGGGTCGCTGCCGCGGTGACCACGCTCATCAGGTAGGTCAGCAGATAGCGCAACTCGCCCCATTTGCGTTCCAGCGCGGAGCCGAACATCCAAATGCCGAACATGTTGAGGCCCAGGTGCAGGGGCGAGCCATGCAGGAAGGCATAGGTGAGCAGCTGCCAGGGATGGAACGCGCCCGGGACGTTGAGCGCCCAAAGCCCGAAGATATTGACCATGCGCGGCCCGGTCAGGACTTCCAGCAGGTACACCATGACATTGACGGCGATGAGCGTGAATGTGATGGTGGGCATACCGGGGCAGGGCCGGGCTGAGTTCGAGGCCAGCCGCGGTTCAGGCCTTGACCTTGGCGGTGCGCCGCAAGCGCGACAACAGCCGGCGTGCGAGTTCGCCGAACAACTCGGTCTGGGTGGGGTGCGGGAAGGTGGCGCGCGCCACCTGCTCCAGCGTCAGTCCACCCGCCACCATCATGACGCCGGCGCCGATCAGGGTGTCGCAATGGTCGGCGAGGAAATGCACGCCGATGATCTTGCTGCCGTTCTTGTCCGCCACCAGCTTGATCATGCCTTCGGTTTCGCCGGTGATCATGGCCTTGGCGTCGATGCTCATCGGTAGCTTGGCTTCCACTGCGTCGATGCCCCTGGCTTTTGCCTGGGCCAAGGTAAGGCCGACGAAACCTGCCTGGGGGCGGCTGAAGGTGACGCCGCAATCCAGGTCCTGGTTGTACTCCACCTTGTGGCCGAGCAGGTTGTCGGCCGCGACGCGGCCTTGGGTGGCCGCGGTGTGGGCCAGCATGTAGCCGCCGATCACGTCACCCACGGCATAGATATGGGGCGCCGAAGTCTGGCCGCGGGCATTGACCTTGATTGCCGCGCCGTCCAATGCCACCCCCGCCTTGTCCAGGCCGAGCCTGCCGGTATCGGGCCGCTTGCCGGTTGCGATCAACACCACGTCGCAGTCGAAGGTATGCGCCTCGCCGGCGCTGTTCTTGTAGGCGAGCTGCATCTTGCCGGGTGTGCCGGTGATGCTGTCGATGGCGGCGCCGGTGACCAGGCTGATTTCCTTCTCCAGCAGGCCGATGAGGGTCTTGGCAATTTCCTCCTCGACCTCGGCCAGGATGCCGGGATTCTTTTCCAGCATCAGGATCTCGCAACCGAAGTCGCGAAAGATCTGCGCCATTTCCACGCCGATGACGCCGCCGCCGATGATGCCCAGCCGCTTTGGCGGAGCGGGCAGATTCCAGATCGTGTCCGAGGTGACCACGCCGCCACTCGCCAGATTCTCGCGCGCGCCGGGGATGGGCGGAACAAACGGGGGCGCCCCGGTTGCAATGACGGCTGCGCCAAAGCTGAGCGTGCTGGTGGCGCCGTCGGGCGCGGTGACCTTCAGCGTATGGCCATCGACAAACTCGCCAAAACCCTCGATCACATTGATCTTCATGCCCTTGTCGGTCTTCAGCGCCATTTCGCCGCGCGCCTGCTGCACGCCGCGGCGATGATGCTCCACCTGTTCCCAATTCATCGACGGATTCTGGGTGCCGGCTATGCCGATCATGCCGTCGTGTCCGCGGTCGCGGATGCGGTCGGCCGCGGCGCGCCACGCCTTGGACGGAATGCAGCCGCGCCACAGGCACTCGCCGCCCGGGAAAGGTTCGTTGTGCACCATCGCGACTTTCAGGCCGTGGTCGGCCAGGTCGCGCGCGCAGTCCTCGCCGCCGGGGCCGCCGCCAATGATGACGACCGGATAATCCCAATTGCCTTCGGGTATGGGAGGCGCTTCCACCACCGCTGCGCCGGCGCCTTCCAGCCAGGTCTCCGGCGCCTCGATGGTCTGCTTGAGCTGGATCAGGTAGGACGCCACATCGGCACCATTCAACACCCGGTGATCGGCGGTGAGCGTGAAAGGCGTGCCTTGCGGACCAGTGGCGGCAATTGCCAAAATGGCGGCGATGCCGGGCGTGGGAATGGCGGTGAAATGGGCAATCCCGAACATGCCCATGTTGGAAATGGTGAAGGTGGGATTGGCGAATTCTGCCGGGGCCAGCTTGCGCACCCGCGCACGCGGCACCAGGTCATTCCACGAAGCCTGCAGCTCTTCCAGGCCCTTGCGCTCGATGCCGTGGAGGATGGGCACCACCAGGCCGCCATCAGCGGATTTCACCGCCACGCCGAAGTCGTGGTTGGGACGCTCCACCAATTTGTCCACCGGCTGGTAGGCCCAGTTCATGCGTGGGAAGTTGGCCATGGCGACCGAGCAGGCCTTGGCGATTGCCACGGTGACCGACACCTTGCGCGCCTTGGCGGCGGCGGTGAGCTTGGCCGTGTCGACGTTGACCGTCACATGGAAGGTGGGCAGGGTCAGCGAGGCCGTCATCGCGTGCGATACGGCTTTTTCCATGCTCGACATGGCACGGCCCTTACCCGGTACGTCGACCTGGGGCAGGGAGTGGGCGACTTCGGCCATGGACGGACGCGCGCGCGCCACGTCGGCGGCGATGATCACGCCCCGCGGACCGCTGCCGGCCAGCTTGTTCAGGTCCACGCCCGCCTGCGCGGCAAGCCGGCGCGCATAGGGGCTAACCTGGCGCCCGCTTGCGGGACGGGGCGCAGGCGCGACCCTGATGCCGCTGGCGCTGGGGGCTGTAATGGGCACATTGGATCGGGCCGGCGCAGGCCTGGCTGCCCTTGCCTCGCCCGTGCCCGGCTTCATGGCATGGGTGCCCTTGACCTTGTGATCCCCGCCCACGATCACGCCGGTGCGGTTGACCTTGGCGGCATCGTTGACGACAAAGGCCATGGAGTGGCCCACCTCGATGACCGAACCAACATCGGCAAGCGGACCGGAAAGGAAGCCGTCCTGGAACACTTCCACATCCATGATCGCCTTGTCGGTCTCCACCGTCGCCACGATGTCGCCGCGCTTGATCGGATCGCCGGCGTCTCTTTCCCAGGTCACCACCACGCCCTCGGTCATGGTGTCCGACAACTGGGGCATGATGATGGGCGTGCCGGCATGATGCGGAATCATTTCGGTCTGGGCCTGTTCCTCCACCACTTCGCTGGCGGCGACGGACACGTCGCCCATGGTGTCCGTGATGTAAGCCAGCGCCCCGCCCACCGGTATGGTGCTGCCCACTTCGGCCAGGGGGCCCGCCAGGTAGCCGGCCTTGAACACTTCCACATCCATGATGGCCTTGTCGGTTTCCACCGTGGCCACGATGTCGCCGCGCTCGACCCGGTCGCCGGGCTGCTTTTCCCAGGTCACCACCACGCCTTCGGTCATGGTGTCCGAAAGCTGGGGCATGCTTATGACGAAATGATTCATAGGGGTCAGGATTTAGGATTCAGGTGTCAGGGGTCAGGATTCAGGGGTCAGGATTCAGGATTCAGGGGTTAGCTTGGCGGCAAGCGCGTTTCTGAGGCCGTGCAGCATGCGACCCAATTCGTTGGTTTGTTCCAGAAGCATGGTCAGCGCGGTTTCGCCGATATAGTCTAGGCGTCGAGAAAGTTCGAGCTGGGTCTCGATCTCGGCCAGCGATCCCTGGGCAATCGAAACAAAGCGTAAGTAGTCTCTTGTCGAGCTTCGAGCATGACCTTCAGCAATATTGGAAGGGACGGAAACCGCAGCGCGCTGGAGTTGATTTGCGAGAGCGTAGGTTTCCCGGGACGGGAAGGACTCAGTAGCCCTGTAGACATCTTCTGCCAAGGACATTGCCGCCTTCCATACTTTCAAGTCGCGGTAATTGTTCAATCCCTGATCCCTGAATCCCGACCCCTGACCCCTGCCGCATCACGCCTTGCCAAGAAGCTTCAGCACCGCCGCCACCACGTCTTCATGATCGGGGATGGTGGCCATTTCCAGGGCGTGGTTGTAGGGCTGGGGCACCGTGGCCGAGTTGATGCGGATCGGGGCCGCATCCAGGTCGAAGAAACATTCCTCGTTGATGATGGCAAGGACTTCCGAGGCGACCGATACCGGCGCCTCGTCCTCCCCCACCGCCACCGCGCGATGGGTCTTGGCAACCGATTGGCGGATGCCCTGGCGGTCCAGGGGTGCCAGGCAATACAGGTCCACCACTTCGGCGGAAATGCCGTACTGTTTGTCGAGTATCTCCGCCGCCTTCAGGCACCAGTGCACCGAAACGTTGTAGCCGAACAGGCTGACGTCGGTGCCGGAACGGGCGATCTCCGATCCTTCCAGCGGATGGAAGTACTCGGCGTCCGGCACTTCGCCCTTCATGTTGTACATCAGTTCGTGCTCGTTGATGTAGACTGGGTCGTCGCAACGCACCGCCGACTTGAGAAGACCATAGGCCTGCCTGGGATTGGAAGGCGTGACCACGCGCAGTCCGGCGATGCCCATGAAGACTTTCTCCATGCGTGCGGAGTGCTGCGCCCCGAGCTGGTGGGCGGACCCACCGGCGGAGCGGATTACCACTGGCGCGCTGAGCTGGCCGCCGGACATATAACGCACCTTGGCGGCCGAGTTGAACATCTGGTCCATTGCCAGCCAGGCGAAGTTGACCGACATGATCTCGATGATGGGCCGCACACCGAGGTAGGACGCGCCTATCCCCAGCCCGGTGTAGGAGTTCTCCGAAATCGGCGTGTCGATCACGCGCAGCGGGCCGTACTTGTCATACAGGCCTTTGGTGGCCTTGTAGGTGCCGCCTGCCACGCCAATGTCCTCGCCCATGCAAATCACCAGAGGATCGCGTGCCATCTCTTCGTCATGGGCGCGCTGAATGGCTTCCCAGTACATCATTTCTGCCATGTTGTTTCCTTAAAGACAGTGTCGCGCAGTCGCCTGGACCATTTCTCAGGCCTGGCCGGTCAGCCAGCGCCGCTGGGTGTCACGCTCGGCGAACACGTATTTCTCCAGTTCCTCAGGCTTGGGCTCGGGAGATTCCTCGGCAAACTTGATGACTTCGTTTTCGATGTAGTCATCGACTTCCTTCTCGATCGCCTCATAGTCGGCCATGGTCATGGCGTTCTCCTTGATCAGACGATCGCGCAGCATGAAGATCGGATCGCGCTGCTTCCACAAGTCCTCTTCTTCGCGGCTGCGGTAGCCGCGCGAGTCGGACATGGAATGGCCGCGGTAGCGGTAGGTCATCAGTTCCAGGAAGTACGGGCCTTTGCGGGTGCGCACATGGTTGACCGCAAGCTTGGCTGCGTCATATACCTTCTCGACGTCCTGGCCATCGGTCTCGGCCGCCTCGATGCCGTAGCCGCTGACCCGCTTGTGCTGGTGGATGACGGCGGTGGAGCGCTCGATGGCAGTGCCAATGCCATACAGGTTGTTCTCGCACACGAACAGCACCGGCAGATCCCACAGCGCAGCCATGTTCATGGTTTCGTGGAAGGTGCCCTGATTATTCGCCGCATCGCCCAGGAAACAGATGGCGATTTCGTCGCCGCCCTTGAGCTGGATGGCCTTGGCGATGCCGGCCGCGAGCGGGAAAGGCCCGCCCACCAGCGCATAACCGCCCATGAAATGATGCTCGGCGTCGAAAATGTGCATGGAACCACCACGGCCTTTGGATGACCCGGTTTCCTTGCCGTACAGCTCGGCCATCACCTGTTTGGGGTCAGCACCGCACTTGATGGCGTGGACGTGATCGCGATAGCCGGTGATCACGTAGTCGTAACCGGGCCGCGCCGCTTCCATGACGCCATTGCAGCAGGCCTCCTGGCCGGGATACAGGTGCAGGAAGCCGCCGATCTTGCGTTCGATATAAGCCTGGTAGCAACGCTCTTCGAAACGGCGGTGAACCACCATTTCCCTGAGGACGCGCTTCTTGTCTTCCAGTTTCATGAATAGCCCTTCTGATACGGGAGCGGGGGGTTTGAACAAACGCGCTATTATCCCGGAAAGGCCAGGTCCCTTCAATGTGCGAGCTTCATTTGGAATCCAAACATGTCATTACAGATCAGTGAAAAGAAGACGGATTTTTCCGCACGAGAGTTGTCCATGTTCGCCCATGTGCTGGTCCTGGTGCCCAAGGCCAGGACGCTGCCGTCCGCGCCGGGCCTTGATGCACTGAAGGCCGCACTAAAAAGGCGCGCGGCCAGGATCGAGGATCTTGCCAAGTCACCTGTTGCAGTCGAGATGGATGGAAGCTTGCTGGCCTATGCCATGGTTGATGGCCAGGCACCCACTTTCGAACGGCACACGCAAGTCCGTAAAGCCTGGGAATGCCTGGCGAATGAAAAGCCGGAATCCGTTGCGGTGGTCGTCCTCGGCGAGCCGGACTTTCGCAAGCTGATTGGCCGCGATGCAGCCTATGTGCTGGCGGTCAACGCCAGGCCCCTGCCATCAAACAAGTCCAAGTCTCAAGGCAAGGCGCTCAAGAAGGCTGTGCTGGTTGGCGTTTCCGGCTGTGGCATCGATGCGGCGCAGGCAATCGCCGAGGGCAATATGCTGACCCGCAGCCTGACCGTGCTGCCGCCCAACGAACTGACGCCCGGCGAATACCGCAAGCGCATCAAGGATCTGGCCAGGACCTACGGCTGGACGGTTGAGGAATATGGATTCGACAAGCTGAAGAAGATGGGCGCAGGCGCCTTTTGCGCCGTTGCACAGGGCTCGCCTGCGAAAGATGCCGCCATTGTCCACCTCAGCTACAAGGGAAGAGGCGCAAAAGGCAAGGGCAAACATGTCGCGCTGGTCGGCAAGGGCATTTGCTTTGATACCGGCGGCCACAACCTGAAGCCGGCAAAATACATGCACGGTATGCACGAGGACATGAACGGTTCGGCCGTGGCGTTGGGCATCATGGCCGCCGCATCGAAATTGAAATTGCCGGTCGCAATCGACGGCTGGCTGGCTTTGGCCGAGAATCACATCAGTCCGCAAGCCTACCGGCAGAATGAAGTGGTGAAGGCGCTCAACGGCACCACCATCGAAGTGATGCACACCGATGCAGAAGGCCGCATGGTGCTGGCCGACACGCTGACCCTGGCGTCGCGCGGCAAGCCCGACCTCATCGCCGATTTCGCCACGCTCACCGGCAGCATGCACTATGCGGTTGGCAGCCGCATGTCCGGCGTGTTTGCCACATCAAGCGCGCTTGCGCACCAGGCCTCGCGCGCCGCCACGGCGAGCGGCGAACGCCTGGTTGTGTTTCCCTACCCCGAAGACTACGACAGCAGCCTCGATTCGACCGTGGCCGATGTCAAGCAGTGCACCCTGGAAGGCGAAGCCGATCACATCCTGGCGACGCGTTTTCTGTCGCGCTTTGCCGGCGATGGGCCATGGTTGCACATGGACCTTTCCGCCAGCGCCTGCAAGGGTGGATTGGGGGCGGTGTCGGGGGAGCAGACGGGGTTTGGGGTGGCGTGGGGAGTGGCGATGCTGGAGAGAATGAGCAAGTGAACTCATTTGTAACGTTTGCGCATTGGCCGACCTCCAGCAAGGAAGCTGCGGCTTGCGCCTATCGCTCGAAACCGGATACAACAAGCCCCGCCACAGTGGGACTTATGCTGTCTTGAAATCCCTTATGACTTGCGGCGCGCGAGAGCGAGACCTGCCAGACCCGCGCCCAAGAGCAAGACCGTCGCGGGCTCCGGCACGCCCTGAGTCTGAGGCACAACGGTCAGGCCGGTGAGCTGGTCTCCTATCGTGGCGGTGCTGATGAACGAAGCGCACCGGTCGCGGTATCGAGGGTGTAGAGCACCTTGGTTCCGCTGTCGGTCACGTAGACGTTGCCGGTCACGGGATCGTAATCCATGCTTTGAAGGGCTGAATTGCCGTCCATGCGGCACGCTTTGCCACGCGTGCTGTCGTTGGCCACTTTGAGCAGGGAATCCTGTGTCGTCGACTGCGTGTTCAGTATCAGCAGATTTCCTGCGCCATCGAAGGCCATGGCCGAGTAGTCGGCGAAGGAAGCGGTCAGGCCAAAGGCAAAGGTCGCCGCACCCGTGGTCGTGTTCAGGGTGAAGAAATTCAGATTCGGCGTGGCCAGGTCATATGCGCCCCACAACGTGCCCGTGGTGGTATCGAAGGCGAGGTCTCCTTCAAGAATGGTATTGAGGCCCGTCCCACCGATTAGATTGGCGGCACCCGTCGTCGCGTTGATGCTGAAGAGGGAATTGTTTGATGACGAGAGGCCGTAGAGCGTACCGGCCGCGTCTAACTCGATTCCGACCAGGCCCGGAATGGTGTTGCGTGGATTGCTCACAACAGCGGTTGCCTGATCGACGTCTTCGAGTATCCCTATCCCCTGGGGCTCGTCCTGGTACGACAGCAGTTGCGCCCGGGCCGGTGAGAATGCCGCCGCAAGATGCGGAGGTGGCGCTTGCCACGCCTAACTTCATACGGTCAGCTTCATGGGAGACCTCCTGCAGTGTGAGACGTGTGGTTCACAGAAAACCCGATGCCAATCCTACCGGATTCCTGACACAAAGCACCTAGCATGCCATCTGCTGAGCGCCTAAACAGTTGTTATTTGTTTTCATTCGGTTAGATGATGGCCCCGACCCGTCGGGGAGCCGGGCCCCGCAACGCCTAGGCGACGTAAATTTCCCCGACATCCTGCTGCTTCAGTAAACCCGTTTTACTCGCGCTCACGTCCGCACCACAAGGGCAACACCCAGCCTCTTGTCATTGCGAGCGTAGCGAAGCAATCCAGCTATAGGTCGGCGCGAAGCACCTTTTGAGTAGTCAGGTGCTCGTTGAACTTACCGACTGTTGGCCGGGGGCAGCCCGGCAGCTGGACCCTTTCTTTTGCTTGCCCAAAAGAAAGGGTCGAAAGAAAAGGGCACCCCACATCCCCGGCCTTCGGCTTCCCTCAGCCTGAGCCTGCCGGGCGGGCGGCGCAGAACTCGCCCCGCTTTTGCGAAGCTTCGCTTCGCGAGCGGGACTCGCTGCTTTAACGTATGTGGGCTTGACGTCCACATCGCGCTGCGCCGCATTGTTCCGCCCGTCAGACTCTGTCTTCGGCGGGGATGAAGGGAGGAAATCAAAACCAATGTAAAATGTTTGTGACCAAGGTAATTCTGTTTGAATTATACGCGCGACTTGCACCTTTATCAAGGCGTCGTGCGAGTGTTAGAAACTAAAATAATTGATGTTAGATATTTTACTCTATTACTGAAGCAATGACAGACACAGAAGAATTTAGTTACTCTTTGCGACGATTGACTCTAGATCAGACTGCTACTGAAAAAAAAGAGATGTCGATCTGAATCAGAGTATGTTGAAACTATTATGTCCCGAGTACTGTTTACGTCGCTAGACGCTTTATTCTCAACATTTATTATTGAACCCGTACTCAACTTTAAAGAATTACTTGAAAAAATAAGCCATACCTTCTTGAACAATCAATCCGAAATTCTTCAGGCACATGGCGCGCCGGAGCTGAGAACGGAATTATTCTTTTTGGCCGCAACGCTCTTAGAAAAGCGGCAAGCAATAACCTGGTATCGTGGAGTGGCAAGAATGTTTAGCCTACGTCTTATTACCTGAAGTTTCACATCCCAATGTCCAGCTATTTGAATTTACTCAGTAGTCGCCAAGTAAGGTGACAATTTGCATACCATCGGCATCTCCATACACATCGTATTGTAGCGGGCAGCGAGACTGACGGAATTTGAATAAATGCTTGAGCAGATCCGGCTGATGGCTATGAAACGCCTGCGTGAAAATGAGCGGATTCGAAAGTGACCACGGCCAGCGGCTTCAACCGCAGACGATTTACAAATGGATCAAAGCGGCGTTTCGCCCGGGGGTGGGCATCAAGATGTGCGCTCACTCCAGCGACGGGACGGCCACGAAGCCTGACGCCGGGGCAGGAGAAGCAGGTGTTTCGCTGGGTCAATGGTCGTGACCCGCGTCAGTATGGTCTGGACTTCGGTTTGTGGACACGGGCTGTCGTGGCACAACTGATCGAGAAGAAGTTTGGTGTGCTTCTGGGGCAGACCGCCGTTGGAGGAAATTGCTGGCCAAGCTCGCATTGACCCCCCAGAAGCCTTTGCAGCGCGCTTACCAGCGCGACCCGGAGGCAATTGAGAAATGGCAACGCGAAACCTACCCGGCGATTGCGCGACAGGCGAAGGCGCAAGGGGCCGAAGTATTCTTCTGGGACGAGTCCGGATTTCGGGCCGACACCGTCCATGGCAAGACCTGGGGAGTACGAGGTCAGACTCCGGTCGTGCATCGCCCGGGGCAGCGGCAATCCATCAGTGCGGCCTCGGCGGTCAATGCCAAGGGAGCGTTTTGGTTCTGCACCTATGAAGGAGCGCTCAATGCCGAAGGGTTCGTCGAACTTCTCAAAGATGAGACTACCGAAAGAAGCCGGTTAATTGGCCTGGATAGTCTGGCGGTTAACAAGAAAGCTATCGTGCGACTAGTTGCCTGCCTAAAGGCGACTGAGTACTTCCTTTGCGTGTAAGCACTGAATTTGAATCCCGATGGAGACGAGTATTTCAAGCGCACCGCACGGTAAGGCGCCTTGAGGGCGGAAATAACTATAGGTATCGAAGTTACTGGATTTAGAAATTGCGGCATCTCGTCTGTCATTTTTCCAGGGCCCATCTGTCGTCGATATTGGCTGGATAATCAGTATCCGCTGGACAATTCTTATGAATTAGGAAGTATCCAATTTGAAATATATGAGTCAATGCAAAAAATAGGCGCCTAAACTATAAGTTGTGTTAGTTACTCTAAGCGATGCACCTTGGTAAACTAAGAACTTATCAAGCAGACAATGGCGAATATGGTTGGCGGAGCAACTGCTGCCCAGGCTCAATTAAAGACAAAGGCGCGCAGATCAATCCTAAGAGAGCGCAGTTCAGCGAAAATGGCCACTTTAACGATCTCAACAGCGGAATGCCTCGCTTTGTTGAATTCGATTTTGGCCTTACCTTTGTCTACAAGGCTGGCTCATCGGAAGGTATTGGCGTCTTTCTCGGGACTGTCAGCTTCGGCAAGAAGATCGACCAAGGCACAGAACATACTGCTGTCACAAAGATCAAACAAACGGGATTTGAGACTGAGGTTTCCCCACGAATTATGCATGCGCAGGCATTGGATTGATGGATGGGGTAGCATGTATGGTACAGATGATCTTTGCATTAAGCGGGTCACCTATTTACCGCATAAGGCGGGTTTTGTATACCCAAATTGTGTCATCGAGATATACCGTGTTTGTACGCTGGCCGTTTACGAAGCTATCAATATCCAAATTTGAAGGTCTGCGTAGAATTTGGCCGCCTAGCCGATCTGGCGCTTAGAGATGATCGTCGATGTGCCCGATGAGCAAGAACGTTGAAAGACGTCGTTGTCCATGCGAGAGTGAGCGCGTCAGCCCCAAGCCCAGCCGCTCGTTTTTGGTGTCGCGAAAGCTCTGTTCGATCTTCATCCGCTGCGCGTAGATTGACACGATCGCCTCTGCGCTCAAGTGCGCCAACCCCGGTGAGCACGCTAGTAGCCATGGCTCACGTGCGGCGGCAGCGACCTTCTTCGATTGGCTGTCGCGACGCTCCTTGCCGCTTGCGTAGCGATGCTTTCTCGCAGTCGGCAGACGTTTGACGCGCACCAGGCGAGAGCGGTTGGGTTTACTGCTGGTCGTGTCGAACAGGCCCAAATCATTGCTCATGGCATGTGCACCCACGTAGAATGATCTTTGGCGGGAAACCAACGCGTACTCTTCTTGTCAGCGGCGTCATGCTGACCGGTTGCGACGCGACACACAAATTCCCGATTACGGATACGCCCCACCCAGTCCCAGCCCTGCGCCTTGATGAGCGCAAACCAAGTGCCGCGAAATCCAGTATCCGTAAGGATGGTGCGTGCGGATTGCTGCGCCCGCAGCACGCACGCCAGACGCTCCAGGAAGCGCTGATGTACCGCATAGGCAGCCAGATGGCGTCTCGGATGAACTTCCTCGTAGAGCGTGATCGAGCGCCCCTACACGATCACGAGGCATGTAGAAAGTGCCAGTGAAAGTTTGCCGACAGACTTGAGCAGTCATCACAATGAGCAGCGGCTTGCCCCATCAAGCCAATGCGCAGGCACGATGGGATAGACATCAAGAAGCTCGGCGGCAAACGAGGCGCTACCCAATAATCGATCCACCGCTTTGACCCGGTGCCGCAACGTCGTCTTCGATGCGCTGCCCAGCGCCAGTTGGGTGAGCGCAATGGGATTGACCGTTAGAGCAGAGTAAAGCGGAAATCACCTAGTCTCTGCCCGCGCGCCAGATGCATGAAGGCTTTGCAATCAGCGAGCACTCGCGACACAATCGTGGTCGTTCGCATGGCTTGTATCTCCTTGAAAGTTTGGTCACTAACAAGGAAAAAGATCAACGCCATGCGAGCGCTGCGCGCATTGACAAATCACCACGCCAACGCTTTTTGCGCAAACTCTACGCTTTAACTCACTATCAGAGTAATATTCGCGGAACACCTCAGTATCTGCCACTGATACGGTCAATGAAGATCGGTCATTCAACTCCTCTTCCCGATCAACTGCAAGAACTCCTGCCGGGTCCGGTCGTTATCACGAAACGCGCCCAGCATCATCGAGGTGATGGTCCACGAATTCTGTTTTTGCACACCGCGCATCATCATGCAGAAATGTTGGGCTTCGATGACGACGCCGACCCCGGCTGCGTTGGTGGCGGTCTGGATGGCTTCGGCGATCTGGGTGGTGAGCTGCTCCTGGATCTGCAGGCGCCGCGCGAACATGTCGGTGATGCGCGCGACTTTTGACAGGCCGATCACCTTGCCTTGCGGCAGATAGGCGACGTGTACCTTGCCGACAATCGGCAGCAGGTGGTGCTCGCACATTGAATAGAGTTCGATGTCCTTGACGATGACCATTTCGTTGTTGTCGGAATCGAATACGGCGTCATTGAGCAACTCATCCAGCGACTGTGTATAGCCCTGCGTCAGAAACTTGAATGCGGCCGCGGCGCGGTCTGGCGTCTTGATCAAGCCATTGCGCTTGACGTCTTCCCCGGCGCTCTGGATGAGTTG
Source organism: uncultured beta proteobacterium (assembly GCA_963782495.1). Lineage (GTDB taxonomy): Bacteria > Pseudomonadota > Gammaproteobacteria > Burkholderiales > Thiobacillaceae > DASQBT01. Next base: position 313,473 of record CAWAJU010000008.1, on the reverse strand, counting down.
TTTGTATAGCTTGGCGGTGTCCATTGCGGGTGTCCTTGTTTGCAGATGATTGAAGGGGCCGTCTTCAGATGATCCAAGTGCACGGCGTCAACCGCAATGCAAACTCTTGCGCGGCCCGCCTCTCGGATAAGCGCACAACCACGATTATCCCGGAAAAGAAAGTGAACACCCGGCCCTCTCTAGCTCTTGCGACGGCAGTTTATCCGGTCAGGTATTCTCGGTCGTGATAATGGCAGCCCACAGAACGCCGTGCGCCTGAGTGCGAGCGAATTGCGGGCGCAGCGGCGAAAATGACCGAAGCCGTGGACTCGATTTATTCGATGCGCGAGCGTCGATGCCCCGCCGTGTCCGCCCGTCCGCGACACCTCAGCCATGGTGGGTGTTGGTCGCCAGTCGGCTCTTGATGATGCGCGACAGGCTCGGCGCGCCATCATAGTCGAGCACGCGCAGCTTCTCGATGTTGCGGGGAAGCGGCTCCTTGAGTCCGGCCTGGCGCACCGCCAGCACGGTACGGCCCAGCGCGTGCGCCATGCCGAGCTCGACAAGCACGTTGAGGTTCAGTCCGGTGAGGTCCACCAGCACAAGGTTCGCGCCGCAGATGTCGTCCCAGATGGCCTGGATGATTCGTCCCTCATCGGCCTCGTCACCCCGCCGGTAGACAAAGCCACGCGCGGTGGAGGCGGCGCGCACGGTGTCGCGGATGTCGTTCGACCACGGTTCGGAGAATGGCATGACGTGGAACACGGTCGGCGTCGCCGCATCCGGGTAGCGTCCCGCCCATGCGGGCCAAATGGCTTGCAGGTCGCCAAGGCCCTGCTCGCGGAGGACTTGCTTCACACAGCCGGCAAAGCCGATCGCGTCGTCGATCTGCGCCGCGTCGAGCAGGCCGCTTGCTTCGAGCATCCGGCGGCGCGGATGCTCGCGCGTGATCTTGTCCAGGAACGCAAACGTCGGGGCAAGACCGGACGCGCCGCTTGTGCGCTGGCGGCCGTACCAGGCGCGATCCAGCGCGTCGGCCAGCGCCTGTGAGTCCTGGTCGGCGTCGCCCGAGAGCTCGCAGGGCGCGATGTCCACGTCGAATGGCAAGGCGTCGTCCGGTCGCGTGACGACCACGACCGGCTTGCCCAGCGCGCACGCGAGTCCCAGTTCGTAGGCAGTGGCCGCCAGTGCTGATGCTGCCGCCGCGTCGCTGTGGACCAGTCCGGGACGATAGCCGCGCAGATCGAACACGCCCGACGTGACACGAGCGCAAGGCGTCCCAGCGTGCCTGGCCGTAATACTGGCCGCGCGCGGATGGGACGTCGAGCCGCAGGCGCGCCGCCAGGGCAGCCACCGTCTCTCCCAGGTCGGCTGCGCCGGCGTAGAACAGCCCGTGAGCCGACGGCATCACCTCGGCACACTGCCAAAGCGGCCGAACCAGCATCAGGTGCTCGCGCTGGGCAAAGTCGTGCAGACCCTGGGCCGTGCTGCGCAAGGCTTCGCGTTCGAAGGCGATGGCGGCCTCGTCTTCCACCAGTCCCGCCACTTCCTGATGCGCGCGCGTCAGGTCGCCCAGAAGCTCGTGCAGGCGCTCGGCCGCGTGTTGCGGCGGCGACTGTGCCAGCTCCCGGTAGAGGAATCCTTTCATGTCGGCGATGCAGGTCTCGAGTGTCCGCGCTCTTGCGCCTTCGGGCAGCCCGTCGAGGCGGTCGGCGGCGCCGGGCGCAACGTAGGCCTGCTGGAATTCCGCCATGAGCCCACGAAACCGGCCGAGAAGCTTGGCCTTCTCGGCCACGGGCACGTTCGGATCGCTGAGCGGCACCACAAGCCCCTCCATCTTGTCGAGGAAGCGCTCGTAGCTCGCCCGCCGTTCGGCGCGAATCTCGCCGTTTGCCAGTCCCTGCTGCAGCTGGGTGCGCAGCAACGCAATCACTGCGAGTTCGCCGGTGTCGCCGTTTTCTGCAGTCTCCGTGCCGCCCGTGGCTGACGCGGTCGTCTGGTCGGATGGCGAATTGGTCGGAGCGGCTTGTGCGCGGGCTTGCGCCTCAAGCAGCTGCCGCTCGCGTTCCTCCCAGACAAGATCCGACGCCTTGCCCACCCACTCGAAGAAGGCAAGGTAGTCTTGCAGTTCACGAAGGCGCGCCAGGAACGCCGGGTCGCGCTGGCCGGTCTGGAGGCGGGCAAGCCTGTAACTCATCCGATCCTCGGCAAAGCCGCCCCAGGCCCGGTCCTCGTTGGCCTCGTGCTCGCGAATCTGTGCGCCAACGTTATCGATCATTTGTGAGACGTGCGCGCGAAACGCGCTGAAGGCGTTCGGCATGAGCTCGGCCAGGTGGGCGCTCAGGGCGGCGACGCGACCGTCCTGATCCAGGTCGTGCCATCCGGCAACCAGCTTCAGGTCATCGTCGAAACCTTGCACGGGTGCGGTGTCGGCCAAATGGACAGGTGTTGTGGCCTCGCTTGGAACCCCTTGCGCAGGATTCTGGCGCGCGGCGTCGAGCGATTCGAGCAAGCCGCTTAGCAGCTTGCTGGTGCCTGGCTCCTTGCTGTTCTTCGCGAACAATGCCAAGGCGAGCTTGAGGCCGTTAAACCCTGCGTCAGACATGCCGCGCACATAGGTGGCCAGTTGGCCTTTCGCTTCCTCAAGCTGCATGTTACGCAGGCGATCAACGAACTGCTGGTGTTGCAGGTAGGTGCTCCCCGCGTCCAGCAACTTGACCAGGCCCTGAAAAAGTCCCCCTGCCATCGCGCTGCTCCCGTGAGGTGAGTGTGCGGTCGCGCGGAATGTTATCGGCATCCCGGCAGCCGCTCTGGACTGTAAGGCGCGAGTCGGAGGGCGGTCATTGGAAGAACCGAATGCGAAACCCGACTCGCCTTAAAAGGATAGGAAATTCAATGCGATCTCGCAATGCGCGCGCCAATTGGGCGCAGCGTTACGCGACTTCAATGGCTTTCGGGTATCGCGGGAATGGGCTTGGCGGTCGAGTCCGGCGGTTCCCAGCCACTGCGCCAGATCTTGAGCGGGATGATGACCGGCGGCTTGCCGTTGTCGTAGAACCAGCTGTCCACCGCATATCTGTCACCGGATTTGATTTCCCGGATGACGGCGGTGGTGTGGGGGTAGCCGAACAGGAAGTGACCGCGGGTGGCGCGATCCTCCACGGCATGAAAGCGCATCAGGCCGACGGATTGGAGCAGGGTCAGATACAGGCTGGTGTTGACGGACTCGTCGATGCAGTCCTGTTGTCCCGGCAAGCCAAGCCCTGCCAGATCGCCAGCCTTGTCCTGGCTGGTTCCCGCCAGATCGCCGACCAGGTACTCGATCAGGGCGATTGCTATCTTCAGACGTTCCCTTTCCTCTGCGGCGTTGCGGGGCGGCTCGCGAAACAGGGCCTTGATCGCGGCCCACTGGTTGGGCTGAAAGCCGACCATCTTTACCGTGTCGCATCCGTAATTGAGACAGACTGAAAACCGGGTGGGAGTGGGGTCGGTGATCACCAGTTCGGATGGAAACACATCTGCGTGTGCAGGGATGATCAGGGCAACGCCGAGCAGCAGGAGAATGAAACGATGCATAGGCTCTATTCTACCGGCCCAATGTCGGTGCTCCGGCAATATTCCATAATTCGCGATGGGCCGTTTCCCCATAACCTGCATGCTCTGCCATCCCGATTACAAAACGATGTTTACCCGAACTTGTTTTCGGAATGTGATCGAGGTAATTGATGTTCAGAACCAGATCGGCCTCGACTTCGCTGCGCAACTGCAATTCAAGCGACGCGTGCGTTTCGGGGGATAGGGGCCGATCTGTGACCACATTCAGCTCCAGGCTGTCCCGGTCGCGCTGCAGCCATTGGTATTGACGGATCTGCGTCATCCCATACAGCAGGCGGTTGAAGTAGGACGGGTGGACGGCCTTGCCGCTGCGCATGCGGATGAGATCGTTCTGCCTGCACACATTCATTGCCATCAACGGGAAGGGCAGGCCGCAATCGCACCCGCCTTCAAGCAGGCGTCCGGTGTCGCCGATGTCATAGCGGATGAAGGGCATCAGGCGGTTCGTGAGCGAGGTGACGAGGAGGCGATCTTCGCCCTCCGTGTCGACCGATTCGAGATACACCATGTCGGTGAAGACATGCATGTTTCCGTGGCGGCATTCGCACCCAATGTTGGGAATTTCGCGGCTGCCATACTGGTTGAAGACCTTGCAGCCGAAAGCCTGCTCCATGCGTTCGCGTTGCCCCTGGGTGAGGACTTCGGCGGTGGAATACACACCAATCAGGGTCTTGGGCATGACCAACCGCAAGTTGAGGACCAGACGCGCGACTTCACCAAGGACCGACGGATATCCCTGCAGCAGCACCGGATGGTAGGACTGGATGACACGCGCCCAGTCATGCAACTGGGCATCGGTGTATTCGTGGGCGGCGATGGTGCGCTCGGCCGCGATGAAGTCACCAAGCTGGCTGCCGAACACACCGTCCGCACCGACATCCTGCCGCGCGCCCCAGAAATTGAGGATCTTCTGCCCCGGACGCCAGCCCGACAGCATGTAACTGCGCATCATCCCGGCGCGCATGAGTTCATGTTTGTCATCGTCGTACCAGAATTCCACGGGCTTTCCCGTGGAACCCCCGGTGTGGCCGCGTTTGACCCGGCGATGATCGGCTTCGCGCACCAGCAAATCGTCCAGGCGCCCGACCACGTCATCCTTGCTCAGAATCGGCAAACGGCTGAGGTCGATGCCGTCGCGGTGAAGAAATGGCGCAAGCGTTTCGCCGTAGTAGGGGACGCGGGCTGCAGCGAAGCGGACCATACACTCAAGGTCGTGCTGCTGCTTCTTCAGTGCTGCTTCCGGCCCCATGTTCTGCGTGCTTAGCAGCGTCTTGAGATAGGCGTAACGAAGCGGCTGCTTGCGGCGGTGCAGCGCATGGCGCAGCCGGGCGATCATGGCTGGTCCAATTGAAGCGCAGCAAGCGCCCGATTCCACGCGTACCGGTCGGCGTGGTAATGGCCAAGGGCATCGAGCAGGCGGGTCCGCCAGTGCAGCCAATTGTTAGCCGCGGTGATGCGGGCGTGGCATGCCGCGTCCGCGCCGAAATTGCGCTGCATGTTGGCCAGGAAGGTCCTGAACTGCGCCAGTGCATCGGTGTGCGCGGCGTCATGCCACCAATGCGCAGGGTCGTGCAGAAGTTCGCTCAGCGAGTCCAGGATCTCACCTGTCTTGGTGTGCAGGGACGCGTACTTCAGTGTCATGTCAGCGTGGACGGCATCGAGCGTGGCGGCAATCCTTGCGTCAGACAGCTCTGCTTGCGGGTAGCCCAGTGCAGTGAGTTGCTCGACCGAAAACAACATCACATCGCCATAGAACTGCCGCATGCATTCGTCACCCAGGTCGATTGCATCATGTGTGACGACGACCCCGGGACGAAATTCCGCAGCCGCTGTCTTGTCCAGTGTGCGCGTATGCAGCATGGGCAGGTTGGCGGAAACGAAGCGTGCGCCAAGTTCGGCCTTCATCAGCCGTCCCAGCGTGGGGCCCGACATTCTCAATCGCAGGGGGGCGAAGGGAATGAACCAGTTGATGGCCTCGGGGCGAAATACGTAGTTGCCTGTGTAAACGGTGCGCGCGGGCTGCACCGAAGTGTGCGCGGCCTGGTAGCGGTAGTAGGTGACGCGGGTCGGGTGTTCGCCGTGCAAGAAGCGTTGAAGCCGGGCAGCAAAATCGGCAAGGCAGTCGGCGTTGCTCGGGCTGCCTCCCCGCGTATATCGATATGGGTAGGTCTGATCCGCGTGCCTGAAGCCGAACAACTCGGCCATGTCGTGATACGCGGCATCGCCATCGTGAGGACCCGTTCCGGGTGTGCGGTAGGGCAGCTCTGCCTGGCTCGCCGCCATTGTTTGCAGAAAGCCTGACACATCATGCAAGAAGTTGACTGCCATCACGGCTGGTGAAACGGGCGGATCGCCGACTATCTTTCCGGTCAATACCGATGCGTCGGTAGCGCTGAATATGGCGTCGAGTTCGGCAAGGAAATTTACCGCGCATACATTACGATCGCCGTTTGCCGCCGCGACCTTGACCTTGAACTGCTGGTCGGCATCGAGTGTGTGGAAGAGCACCGGCTCGTCGGACGCATGGATCTGCGCAAGCTTCAGGTAAACCAGGTTGCGCATCATTGCCTGGCCTTTGTGGGCAAACGCCTCGCGCGGAGCCTCGCCGAGTATGCGCGCAAGGCTTGCCGCATCTGCCAGCGTATCCACCAGGGCAAGCTGTTCGACGAGGCCGAAGTAGGTGGTGGCAATGCCAAGTCCGTCGAATGCCTGGGCGATCGCCTGATGGGCGCCGATCAGCTCGGGGTCTTGCGTATCGTCCGCAATGATGACCGAGACCTTCTGGTAGTGGCCGTCGCGGAATCCGCCATAGCCGAAGACGCGACACAGTTCGAGCAGACTTTCAAGACAGGCTTTCAACTGCTGTGGGCTGTCGGCCACCGGGATGGCGAGCACGAAGCGGTGGCGCCGATCCTCGCCATTCGCTGCGATCAATGTTTCAAGCCGGCGCCATGCAGCCTGGTAAGAAGGCAGCAGCGCTTCGTGGAAGCCGCCGTCCCACAAATCCGCTTCCAGCCTGGCGATGACGTCGCGCTGCGCAGCTATTTGTGCAACCGCGTCAGCGCGCCGACAGGTAGCGCGGGAAGGCATGTTTGTCGAGAAGGATTTCGATCAGGTTGATATCATGTTCCAGATCGGCATTGGCAAACAGCGCGTCAAGCTCCGCTTCGGTTTCGATACGGTAATGCCGGATCCCGAAGGATTGTGCGAGCAGGCCAAAGTCCGGGTTGGAAAAGTCGCAGTCGATGTAGCGTTCGCCGTAAAGCTGATACTGGTTCTTGCGGATCAGGCTCAGGGTGCCGTTATTGATGACCACGACATTGAGCGGGATGGAGTAATTCACCGCAGTCATGATTTCCATGCAGCACATCTGGAAACCGCCATCGCCGAGGATTGCAAACGTGGGGCTGTCCGGGGCATGGCAACGTGCGCCTATGGCGGCGGGGATGGCGTGCCCGAGCGACGAGACACCCGAATTGGGAAAGTAGTGATTGCGGTCGGAGACGTCGTAATAACTCTGCGCGAAGACGATGTTGTCATCAAAGACCAGGGCGTTGCGCGGGAAGCGCTGAGCGAGGCGACGGTAGAACAATTCCATGATCCCGAAATCGGCCTTCTGCGCGACCACGTCGCTGTCCTTCAGCTGCGCCTGCTGCAGTTGCGCATGGTGCGCACTCAGCCTGCCCAGGCACTTGGGCGCGGTCCCCTCGGCTTCGAGGGTGGCGAATACTTCATCCACCACTTCGCGGATATCGCCGCAAATCGCCACGTCCGGCCGGAATACCTTGCCGAGCTGGCCGGCGTCCCGATCGACTTGCGCAATCTTCTTGCCGGCGAGCAGGTCCGAGTTCCACAGATAACTGGTGCGCTCGTTGAAACCCGCACCCAGGATGATCAGCAGGTCAGCCTGGTCGACGAGATAGCGGTAAGCGGCGCCGTTTGAGGTTACGCCCAGGCAGCCCAGGGCAAGGTCCGTGCCTTCGGTAACGACGCCTTTGCCTTTCAGGCTGGTGGTGACCGGAATGTTGAAGCGTTCGCTGAGTTGCGCGACTGATTCGCGCGCGCCGGACTGAATACAGCCATAGCCGGCCACGATCACGGGATAGCGGGCGGCACGCAACAGGTCTGCCAGCCCGGTATGCGGGGGGTTGTCAGGCGGCATGGTGCGGCGCGGGAAATGGATCTGCTCCAGCGCAAGCGTGTCGACCATCTCCTTCTGCACGTTGTAGGGGATGGACAGCAGCACCGGCCCCGGCTGCGGCCCGAGCAGGGCCTGGGTCGCCTGGTTCAATACCTGGCCGAGATAGTCAGTGCGTTCAACCAGCCTGTGGTAGCGGGTAATGCTGGAGAACAGCGCGCACTGGTCGATTGCGCCGCCCTCTCCTGAGCTTTCCTGAAGGCCGCCCTTGCCAAAGATGTAGGTCGGCGTCTCCCCGGTAATCGCCAGCACCGGCAGGCGCTCGGCATAGGCATTGGCAATGCCGGTGATGAGATTGGTGGCGCCGGGTCCGGCCGTGGCGATGCAGGCAGCCACGCGGTGCGATGCACGTGCGTAGCCGCCAGCCATGAAGGCGGCCCCCTGTTCGTGCTTGGCGAGCACGCTTCTTACCCCCGAGTCATACAGGCGATCGTAGATGGGCAGTACATGGGCGCCGGGCATGCCGAAGATGTATTCGACACCCAGCTGCCCAAGATACCTGACGATCAGTTCGCTGACGGAAACTAGCATGGCGTTTCGCTGTTATCGGCGTTCACAGCCGCTGATGCTGAAAGGCCAGATTTGAGCACAAGACGCCGCGCGGGGAAACCGCTTATTGCGCGCAGCCCGGGGCCGAGCCCGGCAGGCCGGGTCAGGCCGCCTGTGCTAGACTTGGCCCCAACCTTTCAGCGTTTTACCGCCCTTTCCTATGTCCGGCAGCACACTCGGCAAACTCTTCTGCGTGACCGTTTTCGGCGAATCCCACGGCCCGGCCATCGGCTGCGTGGTGGACGGCTGCCCGCCGGGCTTGGCGCTGGGCGAGGCGGACATTCAGCCTGATCTTGACCGGCGCAAGCCCGGCACCTCGCGTCACGTCACCCAGCGCAAGGAGTCGGATACGGTGGAAATCCTTTCCGGGATTTTCGAAGGGCAGACCACCGGCACGCCCATCGCTCTGTTGATTCGCAACGAAGACCAGCGCAGCAAGGACTACGGCAACATCGCCGAGACCTTCCGGCCCGGCCACGCCGATTACACCTACATGCAGAAATACGGCCTGCGGGATTACCGCGGCGGGGGACGCTCGTCTGCGCGGCTCACCGCACCCCTGGTCGGCGCCGGCGCGATCGCAAGAAAATGGCTCGGGGAAAATCATGGCGTTGTCATCCGCGGCTGCATGAGCGCGCTTGGCCCGATCGAAATTCCCTTCGATTCCTGGGACGAGGTGGACAACAATGCCTTCTTTTCGCCCAACGCCGCGATCGTCACCGAGCTGGAAGCCTACATGGACAGCCTGCGCAAGTCCGGCGACTCGGTGGGCGCAAGAATCACGGTGGTGGCCGAGAATGTTCCGCCCGGCCTGGGCGAGCCGCTCTACGACAAGCTCGATGCCGATCTTGCCCATGCGCTGATGGGGCTCAATGCGGTCAAGGGCGTGGAGATCGGCGACGGCATGCAAAGCGCGCGGCAGAAGGGTACCGAGCATCGCGATGAAATCACGCCGGAAGGTTTTCTCTCCAATCACGCTGGCGGCGTGCTGGGCGGCATTTCATCCGGCCAACCCATCGTCGCCCATATCGCCATCAAGCCGACGTCCTCCATCCGGCTGCCGGGCCGCTCGATCAATCTGAAGGGCGAGCCGATCGAAGTCGTCACCCATGGTCGTCACGATCCCTGCGTGGGCATCCGCGCGACGCCCATTGCCGAAGCCTTGATGGCTGTCGTCCTCATGGATCATGCCTTGCGCCACCGGGCGCAGTGCGGGGATGTGACGAGCAGCGTGCCGCGGGTGCCGGGGGTGACGAAGTAGGCCGCCAAGCCATCGATTTCCTGGCGGTTATGCTCGTGGCTCGCGAGGGGGGCGGTTGTTCCTTAGTAGCCTTGGCGCCATTCGGTCTGCCACAGTCGTTCCAGTTCGGCCGCCACTTCGGCGGATGGTCTGCCGATCAGGGTGACCCTGCCGCGTTCAAAGATTCTTCCATAGACAGCCTTGTTTGCGGGCGAATACAAAACGATCAACTTGTTGTCAGCGCAGTCGTGAGGTTTGCATACGGCAAGCAGGCGATAATCCGTACCAGCCACCGTGACCATTCTGGCAGGTGGAGCGGGTCCGTCGAGATCAGTGATCCAGGGCTCCCGGGCTTTGGCCCCAATTGCCTTGCGATGGAGCGCCTTGAATTTCCGGTCGCGTACGTAGTCCCAGCTTTCCACTGAGTCCGGATGGGGCGCGGGGGGCGCCGCGACGGCTCTTGGAACGGGTGCCCGGCTCGCGGCATCGCAGTCCCGATATTTGCCCTTGAACTGCGCCCGCCCGAGGATGGCTGTGAGCGCGGTCTCCACTTTGGGGTCGCCCATCAACTCGATATACAGGCCGGCCTTGTCCCTATAGACAACGAAAATCAGTTGGGCGCCGCCGCGCACTTCGCTTAGCAACGCCATCTGATAGTTGGCGGGAGTGTTGGGCTCGAAATAGCTGGCGGCGGCCATCAGCTTTTCGCCGGTCATGCGTTTGTTGCCCTTTTCGACATTCAGCGTCTCCGCCACACGTAAATGGGGTGCAGCCGGATTGGCGCAGTCGGTTGAATAAGAGCCACCGTAGAGCTTGAGTGATTCGGCTTCCAGGGAATATTCAGCAGCTGCAGGGACGCCGGCTACCAGACAGACCAGCGCAGTGATGCATGGCAGGTATCGCAAGGCAGGCATGATGGCCTCCTGAAAGCGGAATGGCACTGCGCGGAATGCAGCCTGCGTGGCTGCGCCAATGATTTGCATATTAGGCGGCATAAGCCCGTATGCAAGCAGTCCGAACCGACCAGGGCAGAGCGTCATCCCATCCGGCCGGCGCAAAGCCGGCCTGGGCAATCGTTCTAAGGAAGGTCTGAAGAAGCCCCAATTTTCATGAGCAAATTGGATGCATGATCATCAGCGGCAAGGTTTCGGGTTGATTCCGGGTGTTTTACCCCGGCATCGTTCGGCCTTTCTGGCCATTTCTCATTCATTGGGCGCACCTTGCCCCTTGAGGTCGCAACAGGTGATGTCGCGCCAGGTACAAATTCGCCAGGGCGCAGGTGGCGAACAATCGGTTCGCGTTCTTCTCCAGTCCCTTGTAGCGCACCTTCACGAAACCGAAGATGTTCTTGATGACACCGAACGCGTGCTCGACCTTCGCGCGCACACGGGATTTGTTCCGGTTCTTCGCCCGTTCGATTTCATCGACTTCGCCCTTGCGGCGGCAGCGCCGGTTGGTCATGTCCTGCGCTTGGGGCGCGCATTGCTTGATGACCTCCGTTTGCCCCTGATAGGCACGGTCGCCCCAAACCTTGGTTTCATCTCCATGCAACAGGTCAGAGAGCACTTGCGAATCTGCCACGTTGGCGGCGGTGGCCACCACCGAGTGGATCAGCTTGTTCTTGGAATCGACCCCTATGTGCGCCTTCATGCCGAAGTGCCACTGGTTGCCCTTCTTGGTCTGGTGCATGTCCGGGTCGCGCTTTTGATCGCGGTTCTTGGTCGAGGACGGCGCAGAGATGATGGTGGCGTCGACGATGGTGCCTCGGGCCACCTTCATGCCTTGCGCCTCCAGGTGGCGGTGCACCTGCTCGAACAGCTTTTTGCCCAAGTGGTGCTTCTCCAGCAGATGCCTAAAGCGCAGAACGGTGGTCTCGTCCGGCGCGGCTTCACGCCCGAGATCGATGCCGACGAAGCGGCGCATGGCAGCCGAGTCGTAGATGGCCTCTTCCACCGCCGGGTCGGACAGGTTGAACCATTGCTGCAGGAAGTAGACGCGCAGCATGCGCTCCAGCCCCACCGTCGGCCGGCCGCCTTCACCTGCAGGGTAGTACGGCGCGATTACCGCGCACAGTTCAGACCAAGGCACCACACGCTCCATCTCGGCAAGAAACGTCGCGCGCCGCGTGGGCTTGGCATGAAGTTCAAAGCTGCCTTCGGCAAAGGTTTGTTGTCTCATTCGTCTCCCTCCCAGTCACGCACCAATATTAATGCACGACACGGTTGCTTGATGACTTTTGCAGGGTTTCCCTAAGGCTCGTTTCGTCTCTCTTGGAGACATGCGTTTGTCTTGCGCAACCAGCCGCGTCGCGCCAATGCCTTCTCGATTTCCACGGCGACAAACACCACTGCTGACAACGCCAGGCAGAATGCCAGTTCGCTCAGGCTGAGCGGGGTGGTCTTGAAGATGGGTTGGAGAAAGGGCACATACAGCACGGCCAGCTGGAGCACAAAGGTCAGCAGGACCGCGCCCAGCATGGCGGGGTTGCTGAATATGCCTTGGCTGAAAAGGGACTGCGTTTCTGAGCGGACGGCCAGCGCCTGGGTCATTTGTGCGAGTGTCAGGACGGTGAACACCATGCTTTGCCAGTGCGGGGTGCCCACGTGCAGGGCCCAGGCCTGGGCAAGAAGCGAGAGGCCACCGATCAGGAGTCCCACCCACAGCGCGTGCTGCCAGAGGCCGTGGGCGAACAGGTTTTCGCTGGGTGGACGGGGTGGCCTTTGCATGATGCCCTGCTCTTCCGGCTCGACTGAAAAGGCCAGGCCGGGGAGTCCGTCGGTGACGAGGTTGACCCACAGGATCTGGATTGGCTGCAGGGGAACCGGCAAGCCAAGGAAAGGTGCCAGGAACAGGAGCCAGATTTCGCCCGAGTTTCCAGTCAGGACATAGCGGACAAACTTGCGAATGTTGTCGAAGATGCGCCGGCCTTCGCGCACCGCTGCTACGATGGTGGCGAAATTGTCGTCGAGTAGTGTCATGTGCGCCGCTTCGCGCGCGACGTCGGTGCCGCCCTTGCCCATGGCAACGCCGATGTCCGCCCTTTTCAGGGCAGGGGCATCGTTCACCCCGTCGCCGGTCATGGCGACGAATTCGCCCTTGTCCTGCAGCGCCTGGACGATCTTGATCTTCTGTTCCGGGTTGATGCGTGCATAGACCCGAACCCGTTCAACCTCGCTCTCGAATTCCTCCAGCGCAAGGCGCGCCAGTTGGGTGCCAGTCAATACCTTGCCGCCCTCTTCGATGATGCCGAGCCGCTGGGCGATGACGCGCGCAGTGGCGGGATGATCACCGGTGATCATCACCGGAATGATGCCCGCGGCCTTGCACGCGGCGACGGCTTCCGCTGCTTCTGGCCGGGGCGGGTCGATCAGGCCGACAAGACCGATGAACGTCAGCTCGCGTTCAACGGCCTCGGAAGTGAGCGCATCGGGCGCCGCGGGCAGCCGGCGTCGCGCCAAGGCCAGTACGCGCAAGCCCTGCCGGGCGAGGTCTTCCGCGGCGTCGTGCAGCGCGGCTCGATCGATCGGGCGGATGCCCTGTTCCGAGAGCCTGTCGACGCACTGCGGCAGCAGGGCCTCCGGTGCGCCCTTGACCAGAACCAGCACCTGCCCATCGTCCGCATGCAGTGTGCTCATGCAGGCGCGCTTCGAATCGAAAGGGATTTCCGCGATTCGAGGCAGCACCTGGGTCAGGGCGCGCTTGCTTAACCCTGCGGCGCTTGCGGCCGACAACAGCGCTGTCTCGGTTGGGTCGCCAACCGGTTTGCCTTCCGCACCCATGGCTGCGTCATTGCAAAGTGCCATGGCGAGGCCCAGCTCGCGCCAAGGCGTTTGCGTATTGGAGGGCAGATCGGCTCGTGTCTGCCCGTCCGCCTGCAGGCGCTCAACCCGCATGCGATTGAGCGTCAGCGTGCCGGTCTTGTCCGAGCAGATGTAGGTGACCGAGCCGAGCGTCTCTACCGCAGGCAGGCGGCGAATGATCGCGTTTTGCCTGACCATGCGGGCAGCGCCCAGGGCGAGTGAAATGGTCACTACCGCAGGCAGGGCCTCGGGGATCGCCGCCACCGCCAGGCTGATGGCGGTGAGCAGCATCGCAAGCGGCGGCTCGCCCCGGATCGAGCCGGCGATGAAGATGATGGCGCAAATTGCCAGCACCGCCAGCGCCAGCTTCTCGCCCAGCTTGCCCAGACGTTTCTGCAAGGGGGTCTTGCCGGCTTCGGCAGACAGCAATGAGGCGATCTTGCCCAGCTCGGTTCGCATGCCGGTGGCGACCACCAGGCCGCGCGCGCGGCCGAGCGTGGCGATCGTCCCCTTGTAGGCCAGGTTGAACCGGTCGCCCAATGGCAGATCGGCCTGCCCAAGCGGCTCGACCCGCTTTTCCAGCGGCTGGGATTCGCCGGTCAGTGCGGACTCGTTGACCTTCAGGGCGGCCAGTTCGATCAGGCGCAAGTCCGCCGGCACGATGTTGCCTGCTTCCAGTTCCACGATGTCGCCGGGAACCAGTGCGATCGCATCGATCACCCGGGGTCGGCCGTCGCGGATGACGCGCGCCTTCGGACTGGCCATCCTCTTCAGTGCTGCCATCGCGCGTTCCGCCCGGAACTCCTGGACAAAGCCGATGACGCCGTTGATAAGGACAATGACCACAATGGCGATGGTGTCCTGCGGTTCGCCAACAAAGCCTGCGATCACCGCCGCTGCGATCAGCACCAGGATCATGACGTCGGTGAACTGGGCTGCCAGCATGGCAAGCGGATGGCGCCGCCGGGCTTCCTGCAGGGCATTGTCGCCGAATTGCTCAAGGCGGGCCGCAACCTCCGCACCGCTTAGTCCGTGGTGCAGATCGCTGCGCAGTTTGGAGGCTGTCTGTTCGGCCGTGAGGCAATGCCAGGCGGCGGACGGCGCGCCCTGATCAGTGGCCATACAGATAGAGCATCAAGGAATTCAACAAATAGATGACAAGCAGCAGCGCGCTCACCCAGCTGACCGTGCGAAGGATGCGGGACCTCGGGTGAAGCAGGAGGCCGACCACGGCCAATCCGCTCATCATCATCGCGGAGAAGGCCGAAGCGGCATGCACGATGGATACGTGGGCGAACAACGGCCCGGGCAGATAGACCAGATCGTCGATGGCAAGCGTGGCGATGTTGAACAGATTGCTGCCAAACAGGTTGCCGATGGCCAGGTCAACTGCGCCGATGCGCAATGCGGCAAGTGTGATGACGACCTCCGGTGCCGAGGTGATGGCGGCGACAAAAAGCGTGCCGACGAAGCTCTGTTCCCAATGCATCTCGGCGGCCAGCGCGCCTGCAATATAGGGCAGCCACATGCCGGTCGCAATCACGGCGATGGCGGCCATGACATAGACTCGTATCGCCTTGCCGAGGTTTGCCTGCGCATACCCTTCTGTCCGCGCTTCCACATATTCCCTGACGTTCGCCCGCTCGTAACGGTAAAGCGAACGCATGGCGAACAGGTAGATGGCGAGGATAAGGGGACTGTACAGGCCGACATGACCCACGGAGGGAAGCATTTCGCCACGGGACAGCAGCAGATTGAAGCCGGCGAATCCGATCAAGACGATGCCATACGCCGCAGACAGAACGTTCCCCTGGTGCGCGCTGGTATACACGGATTCCTTGCGGTAGAGAAGATCCAGCACCACGACGATCAGCAAGTTGAACACGCAGCTTCCCATCACTTCGCCGACCGCGATATCCGGCAGCCTGGCGACGGTGACGGCGGAAATTCCGGTTGCAAGTTCAGGCAGCGAGGTTACGGTAGCGAGTAGTATGAGGCCCACCCAACTTCGGCTCATTCCGCTCTTGGCGGCGATGACGTCTCCCTGGCGCGAGAGGCTGGCACCGGCCACCCCGATGATGGCAAGACAAATTAGCAGCGAGAGCCAGATGGTGTAGATATTTTGCATGCCAAGCTCAATGCATTCATGGTTATTCAGGATAATTGATCGCCATGAACGATGTCCCCTATTGGCGCCTGTCCGGTTTCTACTTCTTCTATTTTGCTTTTGTCGGCGCCATGGCGCCCTTCTGGGGGCTGTATCTCAAGTCATTGGCGTTCAACGCGTTCCAGATCGGCGTGCTGATGTCGCTGCTGCAGGTGATGCGCATCTTTGCGCCGAACATCTGGGGACATATTGCCGATCGCACCGGCAAGCGCGTGGCGATTGTGCAATTGGCGGCGCTGGGCAGCCTGCTTTGCTATATCGGGGTGTTCTTCGGCGTATCGTTTTGGTGGCTGTTCGTGGTGATGGCGGGCATGAGTTTCTTCTGGAGCGCCTCGCTGCCGCTGGTGGAGGCCACCACGCTTTCGCACCTGAAGGACAACACCCAGCATTACGGCAGGATACGCTTGTGGGGATCGATCGGTTTTATCATGGTGGTGCTGGGGCTGGGCTATTGGTTCGATTACCGGCCGGTGGCGGATCTGCCCTGGGCGGTGTTGGGATTCATCGCCGGCATCGTGCTGTTTGCGCGACGAATACCCGAAGCCGCCATCGAGGTTCACGCCACCGATCATCTGCGGGTATGGGAAATCGTCCGCCGGCCGGAAGTCTGGTCCCTGCTGGTGGCCTGTTTTCTGATGGCGGCGGCACACGGCCCGTATTACACCTTCTACTCCATTTACCTCGTCGATCACGGTTACGCCAAGTCCACCGTGGGCTGGTTGTGGGCGCTGGGCGTGTTGTGCGAAATCGGCGTGTTTCTGTGGATGCCGAACATTACGCGAGGCCTGCGCCTGGAGAACATCCTGCTGGCAACCTTCGCCATTGCCGTGCTGCGCTTCTTGCTGATCGCCTGGGCGGTGGACAGCCTGCCGGCGGTCTTGTTTGCCCAAACCCTGCACGCGGCGACCTTCGGTGCCTATCATTCCGCGGCGGTCGCCTTGATACACCGGCATTTCCGCGGCCGCCATCAGACTCGCGGCCAGGGCTTGTACAACAGCATGGCGTTTGGGGCAGGCGGAACCTTGGGCGGACTTTATTCGGGTGCCGCCTGGGATAGCCTGGGCCCTCAGGCCACCTTCAGCATCGCGGCGGTCTGTGCTGGATTGGCGTTTGTGCTGGTGGCGTGGAAAAGCGCTCGGCCAACGGCTTGAACTGAGGTGCTTCAGGATGGTCTGAGAAGGTATAATGCCTGTCTTATCCGCAGCTTAGGCAAGCTTCATGGCCGGCCGTACCCTCTACGACAAACTCTGGGATACCCACGTGGTGCACACCGAAGCGGACGGCACCGCGCTGCTATATATCGACCGCCATCTGGTGCACGAAGTCACCAGCCCGCAGGCCTTCGAGGGTCTTAAGCTGGCCGGGCGCAGGCCTTGGCGGGCGGCCACCTCGGTTGCGGTGCCGGATCACAATGTGCCGACGACGGATCGCGCGCTCGGCATCGCCGATCCGGTTTCGCGCCTCCAGGTTGAAACCCTGGATGCCAACTGCGCCGAGTACGGCATCATCGAATTCAAAATGAACGACATCCGCCAGGGCATCGTGCATGTGATCGGCCCGGAAGAGGGGCTGACCCTGCCCGGCATGACGGTGGTGTGCGGCGATTCGCACACTTCGACCCATGGCGCGTTCGGCGCGCTCGCGCACGGCATCGGCACCTCTGAAGTCGAGCATGTTCTGGCTACCCAGTGTCTGGTGCAGAAGAAATCCCGGGCCATGCGCATATGCGTGGAAGGCGCATTGGGCTTGAGCGTGACGGCCAAGGACGTGGCGCTCGCCATCATTGGCGAAATCGGCACGGCGGGCGGCACGGGCTACGCGCTGGAATTTGCCGGCTCGGCGATCCTCGGCCTGTCGATGGAAGGTCGCATGACCTTGTGCAACATGGCGATCGAGGCCGGCGCGCGTGCCGGCATGGTGGCGGTGGACGAAAAAACCATCGACTACGTGCACGGCCGGCCGTTTGCGCCCAGGGACGAGTTGTGGACCCAGGCCGTGGAATACTGGAAGACGTTGGTATCCGATCCCGACGCGCAGTTCGATGCAGAGGTGGTGCTGGACGCAGCCAATATCAAGCCCCAAGTCACTTGGGGAACGTCGCCCGAGATGGTGGTCAGCATCGATGGCACGGTGCCGGATCCGGCCCATGCACCGAGCGACGTGAAGAAGAACGACTGGGAACGGGCGCTGAAATACATGGGGCTGGAGCCCAATACACCCATTTCCCGGATCTACATCGACAAGGTATTTATCGGTTCCTGCACCAATTCGCGCATCGAGGACCTGCGTGAGGCTGCGGCCGTGGTCAAAGGAAAACAGAAAGCGTCCAGCGTAAAACTCGCCATGGTGGTGCCAGGCTCGGGCCTGGTGAAAAAGCAGGCTGAAGAGGAAGGCTTGGATCAGGTGTTCATCCAGGCGGGATTCGAATGGCGCGACCCGGGATGTTCCATGTGTCTGGCGATGAATGCCGACCGTCTGGAGCCGGGCGAGCGCTGTGCATCGACCTCCAACCGCAATTTCGAAGGTCGACAGGGGACAGGTGGTCGCACCCATCTGGTCAGCCCCGCCATGGCCGCTGCGGCCGGCATTGCCGGTCATTTTGTCGATGTCAGAACATTTTAGTCCGGCTTTGCAGTCGATGCTGACCTGTCCGCAATGCGGGACCGCGACACAGTGTGACATGCCGCTTGATGCCTGCCAGGTGGTTCTTGAATGTCCGGCCTGCGGGACATTGCTCGAGCCCAAGCTGGGCGACTGTTGTGTTTTTTGTAGTTATGGGGACGTGCCTTGTCCCCCCGTGCAATTGAACAGGAGAAGTACATGCGCGTGTTGACAATCATTTTGGCCCTGGTCGGGCTTGTAAACCTTGCGGCCTGCAATACCGTGCGTGGCATGGGTCAGGATATCGAAAACGCGGGCACGGCGGTGAAGAACGCCGGCAGCAGATAAATGAAGGCATTCACCCGTCATACGGGCCTGGTGGTGCCGCTGGATCGCGCCAACGTGGACACGGACGCCATCATCCCGAAGCAGTTCCTGAAATCAATCAAGCGCTCGGGCTTCGGCCCCAACCTGTTTGATGAATGGCGATATCTGGACGTGGGCGAACCAGGCAAGTCGAATCACGATCGCCCGCTCAATCCGGATTTTGTGCTGAACCGGCCGCGCTACCAGGATGCCTCGGTGCTGCTGGCGCGCGAAAATTTCGGTTGCGGGTCGAGCCGCGAGCATGCGCCCTGGGCGTTGGAAGACTACGGCTTTCGCGTCATCATCGCGCCCAGCTTTGCCGACATCTTCTTCAATAATTGTTTCAAGAACGGGCTCCTGCCCATTGCGCTGGACTCCGCCACGGTCGACCGCCTGTTCAGGGAATGCGAAGCGCATGATGGCTATGCCCTGACGGTCGACCTGGACCGGCAGACGGTGATTACGCCTACCGGTGAAACCCTCAGCTTCGGCGTGGATGAAGGGCGCAAGCACCGGTTGCTGAACGGTCTGGACGACATCGGACTGACGCTGCTGCAGAGCGACAGGATCAAGGCCTACGAAGAACGACGCAAGCTTGAGGCGCCGTGGCTGTTTGCTTGACGGCGAGGTGTTTGGAGTCAGGGGTGCGGAGCTGGACTTTGCTCGCCCCACTCTTCACCTCTTGCACCTCACGGAGTTGAAATGAAGATTGCAGTATTGCCAGGGGATGGCATCGGTCCGGAAATTGTGGCTCAAGCGACCAAGGTGTTGGACGCGCTATCCCGCGACGGGCTCCACATAGAAACGGAACCAGCGCCCATCGGCGGCGCTGGCTTCGACGCGGCCGGTGATCCGCTGCCGGAAGCGACGCTCAAGCTCGCGCGGGAGGCCGATGCGGTGCTGCTTGGCGCGGTCGGCGGGCCCCAGTATGACGCACTCGATCGGGCCCTGCGCCCGGAGCGAGGCCTGCTGCGCATCCGCAAGGAACTCAATCTGTTTGCCAATCTTCGTCCCGCGATGCTGTATCCCGAGCTGGCGTCGGCTTCCAGCCTCAAGCCGGAGGTGGTGTCCGGGATGGACATCATGATCGTGCGCGAACTGACCGGCGATGTGTATTTCGGCCAGCCGCGCGGCATTGAGATGCGAAATGGAGAGCGCGTCGGTTTCAACACCATGTTGTACGCCGAGTCCGAAGTGCGGCGCGTGGCGCATGTGGCGTTTAAGATCGCCATGAAGCGCGGCAGGAAACTGTGCTCGGTGGACAAGGCCAATGTGCTGGAATGTTCCGAACTATGGAAGGAAATGGTGATCGAGGTCGGCAAGCAATACCCCGATGTGGCGCTCTCCCACATGTACGTCGACAATGCCGCCATGCAGCTGGTGCGCGATCCGAAACAATTCGATGTGATCGTCACCGGCAATATTTTTGGTGACATTCTGTCGGATGAGGCCTCGATGCTGTCCGGCTCCATCGGGATGCTGCCATCGGCCTCGCTGGATGAGAATAACAAGGGCATGTATGAACCCATCCATGGCTCGGCACCGGATATCGCGGGCAGGGATCTGGCCAACCCGTTGGCGACGATCTTGTCGGTGGGCATGATGTTTCGTTACACCCTCAATGACGTGGCGACGGCGGACCGGATCGAGGGCGCGGTGAAGAAGGTGATCGCCCAAGGCTATCGCACCGGCGATATCTGGACTGAAGGCGCGAACAAGGTGTCCTGCAGTGAAATGGGCGACGCGGTGGTCGCGGCTTTGGGCTAAGGTCGGAATTCAGGGGTCAGGAGTCAGGGTAGGGAGCAGGGCTAAAGAAGGCGGCCTTCAGGCCGCACATCCCCTGACCTCTGAATCCCGAATCCTGATCCCTATACTCAGGAGAAGATGAAATGATGAAAGTAGGTTTGATCGGCTGGCGCGGCATGGTGGGCTCCGTGCTGATGGGACGGATGAAGGAAGAGAGGGACTTCAATCTCGTCGATCCGGTGTTCTTCACCACTTCAAGTGTCGGCGGCAAGGGCCCGGACATTGGCAAGGAAGTGCCGCCGCTGAAAGACGCCCGGTCCATTGATGCGCTAAAGCAGATGGACGCGATCATTTCCTGCCAAGGGGGGGACTACACCACCGAGATCTATCCCAAGCTCCGGCAGGCCGGCTGGAAAGGCTACTGGATCGATGCCGCATCGACGCTGCGGATGGAAAAGGATTCGATCATCATCCTCGACCCGGTGAACAGGCAGGTGATTCAGGATGCGCTGGCGAAGGGGGGCAGGGACTTCATAGGCGGCAACTGCACCGTGTCACTCATGCTGATGGCTTTGGGCGGACTGTTCAAAGCCGATCTGGTGGAATGGATCACCGCCATGACTTACCAGGCTGCGTCCGGCGCCGGCGCGCAGAACATGCGTGAATTGCTGACGCAGATGGGGGAGTTGCACCGGGTCTCCAAGGTTCTGCTGGACGATCCTGCGTCGGCCATCCTCGACATCGACCGCGAAGTGGCCGGCACGCTGCGGGATGGGGCTTTTCCCGACACAAATTTCGGTGTGCCGCTGGCCGGATCGCTTATTCCGTGGATCGACAAGGATTTGGGCAATGGCCAATCCAAGGAAGAGTGGAAGGGGATGGCGGAAACCAACAAGATCCTGGGCAAGAGTGCAGTGCCGATCCCCATCGACGGACTTTGCGTTCGGGTAGGCGCAATGCGTTGCCATTCCCAGGCGCTGACCATCAAACTCAGGAAGGACGTGCCCGTCGCTGAAGTGGAAGCACTGTGCGCGACGCATAATGATTGGGTCAAGGTGATACCCAACGAGCGCGAGATGTCCATGCACAATCTGACTCCGGCAGCCGTCACCGGGACCCTGAGCGTGCCGGTTGGACGGTTCCGCAAGCTGGCCATGGGGAGCGACTACCTGTCCGCGTTTACGGTTGGCGACCAACTCCTGTGGGGCGCCGCCGAACCCTTGCGCCGGATGTTGCGTATTTTGCTGGAGCATTGAACCATCGCAATTTTTCGGTGGAAAAGCTCGACAGGGCGCGGTTTTTGCTAAAGAATCCGCAATGTTGAGCCGTCAAAGTGGGTGTTAAAACTTCGACGGCCTGTTGCAGGACTATCCCCGGGAGGAACTACAGGATGAAATTGCGTCCCATCACACGCCATTTGGTTGCAGGCGCGGTACTGTTGGCCTTACCCATGTGGGCGGAGGCAGCTGGTTTGGGAAGACTGGTTGTAAATTCGGCACTGGGGCAGCCCTTATCGGCCGAGATCGACCTGATCGCAGCAGACAAGGCTGAACTGGACAGCATCAGCGCAAGTCTGGCTGGCGCTCAGGCCTTCCAGGATGCAAAAATTGATTACGCACCCACGTTGACGACCCTGCGCTTTGCCGTGGAGAAGAAACCCGACGGCAAGGCAGTACTCAAGGTAACTTCAACCAAGCCAGTCAACGATCCCTTCCTCGATATGCTGGTTGAGTTGAACTGGGCTTCAGGCCGTCTGGTGCGTGAATACACCTTGTTGCTGGATCCACCCGGGATGACCCCGAGCCAGATGGTGTCGCCGGTTGCGGTCAGCGCGCCCGTTGCCACGACACCCGAGCCTAAGGTTGTGCCCAAACCTGCGCCGACGGAGCCGGTGGCGACGCCGATACCCGCCAAGTCCGCCACCACCCAGACCCGCAAACACCCGGGTAAATCTCTCAAGACCCAGGCCAAGAGCGCGCTCACCGAGGAAAAGCCCGAAGCAGCCCAAACGGGCGTGGCAGCACCTGCAGGTCCGGTAGAAGGACCCATCGCGGTCAAGCGAGGGGACACCTTGAGCAAGATCGCGAGACGCGTGAAGCCTGAGGGGGTGACGCTCGAGCAGACTCTGGTGGGCCTGTTCCAGGCCAACAGTGGTGCCTTTGAAGGTAAGAACATGAATCGCCTCAAGGCTGGAGCCAAGTTGAAACTCCCGCCGGCTGAGGAAATGGCGCAGGTCAGCGAGCAAAAGGCGCGTCAGGAAATTCGCCTGCAGGCATCGGATTGGCACGCCTACAGGCAAAGACTGGCCGAAGGTGTGGCTAAAGCGCCCGAAACGCCTGGCAAGAAGGAACAGGCCAGCACCGGCAAGATCACCACCAAGGTGGAAGACAAGTCCCATCCCAAGCCGGCCGAGCCCAAGGATGTGCTGAAGTTGTCCAAGGCGGCGCTGCCGCCCTCGACAACGGCCGCGGCTTCCGCCCAGGCCGAAGCAGCAGCCAGGCAGCAGGCCATGGAGGCCGCCAAGGCCGCGGACGAGGCAGCCAAGGCCAAGGCCCAGAAGGAAGCCAGTGAACGGGCTGCAGTGCTGGAGAAGCAGATCCAGGACATGCAGAAACTGGTGGATGAGAAGAAGAAGCAGGAAGCGGACAAGCTCGCCCTTGCGGATCAAGCCAGGCTTGCGAAGGCTCACAAGCCGGCTCCTTCACCCGTCGTGGCGACCCCGACGGGGAGTCCCAGTTGGATGGACACGTTCAGAGACAACCCGCTATACATGCTGGGTGGCGGAGCAGTGGTCTTGCTGGGCAGCGCCTTGTGGTGGATGATGGCGGGCTCCCGGCGCAAGAAGCCGATCAGTACCTTTGACGACAGCATCATGACCGGCGGGGAACTCAAGCCCAATACCATCATGGGCTCGGCTGCTTCCGGTGGCGCGGTAAATACCGGCGATACCTCATTCCTGACGGATTTCAGCCAGGCCGGGATGGGGAACATTGACACCCACGATGTCGACCCCATCGCTGAAGCCGAGGTCTACATGGCCTATGGACGCGATGCACAGGCCGAAGAGATCCTCAAGGAAGCGCTCAACAAGACCCCGGATCGGCAAGAAATTCGCATCAAGCTGCTGGAAATCTACGCCGCGCGCAAGAATGCCGGTGCCTTTGAAAAGATCGCCCGCGATTTGCATGCGGCGGTTAACGACGAGGAGTCGCCGATCTGGCAAAAGGCAGCGGAAATGGGCCGCGCCGTGGACCCCAGCAATCCGCTTTATGGAGGCAAACCCGCAGAGGTCGATGCCGTGCCCGAAGCCGACGCGCCCACTGCGGCCCCAGGCGCCGAACTCACTGCCTCCGAGTCGTCCGAGCCGGAGCATGTGCCCGCCACTGAATTGCCCGAAGCCGTTGCTTTTGAAAGCGCCGGCCAGGTCCTGAGTTTTGACAGCCACATGGATACGATCAGCGGCAACGTTGACATACCTGAAGAAGAGTCCGACGAAATTGCCGACACGCTGGCCGGGTTGAACTTCGACATTTCCGATCTGGACATCAAGTCGGACACGGAAGACAAGCCCAGCCTCGACCTGGGGACCGATCTGAATGTTGAGGAGACCGAGAACAAGCTGGATTTTTCCGGTCTCGATCTGAACCTGAATGAGGACATGTCGGACGAGGATATGGACGAGGTGACCACCAAGCTCGACCTGGCACGCGCGTATGTCGAGATGGGAGACAAGGAAGGCGCCCGGGAAATCCTCCAGGAAGTGATTGCGGAAGGAAACTCAAACCAGCAGGAAAGCGCTCGCAGCATGCTAGGCGCTTTGTAATACTTTACAAGCATCTGCCCCCGCGCCATAGTTCAGCTATGGCTATTTCTTCCTTCAGCCGCCGGGCCTTGCACCCGGCGGTTTCCATTTTATGCTGGCTCATTTACGCCCTGGCTGTGGAATGGGCAAAGCGCTATGCCCTGGTCGGACTCGCCGCCCTCGCCGCCCTCATGTGCGTGGCCCAGCCGCAAGTGTGGTCTGCCTTCCTGAGCCTGCTCAAACGCAGCCGATGGCTATTTCTGTCTTTGGCCGCAGTGTACGCGTGGACAATGCCTGGTGCCTCGATCTGGCCGCAGCTTGGGGGCCTCAGTCCCAGTTGGGAAGGACTGGCTTTGGGCGGCGAGCGCATCGTTCGGCTGGCTCTGTTGTTGGCGGCACTGGCCCTGTTGCTGCACAAGGTATCCCGCAACGATCTGGTCTACGGGCTTTATTTGCTGGCCTGGCCTTTTTACATACTGGGATTTGATCGGCGGGCCTTTGCGGTGCGACTGGCTCTGGCCATGGAATGGGCCAGGTCATCCATGCAGGGCACCGGGGCGGGAATTGGCAGCGCCCTTCGTTCGGCGCTGGCCGAGCCGCAGCCGGGGCCCGCCGAGATCGCCATTCGATCCCGCACGCTGGCGTGGCCGGATGGCCTCGCCTTGCTCATGATGCTCGCACTGTTCGGGGCAAGTCTTTGATCCGTGTCGCCATCGGCCTTGAATATGACGGGGTGGCCTTTTGTGGCTGGCAGTCTCAACCTGAGGGTTGCGGGGTCCAGGACGCGCTCCAGCAGGCGGTGGCGGAAATTGCCGGGCATGGCGTTACCGTCGTTGCGGCCGGGCGCACCGACACCGGGGTTCACGCCAGCTACCAGGTTGCGCATTTCGACACAGAAGCGGAGCGTCCCTCCACCGCCTGGGTGCGCGGAGTCAACAGTCACCTGCCGCAAGGCATGGCAACTCTGTGGTCGAGGACCATGCCGGAAGATTTTCATGCCCGATTTGCAGTAGAGGAGCGCGGCTATCGCTACATCCTGCTCAATCATCCGGTTCGTCCGGGTCTGATGGCAGGAAAAGTCGGCTGGCATCACCGGCCTCTGGACGAAACATTGATGGGTCAGGCTGCCGGCCTGCTGGTTGGTCGCCATGATTTTTCCGCGTTCCGCGCCGCCGAGTGCCAGGCCAGGAGTCCGGAGAAAGAATTGCGCGAGGCAAACATATCGCGCAGCGGAAATTATCTGGTATTCGATTTTCGCGCTGACGGCTTTCTGCATCACATGGTGCGCAACATTGTCGGGGCGCTGGTGCACATCGGCGCAGGCGGTGCGGATCCTGACTGGATCCATGAACTGCTCGGCCACAAGGATCGCACCCGGGCAGCCCCAACTTTCATGCCGGACGGCCTGTATCTTTCGCATATCCGCTATCCTTCCCGATTTGAATTGCCGTCGTCAGGACGTTCAACGTGGCCGTGCGAGTAAAGATATGCGGAATTACCCGGCTGGAGGACGCGCGCGCAGCCTGCGAGGCGGGTGCCGATGCGCTGGGCTTCGTGTTTTATGCTAGGAGCCCGCGCCATCTTGCCATCGAACAGGCCCGATCACTGGTCACCGCGCTGCCACCCTTTGTCACCAGTGTGGGCCTGTTTGTGGATGCGGAGCCGGCGTTTGTCAGGCAGGCGCTCAAGGAAGTGCCGCTGGATTTGCTTCAGTTTCATGGCGGCGAGAGTCCGGATGAATGCCGCGGCTTCGGCCGGCCGTATCTGAAGGCCGTTCGGGTCAGACCCGGTGCCGATTTGCTAAAATACGCGACTGAATATCATGATGCCCTGGGCCTGTTACTGGACGCGTATGTTTCGGGTGTTCCCGGCGGCACAGGAGAGCGGTTCGACTGGAGCCTGATTCCGGCCCATCTTCCCAAACCCGTGGTGCTGTCCGGCGGTCTGACCCCCGAGAACGTGGCTGAAGCGGTCGAGCAGATCAGACCCTGGGCGGTGGATGTATCGAGTGGCGTCGAAGCGCGGCCGGGCGTCAAGGATGCAACCAAGGTGGCAGCGTTTATTGAACATGCCAAGCGAGCCAAGAGCGTATAGAGCAGATTGAGTTCCACTATGAACCTGAACGACCTTCCCGATTCCCACGGCCATTTCGGCCCGTATGGCGGCATCTTCGTTGCCGAAACCTTGATGGCGGCACTGGAGGAATTGCGTGCCGAATACGACAAGGCGCGCAACGACCCGGAATTCATGGCCGAGTTCGAATACGAACTCAAGCACTATGTTGGCCGTCCCAGCCCGGTCTATCATGCCCGGCGCCTGTCCGAGCAATATGACGGCGCGCAGATCTACCTCAAGCGCGAAGACCTCAACCACACCGGCGCGCACAAGATCAACAACACGATCGGCCAGGCGCTGCTCGCCCGACGCATGGGCAAGAAGCGCGTGATCGCGGAAACCGGCGCGGGTCAGCATGGCGTGGCCTCCGCCACCGTTGCAGCGCGTTACGGGATGGAGTGCGTGGTCTACATGGGCGAAGAAGACGTCGCCCGCCAGTCGCCCAACGTGTTTCGCATGAAGCTGCTTGGCGCCACTGTGGTGCCTGTCTCCTCAGGCTCCAAGACGCTGAAGGATGCCCTGAACGAAGCCATGCGTGACTGGGTAACCAATGTCGAATCGACTTTCTACATTCTCGGCACGGCTGCGGGGCCGCATCCCTACCCCATGCTGGTGCGCGATTTCCAGTGCGTGATCGGGCGCGAAGCAATCGTCCAGATGCAGGAACTCGCCGGCCGCCAACCTGATTGTTTGGTCGCTTGCGTGGGCGGAGGGTCGAATGCGATCGGTCTGTTCCATCCCTATCTCGATCAGCCTGGAGTCAGACTGATCGGCGTCGAAGCAGGCGGCTTCGGGATTGCGTCCGGCAAACACGCCGCGCCGCTGTCCGCCGGCACACCCGGCGTGTTGCATGGATTCAGGAGCTATCTGATGCAGGACGAGAATGGCCAGATCATTGAAACCCATTCGGTCTCGGCGGGGCTGGACTACCCTGGCGTCGGCCCCGAACACGCCTGGCTGAAGGACTCGCACAAGGCCGAATATGTTGCCATCAACGACGAGGAAGCCCTGGCCGCCTTCCATGACTTGTGCCGCTTCGAAGGCATCATCCCGGCGCTGGAATCCAGCCACGCCCTGGCGTATGCCAAGAAGCTTGCGCCTGCCATGAACAAGGACCAAATCATACTGGTCAATCTTTCCGGCCGTGGTGACAAGGACATCAACACTGTCGCCAAGATTGCCGGTATCCATCTCTAAGAAGAACATGTCACGCATCGCATCCACATTTGACACGCTCAAAGCCAAAGGCAGGAAAGCGCTGATTCCCTTCATCACGGCGGGCGATCCCGGCAAGGGGCTGACTGTGCCTCTCATGCATGCCATGGTGGACGCGGGAGCGGACTTGATTGAGTTGGGGGTGCCGTTTTCTGACCCTATGGCGGATGGGCCGGTAATCCAGCGTGCGACCGAGCGCGCGCTGAGCAACCGCGTGGGGCTCAAAGACGTGCTGGTGATGGTGGCGGAATTCCGCAAGTCCAACGGCTTGACCCCTGTGGTGTTGATGGGTTACGCCAATCCGCTGGAGCACATGGGCTATGAAAGATTCGCCGTGGCCGCTCGCAAGGCAGGTGTGGACGGCGTGTTGACGGTGGATATTCCGCCAGAGGAATCTCTGGGCGTGGCGGATGTGTTCAAGGCCCATGATCTGGATCCCATCTTTCTGCTTTCACCAACGACGCCGGAATCCCGCATTGAGCAGGTGGTGAAGGTGGCAGGTGGCTTTGTCTATTATGTCTCGCTCAAGGGTGTGACCGGAGCGGCCACTTTGGATGCGCAGGAAGTGGCGCGCAAGATCGCCGTCATCCGGACGCACTGCAGCCTGCCCGTGGGTGTGGGCTTTGGCATTCGCGATGCGGCCACCGCCCAAGCGATCGCGCGCATCGCCGACGCGGTGGTTGTCGGCAGCCGGATCGTGCAGGAAGTCGAGGAGTCGCCAGAGAGCGAGGTGGTGGAGCGTGTGCAGCACCTGGTCGAGGAACTGCGTCGGGGTGTCGATGCGGCGGTGCGATAGCGTGATCCGCGCTTCCGCTTTGGGTGTGGGTACAGACACGAGGGCAAATGCATGAGTTGGTTCCAGAAGATTCTCCCGCCCAAGATCAAGCGCCGGCAGGAAGGCAGGAAGAGTGTGCCGGAAGGCTTGTGGTCCAAGTGCCCGGCTTGCAATGAAGTGCTGTACAAGGCGGACTTGGCGAACAATCTTGAAGTCTGTCCCAAGTGCGGGTACCACCATCGAATCGATGCACGCGAGCGCCTCGACCTGCTGCTAGACGTTGAAGGACGCAACGAGATCGGTGCAGAAATCCATCCCGTGGACCCGCTCAAGTTCAAGGACAGCAAGAGATATCCGGATCGTCTGACCGAGGCGCAAAAAGCCACCAGCGAAACCGATGCGCTCGTGGTCATGTCGGGCAGCATCAAGGACATACCCGTTGTGGTGGCGGCGTTCGAATTCAAATTCATGGGCGGGTCCATGGGTTCGGTGGTGGGCGAGCGCTTTGTTCGCGGGGTGGAGGCAGCCATGGAATCGCGCACGCCTTTTATCTGTTTTTCCGCCAGCGGCGGGGCGCGGATGCAGGAGGGCCTGTTTTCCCTGATGCAAATGGCCAAGACATCCGCGGTCCTGACTAAACTATCCAGCGAGAGATTGCCCTTCATTTCGGTCTTGACCGACCCGACCATGGGTGGCGTTTCCGCCAGTTTCGCCATGCTGGGCGATCTGATCATTGCCGAACCCAATGCATTGATCGGATTTGCAGGTCCCCGGGTGATTGAGCAGACAGTGCGGGAAACCTTGCCGGAGGGGTTTCAGCGCTCGGAATTCCTGCTCGAAAAAGGCGCTATTGACCGCATCATCGACCGGCGGCAGATGCGCGATGAGCTCGCCAGCACCCTTTCGATTCTATTGAAACGACCCGCGCTTGCAGCCTGAGCGCTCACTCCAGTGGTGGCTTGCCCGCCTGGAAACCATGCACCCAAGATCGATTGAGCTGGGGCTGGAGCGCGGCCGGGATGTGATGCAACGCCTGGCCCTTCAACTTGACTGTCCGGTGATCATGGTGGCAGGTACCAATGGCAAGGGCTCGACCTGCGCCTATCTGGAAGCCATCCTGCAGGCCGCCGGCTACCGGACCGGTCTCTATACTTCTCCGCATCTGCTGCACTACAACGAGCGGGTTCGAATCGATGCCAAGTATTGCAGCGACGAGGCGATCGTGACAGGGCTGGCCGCGGTGGAAGGCGCCAGGGCTGAAACTTCGCTGACCTACTTCGAACATGGCACTTTGGGCGCGGCCTGGCAGTTCGCCCAGGCAAAGATAGACGTGGCCATCCTGGAAGTGGGCCTGGGCGGCCGATTGGATGCAGTCAACCTGTTTGAACCGGATGTCAGCATCGTGACCAGCGTGGACCTGGATCATCAGGACTGGCTGGGCGCCGATCGCGAAGCCATCGGATTTGAGAAGGCCGGCATTTTCCGGCCTTTCAAGCCGGCAGTCTGCGCCGATCCTTATCCGCCGCTTTCGCTGCGGAAACACGCCGGCGAGGTGAGGGCGAAATTGCAGATGATTGGTCAGGATTTTGGTTATCGACGGGGCACGGATCGCTGGCAGTACCATGGCGGCGAGCAGGCCTTGTCCGGCCTGCCCCTGCCCGCCATGCTGGGCGAATACCAGCTGCGCAATGCCGCAGCTGCATTGACGGGATTACTGGCCGTGCAGGGTCAATTGCCTGTTACCGAGGACGCCATCCGTCTGGGCCTGAGTCAAGCCTGGGTTGCCGCGCGATATCAGGAAATAGCCGAAAGACCGCGTGTCATACTGGATGTCGCCCATAATCCCGAGGCTGCCAGAGCGCTGGCAGGCAACCTGATGGAGCGGCCTGTGGCGGGCCGTAGCCTGGCGGTGTTCGCCCTGTTGGCCGACAAAAACCTGGCTGCGGTGGTGTCGCCCGTGGAAGACTTGATCGATGCCTGGTATGTGTGCGGGCTGGATGGCCCGCGTACCCGGCCGGTGGATGAACTTGCCAGAGACCTGGGCAGGCTCGTGCGGAACAACTCGATCGAGTGCGATCCGTCACCCGCTGAGGGCTATGCGAGAGCCCGGAGTGCGGCATCCGAAGATGATAGAATTTTGGTTTTCGGTTCCTTCCACACTGTGGCATCGGTGTTGGCGGCACATCCTACATGGCAGTTCAGGTAGCGGAAGCGGATTTCAAGCGGCGTGCTCGGCGCAGGCTGGTGGGTGCAGTTGCACTGACCATTCTGGCGGTCATTATTCTGCCTCTGGTTCTGGACAAGGAGCCTCCTCCCTTGGGACCACTCAATATTCAGATGCCGCCTGCACCGGAGCCGACGCCGCCTGTTGAACCGGTCGCCACCACAAAGGTAGATCCCCCGGCGGACCGGAACGCAGCAGATGCACCTACGACGTCAGAAACTGCCACCGTTGCGAGTCAACAAACCGGCTCTGGTCCGGGCAAAGGAACAAGCCAGAATGGCTATTCGGTGCAGGTCGGCGCGTTTGCGGATGCCGCGAACGTAAACCGCATCAAAGCCAAGATTGAAGCCTTGGGTCTCCCGGTCTTCACGGACCGGTTGGATGGAAAGACCCGGGTGCGGGCAGGACCTTTTTCGGACAAGGCTGCGGCTGAGAAGGCCGCGGGAAGACTGGCGACAGTCGGTTTGCCGGCGAAGCTGGAAGGCCCATGACAGCCCTGGACTGGATCATTGTGCTGGTGCTGGTGGCGTGCGTGTTTCGGAGCCTGATGCGCGGCCTGGTGGAGGAAGTGTTTTCCCTGGCTGCCTGGATTGTCGCCTTCCTTGCCGCAAAATGGGGTGCCGTGGTGATTGCGCCGCTGTTGCCCATCGGCATAGGGAGTGAAAGCATGCGTTATTTTGCGGGTTTTGCCGTGGTGTTTCTGGCTATGATGATAATTGTGCTCATCACTGGACACATGGTGAAAAGCTCGGTTGATGCAGTGGGTTTGACGGGCGCCGATAAGATGATCGGCGGTGTGTTTGGCATGTTGCGCGGATTGGTAATCCTGGTGGGGCTGACCTTGGCCGCCGGACTGACTCAACTGCCCAGGACGGAGTTTTGGCGCCAGGCGACCCTGTCGCATGCGCTGGAGCTCATGGCCATTCAGGTCAAGCCCCTGTTACCGCAGAGGCTGGCGAAATACATTCGTTACGATAGGTGAATTATGTGTGGCGTGGTCGGGATTGTCGCCAATACCCAGGTAAACCAGCTTCTGTATGACAGCCTGATGGTGCTGCAACATCGCGGGCAGGATGCGGCGGGTATCGTAACCGCTGAAGGCGCCCGGTTTCACATGCACAAGGGACAGGGTTTGGCGCGGGATGTGTTCCGTACCCGCGACATGCGCAATCTTCTTGGCACGATGGGCGTCGCCCATGTGCGCTATCCGACTGCGGGCAGCGCTTCGTCCAGCGCGGAGGCCCAGCCGTTCTATGTCAACTCACCATTCGGCATCGTGCTCGGGCATAACGGTAACCTCATCAATACCGATGAGTTGAAGGAAGTCCTGTTTCGCGAGGACCTGCGCCACGTCAACACCAATTCCGATTCCGAAATTCTGCTCAACGTGCTGGCGCACGAGTTGCAAAGCCGCTGCAAGGGCGGACGCCTGGACGTGAACACCATATTCGAGGCCGTGGCCGGCGTGCATGCCCGCTGCCGTGGCGCATACGCGGTGGTGGCGTTCATTGCCGGCTATGGCCTGCTGGCGTTTCGTGATCCGCATGGCATCCGCCCGCTGGTAATGGGGATCAATGAATCGGGTGTGGTACCCGAGTACATCATCACGTCCGAATCGGTCGCCATTGATGCGTTGAACTTCAAGATCCTGCGCGATGTCGCCCCGGGCGAGGCTGTGTTCATCGACTACAACCGCCACATACACAGCCGCCAGTGTGCACCCAGCCCGCGCCTGAATCCGTGCATTTTCGAGTACGTCTACTTGGCCCGGCCGGACTCGGTCATCGATGGGATTTCAGTCTACAGCACGCGTCTGCGCATGGGGATCGCCCTGGCGAAGAAGATCCAGCGCGACTTCGGTCACCTGAAGATCGATGTGGTGATTCCGATCCCCGACACCAGCCGGCCATCTGCGCTGCAACTGGCCAATCATTTGAATGCCTCGTATCGGGAGGGCTTCATCAAGAACCGTTATATTGGCCGTACCTTCATCATGCCCGGCCAGGCCTTACGCAGAAAATCGGTGCGACAGAAGCTCAACGCCATTGCCGAGGAATTCAAGGACCAGAACGTCCTGCTGGTTGATGACTCCATCGTGCGCGGCACGACCAGCCGGGAGATCGTGCAGATGGCGCGGGACGCGGGCGCCAGCCAGGTATTCTTCGCCTCCGCTGCGCCTCCGGTAAAGTTCCCGAATGTGTATGGCATAGACATGCCCACTCGTTCAGAACTTCTCGCGTATGACCGAAGCGATGAGGAAATTGCCCGCGAAATCGGCTGCGACGCCCTGATTTATCAGGATCTCACTGATCTCATCAAGGCGGTCAAGGGCGACTCAGCTATCGTCGATTTCGACACCTCCTGTTTTGACGGCCGCTATATCACCGGGGACGTCACGGCCGAATACCTCAATTACATCGAGGCCGTTCGCAATGGCGAGACGCCGCTGCAGGCAGCCTTGGCGACCCAGCAACTGGATCTGAATCTGGCGTCGGC
The DNA here is from genome assembly GCA_963782495.1 of uncultured beta proteobacterium. Lineage (GTDB taxonomy): Bacteria > Pseudomonadota > Gammaproteobacteria > Burkholderiales > Thiobacillaceae > DASQBT01. The sequence goes on along the minus strand of CAWAJU010000008.1, from coordinate 280,585 downwards.
AGGCAGCAGTTGACAGAGCGGGTCGGGCGAGCTTACATTTCCCCCATGCGCCGATTTGTACACCGATTGCGGGCGCACTATAAATTCAGCTAAACGTGGAAGACCCGTTCCGCATTGGCTGAACGGGTTTTTCTATTGGAGTGACCATGAACGAACAGGATTACGATTTACAGACTCTGGCGATTCGGGGTGGCACGGTAAGAAGCCAATTCGGCGAGCATTCAGAAGCGCTGTTCTTAACCTCCAGCTTTGTGTTCGAAAGCGCAGCGCAGGCGGCAGCCCGATTCAAGGGCGAGGAGCCGGGCAACATCTACGCGCGCTTTACCAATCCCACGGTCAGCATGTTCGAGAACCGGCTGGCACTGATGGAGGGCGCAGAGCGGTGTGTGGCGTTTGGCTCAGGCATGGCCGCGATCCTGGCGACGGTCATGGGCCTGATGAAGGCAGGCGAACACATCGTCGCGTCGCGCACCATCTTCGGGTCCACGGTGCAGTTGTTCAACAATATACTCTCACGTTTCGGCATCGAAACCACCCTGGTTTCGCCAACCGACTCGGGGGAATGGAAGGCGGCGGTCAAGCCCAACACGCGGCTGTTCTTTCTCGAATCGCCCTCCAATCCGCTGACCGAGGTGAGCGACATTGCGGCGATTGCCAAGATCGCCAACGGGGCGGGCGCGTGGTTGGCGGTGGATAACTGCTTTTGCTCGCCCGCCTTGCAGCAACCGCTCAGGTTCGGTGCAGATATCGTGATCCATTCCGCTACCAAGTACCTGGACGGCCAGGGGCGAGTGCTGGGCGGGGCCGTGCTGGGCAGCAAGGACTTGCTCGAGGGCATCTATACCTTCCTGCGCACTGCCGGGCCGACCCTGTCGGCGTTCAATGCCTGGATCTTCCTCAAGGGGCTGGAGACGCTCAGCTTGCGCATGGAGGCGCATTCGCGTAGTGCGCTGGAGTTGGCGAGCTGGCTGGAAGCTCAACCCCAGGTTGCACGTGTGCTTTATCCCGGATTGCCGTCCCACCCCCAGTATCAGCTTGCAATGGCCCAGCAGAAAACCGGTGGAGGCATCGTGGCGTTTGACGTTCGTGGGGGCAAGGACGCGGCTTGGTCTTTGATCGACTCCACCCGGCTGATTTCGATCACGGCCAATCTGGGGGATACCAAGACCACCATTACCCACCCAGCCAGCACCACCCATAGCCGCATGACTCCGGAACAGCGGCAAAATGCGGGCATAGGCGATGGCCTGATTCGGGTTGCGGTGGGGCTGGAAAGCATTGGGGATATCAAGGCAGACCTGCTAAGTGGATTGAAGAAGATTTGATCGCCGCAAACCTAAGTTGGAACCGCCGCCACCGGCCGGACTTGTCTACGTGGCATTGGTGATGCAAGTGTGGCGGGCTGTTTGGCTTATGCTGCTGGGCTTGTGTGTTCTTGGCAGCGCGCGATCCAGCATGGCTGCGGATATGGTCGTGTTGTATTACCGTGACCAGGACCCAGGCGCGCCCCCTTACCTCACCCGAATTCTGATTACGCCGCAGTTTCTGCGTGTCGACGATGGCGACGACAATGCTGATTTTGTTCTGCTCAAGCGCAAAACGGGCGAACTGACCAATGTATTGCATGGCATGAAGACCAATATGCGCATTCACAACAAGCCGCTGCCCAAATCGGCGCGGCCGCCTTGGCATGCAATGGAACGGGTGGAAATCGTCCGGCCCGGCACAGACAGGGTTACGGTGTTGGCAAATGGCACAGTGTGTTCACAGTCCGTCGTGGCGGGAAAGCTGTTGCCTGGGGCCGCGAAAGCGCTGGCCGAATACAAGGCTGCGCTGGCCTGGACTCAGTATCAAACCTATCAGAATACCGAGAAGGACATGCGCCAGGACTGCGACTTGGTTCACCATGTTTGGAATACAGGCTTGGCCTTAAGGCACGGCCTGCCGTTAGAAGAACTGGATTATGCTGGCCGCAGCCGGCGACTGGAAAAACAGGGTAGGGAAAAACTCAGACCCAGCCTGTTCAAATTACCTGCTGGCTATTCAGTCATCTATGCGACGCAACACTGATCACAACATCACAAGTTGGCAAGCCTGAGGATCACAGACGATATAGCCGCCGGTCGTGTACCAGTCGGGCAATACCCAGCGTTCGCAGTCGTGCCCGTTGACCTGATGAACATGGCGGGCAGGACGGTGGGTGTGCCCGTGAATCAAGCGGGGATACCCATGAATTTGCAAGACCCGGGCAACTTCTTCCAGGTTCACATCCATGATGTCTGCTGGCTTGTTCTGTTTTGCGGCCTCGCTCCCGACCCGAGCCATTCCGGCAAGGCGCAGTCGCAGGATCAAGGGCAGCGCCAGGAGCAAAGCTTGGGCCCAGGGGCTCCGCACCCTGTTGCGCCAGGCTTGGTAGGTCAGGTCATCGGTGCACAGCGCATCCCCGTGCATGAGTAGGGTGGGAATGCCATAGAGCGAAATCAGACTGGGATCCGGCAGCAGATTCATGCCGGAACGAACGGCGTACTTCCTGGCGAGCAGGAAATCCCGATTGCCATGCATGAAATACACGGGGGTGCCGGCGTTGACCAGCGTTCTTAGTCTAAGGGCAGCTTCCCTCGCGATGGAAGACGCTGGATTGTCGTCCCCTACCCAATATTCGAACAGGTCCCCCAGGATATAGAGGGCGTCGGCGCCGCTGGCGATCCTGTCGATAAAATGAAAAAAGCGCCCGTTGATGTCCGGGCGCTCGTCGGTCAGGTGCAGGTCGGAAATGAAATAGGTGCGACCTGATGCTGTTGGGGGTTCAGACAACTTCGGCCTTGGTGATGACGACGTCTTCAACCGGGACATCCTGATGCCCGGCATTGCTTCCGGTACGGACCTTCTTGAGCTTGTCCACCACGTCCTGACCTTCGGTCACTTTTCCGAACACACAATAGCCGAAACCTTGCGGGGTGGGTGCGCTGAAATTCAGGAAGCTGTTGTTGGCGACGTTAATGAAGAACTGTGCGGTGGCCGAATTGGGGTTGGGCGTGCGTGCCATCGCGACGGTGTAGGCGTCGTTTTTCAAGCCGTTGGCGGCTTCGTTTTCGATCGGCGCACGGACGGGTTTCTGTGTCATGCCGGGTTCGAACCCGCCGCCCTGGATCATGAAGCCGTCGATCACACGATGGAAGATCGTGCCGTCATAGAAACCGTCCTTGACGTACTGCAGGAAGTTCTCGACCGTAATCGGTGCCTTTTCAGCATCGAGATCCAGGCTGATGACGCCAAGGCTGGTGTGCAGTTTGACCATGTTTGTCCCTATAAGACGGTTTCGTAGAGGATTTTCCATTCGCCGTTTTCCAGGTGCCAATACTGGCGCTTGCGGGAAACGTCGCTCAGGTTGCTGCTTTTGTAGTCCTGTTCGAAGGTCACCATGATCAGGTTATCTTCGCTTGGGTAGCGCACCGCGCTGACATCTTTCAGACGTACATTGATCCAGGATTTGCCTGCGTTGACGCGACGCTTGGTTTCGGCGAATTCCTTGAGTGTCAGATCGCCGGTTTGAAACTTGCCGGAGTAATGGGAAAGTAGCCGATCCGCGTCACGGCTCTCCCAATCCTCGCGCCATAATTCCATTGCGTTGCGGAAATCATTGCGGCTGCGCTCGAGCGATGCTGTATCGACCCATTTCAGCGTATCGGCGATGAGCACGGGGGTCCGCCCGACGGTGATAAAGCGGGCCAGGGCAGCCAGGTCTTCGTTGGATACGACAATGCATCCGTCGCTCGCATTGGGCGGGCGGCTGAAGGTATTGCGCGGGACGCCATGAAGCCAGATGCCTGAGCCCCGGCGTCCTTCACGTCGATCCCAGTCGTTGGGATAACTCAGCGGATAGGCCCCGTCGCCGTAAAGTTCTTCCAGTTCGCTACGCGGCTTATGCGAGGTGATGTTGTACCAGCCGACCGGCGAGCGTTTGTCGCCCGCTTTGGTCTTGCCGGTGCCCAGCTTGCCAATCGTGACGTAATAGTCAGCCCGCCGGACCCAGCCTTGCACCTGGTTCTCGAAGACGTAGAGGCGGGAGCGCGCGGCATCTGCAACCAAGACGTAACGGACCTCCGGGCTAACGGACAGCAGGGCATCGGGCACCAGCTTGGGATCCACGGGCTGGGTGACTTCCAGCAGGCGCTGGCGAGCTTCGGCGCGCAAGTCATCCTGCGGAATTGACGCGTGCGCATTGCCCAAGGTCAAAATGGGCTGGGCATGGGCCAGCATCAGGTCGCCCTTGACCAGTTGAGCGAGGCGAAAGTTGGGATAGCGAGCAAGGAGATGGTTGAGCGATTGCCAGGCATTTTCCATCTTGTTCTGGCTCACATCCACCAGGGTTTCCGACAACAGCCGCTCCGCGTCGGATTGCGCGGCGCATAATCCGGGCAGTAGATTTCCAACAAGCAGCAGGCCGACGGCGAATTTCAGTGGCGTCACAGGCTCATCCAGTCAGCGGCCGCTTTCCTGCGTGATCAGCCACTTATCGCCGCTGCGTTCCAGGTCCAAATGTTTGGTGCTGGTATTCTTGATGGACTTGGACCGGTATTGCTGACGAAACTGGACGGTCACGTGGTTGGCGCCGTCGGGTTGTATGTGAATATCGGAAACCTCGACGGACAGACCCTTGGCCTTGCCCACGCGATCACGCCGCTGGGCTTCCCAATCGCTATGGCTGCCGCTGGCGGGCTTGAAGTCGGGCGCGTAATAGGCCAGGTAAGCATCCACGTCATTTGCAGACCATGCCTTGGCCCAGCCCTGGACAGTTTCGATAATGGCGTCCGGTGCGGGAGAGCTTTCACCCGCATTGTTGGCGGGTTTGGGTTCAGATTTTGAAGCCGCTTCTTTCGAGGTTGCAGACCTGGCGGGTTCGCTTGTCGCCGCGATGATCGCTTTTGCCGGACCGGGGCTGCGCCGCCCGGTCATCAAGTCCTTGATCAAGGCAAGCTTGGTTTGCGCGGAGGTATTGCTGGTATCCAGCTGCAAGGCCTTGTCATACGCCATGGAGGCCATTTTGGCGTAAAGATCACCAAGGTTCTCGTGCGCCGTCGCATAGCTTGGGTGGGTGCGAATGGCCATCTCCAGTGCGCTGCGGGCAGCATCGTACTTGCCTTGGGCCGCGTAGAGCACAGCGAGGTTGTTGTAGGGTTCGGGCAGTTCCGGATAGTCTTCGGTCAAGCCAGTGAAGACCTGGATCGCATCGGCGGTCTTGTTCTGGTCTGCCAGAATCAGGCCTTTGAGGAAACGCACCTGGGCGTCCTTGGGGTTCTTGGCCAAGTACTGATTGGCCTGATTCAAGGCTTCGTTGAGGTCTCCCTTGCGGAATAACTGGTTGATGTCCTGGACGTCAGTCGCACCGGCCGTGCCAGCCGCAAATGCCAGGCTGAAAGCGATGACGGAAGCAAATCTGCGCAATGTAGGCATATGTTAAACTCGAACTGGTTGCCAAATGACCTCGTATTCTAACAATTCCCCGAACAGGTTGGGCGGCATGTCAGGCAAATATGGCGCCATCCCATCCGCTCCCACCCTATGCTGACGCTTTACAATTCCCTGACTCGACAACTGGAAACCTTCGTTCCCCTTCAGTCTGGGCAGGTTCGCATGTATGTCTGCGGCATGACGGTCTATGACTATTGTCATCTTGGACACGCCCGGGTGTTCGTGGTGTTCGACATGGTGGTCCGCTGGCTCAGGGCTTCGGGCTACCGGGTCACCTATGTACGGAATATTACGGACATCGACGACAAAATCATTAAGCGCGCCCAGGAAAACGGGGAAACGACTGCAGAGCTGACGAAGCGCTTCATTGCCGCCATGCAGGAGGATGAAACACGCCTGAGTGTGCTGCGCCCCGATCATGAGCCGCGTGCCACCCAGTATCTGGCCGAGATGCTGGCCATGATCTCCAGCCTGGTGGACAAGGGTCTGGCCTATCCGGAAGACAACGGCGACGTGTACTACAGCGTTCGGAGTTTTGCTCACTATGGAGCCCTATCCGGCAAATCACTCGATGACTTGCGCGCCGGCGAACGGGTCGAGCTTGACCCGCACAAGCGCGATCCCATGGATTTTGTCCTGTGGAAGGCGGCCAAGCCGGGCGAACCGGCCTGGGATAGTCCATGGGGACGAGGCCGGCCCGGCTGGCACATTGAGTGCTCGGCGATGAGCGGAAAGCTGCTCGGCGCTCATTTCGACATTCACGGCGGCGGACAGGATTTGCAGTTCCCGCACCACGAGAACGAGATCGCCCAGAGCGAGGGTGCGAATGATTGCAAGTTCGTCAATTATTGGCTGCACAACGGGTTCGTTCGCGTGGACAACGAAAAGATGTCCAAGAGCCTGGGGAATTTCTTCACCATCCGGGAGATCCTGGAGAAATTCGATCCCGAAGTGGTGCGTTTCTTCATTCTGCGTGCCCATTACCGCAGTCCGCTCAATTATTCAGACGCACATCTGGACGATGCGAGAAGCGCACTGACCCGGCTATATACGACAGTGAAGAATGTGCCGCCAGATGAGGTGGATTTGGATTGGAGTAAATCCTGGGCCGCACGGTTCAAGGCGGCAATGGATCAGGATTTCGGTACGCCGGAAGCCGTGGCTGTCCTGTTCGATCTGGCCAACGAAGCCAATCGCACCCAGAGTTCGAAATTGACCGGCATCCTAAAGTCATTGGGGGCCGTGGTGGGGCTATTGCAGGATCAGCCGGATAGATTTCTCAAGCGCGGGGTGGGCAGCCAAGTTGCGGATGAAGAGCTGATAACGGCGAAGATCGCCGCACGTGCTGCGGCCAAGTTGGCACGGAATTTCGCCGAAGCCGATCGCATACGCGATGAACTCAAGGCGGCCGGTGTCATTCTGGAGGATGGGGCGCAGGGGACCACCTGGCGGCGAGCCTGAATCTCCCATGACGGAACAAAAAAGCCCGGCCTCACGGCCGGGCTTGCGTGCAGCACCAAGCACTAGCTGTTGCTTACTTGGCGGGTGCCGGTGCGGCAGCGGGCGCCGCGGCAGGATTCGTCCACGCGGCGGGGTTCCACATGTTCGTCCACGCATTGGGATCGAAGAAGTTGAACGTGCCGGTTGGGGCGGTGCCTGCGGGAGTGGCACCTGCGGCCGGAACGGCGCCAGGATTGGTCCACGCAGTTGGGTTGGTCATGTTCAGCCATGAAGTGGGATCAAACGGGTTGAACGCTAAAGGGGCGCCCGCAGTTGTGGGCCCGCCCATTCCACCCATCCCAGGAACCGTATAGTTGGTCGGGTTCAACCAGTTACCCCACGCGCCATAGGTCTGCGGGTTAAGCGACTGACCCAGCCAAGCAGTGTAAAGGTTGGGGTTCATAGGCTGCATCATCAGGGACCATAGGCGCGGATCGACTGGCGCCATCATCCACTTCAAATACATGGCCGGATTCAGACCCTGCATCATCATGCCCCACAGCTTGGGATCCAAGGGCATCATCGCCCAGCGCATCATCTTGCCGGGGTCAGCCCACTGGGTCATCAGTGCGGTGTAGAAGTTGGGGTCCATGGACGCCGCCATCCACTTCATGTACATGTCGGGATCGGCAAACTGCATGTAGTTGGTCAGGGATCGGGGATCCATCATGGAGCCAAACATGCGGTACCAGTTACCGGGTTCCATCATGTTGACGCCCATCTGGGTGTAAAAGCCGGGCTCGGTCACCGCATTGGACCAAGGCACAAACACCTTGGGATCGCGATAGGCAGAAGCGTTGCGGGTGAAGTCGGTCATCCGATCCAGCCACTGCTCCGGGGTTTGCGGGATGTTATGCGCGGCCGCAGGATTGCCTTGAGGCGCAGGGCTTGCCTGCGTACCATTGGCAAGAACGTTCTGGGCCATCACGACACCGAGCGCGAGGACGATCAATTTAAGTTTCATGAGACTCTCCTGTAAAGAAGGTTAAGGGAAGTAGTTCTATTTGTACCAATATAGTACCGCTATATCCGAATATTCTGATGGATACGAATATATGTAAGCACTAATATTTTAATTTACTGTTGTAAAAATGCCAAGCTTGCGATGAAAGCTCAGCACTGTCAGAGGCATAAACCATCAATCAAGCATGTGCATGGCGACGTTTTTGAAAAAATCGCTTAAAAGCATGATGCTATGCAATATACGTAAAGCAGACTCACAGAATGTCATATAGCTTCACACATGGTCCGTCAGGTGGCTGATTACAACATCTTTGTAGGCGCTGAAGGCTGGAGGCATGTTCACTGGCAGCATACGTTCTACCCTGAGGGTTTGCCTGAAGAGTGGCAGTTGTCTTTTTACAACACTCAATTTCGCTGCGTTTACCTGCCGAGATCGTTCTGGGAGACTTGTTCGATTGCCGATGCGGAGACATGGCTAGCGGATACACAAGCCAACTTTCGCTTCATTCTTGAACCACCTGACCGCACGACCCGACACATCACGGCATTCTTGAACGCCATGGCGGGACGGGCTTTGCTGGACGAAGCGGGACATGAGCGACGAGAATTGCTGTGGTTTTCTCCGGTACCCGACCTGCGCGCCTTGGGTCGCCGGATTCAAGAGGCTGTGGGACAGGGTCGCCGTCTTTACTTGCTGAATCGTGAGGCGCATTTGCCTTCATTGGAACGGGTTAGATCACTGGTGGAAGTCATGGGCTATTGAGGGATTGAAGTAAAATTCAGCAAAACCTAATAAAGGCTCAGAGTGATTAACGACACCTTGGTACAAATCGAGAATGTCTCTTTTGGCTATGGTTCCCGGCCCGTGCTCAAGGGAATTGACCTGACTGCGCAGCGCGGTCAGGTCGTCGCCATTATGGGCAGCAGTGGTTGCGGCAAGACAACCTTATTGCGCTTGATTGGCGGCCAACTCAAGCCTGACCGGGGAACCGTGCGGGTGGCGGACCAGGTCGTAAGTGAATTGGACCAGGCCGACCTGTACCGCTTGCGTCGCAAGATGGGCATGCTGTTCCAGTTCGGCGCCTTGTTCACTGACATGTCGGTTTTCGATAACGTGGCGTTCCAGTTGCGCGAACATACTGACTTGCCGGAGGACATCATCCGCGACCTCGTATTGATGAAACTCAATGCCGTTGGCCTTCGTGGGGCGGCTGATCTGATGCCCTCGGAGCTGTCCGGCGGGATGGCGCGGCGCGTTGCCCTGGCGCGTGCGATTGCATTGGATCCGATGCTGATCATGTATGACGAGCCGTTTGCCGGTCTGGATCCCATTTCCCTGGGCGTTACCGGCAATCTTATCCGCCGGCTCACCGACACGCTGGGTTTGACATCGTTGGTGGTGACACACGACGTTCAGGAGTCTCTGAAAATCGTGGACTATGTTTATTTTGTTTCAGAAGGCGTGGTGGAGGCGCAAGGCACGGCAAACGAGATCCGTTCTTCCGGTTTGCCCTATGTGCATCAATTCGTGCATGGCGAGCCTGATGGGCCGGTGCCGTTCCATTATCCTGCGCACCCTTATGCCGAAGACCTCAAATTGGGACTCGGGCATGCTTAAGGCACTGTATGGGGGGATTTCCGGCCTTGGCCGCCAGACCGTGGATGGGGTTTGGCGCATCGGCTACGCGACCCGCTTTTTCTTTGCCATATTGCTGCATTCCGGCACGGCTTTGAGCCGATTCGGGTTGACCATCCGGGAGATCTATTTTTCCGGCGTGCTGTCACTCATCATCATTCTGGTGTCGGGCCTGTTCGTAGGCATGGTGCTGGGCTTGCAGGGCTATGAAACCCTGCAGACCTATGGTTCGGAGGAGGCCTTGGGCATACTGGTGGCGCTTTCCCTGGTACGCGAGTTGGGCCCGGTTGTTGCCGCGCTGCTGTTTGCCAGCAGGGCCGGCTCAGCGATTACGGCGGAGATCGGTTTGATGAAGGCGACCGAACAGTTGACCGCCATGGAAATGATGGCAATTGATCCAATTGCCAGGGTGGTGGCGCCGCGCTTCTGGGCCGGCGTGATCTCGATGCCGTTACTGGCAGCAATGTTCTCCGCAGTGGGAATTTTCGGTGGTTATTTGGTGGGCGTGGTGTTGATAGGCGTCGATCCGGGGAGTTTCTGGTCACAGATGCAGGCGGCCGTGGACTTCAACCAGGACATCATGAATGGAATCATCAAGAGTCTGGTATTTGGCGTAGCCGTGACGGCCATTGCGCTGTTTGAGGGCTACGATGCCCCACCGACCGCCGAAGGCGTGTCGGGTGCGACAACGCGTACGGTGGTCACGTCCAGCCTGGCAATTCTGGCGCTGGATTTCGTGCTGACTGCTTTCATGTTTCGAGGATTGAAATGAACCGGGTGTTACTGGATTTCTGGGTGGGCTTGTTTGTGATTGCCGCGATCGGCGCCCTGATGTTTCTTGCGCTCAAGGTTGGAAGTATGAACACCGTTAGCAGTGCTGATACTTACGAGGTTTCTGCGTACTTCGACAACATCGGCGGCCTTAAGCCCCGCGCACCGGTCAAGAGTGCTGGCGTCGTGGTGGGCAGGGTTGCAGAAATCGGGTTTGACAGCTCAAGTTATGAAGCGAAGGTGGTGTTGAAGCTAGACAAACGTTACCCGTTTCCAAAGGACAGTTCCGCATCAATTATGACATCGGGGCTGTTGGGCGAGCAATACGTTGGGCTGCAACCGGGTGGCGATAGCGTAAAATTAAAAAATGGCGACAAGATCCTGATTACCCAGTCGGCAGTTGTGCTGGAGAATCTCATTGGACAATTTCTGTACGGCAAAGCTCAAGACGGAGCAAGTAATGAAACTCACTAACCTGGCAATGGCGTGTGTTGCAGTGGCCTTGGGCGTTCAGTCCGCTAGTGCCATGGCACAGACTGTCAGCCTGCAACAGGCCGTAGAAATGAGTCTGGCCGCCGACCCGCGCATCAAGGAACGGGAACAGGTGGTGGAGTCCGCCCGTGGATTGTTGGATGAAGTCAAGGCCAATATGGGCTGGCGCGCCAGCGCAAACGCATTTGTGGGCCTCTCGCCGAAGGTGGATGGCGGATTTTACCAGGGCGGAGCAACCACGTGTACGGCAACGCCCTGCACACCTCGCAGCGATGGCGACCACATCGATGGCCTGTCCGACTGGACGCATGTGGAATTTGCCTTGATCAAACCACTGTATACCTTCGGCAAGGTCGACCACTATAAGGCCGCAGCACAGGGCAACGTCGAGGTCAAGCAAGGCGATGTCAGCCAGACCAAGGCAGATGCTGCATTTGACACCAAACGTGCGTACTACGGGTACCTGACAGCGCGTGATATTCGATTGTTTCTGGAGGACGTGCAAGTCAGGTTGAACGGCGCCATCGACCGGGCCGACCAGTCGCTCAAGCAGGAGAACGGCGAGGTCACCCTTTCCGAGTTGTATTCGCTGCAGTCCACCCGTGGTGTGGTAGCCAAGTATGTTTTCCAGGCCAAGGCGGTTGAGAAGATCAGTCTGGATGGCCTGAAGGTCTTGACCGGTGTTGGCCTAAACGCGCCGCTTGAAGTTGCGGACGACAGCCTTAGCCCGGTTGAATTCCCTTCGGTGGAACTGGCGGATCTACAGGCCAAGGCCTTGGCTGAGCGACCGGAAATGCAGCAGCTCGAAGCGGGCTTGCGGGCAAGGCGCGCATTGGTCGCGGCGAAGAAAGCCGACAACATGCCCGACGTCTATGCCGGTGTGGTGGGAACCTTGAACTATGCGTCGCAACGCGACCGGTTGGACAACCCGCATGTCTACGACGCTTTCAACAATGGCGGGTTGACTCCGGTGGTTGGCATCAAGTGGGACGCGGCATTTGGCGTTGCGTCCGCCCGTGCTGCCCAGGCCCAGGCGGACTTGGATGCGCTGAATTACAAGAAGCAATATGCGCTTGCCGGCATTCCCTTTGAAGTGGCGGAGGCCTATACCAATGCGCGGGCAAACTTCGACTCCCAGAGGGAGTTGGCCGATGCCGCGTCCGCTGCGCGCCGCTGGGTGGTCGCCGCTACCGCGGACTTCAGCGCGGGATTGGAAAAGGGTGACAAGGTCGCTGATGCGTTCAAGAGCTATGTTCTTGCGCAGACGGAATATTTGCGCACCGTGAACGATTACAACATCAACGTGGCGCAATTGGCCAAGTTAACGGGTGAACTTAAGTAAACTGCCTAGCTCTCAGCAGGTGAGTCCCTTTCCTGAGAAAACCATGAACGCATTCAAAAATTTCCTGCGTGTTGCCGCCCTGGCAAGCTTGTTCTGGCTTAACCCGGCTTGGGCGATTACTGCGCCGGATGTTTTGGCCAAGACCACGACTCAGGAAGTGCTGAGCATTCTGAAAACCGACAAGGAACTCAAGAGCGGCAACCTCAGCAAGGTCTATGAACTGGTGGAAGCCAAGGTATTGCCGCATTTTGATTTCGACCGCATGACGCAGCTGGCCGTTGGGCGCTATTGGCAGAAGGCCACCCCGCAGCAAAAGGAAGCTCTGGTGCATGAATTCAAGAACCTGCTGGTGCGCACCTACGCGACCTCTCTGACCGCCTTCACCAATCAAACTGTAGAATTTAGACCACTGCAAATGAAGCCGGACGACACTGACGTAACGGTAAAGACGGAAGTCAAGCAGCCGGGGGGTCAACCGATACCCATCGACTACAGCATGTACAAGACAGACATTGGTTGGAAGGTCTATGACGTCGCGATAGACGGCGTTAGCCTGGTGATTAACTACCGTGCTTCGTTTGGCAACACCATTCGCCAGACCGGCATGGACGGCCTGATCGCGACATTGCAAGCCAAGACCAGAAATCTCCAGACAAGTGGCAGCGGAAAAACAGGAAGCAAGTAAGGTAGTGGAGACCGGAGAGGGTGTCGCCAGCCTGCAAGGCCCGGTGACCCTGGAGACGGTCGCGGGCCTGTTGGTGCAACTAAGACCTCTGATTGCGGGGAACTTGAAGGCGGTCAGTTTTCGCCAGATAAGCGAAGTGGACTCCGCCGCCCTGGGCCTGATTCTCTCCTGCCGTCGCGAAGCGGCCAGTCGCGGCCGCGACAACCTCAAGTTCATCGACTTGCCGGCAAATCTGACCGCGCTCGCCGAACTCTATGGCGTTTCCGATCTGATTGCACTATGACTCCTGCCCTCCGGGTGCAGAACTTGTGCAAGCGATTCGGCACGACCCTGGCTCTGGACGGCGTCGATCTGGACATACAGGCTGGTGAGTTCTTCGCTCTGCTGGGGCCGAATGGCGCGGGAAAGACTACCCTGATCAGCGTGGTGGCCGGTCTGGTACGGGCCGATCAAGGCGAGGCTTGGGCAATGGGCCTCGATGTGCGTCGCGATTACCGGCTGGCACGCCGGGTCCTGGGTGTCGTTCCACAAGAACTGGTGTTTGACCCATTCTTTACGGTGCGCGAGACGCTGCGCCTGCAATCCGGGTACTTTGGCATCAAGGATAACGACGCCTGGATAGGCGAAATCATGGAGCGGCTTGACCTCACCCGGCAGGCGAACCAGAACATGCGTGGTCTGTCCGGCGGCATGAAGCGGCGGGTCTTGGTGGCGCAGGCCCTGGTGCACAAGCCGCCGCTGATCGTGCTGGACGAACCCACCGCAGGGGTGGACGTGGGGCTGCGCCAAACCTTGTGGGAGTTCATCAAGGATCTCAATCGCCAGGGCCATACCATCCTGCTGACCACGCATTATCTCGACGAGGCGGAAATGCTTTGCAACCGCATCGCAATGATGAAGGCAGGCCGCATCGTTGCGCTCGACAGCACGAAGAATCTTCTTGCCGGATCAAGCGAGCACCGGGCCCGGTTGGCGATTGAAGGCGGCACTCCGCCAGCAGATCTTGCCCTGGTGGCGGCGATGGAAGGCAGTTGGGAATTCCGCTTTCACGACTATGTTGAGTTGGAACAACTGCTCGCGCGGCTACGCAAGGCCAATTTCAAGGTAAAGGAAATGCAGCTACTCGAAGTGGATCTCGAAACCGTGTTCAAAAACATCATGGAGCGGTCATGAGCAGTGAAGAGGGGCCCCGCATGCGGGGATCTGAACGTCCGCGAATGGCCGCTGCGCGCCGACGCGGAGAATCAGGTTGGTTGGATTGCTCAGCCGAGGCGTGGGGTTATGCGCAGTGAAGAGGGGCCCCGCGCGCGGGGATCTGAACGTCCGCGCATGAGCGGATTCAATACGCTCTTTTACAAGGAGCTGTTGCGCTTCTGGAAGGTGGCTTTCCAAACGGTATTAGCGCCGATCGTTTCGGCCATGTTGTATCTGATGATCTTTTCCCATGTGCTCAAGGGCCGAGTGCAGGTCTTCCCGGGAGTCAGCTACACGGACTTTCTGATCCCGGGCCTGGTGATGATGTCGGCGCTGCAAAACGCGTTTGCCAACAGTTCTTCCAGCCTGATCCAATCCAAGATAACGGGCAACATCATCTTTGTGCTGCTATCGCCACTGTCCTATTTCGAACTGTTTTCGGCTTACATGGCGGCCGCGATGGTCAGGGGCCTGGTGGTGGGGCTGGGCGTGCTTGCCGTCACCATCTGGTTTGTCGACCTGCACATACTCCATCCGGTCTGGCTAGTGACCTACACGTTCCTGTCCACCGGCATCTTCGCTGCACTTGGCATTGTTGCTGGCGTCTGGGCGGAAAAATTTGACCAGTTGGCCGCGTTCCAGAACTTCATCATCATGCCGCTCACCTTTCTCTCCGGCGTGTTCTATTCCATCCATTCCTTGCCGCCGTTCTGGCTGATCGCATCCCACCTGAATCCGGTGTTTTACATGACGGATGGCTTTCGCTACGGCTTCTTTGGCCAGGCGGACGTGACGCCGGGCACCAGCTTTCTGGTGGTGGCCGGCTGCTTTGTGGCAATATCCACCTTAACGCTACAGATGCTCAAAGGCGGCTACAAACTAAGGTACTGAAAGCATGGTGAGTCCGGAAGATATCAAGCGCTGGATTGAGGCCGCGCTGCCCTGCGAAAACGTTCAGGTCAGCGGAGACGGCCAGCATTTCGACGCGATCATTGTCAGCGGCGAGTTCCGCGGCAAGAACATGGTCCAACAGCATCAGCTGGTTTACAAGGCTCTCGGTGAGCGCATGCGCGAAGAGATTCATGCGTTGTCGATGAAGACCTTCACCCCCGAGGACTGGGCCAGGCATTAATGGACAAGCTGTCCATTCACGGCGGCTATGCCCTCGAAGGGGAGGTCCGCGTCTCAGGCGCCAAGAATGCGGCGCTTCCGCTCCTGACCGCCGCATTACTGACACCCGAAACCCTGGTATTCGACAATGCCCCACATCTGAAAGATATCAGCACCATGCTGGCCCTGCTAGGCCACATGGGGCTGCGGGTCACGCTGGACGAGCGCAACCGGGTCAGCCTGTGCGCGAAAGAGGTACCGGTGCTGGAGGCGCCCTACGAGATGGTGAAGACCATGCGTGCGTCCATCCTGGTGCTGGGACCGACCCTCGCGCGTTTTGGCGAGGCGCGGGTGTCCCTGCCGGGTGGCTGCGCCATCGGGTCGCGTCCGGTGGATTTGCACATCAAGGGTTTGCAGGCCATGGGTGCAGAGATCCACATCGAACACGGTTACATCCATGCTGCGGCCAAGAAACTAAAGGGCGCGCGCATTGTCATGGATACCGCGACGGTGACCGGCACGGAAAACCTCATGATGGCAGCCAGTCTGGCCGCCGGGACCACCGTTCTGGAGAACGCGGCGAGGGAGCCGGAAGTGGTAGACCTGGCCAAGTGTCTGGTCGCCATGGGAGCCAGGATCGAGGGCGCCGGCAGCGGGGTGATTACCATACATGGCGTACACGAGTTGACCGGCGCGTACCACAGCATCATTCCGGACCGGATCGAAACCGGCACCTTCCTGGTTGCGGCGGCCATGACCGGCGGCAGGATACGCGCGACCCATGCCCAGCCGAACACCCTGGATGCGGTGATTGCCAAGCTGCGGGAAGCAGGCGCTCAGGTGAAAGCGGGCGAGGACTGGATCGAGGCGAGCCGCGACGGCCATATCCTCAAGTCCGTGGATGTTCGAACCGCGCCACACCCGGCGTTCCCCACCGACATGCAGGCTCAATTCATGGCATTGAATACGATTGCTCAGGGCGCAGCCAGCGTCACCGAGACCATCTTCGAAAACCGCTTCATGCACGTTCAGGAACTGCGCAGGCTTGGCGCGAATATCGAAGTCTCAGGCCATACCGCATTGGTCCGCGGCGTGGCTCGCCTGGACGGGGCGACCGTGATGGCCACCGACCTGCGTGCCTCCGCCTGCCTGGTGCTGGCCGGACTGGTCGCCCAGGGCGAAACCGTGATCGAGCGCATCTATCACCTGGATCGCGGGTACGAGCGCATAGAGGAAAAGCTTGGCCGCCTGGGCGCTCGGATGCGCCGGCTGCATTGATGAGCTCCCATTTGGCGGGTTATTCCGTCATTGGGCGCGGAGCAAAGCAGGCCGGTTCAAGATAAAATCCAAGCTTGCCGGATCGACCCATCCCTTTCCTTCTCGCGAACCGGTCGATCCAGCCTTTCCCTGACTACCTTACGAGAACATGATTACCCTCGCACTTTCAAAAGGTCGCATCTTTGACGAGACTCTGCCCTTGCTGAACGCCGCAGGCATCGCTCCGGCTGAAGATCCGGCGACCTCGCGCAAGCTCATCATAGCGACCAACCGGCCCGAGGTTCGCCTGCTGATCGTGCGCGCCACTGATGTGCCGACCTATGTGCAACATGGCGGCGCCGATCTTGGCGTGGCAGGCAAGGATGTACTTGACGAACACGGTGGCGAAGGACTGTATCAGCCGCTGGATTTGCGCATCGCGCGCTGCCGCATGATGGTCGCAGTGAAGGAGGGGTTCGATTATGTCGGTCGGGTAGGGGAGGGAGGACGCATCCGGGTGGCCACCAAATACCTCAAGGCCGCGCGTGAGCACTTCGCGGCCAAGGGTGTGCATGTCGACCTGATCAAACTCTATGGCTCCATGGAACTCGCCCCGCTGGTGGGACTGGCAGACGCAATTGTTGATCTGGTTTCCTCGGGCGGCACGCTCAAGGCCAATGGCCTGGTGGCAGTGGAGCACATCGCCGACATCAGCTCCCGACTGGTGGTGAACCAGGCTTCGCTCAAGACCAAGCGTTTGCAACTGCAGCCCATTTTTGATGCCTTCACGGGCGCCATAGCGGCCACCAATTAGGCCTGTCCGAGGCGCATCCATGGCAGCCTCCGGTCTGGTCAGCATGAGCAACATTTTCAAGGACCAGATCCGGCGCATCCTCATCATCAAGTGGAGCGCCCTGGGTGATGTGGTGATCACCAGCGCGCTGATGGAAGACATTGCGCGCGCGTTTCCCGATGCCGAGATTCATCTGAACACACAAGCCAATTGCGTGGGTCTGTTCAAGGCAGACCCGCGCTTTACCGATGTGTTCGCCATTGACGTGCGCAAGAAGGGCCAACGCTGGTCCAATGCCCTGGCATGGATCAGAAGGGTGCGTGCCGGACACTATGACTTGCTGATCGATTTCCAGCGTTCCGATCATTCCCGCTTCCTGCTTGCGCTCCTGTTGATTGCCGGAGGCGCGCCGCATTACCGGCTGGGAAATCGGGGCGGTTTCCCTTATACCCATCAGCCGGTGAATCGCGATCCCAAGGCGCACGCCTTCGTCATGATGCGATCCGTGCTTGAATCGGTGGGCATTCCGACGCGCACGACGCATCCGGTGTTTCATCCCACCCGTGAACAACTCGACCGGGTCAAGGCGTTGCGCGATGACTGCGGACTTGTGGACAACGAATATGTCGTCCTGTTGCCCGGCTCGCACGCCGCCGGCCCGTTGAAGCGCTGGGGTGCGGCCCGTTACGCAGCATTGGCGCAGATTCTACATGACCAGGGAATAGCGAAAATCGTCTTGATCGGCGGGCCGGACGAAGTGGAGGACTGCATGCAAATTGCCGCCGCGGGTGATTTCATCGTCAATCTCAACGGCAAGTTGGAGTTGCTGCAAATTGCACCGGTGTGCGAGGGAGCGGCTGCCATCATCGGCAATGACACCGGCACTGCGCACTTTGGGTCCGCCGCGGGACGGCCCCTGCTGGTGCTGTGCGGACCCACGGATCCGCGCCGGGTAAAGCCCATTGGCGACTCGACATTCGCGGTCCAGGCGGATCTGCCTTGCATAAGTTGCTATGCCAAGGTTTGCCGTAACCCGGATCATCAGGCCTGCATGACGCTGATCAAGCCGGAATGGCTTGCCGCGAGTATTTCTGCCCTGATCTCAGGCGAATTCAAGCCTGGCCAGTCCTACCCGAATGGCTTGCGCAGCTTCTGAGCGGAAAGATAACAAAGGTGGACAGGCGAATGTGCTTCCCCTTGCTTCTCAACCTGATACATGAACGCAATGTCACTGCCCAACAGTAAGCACTATTCCACCGCCCTGATCTTTTCCTGTTTTCTTCTGTTTCCCGTTGCGCGGGCGGTAGAGTTGCCCATCCTGATCATGGCGATCAGCGGCATGGTGCTCGCCTACAAGCTGGGCAGGGATTTGTTCAAAGCTCCGGCGATCAAGGTCTTTTCGCTGCTCGCGGCCTGCATCTGGATCCCGATGCTGCTTTCGCTTCCCGACAGTTACAGCTTCAAGGATACGGGAGGGGGGGTGCTGGCCTTCGCGCGTCTGTACTTCGCCGGCTTGTTCGTGGTCTGGGCATTGCAGGATGCAGAGAGAAGCACGCTGCTCGTCAAGCTGTTGGCCGGGCTGACGGCATTCTGGGTGGCCGATGCCCTGTTCCAGGCGGCAGTCGGACATGATCTGTTCGGCTATGCTCAAATCCCATCACGGCTCAATGGCGTGTTTGGTGAGCGGCACTGGAGGCTGGGTGTCGCGCTGCCGGTGTTGGCACCCTTTCTCATTCTGGCGCTTCGCCATCGGCTTGGCCTGATGATACTGGCACTGATTTGCATCGGTGCAGTCGACCTGATGGCGGGCAGCAGGGGAGGCTGGGTAAGTTATGCAGTGGTGTGCGCGGTAGTCATGCTATCCGAAGTCAAGAAGCGCGACATCCCGCCCTGGAAAGCCGCCGGGTTCGCTACCCTGCTGTTGCTGTTCGGTGCAGTCATGGCATTTCAGAATACCGGTACGCGCGCACGTTTGAATCAATCCCTGCTGCTCTTTTCCGGCGACGAAGCAAAGATCGATGAGGCACTTTCCAGCCGATTGACGCTATGGAGGGACGCCTTGACCATGATCAAGGCCCATCCCATCAACGGCGTGGGGGTCAGAGCATTCAGCTTTGCGCATCCAGACTATGCACAGCCTGGCGACATCTTCATTCAGCCCAACCAGGTGGATGAGGAGTCAGGCAGGCAAACCGGGGCCAGTTACGCGCACCAGATGGTCATCGAGGTGACTGCGGAAACCGGCCTGATCGGACTGGCAGGGTTGCTGGTGTTCTATGTCGTGCTGCTCGAATGCTGGCGCAAGGCCGGGGCCGAACAAAGACTTCGATCTCTGCCCTTTGCGCTGGCGGCGCTGGCCTGGCTGTTCCCCTTCAACACACATTCGTCGTTCTATTCTGGCCAATGGTCTGTGCTGGTCTGGCTTGTCGTTGCAATGATGTGCGCGACCCTGGTGTCGCCGCAGGAGCCCCGGATCGCCAAGACAATCTAGCCCGCTGCAATACAGAACCAAGCTCATGGTCCAGGCAGCCTCGGTTCTCAGGCACGCTCATCTTGGCGCGCATATTCAGGCACCCAATCTTTCAGCGTCTTTTTGACTGTGCTCTCGGACTTGGGCTCGCCGGTGTGGAACCAGGCCTCAAGTTCGCTCACCAGTTCACCCGCTGCTTGCCGCGCCTGCGCAACGCGCAATTTTGGATGCGGAGTAGGGAGGGTGGATTCCTCGTCTGCAAGGACTTCTTCATACAACTTTTCTCCCGGTCGCAATCCGGTGTATTCGATGGGAATTTCGTTTTCCGGCTGCCCAGACAGCCTGATCATCTGCCGGGCCAGATCGACTATCCTTACCGGCTCGCCCATATCCAGCACGAAAATCTCTCCGCCTTTTCCCATCAGCCCGGCTTGCAGCACCAGCTGGCAGGCTTCGGGTATGGTCATGAAATAGCGGGTAATGTCCGGGTGGGTGACGGTCAGCGGTCTTCCCGCGGCAATCTGCTGCTGGAACTTCGGAATCACGCTCCCCGAGGAGCCCAACACGTTCCCGAAGCGCACCGAGACAAATTGGGTGGTGCCGTTCTGCAGGGCTTGACATACCTGCTCGGCCACCCGCTTGGTGGCGCCCATCACATTCGTCGGGTTGACCGCCTTGTCGGTGGAAATCAGCACAAACTTGATGACTCCGTGTGCCTGCGCAGCGCGGGCGGTGGTCAGGGTTCCCATGATGTTGTTGCGTGCAGCCTGCCAGGCGTTTTCCTGTTCCATCAGTGGCACATGCTTGTAGGCGGCCGCATGAAAGACAATCGCCGGCAGATAGGTTTGCATGACCTGTTCCATCAGTCTTGTCTCCTTGACGTCGGCGATCACAAAGCGGCAAGCCATTTGCGGGTGGCTGCGGACAAATTCCTGCTCGATCTGGTACAAGGCAAATTCGCTGTGATCCAGCAGCACCAAACGGGCCGGCGCAAAACGGGCGAGCTGGCGGGCCAGCTCCGAGCCAATTGAGCCGCCGGCGCCGGTCACCAGCACGGTCTGACCGCGTATCAACTGGGTCAGCCCGGATTCATCCAGTTTGACCGGATCGCGGCCCAGCAGGTCATCCAGCTCGATCTTGCGCAGGCTGGACACACTTACCCGCCCGCTCACCAGGTCGGCGATGGCCGGCACCGTCAGCACGTTGAGGCCGGCAGCGCTGCACAGGTCAACCGCGTGGCTGCGTGCCTTGTGTGTTGCGCCTGGCATGGCGATGACGGCATGCGTCACGCCCAGTTTCTCTGTATGTCGTTTCACGCTATCAATCGGCCCCAGTACTGGGAAACCGTGAATGTCGCGCCCCTGTTTGCGCGGCGCGTCGTCCAGCAGGCCCACCACCCGCCATTCCGTGCTTCGCGACAGCTCGCGTATCAGCCCCTCTGCCGCACTGCCAGCCCCGAGCACCAGCAGGGGTTCCCGCTTGGACAAGAGGGATAGGCTCATGCGATGTTCTTTCCAGGCCCGGTAAGCCAGCCGGTTTCCACCCATGACGAAGACGAGCAGCATGGGATAGAGCAGAAGCACGGAGCGCGGTACTACCTCGGTCGGCTTCACCAGGACCAGGATCAGGGCAATGAACAAGGTGGTTGTCAGGGTGGCAAGCACAATGCGTCTGAGGTCATTCAGGCTGGCAAAGCGCCAGATGCCCCGGTAAAGACCAAAGCGCCAGAATGTCAGGGCCTGAACTGGCACCACCCAGGACAAGTGGGTCAGGGCCGAGTGGAGAAAGTCATCCGGAATGTGCAGGTTGAAGCGCAGCCAATAAGCAGCCAGCCAGGCTGCAGCGGAGACCAGAAGGTCATGGAGGAAGGCAAATAGGGTCCGCGGATTGAGGGGGCTGATCACGCATTCTCCCGGGTCGCGGCTCGCATGACCTTGGTCACTGCGAGGCAGGTGTCTCGCATCTCAGTCTCGCCCAGGGTCGGGTGAAGCAGAAACATGAGACTGGTCTCGCCCAGGCTGCGCGCAACGGGCAGGCGTTGTGCGGGGCCCAGTCCAGCTCGGATGAATGCCTGCTCGAGGTAGATTTCGCTGCAGCTGCCGCTGAAGCAGGGTATGCCTTCGGCATTCATTGCGGCAATCACGCGGGCCTGATCCCAATCTGATCTGAGCTTCCCGGGTTCAAGGAACACGTAGTACTTGTAGTATGCGTGACCAATGTCCGTGGGCGGCCGGGTTACGCGCAACCCGGGGATGGTGGAAAAACAGTTGGAAAGCAGTGCGGCATTTTCCTGTCTGACGCCACGCCAATAGTCAAGTTTGTCGAGCTGGCACAGGCCAATGGCGGCCTGCATTTCCGTCATGCGCCAATTGGTGCCAAACGATTCGTGCAACCAGCGAAAGACAGGCGGATGTTCGCGCGTTTTGACGACATCCCAGTCCTTGCCATGGTCCTTGTAGGCCCAGGCCTTCTTCCACTGCTCCGTGTCGTTCAGGACCAGCATGCCGCCTTCCCCGCCGGTCGTCATGATCTTGTCCTGGCAGAACGAAAACGCGCCCATGTCGCCCAGGCCGCCAACTGGCCGTCCCTTGTACAAGGCGCCATGGGCTTGGGCGCAATCTTCGATAACCTTGATATTGTGGGCTTGGGCCAATTCCAGAATCGGGTCCATGTCGCATGGCCAACCCGCAAGATGCACGACAATAATGGCGCGGGTTCTTGGGGTGAGTGTCGTGCGAACGGTCTCGGCCGTGAGATTCTGTGTTACCGCATCCACATCCGCGATGACCGGAGTGGCCCCACGCGCCACTACACAGCTGGCAGACGCGATGAAAGTCCGGGCAGGAACGATCACCTCGTCGCCCTCCCCAATGCCGAGTGCGTACAGTGCAAGTTCCAGGGCCACCGTGCCGTTGGCCAGCGAGATTGCATGACTACAGCCTACGTATTGTGCGAAACACTGCTCAAAACGAGAGCAGGCATTGCCGGTCCAATAGTTGATTCTTCCTGAAGCAAGCACCTGGGCTGCCGCGTCAATTTCGTCGGGCGCAAAGTAGGGCCACGGTGGAAACGGCTCGGTTCGCACGGCAATCCCCCCGTCGATCGCCAAACCGAGTGAATTGGCGCTGTTCATCTCAACTCGCAATCTTGCGACATGGAGAACCTGCCATGCGAGCGCCATCCGGCACGTCGCACAATACTGTGGAGCCCGCTCCGATCAAGGCATTGGCCCCAATCCTGACGCCAGGGATCACTGTGGAGCCCGCTCCGATCAGGGTGCCTTTGCCCACAGTGACGTTGCCGCAAAGGTGGCAGCCCGGCGCAATATGCACGGCATTGCCAATGACGCAATCATGATCGACGGTGGCGCCGGTGTTGATGATCACGTCCTCGCCTATCATGGTGGCAGAATTGATCACGACACCAGCCATGACGACGCTCCCCGCGCCTACGAGGATTTCACGACCGATTTGGGCCCTTGGGTGAATGGCTGCAATCCGTTTGATCGAATTCTGCGTCAGCCATTCAGCCACACTCGCGCGTACCCCGTTGTTCCCGATCGCAACGATGCCGCCGTCAATCTTGTTTTGCCGGAACAGCTCCAACAGGGTGTCCCGGCCGCCGCCGATGCCGTAGCCAAAGAACGCCTGTCCATGCAGGGCGGCGTTGTCGTCGATGACGGTGGTGATGCGCAAGCCGGGCTGGCGCTCAACGATATCGATGACCACCTTGGCGTGTCCGCTTGCACCAAAAATGAATATGTTCTCTGGTTCAGTGACCATCAGGCTTGTTTCCGGTGAATTTCGGCATGGTGACGTGCCCCGCCTGGCTGATGCCGCGTGGACGGATTATATTCAGAAACGTCAGCCAGAGTATTTTCAGGTCCAGCATGAAGGACTGATGATCCACATACCAAACGTCCAGCGCGAACTTCTCGTCCCAGGACAGCGCATTGCGTCCGTTGACCTGTGCCCAGCCCGTGATGCCGGGAAGCACGTCCTGGCGCCGCGCCTGCTCGGGGGAATAAAGCGGCAGATATTCCATCAGCAGGGGACGCGGCCCAACCAGGCTCATGTCGCCGCGCAGCACATTGATCAATTGGGGAAGCTCGTCCAAACTGAGTCTGCGCAGGGCCCTTCCTAAGCCAGTGAGTCGCGCCTCGTCCGGCAGGAGTCGCCCGTGAGTGTCGACCGTAGAGCGCATGGTTCGAAACTTGACAACCGAGAACGGTATCCCATGCAAGCCTGGGCGTGCTTGCCGGAACAGCACCGGACTACCTAGCTTGGCGCGTACGAGCAAAGCCATGGCGATGATAAGGGGCGACGCCACTATCAGGCCGAGCAGAGCCACAACAAGATCGAAAGAGCGCTTGAGCATTATTATTCCAGGCCCATGTGCTCCAGAATGGCGGTGTTCACCTTTCGCACGTCATACTTGCATTCGGCTATTTCTCGACCTCGCGCCCCCATACGCGAGATCAGCTCGGGGGAAACAATGAATCTCCTCATGGCCTGTGCCAGCGTCGCCGCATCTCTTGCAGCTACAAGCAGGCCGTTATCGCCATCGGCAACGGTCTCCCGGCAGCCAGGAACATTGGTCGTGATTACCGGGCGGCCCATCGCCATGGCTTCCAGAACCGTGCGTGGCGTTCCCTCCCGGTAGGAAGGCAGAACGTACACGCTGCATTGTGCCAGATGCGGGCGGACATCCTGGACTTCGCCCAGGTATTCAAGAGTGCCGCTTTGCTGCCAACTTCTGATCTGTTCCTCGCGTATGGCAGACGGATTTGGGTCGATCGGTCCGACCAGTCTAAAGATTGCGTCGGGATAGATCTTCTTGAGCGTGGCGGCGGCGGAAACGTATTCGCATATGCCCTTGTCCCTAAGCAGGCGGGCGATAAGAAGGAACACCGGCGGGCCACCCGGTAACGGTGCGGGCTGGAAATGGACGGTGTCCACGCCCGAGCCATTGATCACCCGCGCACGCTTTGGGACGGGTAGTAGGCCGCCCTCAATAAAGAGATGCAGGTCGTCCGGATTCTGGAAAAACACGCCATCATTTCCCTTCAGCGCGCTGCGGTAAAGCAAACGGGCGAGGCGGCCAACGACTCGCTGCCTCAAGCCGTCACCACTCAGGAACGCGTAACCCAAACCGGTGATCATCGAATAAGAGCGTGAGATGCCCATGATGCGGGCGGCAAGCGAACCGTAGATCACCGGTTTGATCGTATAGGCAAGAACGATTTCCGGGCGCAGCCGCCTCATCACCTGAACCATGCGCAACAACAGAACCAGGTCCGCCAAAGGATTCAGTCCGGCACGTTTGAAGTGCAGAGGAACATAGAGCGCACCAATGGCGGCCAGTTTGTTGGCAATAACCGGACTGTCTTCCGCAGCACAGGCGGTAACATGGTGCCCGCGCTTCACCATCTCGGTTAGCAGTGCGCCACGAAAATTGATCAGCGATTCCGCCAGGCCGCCGATGACCAGAATACTTGCCATCACTCTACACTTGCTGCTCAAGCCAAGCCTGGAACATCAAGACTGCCCACAGATGATGCTGCCAGTTCCGCTTGCCGGATAAGTGCTCGAGCCATTTCTCGCGGATCGGACCCGGGTGGAAATAGCCCTCCCTGGCGAGGCGCGTCTGGTCCAGAAGTTCTTCCGCCCAGTCTCTTAGAGGCCCACGCAACCAGCTGTCTAGCGGTACGCCAAAGCCCATTTTGGGTCGCTCGATCAGGGAGTCCGGGACATAGCGGGAAAGCAGCCGCCGCAACGGCCACTTGCCCTGACCGTCACGGATCTTTACTGAGAGCGGCAGTTGCCAGGCGAATTCCACCACGCGATGATCAAGAAACGGGACGCGCGTCTCCAGGCTCACGCCCATTGCGGCACGGTCCACCTTTACCAGGATATCGTCCGGAAGATAGGTCACCAGGTCGAGATACATCATGCGTAGCGTGAAACCCTCAATCCCGGGCATTTTGCGTGAATCAGTGATAGTGTTTGGGGGCTCACAGGCATTGATGATGATCGCCGCGGGATTCTGCCAGAGCGAAACCAGCCTGAGATACACGTCCTCGGGCGATGCCGCGTCGAGCATACCGGCCAGCTTGTGCAATTTCTCGCCCGGCAGCCGCACCCGCAAGCGCCCGGGTAGGAGGGGGCCTGCGACCTTGAAGATCCGATCCCATTGCCCAGGAGAAAATGCTGTTACGGCATGGGCGGCCAGCTCGCGCATACCGGCAGGCACCGCCCGGACTCTGCGCCAGACACCGCTCGCCCATATATACCGATTGTATCCACCAAACAGCTCGTCACCTCCGTCGCCGGTCAGACTCACGGTAACATGTCGGCGCGCCAATTCCGCGACCAGGTAGGTCGGTAGCTGCGAGGAATCGGCAAATGGCTCGTCGTATAGCGTGGACAGTTTTGGAATGACCGACATTGCCTGCTCCGGTGTGACATACAGTTCCGTGTGGTCGGTGCCAAGGTGCCGGGCCACGGCCTTGGCATGTTCGGCCTCGTTGTAACTGTCGTCATGAAAGGCGATGGTGAAGGTCATGACCGGCCGGCTGCTTTGCGCCTGCATCAGAGCTACCACCGTGGAGGAATCGATGCCGCCGGAAAGGAAAGCTCCAAGCGGCACGTCGGCCACCATCTGTTGCGAAATCACTTCTCGCAGCAACCGGTCAAGCTCAGTGACCGCGTCCTGTGCATCACCCGAGAACGGTCGGTCAAGACCAGCCTGTGCCGCGTCTGCCGCTGACCAGTAGGCAACGGGGTCTGGCCGACTAGTTTCCCGATGACTCTTGCCGATACTCAGGTAGGTACCGGGCGGCAGCTTGTATATACCCCTGTAGATCGAAAGAGGTGCTGGTATGTAGTTGTATCGCATATACAAAGCCAGGGCGTTTCGATCGACTTCTCCATGCCACTCAGGATGCGCGCGCATTCCTTTGAGTTCAGAGCTGAACATGAATTTGCCGTTCACCCATCCGTAGTACAACGGCTTCTCGCCCAGCCTGTCGCGCGCCAGCGTCAGCGTTTCAGTTCGGCGGTCCCAAAGCGCAATGGCGAACATCCCCACACACTTCATCAAGGCCGCTTCCACGCCCCAAAACTGGACAGCTTCCAGCAAGGTCTCGGTATCCGAATGTCCGCGCCATCTGACATGTCCGAGCTCTTCGCGCAGTTTGTGGTGGTTGTATATCTCACCGTTATAGGCCAGGACAAACCTGCCGCTTTCCGACGTCATTGGCTGATGGCCGGCAGGAGAGAGATCCAGGACAGAAAGCCTGCGGTGCGCCAGCGCGATGCCAGCCGCCCCGTCAACCCATGCTCCACCAGCGTCCGGGCCACGGTGGGTCATGGCGTCGGCCATGCGTCGCGCATGAACCTCCGCTTCAGTCGTTAAAGTGGATGGGGGAGCGAGAAATCCGGCCAGACCGCACATGATCCGTCTAGCCCTTGTGATCGGACGGCGCCGATATCGGCGATGGCCTGATCTGCATAGAGCGGCGAGTACGAACGCATTGGACTCGCTGGCCCTGACGCGGCCCTCGGGACGGAGCGAGACGCAGGACTGACCGGATCACGCCAGCTCGCCAACGCGTTGTTGAAGAAATTGCGCCAGCACGCGGGTCTGGTACTCGCGCGAAAACCCGTTTATGGCTTCAACCGGTGGCGACGCTATGCATCCCCGTTCCCTTTTTGCAAGCAGGCATTCGCGCAGGTAGGCGGCGATGGTCTCGGGTTTCGTGCCAACCATGCCAGCCTTCCTTTCCAGGATCAGCGTGGACGCCACGTTGTCGGCAGGCCCAACTGCCAGTATCGGGCGTCGCGCCCCGAGATACTCGAACACTTTGCCGGTGAAGCTACCCCTTTCCCTGGGGTTATCCCACAACAGGAGCAACAGGAGGTCAGCCTCCGCCTGGATGCGAAGGGCCTCGCGGTGGGGAACGGGTTCGTGAATCTCAACGCAATCGCGTATGCCATAACGCTGCGCCAGAGAGTCAACGACACCCAGGTAGCGACCATAGAAAGCGATGCGCACGTTCGCGACGAATTCGCCCAGACTTGCCACGGCTTGAAACAAGGGCGAGGGGTCGCGCCGCCCTTCGTAGATCATCCCTGTGTAGACGATGCGCACCCGGTCCTCTTGGGCGGGCGCGGCGGCGGCAGGGTAGTCCTCTGGATCAAAGCCGTTGGTCACGACCTCGACCGGGACCGCAAAACGTTTGCGCAGCGTCTCCGCCAGAGGCTCGGATATCGTCACCAGGCCGCGCGCCGACCCCAAGACGCGCTCTTCCAGGCTGTGCTCTATTCGACGACGCCACGGAGGAAGATCCAGATAGGGGTTGTCCAACCAGAGGTCTCGCAACTCGGCGACCCAAGGAACGCCACTACCCCGCGCCAGGGCGTGCGCCACCAGCAACGAGGTAACCGGCATCGCGCTGGCGTAAATGACATCGGGATGCCAGTCGCGCATCAGCCGGCGTCCCGCGCTCACGGCGTAGGGATACCAGCCGATCTGCCCGTCGGGCAAGTTGGTGAGATGTTTGTAGAACAGCCCCAGCTTCCTGACGAAATTGGGCGTGGAGCTGCCCGCAGCGTAGCCATGCGTGGCTACCCGACCGCGTCCACCCAAAGCCAGTTCGACGGGACGGTTAACATTTAACCAGGGTGTGTAAATGACTTCAGATGCGGGGATATCCAGAGGCAAAGTCGCTTGAAGGCTCTGGTCCGCGGTGGTGAGCACTCGAACATCGTGCCCTAGCTGGCGCAGGTACTTGGCGGTCTTGCCAGTGCGAACCGCGCCGATGCTGTTGAAGGGAGGGAAGAAGTGGGAAACAAGCAGGATGCGCATGCTCACGTGCCGCCTTGGCTTACTCCACGACAGCCGGCATACGATTGCCGTAGACCTTGCGCTTCAGCCAGCGCAACAGGAGAAACATGCGGTATTCCGAGGGGTAGTCAAGATGGGATTGGGCCGGCTCGTGCATCAGACGGTCGAACTCTT
The DNA here is from genome assembly GCA_963782495.1 of uncultured beta proteobacterium. Classification (GTDB taxonomy): domain Bacteria; phylum Pseudomonadota; class Gammaproteobacteria; order Burkholderiales; family Thiobacillaceae; genus DASQBT01. Next base: position 251,879 of record CAWAJU010000008.1, on the reverse strand, counting down.
CGCGGCTAAAGCCTAGCTTCTTGGTCACATAGTCCAAATCCTCTTCCTGTTCCATCGGTGTATAGGGGGGCAGGGCGATCTTCGCCAGTGCGTCAGCCCGGCTTATCTGGCCAGAGCAGATCATGCTGGAAAGGTGTGCACGGCGCTTGTCGATGCCGAACTTGGTTGGCAGGATGTAGTTCTGGTAGAAGCGCGTGATGATCGACTCGCCATGCTTCGTGCTGTATTCGCGCCAGCCGTATTCGGACTTCAGGAGATCGAGGGCCTGGGGTTTGTGATAGTCCACGAGGTTGAGTGGCCAAACGAATTTGAACCCGTAGGCCATCTGGCTGAGGGTGTAGCCCAGGATGCTCATCAGGGGCGTGCTGCGGATAGCACGGGTTCCAAACCGGCGCTGAATGGCGCGGATATTGCGCGCATCGAATTTCATCCAGGTCCAAGCATCGGGCAGGTGCGTTTCCGTTGCCACGTTGTGGCCGCTCAGGATGTACTTGATGCGGTTCTTCCGGGCCAGGCGGAACATGGTAGCGATGATGGCCTGGTCGCTCAGGATCTCCAGGTCGAGCACGCCAGCCTTGAGCAGGGAACGCTGTATGTCCCTGAACTCCGGCCAGTCCACCACATAGGTCTGCAAGTCTAGGTTCAGACGTGAGATGACACTTTCGATATTCTTCACCGCAAGTTCGGAATTCCAACCATTGTCGAAGTGCACCACGAGTGGCCGCAGTCCTCTTTCCACCGCCAAGTGTGCCAGATAAGAGCTATCGACGCCGCCGCTGATCCCGATCAGGCAGTCGTATTCCCGGCCTTTGCCGTCATTCTTGATGCGTTCCAAGATGCGGTCGAGCCGCGCCAACCCTTCTTCGCGCGTGGCGGGAAGGGTGGCGGCAAGGCTGTCGCGACGGTGGCAATGGTTGCAGACGCCGTGAGCATCGAACTCGATGGCAGGGTCCGAGGTATCCATAATGCAGCGCCTGCAAACGCGGTATTCCCTGCTTGTATTCATCTCTATGGCAAAAGGTGGTCCAGATCCTCGGAGGCCGGGTAGTTTATCAGCACAGCCTTGTGGCGGCCGTGAAAGACGAACATCTGGCCCGCGGCCACCGCCGCTGCGCCGGCCTCCACGGCTTGCCTGAAATCGTTGACGTTGCCCGCGCCCCCACAGGCGATTACGGGCACGCCAACGGCATCGGTAATGCGGCGCAGAACTTCCAGGTCATAACCCTTGCCGGTCCCATCACGGTCCACGCTGTTGATCAGTAGTTCTCCGGCTCCTTGGGCGGCGAGTTCGCGCGCCCAATCCACAGGATCAAGTTCGGTAGACTTCATCAGCGGACTGGTGCGGGCGACCTTGGGTCCGCCCAGCAGGCCGCGCCTGACATCCATCGCGGCGACAATACTCTGGCTACCGCAACTCGATGCCGCATCCCGGATGAACCCCGGGCAATCTATGGCGGCTGTGTTGATGGACACCTTTTCAACGCCCACCTTGAGCACCGCTTCGGCTTGCTCCACGGTTGATATGCCTCCGCCGTAACAAAGCGGGACAAAGCATTCCTCGGCAAATTCACGCAGATAACCCAGATCGGGCCCTTGTCCGGCGCGCGTGGCGCCAATATCGAGAATTACCAGCTCGTCTATGCCCTTGTCGTTGAAGATCTTTACCGCGTTGATCGGGTCGCCGACATACACCGGCTTTTCGAATCGGGTCGTCTTGTAGAGGCTGCGTTCCTTGAGCAGCAACATAGGCATCACGCGGGTACGGCGCATGTTCAGTAGGCCTCCGCGAAACGGCGAAGGAACTCCATTCCGAAGCGGTGGCTCTTCTCCGGGTGAAACTGGGCGCCGATGATGTTTCCCCGAGCATAGGATGAGGTGAACGGATAGCCATGCACCGTTTCAGTCAGCACGTCATCCTGCTCCGTGCAGACCACGTGGTAGGAGTGCAGGAAATAGAAGCGCTGTTCTTCCGTCAGCCCGTCGAACAGGGGCGAAGTCTTTCTTACCATAACCGCATTCCAGCCCATGTGAGGAATGTGCAATCCGCGGGGCAGGCGCTCGCTCTGGAAACGCACGGTCTCGCCCGGCACCCAGCCCAGCCCCGGCCGCCTGCCTTCTTCGCTGGCACGGGTAAAAAGCTGCATGCCTAGGCAGATGCCAAGAATGGGCCGCTTGTGCTCCAGCACCAGTCGATCCAGCGCCTGCCGAAATCCGCTGGATTCCAGTTTTTCCATACCCTGGTCGAAGGCGCCCACGCCAGGCAGTATGATCTTCGTCGCGCGTTCCAGATCCGCTGGCGCCGACGCGATCACGGCCGGGGCGCCCACCTTTCGCAGCATGTTGCGGATGGAGCCGATATTGCCCATGCCGTAGTCGACGATGGCAATCAACTTGTCTTCACTCATGGCGTCACCGAGAAGAGGGCCATCCAGCGCCCGAAGCAAATCCAGCGCCAGAGCAAGTTGTCATAAGGCCGTCTGCCAGCGATGATCGCCTCGGCCGCAGGCAGGGTCGCGGCCGTGAGCACGCCGTGACTTTGTTCAACCGCCTCGGCAACTGCACGACGGAATTGCATGGGTGCGGTCTCGCGCACCCATGCGGCCTCGGGGGTAACAAAACCCATCTTGTCTACCCGGTTGGCCACGTCGAACGGCAGTTGGTCAGCGAGCGCAGCGCGCAAGATTCGCTTGGTCACGCCGCGTTCCAGCTTGAAGGCGTCCGGACATCCCAGCACAAACTCGACCAAGCGGTAATCCAGAAAAGGTGCGCGGGATTCGACTGAATGCGCCATGGAATCGCGATCGCACCACTTGAGTTGTACGGGGAGGCTGGTGTGCAGCACCTGTGCACGGGACATCTCGCCTATGCTTGCCGACTTGGCGCCCTTTTCCGCGAACGGGTCCACCTCGGCGATCACCAAGCTCTCCAGATTCAGCCACGCGGCCCGCGTCGCAGATCTCCCAGATAGCCGCCTGAGAGGCTGACGCAAGCTATTGGGCAACAGGGTATCCATCATGCGAAGCAAGAGATGAAGGGGGCTGTAGCCGAATCGCCGGCCCATGGCCGTGATCTCTCGCGCCAAGCCTGTCAGGTCTCCTCTAACCAGCAGGGCGCCCAGCCTCGCACCAAAGAAGCCGTGATAACCCGCCAGCATTTCGTCCGCACCATGGCCGTCCAGCGTGACCTTCACTCCATTGGCACGCGCGAGTTGAAAGACCCGCCACTCCGCATATACGCTGGTGGACAGGAAGGGCTCGTCGTGATGCCATACCAGCTCGTCAAGCACCGGGAATAGTCCATCGAACTGCGGGAAGGTGTAGTGGGTGGCGACGCCGGTTTGGCGCGCGACTACCTCGATGAATCGACGCTCGTCGAAACGCGGATCCTCGGCGCAGGCGGAAAAGGTATTCTGCAAGGCATGGGCATCCTTGCTGCGTAGCTGTTGATTGACGGTGCAGACAATGGAAGAGGAATCAAGCCCGCCTGAAAGTCCCGTGCCTAAGGGTACATCGGCGCGCAGTCGCAACTGTACGGATTCCTCGAACAGTTTCCTGAAATGACTCGATGCCGCGTCGAATCCCATCTCCACAATCGCTGGCCGGAGCGTGTACCAGCGTTGGGGTCGTCTATGGTCCGCCAACTCGTCCAAGCCTGCGAGCAGATATTCGCCGCCAGCAAGCTGCTGCACGCCGGCGAATAATGTTTCGGTGCCATGGTCGCTGACCGCCCAGTTCAGGTAATCGTACGCACGCGCGCCATTGAGTCGCGCGTGCCAGCCAGGAAGAACAGTGAATTGCTTGATCTCCGAGGCAAACGCAACAAAGCCACTCGGCGAATCCCACCAGTAAAGTGGTTTGACTCCGAAACGGTCGCGTGCAGCGAATACGCGGCGCTGTTGAAGGTCCAAAATGACAAAGGCAAACATTCCATTGAAACGAGGCAGACAACCCTCACCCCATTGGCGCCACGCCGCTACGACGACTTCTGTGTCGCTGTGAGAGCGGAACACGTGCCCCAGCGCCTCCAGTTCTGCGCGCAACTCGATATGGTTGTATACCTCCCCGTTGTACACGATCAACTGCCGTCCCGCATGGTCTGCCATGGGCTGATGGCCGCCGGGCGAAAGGTCGAGGATGGCAAGTCGTCGGTGGCCAAGTGCGAAGCGAGACGACATTTTCTCGTCAAGAGGAGAAATCGGGGCGTAGGACAGACCGCTTCCATAGCAGTCGGCAGGCGTGTCAGGGCCGCCGAGGAAGCGTGCTCCTTCGAGCCTGTGGCTGACAAGAGCGTAACCTTCGTCATCCGGTCCACGATGCCGGATCACATCGCACATGGCTCCTATATGGACAGCCACGTTTACCCCCGGTCTGCCGATCAACGCAGCAAGGCCGCACATGTTAGCGGTTTCCCGCCACGCGCATCATATGCCCCACTCGTGCCAGCATGACCAGAAATCTTACGCTGGCCAGCACCACGAACAGTCCGACTGCAAGGCGCAGATCGCTGGTTATCAAGCTGAAGGCGGTAATTGAAATCGCGACATACGCAAGATTAAGTAGCAAGAGCTCCCAGGAACGCTCAAACACGTAGAATGACACGCCAAAGGGTGATATCCAGACTGCGATGGACACCAGAGGTGCCATCAGGAGGACAAGATTTTCCGCCGTTTCCCAACCCGGACCGAGCAAGAACCTTAAGACGGGAGGCAATAGCAGGCCGGTCGCGGCGCCGGCGGCAAGTCCCAGCAGGAACATGTGTTTGTTGATGAGGCGGAAGCGCTGGTGCAGCGCGGGATCCCGCTCACGCATTCCACGGGCCAGATCGGCGTGATAGACATTGCCCACCACGCTGTTCATCAGCCCGACCGGGGCCATCGCGTAACGTAGCATCACACCGTATTGCGCTGCCATGGCGTCGCCAAAGTTTCGCGCGACCAGCACCACGGGCAGGTTCCAGGCTGCCGTGCTGGCTATTTCAGACGGTGCGAAGATCAACGGGTTACGCCAGCGGTTTCGCAGCAGCGCCCAGGTGCGAGGCCAGTCGGGAGACAACGCCAAGTTCTTGGCCAAGGCAAGCCAGGCAAGCCAACCGGCCGGAGCCGCGAATGCCGCGACCTGCAGCCACAGTACGGTTTCCAGCGCGGGCAGGCGGGTGAGCGCGAGCACGGCGAGCGCCAGCATGAAGCCGAGATGTGGCAGCGTACGCGCCAGTCCGATTATCCGAATGCGTTGCGCACGGATTCCGGCGAACTCCACCAAACGGTTGACCGACATCGATATCAGCAGGGCGCCTAGCGACCAAGGGTGCGAATAGTGGAACGCAGAAAAGCCCAGAGACGCCAGGCCGGCGACCACGGCGGCAAGCGGCAAAATGCCGTGCAGCAGAGCGGGCACCTCTTCCTCTGCCACATTAGGCAGGAGCAATTCATATGAAAGCAGGGACACCGGCACCAACATCATGGCGTAGGAAATGAATACGCTATAGTGGCCAACATCGGTTTGGGAAAGGAGTCGGGTGACAATGACCAGGTTCAGGGCAACCGTCACCTGGCCGACTGCGGTTGCCATTCCCAACGTGCCGACTCGACGCACGAATCCGGCCATGCCTAGTGGCCACCCGATTCAGGCGACCACGTTCGCTTGCGTGCAAGTGCGCGAAATCGGGTGTTGGCGCGAACGCCTTGCCTGCTGTTCATCAAAGTGCCCAGGTCATCCCGTAATGATTCAGGCGTTCACGCAGGCCAGCCTCGGCTCCAGCGGGGTCACTTGCTGGCACGATGCAAAGGGCGAAGGTTCTGAGTTCGGATGCGCTGCGCACCCAGGCCAGTTTGACTGCGTCTACGGCTACACCGTAGGCGGGAGAAACCGTGCTTGGCTCTACGGTCGGCAGGTAGCCGGCATCTGCTCGCCAGCGGATGCGGAAACGCTTCCCTTCTGCCTGCAACAGCGCGAAATCATTACCCACCTCCACAATTTCGACGTTCGGGGCCAATTGCAAAGTCTCACCGACCTCATGCTTGCCTTCTCCCGTGAACCTGTCCTCGAGGTACAACGCATGCTTGGTGAAGTCAGCCAGCAGCGTGCGCTCCGGCAACACCGGCTGGGGGAATCGCTGATATCCCCGATGACTTCCGACGAACAATGCGTGCTCCGCATTTGTTTCCCATTTCGAGACTTCGGGTACGGCATCGTAGCGCAGAGTCCATAGCCACGCGGGGTCAATGAACCGGTTGATCTCTTCACTGTCTACCCGAGGGGTATTGTGACTGGCAGTGGAGCGGAATATGTTGCGCTCGGTGTAGGAGGCAGTGTAGGTAAGAGTGCCCCGGTCGGAGACCAGCGGAACGCCGTCCAGCACCGCTTCGAAGGAAAGGCAATCATTGTGGCCGTGTCCGCCACGACCCGCCAAGCCGACGGGGCCGCAGTCGATGAATATATGGTCTTCCGGCGAGCGCATTACAAAGAAGCCCGCTTCAATGAAGGCACGCGAGTCTGGAAGTATCGGCACCTCCGGAAGCGAGCCGGCAACGGCTTCACCCATTAGCCAAAAGACCTCGGTCCGCGGTCCGCCGAACAGACTTATCACCTCCGGGTCACGGAACGCCCCACCAACCAGTCCGATCATGAACCGGTGATCATTGATGTCAGCCCCTCCTAGCGGTAGCGCGCGTGTGCCGCCGTCGTCGCCCCAAATCGGCGCCATGCCGCTTGGCTTGGTATAGGCGGCCGTGTAGTGTGCCATGGCCACAAGCCGCTCTCGGTAAGGCCCTTCTACGGGTAGGTTGAGACTCAGGCGATAGAGCGCAGGCAGCAGGAAGAACTCCATCGCAAGACGATGATATGAGATGGAGCCTTCGAATTCCACTCCATCTGGATAAACCTGGCGAACGATTTCCTCGCTGCACATCTTCCAACCCTGTGCCTGCCACCGATGCGCAGATTTTCCTCGACCGAAGAACAGTCCACCAAAGACCAGTCCGGCTGCACTGACGGTATAAACCCCGGCATTCACCTCGGAGCTGACAACGTGGCGCTCGGTAAAGTCCACGTGCAGAAAAAGCGCAATCAGCAATTTTGTCCTGAACGCGTTATCGCGCCAGGCGATGGCTTTGTGGAAGACATGGAACAGCCAAGTCATGGAAATGATTCGCAGAGCGACCTCCATTGTGCTGGCCCAGTTGACGGTTTCCGCATAGGGATTATGGTCAATCCAGTGTTCGACAATGGCGCGTGCCCCCTGCGCGTAGCGCTCCTCTCCTGTCAGCAAATACGCCTGTCCGAGCGGGACGAGCCACTGCAGACGTGACAGCTCCCATGGCACTTTCACGTCGCCGGGATCATCCGGGCTGGAAAAATTGATGTCGCTAAAATAGGCAACAGGCCAGCTTATACCCGTCCTGAAGTCCTTCATCCAGTCGATGTCTGTGCCAAGTTCAACCGGGCCGGAACCAAGCATTTCCACCCGGTGCTCCAAGGCATTCCTGGCGTCGGAAAGGATCCGGCTGAAATCCCCGGGGCAGCAGGCTTCATAGTGGCTCGGGTCGATCGGGGCGACCATTGCAGGATAAGCTCGAGACGCGAGGTCGTCCCACAGTGTTTCGAGGTCATGCGCCTCGAGCGTACTTAGCAGCGTCTCAAGCGTTAGCATGCGGCGGCGGGGTGCCTGAAGTCGTTCGAACTGGGCACGCAATTCAGTTGCGATGCGCTTGACTATGACCCTGGGCGGCTTGCGCAGCCCGCGCCGTATCGTTCCGATCCAGTCACGCATTCTGGCGTCCCTCCTTGATTCGAAGCATGAGTAGTTGGCGCAATGGGAGTGTCACAGCGTATCTGCCGAAAGTACCGGACGAAGCAGGCTCGCCGCGCCCGGCCGTGCGGGCAGACCTGTGAGCAAGGCGTACAGCGCCTTCTTGCCTAGCATGCGTCGGGAACCGGGATCGATGCCCAGAGCAGTGCGATCGGGGGATATTCCGTCCAGCAGGCCTGACACATCCTCCGCATATCCCATTTGCGTCAAGGCCTCGCGAAAACCAACCGGTGCAAATGCATACAGCTGTGCATAGCTTGGGGCAACGCGCAGTTCCAGCGCGGCGGCGAGGTGGGCAAGCAGTTCCGGAGCAAGGGCTTTTCGGTTGGCGTCGACGATAGTTCCCGTCTTCTGCACCTGCCATGTGTTCACGCGCCCGGAAAAGAACCGCGTGTAGGCGTTGTTGCGGTAGGTATCCATGAATCTCGCCTCGGTTAGTTCGATCGTGCCACAGACCTTTGCCAGAACGTCACTCACGACACGGAATGGCTCCCTGACCAAATCTTCATAACGCACTGTCAGAACTCGCGGGTGATTGCAGTAAGGCAGGTATTGGGCGACATCGACCAGCCAGGTGACCAAGGCTATCCAGGGGGGAAAACCGCGCTGCAGCAGAGAGGCATATACGTGCACCGGGTTGCGCACAATGTGAATGAACCAGCCGTCAGTATACGCGTCAAGAAACGGACCGATTGCATTGATGTTCTGGGGCGTCTTCTCGAAAACAGTCGCGAATTCAGACTTGCCGCGCAAGGCCAGAAATCGCAATGCAAAGGCCTGGACAAACGAGGGAAAGTCGGCGCAGTCTCTCACGAGTTCCTCGAAACGGGCGACGTCCAGGCCATAGGCAGGAAATTCGTTGCGGAAAATGCAGTTGCGCGTGGTGTGAAGTGATGCGGAGGCCCCGCATCGCCAAGGGGCAGCACGGTAGCGGTCGTAATCATAGAGCCGGGAGTTGGAAAACAGATTCAGCTCAGGTCCGCTGGCGGACAGTGGCGTGCAATCCAGCAGGTCCGACAGGAAGGTACTCCCGGAACTCGGGGCATTGCCGACAAGCGCGATCGTGGCCATGAGACGGGCGAATCGGACTGCAGTCAGGCGTTGAAGGTCAGGGGTTCGTCGTCTAGCTGCAGCGCCAGCTTGCCCTTCTTCACTTTGTAGACACCCTTGTCCAGACGGCAGATGTTCTCGGGGTCAATTCCGCAACCGGCGAAAATATCGCGCACTTGCTGGTCGGTGAAGTAATACTGGTAGGAGTGTCCGCCGAACCAGTCGTAAACGTCCAGGCGGGTATTCCGGAACCCGCCAAAACGTGCTGCTTTCTTGAGCATGAAGATTGGCGCCATGAGTGGCGTGAACACGTGCCACAGCACCTTCTTGGACAGTCGCTTGGTCACAAAGCGGATCGGTTCCAACGTCATGGTTGCGGGCGTCACCATATAGAAGGTTATGAAAAGTTCGCCGCCATCGGCAAGATTGTCAATAATGTTTCGGATGGTGGTGGCAGGTTCGCGGGTGTGTTGGATGACTTCTATGCACAGAATCACGTCAGCGTTGTAGCGTTCGCTGGCGATGTCGCCAGTACTGAAGGCGACACGGTCATCCTTGATATAAGACTTCTGGTAGTCGATTACCCGGGAAGACAAGTCCACAGAGTAGATCTTCACGGCTTGGGTGAACTGGGTCAACGCATAGACGTCGCGGCCGCCACCCGAGCCAATCACCGCCAGGGTCTTGTTATCATAGAAGCTGGACCAGATGCCCCACTTGAGAAACAGACGGCGATAGAGGTTTCGCCGTGTGTCGATCAAACGCAGGTTGGTCCATTGCCATTCAAATGATTCGACGCTGCTCGGATCTTGTCTGGCGTTGCTCAAAGTAAAGTCCTTTCCGTAGTTCCCATATGAATATCAGGTATCTTGGGCGACCGAATGCTGTCATATTCGCGCTCGCTCGCTTACGATATCAACGATGCGTCGCGCCGCGTCGCCCTGTCCGTAAGGTTCGCTGTCACCTTGGCGCCGAACGTCTGTTCGGCCTTGCCAGGCGTCCAGGATTCGGCGGGTATCCGCGCCGCAAAGGACGTTCCAGCCCAAAGCGACTGTTTCCACCCATTCCGTCTCGTCCCGTAGGGTGATGCAAGGCACACCGTAGAAGAAGGCCTCTTTTTGAACACCGCCAGAATCCGTAAGTATGGTCGTTGCGGCTTGTTCCAGGCAGACCATGTCCAGGTACGAAATGGGCTCAGTCAACCGAATTGCGCCCAGGCGTTCCTCCAGGCCCCATGAACGCAGCGCTGAGCGGGTACGAGGGTGCAAGGGCAGCACTACGGGTAACTCCTGTGCAATCGAACGCAGTGCGTCGATGATGTTGGCCAGTCGCTCGCGGTCGTCCGTGTTCTCGGCACGGTGACAGGTTGCCAAGACGAAGCCATGTGGGATTAGCTCCATTTCCTGCAATATGCGGCTGTCCCTTGTTGCAATGTCGCGATAATGGAGCGAGGCGTCATACATGACGTCACCTACCTGATGGACGCCCGCCTGAATCCCCTCAGCGGTCAGGTTATGGACCGCAGTGCTGGTGGGGCAAAAGAGGAGGCTGGAAACGCGGTCGGTGACAATCCGGTTGACCTCTTCCGGCATGTGCATATTGAAGGAACGCAGGCCAGCTTCCACATGCGCCACCGGGATATGCAGTTTCACAGCGGCGAGCGCCCCCGCAAGTGTGGAGTTGGTGTCTCCGTATACAAGGACCAGATTAGGCCGCTGGTCCAGCAGCAGGCGTTCGATGCCTTCCAGCATCCTGCCGGTCATTTGACCGTGACTTCCACCGCCGAAGCCAAGGTTGTATGCAGGGCGTGGCACGTCCAACTGGTCGAAGAATACCTGGGACATCGATTCATCGTAGTGCTGCCCTGTGTGAACGATGACTTCCTGCAAGGCCGGATCGCCGTGCGTTCCTTCGCGAATAAGGCGGGATATGGTCGCAGCCTTGATGAACTGGGGGCGCGCACCCACCACGGTAACGATCTTGCGCGTCATTTGCCCAATACTTTGTCCAGCGCCTGCACCACGCTGTCTTGCGCCACCTCATCCAGATACGGATGCATGGGTAGGCTGACAACTTGCTGCGCCAGTTTCTCTGCCACGGGGAGAGCGCCAAAGTTTGAGATTCCGGCCAAAGCCACCTGTTGATGCAAGGCAAGCGGATAATGCACCGCGGTTGGAATGCCAGCCGACTTCAAGCTGTCCAGGCATGCGTCGCGATCCTCGACCGCAACAGTGTACTGCGCATAGACTGATGTTCGCTGCGGTCGTAGCGTGAGTCGGCGCAATCGACCTGTCGCCTCCAGTGGCGCGATGGCCGCCTGATAGCGGGCGCCCACCCGTTGCCGTGCTTCAACTTCCCACGCGAATCGGTCGAGCTTTGTCAGCACAATGGCGCACTGTATGGTGTCCATGCGCCCACCCACGCCAATGCGACTGTGATAGTAGCGGCGTTCCTGGCCGTGCACGCGTATTTCACGGCACGCTTTGGCAAGCGCATCGTCGCTGGTAAATATTGCGCCGCCGTCGCCGTAACACCCGAGCGGTTTGCTGGGAAAGAAACTGGTGCAGCCAATAGTGGACAAATTGCAGCTTCTGCGGTTCTTGTATTCGGCCCCGAAACTCTGGGCTGCGTCTTCGATGACCGGTAGGCCATGCCGGGCCGCAATCGCATTGATTTCATCCATATCGGCCGGCTGGCCATAAAGCGACACGGGCATGATGGCGCGAGTTCTGGCAGTGATAGCTGCGTCGATTTGGCGCGCATCGATATTGCAGGTATCCGGCTCGATATCCACAAATACAGGGATCGCACCGAGCAAGGCGATTACCTCTGCAGTGGCGATGAAGGAGAATGGGGTAGTAATGACTTCATCGCCTCGCCTGATTCCCAGGGCCATCAATGAAATAAGTAGCGCTTCGGTACCGGAAGCGACCGTAATGCATTGGCTCGTGCCGGTGAAAGAAGCAAGACGAGTTTCCAGTTCCTTTACCTCGGGACCCAGGATGAACTGGCCATGTTCGAGCACCGCTTCGATGCGCGCGAGGATTTCAGGTTTCAATTTGGCGTAGGGCGTCTTGAGATCGATGAAATCCATAAAGCCTCAGACGCGGCGACATACCGTCGTTTCAATTTCGTATCGGATGCCGCACTCCGGGCAGGAGTGCATGTCCACGACATCAGGTAGCCGAACGCCGCATTGGCACATCCAGCCGATGCGTCGCGCAGGATTGCCCACCATCAGTGCGTAGGACGGCACATCACGCGTGATGACTGTAGCTGCGCCGATGAAAGCGTATTCATGAATGGTGTGTCCGCAAACGATGGTGGCATTGGCGCCTATGGTCGCGCCCCGCCGGACCAGCGTCGGCTTGTATTCGTGCTTGCGCGAAACGTGGGCGCGAGGGTTGATTACGTTGGTGAATACCATGCTTGGACCGCAGAAGACGTCGTCCTCCAGGGTGACGTCGTCGTAAACGGAAACGTTGTTCTGGATCCGAACATTGTTGCCGATCATGACGCGATTGCCTACAAATACGTTTTGCCCTAATGAGCAGTTCTGTCCAATTACCGCGCCCGCGCTGATGTGTACCCAGTGCCAGACCTTGGTGCCGATGCCGATTTGCGCTCCGTTATCGACGATGGCGCTTGGGTGGATAAAGATTTCCGCCTCGGGCACTTCAGTATTCCAGGGGGAGCGAAACGCGGCGTCCATCCCGAGCCGCACGATACATGGCGATCAGAATTTCGAGGGAGCGCAAGCCCTCGCGCCCGTCGGTGTCAGCCTTGGCCTCGCCCCGCAATACCTTGATGACATTGTCGTAGTAAAGAGGATGACCAAACCCATAGACCGACGTGGTCTGGTAGCTGGCATCCTTGATCTGCGCATCCGACTCGTCCGCGTCGGCAAATTCCCAGTGCTGGATTTCATTGACCGCGACTCCGCCGACACGTGCTGTACCTTTTTCGCCGATTATGGTGATCGAGCCCTCCAAATTCTTCGGGTAGGTCAGCATGGTGACGTTGACACTACCCATCGTTCCTGAACGCCAACGAACAAGAGCCACACCGCTGTCTTCCACCTCGATGTCTCGAGCCAGCGTGCCGGTATAGGCTTGCACGCTTTCGACAGGGCCGACAAGCCAATCCAACAGATCGACGTAGTGACTCGCCTGGTTCATGAACGCACCGCCGTCAAACTCCCAGGTGCCGCGCCAAGCATCGCCGTCATAATAGCTTTGCGGACGGGTCCAGAAAACATTGATGGTTACCATGTAGATGCGGCCGAATCGGCGCCGTTCCACCGCGTGCTTGAGCAGTTGAAGTGTCGCATTGCGCCGGTTCTGCTTTACCACAAAAAGCCGTACACCAGCTGCATCGCAAGCCTGAACCATACGCTTGCCATCTTCCCAGCGGGTCGCCATTGGCTTTTCGGTCATGACGTGCCGCCCACTTTGAGCGATCTGGATCGTCTGCTCAGAATGGAGACCACTGGGGGTGGCAAGTACAATGATGTCAGCGTCGGTGTGCGCCAGCAGTTCGGTCAAGCCTGCAAAGCCGGGTGCGCCGGTTTGAGACATTGCGCTCTGCAGCCGCGCCGGGACATTGTCACACACGCCCACCAGGTCAAGGGATTCCTGATGCTGCGTGATTGCCCCAAAGTGATTCCTGGCGATTCGCCCGCATCCGACCAAGGCGATGTGCATCTTGCGATCTTTAATGGATGGCAGGCAGGCGATCATTGTCTATTCGGATGACAGTAGCGTTAGAGAAATTGGGTCAATAAGCGGCGCGCGCCTCAAGCTCGGGTCAACCAGTACCGTATGTACGCCTTGCCTTCTCTCGCCGCGCTACTTGCGGTACCGCCGCCTGCTCGAACAGAGAGATCTTCTGCACCGCCTTGATCGTCATGATGAAAGCGGCTGGCTTCACCGTTCTTGGATTGTGCAATTGTACACCGAGAGTATCGGTGGCTGAGCGCGGTTACGCAGCTTGTTCTGTCCAACGGGAGAGGTGGCTTGCGCTATCCTCCAATCGGCACATTCACGAATGAAGGCAGGCGATGGCGGAAGGCCATTCTCGTTTCAATGCATCGCCCAGCCCTGGGTATTCGAACAGGTGGCTGTTCCTGCCCCAATTGTCACCGCTTCTTCGCCAAATGCACGACCCGGGCACGCGTCTTTTCATAGAGATCCCTGAGCGCACTCATCGCGCTTCTGTTGCGCAGCGCATGGCGCGAATAGAGGGTGTGCGACGTCGGCGACCGAAGTTCAGGGTTGTGGCGCTTGCGGACTTCCCGTGCCACCACGGCGAAGAAGTTGTACTCGTACATCACCCGGCGGCGGGCCTGATAGATGAATGGTAGGCGCTTCTCATATTCGTTGTTCCTGATTGCTTCGGTGATAGTACGGATAGCAGCCATGGGGTCGTTGATGTCGATTGCGATGAAGCTTTCCTGCGGAAAGTAGTCCGCCGCATTGGGGCAGCCGGCATAAAACGGCAGCGTCAAACCCAGGAATGGGTCGGCCAGCTTCTCCGTCCAGTGATGCTCTCCGATGAAATTCTCGATCGCAATGTGGTAACGGTAGGCATCGAGGGCCTCGGCCTTGTCGTCCAACGGGGTGGCCCCGCGCCCGTAAAGATCGAGATCGGGGAGGCCCGCGATCATGGCTTGCATAAACTTGAAGCGCTTGCGGTGCAGGGTGTGCCACTGCTTCTTGGCCGAATAGACCATGGAAATGGGGCGGACCTTGTTGACCGGTGGGGAACCGAGCATTTGATCGAAAGGCGTCTCATAATCAGCGCCCACGCCATAGAACCAGTGCAGCGCAGGCTGGGAAAAGATCCGGTCTGGATGCGGCAACGCCCATTCTTCCTGGCTGGTGAGCACACAGCCGAATTGGCCCGTATAGGCACTGCCGTAAATCTTGATGGAAGAGGGTTCAGTCGTGGTCAGCATGGTGTGCCGGGGATGGCAGGCCAGCGGCTCGAATCCCGACCCCTTGCGCCCACCCTCGCGGGCCGGCAATTCGTTGTTGACCACCAGCCAGTCGTATTCGCGGCATTCCGGATCAAAGCTAAAGGTGCATCCGTCCCATTGCGGGACATTCCCGGGAAACTGGTGCATCCAATAGCGCGCGGGCAGCAGCCCCATCACTTTCACGCGGATCGGGCTTGAGTCTTGCGGGGAGGTGGATTGCATGTGAGTTGCGCGCGCTTCAGGAATGTTTGAGATCGTCTTGCTTGGTCTGTGCTCGGCCGTGGGCGAGTCGGGTGTAGACCTCGAGCGTCTTTTCCAGCATCGCGGACAAGGGGAAGAATTCCTCGGGCGGAACTTCCGGAGCCGCATCCAACAGGCCGCGTATTCGCGCGAGGACCGCGTCACGATCGAGCAGGGGCAAACAGCCCGCAGGATAAACGCTGCGCAGGATTTCGCCCACTCCACCATGATTGTAGCCGGCGACGGGAATGCCCAGGCGCAGCGCTTCCAGCGTGGTGCGGCCAAACGATTCCGGCTGGGTGGACAGGGAGAGCACCAGGCGGGAAATGGCCAGGATGTCTTTCAGGTCCTGGCGCTGTCCGGTGAATGTGAGATGTGGAGCCAGGCCCATGGCTTGGGCCTTCTCTCGCAGCTCGTCCAGATAGCGTTGCTTGGACGTACTTGCGCCGCCCACGATCAGACCGTGGATCGGCCGGCCCTCCAGCACAAGCCTGGCCAAAATCTCGATGAATACTTCATGCCCCTTCAGCCGCGTGATGCGGCCCGGCAGGGTCAGCAGTTGCTTGCCGCCGGCCTCCGGAAATTGGCGGTAGAACGCGGTGCGCCAGGCGGCATCAGGCTGATAGCCATAGGGGTAGTCGGCGCCGGACACGCCGCGATGGATGACCGTGACGCGCTCTGCCGGGATGTCCGAATAATGTTGCAGCAGATAGTCACGAATCGTTTCGGAGACCGCAATGATCATCTCGCCTCGGGTCATGATGCGGCTGTAAGCATTGACCGAGTACAGCCCGTGCACGGTGGTCAGAAATCGGGGGCGGCTCGCCGGATCCATGCCGCGCCAGGCCAGATAGGCGATCCAGGCGGGAAAGCGGGAACGGACGTGGAGTATGTCCACCTGCTGTTCGAGCAGAAACCGCCGCAGCGATCTGACCAGTCGCAGCGCCAGCAGTGATTTGTTGCCGATTGGCCAGGTGAAATGCTGGACACCGAGCGCCTGCAATTCCTCCACCATGCGGCCCCCCGCCGACATGACCATCGCCCTGTGCCCGGCAGCCACCAATGCAGCAGCGATTTCCAGCGTGCCGCGTTCCACGCCGCCCGACTGCAGTGCTGGCAGCATTTGCAGGACTGTCAGGGCAGGGCGTGTTGACGCTAATTTCGCGTCAGCGACGGGGTCGATTTGGGATGCAGCCCGCGAAGCGAGACGCGCCGCAGTGCTATCCACTGCAAGCGGTTTGCGACAAAGGGATGCGCCCAAATCGGCCCCGTCCCGCAGGGTTGCGGCGGGAAAGCGCGTCTGCGGCGTTGCGGCGCTTGGCAAGGGATGGCCCTTGCCTGCGCACCGCGCCTTGCATTCATCGCTTTCTCGCAGCAACGCTGGCGTGAAATTAGTGTCAACACGCCCTGGGTTCAGCCATTCCAGTATCACCGCAGCGACACGATTTGCTTCATTGAATTCCGCTACGGGTTGCGGCGGGCTGGGGGAGTCTTCCCACTTGGCATACGGCAGAACGCGCCCTTGCTGCGCCAGATCAAGGATGCTGCGGGACACGCGCGTCGGTCGTTCTTCCAGCGCAAACAGGCCCACCCCCGCCCCGGCCGTGAGCGCCTCATAGATCATGGAAACGCTGTCCGGGGTGACCCACGCGGTCTGGGCCTGAATCAGTTGGGCCGGCAGCCAGTCCGGATCGGTTTCGGTTTGCGCCATCAAGCCCACATTGCCCGGCAGCGAGCTTGCCAGCGCGGGAGGAAAATCCGCCGGGGTACGGCGTGAAGTGGTCAAGGTCCAATGCTGCCCGGGCGTCGCGTCGGCCAGTTGCCGCACCTGCCGAATGACGGCAGGCGTATCCCAGGAAAAATGTGGGCTGGGCCCGCCTATCAGCATCAAGTTGAGTGCTCTTGGCGCATCGGCGGGGGGGCGGTGGATGCGGTTGATTGGGCCATCGGTTTCCAGCAGCGGGCCATCCGCTTTCGTCACATCATGACTGGGCAGAATAACCTGATCAAACCAGGCCAGTGGCAAGCTGGGCTTCATCAACACGATGGCCTTGCCACCGCAGGCGCGGCGGGCCGCCAGCAAGGCCCAGTGAGTGTCATGGCCGGCGGCCAGGATCAGGTCGGGGCGAGGATTGTCGAGGCCCGGCGGGAACCGTCCCAGCAGCCAGTTGATCGCGTGGGTCCAGTTTCCTGCCACTGGAATGATATGCAGGCGCGTGGGCGTCTTGCGAGCCAGGGCTTCGGCCAAGCCCAGGGACTGATTTTCGTGGCCGCGCTTGCCATCCGTGAGCACCCAGATTGTCAGCATCGGACCGGCTGCGGGCTGTTTTCGGCTGTCCAGACCCGCTGGCTGAAGGCTGCCCAGCTGTAGGGAGCGGGGTCGAGGGCGGGAACGCGTTCTTCGATCAGATCGGCCAGCAGGGCGGCGCTGGCGGGCGCCATGGTGACACCATAGCGGTAGTGGCCCAGGCTCAGCCACAGGTTGTCGAAGTCCGGATGCCGATCCATGAGCGGGATGTTGTCCGGGCTGCCGGGGCGCAGACCTGCCCAGCTTTGGACAGGCTCGTGCCTGGCCAACGAGGGAATCAGCTCGGAGGCGCCCTGATGCAAGGCGGCCAGAATCTCGGGACGGGTGTTGGAATCAAAGCCGGCGTCCTCCAGGGTGCTGCCTACCAAAAGGTGGCCATCGCGGCGCGGCACCAGATAGTGCCCGGCGCGGAACAGGATGGTCGAGAGACGGTGGCTGCCGGGACCGAACAGCAGGATCTGGCCGCGCACCGGCCGGATCATATCCAGCCCGGGCAATGGCCCCAAGCCCATTCCACCCCAGGCACCGGTGGCGACAATGAAGCGCTCTGCACGCATTATCCCGGTTGAGGTCCGGATGGCCTCGACCCTGCGGCCGCGGGTAATCAGACCGGTAGCAGCCGTCTGGGCAATCCGCCTGCCGCCACGGTGTTCGATTGTTTCGAGCAGGGCGCGGAGCAGACGGGGATTGCGAACCTGGGCCACGTCAGGCAGCCATAGGCCGTGGTCTTTCGGAACCCGGATCTGAGGATCGGGCGCCAGCTCGTCGCTGCTACGGCATGCCAGTTCGTGCTGGTCACACCACGTGAGTGCCTGGCTTGGCGCGGGCTCATCCATCACCACCATACCGCAGCGCCAGTATTCCGGATCGGTCCGCCCATGGCTTGCCAGTTCCCCTGCCCAGGCTTCCCAATTCAGCATGCCGGCCAAGGCCAGGCGCGTCACCGCCTCGCCGTACGCCCAGGGTGGCAGCGGTGAAATGATGCCGGCGCCGGCCCAAGAGGAGCCCGAGCCAGCAAGGTCCCGATCCATAAGCGTGACCGGGATGTTGCGGCGGGACAGTTCGAATCCGACGCCCAGCCCGACGACTCCCGCGCCGATGATCAGGGTATGGCCGCTCAAAGCCTGCAAGGCTCAGCGACTCCGACGAACGGCATGCACATCGAGTCCCTTTTTAGATAGAGTCTAAGAACTGGACCTAGGTCTGGATAACAACAAAATCAGGGGGAATAATAATGAGACAGGCGGGCGTAACATTGCTGGAATTGCTGACGGTATTGGCCATAAGCGTGATTTTATTGGGGATTGGTGTCCCGAGCTATGGAAATCTGATCAGCCACAATCGACTTGCAGCCACCACAAACCAACTGGTCGTGGATTTACAGCGGGCGCGTTCGGAATCCATCAAGCGTGGCGTGCGGGTGACGCTTTGCAAGACTTCCAACGCGACTGCGGCTGCACCGGCCTGCGATACCGCGGCTGCGTGGCATCAAGGCTGGCTGGTCTTCGTCGACGAGGGTACTCGGGGGGTGTTGGACAGCCAGGATCAACTGCTGAGCATCGGACAAGGGGTGTCAAACGGCGCCAGTATTTCGACCGCAAACTTCGGCGACTATGTCAGCTACCTGTCCAACGGCATGAGCCAGGGCCCTAACAAGCTTGGTAACGGGACCTTCGATTTGTGTCTGGAGCATGAGTTGCGCAAGGTTGTTTTGAGTGTTACCGGGCGCATTCGGCTCACAAACGGAAGTTGCTGAAAACCTGGCCCTTGGTCGGGCCAGTCAGTCGCAGCAGGGCAAGGCCGAAGCAGCTTGAACTTGTCGCCTGTTCAATGATCGATCAGATGGGGGCGACGAAAGTGGCCCCGCCTCAACTGACATTTCCATAGCGCAATTGCGCAGTAACCCCTGACCGACCCATTCAGCCAGGCCCATTCTGGGCCGTTAAGGCATATTGGGCGTCATATCAAGCCTTTCATACACACAATCCTGCCGCCAATCGGAATTGGCTGGTGGGCCGTGTGGGGTGAAGCTAGGGTATAAGCGCCAAACACGGGAACAGGATAGAAATGGGTCGCTTGGACGGTGGGTTCACCTTGGTGGAATTGCTGGTGGTGGTGGTGTTGCTATCCATCCTCCTGGTTATCGGCGTGCCTTCCTACCGGGGAATCACGACGTCCAACCGGATCACGGCAGAAATCAACGGACTGGTCACGCACCTGCAATATGCGCGGTCGGTGGCGGTCAAGCAGGGTGCGAATGCGACGGTAACTTCCAATAATGGTGTCAATTGGGCAAACGGGTGGATCGTGACAGACGCAAACGGCAACGTACTGAAACAGCAACAGGCTTTCACGGGCAACGACACGCTTACCGCGACAGTCGCTGCCATCACCTACGATGGCAACGGCTTCACGCCCAACGCAACCACCCTGACTCTGCATGATCAGGCCAATACGCTGGATTACAGGAGATGCGTCGTGGTATCCGCTGTCGGGCAGCTTACCCTGAACAAGCAAGGGCTATGTCCATGACTCGATATGCTGTCCGGCAGGCCGGATTCACTTTGCTGGAAGTACTGGTCGCGCTCCTCATTATCGCGATCGGGCTGTTGGGCATTGCCGGGATGCAGGCATTGGCGATCAATAACACCAGCATTTCCGGCGTCCAGAGCCTGGCGGCGATTCAGGCGGCCAGCCTGGCAGCGTCCATGCAGGCCAATGAAGCTTACTGGACCAATGGATCGCTCGCCACGACGACCGTCAATGGCCAAACCCTGAGCGATGCCACGCTCAATGGACAGACAGTCGATTGTTCTGCGGCGCCGTGCAACCTTGCGGTCCAGATGGCCGGGTATGACCTGAAACAGTGGGGGCAGGCGTTGCAAACCTTGCTTCCGAATGGCCAGGGTCAGGTCACCTGCACCACGGTCATCGGCACCCCAATAACCTGCACCATCAGCGTTTCCTGGCAGGAGAAGAACGTCGCGCTGCATGCGGCCACGGGTACCGAAACCGGCGCGTTGGCGACCGGCCAGGGCGGCGTGAACCAGGTCCAGACCTATACCATGGTGGTTCAGCCATGATCACCCTCAAGCGGCAAAGGGGAATTGGCCTGGTTGAGATCCTGGTCGCGATGCTCATCGCCCTGTTCCTGTTGGTGGGCCTGGTGACGATCTTCGGCACGACACGGTTCACCTATGGGGCCCAGCAGAATCTGTCCAACCTGCAGGATAGCGAACGTCTGGCCATGATCATGCTGACCCGGGTCATTGAGACCGGCGGCTACTTTCCCGACCCGACCACATCGACGGCCGCGCTTTCCCTCCCTGCTACTGCGCCTTATATTGTTGCCGGCCAAGCGGTCAGCGGAACCACCGCGCCTGATACTGTCAGGGCGCGCTACGTCACGGTTGCCGGCGATGGCATTGAGGACTGCAATGGAGGCAATGTCACGGGGCTACGCGACAATGTGTTCAGCGTCAATGCCGCAACCAACGCCTTGCAGTGCGCAGTCAATGGCGCCAACCCCCAGCCCCTGGTCAGCGGCGTGCAGAACATGCAGGTTTTCTACGGGATCGATCCGGGTAATGCGAGTACGTCTTCGGTCTCCCAAATAACCAGTTATGTGCCCGCCAGCGCAGGAATCAGTTGGAACACGGTGAAATCCGTTCGCATCACATTGACCTTCATCAATCCGCTGGCCGCGCAGCCCGGGCAGCCTGCCACTTTGCCCTTTACGATCGTTGTGCCCGTGATGAACAGAATATGAACAGGCCTGCCCTTCTTTCCTTCTTTATCCGTCGGCAAGTGGTGCCGGAGGCCCGGCCAACCGTGCGCAGGGAAGCCGGCTTTGTGCTTATCGTCAGCCTGCTGATACTGGTGGTTCTAACCATACTTGCGGTCAGCATGTTTCGCACATTCGGCCTGCAGGAAATCATGGCCGGCAATCTGCGCGAAAAGACCCGGGCCATCGACGCCGCCCAGGCCGCCATCAATTTTGCCGAGGGCTGGTTGACCCAAGGCAACAATGCGACCGTGGGGGTCGCTTGCGCAGGACTCACGGTTACGAAGGTGTGCAATAACGCCTTGGTCAATCCAGCCGCGCTGGTCAGCACCAGCAACCCGGCAAACGCCCTGGGGCCGAACGGCACGGATTACACGCCAACCTACATGACCGTGGGCGCAAGCGGTGCTGGCAACTTCGTTGCGCCGGCGCGTTATTACATTCAGTACGTGGGGCTGGCCAGCGGCGGAACGGGCGCCCTGTATCGCATTACCGCGGTCGGCTGGGGCGGCAATTCGGCGGCGGTGGCCGTCTTGCAAAGCACTTATATCGTCAGTACCGGAGTTCAGAATCTGGGCGGGCCGTAATGAAAGGGAGCATCAAATGAACAAGCAGTGGAAAAGACGGATCGCCAGCACGATGGCGACATTCATGATCACGGGGTATTTGCCCGTGATGGCCGCACCCTTGAATCTGGCCCAAACCCCCCTGGTGCTGCCACCCGGCGGCACTCCGCAGATTCTCTTCGCCATCGGCAATTCCGGCTCCATGGATGGCAACCTCAGCGGCGCGATCATGACGGGCTCGGGTTCGCTTGGGGCGGCACTGAGCTCCTTGCAGAACTCGAGTTCGCCGATCAATTACACGATTCCGGCGGGCTTCACTCCGCCCTTGAATGCAGGCACAGGCAGCAGCGCGCCCTACACGGTGTCCTGCGGCAGCAATGACTGTGACAACAGCCCCAGCCGGCTGAATGTCGCCAAGCAGGCCATCAAGACTGTGGTCGGTAATAACATCAGCAATACCCAGTTCGGTCTGATGACCTATAGCGTCACGCCAAGCGCTTATACGACATGGGTGTATTACATGTCCCCATCGGGGGGGTTCACCTTTAGCGCGACGCCGCCTGCGGGACAATACGTAATCAACCCTTGTTACAACTACTCGTCGGCGTCCTCTACCGTCAAGAGCAACTGCACCGCGATTGCCACTCTTTATCCCGCGGGTACGGTCGCAAACAATCAATACATGAATGTCAGTGCGTCGAGCGACGATGCGAACATCAATGACGTGCTGTACGCCTCGGGTAGCAACTATACGGGCCTTTGGGTCGACTACAACTCAAACGGGACTAGTCCGGCAAGCCCCTATTCCAGCTTTACGCTCTCACAATACAACAACGGCTCCATCGTCATTGGCTATAACAGCTCACAGCCGACAAGTTCGACGGTGAAGGCAGTTGGCCCGACCAATGCCGGGTTTGTTCCGTTCAGCAACCAGGTCATGTATGTGGAGCGCGGTTTCGCCTACTACGGTGCAGCCTCATCCACAACGGGGAACCCGGCGGTAGGCATGACCCAGACGGCGGGCAATTTTACCAATGCGCTGAAGCCGGAAACCAACTCAACAGGCACCTCAGAAATCAAGGCGGCCGGTGTCCAGTCTCCCTTGGCCGGGCTGCTGGCAGGCGCAAAGAACTACTTTGCGAACTTGCCAATTTCAGGCAACGCGGCGTGCCCGCCGAACAGATTCGTCGTCTTGGTCACTGACGGCCTTCCTACCCAGGACCTGAACGGGAAGAGCTGGCCTCCGCTTGGTAGCGCGGCTGCAGCGGGTTATGGCGTCACGGCGACTTTCAACACCGATGGAACGCTCAAGACGACAAATAATCAGGCCTTGACGGACACGATCAACAAGTTGCAGGCACTCAACACTGCGGGCATCAAGACCTATGTCGTGGGTTTGGGCGCGGGGGTCAACGCGACTGTGAATCCGGTGGCGGCACAGACCCTGCAGGCCATGGCGCTCGCGGGCGGGACAAATGCCTACTTTCCGGCTGACAATCCCTCCGCCCTCGATACCGCGTTGCAGAGCATCGTCAACCTGTCCCAGCAATCCGCAAGCTCTGTCGGCCTGAATGCCCAAAAACCGCAACAGCCTGTGAATTCCTACACCCAGGCCTATCTTGGCCTGTTTCAGCCTGACAACTGGTGGGGCGAATTGAAGGCGTCCCCCTTCGTCATCGGCAGCAACAACAGTGTTTCCCTGTCGGCCATCGCAAATTGGGATGCATCCTGCGTGCTCACAGGTGGCACCTGTCCAGCGACAGGGTCGACGGTCTCGGCAACCGCGCAGTCCCCGAGTGCAGGCACAAGCGGGGGGCGCCAGATCCTGACGTGGAATGGGTCCGGCGCGGCGTTTCAATGGGCTAACCTGAGCAATGCGCAGAAATGTGGCCTGGCGGGACAAGCGGCGACATGTACGCTCACCACAGCCCTCAACACGAAAAGCTCGATCGTCCTCAATTACCTCCGGGGTGATCGGAGCAACGAGACTGCAAACGGCGGTCTGCTGCGAACCCGAACCGGAGTGTTGGGGGACGTCGTCAATTCGAGCCCGGTCTGGGTCGGCGCGCCCGCCTATTCATTCCCCTTGACGACGTGGACGGACCAGCTCAATCCTTCCGCCACGATGGCAGAGAACGTCGGCGGCGCACAAACCTATGGAAACTATGCGTCGACCAACGTCGCTCGATTGAATGTCGTCTACCTGGGTGCAAATGATGGTTTGCTTCATGGATTTGAGGCCGGCAGCTTCAACGCCAGCGGCACATACCTGAGTGCGACCAACGATGGCAAGGAGGTTCTCGCGTATATGCCGTCGCCTGTATATGGCCTGATTGGGCAAACGGGCGGCTACACGGATCCAAACTATGTGCACCATTTTTACGTTGACGGAACGCCTGGTTCGGGTGACCTGTTTTACGCCAATAGCTGGCATACCTGGCTGGTAGGCGGCCTCGGTGCGGGCGGCAATGCGCTGTATGCGCTGGATGTGTCAAATCCGGCCAACTTCGCCGAATCGAATGCGTCGAGCCTCGTGGTCAAGGAACTCAACCTGTCCAACATCGTGTGCAGCAACGTCACCAACTGCTACAAGGATCTCGGCAATACCTACGGCACGCCCATTATTCGTCGCATGCACAATGGGGACTGGGCGGTCATCTGGGGCAACGGATACAACAGCCAGAACGGAACCGCGGCAATCTTCATTGCCGACATCAATCCCTCCAGCGGGGCATGGACCATCTATGAGCTCAATACAGGCTATGGGCCGTCAAGTGATCCAACTGGCCAGAGTCGTCCTGATGCAATTGCCGAGGTCGGGTCTGCCGATCTTGACGGTGACCATGTGGTTGATTATCTCTATGCCGGAGACTTGTTCGGAAATGTATGGCGTTTTGACGTTACCGGTAATACGGTGGCCAGTTGGTTCGTTTCCCACTTCGGAACCGGTAGTGCGACCCCGCTTTTTTCCGCCAAGGATAGTGGCGGCAATGCGCAGCCGATAACGACCCGGATCACCGCGCTTTCGCTGCCTTCGATATCCGGCCCTCCCAAAGTGCTGCTCGCGTTTGGAACCGGAAAGCTTCTTGAAGTGCCCGACCAGACCGCAACGAGCACCCAGACGATGTACGGAATCATGGACTACGACATGTCGAACTGGAACAGTCTGTCGTCGACTTCCCAGTATGCGAGTTTCGCTGCACCGCAAGCCATTTCGCGCTCGAAATTGGAGCAGCAAACCGTGACGGGCACGTATGATTCGAGCGGGAATGTCTACGCTGGCGTCGGGACCGCCTATCGGACGCTTAGCCAGAATCCCGTTTGCTGGAAAGGTACAGGGACATGCACGAGCCCTGCGACGAACAATCAGTACGGCTGGTATCTTGATTTTCCTTCGAGCGGTGAGGAGTTGATCTACGATCCAACCTTGATCTCGGGTGTCCTGGCATTCAACACCTTCGTTCCCTTTACCCCGGCAGCGTGCACCACGGTAAATTCCGGGTTCACCATGGGTATAGACGCGGGTACCGGCGGGGCATTGGCGAACTCGTTCTTCGCCAATAGCTCGGGGAATTTCGTCACCATGAATGGCCAGGTCGTGGCCGGGATTGCGCAAAGCGGGGTTGGCACGCCGAGCGTCGTGACTGTCAACGGCAAGCCGTATATGGTGACCCAGACGTCGAGCGGTTCAGGCGCGGTTGCACCTATCAATCCCCCCAGCGGTGGGGTCGGCGGGCGGGCAACCTGGGTGCAGATACGTTGATCCAGACAGGACCTGACAATCAGTCGAAGCGGCGATATTGCATCGAGAAGGGAAATGAAACGTGAATAAGAGCCTGAAAAAAGTGCCACGCAAGCTCAGCAATTGTGGGAATGAATCACCTGGTGAAACTGGAGTCACGCTTATTGAACTCCTGGTTGTGGTGATCATCGTCGGAATACTGGCTGTCATTGCCTTCCCTTCGTATACCCAGTACGTCCGCAAATCCCATCGCACCGCCGCCAAGACGGCTTTGCTCGACATGGCGAGCCGGGAAGAGCGATTGTTCTCTACAACCAATGCCTACACGGCAACACTTGCGACTCTTGGCTACGCTGCAGGGGCCAGTGTTCCGGTACCGGATGCCAACAATCATTACTATGACCTGAGCGTCGCGAACGTTACCAACAACCCTGGCGCCCCTTCCACGTACGCCCTCCAGGCTATTCCATTCGGCAGCCAGGCCGCAGATTCGGAGTGCAACACCTTCACGCTTGATAACCTCGGCAGCCAGCAGATAAGCGGAGGGACCGGGTCCGCCTCGACTTGCTGGAAATAACCGGCCTCAGTTATTTAGAGCGGCGGCTTTCAGCCACGCCGGCAGTGGCGCGCGTGAGTTGCGTAAGGGCCGGGTAGGGCGAGTCAGTTCAATCCTGTTATTGGCGCTACAAGCCCCTGGGCAGCGGAAAGTTGACGTTTTCCACCAAGCCTTCCAGCGGCGCCACTTCCGCGGCGCCTAGCTGTTTCAGGCGTTCCACCAGTTGGCTGACCAGAATCTCCGGCGCCGATGCGCCGGCGGAGATGCCGACGCGGTGTTTGCCCGTGAGCCAAGCGGGATCGATGTCCTCAGCGCCATCCACCAGATAGGCGGGCACGCCGAGATTGTCCGCCACTTCACGCAAGCGGTTGGAGTTGGAGCTGTTGGGCGAGCCGACCACGATGACCACGTCGCATTCGGCCGCCAGTTTCTTGACCGCGTCCTGGCGATTCTGGGTGGCATAGCAGATGTCGTCCTTCTTCGGCCCCACAATGGCCGGGAAGCGCTGTTTGAGGGCGTTCACAACCCGGGCCGCGTCATCCACCGACAGGGTGGTCTGGGTTACATAAGCCAGCTTCGCGGGATCAGCAACCTGCAACGCGGCCACGTCCTGCGGCGTTTCCACCAGATACATCCCGCCTTGCGCCTGGCCCATGGTGCCTTCCACTTCGGGGTGTCCCTTGTGGCCGATCATGATGATCTCGAGCCCTCTTTCCCGCATCCTGGAGACCTCAACATGGACCTTGGTGACCAGCGGACAGGTGGCGTCAAACACCTTCAGCCCGCGTCGCTCGGCCTCGGCGCGGACTGCTTGCGATACGCCATGAGCGCTGAATATGACGGTGGCCCCGGCGGGGACTTCCTCAAGTTCCTCGACAAACACCGCACCCTTGCGTTTCAGGTTATCGACCACATAGGCGTTGTGCACCACCTCATGCCGTACATAGATGGGCGCGCCAAACTTTTCCAGGGCCCGTTCGACAATGGCAATGGCCCGGTCGACGCCGGCGCAGAAACCGCGCGGATTGGCAAGAAGAATGGTGCGTGTGTGCATGCTCATGAAACGGGCCCGTCAATGGACTCGACTTCCACTTCAAATTCAATCGGACAATCGGTCAGCGGGTGATTGAAATCTACCCGCAAACCTTCGGGGCCGGATAGCAAAATGCGGCCGGGCAGGGTCTGTCCGTTGGGCAGGGAAAATTCCACCAACTGGTCGGGGCTGAGATCCATCCCAGGCGGAATG
This sequence comes from uncultured beta proteobacterium, assembly GCA_963782495.1. Classification (GTDB taxonomy): domain Bacteria; phylum Pseudomonadota; class Gammaproteobacteria; order Burkholderiales; family Thiobacillaceae; genus DASQBT01. The sequence continues at coordinate 224,604 of CAWAJU010000008.1, read as the reverse complement.
TCTTCCGTCGCCAGGGTCTGGATCAGCTCCTCGTTGCGGCTGCCGAAGGCCTGCCAGGGATCGAGCAGAAACACATGGCGTTCGCCAGGCTTGAGGCCGATCAGCCATTGTTCCAGGGTCTGGATCAGAGTGCCATCTCCCAGCGTCAGGCGATCTGGTTCCGGCTCGTCAAAATTGGAGATGATCTCGGTACCGTCGCGCAGCCTGATGGCATAGCGCAAGCTAAGCGCGTCGCCCCAGGCAACTTCAGTCTTGCTAGCCATGTCTTCTCTTGTTCAGCAGTGCGTCCAGGATCAACAGGGCAGCACCCACGCTGATCGCCGAGTCGGCGACATTGAAGGCCGGGAAGGTGAACGACTGGTAATGGAAGTAGAAGAAATCCACCACGTATCCATGCCATAGCCGGTCAATTATATTGCCCAGGGCACCGCCCAGGATCATCGCCAGGCTGATCGCCATGAGGTTGTCGTCGCGATGCCGGTCAAGCAGGTGGAGGATGAATGCACTGGCGCCGAGTCCGATCGCAAGAAACAGATAGCGCTGCCAGCCTGCGGCGTCGGCCAGGAAGCTGAATGCTGCGCCGTTGTTGTGCATGTGCACCAGGCTGAAGAAGGGCAGGACCGGTATGGTTGATGGGTACTCCATGCCAAGAAAGACTGCCCACTTGGTGATCTGGTCGACAGCAATGACCAGGCCCGAAATCCATAGCCACTTAAGCATGGACGCGCCGCTCCCCAGCACCATAGAGATTGTTGTGACAGCGGCCGCATAGAGTGGGGTGGTCCGGGTCCGCGCCGACGTCAGCCCGATAGTGCCAGCAGCGTTCGCATTTTGGGTGAGTCGAGGGAGTTACAGCCACCTCCAGATCAACACCTCCCGCGGCCGCGCGCGTCAGCGATGCGCGAGACGTGATCAGCGCAAATCGCAAGTCCTCGTTCAGATGCGCCAGCGAGTCGAACGTATCCCCGGAGGCCACGATGTCCAACTCGGCTTGCAGCGACGAGCCGATGAGTCCCTGGGTGCGTATTTCTTCCAGGCGCTTCGTTACGATCTCTCGGGCTTGGCGCACCTTGGCCCAACTCGCCAGCAGTTCGCTCTCGCCCGCTTGCTCGGGAAGTACAAACCAGGCGTGGAAGAAGACGCTGTCGTCTTGATCCTTGCTGAGCACGGCGTGGACCTCCTCTCCGGTGAAGGAAAGGATGGGCGCCATCAGCCGGGTGAGTGCCTGCGCGATCTGGTAGAGCACACTTTGGGCGGAGCGCCGCGCCACGGAACGGGTGCCGGTGGTATAGAGGCGGTCCTTGAGGATGTCGAGGTAAAAGCCTCCCATATCCTCGGAGCAGAAGGATTGGAGTTTCTGCGCCACCTGGTGGAACTCGTAACGTTCATAGTGGCCGATGAGTTCTTCCTGGAGTTTGCGGGTGAGGGCCAGCGCGTAGCGGTCGATCTCGACCCATTCGGCAACCGGCAGTGCATCCGTGCCCGGATCGAAATCCGCCGTGTTGGAGAGCAGAAAGCGCAGCGTGTTTCTGAGTCGGCGATAGCTTTCCACGACCCGCTTGAGGATCTCGTCGGATATGGAGAGTTCGCCGGAGTAATCGGTAAGCGCCACCCACAGGCGCAGGATGTCCGCGCCATAGTGGTCCATTACTTTTTGTGGCGCGATGACATTGCCCTTGGACTTGCTCATCTTGTGGCCCTTGCCGTCTACCACGAAGCCGTGCGTGAGCAGCGCCTTGTAGGGCGCACGGCCATCCGTGGCGCAACCGGTCAGGAGCGAACTCTGAAACCATCCACGGTGCTGGTCCGAGCCTTCCAGATACAGGTCCGCCGGGTGGCCCAGTTCGGCACGCTGCTTGAGTACGCAGGCATGGGTGCTGCCGGAATCAAACCACACATCGAGCGTATGGCGCGACTTCTCGTAGATGTCCGCATCGGCGCCTATGAGTTCGGCCGGTTCCAGCCTGAACCAGGCCTCGATTCCGGCCTGCTCGACCCGTCGGGCCACTTCCTCCATCAACTCACCGGTGCGCGGATGCAGTTCGCCGGTTTCCTTGTGGGTGAAAACGGGAATCGGCACTCCCCAGTCGCGCTGGCGCGAGATGCACCAGTCGGGCCGGTTCCGGATCATGGCCTCCAGCCGCTGGCGGCCCCATGACGGAAAGAACTCGGTGGACTCAACCGCGCGCATTGCCAAGCTGCGCAGAGTTTCCTGATCCCTGATCCCTGATCCCTGATCCCTGCCATCCATCCCGATAAACCACTGACGGGTGGCGCGGAAGATGATTGGCGTCTTGTGGCGCCAGCAATGCGGATAGCTGTGGCGCAGTTTCTCGTGGCTTAGCAGTTGACCGTTCTGTTCCAGCAATTCGATGATGAGCGGGTTGGCTTCCCAGATGGTCTTGCCGCCCACATCGGGCACAGTCGAATAGAAGCGGCCATCGTCCCCCACCGGGTTGTCCACCTCCAGGCCGTAACGATTGCCGACCACATAGTCTTCCAGGCCGTGGCCGGGCGCGATGTGAACCAGGCCGGTACCCGCTTCCAAAGTGACGTGGTCGCCGCTGATGATGGGCACCTGGCGGTCCTGGAAGGGATGCTGGAGCATCAGGCCCTCCAGCACTTTGCCCTTGACTTGGGCAACCACGTCTGCCGAGTCGATGCCGTAGCGCTTAATTGCGGCGTCCGCCAGTTCCTTGGCCAGAATCAGGATGCCGCGCGGGGTCATGATCAGGTCGTAATCAAATTCCGCCTGCACGGCGACGGCCTGGTTGGCCGGCAGGGTCCAGGGGGTGGTGGTCCAGATGACGGCGTGAACCGGGATATTGGGTGCCGCCTGATTCAGTCGCCGCGCCAGTTCTGCGCTGTCCACTACGCTGAATGCGACATCGATGGCCGGAGAAGTCTTGTCTTCGTACTCCACCTCCGCTTCGGCCAGCGCCGAGCCGCAGTCCACGCACCAGTGCACGGGCTTGGCACCCTGATGGAGGAAACCGGCGGCATGAATGAGCGCCAACTGGCGGATGATGTTGGCCTCGAAGTCGTGATCCATGGTGCGATAGGGATGGTCCCAATCGCCCAGCACGCCCAAACGGATGAAGTCCTTCTTCTGCCGCTCGATCTGCTCACCTGCATAGGCGCGGCACAGCTCGCGGAACCGCGCCGGTTCGAGCTCCTTGCCATGTGCCTTTTCCACTTGCAACTCGATGGGCAAGCCGTGGCAATCCCAGCCCGGCACATAGGGCGCATCGAAGCCGGCCAGGGTCTTGGCCTTGATGACGATGTCCTTGAGTATCTTATTGACTGCATGACCAATGTGAATGTCCCCGTTGGCATAGGGTGGGCCGTCATGCAGGATGAACTTGGGCCGTCCCGCAGAGCGTTCGCGTATGCGCTCGTAGCGTTTCTTCTCCTGCCAGGCCCGAACGCAGCCCGGCTCGCGCTTGGCCAGGTCGCCGCGCATGGGAAATGGGGTATCGGGCAGGTTGAGGGTGTTCTTGTAGTCAGCCATGTCGGGTGGCAAAAAAGGATTTGGCGTTGGCCACGTCGCGCTGGATCTGTGCAACGAGGCTGGGAAGGTCGGGGTATTTCTCCTCGTCGCGCAGTTTCTTCAAGAAATCCACCCGCAGGCGCTGACCATAGAGATCGCGATCAAGGTCAAAGATAAACGCTTCCAGTGTGGGCCGTCCATTCTCCCTGACGGTAGGCCGCACACCCAGGCTCGCCGCGCCTTGCAAAGGTGTGGTGTTGATACCCCACACTTCGACAGCGTAAATGCCGCTGAGCGGCGGACGGTTGTGGCGCAGCTGAATGTTGGCAGTGGGGAAGCCGATGCTGCGACCCAGCTTGTCGCCGTGAAACACCCGCCCGCTGATACTGTAGGGACGGCCAAGCAGCCGGGTCGCCTTGTTCATGTCGCCGTCGAACAGGGCCTCCCGTACCGCCGTGCTGGAGGAGCGAACTCCTTCAACGGTCACAGTCGGCAGGAATTCGGCCTCGAAGCCATGTTTCCTGCCGGATGCCTCGAGCAGGGCAAAGTCGCCGGCGCGTTTTGCGCCAAAACGGAAGTCGTCGCCCACCAGCACCCAGCGGGCGTCCAGGGTCTGGACCAGGGACTGTTCGATGAAGGTCTCGGGAGTAAGCGCGGCAAACATTCGGTTGAACCGGAACACATGCAGCCGGTCCACGCCCGTTGCCTGCAGCAACTCGGCCTTTTCACGCAGGCTGGTCAGCCGCGTCGGCGCCTGCGCCGGGTTGAAGAACTCGCGTGGATGAGGCTCGAAGGTCAACACGCAGGTCGGCAGTCCGCGGGCTGAAGCTTCAGCCTTGAGCTTTTCCAGCATGGCCAGATGACCGCGGTGCAGCCCATCGAAGTTGCCGATGGTCAACGCATAAGGGCCGTTGGATGTGGTGAACCCGTGGGTGATCTGCATGGGAGGGGGAATTTTCGTCTGCTGCAAGCGCCGGCAATCCACTTGATCCGCCTGCGTTGCTACTCAAAAGCTTGAATTTTAGCGGCTTTTCGCCTCCTCTGGCAGTTCACGCAGCCTTGCGCGAGAACTGGCGCGGCCGGATACCCTCCATCCACAGGGTGAGGAAATAGACACCGGCACCGAGTATCACAAGGCCCATCAGATAAATTGCCCGGTTGTAGAACCGGCTGTGCATCCAGAATGTTTCGTTCCCTGCGGCAAGGTACAGGGCCAGGCTCATGGCGCACACCGCCAATATCACTTTGAGAATGAACGCCAGCCAGCCCGGTTGGGGAAGAAAGACCTGATGCTTGCGCAGCAGGCGGAGCAGGAGGCCGGCATTCAAGCAGGCGCCCAGTCCGATAGACAAGGCCAGACCGGCATGTTTGAGCGGACCGATGAATACGAGGTTCATGGCCTGGGTAGCGAGCAGGGTGAAGATGGCGACCTTGACTGGCGTGCGTATGTTTTGCCGGGCGTAAAAGCCCGGCGCCAAGACCTTGACCAGAATCAGTCCCAACAGGCCCAACGCATAGGCCATCAAGGCCTGGCGGGTCATCAGCAAGTCATGGGCGCTGAACTGGCCGTAGAAAAACAGGGTGGAGATCAATGGCACCGCCAGCACGGCCAGCGCGGCCGCAGCCGGAAGCGCGAGCAGCAGGGTGAGGCGCAGTCCCCAGTCGAGCAGTCTGGAATACTCGTCGGGCGACTTGTCCGCGTAGTGTTTTGACAGGCTGGGCAACAGGATGGTGCCAAGCGCGACGCCCAGCATGCCAGTGGGAAATTCCATCAGCCGGTCGGCGTAATAGAGCCAGGAAACGCTGCCGGTGTCGAGAAACGAGGCAAATATGGTGTTGATCAACAAGCTGATCTGGGCCACGGAAACGCCCAGGGTGGCCGGCCCCATCAGATAGAGTATGCGGCGCACGCCGGGGTCAGAAAAATCCAGAGTGGGTCTGGGCAGCATGCCGATCTTGATCAACGCCGGAATTTGCAAGCCCAGTTGCAGCACCCCGCCCAGCAGTACTCCCCAGGCCAGCGCAAGCACCGGCGGGTTCAGATGGGGCGCCAGCAATGTGGCGGCAAGGATCATCGCGACGTTCAACAGGACTGGAGTGATGGCGGGAATGGAAAACCGGCTCCAGGTGTTGAGAATGCCGGCCGAAAGCGCAACCAGGGAAACGAAACAGATGTAAGGAAACGTAATGCGTGTCAACAACACGGTGGCATCAAACTTCGCCGGCTCGTCGGCAAACCCGGGCGCGCTGATATAGACCAGAACGGGTGCACCGAGGACACCCAGGAAGGCCACAGCGACCAGCGCGAGTGTCAGGACTGAAGCAACCTGACTGGCCAGGCGCCGGGTCGCATCCTCTCCCACTTTGCTTCTGTACTCTCCCAGAATCGGAACAAATGCCTGGGAGAATGCCCCCTCCGCGAACAGGCGACGCAACAGATTGGGAAGTTTGAAAGCGACGAAGAACGCATCCGTATAGAGTCCGGCGCCAAAAATTCGGGCGATCAGGGTGTCGCGGACAAATCCGGAAATGCGCGAAAGCAGGGTGAAACTGCTTATGGTGGCGAGGGCTCTGAGTAGATTCATAAAGTTGCCGAATTCTGGCTGCGCTTGCGCGGCGTTGCAAGCAATGCTTGCGAAACATCAATTGTTTCCCCTATAATTCCGTCCTTTGCCGGATTCGGCAGCGATCATATTTAGTATTCAGGAGTCAGATTTATGGCGAATACCACCCAGGCCCGCAAGCGCGCCCGTCAGGCGGTCGCAGCGCGCGCCCAGAACATGGCCCAGCGTTCTGAATTGCGCACTGCCATCAAGAAGGTTAGCGCTGCTGTACAGGCCGGTGACAAGGCTGCAGCCGCAGCTGTGTTTCAGACTTCGATGAGCGTCATCGACCGGATCGCCGACAAGGACATCATTCACAAGAACAAGGCTGCCCGCCATAAGAGCCGTCTGTCGCATGCGGTCAAGGCAATGGCTTGAGGTTGTCGTCCTGTTCGATAAGAACGCCGCTAATGCGGCGTTTTTTGTTGAAGGAACGAGCGTGTCAAGTGCGCAGAGGAATCATTACTTCCGGACCGGATTGGGCACTGGCTGCGCATCACCATCTTCAATGACGAGGTCATTCTCCCGGCCAAAGCCTAGGACAAAATTGTAAGCCCGCTCATCCAGTTGCTTGAGCCGCTTGCTTACAATGACACACCGGATGCCGTCGAATGTGGTCGGTCTGACGCAGGGCGAGTAACCCAGCCGGTTGTCCGCGTCAAACGTCGACAGAATACCAGCCAGGCGCTCGGCCCAGTCGCTGGGCCGAAAGGTCTTGCCGCTGCTGGTCACTCCCCGAATGATGAGCTCGTTGGGTTTGGCGTTTGACATGTGCTGTGGCCTGATTGTTGCGGATTCTAGCATGGTCCTGCGCATTGTCTTGAAGCCGGGGGGCGCACCCAAGCTTGCGTGATGATTTGCAAATCATCACGATTCGGTTAATATCACCGGCTCAATTCCCGACTAAATCCCTCAACTATTCCAGGAGGTAAGCATCAATGAAAAATCCCCTCGACTCCCTTTGGGGCACTGTAATCTCAGGCCTAATTCTCACGGCCGTGCTGTATGTCGTCGTCAAAAACTTCTTGGCTTGAATATTTAGGGGAAATCACAAATGGATATTGTTGCTGGACTTGCCCGCTGGATTCATTTCATGGCCGGCGTGATGTGGATAGGTTTGCTGTATTACTTCAACTTCGTGCAAGTAGCCGGGCTCAAGGCCGCGGCTGCTGACGGCACCGGGGCCGGCATTACCAAGCACATCGCCCCCCGGGCGCTGCTGTTTTTTCGTTGGGCGGCGGTCCTGACCTGGCTTGCCGGCGCGGCTCTGCTGGGCTCCGAGTTTGGTGACGCATTCACCCTTTCGAACGGCATGGCCGGAATCGGAGTGGGAGCCTGGCTCGGGACCATCATGTTGTTCAATGTTTGGGTTCTGATCTGGCCGAACCAGAAGAAGATCCTCGGCATGGTGCAGGCCAGCGATGAAGAAAAGAACAAGGCGCGCCGGGTGGCCTTTCTGGCATCCCGGACCAACACCATGCTCTCCATTCCGATGCTGTTCTTCATGGCCGGCGGGTGGTCTCACCGGGCGGCTTTCGGCTTATAATTACTTCTACTAAACTTATGCGCACGGCGGCTCGGGCCGCCGTGTCTATTTTCGGGCAGAGAAATGAGCGACCATTTGATGACAACGTACGCCCGTCAACCCCTGGCCTTCGTCAGGGGAGAGGGCGCGTACTTGTGGGATGAAGCCGGCAAGCGCTACCTGGACGGCATGGCCGGGGTGGCAGTGAACACCCTCGGCCATGGCCATCCCGCACTGGTCACGGCGATCAGCGAGCAGGCCGGCATGCTGATTCATTCTTCCAATCTGTACCGCGTCCTGCGCCAAGAGCAGCTGGCTGATCGTCTGTGCGCGCTTTCCGGCATGGATCGGGTATTTTTTTGCAACTCGGGCTGCGAGGCCAACGAGGCGGCGATCAAACTTGCCCGCTTGTATGGGCATGGCAAGGGAATCGCCAACCCCACAATCATCGTAATGGAAAAGTCCTTCCACGGCCGTACCATGGCAACCCTGTCTGCGACGGGAAGCCGCAAGATACAGGCCGGATTTGAGCCCCTGCTGGTGGGATTTGCCCGGGTTCCGTTCAATGACGTGCAAGCTGTGCGCCAGGTGGCCCAGCACAACCAGGACGTCGTGGCCATTCTGGTGGAACCGATCCAGGGGGAGGGTGGGATCAATACCGCTGCCGCGGATTACCTGGCTGAATTGAGAAAGATCAGTGACGAATTTGGATTGCTGCTGATGCTTGATGAAGTCCAGACCGGCATAGCCCGCACGGGACAGTGGTTCGCATTCCAGCATACGGGGATCATGCCCGATGTCATGGCCCTGGCCAAAGGTTTGGGGTCAGGCGTGCCGATCGGCGCCTGTCTGGCAAGAGGCGCGGCAGCAGAGGTGTTCAAGCCGGGCAATCACGGCTCGACTTTCGGCGGCAATCCGCTGGCTTGCACGGCTGCGCTCGCGACGCTGGATACGATCGAAAAGGAAGACCTGAGGAATAATGCCTTGCGCATTGGCCAGCACATCGTTGACGGCTTGCGTGCCCGCTTGGCGGAAGTGCCCGGCGTGATGGAGATCCGCAGCCAGGGTTTGATGATCGGGGTGGAACTGGGCCGGCCCTGTGGCGACTTGGTGGCTCAGGCCAGGGACCGCGGTCTGCTTATCAACGTGACCGCCGACAACGTGGTGCGCTTGCTGCCCCCCTTGATTTTGAAGGAGGCCCAGGCGGATGAGATTGTAGGCGTGCTGGCGAACCTGATTCCTGAATTTCTACGGCAGGCGGCTTGATCTTGGTCAGGCATTTCCTTCAGTTCAAGGATCTCAGCCGGGAAGAACATGAGTACATCTTCCACAGGTCGCGGTTCATCAAGGCACGCTTCAAGGCCTACGAGAAGTACCATCCACTTGAGGATCGCACCCTGGCGATGATTTTCGAAAAGAGTTCGACGCGGACGCGTTTGTCCTTCGAGGCGGGCATGCACCAACTCGGCGGCGCAGCGATCTATCTGAACACCCGCGATACTCAACTGGGTCGTGGCGAGCCGGTGGAGGATGCTGCAGAGGTGATCTCGCGCATGGTCGACATCGTGATGATACGCACCTTCGAGCAGGACATCATCGAACGCTTCGCCGCTCATTCGCGCGTGCCTGTGATCAACGGGCTGACCAATGAATACCATCCCTGCCAGGTGCTGGCCGATGTGTTCACGTATATTGAGCACTGCGGGGATATTCGTGGCAAGACCGTGGCTTGGGTGGGCGATTCCAACAACATGTGCAACACATGGTTGCAGGCAGCCGAGGTGCTGGACTTCCATGTGCACGTTTCCACACCGCCCGGATATGAGGTTGAACCAGAGCGTGCCGGCCTTTATGGCACAGATCATTATGAAAGCTTTATCGACCCGATGGATGCCTGCAAAGGGGCTGATCTGGTCAGTACGGATGTGTGGACCAGCATGGGCTTTGAAGCCGAGAACGAAGCGCGCATGAAGGCCTTTGCCGACTGGCAGGTAGATGGCGAGATGATGAAGGTGGCGCACCCGGATGCCGTTTTCATGCATTGCCTGCCCGCCCATCGCGGCGAGGAAGTGGCGGCTGAAGTCATAGACGGCAAGCAGAGCGTGGTGTGGGACGAGGCGGAGAACCGGTTGCACACCCAAAAAGCACTGATGGAATATCTACTGATAGGCAAGCTTGATCATTGAGGTGACAGGGCCATGAACTTCGTTTACTTCAAGGATATGGACTCTCTCTATCTGGAGCTGAGTCCGGAAAATGCGGATCATGCGTGGGAAGCGCACCCTGGGGTGGTGCTCAACCTGGCGGCTGATGGGCGGATTGTGGGAATTGAAATCGAAAAGGTCAGTGAAAAATCCCGCATGGAATTGCTCAAGGTCGCCAATTTTCCCGGCCAGGTCGAGGTGATAGATCGCAGTCAATCGGGCAGTACACATTAGCCGTGCACATTAACTGAGCGTGAATCATGAGTGACGTGAAAAAAGTTGTCCTCGCCTACTCGGGCGGGCTCGATACCTCGGTCATATTGAAATGGCTGCAGGATACCTATCAATGTGAAGTGGTGACCTTCACCGCCGATATCGGCCAAGGCGAGGAACTGGAACCGGCGCGGGCCAAGGCAGCAAAGTTTGGGGTGAAGGAAATCTTCATCGATGACCTGAAGGAAGAGTTCGTGCGGGATTTTGTGTTCCCGATGTTTCGCGCGAATACAGTCTACGAGGGCGAGTATCTACTCGGGACTTCCATCGCCCGCCCGCTGATCGCCAAGCGCCTGGTCGAAATCGCCAATCAGACCGGCGCGGATGCCATTTCCCATGGCGCCACCGGCAAGGGCAATGATCAGGTGCGCTTTGAACTGGGCGCCTATGCATTGAAGCCGGGCATCAAGATCATCGCTCCGTGGCGCGAATGGGATCTGCTGTCGCGGGAAAAGCTGCTGGCCTATGCAGAACAGCACGGCATTCCGGTCGAGATGAAACATCGCCAGGGCGGCAGCCCTTATTCCATGGATGCCAACCTGCTGCATATTTCCTACGAAGGACGCCATTTGGAAGATCCGGCTGTGGAAGCCGAGGAAGACATGTGGCGCTGGACGGTTGCGCTGGAAAGGGCCCCGGATGCGGCTGAATACCTGGACATCGAGTTTGAACAGGGCGATCCGGTCGCGCTCAATGGAGCCAGGATGGGCCCTGCCGCCCTGCTTGCCGGACTCAACGAGCTAGGCGGCAAGCACGGCATCGGGCGGCTTGACCTGGTGGAAAACCGCTACGTGGGGATGAAGTCGCGCGGCTGTTATGAAACACCCGGCGGGACCATCCTGCTGAAGGCGCACCGGGCGATCGAATCGCTCACCCTGGACCGGGAAGTGGCGCACCTCAAGGACGACTTGATGCCGCGCTATGCAAGCCTGATCTATAACGGGTACTGGTGGAGTCCGGAGCGGCGCGCGCTCCAGGCCCTGATTGATCAAACCCAGTGGCGGGTCAATGGCTGGGTCCGGCTGAAACTGTACAAGGGCAATGTCATCGTGGCGGGACGGGATTCCAGGACCGACTCTTTGTTCGACCCGACCATTGCGACTTTCGAGGATGACGCGGGAGCCTACGATCAAAAGGACGCCGCCGGCTTCATCAAGCTCAATGCCCTGCGTCTGCGCATTGCCGCCCAACTAGACGCAAAGAGGAAATAAGATGTCCCAGTTCGACAACGTGGCTGTGGTGAAGAAGGCCAATGTGTATTTCGACGGAAGGTGTGTATCTCATACTGTCCAGTTTGCCGATGGCACGCGCAAGTCGGTTGGTGTGATTCTGCCGGCCAGGCTCACCTTCAACACCGGCGCGCCGGAAACCATGGAAACCGTGGACGGGCGTTGTCGGGTCAAACTGGCCGGCCAGACAAACTGGCAGGAATATGGTCCGGGGGAATCGTTCAAGGTGCCGGGTGACTCGAGCTTTGAAATCGAAGTGACGAACGAACCCTATCACTATGTTTGCCATTTTGGATGATGAGGTGACGGGATGACTACCCTGGTGGTCGTCAAAAAGGATGGAATGGCGGCGATTGCCGCCGACACGCTAACCAAGTGGGGCTCGATCAAGGAGTCCGCCCACTATGTGGTAAATCACGGCAAGATCCTGCAGGTGGGAGACAGCCTGATTGCGGTAACGGGCTACACGACCTTCATCTCCATCCTGCAGGATTACTTCGCCGAGCCCGAAGTCGAGGCCGATTTTTCCAATGTGGCGGGCATCTTTCGCACCTGGCAACATCTGCACGCCGTGCTCAAGGAGCGATATTTTCTTCAGTCCGGCGAGGACAAGGATGACGACATCGAATCCAGCCAGATGGACGTGCTGATCGCCAATCCAAAAGGTATTTTTGGCGTGGCTGAGCACCGTTCGGTGCAGGAATTTTCCCGTTTCTATGCGTATGGCAGCGGCTCGGAACTTGCCTTGGGAGCAATATTTGCGTTATATCCCAGCCAGCTTACGGCCGAGCAGATTGCCCGGCGCGCGATTGAGGCCGCCGCCGAATTCGATGACCGTACCGGATTGCCGGTGCATGTGAGAACCATCAACCTGACCGCCCGAGAGTGAAACATGCCGTCCTTCGATATCGTTTCTGAAGTGGATCAACAGGAAGTCAAGAATGCGCTGGAACAGACCAACAAGGAAGTGTCCACCCGCTTCGATTTCAAGGGCAGCGATGCCCGGGTCGAGCAAGCCGGCTATGTGCTGACTGTCTTTGCGGACGATGACTTCAAGCTGGATCAGGTGCAGGATATTTTGAATGGCAAGCTGGCCAAGCGCGGCGTGGATCTTAAGTGTCTGGACGTCGGCAAGGCGGAAAAAATCTCCGGCAACAAACTCAAGCGCCAGGTTACGGTGAAGGTGGGCGTGGAGACCGAACTGGCGAAGAAGATCGTCAGGCTGGTCAAGGACAGCAAACTCAAGGTGCAGGCCAGCATCCAGGGAGAAACGGTGCGGGTATCGGGTGCCAAGCGGGACACTCTGCAGGACGCCATTGCGTTGGTGCGCAAGAGCATTTCCGATTTTCCGTTGCAGTTCAATAATTTCCGCGATTAGGAGGCACAACATGGCCAAGGTTCTGGTTCCCCTGGCGGCGGGGTGCGAAGAGCTCGAAGCGGTCACCATTATTGACTTGTTGCGGCGCGCCGGAATCGAGGTTGTCACGGCCGGGCTGCAGCCCGGCATCGTCAAGGCAAGCCGCGGTACCCAACTGGTTCCAGACACACTTCTGGACAGCGTGCTGCGAGACAACTTTGACATGGTAGTGCTGCCGGGGGGAATGCCCGGGGCCCAGCACTTGAAAGAGGATAGCCGCGTTCAGGCGCTGCTCAAGAGGTTCGCGGCGGAAGGCAAGTACACGGCTGCAATCTGCGCGGCACCGATGGCCCTGGCTGTGGCCGGCCTGCTCTCCGGGCACAAAGCCACCGGCTACCCGGGCATGTTGGAAGAACTGGAACTGGGAGATGTCGAGTTGCAGGACCGGCCGGTGGTAAGGGATGGCAAGGTCGTCACTTCGCGCGGGCCGGGCACCGCGATGGACTTCGCCCTGGAACTCGTGGAAATCCTGGCCGGGCGGGCCAAGCGCCAGGAGGTTGAAGCAGCTCTGGTCAGATCCTGACTTGGGCGTGGTATCAGGGTCTGTTATTCTTCAACAGCAATTATCAACCAAGCTGAATAAACGTCCTCGGAGAGAGTCATGCTGATACGTGAAGTGCTGACAGTGAAGCCAGATGAACTGATAACTGCGTCTCCCGACACCCTGATTCCGGATGCCATCAATCTGATGGCAAGCCGTGACATTGGCTCGCTGATTATTATGGACGGCCGCCAAATGGTCGGCCTGATCACGGAACGCGATATCCTGCGAGCATTGGGCAAACAGGGCTGTGACCTGGCGACAGGCAAAGTGTCGGACATTATGGTGACCGACCCTGTGATTGGCAGCCCGGAGGATTCTGTGGATTATGTGCGCGACGTCATGACCCGTTCGAGGGTCAGCCATCTGCCGGTTCTCGATGAGCATCACATTGTGGGCATCATATCCTTCCACGACGTGGCCCGCGCCTGCCTGAAAGAGGCGAATTTCGAAAACCTGCTGCTCAAGCGTTATATCAAGCACTGGCCGGAGTAAGCTTCTTCGCAGAGCCCTTGCCGCGCTAGCGTATCGATTCAATCGGAAAACGTTTGTCCGTGATCTCCGGCTTGATCAGCGCATAGCCCTGCTGTTGCCAGTGAGCCAGTTCGGTGATGGCGTTGGGCACGACTTCTACAAACGGCTGAAAGTCCTGCAGGCGATAGCCATAGTCTTGCGCCGCCTGACCGCATATTTTGAATTTGACGCCGAGGTCCGCGTAGTAGCGCATCCGTTCGACGGCATCCTTGTATTTCGCCTCGTTCTTCTTGGCTACCGTCACAATTTCCGCACCGTGTATTACCACTTTGATGTCCATCTGCTCGGGCGAATAGTTATAAGGGGATTCCATCAAAGGGTTGATCAGCGAGCGAACCCAATAGAGCGCGCTGCCGATCTTCTGCGGGTCATCCAGATAGAACTCGAACACGACTTTGGGCGGCTTGTACGGAGTCTGGACAAGAGTTCCGTCCGCCAGGCCGAAAACCGGAAGGATCAGCAGAGAGAACAGGAACGCGTGAGCGCGCACGACCGACAGCCTATCGGGGAACTGCTTGCACTATAGACGATGCGACAGGGCCGATTCGGTTAGCAGTTGCCGATACAGCTTCAGGCGCTGCGGGGAAATCGCCCCCTGGGCCGCCGCATCCGACAGGGCGCAGTCCGGTTCGGCCGTATGCCGGCAGTTGCGAAACCGGCAGCGTCCCAGAAACGGACGGAAATCCGGGAACGCCTGTTGCAATGCGTCCTGATCAAGATGAACCAAGGCAAACTCCTGCAGGCCGGGGGAGTCAATCAAGGCGGTGTATGTGTTCAATTGGTAAAGCTCGCTGTGGCTGGTGGTGTGCTTGCCGCTGTCCAGGCTCAGGGATATCTCCCGGGTACGAACCTGGGCGCCGGGCAGCAAGGCATTGAGCAGGGTCGACTTGCCCATGCCGGATTGGCCGACCAGAAGCGCGGTATGTCCCTCAAGAGCGTTGCGTAATGCCGAGATGTCGTGTTTGGCACAAAGGGGCAGGATGGCATAACCCAGATTGGCTATGGCCTGCAGGCGCTCCATGGCCTCCGCATGGGCGGGGAGGTCTGATTTGTTCAACACGATCAGGGCGGGCAGACCCTGGCTGCTGGCGGCCACCAAACAGCGCTGGATGAGTTCCAAAGAGTAACTTGGCACCGGCGCGGCTACAACGACGATCAAGGTGGCGTTGGCTGCAATGGCTTTGGTCTGGTATCGGTCGGAACGAAAAAACAGACTGGAACGTGGCAGGGACTGGTCTATCACGCCCTTGCCCGGGGAAATGATGGAAAATTCGACCCGGTCACCGCAGATTACGCTGCTTTTCTTCCCGCGGACAACGCAGTCGATGCGGCTGGCGCCCGGACCATCCACAATAAAGCGGCGGCCATGGGCCGCCACGATCAACCCGACCAATGTGCTTCAGAAGCGCGGTGTGGCATCGCTGGCCTCCACTTCACGCGACAAGGCCAGAATGCGGTGTTTAAGCCTTTCCGAATGCTTTGAATAGTCGCGCTGGAGCAATTGCTCGGCTTCGGCAACGTTGCCGTTCTGGTACAGCATGACAACCTGGGCGGCCAGGCGATGGAATTCGGCATGCATGGCGCGCACGGCTTCAAAGGAGGCGGCGCCGGAATACGTTTGGCCATCGCCATAAATCCATTTCCCCAAGGCGCACTTGTTATCCACTCCGATCGCTTCCGGGTCCAGCGTTTCGTCGCTGCTCCCATCCAGCATGGCCAGCAGGCGCTTCTTCCATAAAACGTGAGCACCGATTATTCCGAGCCAATCCATGCTTTTCCCCCATGTGCAGCTTCATGGTGAACGCGTATTGGCAAGGGGCAACAATGACGTCGTCCCCCGCCTATTTCCGCTGGGTCAGGAGAACCATGCCTTGGGTACATGCTTATATTTCGAATAGCGCGTCCACCTTGGCGGCACAGATGAAGTCATTTTCGGAAAGTCCGCCAATTGCATGGGTCCAGTATTCGACCTTGCAAGTGTTGTAACCCACCAGCAGGAGAGGATGATGGTCTTCCCGGTGCGATACCCACATGACGGCATTGGCAAAAGCCTGGGTCTGGTAATGATCCTTGAACTTGTACTCCTTGAAGATCTTGGCTCCATCCCGGGCCCAGCCTGTCAGGCCCTTGAGAAAAGGCGCAATCTGGGCATCGGTCAGGGGTGCGACCCCACCTTCACAGGGAACACACTTTTTTCTGGCAAGTTCTTGCGCAATGTCCGACATTTGCCCCCCTTACTTGAATTTGTAGTACTTTTGATTGAGGTAGGCGGCCACATCAGCCTCATCTTCGGGGAACCAGCCGGCGCCGGTATTGGCGTTGCAGGCCGCAACCCTGCCCAAAAGCTGGGCACGATTCTTGATAATGTGATTTGGGCGCAGATAGACTTCGCTGCCATCTCCGCCATACATGGAAACGTGGCAGGACATGCAGCTTTTCTCCAAGAGCGCTTGCCCATGTGCGGGGTCAACTTTGTCAGCAGCGCCTGCCGGCGCGCTCACAGCACCCAGCGCCAAAACGATCACCCACTTTCGGTTCATGGAATATCTCCTGTGAATTGCCATTAGTTCGATTATGGCGGGCGGCAAAAGTTTATGCTACCGGCTTGTGCGAGAATTTCGCCTTTTGCCGAAAGACTGTTATGCCACCGAACGCTTCCAACCTAATCTGGATCGACATGGAAATGACCGGGCTGCTGCCGGAAAGCGATCGCATCATCGAAGTCGCGCTGGTCGTGACCGATGCCGAACTCAATACGCTCGCGGAAGCGCCTGTCCTGGTGGTACATCAGGCGGACAGCATACTTGAAGCCATGGATGCGTGGAACAAGGGGACCCATGGCAAGTCGGGACTGATCGACAAGGTCAAGGCCTCGACGCTGGATGAGAAGGCGGTGGAAAACCAGATGCTTGAATTCCTGAAGCAGCATGTCCCGGAGCGGGCATCTCCAATGTGCGGTAATTCGATCTGTCAGGACCGGCGATTCCTGGCCCGTTCCATGCCCAGGCTGGAGGCCTATTTTCACTATCGCAATCTGGACGTGAGTACGCTCAAGGAACTGGCCAAACGCTGGCGGCCGGGGCTGTCCGAGGGATTCAAGAAGGCCAGCAAGCACGAGGCCTTGGCCGACATCTATGAGTCCGTCGAAGAGCTCAAGTATTATCGCCAACATTTCATCCAGTCCCAGTCACAAGAGAGCGGCCCACAGGCTGATGGATGAGCGCCGCGGATGAGCGGGAGATGCAGCGCAACAATACTGCAGGGCATGCGCAACACCCATTCCGGTTGCGGAATTGTTTGCGCTGAGCGGTCGCCGAGCCCAGTCACTCGGCCGAAGCCACGCTATTGGGGGCGCCTCGACATCATGCAAGCCTTGTGGACAGCCAGGTGGCGAAGCACCAGGAGCAGGTTGCTTGTCCTGGTCGTACTGGTGCTGCTCAGCGGACTGGTCAGCGCGTCAGCCGTGTTGCCGGGCAACAGGCTCAAACACAATCCCTCTCCCTATTTGGCGTTGCACGCCGATGACCCCGTGGCTTGGCAGACCTGGTCCGTGGAGACACTGGGCCGGGCCCGCAGCAGCGGCAGGCTGCTCTTTGTTTCTGTCGGCTACTTCGCTTGCCACTGGTGTCATGTCATGCAAAGGGAGAGCTATCGGGATCCGCGAATTGCCGCCTATCTCAATGCGCACTTCATTCCAGTCAAGATTGACCGGGAACTCGACAGAGGGATCGATGAGGCGCTGCAAAGTTTCGCCGGCAGCCTGATACACCAGGGTGGATGGCCACTCAATGCGTTTGTGACGCCGGACGGCTATCCCGTGTCGGTGGTGTTGTATCAAACGCCCGCTGATCTTCTTCGTACCCTTACTCGCGTGCAGGAACGTTGGGAAAAGGATTCGGCCCAGCTCGCCTCCATGGCGCGCGCTGCGCTTCCGGCAAACCCGCCCTTGGCCGCTGCAGGATATGCCCAAGCGGAAAGGACAGCCTTGCTTGACGCATTCCTGCATCAGGCTCGAGCGGAGGCAGACACGCTTGCCGGTGGCTTTGGAGAAATGGCCAAATTTCCCCAGGTTCCCCAGTTGAATTTGTTGCTGGCTCACCTGTCTGGTTCGTCCGACGCGGAGACCGTCCCATGGTTGCGCTTGACTCTGGATACCATGGCAAGCCGGGGCCTGAGGGATCATGTGTACGGCGGATTCTTCCGCTACGCCACCGACCCGGGTTGGACGGTGCCGCATTTTGAAAAAATGCTGTACGACAATGCACAACTGGCCACATTCTACCTGCGGGCGGCCAATGTTCTGCATGACCCACAGTACGAAAACGTGGCGCGCTCGACCCTGGATTTCATGTTGACGTTTCTGCATGACCCGAAGAGTGGCGGGTTCTACTCCAGTACTTCGGCTGTGGATCGAAAAGACGAGGAGGGCGTGGCTTATCTTTGGAATGGCCAAGCGCTGGAAACACTGCTGTCTCCGGAGGAGTTCAAGGCGGCCCGGCGTATCTGGCATCTCGACCAGGCATCGCCGTTTGATTCCGGAAACTACTTGCCGGCGGAGTACGAAAAGCTTGAGACGGGCGAGCTGGTGTTGCTGAGCAGCGCCTATCGCAAACTTCGGGCTGATCGTCCGAACCGGGAGATTCCGCGCGACACGAAAATGCTGACCGGCCTCAACGGTCTGGCGCTGACAGCATTCAGTCGTGCAGGCAGGCTGCATATCCGCTACCGCAGGGCGGCTGAAAGCTTGTACCGGTTCATGGTCAGACAATGGCGCAATGGACATCTGGCAAAAGGGCAGGCCGGCAGCCAGGTTCTGCGCGACGCGGAACTGGAGGACTACGCCTACGGCGCGGCTGGCCTACTGGATTTTGCCGAGGCGTTCAAGAATGAACGCGCACGCGCCTTGGCGTATCGATGGGTGAAGCGTGGCTGGCAGGATTTTTCCAGTGCGGCAGGTTGGATGCAGGTTCGGAATCCGTTGCTTAATTCCATCCGGCCCAGGGCGGTACTGGAAGACGGACAACTACCTTCACCTGCCGCGGTATTGATCGATACAAGTCTGCGCCTGAAGGCTCGGGGGCTAGCCTGGAAGGCTGGCCGGGCGCTTGGCTGGCGGAGTGCAGCGATGGAACAGGACCCATTTGCCTATCCCACCCAGATCAGCCTGCTCTCCGGGGGCTGTCCAGGGTGCGAGGATTCTATGCATCCGCCTTAAGGCGACTGCTCTTCCTGTTCCTGCTGCGTAATGCGAGGCCGGCGCACAACGTTGACGCTTACCTCGATTCGCTTGGATTCACGTCCCAAAGTCAGATGGGCCTGGGTGCCGGGTTGCAGATTGGCGATGAGATTGAGCAGAGAGGACGAATCGGACACGGCCTTGCCGTCCACCGCCAACAGGATGTCTCCAGGTTTGATCCCCGCTGCATCGGCCGGGCCTCCCTTTAGCACGCCTGCAATGAGCGCGCCCTCAGTACTTTTCAAGTTGAAGGACTCCGCAATTTCCGGAGATAGATCCTGAACCTCAATGCCGACCCACCCGCGAGTGACGCTGCCATTCTTGATGATCTGCTCCATCACCTGCTGGGCAAGATTTGCAGGGATGGCGAAGCCGATTCCCTGCGAGCCGCCGGTGCGCGAGTAGATGGCGCTGTTGATGCCGATGAGATTCCCAGCGGCGTCTACCAGCGCGCCGCCTGAATTGCCGGGGTTGATGGCGGCGTCTGTCTGGATGAAGTTTTCAAAGGTATTGATGCCCAGGTGACTGCGGCCCAGCGCAGAAACGATGCCCAAGGTCACGGTCTGGCCGACACCGAACGGGTTGCCTATCGCCAGCACCCAGTCGCCCACCCGCAGCGAATCAGACTGGCCGAACACGATGGCGGGCAAATGGGTCGCGCTGATCTTTAGGACAGCCAGGTCAGTCTCGGGATCGGCGCCGACAACCTTGGCAGGGTAAGTCTTGCCATTTGCGAGCGCGACCTGGATTTCGTCCGCTGCCTCGACCACGTGGTTATTGGTCAGGATATAGCCGTTGGTGCTGACGATGACGCCGGAACCGAGATTGGAGACCTGGCGTGGGTGGGGATCAAATCGATCGCCGAAGAAATGGCGAAAGATGGGATCGTTGGCGAAAGGGTTGCTGGATTCCCTGACTTGCTTCTGGGTAAAGACGTTGACCACCGACGGCGTGACAGCCTGGGCCGCATCTGCAAATGAACCGGAGAATTGGGTCGGCGGTCTCCCTTTGACTTGAGCGATGGTGACGCCATTCGTTGCATCCCGCCAATTGAGCAAGTCGGGCTTGAACAGGGCCAAAACCATCAACACTCCCAGCGCTGCGGTGGTGGCCTGGGCGAAGATCAACCAATACTTTTTCATTTCCGCATCGTTGAGGAATGGCAGGTGAGTCCGACATTATAGGGCCTCCCAAGGCTTAATTAAGCGCGATCCCCGCTTGGGTCTTTCATCGCGAACCCTAAAAAGGTTAAAATCGCAGGGTTTTTTACCGGGCCAAACCCACACAAGGGCAATTATCAATTATGAGTCAGCAGGAAATCGATCAGAAGCGGCGCAAGATTCTGGTTGCCGCGACCTCGGGCGTGGGCATTGCCGCCGCTGTGGGCGTGGCCGTGCCGTTCGTCAAGAGCATGATGCCCAGCGCCCGCGCCAAGGCCGCCGGTGCGCCAGTGGAAGTAGATATCAGCAAGATTGAGCCGGGCATGATCGTAACTGCGGAATGGCAAGGCAAGCCTGTCTGGGTGGTGAATCGCTCCAAGGAAATGCTTGATCTGCTCGGCAAACATGACGCCAAGCTGTCCGACCCCAACTCCGAACAGCCCCAGCAGCCCCCCTATTGCAAGAACCCGACCCGCTCCATCAAGCCAGAATACTTGGTGACCGTGGGAATTTGCACCCACTTGGGTTGTTCCCCCACCTATCGGCCTGAAATTGCGCCTGCCGACCTCGGGCCCGAATGGCCGGGTGGCTTCTTCTGCCCCTGCCATGGTTCGCGCTTTGATCTGGCGGCTCGTGTGTTCATCGGCTCGCCGGCGCCGATCAATCTTCTTATACCCAAGCACCACTACGTGACGGATTCCCGCATCCTGATCGGTGAAGACAGCCAAGGAGCGTAATTCATGTCCCGCATGCAACAACTGATGAATTGGGTGGATGACCGCTTCCCGTTAACCGCCACCTGGAAGGCCCATCTTTCCGAGTATTACGCACCGAAGAATTTCAACTTCTGGTACTTCTTCGGCTCCCTTGCCTTGCTGGTGCTGGTCATCCAGATCGTCACTGGCATCTTTTTGGCCATGCATTACAAGCCGGACGCGGACATGGCTTTCGCTTCGGTCGAGTACATCATGCGCGACGTGGACTGGGGCTGGCTGATCCGCTACATTCATTCCACCGGTGCATCCGCATTCTTCATTGTCGTGTACCTGCACATGTTCCGCGGCCTCATGTACGGCTCCTACCGGCGGCCGCGAGAATTGATCTGGCTGTTCGGCGTGGTGATTTACCTGGCGTTGATGGCTGAGGCCTTCATGGGCTATTTGCTTCCGTGGGGGCAAATGTCGTACTGGGGCGCACAGGTGATCGTCAATCTGTTCTCCGCCGTCCCCTTCATCGGTAACGACTTGTCCCTGTGGATTCGGGGTGACTTTGTGGTGTCGGATGCCACTCTCAACCGTTTCTTCTCCTTCCACGTGATCGCAGTACCGCTGGTGTTGCTGGGTCTGGTGGTGGCTCATCTCGTGGCGTTGCATGAAGTGGGCTCCAACAATCCGGATGGCGTGGAAATCAAGAAACACAAGGATCCCGTCACCCACATCCCGCTCGACGGCATTCCTTTCCATCCTTATTACACGGTCAAGGATATTGTTGGGGTCATCGTGTTTCTGATGGTGTTCAGCGCGGTAGTGTTCTTCGCCCCCACGCTGGGCGGTTATTTTCTGGAAGCCAACAACTTCATTCCGGCCGACCCATTCAAGACTCCGCCGCATATTGCGCCCGTCTGGTATTTCACTCCGTTCTACGCGGTTCTTCGTGCGGTGCCGCCCTTGTTTGGATCACAGTTCCCGGGAGTCGTGATGATGGGAATTTCGGTGCTGATCTTCGCAGCCTTGCCCTGGCTCGACAGCAGTCCGGTGAAGTCGATCCGCTACAGGGGCCCGACTTACAAGTTGTTCCTCGCCGCGTTCGTCGTAGCCTTCATAGGCTTGGGCTGGTTGGGGACTCTGCCGGCGAAACCGACACTTACCTGGATAGCGCGGATTCTGACGGTTGTCTATCTTGGTTTCTTCTACGCGCTTCCGTGGTACTCGAAAGCAGGCAGGAGGCCGATTCTGGCCCCACTGCAGAAAATCTTCTATATCGCGATTGCAGCCCTGGCGGTTGCAATCATTTGGGGATCGACCAAGGCAATAAGTGACGGAATGCTCAACTTCATGTTCCTGATATATACGGCTTGTTTCGCGCTGATGCCTTTCTATCTTGCATCCGACAAGACCAAACCCGAACCGGAAAGGGTGACTGGCTGATGAAACGCATTGTGAAAATTATTGCGAGTCTGGTGTTTATTCCTGTTCTCGCGTTCGCATCAGAGGAAAATGTCCAACTGGACAAGGCACCGGTTGATCTGGCCAATCAGCCCTCGCTGCAACGCGGAGCCCGCGTGTTCGTGAATTATTGCCTGAACTGTCACAGCGCCAACTATATGCGCTATTCCAGGCTGCAGGATCTTGGCCTGTCCGAGAACCAGATCAAGGAGAACCTGCTTTTCACCCGGGAAAAGCCGGGTGAAACCATGACTGTTGCCATGTCCAAGAAGGATGCCAAGGAATGGTTTGGCGCAATTCCACCCGACTTGAGTGTGATTGCGCGCTCGCGTGGTCCCGACTGGCTGTACACTTACTTGCGAAGTTTCTATCGCGACGACACCCGGCCAACGGGCTGGAACAACGTGGTGTTCGACAAAGTAGGGATGCCGCATGTCTTGGCTACGCTTCAGGGTGAGCAGATTGCTCACTTCCGCATGGAGAAGGACGCAGACGGTGAGGAAAGGCGTGTATTCGACCGGTTTGAGCTGGTCAAGCCGGGTTCCGTGTCGCTCGCCGAGTACGACGCCATGGTAGGCGATCTGGTGAATTACCTGGCCTGGATGGGTGAACCCGCAAAGGAAAAGCGCATGACTACCGGCCTGTTTGTCCTTGTATTCCTTGGCATGTTCTTCGTCGTGGCCTATTACCTGAAGAAGGAATTCTGGAAGGATATTCACTAGTCCGATTGCGGACTGAATGACCGGCAGCCGGACAAGTTCCGGCTGTTGGTTTTTTGGGATACACAGGCTATTGATTCGGCACGAAGACGATGCAAGAGGTCGGGAGCTTGCCAATTCCGGGCAAGCGCAATGACCCAAGCCTGTGCCGAAGCGGTGGCAATCAGCACAGCGGGTTATCGGGGCATCCTGCTGTCGTGTTTGAAACTGCCGCGCTGCGCGACACATTTGTGTCTAAAGGCAACGCGGTCGCCTCACTAATTAAGGAATTTCCATCATGATGACCCTCTATTCGGGCACTATCGATCCATACAGCCACCGTTGCCGCATCGTGCTCTTTGAAAAGGGCATGGATTTCGAAGTCATCGATGTCGACTTGCACAACAAGGCCGAGGATCTGGCCGTGATGAACCCTTACGGCAAGGTGCCTGTCCTGGTTGAGCGGGATCTGGTGCTGTATGAGTCCAATATCATCAATGAATACATCGACGAACGTTTCCCGCACCCGCAGCTGATGCCGGCCGACCCGGTGATGCGCGCGCGCGCACGTCTTGTGCTGTATAACTTTGAAAGCAATCTGTTTACCCACGTCAACCAGCTGGAACATGGCAGCCAGAAGACCGCAGACAAGTCGCGCCAGGAGATCCGTGATGCCCTGACCCAGTTGACGCCGATACTTACCAAGCAGACCTATTTGATGAACGATGAGTTTTCCATGTTGGACGTCGCGATCGCGCCCCTGCTGTGGCGCTTGGAACATTACGACATCCAGCTTCCCAAGCAGGCGGCCCCTGTCCTCAAATTTCGCGAGCGGCTGTTCTCTCGGCCGGCCTTCTTTGATGCGCTGACCCCCACCGAAAAGGCCATGCGCAAGTAATGGAGCATGCGCCGAAGCCGGGATCCACCCGGCCTTACTTGATCCGCGCGCTCTATGAGTGGTGCGTGGACAACGGCCTTACCCCGTATCTGCTGGTCCACGTGGATGGCCGCACCCGGATACCGCCGGGCTACGCCAAGGATGGTCAGATCGTCCTCAATGTCGGCGCCGGCGCCACGCGCAACCTGACGCTGGACAACGACTGGATACAGTTTTCCGCCCGCTTTGGCGGCGTGTCGCAGGAGATTCGTGTGCCCGTAGAACGGGTGGCGGCTATCTACGCGAGGGAAAATGGCGAGGGTATGCAATTCCCGGTGGAGGAAATTCCAACTCCGCAGACGACTCCCGTCGGCTCCGGAGACAAAGGACCTGAGCCGCCGGAACCGCCCAAGGGCCGCCCCAACCTGAAGATCATCAAATAGCATGCGCAGGACTGATACAATCCCGCGCTGTCAAATGCCGGCTTAGCTCAGTTGGTAGAGCAATCGCCTTGTAAGCGATAGGTCATCTGTTCGAGTCAGATAGTCGGCACCATCCATTCAGTCGTACGCGGTTCTCCAGGATCGGATCACATGCGCCGCTACATATCCAATAGGCAGGGGAAGTTTCGGCTGCTCGTGCAAACAATCGTCTTCGGCCTCCTGACCTTCGGCGCGCTGTCCGCCAAAGCGGTAACGCTTGAGGGTTACATCGTCAGCATCTCGGACGGCGACACGCTGACCCTGCTGGTTGATCGCCAGCAGCACAGGATCCGCATTGCGGGCATCGACGCCCCGGAGCATTTCCAGCCCTGGGGCAACCGGTCCAGAACCAATCTTTCCCGATACGCATACAGTCAGGACGCCAGGGCCGAATGCTACAAGAAGGATATCTATGGTCGCGATGTGTGCAGGGTTTGGGTAAAGCCGTTTGATTGTTCCAGTTGCGGAAAGTCACTGGACGTCGGTTTGGCGCAGGTCAGAGAAGGTATGGCCTGGCGGGACAGAAATCATGCAGACGAGCAGTCGGCGGAAGACCGCGCAAGCTATGAGGGCGCGGAAACCATGGCCAAGCTCAGGCGTTTTGGATTATGGAGAGACACCAAGCCCGTGCCGCCCTGGGTGTGGCGTCGTGAATTTCCGCCAGCACGCAATTGAGCGCCGGTCTGACCTGATATGGCGTTGGTTTGCGGCGCCGGTTAGGAAGGCGACATCAAATCGCCGCTTCGCCCGACTCCCCGGTGCGGATCCGAATCACCTGTTCCACCGGATAAACAAAGATCTTGCCGTCGCCGATCTTGCCCGTGCGCGCGGCGTTGATGATGGCCTCGACGGCCTGGTCGATCATGCTGGCGGCGACCACGACTTCCACCTTGACCTTGGGGAGAAAATCCACCACATATTCCGCACCGCGATACAACTCGGTATGACCCTTCTGCCGGCCGAAGCCTTTGACTTCGGTGACGGTCAGGCCGGTGACGCCGATGTCCGACAAGGCCTCGCGAACTTCTTCGAGTTTGAAGGGCTTGATGATGGCTTCGATCTTCTTCATTTTGAAATCTCCTGCAAACTCTTCTCGGGACGATATCTTGATGTTATCGGATAGCGTCGGTCCTTGCCAAAGTTTCGCGGGGTGATACGCACCCCGGGCGCCGACTGGCGGCGCTTGTATTCTGCCACATCAATCATGCGCACCACCTTTCTGACCGTGGCCGCATTGAAGCCATCTGCCACGATCGCTGCCGGATCCATGTCCAGCTCGGCATAACGCTCGAGGATGGCATCCAGCACCTCGTACGGCGGCAGGGTATCTTGGTCGGTCTGGTCCGGCCGCAACTCCGCCGACGGCGGCCGGTCGATGATGCGTTGGGGGATGACCGCTGACAGGCTATTGCGGTAATCGGCGAGCTGGTAGACCAGGGTCTTGGGCACATCCTTCAGCACCCCAAAGCCGCCGGCCATATCGCCGTACAGTGTCGCGTAGCCCACGGCCATTTCGCTCTTGTTGCCGGTGGTCAGCACGATATGGCCAAACTTGTTGGACAAGGCCATCAACAGGGTGCCACGGATGCGTGCCTGGAGGTTTTCCTCGGTGGTGTCGAATGGTCGCTGGCCGAACTCTGGCGCAAGCTGGCCGATGAAGGCGTCATACATGGGTTTGATGGAAATTTCGCTGTATGCGACACCGAGGGTCTGCGCCATTTCGCGTGCGTCTTCCATGCTGAAGCCGACGGTGAATTCGGATGGCATCATCACCGCATGCACACGGTCCGCACCCAACGCATCAGCCGCCACTGCGAGCGTCAGCGCCGAGTCTATGCCGCCCGACATGCCCAGTATCGCGCTGGGGAAGCCGTTCTTGCCGACATAATCCCTGACCCCCAACTTGAGCGCTTCGTACACCTCCGCCACTTCGTCAGGCAAAGGCGTTGTCTGCCCGAGCTGAATTCCACCATTCTCGATGGAGAGATAAAACACACCTTCCTGCCAGGCAGGAAACTGGTGGGTCAGTTCACCCCGTTCGTTCATGGCGAAGGACGCCCCGTCGAATACCAGCTCATCCTGTCCGCCGATCTGGTTGCAATAGATCAGCGACACCCCCGCCTCCGCGATACGGTCGCGGGCGATCTGATAGCGTTCCTTCTGTTTGACTCTGTGATATGGGGAGGCATTGGGTACCAGCAGCACCCGGGCGCCCGCGCCGGCAGTGATTTCCGTTGGGCCGCGCTCCCAGATGTCGCCGCAAATGTTGATGCCAAACCGCACTCCATCCACGTCAAACACGCAGCAGGCGTCGCCGGGTTCGAAGGTTCTCAGCTCATCGAACACGGTATGGTTGGGCAGCTTCTGCTTGTGGTACACAGTCAGCACCTGGCCGTCGCGCAGCACGGCGGCGGCGTTGTGGCGACGCCCGCCGGACAGCCTCGGATAACCCACAATCACCGTGATGCCGCGGGTCTCGGCGGCCAGTTGCTGAACAGTCTGTTCGCAGATCAGGCAGAAATCCTCGCGCAGCACCAAGTCTTCCGCAGGATATCCGCAAATGCTCATTTCCGGAGTGAGCAGCAAACCGGCCCCGGCGGCCTTTGCCTCGTCCATGCAGCGTTTGATTAGGGCGGCATTGCCCGCCATGTCCCCAACCGAGGTGTTGATCTGGGCCAGCGCGATCTTCACTGGTCGCGCTTTCGTGCAATGGCCTCGACCATGGCCTCGCCCAACCCAGCCGGGCTTCTGGCCACCACCACGCCGGCCTTTTCCAGCGCGGCGATTTTGGCATCGGCCGTGCCTGTGCCGCCGGCGATGATTGCGCCCGCATGACCCATGCGTTTGCCCTTGGGCGCGGTCAGGCCGGCAATGTAGGCAGCCACCGGCTTGCTCACGTGAGTCTTGACGTATTCCGCTGCCTCCTCCTCGCGGGTGCCGCCAATCTCGCCCACCATGATGACTGCCTCAGTCTGCGGGTCGGCCTCGAACAACTCCAGGCAATCAATGAAATCCAGTCCCTTGATCGGGTCACCGCCTATGCCCACGCAGGTGGTCTGTCCCAGCCCAAGGCGGGTGGTCTGGTAGACCGCTTCGTAGGTGAGTGTGCCGGATCGGGAGACGACGCCCACCTTGCCCGGCCGGTGGATGAAACCAGGCATGATTCCGATCTTGCATTCGCCTGCCGTGATGATGCCTGGACAGTTCGGGCCAATGAGTCTGGCGCCTGTGGCTCCGAGCGCGGCCTTGACCTTGAGCATGTCGAGCACCGGCACACCCTCGGTAATGCAGACGATCACTTCGATGCCGGCGTCCGCCGCTTCCAGAATGGAATCGGCGGCGAACGCCGCCGGCACGTAAATCACCGAAGCATTGGCGCATGTGGCGTGCACCGCGGCGCGCACCGTGTCGAACACTGGCAGCCCCAGATGGATTTGTCCACCCTTGCCAGGCGTTACCCCGCCCACCATCTTCGTCCCGTAGGCAATGGCCTGTTGGGAATGGAAAGTGCCCTGCTTGCCAGTGAATCCCTGGCAGATGACCTTGGTGTCCTGGTTGATGAGGATGCTCATATTTCCCGTTTATCTATTTGCTTGAAGCGCCGCAGTTCGACATGGAGAAGGCAAAGACTTCACAGGGATGCGTGGCTGATTCCGGAAAGAGGGTGGCGGCCCTCTGCCCTCCCCGCGCGCAATGCCTTTGTCTTATCTGACTGCCGCAACGGCCTGCCGGGCCGCAGCGGTAAGATCATCGGCCGTGATTATCGCCAGCCCGCTGTCCTTAAGTACCTGCCTGCCCAGATCGACGTTCGTGCCTTCCAGCCTCACCACCACCGGAATCTGCACGCCAACGTCACGAATCGCCGCGACGATGCCTTCCGCGATGATGTCGCAGCGCATGATGCCGCCGAAGATGTTGACCAATACGGCCCTGACCTTGCTGTCAGCCAGGATGATCTTGAATGCCCTGGCCACGGTTTCCGCGGTCGCACCCCCGCCGACGTCGAGGAAATTGGCCGGTTCACCCCCATGCAGTTTGATCAGGTCCATGGTGGCCATGGCCAACCCTGCACCATTGACCATGCAACCGATGTTGCCCGCAAGCGCGATGTAATTGATGCTTGCTTCGTGCGCGGCGGCTTCCTTGGGGTCGATCTGGCTCATGTCGTTCAATCCGGCGAGTGCCTTCTGCCGATACAGCGCGTTGTCGTCCACGCTCACTTTGCAGTCCAGCGGCAGGACGTGATTGTCACGCGTGACAATCAGCGGGTTGATTTCCAGAAGTGCCAGATCGCGCTCTACAAACAGCCGGTAGAGCTTCGGCAGCAGCGCACAAAAGTCCTGGAACGCCTCCGACTTCAGTCCCAGACCAAAGGCCAGTTCGCGGCACTGGTAAGGCATCAGGCCGTTTATTGGATCGCAATGGGCCTTGAGGATTTTGTCCGGGCTAACGCGCGCGACTTCCTCGATATCCATGCCGCCGGATCTAGAGGCGACCACGGCCACGCGCTCCGCTTCGCGGTCCACCAGGATCGAAAGATACAACTCACGCGCGATGGCCAGGGTTTCCTCCACCAGCACCTTCTTCACTGGTTGGCCATCTGGTGCGTTCTGATAAGTGATCAGCGCCTTGCCCAGCATGGAGGTTGTAAAAATTTCCACTTCGTCCAAATTGCCCGCGATCTTCACCCCACCGGCCTTACCACGGCCTCCGGCGTGCACCTGGGCTTTTACTACCCAAGCTTGGCCGCCGAGCCTTTCCGCTACTGCCCTTGCATCGGCCGCGCTGGAAACGGCTTCTCCCTTGGGCGTATTCACAGCGAAGTCACGCAACGCCTGTTTGGCCTGGAACTCATGTAAATTCATAGGTTGGTAAACCCGAATCCAATTGAAGCATGCATTCTGGAGGAAATCCGTTGGATTTAGAAGCAACGGAAGCGCGCTTTTGCTCCAGCCTCGCGGAAATTCCGGCTCTGGAATGGGATCGCTTGGCCGGCTCCCAGCCCATGCTCCAGCATGCTTTTCTGCACGCACTTGAAGCCAGCGGCTGCGTCAGCGACCGCACCGGCTGGGTGCCAAAGCATCTGACCCTGTGGCGCGGGAGCCGTCTGGTCGGCGCGATGCCACTTTACCTGAAGTCCCATTCCTATGGCGAGTATGTGTTCGACTGGTCCTGGGCCAACGCCCATGAGCAGTTGGCCCGTCCCTATTACCCCAAGCTGTTGTGCGCGATTCCCTTTACACCAGTACCCGGCATGCGGCTCCTCGCAGACCAGGATCAGGACCGTGTTCATTTGCTCCGCCATGCCCTGTCGTTCGCCAAGGAGGCAGGCTTGTCTTCATTCCATTGTCTGTTTCCGGATGAAGGCGTGGATCAGACACTGGCGCAGGAGGGCCTGTTGCGGCGCCAGGGCTACCAGTTTCACTGGCTCAATCCGGGTTATGCAGATTTCGATGATTTTCTCGCCAGCCTGACCCGGGACAAGCGCAAAAAAATCCGTCAGGAGCGCCGCAAGGTGTTTGACGCCGGACTGCGCTTTGAGATTCGCCAAGGCAGCGAGATCCGCGAACAGGACTGGGCTTTTTTTCATCGCTGCTATGTGCATACCTACCGTACCCATCGTTCCACGCCCTACCTGAACCTGGATTTTTTCCTCCGTTTGGGCGAGAACCTGCCGCAACACTGCGTGATGGTTCTAGGTTCCCTGGCGGGTGAACCCGTTGCGGCCGCGCTGAACCTGACGGACCAGGAGCGGCTCTACGGGCGCTACTGGGGAAGTTTGAAATTCGTGCCCGGCCTGCATTTTGAAACCTGCTATTACCAAGGGATGGAATATTGCATTGGCCATGACCTCGGAATATTTGAGGGCGGCGCTCAAGGTGAGCACAAGCTGGCGCGAGGCTTCCTTCCCGTCATCACCGATTCCCGCCATTGGTTGGCGGATTGGCGGATTCGCAAGGCGGTGGAGGAGTTTTTGTTGCGCGAGGGCAGGGCAGTGGAGAATTACATCAGCGAGGTGGAAGGCCCTTATCGCGCGGTAAACGAGCCATGACCCTGGTCGCCCAGATCAGCGACTTGCACCTGCGTTCTGCGGGCCGGTTGGTGGAGGGCCGTGTGGACACTCGCGCCTATTTGGAAGGCTGCATCAGCCGCATCAACACGCTGCCGGATCGTCCGCAACTGGTTGTGGCGAGCGGCGACCTAGCCGACACCGGCGATTTGGCGGAATACCAGTTGCTTAAGACGTTGCTGGACGGGCTGTACATGCCCTATGTGGTGATGAGTGGCAACCATGATGACCGCGACAATCTGCGGGCCGTATTTGGCGGCACTGCCATGCTGCCCGTGTCGGGGCAGGATTATCTGCAATTCCTGGTCGAGTTGACTGGGCTAAACCTGATTTGTCTGGATACTCTGGATGAAGGCAAGGAGGCGGGCACACTCTGTGCCGATCGCCTCGGCTGGCTCCAAGACACGCTCAAATCTTATCGCAGGCCCAGTCTGATCTTCCTGCACCACCCACCCTTTGACTGCGGCATTCCCGGAATGGACGCCATCAAACTTGCCAACTCACAGGACCTGGCTGAGGTACTCGGCAAATATGATCAGGTCATTGGACTCAGCTGTGGACATGTGCATCGCGCCGTCTTCACGATTTGGGCCGGCATTCCTTCCAGCATCTGCCCCAGCCCGGCCCACCAGATTCATCTGGACACTCGCACGAACGCCACGCTTGCCTGGACCCTTGAGCCCGGTGGATTTCTCTTGCATCGATGGGACGGCAGGAACCTGGTCAGCCACTGCGTGTTTGGGGCAAGCGCAGCGCCAACGTCCTACGTTTGAGGTTCCTTTGGCAACTGGTTCCTACCAAGAGTTCCAGGTTCCGCTTGATCCGCATCCGGGTGTACTACACACAAAAGAATAGGCCCGGAAATCCGGGCCTGGTGTCCAACTATTTGTGTGTACCGCAAGCCTGGGATCGCCCGGCTAGCTGATTTTAATGTTAAGCGCGTACTTGCGATTTGCGGCGGGTTGCAAAGCCGACAAAGCTCAGTCCAGCCATCAACATTGCGTAGCTGGAGGGCTCCGGAACAGCCAGGGTAAGATTGCCGTCGGCCGCAAAGAGGAGATTGTTCGCGACTGGAACGCCCTGCACACTCGTAATTGACCCGGTCAACGGCGCGTCGCCCTGAAAATTGTATCTCAGGGTAAATATGCCATCGGCGCCCGCAATCGTATCCGGGTCGAAAACGTTGTGATCGTAGCTGTTGATCTGAATCGTCACGTCGGTAACGCCAATGGCGGAAGATCCGAAACTGGTGGCCGCACCGCTACCTCCCAGGATGGTACCAACGAGGATAGGGGCGCCGTTGGTAAAGCCAGTGTCACCTGAAAAGCTCCGATCAACGTTAGTGTCGAAGTAGAGAGCGAAGGCTCCGCCAGGGTTGACGTTGATTTCAAGCGTGTTGGCGCTGACCAGAGTCAGGTTTTCGGTGAAGTTGGCGGCCGCAGTCAATTCATAAGTGCTGTTGAGCTTGGGCGCCAGAACGGGATTGCCAGCCAGTTCGTGTTGCGTGACGTAGGATTGATAATAGCCGTTATAGAGGGAACCACTCACGTTCTGCAACAGCGCCACCCCGCCCGAGCCGAAGTCATAGGTACTGAACGGGCCTACCGCCTCTTCGTCTCCGATGGCACCCGGCGCCATGGTGTAGTCGGCACTGCCTACCCAATTTGCTGCCGCAACCGCAGGTGCAACTTGCGCGCCCAAGCCGACGGCGGCCAAGGCAGCGACCAATGTTCTTATTGATTTCGTATTCATGGTCTTAACGATTCCCCTCC
The DNA here is from genome assembly GCA_963782495.1 of uncultured beta proteobacterium. Classification (GTDB taxonomy): domain Bacteria; phylum Pseudomonadota; class Gammaproteobacteria; order Burkholderiales; family Thiobacillaceae; genus DASQBT01. The sequence goes on along the minus strand of CAWAJU010000008.1, from coordinate 192,328 downwards.
AAATGAGTTGATAAGGTGATCAAGCGAGTTTGGGCGTCAATCCTGGTTGTCTTTCTTACCCGCGCCGCCGCCGCGCCACAGCGCTACCCACCATGCCCAAGCCGGCAAGCATCATCAGCCATGCCTCGGGCTCCGGCACAGCAGCAGGGGTGCCGGTGGCATTACCGGGTAGAACGGCCCAAAATGAGTAGCCACCAGTCGTCTTGTCGTACGCAAATTGGAGGCCACCCGTGAAATCGAAGACCCAAGCCGCCTGACCATTGCTGGCATACGACGTGCCGTACCAGTATGCAGCGGTACTACCGGTTTGGACGTTCTGAAAAGGGCCGGGGTTGAAACTGCTGGCCTGAACGGTGTTCGAGGTGCTTACGTCGGGCGTGCCATTCATCTCGTTGTAGTACAGGTCTGCCAGTTCACCCGTTTTGCTGTTCCAGCCGCAGTCGTCTGCTCCGGTGCCGGTAACCTGTTGACATCCCGGTTGACCAATGTCGGTTTTTGTGGGCAAGCGCCAGTCGCTATGGCCTAGATAGTTGGCCGTGTTCATGGCATCGATCAACGCCGCTGCAACGCTCCAATTCTGCAAACTGCCGTCAGGATTGACGCCCGCTACCCCGAAATTGTTGGTGGCGGGCAGGTTGGCATCCTGCAGCCACGTGATATCGTCGCCAGAGTCGTAGATCAGGCCGTTGCCGTTATCTACCAACATGGCCTGGGCTGCGCCACTCAGGGCTAGCCCGGCCACCAAGGCAGGAATAAATCTCTTGGTTTTCATATCGCTCCTCCGTAAATCTTAGGTGGTTATAGTCGCAATTCCATAACGATATAAGGGGTTACCCTTATGCGCCTCAGGCACAAATGCAATAAACAAGCCAACGTATTCTTACTTATGCATATTCAATAGCTTGAAAGATCAGGAAATTTGGCCGAGAGAATTCTGTAAAACTTTTCGACAGAATTAGCCAATCAGATACACAAAGTTCGGTCCGCGTTGCCCGTGCGTTGCTTCCAAGGCAAGCTGCAGTGGGCTTTCAAGTTGTCGTTGCCTGCAATTCTCCGGATGGGCTTGCGCAGGTCAATCAGAGTGGTTGATTACCAGAATTTCCACCAGGACCTGTCTGTCAGGTCGACTCCCTCGGAATACTTGCTGTTGGGGAAATTCATTTTCAATACCCGTCTCGCATCGTCCCGCAAATCGGTGATTCCCAGCTTATCGTAGGACACGACCATGATGGCCAGGGCTTCTTCAACGGCCGGAGTTTGCGGGTAATTCTTGACGACGCTGTCTGCGCGGTTGGCGGCAGCCACATAGGCCTGCCGTTTGAGGTAATACTTGGCAGCGTGGATTTCACCATTGGCAATGGCATCGACCAGGTATTTCATTCGCGCCAAGGCGTCAGGCGTGTATTTGCTGTCGGGAAATCGGGTGCTGAGTTCCTTGAACACATCGAATGCGTCCTTGGCAGCTTTTTGATCCCTTTCGCTCAAGTCTTGAGCAACCAGTCCGGCAAACAGGCCCGTATCCTCCGTAAAATTGGCCAAGCCCTTAAGATAATAGGCGTAATCGACGTTAGGGTGATTAGGGTGCAACTTGATGAATCGATCGGCGGCGGTGATGGCGGATAAAGCTTCATTGTCCTTGTAATAGGCGTAGGCTATATCGAGTTGGGCCTGCTGGGCGTAGCGCCCGTAGGGATAGCGGGATTCCAGGGTTTCGTACAGCTTGATTGCCCGTTCGTAGTTACCCCCATTTAGATTGTCCTTGGCTTCACTGTAGAGCTTCTGGGCAGACCATCCTGCGGTCTCATCCTGAACCTCGGGCAGTAGGCCACAGCCAGAGAGCCCAAGGAACAAGACAAGGCCGGTCAAGGTCAGAAGGCGGCGCGACCAAATGGAAATGAGCATAGGAATCGTGGCTGAAGAATTGGAAAACTCAGTGAATTATAAGGGAAATCCGGAGGAAGACCGGCGCGAATGCATCGTGCCGGAGACCTTGGCAGGACAGCGGTTGGACCAGGCTCTGTCCGAGTTATATCCGGAATTTTCGCGCAGTCGGTTGCAGCTCTGGATCAAGTCCGGCAAGGCCCAGTTGAATGGCGATCTGAAAGACCCCAGCGACAAGGTCTGGGGCGGGGAAACCATCGTTCTGTGGCCCGAACCGGAACCGGGTACGACGCCCGACCAACCCGAGGCCATCCCGCTGAAAGTGGTGTTCGAAGACGCAGCCCTGCTGGTTGTCGACAAGCCTGCCGGCATGGTGGTGCATCCCGGCAACGGCAACCCGCGCGGTACGCTGCTTAATGCGCTCTTGCATCATTGCCCCCAGGTTTCCGATTTGCCCAGGGCCGGTATTGTTCACCGATTGGACAAGGAAACATCCGGGCTGCTGGTTGTCGCCAAGACGCTCAAGGCCCATACCGACCTGGTGCGCCAACTGCATGCAAGGACCGTGAAACGGGACTATTTCGCCTTGGTGCAGGGGGAGATCGACCACGCAGGCAAGGTGGATTTGCCGCTTGCGCGTGATCCCGTCAATCGGACCCGACGCGCCGTTCACCCCATGGGGAAGCCCGCTATAACGCACTATTCGGTCTTGGAACGCTTTCCGGCCGCCACCATGCTCAATTGCAGCCTGGAGACCGGGCGCACTCATCAGATCCGGGTACACATGGCTCATCTCCGGCATCCCCTGATAGGGGACAAGGTTTACGGTTCATCCCGGCGCGGGCGTGCCATGCGATTTCCGCGCCATGCCTTGCACGCCCACCGTCTGGGTTTGGTGCACCCTTACAGCGGCAAGAAGATGGAGTGGGAATCGCCCCTGCCCCCGGATCTAAACGCGCTACTGGACGTGATGCGCAAAGGCGGCACGTGGATGTAATCCGGCCCGACTGGCCTGCGCCTGCGGGCGTGCAGGCCTGCATGACCACCCGGCTTGGGGGCGCGAGCCTAGCACCTTTTGACACCTTCAATCTGGACGAGCATGTTGGCGATGATCCGGCGCGGGTCGCCGAAAACCGTACCCAACTGCGTGAAATCCTGCCTGCGGAACCCTGCTGGCTCAAGCAGGTGCATGGTCGTGCGGTGGCTTGTGCGGATGGCAGCCCCAGCTGCCCGCAAGCTGACGCAGCTTTTTCGCGTCAGGCCGGCGCGGTGTGCGTGGTCATGACCGCGGACTGCCTGCCAGTGCTGTTTTGCGATGAAGCAGGCAGTGTGGTGGCGGCCGCCCACGCGGGCTGGCGCGGACTGGCTGCTGGGGTACTGGAAGCCACGGTCGCCGCCATGCGAGCGCCTGCGGACAGGATTGTGGCCTGGATGGGAGTGGCCATTGGCCCACAGGCCTTCGAGGTTGGAATGGACGTGCGCGACACGTTCATTTCCAACCTTCCGAACACCGTTGATGCCTTCAAGCCGGGAAAATCAACTGGTAAATGGTGGGCGGATATTTACTTCCTGGCCCGCCTGCGCCTGGCTAGCATCGGAGTGAATAGGGTATACGGCGGTGGGCACTGCACCTTCACCGACCAGGAGCGTTTCTTTTCTTTTCGCCGGGATGGGACTACCGGGCGCATGGCCAGCCTGATCTGGCTACAGGACTGATGCTGCCGGAATGGCGGATTGCACCGGCCAAGGTGCTGTGCTCCGGGTATAATGCCGGGCATTTCCGCAGGGCGCCATGTCTGTCCCAGGCGCCATCCCGATCGGAACCGAAGCGGACACGTCGGTTAGCAAGTAATGTGTAGCTATCTCGGGCGAGCGTCGCGAGCGGTGCGAAGCAACCGGGATCATCGCCACCTTTCAGCAGGAGTCATTGATCGGCTCGCAGATTGGCGGCATCTTGCTGGTTCGCCACCCGCCGGGCGCGGCGTAGGCGTCGCTGGGGCGCATCCGCGATATAGATGAACAAGGACAGCGGTGCTGCACCCAGGAAGAGCAAGATGCCCAAGCCCTTGATGAGGCTGCCTGACGTAGCAGCGACCATCAGGATGACGTAGGCCCAGCCAATTGCAATGATGTACATGACCGGATTTTAACCTGCTCGTTTTACCATGCGTATTCTGAACATTGCCGCCTACCGGTTTGTCTCTCTCGACGACCTGCCAACGCTCAAGCACAGCCTTGAGGCGCGAGCCCACAGTCTGGGATTAAAGGGCACCGTACTTCTAGCGCCCGAGGGCATCAACTGCTTTGTCTCCGGGCCGGAAGAGGATGTGCAAGCTTGGCTGGCCAAATTGACTGCAGACCGGCGCTTTGCCGGCATGGAAGTCAAGCGCAGCATCTCGGATTACGTGCCTTTCAAGCGGATGCGGGTCAGGATCAAGAAGGAGATTATTTCCTTTCGCCAGCAGGGCTACGCAGCCGCCGATGCGCCTCGCGTCAGTCCCCGGGAACTGGATGCCTGGCTGACGGAGGGCCGGGAGGTGGTGTTCCTTGATACGCGCAATGAAGTGGAATTTGCTGCAGGGACTTTCAAGAGCGCACTCAATCCCCGCATCCAATGTTTTACTGATTTTGCCAGCGCCCTCGATCAGTTCGAACATCTCAAGGATAAGACCGTAGTGGCGTTTTGCACCGGCGGGATACGCTGCGAAAAGGCCGTGCCCTACATGCGGGCAAACGGGTTCAGCCAAGCTTACCAACTGCAAGGCGGCATCCTGAACTATTTTGCAGAATGCGGCGACAGGCACTGGCGCGGTAACTGTTTCGTCTTCGACGAACGCGGCGCACTGACGCCCGGGCTCGAGCCGGTGAACGATCATGTTGCGGCATAAGAAATCTCCGCCCAGGGTCGGATTTGTTTCCCTGGGTTGTCCCAAGGCCACGGTTGACTCAGAGCACATACTGACCCGGTTGCGGGCTGAGGGTTACCTGATCTCTCCCAGCTATCAGCAGGCGGACCTGGTCGTTGTCAATACCTGCGGTTTCATCGACGCCGCGGTGCAGGAATCTTTAGACGCCATCGGTGAAGCCCTGGCGGAAAATGGCAAGGTGATCGTCACCGGCTGCCTGGGTGCCAAGGGTTCGGTAGTGCAGGATGCCCATCCCGGCGTGCTGGCCGTGACTGGGCCGCATGCAGCGGAGGAAGTCATGGCGGCGGTTCATGCCCATCTGCCGCAACCGCATGATCCTTACAGCGATCTGATTCCGCCCCAGGGAGTCAGGCTCACACCCAGGCATTTCGCCTACCTGAAGATATCCGAAGGCTGCAATCACCGCTGCAGCTTCTGCATCATTCCATCCATGCGCGGCGAGCTGGTGTCGCGGCCGGTGGGGGAGGTCATGAACGAGGCGGAAGCCTTGGTGAAATCCGGGGTGAAGGAGCTGCTGGTGATTTCGCAGGACACAAGCGCCTATGGGGTAGATGTGAAATACCGCACCGGGTTCTGGAACGGCAGGCCGCTCAAGACCCGCATGACTGAACTGGTGCAGGCTCTGGGCGAACTCGGCGTCTGGGTACGCCTGCATTATGTCTATCCCTATCCCCACGTGGATGAAGTGATCCTACTGATGGCGGAAGGCAAGGTGCTGCCCTACCTCGATATCCCGTTCCAGCACGCCAGTCCGCGCATGCTCAAGCTGATGAAAAGGCCGGCGGCAGCAGAGCAAACCCTCGACCGGATTCGAGCCTGGCGCAAGTCCTGCCCCGACCTGACCCTGCGCTCCACCTTCATTGTCGGTTTTCCGGGCGAGACGGAAGCGGAATTTGAAGAACTGCTGATGTTTCTGGATGAGGCGCAACTCGACCGGGTGGGCTGCTTCGCCTATTCGCCTGTGGATGGAGCGGCGGCCAACCGTTTACCCGACCAGGTCGCAGAGGTGGTCAAGGAAGAACGTCGGGCGCGCTTCATGGAAAGACAGGCGGAAATTTCCGCGCGTCGGCTGAGGCTAAAAATCGGCGTCGAGATGACAGTTCTAGTGGACTCTATTGACGACAAAGGCAACGCGGTGGCCCGATCGGCCGCTGATGCACCCGAAATTGATGGGCTCGTCTTTATTCCGGGGGGCCGGCATCTGCCGGTGGGAGAATTTGCGCGGGCGCGAATTTCCCATACCACAGACCATGATCTCTGGGCTGAGCCGGTCTAAATTGCCTTGGTAGCGTGCATTTCGAACAGGTCATGATCACTTATGGGGCATAAATTCTGTCCCTTTGCGGTGTTCCATTTCATTTTTCCTTAATAATCAGTAGGTAAACTACTTATTGAAACTGGCTCAATGCTTGCTAGAGCATTGCCAGGGATTCATCTGCAATGGAGGGATCACGATGAAATGCCATACAGCAATGCTGTTAGTAGGATTCGCAATCACGACCTCGGTATGGAGCGCCCTGGCGTTTGCGGGCGTTTTGGATATGGATCAGTGCAGGGGCGGGTACAACACCTCGCTGGTGACCGAAGCAGAGTGCAAGGCCTACTTGAACGAGCATCACCAACTGGAGCTGCGCAATAACCGCGAAGGCCTGCGCAATCTTGAAGCTTCGTTCGCGATCATGCTGCAGGAACGTTCCGAGGCCTGTCCCTGCGTCGACCAAAAAACGCGCGAGCTTGCTCATGCAAGGCGGGTTCTGAGTTTACTTCCCTAAGATATTCCCAAACTCGTCTGCGGTCTCCTCCTTGGGGGCGCGCCCCAAGGTCAGCGGTTCTTCCGGGGCCGCGAACGGTCTCGGTCGGCGCCAGAATTTCCAGCGGTCCCCGGGATTGAAATCCAGCGCTCTTCCATTGGCTGGGTCTTCGATGTGCAGTGCAATTCCGCTCCTGAGCAAAGGCGCTAGCCACATCTCATCCAGTTCTCTCGCCGCCGTCCGCCAACCCAATACGTCCCCATACTGGCCAGAGCGCTGAAGCTGACTCAGCAGCACCAATCCGTCGGAAGCAAGCGCCTCAGGTTTGCCAGTCCAGGCCGAACTATGCATTCCCAACTGTTGCGCGATGGATCGCAGATGACTGTCCAGGCAATAGAAATGATTTGAATTGGAGGCGGCCTGGATGTCCCGTCCACCACCCCATAGCCAAACCGAGTTGATCATGGGCAGATCAAGGGCCTCCCGTTGTTGATTTACTGGATGGTTGAATAGCAGCATTTGGATTTCATTCAACAGGACGCGCCATTTCTTCGCATCGGGGCCCGTTGGCAGCAAGTTGTCGATAGGACGTCCGACGGCCAGGGAGAGGGGCGTGGTATCCATTTGCGGGTCCAGGTCCGTTCGCCAATACCAGTGGTCCGGCTGCAAGTGCATGGGATAGAAGGCTGCGCCAAAATGAGCATGAAGGTCTGCGCACAAGGCAGCAGCTTCATCTGGTCGAAGATCGAGCAACTCGCTACCCAGCAATATCAATCGGTCGCGCTGGATGCGAACGTGCACCGGGTCGCACCTGAACCAATAGGCCTGGTCCCGGCGACCGCCATCCACCGACAAACTGAGCGGCGCCCAGGGCCAGTCTCGTTGGCGGTCGATACCCCATGCGCGACAGAGCGCGCCTTCAAGTCCTACCGGGGACGAGCTTCCTTGCCGTCCACGCGCTACCAGGGTTTCCAGCGCGGGCAGCCGCATGTCTTGCAATGCAGCCTGCAGAAATTGCGCCGGCGGCAACAGATAGGGGACGATCAAATGCATGCAGCCAGTGTAGCTGAGAAGCTCTGGCGGCTTAAAATTGGCGCATGAAACAGACATTTCATGAAATCAGCATTCAAACCCGCGGCAAAGGTCTGTATTCCTTTACCCCAGCAGTTGCGCATTGGCTTGAGCAAAGCGGGGTTCGGAATGGCCTGCTGACATTGTTCATCCGACACACGTCCGCCAGCTTGGTGATTCAGGAGAACGCCGACCCGGACGTGCAGACCGATCTCGAAAAATTCTTTTCCCGTCTGGTGCCGGAAGGCGATCGCTTGTACGGCCACACCATGGAAGGACCCGATGACATGCCGGCTCACGTCCGCTCCGCCCTGACCCAGACCCAGTTATCCGTCCCGGTACGCGAGGGCAGGCTGGTTCTGGGAACCTGGCAGGGGCTATACGTTTTCGAACACCGACACGCAAGCCAGCACCGGCAGATCGTGCTGCATCTGCTTGGCGAGTAATTAGGCTTAACAGGCCCTGAGCGCTATGGCACACTTCGCCGGTGCTCTCCTATGAAACCCTGATCGGCCTGCGTTACACCCACGCCAAGCGCCGCAATAACTACATCTCCTTCATTTCCCTGGTGTCCATGGCAGGCCTGTCCCTTGGTGTGGCGGCCTTGATCGTGGTGTTGTCGGTGATGAATGGTTTCCAGCAGGAACTGCGCAAGGGCATACTCGGCGTCGTTTCCCATCTGGAGATATCCGGTGCCGCCGGCAGTCTCGATCACTGGCCTGAGTTGTTGGCGCGCCTTGGTCGAGACAAGGCCGTCGTCGCGGGCGCGCCCTATGTGCTCACCCAAGCCATGTTGACCCACGGCGATGTGGTGCGCGGTGCCATGGTGCGAGGCATACTGCCTGAGTACGAGGACAAGGTCGCCGATCTGGGCGAGCATGTGCGCGTAGGCCACCTGAATAATCTCAAGCCAGGCGAATTCGGCATCATCCTGGGTTCCGCCCTGGCGCAAAGTCTGGATGTGTATGCGGGCGACAAGGTGGTGCTGATCACGCCCCAGGGCAATGTGACGCCAGCCGGCATCATTCCCCGACTCAAACAGTTTACCGTCGTGGGCATCTTTCAAAGCGGCGTATTTGAGTACGATGCGGGCTTGGCATTAATTCATTTGCAGGATGCGCAGAGGCTGACCCGCATGGGTGAGGCCGTGTCGGGCCTGCGGCTCAAGCTGACCGACCTGTTTCTGGCGCCCGCCGTTGCGAAGGCCCTGGAGTCCCGCCTGGGGCCGCAATACTATGTCAGCGATTGGAGCCAGAGCCACGCCAATTTCTTCCGTGCGGTGGCGATCGAGAAGAAGATGATGTTTCTGATCCTGCTGCTGATCGTGACCGTGGCCGCATTCAACATTGTTTCGACCCTGGTCATGGCGGTCACCGACAAGCAGTCTGACATCGCCATTCTGCGCACTCTGGGCGCTCGACCCGGCAGCATCATGAAAATCTTCATGATCCAGGGTTCATCCATCGGCATCCTCGGCACCCTGCTTGGGATTGCCCTGGGCGTACTGCTGGCGCTCAATCTGGAAACCGTTGTACCGGTTCTGGAGAAGCTGTTCGGTTTTGACCTGTTTCCTGCGGATGTGTATCAGCTCAGCGGCCTGCCCTCTCAACTGAACTGGCACGACGTATGGACCATCGGCGTGGTCTCCCTGCTCATTTCCATCGTTGCCACGCTTTATCCCAGTTGGCGTGCCTCCAAACTAAACCCGGCGGAGTCGCTGCGCTATGAATAATGGCGCAATCAGAGAAAGCGGAATGAATAACGGTGCCGTCAAAGACGGAGCTTTGAGCAAGACCATCGTCCGTTGCCGCGGTTTGCAAAAAACCTATTACCAGGGCAAGACCGCGGTGCCGGTTCTGACCGGGGTCGACCTGCAGGTGGACAGGGCGGAAACGCTGGCCATCGTCGGCGTCTCCGGCTCCGGCAAGTCCACCCTGCTGCATCTGCTGGGCGGGCTTGATGAGCCGAGCGCGGGAGACATCGAGCTGATGGGGCGCAACCCGTTCAAGTTGGGCGAGGCGGAGCGCTGCGACTTGCGCAACCGCTCGCTCGGTTTTGTCTACCAGTTCCATCACCTGTTGGCTGAATTCTCAGCCGTGGAGAATGTTGCCATGCCGCTGTTGGTCCGCCGCATGGACAAGGCAGCCGCAATTTCCGAAGCGGCCACCATGCTTGGGAAAGTGGGGCTTGGCCACCGCCTGAGTCATCGTCCCGGTGAACTGTCAGGCGGCGAACGTCAGCGCGCGGCCATTGCCCGTGCCTTGGTCACTCATCCCGACTGCGTTCTGGCGGACGAACCGACCGGCAACCTGGATCGCCATACTGCCAGCGAGGTGTTTGACCTAATGCTGGGCTTGAACGGTGAGCTGGGGACCAGCCTGGTGATCGTGACCCATGACATCGAACTGGCCGGTCGAATGGGACGTCAGCTTAGATTGGTGGACGGGCGATTGGGCGCGGCAGTTTCCTGACACCATGCATAAAAATCTTGGATAAATCCGAGTTCTCTTTCGGTGCTACGCTTCTTCTTCATGCACTTGCCAGCCTGACCGCGTGGCAACGCGCACCGGGCAAGCGGCATCAAGAATAAGGAGACCGAACCATGGCAGAAAAACATTACGCGCCAATCAAGTCCACCCTTCTGGAAAGAGGCATGTCCCTGCATCCGGTGGAAAAGGTGTATTCCGATTCTGTCAGCCTGGACGATCCAGCCACCCGCGTGATGACCGATCTGAGGAAGATCTCGGCCATTACCATACGTCCGGAAATCAGCATCGAGATTGCCACCCAGAGGATGAAGCAACGGGGCGTGCGCATGCTGCTGGTGACGGATGACAAGGATGACATTGTCGGCCTGCTCACCTCGACCGATTTGCAGGGCGAAAAGCCCTTGTTGCTGGTTCAGCAGCGCGGCGTCCACTACCGCGACCTCACGGTGCGTGACATCATGACCGAGCATGCCCAACTGGAAGTGCTATGCATGGAGGATGTGGAGAAGGCGACCGTGGGCCAGGTGGTGGCCACCCTGCAAGCCTCCGGGCGTCAGCATGCCCTGGTCGCGGACCGCATCCCCGGCGGCCAGGACCAGTCACTGCGCGGCATCTTCTCGGCGGCGCAGATTGCCCGCCAGCTGGATATTGAGATTGTCGGCCCCAAGGTGGCAGAAACCTTCGCCGAGATTGAACAATTGATCAGGACCTAGGCGGCCGCCTCCTCGGCGCCGGCCCCTGATGTAGTTTTGTCTGCGTGAGAGCCAATCTTCTCGCGTTCGCCCTGGGAGTCTGGCTGCTGCAGCTCCAGGCTGGGCTTCCCGATCCCCGTTACCTATGGCTCTTCCCGCTGGCGGCGACGCTGCTGTGGCTGCCCAAGTCTTCCAATCGCCACCGCGATATCTTCAGACAAGCCGGCATGGTCCTGTTATTCCTCGCCCTGGGCTTTGCGTGGGCGGCTTGGCGCGCTGAGCTGCGCCTTGCGGATGAGCTGCCGACTCAGTGGCAAGGAACGGACATCACACTTGGCGGTATCGTGGCAGGTCTGCCGGATCGGGACACTCGCGGTGAGCGATTCGATTTCGACGTCGAGAAGATCGCCACCTTGGGCGCCAGCGTTCCGCACCACATTCGTTTGAGTTGGGCCAATCCGCAACGCGACAGTCAGCTTGTCTTGCATCGCCTCAATGCGGGCGAGCGCTGGCGGTTCACAGTTCGGCTCAAACGCCCGCATGGCACCAGCAATGCAGATGGTTTTGATCTGGAAGCCTGGCTGCTGGAACGGAATATTCGCGCCAGCGGCTACGTGCGGCCGCATGCCGATGCATTGCGGCTGGATGCGCGTGTCAATCAACCCCTGTACTGGGTGCAGCGCATGCGTGATGAGATTCGCCAGCGCATATTTGCCAACCTGGGTCAGGACAGCCCCGCGGCCGGCCTGATCGCTGCGCTGACAGTGGGTGACCAGAATGCCATTTCCGGCGCCGGCTGGCGGGTCTACAACCGTACGGGGACTTCGCATCTCGTCAGCATCTCAGGCTTGCACGTCACCTTGTTTGCGGTGCTGGTGATGTGGGTGTTCAACAGCATCTGGCGGCGCATCCCGGCACTGAGCTTGCGCGTGCCCGCCATCAAGGCGGCGCTCGCCGCCGGCCTGATCGCCGCATGCTTCTATGTCTGTCTGGCCGGGTTTCAGGTGCCGGCGCAGCGCACGCTCTACATGCTCATGGTGGTCACTGTGGCGCTCTGGCTTGATCGCCGCCCGCGTCCAGCGTCCACGCTGCTCGTGGCCTTGTGTGTTGTGCTGCTGCTGGACCCATGGGCGGTATTGGCTGCCGGCTTCTGGCTATCGTTCGGTGCGGTGGCAGCGATCCTGTTTGTCAGCAGTGGACAAGTCAGGCCGCCCGGCAAGCTGCGGGCCTGGGTGCAGACTCAATGGGCCGTGACTTTGGCGCTCGCGCCGGCGCTCATCCTGGTGTTTCACCAGGTCTCGCTGATCTCGCCCGTGGCCAATGCCTTCGCCATTCCGGTGGTCAGCTGGGTGATGGTGCCTCTCGCGTTGCTCGGAATTGTGTACGCGCCGGTCTGGCATGCGGCCGCATGGGTGGGTGACCAAGTGCAGACGTCACTGGCCTGGCTCGCGTCACAGCCCTGGGCGGTATGGCATTTACCTACGCCCCAGCCAGTCGCCATGGGGCTTGCCGTGCTGGGCATTGCCTGGTTGCTACTGCCGCGTGGGATCCCGGCCCGGTACCTGGGCGCAGTGTTGTGTTTGCCGCTCGTGTTGCCGGTGCTTGATCATCCGGCAGCAGGTGAGGCCCGGGTGGAGGTGCTGGATGTCGGGCAGGGCACGGCGGTGTTGATCCGGACCGCGCGCCATGCCTTGCTCTACGACACTGGTCCAGCCTTCGGCGACAGCGACGCGGGAGAGCGCATCGTGCTGCCCAGGCTATTTGGCCTTGGCCTGGAAAAGCTCGATGGCTTGATTCTCACGCACGACGATCTTGACCACACCGGTGGCGCGCCGTCGGTGTTGCGCGACATCGATGTCGACTGGATCGCCACTTCGCTGCCGTTGAATCGCCCGCTTTTTGCACGACAGCACGTGATGCGTTGTCAGCGCGGACAAAGCTGGCGATGGGACGAGGTGAGATTTGAGATCCTCAATCCGCCTGAAGTTGCCTATCAGGAAACGCGCAAGGACAACAACATGGGTTGCGTGCTGAAGGTAACGGCGTCCGGCCAAAGCCTTCTCATGACGGCAGATGCCGAAGCGCCGGCGGAAGCGGAAATGCTTGCGGCGGAGCCGGGCAGCCTTCAGGCCGACGTGCTGCTGGCCGGACACCACGGCAGCAAGACTTCGTCCACGCCGGCATTTGTTCAAGCGGTGGGCGCGAAGCAGGTAATCTTCACCATGGGCTACCGCAACCGGTATGGCCATCCCCACTGGTCCGTGGTGAACCGGTTTCGTGCCTTGGGCGCGGGACTCCACCGCACCGATCAGGCGGGTGAACTAAGTTTCACTTTGGCATCCGGAAACGTCGCGCCGCAAGGCTGGCGCTACGCCCACCATCGTTACTGGCAGGACCGGGTCCGGGAAGATGGGATAATCGATCCCGATGAATGAAAGCAAACCCACCTGCAACCAGATCGTTGACCTTCACGCCGCCCGCATCCGGCTGACGCAAGCCTTGGGTCAGGTGCTTCCAGTCGAGGTGGAGCGCGCCGTCGACCTCGCCCATCGCGCGCTTCAGGATCAACTCAGCTCCACCGGGGGCAATCTGTTTGCCCATGCCCTGGGGACCGCGCTGATCGTTGCCGAACTCAAGCTCGGCCCCGAGCCCGTCGTGGCGGCATTGCTGTTTGCGCTTGCGGAAACCCTGCCGGATGCCGTCCTTGAATTCGGCCCGGCCGGGGAACTGGCGCGCGCAGTTGCCGCCATGGCGCGCATCGAAGTCCTCGCGCGCGGCAGCCAGGACCCGGATGTGGACGCAACGGCCCACGTTGAATCCCTGCGCCAGATGGTGCTGGCCATGGTGCAGGACGTGCGCGCCGTGTTGGTCAAGCTGGCGGAGCGCACCCATGCCCTGCGCTGCGTGGTCACGGCCGACGCGGTCGTGCAATATCAACTGGGCCGACAAACCCGCGACCTGTTTTCGCCCCTCGCCAATCGGCTCGGCGTGTGGCAGATCAAATGGGAAATGGAAGATTGGGCGTGTCGCTACGTGGATGGCGAAACCTACCGGCGCATTGCCGGGCTATTGGACGAAAAGCGCGGCGACCGCGAACGCTATATCGAAATGGTGGTCGCCACGGTCAAGGCCGAACTGGAGAAACACGGTGTCAAGGCCGATGTCATGGGCCGGCCCAAGCACATTGCCAGCATCATCAACAAAATGCGGCGCAAGGACCTGGGCTTCGAGCAGCTTTATGACATCCGCGCGGTGCGCGTGCTGGTAGAGAAGGAAGCCGACTGCTATACCGTGTTGGGCGTCGTCCACAACCTCTGGCAGCCGATTCCAAGCGAGTTCGACGATTACATCTCCCATCCCAAGAGCAACGATTATCGCTCCCTGCATACCGCTGTGATCGGACCGGAAGATCGTGCGCTGGAAGTGCAGATACGCACATTCGAGATGCACAAACACGCCGAACTGGGCGTGGCTGCGCATTGGCGCTACAAGGAAGGCGGCCGGACCGATGCGCGCATGGAGGAGAGGATTGCATGGTTGCGGCAGCTGCTGGAATGGAAGGACGACGTGGCGGACGCCGGCGAGTTTGCCGAACAGTTCCGCACGGAGTTGTTTCAGGACCAGGTCTATGTGCTCACCCCTCTGGGCCGGGTGATCAGCCTGGACCGCGGCGCGACGCCGATCGACTTTGCTTACGCGCTGCACACTGATTTGGGACACCGTTGCCGAGGTGCGCGGGTGGACGGTGTCATGGTGCCGCTCAACACGCCGCTGGAAAACGGCCAGCGCGTGGAAGTGCTGGCGGTCAAGCAGGGTGGCCCGAGCCGCGACTGGCTCAATGCCAGTCTCGGCTATCTCAAGTCCCACCGCGCCAAGTCCAAGGTGCGTAGCTGGTTCAAGCAGCGCGACCAGGGTGAGCTGACGCAGGTAGGCCGCGCCCAACTCGACAAGGAACTCAAGCGCATGGGCAGCTCCGCCGTGCCGCAGGAGAGGCTTGCCCAGGCGCTCAAGTTCAACAGCGTGGACGAATTTCTCGCCGCCCTGGGACGCGGTGACGTGGGTCCGCAAATCCTCGCCCAGGCAGTGCGCGAACTGGGCATGCCGACGGCTGCGCCTGCCATCGCGACCAAGGGCCGGCCGCGAGTATCGAGCCCTACCGGCGTCATCGTCGAGGGCCTGGGGGCCGTGCCCCTCACCCTGGCGCGCTGCTGCAAGCCCGCGCCGCCCGAGGCCATCGTTGCTTACACCACGGTGGGCAGGGGCGTGACGGTGCACCGCCAGGCCTGCCCCAACCTGGTCAAGTACAACCCCGATCGAATCCTTCGAGCCGCGTGGGCCGAGGCCAGGTCGGAAGGTGGATTCATGGTCGACATCCGCCTGCGCGCCTTCGACCGCCAAGGCCTGCTGCGCGATGTGTCCGACGTCTTCACCAAGGAGCGGGTCGACGTGTTGCGGGTGAATACCGAGAGTGTCGGCGAATACGCCAACATGAAACTCAGCGTGCGCGTCAAGGAAGCCGCCCAGGTGGGGCGGCTCGTCAACAAGTTGGGGGGGGTGCACGGCGTGATCGAGGTGGGGCGGGGGTAAGAATGGTTTCTCGCCTCGGCCACTTGATTTCAAGTGTATATGTTCATAATATACAAACATGATCGACCTGACGCTGATTGAAGGGTTTGAATGGGACGAAGGTAATGCCCGTAAAAACGAGAAACATGGCGTTTTGACGTCGGAAGCGGAACAAGTGTTTTTTAATCAGCCGGTGTTATTGCTTGAGGATGTAAAACACAGCCAGACAGAAGCCCGCTTCCACGCTCTGGGCACCACGCATTCAGCGCGTCTATTGCATATTACTTTTGCCGTAAGGGGATCAAAAATCAGAGTGATTTCCGCACGTGACATGCACCGGAAGGAGCGAACAATCTATGAACAAGCGTCTTAAACCCATTCCCACCTTCGCCAACGAGGAAGAAGAACGCACGTTCTGGGAAACCCATGACAGCGCCGATTACGTTGATTGGTCCAAAGCCAAGCACGTTGTTCTGCCAAACCTGAAACCGACAACGAACACCATTTCCCTGCGCCTGCCCCAACATTTGCTCGACGCCATCAAGGCGGCCGCCAATGCACGAGACGTACCCTATCAGTCACTGATCAAGGTGTGGTTGCAGGAGAAGGTGGAGAGCCAATGACGCGCCATTGGGGGAAGATTTTGAAATTCTTAAGTGCTTTGATCCTGAAAATCATCTAGCCGGCCTTCCACCGCGGTGAGGCGGTGGGGTTAAAGTGAGTTTGCGAACTTGCAATAACCCGAGGAGGCCGAAGATGAAATATAGCGGAATTGACCTGCATTCGAACAACAGCGTGGTGACGGTGATCGACGACAACGATCGGGTCGTGGCGGAGAAGCGGCTGCCGAACGACTTGGCGCGGATCACTGGATTTCTGTCGCCGTGGCGCGAGGAACTGGCGGCGGTGGTGGTTGAGTCCACCTACAACTGGTACTGGCTGGTGGATGGTTTGCAGGAAGCCGGGTTTGAGGTGAAGCTGGCCAACACCGGCGCGATCAAGAAGTACGACGGGCTTAAGCACAGCGGTGATGAGGCGGATGCCCGACACCTGGCTCACTTGCTGCGCTTGGGCATCCTGCCGACCGGCACCATTTTGCCGCCCGAGCAGCGGGCGACACGTGACCTGGCCAGAAAGCGCATGCAGCTGGTGCGCAGCCGAACTTGTCACATCCTGGCTATCGAAAACATCCTGGCGCGCCAGAAGGCGATGAAGATCAGCAGCAACCACGTGAAGTGCCTGACAGCTGATGCAATCGACCAGATGGCGCTGCCGGCAGACGTGGGACTGGCGATCAAGAGCAACCTCGCGGTTGTCGCTACCCTGAACACACAGATCGACCTGTTGGAGAAGCATCTGCAAGAAAGCCTGGTCGAACGACCGGAATTCGCTTTGCTGACCAGCGTTCCCGGCATTGGTCGCATTCTTGCCGCCATCATTTTGCTGGAGACTGGCTGCATTGAGCGCTTCAGCACCGTAGGCAACTTTGCCTCCTACGCGCGTTGCGTCGATAGCCAGCGCATGAGCAATGGCAAGAAGAAGGGCGAGGGCAACACCAAGAACGGCAACAAATATCTGGCTTGGGCCTTTGTCGAAGCGGCGCACTTTGCGCTGCGTTTCTGTGCCGAGGCCAAGCGCTTCTATGAGCGCAGAAAGGCCAGGACGAACCCCGCGGTGGCGACCAAGGCGCTGGCCCACAAGCTGGCACGGGCATGTTTCCACATTCTGAAGGAGCGCCAACCGTTTGATGTGACGCGCTGCTTCGCATGAGTGAAGACGGCGGCGGCAAGCCCGGAAAGGGGCCTGGAGCACCAGCCATGACGCTGAATGGGCTGCCGTTCGCCGTCACCCGAGCAGTAAGGCGAATCGCCTGTGACGTGAGCCATAAAGGGGTTGGCGCCGGCAAACCGGCAGCCAGGAAGCTGTGCAAAATCCGTTGGACACGAAGCGGCACCAACGTTCTTCTGGGGCGGCCGAGCCGCCAGGGCGAAGGCAGACCACCGCCGATCGCTTGATCCTGATGGGTGACTGGCGCGATTCGTTCGCAGCCACGATTTGAAGAAACGGGCGCGGTTGGCCACTGCGACGGAGAGATGATGAAATTCGACACCGGCGGCTTGCGCCGCCATGGAATCATTTACTCGCTTGACACGGGCCGGCTAATGGGTGACCTCTTTGATCTCCTTAAGTGCGATGAATACAAATGAGCAGAGTATTCGTTGATACGATGATTTTTCGTTATGCGGCAGAGGTAAAGGTTATGTACTCTGCTAGAACTGTTCAAGGCTCGATAAGGAGCCCGAGTGGCCATGAGCGTACTGCGCAATTCATATTGCATGAAACAAGAATCAAGGAACCGAGGAAGCCAGACACTAAGCTTGAAGGAAAGATTGGCGATCTGGAAGCGATGGCGGATCTTGCTAAAAAAGGAGTTTTTGACCTCGTCTATTCACATGAAGTTGACCTTGAACTGCTATTTCAACCTTTGGTTGATATATACCCAGGTCGGCTATTTGGAGCTACGGTTACACGAATATCCTCTCCTTTAGTCAAGCCCTATGTGCTGCCTGAGGGAGACGATTTGATTTCACAAATTCAATCGCCCTACTCGGTAATCAATGATCATGGCTTTCGCCATATTCTGCGAGGGTACTCAGACAAAGAGGAAATGCTTCGAAGTTTTTAGTATTGTTGCCGGAGGGGCACTTTGTTCGCCAGATGGACTTTAGACATTTACTTTCAGAGTTGAGAGAATCATCACGGATTTCAAATGCCGCTTCTTTGTTGTTACCGGCTTTCAAGAATATCGACGACCCACGTTATTTGGAAATTTGTAGAAAGCTGAATGCTCAAGGCGGCCCCAACACCGATATGGATGCCTACCACCTGTGGACATGTGAGGTCGAAAATTGTGATTATTACCTGACAACTGAAAGGAAGCTTGAAAAGCTTTATGGTAACGACCCCGTCAAGGTCATTACTCCATCAGAACTCTGTAACTCGATGATGATGTATTAGGTTGACCAGCTTCGTTCTTGAGTGGCGATAAAAATGGTCACCGCCAGCTTCCGTTTCTATGAAGAACTGAATGACTTCCTCGCGCCCGATCGGCGCAAGCGGGAGTTTTCCTGCCCGTGCGCGTGCGCCGCGACCACCAAGCACATGATCGAGGCGCTGGGTGTACCGCACACGGAGGTCGAGCTAATCCTGGTTAACGGTGAATCGGCGGACTTCAACCGGATCCTTCAGGATGGCGACCGGGTGGCGGTGTATCCAAAGTTCGAGACGATGGATATCGCGCCGCTCCTGCGGGTGCGCGATTATCCCCTGCGGGTGACGCGTTTTGTTGCCGACTCGCATCTGGGCGGACTGGCTCATCTGCTGCGCATGATGGGTTTCGACACGCTGTATGACAACCACTTTCACGACGACGAGATCGTGGCGATCGCGGAACAGGACAGCCGCATTGTGCTGACCCGTGACCGTGAATTGCTCAAGCGTCGAACGATTACCCACGGCTGCTACGTCCATGCGCTGAAGTCAGAACAACAGTTGCGTGAGATCGTCGAGCGCCTGGATCTGGCGCGAAGTGCGAAGCCTTTTGCCCTCTGTCTGCATTGCAATGTGCCGCTGCATCCCGCCGACAAGGCCAGCGTGTTCGACCGACTGCCGCCCAGGGTGCAGGAGAACTACGAACGATTCAGTGCCTGTGATTCTTGCGGGCGCGTGTTCTGGGAGGGATCGCATTGGCGTAATATGCGCAGGGTGCTGGAAAGCCTTTCTCCGGGCAACGCTGGCGATGCCGTTAGGCCAACGCCAGCGTGATGCACCTGGTGTGCGATTTGCCAGCGTTCCGCTTGCGGCCGGATGCCCATACCCGCTACAATGCGCGCTCAACAGGCGCGTAGCTCAGCTGGTTAGAGCACCACCTTGACATGGTGGGGGTCGTTGGTTCGAGTCCAATCGCGCCTACCAATTATCGGAGGGTCGGGATGGCCCGTGGAGGTTGCGAAATGTCACCGCGAACTTGTCTTTGCTTTCAGGGATAGAGAAGCCGCCGTAGTCGTTTGTTCGCAACCTTTAGATAGATGTGAATGAAGAAGCGCGGTTTGCCGCGCTTTTTTGTTTTGGAGAGTGGGAATGGTCAACATCACCTTACCGGATGGTGCGGTCAGAAGCTTTGATGGTCCTGTTTCGGTCGCCCAGGTTGCGGCCAGCATCGGCCCTGGCCTGGCCAAGGCCGCGCTGGCGGGGCGGGTGGACGGGAAGCTGGTGGACACCAGTTTTATCATGGATGCCGACAGCCAGCTCGCGATCGTGACCGACAAGGACGCGGACGGGCTGGACCTGATCCGCCATTCCACTGCCCACTTGCTGGCCTACGCCGTCAAGGAACTGTTTCCCGATGCCCAGGTGACCATCGGCCCGGTGATCGAGGATGGCTTCTATTACGACTTTGCCTATAAGCGGCCGTTCACCCCGGAAGACTTGCAGGCCATCGAAAGGAAGATGGCGGAACTGGCGAAGCGCGACCTTCCGGTACAGCGTAGCGTGATGCCGCGCGACGAGGCGGTGAAGTTCTTCCGTGACATGGGGGAGGCCTACAAGGCCGAGATCATTGCCTCAATTCCCAGCAACGAGGACATTTCCCTTTACCGCGAAGGCGACTTCATTGACCTGTGCCGCGGCCCGCACGTGCCGTCCACCGGCAAACTCAAGCATTTCAAGCTGATGAAGCTGGCCGGGGCTTACTGGCGCGGCGATTCGAAGAACGAGATGTTGCAGCGCGTATATGGCACGGCCTGGACCACCAAGGACGATCTGGCCTCTTACTTGCACCGGCTGGAAGAAGCCGAGAAGCGCGACCATCGCAAGCTGGCCAAGCTGCTGCAACTATTCCATATGCAGGATGAGGCGCCGGGCATGGTGTTCTGGCACCCCAGGGGCTGGGTTGTGTGGCAGGAAGTGGAGCAGTACATGCGGGATAAATTCGTCGAGTATGGTTATCAGGAAGTCCGCACCCCGGCGGTAATGGACCGGACCTTGTGGGAGAAATCCGGCCACTGGGACAATTACCGCGAACAGATGTTCACCACTTCCTCGGAGAACCGCGACTACGCGGTGAAGCCGATGAACTGCCCGGGCCATGTGCAGATCTTCAATAGTGGGCTGCACAGCTACCGCGATCTGCCGCTGCGCCTTGCGGAGTTTGGCGCCTGTCACCGCAACGAGCCCTCGGGCGCGCTGCATGGCCTGATGCGGGTGCGCGGGTTTACCCAGGACGACGCCCACATCTTCTGCACCGAGGCACAGATCGAGCCTGAGGTGGCCGATTTTATCGTCATGCTGCAAAAGGTGTACGCGGATTTCGGTTTCAACGATGTGCTGGTCAAGCTTTCCACCCGGCCGGACAAGCGGGTGGGCAGCGACGAATCCTGGGACAAAGCGGAAGCAGCACTGGCGGCGGCCCTGGACAAGAACGGCTTGGCCTACGATCTGCAACCGGGGGAAGGTGCATTCTACGGCCCCAAGATCGAATTCACACTCAAGGATACCTTGGGCCGGCTGTGGCAGTGCGGCACCATACAACTCGATTTCAACCTGCCGGTGCGCCTAGGGGCGGAATTTGTCGACGAGGATAACGCGCGCAAACCCCCGGTCATGCTGCACCGGGCCATACTGGGCTCGATGGAACGCTTCATCGGCATTCTCATCGAACATCACGCCGGAAACTTCCCCGCCTGGCTGGCTCCCGTACAGGTGGCGGTGATGAGCATTACCGACACGCAGAAGGAATACGCGGAAAAAGTCACTCAGGAATTGCGAAAAAACGGCTTCCGGGTCGAGTCGGACTTGAGAAATGAGAAAATAACCTATAAAATTCGAGAACATAGCTTGCAGAAGCTGCCTTATCAGCTGGTTGTAGGGGACAAGGAGATGGCTACCACGCAGGTGGCGGTCCGGGCTCGCGGCAATCAGGATTTGGGTACGATGTCTGTAGCTGAATTCGTGGCACGGCTGGGCGGAGAAGTACAGGCGCGCAAGTAAGCAAATGAGGAGCGGGTGGCTTGCCGCTCCTTGTTTATTTTTGCCCCTGCGGGGGTTTGACCTGGAGTATGGCTCATCGCAACTGACAAACAGACGCGAATCAACGGAGAAATCGATTCATCCGAGATTCGTTTAATTGGTGCTGAAGGTGAACAGCTTGGCGTAGTGAATTTGCGGGATGCCTTGAAGGCTGCCGAGGAAGCGGAACTTGATCTGGTGGAGATTGCGCCCACCGCCAAGCCGCCGGTGTGCAAGATCATGGACTTTGGCAAGTTCAAGTACCAGGAAAGCAAGAAACTGCACGAGGCCAAACTCAAGCAGAAGCAGGTTCAGGTCAAGGAAATCAAGTTCCGGCCCGGCACTGATGAAGGTGATTATCAGGTCAAGCTGCGCAATCTGGTGCGGTTCCTGACTGAAGGCGACAAGGCCAAGGTGACCCTGAGATTCAGGGGCCGCGAAATGACCCACCAGGAACTGGGCCTGGCTTTGTTGAAGCGGGTCGAAGCCGACTTGGTCGAACATGCGGTGGTGGAGCAGTTTCCCAAGATGGAAGGGCGCCAGATGGTGATGGTGCTGGGCCCGAAGAAGAAGAAATAAACTTATTCCGGGTATCACGCCGGTGTAAGGGTCCTGATGCAAGCAGACATTTCAAACCGCTTAATCGGGACACAGCAGGCGCAAGCCCGCAACAAGTGGTCGTCAGGTCATAAAAGTGCGTCTTGGGTGACGTCACCTGCGGTCATGACATAAATGGAGTAGTAGCAATGCCAAAGATGAAGTCCAAGAGCGGGGCCGCCAAGCGGTTTCGTGCCCTGGGTAGTGGCAAGTTCAAGCGTACCCACGCTTTTCTGCGTCACATCCTCACCAAGAAATCCACCAAGCGCAAGCGTCAGTTGCGGGGCATGGCCGTTGCCGATGCCACCAACCAGAGATCCATGCGCAAGATGCTGCCCTACGCTTAAGGAGGATATGAGATGCCACGCGTTAAACGGGGTGTAACCGCCCGCGCCAGTCACAAGAAAGTTCTCGACGCCGCCAAGGGCTATCGGGGCCGCCGCAAGAACGTATTCCGCATCGCCAATGAAGCGGTGATGAAAGCGGGGCAATATGCCTACCGCGACCGCCGTCAGCGCAAACGCCAGTTCCGCGCCCTGTGGATCGCCCGGATCAATGCCGCAGCGCGCGAGCATGGCATGACCTACAGCGTGTTCATGAACGGCCTGAAGAAGGCCCAGGTGGAGGTCGACCGCAAGGTTCTCGCCGACCTGGCTGTTCTGGACAAGGACGGGTTCGCCAAGATCGCGGCGCAAGTCAAAGCTGGCCTTGCCGTCTGACCATCAACCGACGTAGAAGGAGGCCCGCGGGCCTCTTTTTCGTTGTGCAGTCTTGAATCAGGGTAGGCAAGCCTATGCAAAATCCGAATCAGATCGTTGTTGATGCCCTTGGTGCAATCAACAACTGTCCTGATCTGCAGGCCCTGGAGCAGGTGAAGGCGCGGTTTCTCGGCAAGAGCGGCACGCTGACTGAATTGCTCAAAGGCCTGGGCAAACTCGAGCCGGATGTGCGCAAGACCGCGGGTGCGCGCATCAATGAAGCCAAGCAGGCGGTGGAGGGCGCGTTGAAGGCCAGGCGTGAGGACCTTCAGCAGGCTGAACTGGAACGCAAGCTGGCGGCTGAGACACTTGATGTCACCTTGCCGGGTCGCGGTCTGGGGCGCGGGGGGCTGCATCCAGTAAGCCGCACGCTGTCGCGTATCGAGTCGCTGTTCCACTCCATTGGTTTCGCGGTGGCGGACGGTCCCGAGATCGAAACGGATTTCTACAATTTCACTGCGCTCAACATTCCGGAGAACCATCCTGCGCGTGCCATGCACGACACCTTCTATCTCCAGGATGGAAGCCTGCTGCGTACCCACACCTCGCCGGTGCAGGTACATTACATGCAAGACCACGAGCCACCATTCCGCATCATTGCGCCGGGACGGGTGTATCGCTGCGATTCCGATGTGACGCACACACCCATGTTCCATCAGGTTGAAGGTCTGTGGGTGGATGAGAATGTCTCGTTCGCTGACCTCAAGGGCGTGCTCGCCGATTTCATGCGCCGCTTCTTTGAAGTGGACGATCTGGCAGTGCGTTTTCGCCCGTCCTTTTTTCCCTTTACTGAACCGTCAGCCGAAATGGACATCGGCTGCGTGATGTGCGGCGGCGATGGTTGCCGGGTCTGTTCCCACACGGGCTGGCTGGAAGTGCTGGGTTGCGGCATGGTGCATCCCAATGTGTTCAAGCATGTCGATATCGACAGCGAGCGCTATTTGGGCTTCGCGTTCGGTCTCGGCGTGGAGCGCCTGGCGATGTTGCGCTATGGCGTGGATGATCTGCGCTTGTTCTTTGAGAACGACCTGCGTTTTCTGGCTCAATTCAGGTAAGCGCCATGCAATTTTCAGAAACCTGGCTACGTTCCTTCGTCAACCCGCGCCAGAATACCGAGCAGCTCGCCCATGCACTGACCATGGCCGGCCTGGAAGTAGAAGCGGTGACTCCGGTTGCGCCGGTTTTTTCCGGCGTGGTGGTAGGCCAGATCCTCGCAGTGGAAAGGCATCCGGATGCAGACCGACTGCGCCTTTGCCGGGTCGCGGCAGGTGAAGCCGAACCCCTGCAGATCGTTTGCGGCGCCCCCAATGCGGCGACCGGGATGAAGGTGCCATGCGCCCGCGCTGGCGCGAAACTGCCTGGCATTACGATTGCCCAGACCAAGGTGCGCGGCGTGGAATCGTTCGGCATGCTGTGCTCGGCAAAGGAACTGGGGTTGGCAGAGGAATCAGATGGCCTGATGCTACTGCCGGCAGATGCCCCGGTGGGAACCGACATCCGCACCTATCTGGAACTTGATGACCGCCTGATTACCCTCAAGCTCACCCCCAACCGGGCCGATTGCCTGAGCATGACCGGCATTGCCCGGGAAGTGGCGGCAATTACCGGCACCACCGCCTATCTGCCCACGCCGCCGCCGGTCATGCAGGACGCATTCGACACATTTCCGGTTATGGTGGAATCCAGCCAGGCTTGTCCCCTATACTGCGGCCGCGTGATCAAGGGGATCAATCCCAATGTGGAGACGCCGCTGTGGATGCTCAGCCGCCTGGAGCGCAGCGGCGTTCGATCGATCAGCGCGCCGGTGGACATCACCAATTTTGTGATGCTGGAAATGGGCCAGCCGCTGCACGCGTTTGACCTTGCAAAATTGAAGGGTGGGTTGCGGGTGCGTCTGGCGCGGCCGCAAGAATCCCTGGCCCTGCTCAATGGGCAGCAGGCGGAGCTCAGGCCGGACATGTTGATCATCGCAGACGAGACTGGACCGATTGCGCTGGCCGGCATCATGGGGGGTGACTCCACGGCCGTGGATGAGCACTGCCAGGACGTCTTCCTGGAATCAGCTTTCTTCAGGCCGGAAGCGATTGCTGGGCGCGCGCGCGTGTTGGGGCTGTCCACCGATTCCTCGCACCGTTTCGAGCGCGGGGTGGACTATGCCGCGACGCGCGCCTCGCTCGAGCGTGTGACGGCCCTGATGTTGTCCATTTGCGGTGGCAAGCCGGGACCGATGACCGAGATTTCCGGCGGCCTGCCAATTCGACAACCCATTCGACTGCGCCTGGCGCGCGCTCGACGCATGTTGGGAATCGATTTGAACCAAGGCGATGCGGAGGCGATGCTGGTGCGCTTGGGTTGCCAGACCAAGCGGGATGGGGAGGATTTGCATGCGACGCCGCCCAGCTTCCGATTCGACCTGGACATAGAGGCGGACCTGGTCGAGGAACTTGCCCGACTTACCGGCTATGACGCCATTCCTTCCGCGCAACCGCTGGGACGCCTGGCCTTGTTGCCTGCGGTGGAATCGCGCAACGACGAGAAAAGACTCAAGCTGTATTTTGTCGGCCGGGACTACCAGGAAGTCATCACCTACAGCTTTGTCGATCCGGCCTTGGAACAGGCGCTCGATCCCCACAGTGCCCCCCTCGCCCTCGCCAATCCCATTGCCAGCCAGATGTCCGTCATGCGTACCAGCCTGTGGGGCGGCCTGATCGAGGCATTGAACTTCAACCTCAACCGTCAGGCAAGCCGGGTGCGCGTGTTTGAACTGGGCCGGGTATATCGGGTGGAGACGGGTGGTCTGAAGCAGATCCAGATGCTGGGAGGACTGGCGTACGGAGAAGCAGCCGCAGAGCAATGGGGGCGCGTCGGAAGAGCGGCTGACTTCTTCGATGTGAAGAGCGACCTGGAAGCTCTCCCTGGCACTCCACTGAGCTTTACCCATGCCGTGCATCCGGCGCTTCATCCGGGCCAGTCTGCCCAGGTATTTAAGGGCGGCCAGCCCATTGGCTGGATGGGGACACTTCACCCCCGTCTGGTACAGCAGTACGGCCTTACGGTAGCGCCGGTCGTGTTTGAAGTTGAGTTTGAACCGGTGGCGAGCCTGACCCTTCCCCAACACGGGCGCATTGCCCGATTCCCCGCAGTGCGCCGGGATCTGGCGTTCCTGGTGGCGGAGGCAGTGCACGTGGGGGACCTGTTGACCGCGATGCAGGATGTGGCCGATCCCATCGTAAAGGAGCTCGCCCTTTTTGATGTCTATCACGGAAAAGGTCTGGGAGAAGGGCAAAAAAGCCTTGCATTTCGGGTAGTTATGCAAGATACTGAACGCACGCTCACTGATGCGGAAGTGGAGGCGGCGGTGGCGAAAATCACTCAAACAGTGATGGGAAAATTCGGCGCAAGCCTGCGCGCTTAATACCAATGACATCATGACAACGCTAACCAAAGCAGAACTTGCGGACTTACTGTTTGAGAAAGTGGGTCTCAACAAGCGTGAAGCCAAGGATATGGTGGAAACCTTTTTCGAGGAGATCCGCAATGCCTTGGAAAAGGGTGACACAGTAAAGCTTTCAGGTTTTGGCAATTTCCAATGTCGGGAAAAGCCCAAGCGCCCCGGCAGAAATCCCAAGACCGGCGAGGAAATGCCCATCTCGGCCCGACGCGTGGTCACCTTCCACGCCAGCCAGAAACTCAAGGCCATGGTGGAGGATGTGGAGATTGGAAGCGCAGAACCCAGTTGAGTTGCCGCTGATACCCGCCAAGCGATATTTCACCATCGGCGAGGTGGCCGAGCTGTGCGCGGTCAAACCCCATGTGCTGCGCTACTGGGAACAGGAATTCTCTCAGCTCAAACCAGTCAAGCGTCGCGGCAACCGACGTTACTATCAACATCACGAAGTTCTGTTGATTCGGCGCATTCGCCAGCTCTTGTATGAAGACGGTTTCACCATCAGCGGCGCGCGCAATCGACTTGAACAGGATGCGCCAGAAGATAGGAACGCCAGCAAGAATATAAGTCTTGTCCAGCTCAGGTCAGAACTGCAATCGCTGCTGGACTTTTTGACTTGAGCCATACGCAACCACCGGAAACTCGGTTATAATCGCGCCTTTCGTGTCGGGGCGTAGCGCAGCCTGGTAGCGCACCTGCATGGGGTGCAGGGGGTCGGAAGTTCGAATCTTCTCGCCCCGACCATTTCGAAAAATCCAAGCAAAAATACCCTGCGCCTGGCGCGATGACCGGCAGTCGGATGATAGAATGGCCCGCATGTTTGCGGGCTTTTCTATTTCAATAAGACCCAGCTGCGGCGGATGTTCTGCCATGCCATTCCCGGTGCCCCATGCGCATATTGCTGAGTAACGACGACGGATATTTCGCTCCTGGAATCGCCGCGCTGGCCGACGCACTAAAGGGTCTGGGCGAGGTCACCGTAGTGGCGCCGGAACGCGACCGCAGCGGAGCATCCAATTCGCTCACCCTCGACCGTCCGCTGATCTTGCGCCAGTCGCCGTCGGGGTTCTATTTCGTCAACGGCACACCCACCGATTGCGTGCATCTGGCCGTCACGGGCATGCTCGATGACCTGCCCGACATCATCATCTCGGGCATCAATCATGGCGCCAACATGGGCGACGACACGATTTATTCCGGTACTGTCGCGGCCGCGACCGAAGGTTTCATGCTGGGCATCCCCGCCCTGGCGGTGTCGCTGGCTGATTATGCAGATGCCAATTTCGCCACCGCTGCCCGGGTGGTAGTGGATCTGGTTCGACGCTATCAGGCTGCGCCATTCAAGGAGGCATTCCTACTCAATATCAATGTGCCCGACCGGCCTTGGGCCGATATCGACGGCATCGAGGTCACGCGCCTGGGCAAACGGCACAAGGCCGAACCTGCGGTGAAGTCCGTCAATCCGCGCGGTCAGGTGGTTTACTGGGTGGGAGCGGCAGGGACGGCAGAGGATGCGGGGCCGGGAACGGATTTCTATGCGGTGGAAAATGGCCGGGTGTCCATTACGCCGCTGCAAATGGACCTGACCCGCTATGGTCAGCTCGACGGCGTCAAGCAATGGTTGAACCTGTGAATCCTCGCTCCGGCATCGGCATGACCTCGGCCCGCACCCGAGGCCGCATGCTCGACCGCCTGCGCGAGCAGGGGATCAAGGATGCCATGGTACTGGCCGCCATGGGTTCGGTGCCGCGCCACCTGTTTGTCGACGAAGCCCTGCAGAGCCGCGCCTACGAAGATACACCGCTGCCGATCGGATTCGGCCAGACCATCTCCAGTCCATACATCGTCGCGCGCATGACCGAGCTGGCGCGCAATCACCGCAGCCTTAACCGGGTGCTGGAGGTCGGGGCGGGATGCGGCTACCAGGCTGCGGTACTGGCGCAGCTAGCAAGGGAAGTCGTGAGCCTGGAGCGCATCGCGTCCCTGGTGGGGAAGACACGGCAACGACTGCGTGACCTGCGCTTCCACAACGTCAAGCTCAAGCATGGCGATGGCATGAACGGACTGGCGGAGTCAGCGCCCTACGATGCGATCGTGGTGGCGGCCGCGTTCGACGCCGTGCCCGAGACGCTGAAACAGCAGCTGGCGGACGGTGGGCGGCTGGTGATGCCCTTGGGCGCGCAGGACCATCAAATCCTGCTGGTCGTCGAGCGGATGGGTGAGCAGTTCCGCGAGGAAAGGCTGGAGCCGGTGAAATTTGTTCCTCTGTTGCCTGGAGTGGAGTAATGCGGGCGGCGGTCCTTGTGCTGTGCGGGCTCCTGGCAGGGTGCGGGACAGTCAGGGCGCCCATTGTAGACGTCACTCAACCCAAGGTTTCCAAGCCCGCTACTGCCGCGGCCAAGTTGGCCCCCAAGCCAGTCGTCTCAATGCCGGCGCCCGGTGCGACTTACACCGTACAAAAAGGCGATACGCTTTTTGCGATCGCGTTTGCCAATGGCCTCGATTACCGCGAACTGGCTGCATGGAACGAACTGCCTTCGCCGGATGTGATCCGGGTTGGCCAGGTGCTGAGGTTGACCTCGCCCATGCCCGGCTCGCCAGTTGCGAGCGTCGTGCAGGTCCTTCCCATCAAGACAAGCGAACCCGAGAGCACGGTATTACCGGAGATTCCGCTCTTCACCCAGCCTCAGGCGCAGCTCTTGCCCTGGAGCGACGCGAACTGGGCGCGCCTGAATGCGGCGCCTGCCCAAGCCGCGGCCGAGACCACACAGCCAGCAACCGAGCACGACAAGCCCGTTGCGCCCGAGATCGCCACGCCTGCACCAGATGCCAAGCCACCGGCTGGCGCGAACGAGGAGCCGCCCTTGGCAGGGGGGGAATGGCTATGGCCTGCCAAGGGTGAATTGTTGGGCCGCTTTGGCGAGGAGGGAGGAAAGGGCGTCGATCTCGCAGGCGAGCGCGGCGCACCCGTTGTCGCTGCGGCGCCGGGCAAGGTGGTTTACAGCGGCAACGGACTGAGGGGCTATGGCCAGCTGGTCATCATCAAACATGCAAATGAGTATCTCAGCGCCTACGCGCACAACCAGAAGATTTTGGTCCGCGAAGGGGAGCAGGTCAGTGCCGGGCAAAAAATTGCCGAAATGGGCGACAGCGATGCGGATCGGGTTAAACTCCACTTTGAAATCCGCCAATTCGGAAAACCCCTGGACCCGCTCAAACTGCTGCCCAACCGTTCATGAGCCACAAGTATCCATCTGACCGCGACGACGAATTGACCGAGTCGGCTGAAGCTGCCGAACCGGCTGAGGACGCGGTTGAAGAAGAGGCTGGCGCGGAAGCGGCCAGTCCCGATCCGGAGGTGCAGGCCGATGTTACGCAAATCTATCTCAACGAAATCGGTCATGCGCCCTTGCTGACGCCCGAGCAGGAAGTGGGACTGGCGCGCCGCACCAAGTTGGGCGATTTCGCTGCGCGGCAGAAAATGATCGAACACAATTTGCGCCTGGTGGTGAACATTGCCAAGCACTATGCCAATCGCGGACTGGCCCTGCTGGATCTGGTGGAAGAAGGCAATCTGGGGCTGATTCACGCGCTGGAAAAATTCGACCCGGAACGCGGCTTCCGTTTTTCCACCTACGCCACCTGGTGGATCCGCCAGAACATCGAGCGTGCCATCATGAACCAGTCGCGCACCATTCGGCTACCGGTGCACGTGATCAAGGAACTCAACATCTTTCTGCGCGCCCAGCGCCATCTGGAAACCCACGGTGTGGCTGATCCGACGCCAGAGGACATTGCCCATCTGACCGGGCAATTGCCCGAGGAAGTGCGCAGGATCATGGCCCTGAACGAGCGCGTGGCCTCGCTGGACGCGCCGCTCGATATTGATCCAAGTCTGTCCCTGGGGGATGCGATTGCAGACGAGAACATGCAGTTGCCGGAAGACTTGCTGCAGCTTACCGAGGTGGAAGACCACGTGCAAGAATGGCTCGGGCAACTCAATGACAAACAGCGCTGGGTGATCGAACGGCGCTTCGGCCTGAACAATCTGGAAGTCAGCACCCTGGAGGATCTGGCGCTGGAGCTGAAAGTCACCCGCGAACGAGTGCGCCAGATTCAGATGGAAGCCCTGCGTATGCTGCGCCAGCTTCTGCGCCGCAAGGGCGTGACCAAAGACGAACTCTTCTAGGGCGTGTCTACGGGTCCTGGACTTATGGGCAGCGTGCCCACTGCTTTCATCACTAATCGGGAATGTGCCGCTCATGACCTGGGTGCCTGGCATCCGGAACAGCCTGAGCGAATTGCCGCCATCGAACAGGCGCTTGAGAGCGATCCGATCTTCTCCGCCCTGATTCGAATTGAAGCGCCTCGCGCCGCCCGGGAGATTTTGGAACGCGTGCATCCTGGCGCCCATCTGGACGCGCTGTTCAACGCCGCACCCGATTCAGGGATCAACTGGATCGATTCCGATACCGGCCTTTGTGCGAAGAGTTGGGAGGCTGCGCTGCACGCAGCAGGGGCGGGGGTGAAGGCAGTGGACGACATAGTCGCGGGCAAATACAGGCGTGCTTTCTGCAACGTAAGACCACCCGGCCACCATGCCGGATCGGCGCACGCCATGGGCTTCTGCCTGCTCAACAATATCGCAGTGGCCACCCGCCATGCGCTTGACCAGCCAAGCGTGGTACGGGTCGCGATCGTCGATTTCGATGTGCATCATGGCAACGGCACCGAGCAGATATTCGATAGGGATGAGCGCGTCCTGCTGCTCTCCAGTTTTCAGCATCCCCTGTTTCCATACTGCGGTACTACAGCCCACCCAGGCTATGTGCCGATACCGCTACGCTCCGGTACGAACGGCGAAGGATTTCGCGCCTCCTGGCAGGAACTTGGCCTGCCAGCCCTGGAAGCGCACGTGCCCGATTTCATATTGATCTCTGCCGGCTTTGATGCGCATCGGGACGATCCACTTGCCGGGCTCAATCTGCTGGAAGCGGATTTCGCCTGGCTTACCGCCGAAGTCTGCCGCATCGCCGATGCCCATGCCGGCGGAAGAGTGGTGGCCATGTTGGAAGGAGGCTATGACCTGCCCGCCCTGGGCCGCAGCGCGGCCGCCCATGTGAAGGCGCTCATGCATGCTTGACTGGAGGCGAATTCAAACCGTGTTTCTCGACATGGACGGCACCCTGCTCGATCTCTATTACGACAATCATTTCTGGCGCGAGCATGTGCCGCTGCGCTACGCGCAAAAGCACGGCATCAGCCACGAGGCGGCGCGCCAGGAACTGGCGGGGCGCTACCACCACCGCGCCGGCACCCTGGAATGGTATTGCGTGGACTTCTGGAGCCGCGAACTGGACATGGACGTCGCCGCCCTCAAAGAGGAGGTCGCCCATCTGATCGCCATCCATCCCGACGTGCCGGAATTCCTCGCCGCGGCCCGTGCCGCCGGCAAGCGGGTGGTCATGGTGACCAATGCGCACCGCAAGAGCGTGATCCTGAAAATGCGCGTGACCGGGCTGGAAGCCTATTTCGATGCCCTGCATTCCGCGCACGACGTGGGCAAGCCCAAGGAAGCGCAGAGCTTTTGGGCTGCGCTACAGGAGCGCGAGCCGTTTAATCCGGCTGCGACCCTCCTGGTCGACGACAGCCTGCCGGTACTGCGCAGCGCTCAGGCGTTCGGGATTGCGCATCTCCGCGCGGTTCGCTTTCCCGACACGCGCCTGCCGGAAAAAGATCCGGAAGAGTTTCAGGCCATCCACACCTTCCGCGATATCCTGCCGAGCTGAATTCGGCCTCTCTCCGCCTCGCGGAGGAATAGAGTCGGGGGACAGGACATTCAGGTTCCGGAGTGATCATGCGAAGCAAGGCCGCGCGGATTGGACGAATGTGGCACAGTCGTGCTGAATCAAGTTATGGCGCCACAGCTGGAGACTTCCATGTCAACCACCACCATCCGCCTGCCCGAAGAATTGAAAGCGCGCGTCGCCGCTGCAGCCGAACACGCAGGCACCACATCGCACAACTTCATCCTGCAGGCCATTGCGGAGAAGACGGAACAGGAAGAGCAGTGCCGTACATTCAACGACATTGCCGATCAGCGCTACGCCAATATCATCGCCAGCGAGAAGGCGATACCCTGGCATGAAATGCGGACCTATCTTGAAGGCAGCATGGCCGGCGAAACCGTAAAGCTCCCATCGCCCGCAAATTGGGTTGCTGAGGGTGGCCAGCATCGAACTGGCCCCTGAGGTCGGCGATGACATCGAACGCATTCCTGGCCATCTGGCCCAATACGAGGTGGAAGATGCCGCCTCCCGCGTTCAGGAAATCATTCACGCCATCACTGTGCTTGAACAGAACCCTCTTATCGGACGGCCTGCGGAGTTGGACAAGAGGGAACTGATCATCGGCCGCCAGTCGCATGGCTACGTGGCCTTGTACCGCTTCATTGCCGAGATCGACACGGTCTTCGTGCTCGCGCTTCGCAGCCAGCGCGAGTCCGGCTATTCACAAGTGAAGCTGTAAGCGTTCTCCGTGCGGCACCAGAAGGATAATGTGATTGGCCGGATATGGGCGTGCCCGAGTGAGTTCCGGCCTTAAGGAACGTTTCAAATTCCGTATTTCCTGATTTTGTACCACAGCGAACGCTCACTGATTTCCAGCAAACGCGCTGCCGCCGATTTGTTATCCGAAGTGCGCTGCAAGGCTTGCAGAATCAGGCTCTTCTCCAGTGCTTCCACTTGAGAATCCAGCACCAGGCTCTCCCGAGAACGGTCTTGCGAGGGAATGGTGGCGCTGTGATTCGAGCGTGGGCCCGTCACTTCCGGCGGAAGCTGGCTGGGGGCGATGCTGTCGCCTTGCGCGAGTACCGCTGCACGTTCCATCATGTTTTCCAACTCACGGATGTTGCCGGGCCATGCGTAGGCTGCAAGTCTATCCAAGGTCGCAGACGCAAGCCGAGGCGGATTGCGACCCAGGTCCCGGCTGTGCTTTTCGAGGAAATGCTCCGCCAGCAGCGGGATGTCGTCGCGCCGTTCGCGCAGGGGAGGTACATCCACACGCACTACATTGAGGCGGAAATACAGGTCCTGACGAAGCTGGCCATCGGTGACCGCTCGCATGGGATCGCGATTGGTTGCAGCCACTACCCTGAGGTCCAGCTCAACCGGTTTGTGGCTGCCAAGCCGCTCGACGGAGTTCTCCTGCAGCACGCGCAGCAACTTGCTCTGCAATGCCATCGGCATTTCGGTGATCTCGTCCAGGAACAGGGTGCCTCGACTCGCGACTTCGAAACGACCCATGCGGTCGCGGTCGGCCCCGGTAAAGGCGCCCTTGCGATAACCGAATAGTTCGCTTTCCAGCAGATCGGCAGGTATCGCCGCGCAGTTGATAGGTACGAATAATCCGGGCCGATGTGACTCGTGATGAATGGCGCGCGCCACCAATTCCTTGCCAGTGCCGGTTTCGCCCACCACCATGACGCTGGAGCGTGCTGGAGCAACTTGGCGTATCAACTGGTAAAGATCCAGCATGGCCTGGCTCTGGCCGACGAATTCGCCCCAGCCTCGTTCCATCTCGTCGCGCAGGAAACGGTTTTCGCGCTGCACCTGTTCCATGGCCAGGGCGCGTGAAACGGCCAGTTCCACGGTGGACATTTCGAACGGGCGAATGATGTAGTCCACCGCACCCAGCTTCATGGCTTCCACCGCGCTCTGAACCGTTCCGTGGGCCGTCAGCACGATGACCGGCATGCTCTCGCCGTGTGCCCGCAGCGCCTGCAAGAGGCCCAATCCATCGAGACGCGGCATGCGCAGGTCGGTGAGCACCAGATCGAAGGCGCCATCGGCAAGCTGATCGAGGGCCTCCTGTCCGTCAGCTGCCTGGACGACTTCGTGGCCCATGCCCAAGAGCGCCAGTTCCAGGATTCGACGCATCTTCTCCTCGTCGTCGACCACCAGGATGCGGCTGCTCATGCTGATTCCCCCCTGAGTGTCGCCTTGTCAGTATCAGGACCTTCTGGATCACTCATTTGCGCAGATTCATGCAGATAGAGCTTGAAGCAGGCTCCGCCAAGCACGCTCTTCGACACGCCTATCTTGCCGCCATGGGCCTGGACAATCTGCTGGACGATGGTGAGCCCCAACCCTATGCCGCCTTTGCGCTGGGTAAAGAACGGATCAAAGATCCGTTTTCGATCCGGTTCGGAAATGCCGGGACCGTTATCCTCGATCTGCACACTGATACCCGCGCCATCATTTTGGCTGGTAATCAGAATATGGCCGCCATCGGGCACATGTTGAATCGCGTTGATCACGAGGTTCAGAAGGACCTGGATGATCTGTTCCCGGTCACAGGAAATGATGGAAGGATTTGCATGCAAGCGATGTTCCAGATTGATGCGCCCTTTCTCAGCTTTGCTTTCAATCAGGGCCAATACATGAGTAATGATCTCGTGCAAGTCGCGGTCCTGCAATAGGGGCGGCCGGGGCGTGGTACTTTCCAGCAGGGTCGTGACCAGGCGGTTCAGGCGTTCCGTCTCGTTGATAATGAAGCCCGTCAGTTCACGATCCTGTGATGACAAACCGGGGCGGCGTTCCAGCATCTGGGCAGAGGACTTTAGAATACCCAGCGGCGTGCGAACTTCATGCGCCATGATCGCCGCCATCTCGCCGACCACCGCAAGTTTGCTTGCACGGATGAGCTGCTCTTGCGACCGTTCCAGCGCCTGGACCATTTCGCCGAATGCGCCATTGAGCTCGGCGACCTCGCTGATATTGGTCACGACTTCCGGCATCGCCAGTGACTGTGTCTGACGGAAGTTTCGCGCGAACTCGGTGACTTTGCCTATCGGGCTGGCAATCCTTGCGGAGAGTCGCATGGCAAGCCAGCCGGCGACCACCAGGCTGAACAGCAGCCCGCCAAGAATCGCCCAGGTCAGCCGCACAATGGGAGCAAAGGCGACGCTGGTGGGTTCCACGACCAGCATGTGCCAGCCGAATCCCTGAAAGTGCTGGAAGCCCGCCGCCGATGCGGCACCTACCAGCAGACTGCGCACCCCGAAAATTTCCCCGGAGTGTTTCCGGGTCAGGGTCTTCCCGCCAGCGTCATACCAACGCGGCAACTTGAGCGGCGGAGCCTGACTGGCTGGAGACAGTGGTCCGGCGGCTGCCATGATCTGATCTTCCTCACCAAGCAGCAGGGCAGTACGTTCGCTGTCCGAGACCCCATCCCGCAGAAAGCCCTGCACGACGTTCCAGTTCAGGACTGCGTACAGATAGCCCAAGTCTCCAGTGCCGAATGCGTTGGGCACCGGTGTGCGCAGCACGATGTGGTCGCCGCCTTCAGGCGCGTTTGAGACGCTACGCTCCATCACCACCTGGGTGTTTGCATTCTGCTTTTGACCGGGCAGGAGTGCGCCAGGCAATCGGGTCTTGGCGATCAGTCCCGGGTCGCTGGCTGCGACAATCAGGCCTGCCATATTCGTGCAATAAAGTGCGTTGTAAACGTCACCGTGGCCAGCCTTCAGATCAGATAACAGACGCGCCAGGCGTTTGTCCACATCCCCAACTTGTATGTCCTGCATAAGTTCGAGGCGATGCCATTCGCGCAGATCTTCCAGTCGTTCGAAGAAGAACACGTCGATGCGTTCCAACAGGCTTTCCGCGCTATTGCCCAGATTTTGCGCAATTTCTGCCTGAAGAGCCTGGCGTAACTCGATATAAGACAGACTGCCGCTCAGGAGTATGACCAACAGCACCAACGCCAGAAATCCACGAAGAATGGCGGCACGGATAGTCAAGGGGCGACTACGTGCAGCGGTCAAGATCAAGTGATGAATCCTTTACTGGGCAAACTGGGTACAATGCGCTGGCTCGTTATCATACACTTCAGCGCCATGCGATTCGGCGCAAGTGAAGTTCGATCATGAATGCTGGAAAGTGGACCTGTTTGGGCGCATCCGGAACAAGACGAAATTGCCCATCCTCACCATCTGCAATAAGCTTTTTGGAGACCACAGCGTGTTGATATTGAACAGCCCAAGTTCAGGGGCGTTCCGGTTTGCGTTGTGCCTGGCAGCAG
Organism: uncultured beta proteobacterium; assembly: GCA_963782495.1. Taxonomy (GTDB): domain Bacteria; phylum Pseudomonadota; class Gammaproteobacteria; order Burkholderiales; family Thiobacillaceae; genus DASQBT01. Next base: position 155,999 of record CAWAJU010000008.1, on the reverse strand, counting down.
CCAAGCATGTGGTTCATCGAGGTCTTTGGGCCTTGCTGGGTATGTTCCTGTTGATGGCACGATCAGCCTGGGCCGTGCCTTATGAGTTGGGACAGGGATATGCGCTCCCGTGGCTGGGACTGACGGCGGGCGGTTATGTCAGTGTGCAGGCCAGCAAACTGGAACACGAGACCGCCAAGGCTGCCGTCCAGGACCTGAGCCTGTTCCTGCACGGCGATCCGACTCCAGACTGGCACTTCTTCTCCGAGATCGAAGTCAGCAATCCCCTCACCCTGACCCGTGACGGCTTCTCCACCACGGATGCGGATCTTGATTTCGAGCGTTTCTACGTCGACTACAACCTGGCGCCCCGTCACACCCTGAGACTCGGAAAGTTTCTCACGCCCATCGGCCGCTGGAATCAGATCCACGCCGACCCGCTGGTTTGGACGGTATCCCGGCCCCTCACCACGGCTGCCCCGTTTGCCCGCAATGCCTCGGGCATCCAGTTGTATGGCAGTTGGCCATTGGGGGGGGCGGCAATTGACTACCAGGCGTACCTCGACGATTCGGCCCAGTTAGATCCCACCGAAGGCCATGAGCTGACCTACACGGAAGTCAATGTTTCGCCCAATCCCACCAGTTCGTTTCAACATGGCGGCGGCATGCGCTTGCAATATCGAACCATAGACGATGCCTTCCAGATGGGACTGTCGGCCGCGCGCTACCGCCTGAAAGATCTACCCGATTTCAAGGACCTGGCTGGTCTTGACATGTTCTACACCCGCAACGATTGGGAGCTGTCGGGTGAAAGTGTCTACCGCAAGGACGAAACCGCGGGGGGCGGAAAGGAATGGGGGGGCTACCTCCAACTGGTCGCGCCGATCGGCTATGACTTCTATGCCATCGCCCGCCAGGAGCGCTACAAGGCACAGTTATTCAGCGGTGTGCTCAATACCACCAGCCTGGGGATCACGTATCGGCCCACGCCGCCCTTATCCGTCAAACTCGAACACCGGGATTCATGGGGTCAGGAAGTCCTGGCTCCCGATGGCTGGCTGTTTTCGGTCGCCATTCTGTTTTGATGGAGCCGGCGTTGTTCAATGGGCGGGCGACGTTTCGTTGGTTACTTGTATCGATATGTCTCGCGTGGACTTTGACGGCTCACGGGGAAGACACGATTGCGGTGATTACGGGGCCAACGTCGCCATCCATCAATTTCGATCGGTCCAACCTGCAGGATATTTTCCTGAAACGCATACGTGTGGATGACGCACATGCGGCGCTGATACCGCTGAATCTTGCGCCCACCGATCAGTTGCGGGTTGCATTCTCCTTGAGCCTGCTGGGAGAACGACCAGAGGCCTTGCAGCGCTATTGGACTGAACGCTATTTCCACGGCATCTCTCCTCCCTATTCGGTCCGCTCCCAGGAATCCATGCTGCGTTTCGTCGCCGAGACTCCGGGCGCGATTGGTTACGTGGTTTCCTGTCGAGTGGACGCCAGGGTGCGAGTCGTGGCGAGGCTGCCCATACCGGCGGCCTTGGCATCGCAACTCCACCCGCTCTGCGAAAAAGGCGAATAGGAAATCGGGCCTGATCGGCACGACCGGCTTGCCTGCAAATGCTGTCTGCATTTTTTGCGCACTGCAAGATTCGCATGGTCTTGAGAGGGCAAGAAAATACACAACTGTTGTGCATAAACATATAGTTACGTAATTGGCACGGCGCTTGCATTATGGGATAAGGCTGACTAACCGGACCTTACGCATGAGCAATCAAGTTTCACCCTTTGTCGAGACTGGCGTCGATCCGCTGCTGGCCGAGCTTTCGAGCCTTGTTGACCTTTATCACGTCAGGCCCGGACATCTGCTTCGGCCCACCCTGCAGGATTTCATTCGCGCCGTATTCAAGCAAGCACATGGAGCGGATGTGTCGTGCTTCTATCCAAACCTGGTGGGTTTTAGCATCAGCGATGAGCTAAGCGCAGTCGTTGGCTACCGCGATGGTTCTACCGCACGTTTATTTTCCGAGCAGTATCTGGATTCACCCGCACATGAGCTGGCTTCAGGCCGCTTGGGGCTGACGGTCAAGCGGGAAGAAATGGTGGAGGTTGGGAACCTCGCCGCGCTCGATGCCGGCCAAGCACGCTGGATCATCGCCGCCAGCACCGCATTTCTTGCGGCCGCACGTTATCGCTGGGTACTGTTCACCGCCACCCGCCCGTTGGCAAATGCCTTCCACCGTCTCGGCCTGAAGCCCTTGATGTTGGGTCCTGCCGATCCCAAACGCCTGCCGGACTTGGGTACCTCGTGGGGCAGCTACTATAAGGCGGGGCCTGCGGTTTACGTCGGCGACATCCACGCCGGACTCGACAAGCTACAACGGGCAAAAGGCGCTCAAAGCGCGAATCTGCTCAGCCTGCTGAAGTCTGCCCACGCCATGGGCGCAAGCTTCGCCCGCGCAGCACAGATCTCGGATCGGATGGCGGCTCAGGAATGAAGCGGCTGTTGGAACGGCTCAGCCGAAATGCAGTCGAGCGCCCCCATGCGGCTGCAATCAGGGACGAGTGCGTTCGACTGGATTGGCGCTCACTGCATTTGGAAGTCGATAGACTGACGAGTATGTTGTCGGCCAATCGGGTGGGCTTGCTGCTCAGCAATGGCGTCCATTGGGCATGCCTCGATCTGGCTCTGCTCAATGGCGATCGGGTGTGCGTTCCCATGCCAGGTTTTTTCTCGGATTCGCAATTACAGCACCTGATTCGGGATGCCGACCTGGACATGGTGGCGACCGACCATCCCGAGCGCGTGGCTGGGCTGCTGAACAGCCAGTCATATGCCAGGATCGTAATCGCCGGGCGGCCGGTTTGGCTATTCTGGTGCAAGGCCATCGCATCGGACGACACCGCTCAACCCCTGCCCCGCGGGACCGTCAAGGTCACCTATACGTCGGGCACAACCGGCCGGCCCAAGGGAGTGTGCCTGTCGGCGGAGACATTAGGGAACGTGACGGCTGCTCTGTGCGAGGCGGTGCAAGCCAGCCCGCGGGACCGGGCCTTATCGTTGCTGCCGCTGTCCACCCTGCTGGAGAACATTGCAGGCCTGTATGCGCCACTCTGGGCAGGCGCGCTGGCGCAGGTTCCAGATCTTGCCAGTTGTGGCCTGGCCGGATCATCCGGATTGCAGCCCAAGCAGTTCCTCGGCGCGCTTGGGGCGTATGCACCAACCACGACGACCCTGGTGCCTCAACTGCTCAAGCTCATGGTCGAGTGTGTGGACGCGGGCATCCCCGCTCCCGACTCCTTGCGCTTTATCGCCGTCGGCGGAGCCCCGACTCCGTCACATTTGCTTGAACGTGCGCGCACATTGGGTCTGCCTGTATTTCAGGGGTATGGCCTGTCGGAAGCAGGCTCGGTGGCCTGCCTGAACACGCCGTCCTCTGAACGACGCGGCAGCGTGGGCAGGCCGCTGCCACATCTGAAGATCAGCATCGCGGACGATGGCGAGGTGCTGGTGTCCGGCAATCTGCTCCGCGGCTATCTTGGGCATCCAGAATCCGCGGCGTATGAGGCATGGCACACGGGCGATCTCGGATACCTGGATGACGATGGCTTCCTGTTTCTGACCGGCCGCAAGAAGACCGCCTACGCGACCGCCTACGGTCGCAATGTGTCCCCGGAATGGGTCGAGGGCGAGTTGACCAGCCATCCGCTCATTGCCCAGGCTGCCGTATTCGGCGAGGGCCAGGCGATCAACGTCGCCGTGCTCGTGCCCGGCCGGGATGCCAGCATGCAGGATCTGATCGCCGCGCTGGACCATATCAACCCGCGCCTGCCCGACTATGCGCAGATCGGTCGCTGGGTTATTGCCGAGCAGCCGTTCTCGCCCGCAAATGGTCTGGCCAACGGCGCCGGCTGTATCCACAGGCACGCCGTATGGCGCCAGTACCAAGCCCGCATCGAACAGCATTATGCCATCGAGGAGCACCATGTCCTTCTTTGATTATCTATCCGCTTCCACGACGAAGGAGCGCGACCGAATGATCGGGATACCGGTTCTCCAGCGCGCATTGAGCGGCGACGTCAGTCGCCGGGAATATCTCGACTACCTCGGCCAAGCCTATCACCACGTCAAGCATACGGTTCCTCTGCTCATGGCCTGCGGCGCGCGGCTGCCCGAGCGCCTGAACTGGTTGCGCGAAGCCGTGGCCAAATACATCGAGGAAGAGATCGGCCATGAGGAATGGATACTGGATGACATCGCCGCAGCCGGGGGTGACCCAGAGGCGGTGCGCAACAGCCCGCCTCATCCTGCCACCGAGCTGATGGTCGCCTACGCCTACGACACCATTCAACGCCGCAATCCGGCCGGGTTCTTTGGCATGGTTTTCGTGCTCGAAGGCACCAGCGTAAACCTGGCGCATCGTGCTGCCGAGGCCATCCGAACCAATCTGGGCCTGCCGCAAACGGCGTTTCGCTATCTGACTTCGCACGGCAGCGTGGATCAGGACCACATTGCGTTTCTTGAAGGACTGGTCAATCGCCTGGAAGATCCTGCGGACAGAAGCGAGGTCTTGCACTGTGCGCGCATGTTCTTTCAGCTCTATGGCGATGTGTTTCGTTCAGTTGCCCAACAACTTTCTTCTTAAGGAGATCCCTAATGAAATTGCTCTTGCCCGCCATTGGAATGGCAGCCCTGTTCGCAGCCTTGCCCGTTCAGGCCGATTCCGCCCTTGATCAGGCCATACTCGACATCCAGCACCAATGGGAACACATCAATTACGAACTTCCGGACGGGGCCAAGTCCGACGCATTCGGACAACTGGAAGAGCAGGAGGAAGCCCTGGCCCGTCAATATCCCAACCAGCCGGAGCCGCTCATCTGGTACGGCATCACCCTGAGTTCCCATGCCGGGGCGAAAGGAGGGCTGGGCGCACTGGGTCTGGCCAAGCAGGCGCGTAACCAGCTCATGGCTGCAGAGAAGATCAACGCAGACGCCATGCAGGGGTCGATCTATACCTCGCTGGGCACCCTCTACTACAAGGTGCCGGGCTGGCCGATCGGGTTTGGCGATGACGACAAGGCCGAGTCGTATTTGAAGAAGGCACTGCAGGTCAACCCAGCTGGCATCGATCCGAATTATTTCTACGCCGACTTCCTGTATGGCAAGCACCGCTACCAGGATGCCATGAAGTTTCTCGATCGTGCGCTGGCTGCGCACCCGCGTCCGCAGCGTCCGCTCGCGGACAAAGGGCGGCGGCACGAAATCGACGCGCTGATGGCCAGGATCAAGTCAGAAGCCGGTGACTCTTTCAAGTCCTCGTCAAGGTGAATTCATGCAGCTAAATAATCAACGCATCGTCATCACGGGCGCCGGTGGCGGCATCGGCAAGGCACTGACGGAGGAACTCGCAGCCAAAGGCGCGCGCCTGTGCCTGTTGGTACGCCAACCCGATGTCTCCGTGCCCCTGATGAATTTTGATACGGCAAGAGACGCGCAAACCTTCACCTGCACATGCGACGTTTCCCGGGCCGACCAGCGCGAGAGGGCAGTCAACGCCGTGGAACGCTCATGGGGCGGCGCCGACGTGCTCATCAACCTGGCTGGGGTGCTGGATTTCAGGGCGTTTCAGGATGAAGACCCCGCGATGCTGCAGCGCATGATACAGGTCAATGTCGAGGCGCCCATGCAACTGGCCCGCGCATTTCTTCCCGGGATGCTGGAGCGGCGCCATGGACGCATCGTCAACGTGGGCTCGATGTTTGGCAGCATCGGCTTTCCATACTTTGCCGCCTACTCAGCCACCAAGTTCGCGCTGCGGGGATACTCGCAGGCGCTGCGCCGGGAACTGGCAGGCAGCGGCGTAGGGGTGACCTATGTTTCTCCGCGCGCGGTGAACACCCCGCTCAATCCGCCGGTGGTTCACGAAATGGCCCGGCGAGGCATGATGCGCATGGATGAGCCGGGCCCGGTAGCGAAAGCCATTGTCCGCGCGATCGAGCTGCAACGCAGTGAGGCCTACCTTGGATTTCCGGAAAGCCTGTTTGCCCGCATCAATGCCGTGCTGCCCGGGCTGGTTGACCTCGCGCTGTCCAAGCAAACACCCAACCTGTTGGCATACGCCATCAGCAAGAAAAATTCCAAGCCAGTTTGAATCTGGTTATTGATCGTGCCCATTGGCACAGTTTAGGAGCGCAGCATGAAGTTGAAAAGATGGATTCCTCTGACCCTGTTGGTCTTGTGTCAGGGAGTAATGGCAGGCGATCTTTACGTGGTGGGCGACATCACCCATTCGAAAGATTCCCTGAAGAAAAGCACCTTCGATTCCGCCTTGACCGGTGCCGGTGCAACCGGCTTGAGCAGCAGCGACAGCGGCAGCGGCAACCAGTGGCGCTTGCAATTGGGCTACGGCATCAACAGCAACTTTGCGGTGGAAGCGGGCTATATCGATTTTGGCAAGGCGAAGTACTCCGCAGCCTATGCCGGGGGCACTGCTACGGGAGATTTGAAAGCAGGCGGTCTGGATCTTGTAGCGCTGGGCATCCTGCCGCTCTCGGACAAATTCTCGGTTTTTGCCAAAGCCGGGGCGGTGGCTGTCAGAGCCAAGTCCAGCCTGCTGGCCAGTGGAGCGGCCAGCGCCGCCACAGGTAACGCGACGGCCAACGAGGTCCGTCCACTCATCGGCTTGGGAGCAAGTTACAGGATTGCCGACAATATCGATCTGCGTGGCGAGTTCGATCACGTAAACGGTCTCGGCAAATCGAACAAGACTGGCAGCATGGATAGCAACATGTTCTCGCTCGGTGTTGCGTACCACTTCTGATCAAGGGGGCCAATTCGGCAAAACGCCTCCGGGGCACGCCGATTAGATTGGCAACTGGCTCAACAATCCGTTAAGCCGACGAACGAAACTGGCGGGCTCGTCGAGCTGGCCGCCTTCCGCCAGCAATGCCTGTTCGAACAGTAGATTCGCCCAATCGGCAAAGCGCGCTTCGTCGGTCTCCTTGTTCAACCGGGTGACGAGCGCGTGGCCGGGGTTGATTTCCAGCGTTGGCTTGATGGTCGGCGCATTTTGGCCCGCAGCTTTGAGCAGGCGTTCCAGATTGGCGCTCATGTCGCCCTCGCCGGTGACGAGGCAGGCGGGTGATTCGGTCAGCCGGTGGCTGACGCGCACGCCCTTGACGCGTTCGCCCAGCGTCGTCTGGATGCGTTCGACCAGCGGTTGCAGGGCGTCTTCGGTCTCCTTCTGCGCGGTCTTGTCGGCTTCATCTTCCAACTCACCCAGATCAAGCGCGCCCTTGGTGACCGAGGTGAGCGGTTTGCCGTCGAATTCGTTCAAATTGGACAGCAGCCATTCATCCACCCGGTCGGAAAGAAGCAGCACTTCGATGCCTTTCTTGCGGAAGATTTCCAGGTGCGGGCTGTTCTTCGCAGCCGCGAAGCTTTCGGCGGTGATGGTATAGATCGCCTTCTGGCCCTCCTTCATGCGGGCGATGTAATCCTTCAGCGAGACGACCTGTGCCTCGCTGTCGGCGTGGGTCGAACTGAATCTGAGCAGGCCCGCGATCCGCTCGCGGTTGGCGAAATCCTCGCCAGGGCCCTCCTTCAGCACCCGGCCGAATTCGTTCCAGAACTTCGTGTAATCCTCCGGTTTGTTCTCCGCCATGTCTTCCAGCAGGCCGAGCACCTTCTTGACCGAGCCGCCGCGGATTGCCTCGATGTCCTTCGAATGCTGGAGGATTTCGCGCGACACATTGAGCGGCAGGTCGGACGAGTCGATCACCCCGCGTACGAAGCGCAGGTATTGCGGCATCAGTTGCTCGGCGTCGTCCATGATGAAGACGCGGCGCACATAGAGCTTGATGCCGTGGCGCTGCTGGCGGTCGTACAGATCAAAGGGCGCATGCGCCGGCAGATAAAGCAGCGAGATATAGTCCTGCTTGCCCTCGACCCGGTTGTGGGACCAGGCCAGCGGCGCCTCGTGGTCATGCGCCACGTGCTTGTAGAACTCGCGGTATTCCTCCTCGCTGATGTCCTTCTTGGCGCGCGCCCACAGGGCGGAGGCGCGGTTGACGGTTTCATCCTCATCGGTAGGCACTTCCACGCCGTCCTTCCACTCGCTCTTCTTCATCAGGATGGGCAGGGTGATGTGGTCCGAATAGGTGCGGATGATCGATTTGATCTTCCAGTCGGACAGGAACTCGTCCTCGCCTTCCCGAAGATGCAGGACGACTTCGGTGCCGCGCGTCGCCCTGTCCACGGTTTCCAGCGTGTAGTCGCCTTCGCCGCCCGATTCCCAGCGCACCCCGTGCGCGGCGGTGAGGCCTGCGCGGCGGGTGGTGAGCGTCACCCGGTCGGCGACGATGAAGGAGGAATAAAAGCCCACACCGAACTGGCCGATCAACTGTGCGTCCTTCTTCTGATCGCCCGAGAGCTGGGAGAAGAACTCGCGCGTGCCGGATTTCGCGATGGTGCCGATGTGCTCGATGACTTCCTGGCGGCTCATGCCGATGCCGTTGTCGGAGATGATCAAGGTGCGCGCGTCGCGGTCGAAGGCCACGCGGATATTGAGTTCGCTGTCGTTCTCGAACAGCGCGGCGTCGGTCAGCGCCTCGAAACGCAGCTTGTCGGCAGCGTCCGACGCATTGGAAATCAGCTCGCGCAGGAAGATGTCCTTGTTCGAATACAGCGAATGGATCATGAGCTGCAGGAGCTGCTTGACTTCGGCCTGAAAGCCCAGGGTTTCCTTGGTAGAGGTTTCGTTCATGGTGATGTTCATTCAGTGGTTTGCAACGGGTTGGTAAATGAGGGCGTTGGGTGGAATTTCAAGGCTCGAAATGATGGTTCGATGTTGAACCGCACTCGCAGAGCCAGCCTCAAGCCCTACGACAGTGAGGGCACCTTCAAGGATAAAGACCAGATCAGATTTCGGTTTGCGATCGAATCTCCATATTCCTGTAGCGATGCCCGTCTACACCAAGATCACCGCCAGCACATTCCGCCCCTCGGCCAGCAGAATGTTATAGGTCCGGCAGGTCGCGCCCGTGTCCATGACATCCAGTCCAATGCGGGCTTCCGCAAGGGCGTGGCTCAACCGCGGATGCGGGAAGCGCAGTTTGGCGCCGGTTCCGAGCAGCACCATCTCCGGCTTGAGTTGCGCCAGGCGGGCGAAATGGTCTTCGCTCAGTTGCACGAAGTCCAGTCCGGCCCAGTCGTCCACATAGAGAGTCTGGGGGGTGACGACCAGGCTGGTGGTGTGGCGTTGGTGATTGATCTCCACATAGCCATCGCCATAGCCGGTGATGCTGTTGACGCCGGATGGGTTGGACAGGTGCAGCTTCATGGCAGGCTCAAGGCGTGTCCGCCTGCTGCGTTGAGGCATTGCTGGCGCGTGCGGCCAGATCTGCAAGCTGGCGGTAGAGGGGGTGGCGATTGAGCAGGCGCGACACGCTGCTGGCGAGAAAGGTGGTCGCAATCAGGGCGAGGGTCAGGCTGCGGTCGGAGGTCATTTCCATGACGATTACAAATGAGGTGATGGGGGCTCGGGTTACGCCGGCAAGATAGCCCGCCATGCCCAGGATGGCAAAGGCAACATAAGAGGAGGGCTCGCCCCACCAGCCCGCCAGACTGGCGCCCAGGCCCGCCCCGGTGGCAAGCGAAGGGGCGAACAGACCGCCGGGGATGCCGCTCAGATAAGAGGCCAGCGTGGCTAGAAATTTTGTCGCGGGGTAAAGCCAGGTGGCGGGATGTTGGCTGCCGATGATGGCCTTGGCCTCTTCATATCCGGTGCCATAGCTCGCGCCGCCGGATAAAAGGCCGACCAGCGCCACTGCCACGCCGCAGCCCGCCGCGAGCAGCAGGGGCCGGCGCTGGCGCAGGGGCGCCACGGCGTCGACCGACAGCACCAGCAAGGCGGCAAACAGGCCGCCCGCGAAACCACCGAGTATGCCTGCGGCAGGCACGGCGACCAGTCCCTGATAGAGATTCAGCGGCGCATGATGGACCCCGAAATAGGTGTAGTTGCCGAGCAGCACAATGGCCATGAGGCCGGCGATCAGCACCCCGGTGATGAGGATGCCGCTGCTGCGTTCTTCGAAACCGCGGCTCAGTTCCTCGATGGCAAACACGATGCCGGCAAGTGGCGTGTTGAACGCGGCGGCCAGTCCCGCGGCACCTCCTGCGACGATCAGCGCGTTGTCCATGCGGCGGCGGCGCAGGACCGGAACGTGGCGCAGGCTGTAGAGTATTGAGGCGCCAACATGCACGGTGGGACCTTCGCGGCCGATGGAGGCGCCGCTGATCAGGCCCAGCAGGGTCAAAGCGATTTTGCCGACGACGATGCGAATCGACAGCAGTTGGGTACTCAACGCATGGCTGCGCTGGCGCAACGCCCAGATCACCTGCGGAATGCCGCTGCCTTCGGCGCCGGGAAAGAAGCGCTGGGTAAGCCAGGCCGCCAGGACGAAGCCCGCCGGGGTAATCAACAAGGGCGCCAGCGGATATTCCCTGGCGAGGGCGTGGAACAACCGGTCGGCGCGGGCCGCGGATGCGGCATAAAAGACCGCAGTCAGCCCCACCGTGGCAGCACCCAGCCAGAACACCAGCCGGATCGTCCACAAGCGAGGGTGGAGGATCCCGCGCCGGGCGCGCTTGATCTGGCGGCGCAACCCGTGGTTGCGATTTCTGAGGGTGGAGAGGACTGTCTTATTCATGATGCCGGGCAGGGCTTTACGCGATGAATTGTACAAGCACTGTTTGGCGTACCCTTGCGGCATTCAGTAAAATCACAATCTTTAATCCATTCCTGGTTCCGGTATGCCTAACCGATCTCATGCAGGCGGAGAGCCGCCTGCGTCTCCTTCGCGCCTGCCCGTTGTGCGCAAATCCAGCAAGCTGGATAACGTCTGCTACGACATCCGTGGGCCGGTGCTCGCGCGTTCGCGCCAGATGGAGGAGGAAGGTCATCGCATCATCAAGCTCAACATCGGCAATCCGGCACCGTTCGGATTCGAGGCGCCGGAAGAAATTGTCCACGACGTGATCGTCAACTTGCCCAATGCCTCGGGCTACACCGACTCCAAAGGGTTGTTCTCCGCGCGCAAGGCGATCATGCACTATACCCAGCAGAAAGGCATAGGCGGAGTGCAGATCGAGGACATCTTCGTCGGCAACGGTGTGTCCGAGTTGATTGTCATGTCCATGCAGGCCTTGCTCAACAATGGTGACGAAGTGCTCATCCCGACTCCGGACTATCCTCTGTGGACGGCGGCGGTCAGCCTGGCGGGCGGGGTGCCGCGCCATTACATCTGCGACGAGGGCTCTGGCTGGCTGCCTGACATCGCCGATATGCGGGCCAAGATCACGGCCAGCACCCGTGCCGTCGTGGTGATCAATCCCAACAACCCCACCGGTGCGCTGTATCCGCCGGAGCTGCTCAAGGAAATTCTCGATCTGGCGCGCCAGCATCGCCTGATCGTGTACGCCGACGAGATTTACGACAAGGTTCTCTACGACGGCGCCAAGCACACCGCGATCGGCGCCCTGGCGGACGATGTACTGGTGGTGACCTTCAACGGCCTGTCGAAGAATTACCGCGCCTGCGGCTATCGGGCGGGCTGGCTGACCGTGTCGGGTGAAAAGAAGCATGCGCAGGATTACCTCGAAGGCCTCTACATGCTGGCTTCCATGCGCCTTTGCTCCAATGTGCCGGGCCAGTATGCAATCCAGACTGCGCTGGGCGGCTACCAGAGCATCAACGACCTGGTGGCGCCGGGCGGGCGGCTCACGCGCCAGCGCGACCTGGCCTGGGGCATGTTGACGGCTATTCCCGGCGTGAGCTGCGTCAAACCGCAGGCCGCCATGTACTTGTTTCCGCGCCTTGACCCGAAGCTCTACCCGATTGTGGATGACCAGAAATTCATTCTCGATCTGCTGGAACAGGAAAAGGTGTTGGTGGTTCAGGGCACGGGTTTCAACTGGCCCAGCCCGGATCATTTCCGTGTGGTCTTCCTGCCTCACGAAGAAGACCTGAAAGAGGCGTTTACCCGCATTGACCGCCATCTTGAACGCATACGTAAAGTGCACAAATAAGAGAAGGGCCAAGAAAACAACATGAAACCAATCAAGGTCGGACTGCTCGGACTGGGTACGGTGGGAGGCGGCACCCTGACGGTATTGCGGCGCAACCGGCAGGAAATCACGCGGCGCGCCGGTCGCGAAATTCACGTCATTATGGCGGCGGTGCGCAATCTGGCAAAAGCCAAGCACTACGGAAATGAGCGCATCACCCTGACGGACGATCCGTTTGCTGTCGTCAACAACCCCGACATCGATATCGTGGTGGAACTGATCGGTGGCCTGGAACCGGCCAAGGAACTGGTGCTGACCGCGATCGCAAACGGCAAGCACGTGGTCACCGCCAACAAGCACCTGCTCGCCAAACATGGCAACGAGATTTTCGCCGCGGCACAGAACAAGGGCGTGATGGTGGCCTTCGAAGCGGCGGTGGCGGGTGGCATTCCCATCATCAAGGCCCTGCGCGAGGGATTGACCGCGAACCGCATCGAGTGGGTGGCCGGCATCATCAACGGCACGACCAATTTCATCCTGACCGAAATGCGCGAGAAAGGCCTGGGATTCGACACCGTGCTGAAGCAGGCGCAGGATCTGGGTTATGCCGAAGCCGATCCCACTTTCGATGTGGAAGGCATCGATGCCGCCCACAAGCTGACGATATTGTCCGCCATTGCGTTTGGCATTCCGGTCCAGTTCGACAAGGCCTACACGGAAGGAATTACGCAGCTTACGGGTGATGACGTGAAATACGCCGAGCAACTGGGCTATCGCATCAAATTGCTCGGCATCACCAAGCGCCGCGCCAACGGCATCGAACTGCGGGTCCACCCTACCTTGATTCCGGAGAAGCGCCTGATCGCCAATGTGAACGGACCGATGAATGCAGTGCTGATCATGGGCGATGCGGTCGGCCCGACCCTATATTATGGCGCCGGCGCCGGTGCGGAGCCCACGGCCTCGGCGGTGGTGGCGGACCTGGTCGATGTCACCCGGCTGTCCACAGCCGATCCGCATCACCGGGTGCCGCATCTGGCGTTCCAGCCCGATGCCCTTCTGGCGGATCTGCCGATCCTGCCGATGGAGGAAGTGGAGACTGCTTATTACCTGCGCATGCGGGTGTCGGACGAAACCGGCGTGCTGGCAGACATCACCCGCATCCTGGCGGACCAGGACATCTCGATCGACGCCCTGATACAGCGAGAGCCGGAGGAGGGCGAGGACAGCACGGACCTGATCCTGCTGACCCATGAAACCGTGGAGAAATACATCAATGCCGCCATCGCCCGCATGGAAGGTCTGAGCAGCGTGCAGGGCAAGGTGACGCGCATCCGCCTGGAAACCTTGGGTAAGTAGAGAGTCAGGGGTGGACCATGGGATGTTTGCGCCTCACTCCTCACTCCTCACTCCTCGCGATCATATGAATTACATCAGCACCCGGGGCCTGGCGCCCAAACTTGGCTTCTCCGACATCCTGCTGGGCGGACTGGGCTCCGACGGCGGGCTTTATCTGCCTGAGGAATATCCGCGCCTGACCGAAGCCGATTTGTCCGTCCTGCGGGAGCTGAACTATCGAGATCTGGCCTACGCCATTCTCACCCAGTTCATCACCGACATTCCTGCAGCCGACCTGAAGGCCCTTGTCGACAAGACCTACCGCGCCGAAGTCTATTGTCATGTCCGCTCGGGGCAAAATGCGCAGGACATCACGCCGTTGCTCACCCTTGAACCGGGGTTGCACATCCTGTCCCTGTCCAATGGCCCGACGCTCGCCTTCAAGGACATGGCCATGCAACTGCTCGGCAATCTGTTCGAGTATGTGCTTGAGCAGCGCGGCGAGACCCTCAACATCCTGGGCGCGACTTCGGGCGACACCGGGTCCGCGGCCGAGTACGCGATGCGCGGCAAGCACGGGGTGCAGGTGTTCATGCTCTCGCCAGTCGAGGGCATGACCCGCTTCCAGCAGGCGCAGATGTATAGCCTGCAGGATCCGAACATCTTCAACATCGCGGTGCGCGGCGTATTTGACGACTGTCAGGACATGGTCAAGGCGGTATCCAATGACGCGGACTTCAAGGCCCGCTACAAGATCGGCGCGGTCAATTCCATCAACTGGGCGCGAGTTGCGGCGCAGATCATCTACTATTTCAAGGCCTACTTTGCGGTCACGCAGAATAACCGTGAACAGGTGTCGTTCGCCGTGCCTTCGGGCAATTTCGGCAACGTGTGCGCGGGGCATATCGCCCGCATGATGGGACTGCCGATCCACAAGCTCATCGTCGCGACGAACGAGAACGACGTGCTGGACGAATTTTTCCGCACCGGCGTGTATCGTCCGCGCGACGCCAGCCACACCTACCACACCTCCAGCCCATCGATGGACATTTCCAAGGCTTCGAACTTCGAGCGCTTCGCCTTCGATCTGGCGCGGCGCGATGCAACGCGGATACGCGATTTGTGGAAGCGCGTGGATCGCAGCGAGCCGGTTGACTTCAATGCCGAGGGCTTGTTCGAAAAGGTGGCGGACTACGGCTTTGTCTCGGGCGCCAGCAACCACACTCTGCGCATGCAGACCATACGCCAGACCTGGGACAAGTTTGGCGTCATGATTGATACCCATACGGCGGACGGTGTACACGTTGGCATGCAGCATCGTGAAACTGGTGTTCCGCTGGTGTGCCTGGAAACTGCGCTGCCCGCCAAGTTCGAGGATGCCATCCGCGAGGCTCTGGGCCGGGACCCGCAACGGCCGGCCGATCTGGTGGGGTTGGAGAACTTGCCCCAGCGCGTGGAAATCATGAGCCCGGATGCCCAAGCCATCAAAAACTTCATTTCCGCACGCGCCGCCTGATCTTGAAAATCTGCTCAGGCAAGCCCGCGCCTGTCGGGTGTGCGCGGCCAGTCTGCCGCACGAACCGCGCCCGGTGTTGCGCGCGTCGCCAACCGCCTGGCTACTTATCGTAGGCCAGGCACCCGGCCGCAAGGTGCATGAGACCGGCATTCCCTGGAACGATCCGTCCGGCGATCTGTTGCGAACCTGGCTGCAATTGGAGCGCGCGGCGTTCTATGACGAGTCCTGCGTAGCCATCATTCCGGCCGGCCTGTGCTATCCCGGCACCGAAAAGGGCGCCGACCTGCCGCCGCGTCCCGAGTGCGCGCCGCTCTGGCATCCGCCCTTGCGCGCGGCCCTGCCGGGACTGCGTTTGACGCTGCTGGTCGGTCGTTATGCGCAAGCCTATTATCTGGGCAACAGACAGGGCAAGACGCTTGCCGCTACGGTGCGGGCCTACGAGGATTTTTTGCCGGCGTTTTTTCCGCTTCCGCACCCCAGTCCGCGCAATCGCCGCTGGTTGAAGCTCAATCCCTGGTTCGAGGCCGAAGTCCTGCCGGAATTGCGCAAGCAGATTGATTTGGCGCTTAAAGCATAGATAATGAAGCCACCTGAAATCGTCGGTGCAAGATGAAGCTCGTCAGTTCGCCTACCACCCCCTTTGGCCGCAAGGTTCGCATCGTGCTGCTGGAAAAGAAGATCCCCTTCGAACTGGTGCTGGATGTGCCCTGGAGCCCGGACACCAAGGTTGGTGAGGTCAATCCCCTCGGCAAAGTGCCGGTGCTGGTGCTGAAAGATGGCGAAACCCTGTATGACTCGCGGGTAATCGTCGAGTACCTGGAAAACGTCAGTCCTGTGGGTAATCTGCTTCCCAAGGAGCCGGGCACCCGGATTGCTGTGCGCAAGATTGAAGCACTGGCTGACGGCATGATCGACGCGGCCGCCTTGATGTTCCTGGAAGGCAAGCGCCCCGAAGAACAGCGCAGCAAAGAGTGGACGGCCCGTCAGGAGACCAAGGTATTCCGCGCGCTTGAGGCGCTGTCGGAGGCTTTGGATGAGCGCGTGCATTTTGTTGGCGGAAAATTTTCTTTGGCCGATATCGCCGCCGGTTGCGCGTTGGGATACCTGGATTTTCGCTTTTCCTACATCGACTGGCGCAATGCCCACGCCAACCTCGCCAATTTCGCCACCAAGCTCGCCGAACGTAAATCGTTCAGGGACACCGTTCCTGAGGGGCCGTGAGCAGTAAGGAGGGGCCCCGCTTGCGGGGATCCGCACGTCCGCGAACGGTCCCGGCCCGCGACGCGCGGGAGCAGGCTTATCCAATGACGTGTCAGAGCGGGGCCGTGAGCAGTAAGGAGGGGCCCCGCTTGCGGGGATCCGCACGTCCGCGAACGGTCCCGGCCCGCGACGCGCGGGAGCAGGCTTATCCAATGACGTGTCAGAGCGGGGCCGTGAGCAGTAAGGAGGGGCCCCGCTTGCGGGGATCCGCACGTCCGCGACACGCACTGTTAAACCATCTCGAGAAAACGCCACAGCGGGCGTAAGTAACGGGCTCGGGCTGCGACCAAGCAGCAGACCAAACGGAGGACATCATGACTAGCGAAACTGCAACCCTGGCTGGCGGCTGCTTCTGGTGCCTGGAGGCGGTATTCCAACGTCTGCGCGGCGTGGAGCGCGTGGTATCCGGCTACATGGGCGGGCGATGCCCAATCCCGACTACAAGTCAGTCTGCACGGGCAGCACAGGACATGCGGAAGTGGTGCAGATCCATTTTGATCCGGTCCAGATCAGCTTCGAAGATCTGCTCGAAGTGTTCTTCGCCATACATGACCCCACCACGCTCAACCGGCAAGGCAATGACAGCGGCACCCAGTATCGCTCTGCAATCTATTATCACTCGGCCGAACAGCAGGCAGCGGCAGCGGCCGTTATCAAGGCAGAAGCAGCCCATTGGCCCAATCCAATCGTGACCGAAGTGACTGCGGCACAGACTTTTTATCCGGCCGAGGACTACCATCAGAACTACTATGAGCAGAACAGCTACCAGCCATACTGCCAGTTTGTGGTCGCGCCCAAGGTGAAGAAAGCGATCGACAAATTCGGCAGCCAGCTCAAGCCGGGACGGATGCCTGAAGTCGGCTGCTAGCGATCGCGTTTGGGCAGCCCGTCCATGCCCATGCGATAGACCCGCCAGTCGGGGGCGCAGATTCCGAACAGGAAAGAGCCGTAGCGGCCCGGCGTCAGAAAACGCAAGTCCTCGAACCACACGCAGAGCCGGCCGACATGGTGATCGACGCGGGATAGGGCGGGCGCCTCGGCAAACCATCGAAGGAATTCCAGCTCCGGCCGCGCCCACACGTCGCGGGCCAGTTCGGCGTCCGCTCCCAGCCCGAACTGGGCCACGCCATGCCACTGCGCCTGCGTGGAATCTTGAAGTCGGCTAATGCCTTGAGCAACCAGTTTGCATCATGGCCCGGTTGCGCAACAGGGTGATCGCGCAAGTGCAGATGAGCGTAGTGATAGCGTTCGCCTTCCTTCACAATTACAGTCCAGTTCCACGGCGCGATGGGGCGGGCTTCGGCGCGTCACGCTGGCTTGGGGCCAGCCTTGTGACCGGGCATAGGCGTGGCCGATATCGCGCGCCTGTTGCTGCATTACTGCTTCCCAGCTTATCCAGGCGACTGCCAGCAGGGTGGCCGCACCGGCGACTAGCGGGTCCGATCGAAACGGCACCGGCAGACGGCTGGACTTGAACAGGGCCGGCAAAGCCGCACCAACCAGGAACAGGCCGGCGAGTACCGGATCGATGATGAAGGTGGTGCCCAGCGCGAACCGGTGGTCGGATAAAGGCGCAAGCAACTGGGTGCCATAGCCGGTGATCCAGTCGAGCAGGATGTGGATCAAGAGGCTCAGTGCGACCAGCGCATAAAACGGCCGCCAGCCACCAGGATGTCTGAACACCTTTCCCGAACATCCAGGACAGCAGCAGCGCCCACAACGGCAGCATCAGGAGAGAATGGGTTTCACCACGATGGTGGAGCAGATAAAGCTGGGAGGAAATGGGCGCGAGGACGATGTCCAGGTCCGGCATGTTGGTGGCCAGACCGGCCACGATCATGCGAGTCTTGAAGCTGAGCGGATCGGGTTCCTCCGGACTTCTTGCTCAGGCGCGCAAGCACCAGGCCGGACAGCGTATGGGTCAGGTTATCCATGTGGAATTGATCGGTTCACCGCTGCCCGGGTTGCAGTGCCGGGCGTCGCTGCTTGGGATCACCGTTCCTTGGACGAATAACTGCGCCGCATCCACCGGATCGAACACATAGAGGGTATCGCAGAACTCGCAGCGGACTTCCACCTGATCCTGCTCGGCGATGATGCTTGTCACTTCGTCGCGGCCCAGGGTCTTGAGCATGTTGCCGACATTTTCCCGACTGCAGGTACAGCGGAAGGCCATGGATTCCTGTTCAAAACGACGCAGGGTTTCCTCGTGAAACAGCCGCAGGAGGATATCGTTCGCCGGTAGCGTGAGCAATTCCTCGGCGGTGAGGGTGGCTGCCAGGTGACCGACCCGGTTCCAGGTATCGTCGTCCTGCTCTTCGATTTTGTCCGGCAGCTTCTGCAACAGCATGCCGCCCACCGAGTGGCTGCCTGCCGCCAGGAAGATTCGGGTTTCCAGTTGTTCCGAAGTGGCCATGTAATGCGACAGTATGTCCGCCACGCTCTGACCTTCCAGTGGCACGATGCCCTGGTAGTTCTGCTTGCCGGCCTTGCTCTGGTCCAGGGTGATGACGAATCGGCCATGCCCGAGGAGTGCGGCCAGGCTGGCGTCGCGCAGTTCGCCTTCCCACTTGGCAGTGGCCCGCAGAGTGCGTTGGGACGAAGCTTCCACCACGATGAGCTTGACCGGGCCGGTGCCATGGAGTTGCAGCACCAGGCTGCCATCGAACTTGATGCCTGAGGTCAGCAGTGCGGCGGCAGCCAGCAGTTCGCCCAGCACGGTCTTGAGCGGGGGCGGGTAATTTGCATGGGATTGCACGGCGCGCCAGGTTTCAGTCAACTGAACCACGCCACCCTTGACCGGGGCGTGCTCAAAGACAAAACGGGTAAGGGCGTCAGCCATGTGGCCTGCCGGTCCAGGAATCCTTCAAGGTTACGGTGCGATTGAATACCGGGGCCCCAATGCTTGAGTCTTTCAGGTCGGCTACGAAGTAGCCATGTCGCTCAAACTGGAAATGGTCTTCAGGCCTTGCCTGCTTGAGCGAGGGTTCCAGCATGGCGCTGAGGGTGCGTTTGGAATCCGGATTGATGTCCTGGATGTAGTCGCGCTCACCCGTGCCCGGGTGGGGCACGGCAAACAGCCGGTCGTACAAGCGCACCTGGGATTCATATGCATGGACGGCGCAAACCCAGTGCAGGTTGCCCTTGACCTTGACGCTGTCGGCGCCTGGTGTGCCGGATCTTGTCTCAGGCAGATAGGTGCAGTGCACCGCGGTGACATTGCCCTCGGCATCCTTGTCATAGCCCGTGCATTCCACCACGTACGCATAGCG
This sequence comes from uncultured beta proteobacterium, assembly GCA_963782495.1. Taxonomy (GTDB): domain Bacteria; phylum Pseudomonadota; class Gammaproteobacteria; order Burkholderiales; family Thiobacillaceae; genus DASQBT01. The sequence continues at coordinate 136,564 of CAWAJU010000008.1, read as the reverse complement.
CAGCCTGACCTTACTGCCGGGCTGCATGATGCCCGCCGCGTCGAGACGCGGCGGGAATAGGCGGAAGAAGCCCTTGGCCGGCGTTTCCATGAAGTCTTCGCGTTCGATCCAAAGTTCCCGGCCAAAGGGCATGTCGCGCTGGCCCAACTCGGGCTTCTGCGGATGGTTGGGCGCATGGCACAACTCGCTTTGGCCCGCAGGATAATTGTCGATGACGAGCTTGAGTGGGTTCAGCACGGCGATGCGGCGCGGCGCAGCCTCATTGAGGTCCTCGCGCATGCAGTCTTCCAGGACGCTCATGTCAATCCATGAATCGGCCTTGGACACTCCAATCCGGTCGGTGAAGATGCGGAATCCGTTGGGTGTGAAGCCGCGGCGGCGCGCGCCCACCAGGGTGGGCATGCGGGGGTCGTCCCAGCCGTCGGTATGCTTGCCTTCCACCAGTTCGATCAGCTTGCGTTTGGAGAGGACGACGTAGGTGAGGTTCAGGCGGGCGAACTCGATTTGCTGGGGCAGCGGTCGGGTAAAGAAATTGCCGTCGGCAAGCTTGTCCAGCAGCCAGTCGTAGAACGGGCGCTGGTCCTCGAATTCGAGGGTGCAGATCGAATGGGTGATGTGTTCGATCGCGTCCTCGATCGGATGCGCATAGGTGTACATGGGGTAGATGCACCAGGCATCACCGGTGTTGTGGTGGGTCGCGCGCTTGATGCGGTAGATGGCCGGGTCTCGCATATTGATGTTGGGCGACGCCATGTCGATTTTGGCCCTTAACACGTGGGCACCATCGGGGAATTCGCCCGCCCGCATGCTGCGAAACAGCGCCAGGTTGTCTTCCGCGCTGCGGTTGCGAAACGGACTATCCCTGCCGGGTTCGGTCAGGCTGCCGCGGTGGCTGCGCATTTCCTCCGCGCTGAGCGAGTCCACATAGGCATGGCCGGAGGTGATGAGATATTCCGCGCAGGCATACATGGTGTCAAAGTAGTTGGAAGCGAAATACAGGTGGCTGCCCCAGTCGAAACCCAGCCACCTGACCGCGGCCTCGATGGCATCGACGTATTCCTGCTCTTCCTTTTCCGGATTGGTATCGTCGAAGCGGAGATGGCAGACTCCGCCGTAGTCTCGCGCCAGGCCAAAATTGAGGAAGATCGACTTGGCATGGCCATAGTGCAGATAACCGTTGGGTTCGGGCGGGAAGCGGGTCTCCACCCGCCCGCCCCATTTGCCACTGGCGTTGTGCTCGTCGATGAGATTGCGGATGAAGTTTGTAGCTGAAGTAACCGGGGATTCACTCATGATCGCAAAGGCAAGCTGGCTGCAGAGCGTTTCAGAAGCGAATATTCTACCGTTAGCCGGTGTCGGCCCCTACGTTTTTTGCCGCCGGGAAGGCTCCTACATTGCCTGGAGTGTATCGGCAAAGGAGACAGCAATCAGCTTGGCACGGTTGCTCATCTGAGGGCTGATCCCCAGCTCCTGCGCCATCCGGGCAAAGCCGTCCGGGTCGCTTTCGCTGGTCCGGGCGAGATTGAGGAAGGGCGCATACACGCCCTCATTGGAACTGAGGGCCGCCATCACAGGTTCCGGCAGGTGCATGTTGTCGAGCAGCGCTTCCATTTTTGCGCCTAACAGCACATCGAGCAATGAAAACGCGCCGGTAATGAACAGGTTGTCCGACTGCGATTTGTCGAAATAGCTCTGTCCCACAATTTCCATGAATCGGCCACGTGAGACCGCTGCCTGCATCATGGCCTGGGCGCCGGGGGCTTTGCTTGCGCTGACCAGGAGCACCGACAGCCACTTGTTGAGCTTGTCATAGCCCAGCATGGTGACCGCATGGCGGAACGACTGGATTTCGACCGCCAGACCAAAGGCCGCCGAATTCACATAGCGCAGCAACCGGAAAGACAAGGTCACATCATGCTTGATCGCCTCCTCGATTTCGCGCACCTCGGCTCCGCGTCTGACCAGGTTGAGCACCCGCAGGATATTGGTGGCAGCCGGCGCGGGCTTCTTTGAGGTGGGCTTGTCATTGAGAAAGAACCAGCCGCTGGCGCCGGCAAACCCGGCAGCGGTGGCGGCTTCAAATCCGGCCAAATCCTTCAGGCCGGTGGCCACGGGGACACCTATGCCCTGCAAGGCCTGCGAATGGGTGTGGGCGTCCATCAGGCCGAAGCGCAGTGGGACGTCGGCGGGAAGCGCGTCTCCCTTGCCGGCGCCGGCAACGCATAAGCCTGTGCCGTGTTCGTTCAGCTCGCGGGCGAGAGCGGTGCCTTCAGGCGATGCCAGGTAGGCGGCGGGAAGCTCAATCAGCGTATTGCTGGGCAATTCCCATTCCAGCAGGGTTGCATCCAGGGGAAAGCCATTCAGGCTCAGCAGCACCGTCCGTTCCATTGGCCAGTCGCTGGCGATATCGTTCAACCCGTCGCAGGTGTCCTCCATCGACGATCCATGCACCACCAGCCGATTGGCGGTAATGGCCCTGGCCTTGTTAACAACGGGTTCGTGCGTGAGCAGGACAGTCATCGGTTGAATACGGCAATAACGACCAAATCATTCTCGAATACAAGGACGGGCGTGAAAAAGATGAATCAGGCCGGGTTCGGCCCAGATAAAGAAACGGCCAGTTGGGGGCAGTCTTTAGGCCTTGCGCAATAATTATCCGGGCGGAGGGTAGGTCTTTGACGGTGGGCCTTGAACTGGGATGATCGATTCACGCGATGATTGCACCCCCGAGGCAGGTTACCCCATCGTAGAGGACAACTGACTGCCCGGGGGTAACGGCAAATTGCGGGGTGTCGAACACCACGTTCAACCGGTCCGCGTCGAGTAGGCGGATGCTGCAGGAGGCGTCGGTCTGGCGGTAGCGGGTTTTCGCACTATAAGGGCGCGCGGGGTCAGGTGCCTCTTCAGCGACCCAGGACAAGTCCAAGGCCTCAAGGCTGCTGCGGTAGAGCAGGGGATGATCGTGCCCCTGCACAACGGTCAGCACATTTCCCGCTACGTCCTTGCCGCCCACGAACCACGGTTCGCCTGGACCGCCGATGAAAAGCCCCTGGCGCTGGCCCAAGGTGTAATACATCAATCCCTCATGCTCGCCTACCACCCCGCCATCCGGCGTCTGCATGGGGCCGGATTGCCTCGGCAAGTAGCGTTGCAGAAACTCCCTGAATGGCCGCTCGCCGATGAAACAGATGCCGGTGCTGTCCTTCTTGGCAAAATTCGGCAGGCCGATTTGCTGCGCCAACCTGCGCACCTCAGGTTTTTGCATGCCGCTCAATGGGAACAGCGTGGGGCGAAGTTGGCGCTGGTTCAAGCGGTAGAGAAAATAACTCTGGTCCTTGTTCAGGTCGGCAGCACGCACCAAGGTCGCGCGGCCAGCTTCGTCCTGTCCCTTGCCTGCATAGTGGCCGGTGGCGATGAATTCCGCGCCAAGTCGCAAAGCATGATCAAGAAAGGCCTTGAACTTGATTTCCGCGTTGCACAGCACATCCGGATTGGGGGTGCGGCCGGCGGAATACTCGGCGAGAAAATAGCTGAATACCCGCTCCTTGTATTCCGCGGCGAAATTGACGGCCTCCACCTCGATGCCCAGCACCTCGGCCACGGCCAGCACATCGAGAAAATCCTGCCGGGCCGTGCATTGCTCGGTGTTGTCGTCATCGTCCCAGTTCTTCATGAACAGGCCCAGCACCTCATGGCCCTGTTCCTTCAGCAGCCAGGCGGCGACCGAGGAATCGACGCCGCCGGAAAGTCCAACTACGACCTTAGCCATGACAGTTGCAGTGCGACACGATCAATCCAGATGGGTCAGCAGGTCCAGCGCATAAGACCTGCCCGCCAGGTAGTCTTCCACGCAACGCAGCACCAGAGGGCTCCGATGGCGCGCCTGCGTGGCGCGGAGTTCCTCCAGGGTCAGCCACAGCGGCCGGATGATGCCGATATCGAGAGGCCGCGCAGGCTCGTGCCCGGTGAGCGCGCCGGTGAAGGCAAAGCGCAGGTAGGTATGGTCCTTGGCGGGCGGCTTCCAGCGGTAGATGCCCAGCAATGCCGTCGGGTCAAAATGGTAGCCGGTCTCTTCCAGGGTTTCGCGGCTTGCGGCCTCAAGCAGGGTTTCAGATTCTTCCCAGTGGCCGGCCGGCTGATTGAGCCGCACACCGTCCGTGGTTTCCTCTTCGACGAGCAGGAACCGCCCGTCTAGCTGCACCACAGCGGCTACGACGACATTGGGTCTCCAGATTTCAATCACGTATTTCCTTCCATTGTCCGGGCACAAGGCCCGTCAGTGTCCAGTCCCCTACCGCCCAACGGATCAGGCGCAGGGTGGGCAGGCCAACCACAGCGGTCATGCGCCGGACCTGACGGTTCTTGCCTTCGTTGATGATCAATTCCAGCCAACTGGTGGGGATGGCCTTGCGTATGCGTATGGGCGGATCGCGCAACCACAGGCCCGGCGGTTCGTCGATGATATTGACTGTGGCGGGGAGCGTGGTGAAGTCGCGCAGATTCACGCCCTTTCGCAACCGCGTCAAGGCGACCTCATCCGCCATGCCTTCCACCTGCGCCCAATAGGTCTTGCTCAGCTTGGAGGCTGGATTCGCGATGCGCTGCTGAAGCGCGCCGTCATCGGTTAAAATGAGCAGGCCTTCACTGTCTCCATCCAGCCGTCCGGCAGCATACACATCGGCAACGGGAATGTAATCCTTCAAGCCTTGATAGCGGCCTTCCGGCATGAACTGCGAGAGCACACCATAGGGTTTGTTGAACAGGATGAGACGGGACACGGCACGATTCCAAAACTGAATTTTACTCGACGCCATGAGCTATCAACATCTCCAGATTCCTTCCCAGGGCCAGAAGATCACGGTCAAGCCTGATAACACGCTGAGCGTGCCGGACTTTCCCATCATTCCATTCATAGAGGGCGACGGTACGGGCGTGGACATCACGCCGGTCATGCGCCGAGTGGTGGATGCGGCGGTGGGAAAAGCCTACGGTGACAGAAAGAAGATCGCCTGGATGGAAGTCTTTGCGGGAGAGAAGGCCACGCGGGTCTATGGCGCCGATAGCTGGCTGCCGGATGAGACCGTGGAAGCAGTGCGGGAATATGTGATCTCCATCAAGGGCCCGCTGACCACGCCAACCTCGGGCGGCATGCGCTCGCTCAATGTGGCGCTGCGCCAGATACTGGATCTTTACGTCTGCCTGCGTCCGGTGCGCTATTTCAATGGCGTGCCCAGTCCGGTGAAAGCGCCGGAAAAGGTCGACATGGTGATCTTCCGCGAAAACACCGAGGACATCTATGCGGGCATCGAGTGGGAGGCCAATTCCGATGAAGCGAGGAAGATGATTGAATTTCTGCAAAGGGAAATGGGCGTCAAGAAAATTCGTTTCCCTGAATCATCGGCAATTGGCATCAAGCCCGTGTCCATCGAGGGCTCGGAGCGACTGATCCGGCGCGCCATCCAATATGCGATCGACAACCGGCGCAAGTCGGTTACCCTGGTGCACAAGGGCAATATCATGAAGTTCACCGAAGGCGGATTCAAGAAATGGGGCTATGAACTGGCCGCGCGCGAGTTCGGCGCAACGCTGATCGATGAAGGTCCATGGATGAAACTGCCGAACGGCATCGTCATAAAGGATGTCATTGCCGACGCCTTCCTGCAACAGATCCTGCTGCGCCCGGCCGAGTATGACGTCATCGCCACGCTTAACCTGAATGGCGATTATGTCTCCGATGCGCTGGCGGCCGAAGTGGGCGGAATTGGCATCGCGCCCGGCGCCAATCTGTCCGACACCGTGGCCATGTTCGAAGCCACTCATGGCACCGCACCCAAATATGCGGGCCAGGATTACGTCAACCCCGGCTCCATCATCCTGTCCGCCGAAATGATGCTGCGCCACCTGGGTTGGACTGAAGCAGCCGATTGCATCATCCAGGGAATGGACGGTGCAATTTCCGCGAAGACCGTGACCTACGACTTTGCACGCCTGATGGAAGGCGCGACCGAAATCAAGTGCTCTGAATTTGGTGACGCCATCATCCGGCACATGTAGGCGGGGCGTCCGCATGTGTCTAAAGGCAAACGGGATGGGCCGCTGAAACGATCCCAGCAGTGGGGCTGTCTCGGCTTTTTCACAATCGGAATTTGCAACGAAGGTCGACGCAATGTGGGCCTGGTTTCGGTCAGCAACGGCGGATCGGGGAGTCTGCAGTTGGCGACGGCTGTCCACCGACGATGGGCCGTCAAGCTTCAAGGCAAGCAGGATTGGCAAAGTACCGGTATGAAGGCCGATCCTCTCACGGAGTGAACAGGTCAGGTGCCAGACCGGCGTTATTTGCGCGGCCCCCAGCGTTCCTTTAGATCGGACACATTGCGGCTGTGGGTAATGACGACGACCTCGTCATCCGCGCGCAGTTTATCCGCTGGCTCTGGCAGTCTGAACTTGCCGTCCCGGTAGCAGCACACGACCTTGGCGTCCCTGGGCAGATCGAGGGCGTCAATCGTCCCCGCCTCTTCTTCCCTGACAACGAAGCTGAATACCCGAGCCTCGTCCTTGATCATGGCAGACAACTCCAGCGGGTCGTGGCCGGCAAACATGTCCGCCAGGTAGCGGCCAATCGTGCGGGCCGGAACAATCATGTCATGCAGGCCCAGCCCAATGCAGATGTGTTCGAACTCCGGGTCCTCGATGCGGGTCACCACCCGCTTGAATCCCAGCGATTTGCCTACCAGGCTGGCGATGATGTTGCTCTGGTCGTTGCCGGTGAGGCAGAACACGAAGTCGGTCTGCTCCGGATCGGCTTCCCGCAGGATGGCCGGCTTGCTGCCGTCACCGTGGATGAAACCGCAGTCCAGTTCCTTGCCGAGCGCGTCGATGCTTCCCTTGTCCCGCTCGATGATCACGACCTCATGGCCGCGTTTGATCAGGGTGCGCGCGGTCATCACCGCTATCGCCCCTGCACCTATGAATACCGCACGCATCACGCCTCCCGCTTCCTGCCAATCCAGGTAACAGGATACAGGGTCACCAATAAAGCGACGATCTCCAGGCGTCCGGCCAACATGTCCAGGCACAGTACCAGCTTGAGCAGGGCGGGAAGATCGCTGCTTGTGATCCCCGCGGACAGGCCCACTGTGCCGGCGGCGGAAACCACCTCGAACAGGGCGTCCAAAGCCGGGTAGCCTTGGGCCAGGAAGGCCAGCCATGAAAGCATCACAACCGCACTGAACAGGGCGATGATGAGCAGGGCATGGATCATGTCTTCTTCCATAAGTCGCCTGCCACCCAGGCGTGCCTCCACGACGGCATGCTCCGGTGCGGCACTGCGGCGCAGCAGCGTCTGGATGAGTCGCAAGAGGACCAGTACGCGCAACAGCTTGACCCCACCAGCTGTGGAGCCAAGGCTGCCGCCGACCGCCATGGATAGGATGAGCAGGCCTTTGGGGAAAGCGTCCAGGCTGGCAATCGACAGAGCGCTGAAGCCCGTCGTGGTTTGGGCAGAGACCGCCAGCAGGCTACCCTGGCGCAGGGCCTCCGCCATGGGGACGCCACTCTTCCATAACCACAGGGCCAACAACAGGGTGCCCGCCACGCAGGCTCCAGCAAGGGAATGCAGCTCCAGATCCCCCAACAGCTCGCCGATGCCGCGGCGCCAGGCAAAGAAGTAAAGGGGGAAAGAGACGGCGCCCAGGAAGCTCACAAACGCCACTGCGAAGGGAGCAAGGGTGGGTAGCCCGCCAAGGCTCTGATCGAAGGTGGAGAAACCGCCCGTGGAAACGGCGGAAAGGGCGTGGGCCAAGGCGTCGAAGGGTGCGAGGCCCGCGGCCCAGATCAACAATCCGCCGAACAGCGTGAGCAGGGCGTAGACCGCCAGCACGCGTCGGGCGTGAGTGCGGGTGGAGGAGACCTGCACCTCGGCCCCCGCGCACTCCACCAGCTTGCGGCTGGCCAGGCCGTGTTGGGCCATGATCGCCACCGCCAGCACGGCGATACCCAAGCCGCCGTACCATTGCATCCAGGCCCGGACAAACAGGAAGGAGTGGCCTCTGTTCTGCACCGTGGCAAGGGTGGTCAGGCCGGTAGTGGTGACCCCGGAGACAGCCTCGAACATAGCGTCCAGGGCCGACAGTCCCGCCGCTGCCAGGGGCCAGCTCATGAACAACGGGGTCAGCACGAAGGCCAGGGTGACGATGACCATGGCCTCGTTAGCCTGGATCTGATCCGGCGCGCGGAGGCGCGAAAGAGGCCAGCCGGCAGCCACCAGCAGGACAATGACGCTGACATAGCGCACGCTGATTGGATATTCACCGTAATACAAAGAGACGCCTAGGGGCGGAAAGGTAAGCAGGGCAAGAATCAGGGCGATCTGCCCCAGATAGCAGCCCAGCACCGACCAACGGACGGCGTAGAGCAGGGTATTCTCCCCTTCCATTCCCACAGTTTAGCCTCCCTGCTGTTCCCGTTCAGGCCCCAGTTCAGAGCGGCAGACAATGGTACGCTCGGTGTGCTTGAACCAGAAGTTGAACAGGTGCGGAGCGACGGGATCACCCCGCAGTCTCTACCGCCAACCAAACGCAACCGCTCGCGTTACTCAAGGATCAAAGCATAGCAAGGGGACCGAGATCAATGCCATCGTGCCACCGAATTTCAGGTACTGGCGATTGTCGTCAGGTCCCGCTATTAATCTCTTCACCTTGATCTGCAAAGTCAAGCTGCCTATCCATGACCACTCATGGATTGCCAAGAAGGAAGCCCAGGAAGTGACGTACATGTTGGTGCGCAAGTTGCAGGCCCACTGCTAGTCGGTCAACCAGCGTTCGGAAGCAGGCCTGTTGTCGGAGGGCAGCGAGTTCCTGACTCCGCTGGTCTGGTTTGGGAGGTCGGCTTTTCGACTCGTTCCCCCGCCAACAATCCGGAATGAGTCTTGCAAAGGGATAGGTCGGCCGCGAACCTTGGCCCTCCATTTCAAATTTCCAACCTGGTAACGCCCGCCGTCCAATCATCCACGTCCCACATTTGATTTCATTCAGCCATAAAAAAACCCCGCGCTGCGGGGTTTTTGCTGGGGAACTAAAGGTTTAGGCGGCCTGGATATTGGATGCCTGTTTGCCTTTTGGTCCCTGGCTCACTTCAAAAGTTACTTTCTGGCCTTCTTTCAGCGTCTTGAAGCCATTCATGTTGATGGCGGAAAAATGCGCGAACACATCTTCGCCGCCGTCGTCGGGAGTGATAAAGCCGAATCCTTTGGAATCGCTAAACCACTTGACGGTGCCTGTTGCCATAGAAACTATCCTCCCTAGGTGCTACCAGCCGCTACCTGCGTGCGGCAACCCGCTTGTTGTTCGATTGCAAGACGCTCGAAATGCCCTGAATCCACAACCCCCTCAAGCCTGAAAGCCAGACTTATTGGCTTTCTACGCCGCTTTTTTATTTTTGACAAGGGGCTGAAAGCTTTTTCCAGAATCGGGCTAAACTCCTGTCTCCCAGCAACCACAAAGGAGACACCATGAAATTTCCCGCAATGATTGCCCTGGCTGCCGCCATGCTTTTCGCCGCGTCAAGCCCGGTGTTGGCTGACACGGCGCAGCAAAGCCGCATGAAAGACTGCAGTGCCCAGGCCAAGGGCAAGAAGGGCGCCGAGCGGAAAGACTTCATGAAGTCCTGTCTTTCCGGTAGTGCTGCTGCCGCGCCTGCTGCCGCAGCCCCCGCTGCCGCGCCCGCCGCCGAAGCCAAAGCTCCGGCATCGCCTTCCGGCATGTCCAAATCCGGCAAGCCCCTAACCGCACAGCAGCAAAAAATGAAGGAATGCAATGTGCAGGCCAAAGGCATGAAGGGCGCCGAGCGCAAGAAATTCATGAGCGGCTGCCTGAAGAAGAATTAATCAGGACGGTCAAACAGGAAAGCCGGGATCGCCCGGCTTTTTTGTTTTCATGCATGATTGAAATATGAAGGGGATTCATACCTGCGACCTGTTCTGTGCTGTGGTGGACAACTACGGCGACATCGGCGTCGCTGCCCGCCTGGCCCGGCAACTGCATGATGAGCAAGGCCTGCAAGTTCGCCTCTGGGTGGACGATCTGCACACGTTCAACCAACTCCGCCCGGATATCGCGCCAGACGCGGAACGTCAGGATTGGCAAGGCATAGAAGTGCGACGCTGGACTGGCCCCTTGACCGAGGTGGCTCCACATGACCTGGTGATCGAGGCGTTTGCCTGCGAGTTGCCGGAAGCCTTCCTGGGGGCCATGGCGACGCGACAAGTGAAACCGGTTTGGCTCAATCTTGAATACCTGTCTGCCGAGCACTGGGTGGAAGGCTGCCACGGCCTGGCCTCCCCCCATCCCCGTTTACCCTTGGTCAGATACTTCTATTTCCCCGGATACACGCCGGCCACAGGCGGCTTGTTGCGGGAACGCGGGCTGATGGAGATCGTACGGGCATTTCAGCTCGATGACATAGCACGGGTTGAGTTTTGGCGGCAATTGAACCTGCCCATTCCCGCGGTGGGAGAACTCAGGGTTTCTCTTTTTTCCTACGAAAATGCGGCGATTGCTGAGCTGTTGGAAGGCCTTGCGGAGCATTCAAACCAGGTAAGCTGCATTCTGCCGGAGAGCAAGGCGCTGGGACCGGCCCTGAAATATTTTGGCAAGGGCGAGGCTCAGGCGGGGGATTGCATCACGCGCGGGAACCTGAACCTGCGTGTCTTGCCATTTCTGGGGCAAGTTCAATACGACCGGCTGTTGTGGGCCTGCGACCTGAATATCGTGCGAGGCGAGGATTCGTTCGTGCGCGCTCAGTTTGCCGGCCGGCCTGTGCTGTGGCAGGCCTATGTGCAGGAAGGCGATACCCACGGGAAGAAGGTCCGGGCATGGCTGGACCGGTACCTGGAGGGCGTGTCGGCACCACTGGCCAGTCAGGTGCAAGAACTGTACTTGGCCTGGAACCATGGCCGCCCCCTGGATCTGGCCTGTCTGGAGTCTCTCTCTGCCTGGAAAGGGCACGCCTGTGACTGGGCCAGCCGACTCGCTGCCCTTCCTAGCCTGTCAGAAGGGCTGGTGAAATTCAGTTCAAACAAGTTATAATATTTTGTTTTTTATAACCTTATTCAGGACGCAGTAAGATGAAAACCGCCCAGGAACTCCGTGCCGGCAATGTGGTGATGATCGGTTCCGATCCCATGATTGTGCAAAAGGCCGACTACAACAAATCCGGTCGCAACGTTGCCGTGGTCAAGATGAAGCTTAAGAACCTGCTGTCCGGCGCAGGCACCGAGAGCGTCTACAAGGCAGACGAAAAATTCGACGTCGTGACGCTGGACCGCAAGGAGTGCACCTATTCCTACTTCGCCGATCCCATGTATGTCTTCATGGACTCGGACTACAACCAGTACGAGATTGAGCCGGACAATATGACCGACGCACTCAACTATCTGGATGACGGTATGCCGGTGGAGGTGGTGTTCTATGAGGGTAAGGCCTTGTCCGTGGAGTTGCCCACCACGGTGGTCCGTGAAGTGGAATACACCGAACCCGCGGTGCGGGGCGACACCTCCGGCAAGGTGATGAAGCCAGCCCGCATCAAGCCCACGCATTATGAAGTTCAGGTGGCAGCATTCGTCGCGATTGGCGACAAGATCGAGATCGACACGCGGACCAACGAATTCAAGCGCCGGGTTTAAGCGGATTCCAGCGTACGGGCTAGGCAGTGAAAGGCAGCTTCGGCTGCCTTTTTTGTTTGCCGCAGATTCAAGGGAAGACGTTCACCTGTCACAGGTTTACAGCCCCGAGTTCACGCAGTCTCCCTTCATTTGCGGCGACCAAGGCCTGTCTTGTGCCGGTTGTCGTCTTTCCTCGGATGGAAGCGCAGGGCTTGCGCCGAAGCAACTGGCAGGCCGGCAGCTTTGAGGCAGCCATTGGCATGAAGCGGATGGAAATAAGCGCGGAGACACATGGCCCTCGCGTGCCGAGTCTCCCGGTTGCGAGCGGGCGCATCTCGCGCGCGACTTCCCGCGCCACCTCAATGAACCATTTCTTGCCCTTTGGAAAAACAGGGACAAGCCGTTGAAGGTGTGGCTGATCGCCGGATTGCCGCCATTCCAGTACCGCTCGAATTCCTGGTTCCAGTCCACCTGCGGGGTGCGCGGCGTGATGCTTGTCATCCGTACAGTTCTGAATTCGTTTGTCATGCCAGGTGGTGAGCGGCGCAATTCGGAATATTCGCGAGCCTCAGTTCGGGCACTGAGGCTCAGGTAAAATAACAGCTTTCCTCGCTCGCCTGTTCCATGGCCACAATTCTCACCTTGCGCGGAGGGTCCGCGTTATCCGAATTCCGCCTTGCCAAGATCCGCGACGAGGCGCGCAAATCTGGCATCTCCCTGGGGCAAATCACCACCCGATTCTGGCATCTTGTTGAGGTCGGCGAAGCCCTGTCGACGGCAGAAGCGGATGTCTTGAGGCAGGTGCTGGGGGACGCCGAGCTCAGCGCCGGGCTTGATTTCCCCGCTGCTGCGTATCTGGTCACGCCTCGCTTCGGGACAATTTCACCGTGGTCTTCCAAGGCAACGGACATCCTGAACAATTGCGGGTTGAGCAAGGTCATGCGCATCGAACGGGCCGTTGCCTACCAGCTCGAAAACCTTGCTGGAGACGGGTTTGGCGCAGAACAACAGGCCCGGGTGCTGGCGCTAATTCACGACCGCATGACGGAAACCGTTTTGCAGTCACTGGACCAAGCCGGCGCGCTGTTCCGCCATGTCGCGCCGCGGCCGCTGGAAACCGTCGATGTGCTGGGCGGCGGGCGCGACGCGCTGACGGCCGCCAATCGCGGAATGGGGTTGGCGCTGTCCGACGACGAGATCGATTATCTGGTGGAAAGCTTCACCCGCTTGGAGCGCAACCCGACAGATGTGGAGTTGATGATGTTCGCTCAGGCCAACTCCGAGCATTGTCGCCACAAGATCTTCAATGCGAGTTGGATCATCGATGGCGAGGCCAAGGACAAGACCCTGTTTGGCATGATTCGCGATACCCACAAGGCCTCGCCGGAGGGCACCTTGTCGGCCTATGAAGATAATTCCTCGGTAATCGAAGGCGCGCAGATCGAGCGCTTCTACCCGGGTGGCGACGGGCAGTACGCATTCAACGCCGAGCTCACGCATATCCTGATGAAGGTGGAGACCCATAACCATCCCACCGCCATTTCGCCCTTTCCGGGTGCGGCCACCGGCTCCGGAGGGGAGATACGCGATGAGGGCGCAACCGGACGCGGCTCCGAGCCCAAGGCCGGCTTGTGCGGGTTCTCGGTCTCCAATCTCAATATTCCAGGTTATGAGCAGCCTTGGGAGAGGTATGAAGCGGCCTCATCCGCCACGCCTCATTCGACTTACGGCAAACCCGACCGCATCGTATCGCCCCTGCAGATCATGATCGAGGGCCCAATAGGTGCAGCCGCCTTCAACAACGAATTCGGCCGGCCCAATCTGACGGGTTATTTCCGCACCTTCGAGGAACAGATTGGTGGCGAGATGCGCGGCTATCACAAGCCCATCATGCTGGCAGGTGGGGTTGGCAATATACGCGCAGACCATGTGCACAAGCAAATGTTGCCAGCGGGAGCGCTGGTGATCCAGTTGGGCGGCCCGGGCATGTTGATCGGACTGGGTGGCGGTGCGGCATCGAGCATGGCGACCGGCGCCAATGAGGAGAATCTGGATTTCGATTCGGTGCAGCGGGGCAACCCGGAAATGCAGCGCCGCGCGCAGGAAGTGATCGACCGCTGCTGGCAGATGGGGAAGGACAATCCCATCCTCTCGATTCACGATGTGGGGGCGGGCGGCCTGTCCAATGCGCTGCCCGAGCTGGTGCATGGCGGTGGCAAGGGCGGACACTTCCAACTGCGCGCCGTGCCCTCGGAAGAGTCGGGCATGTCACCCAAGGAGATCTGGTGCAACGAGGCCCAGGAACGCTACGTTCTTGCCATAGACGCTGCGCGCATCAGTGAATTTCGCGCGGTGTGCGAGCGCGAACGCTGTCCGTTTGAAGTGCTGGGAGAGGCCACCGCCGATAGCCGTCTGCAAGTGACGGATGAGGTGTTGCAGAACGATGCGGTAGATGTACCGCTGGACGTGATTCTGGGCAAGCCGCCCAGGATGACCCGGGATGTGGCCGAAGGCCGGCGTGACCTGGAGCCGCTTCGCCTGGATGGCATCACGCTGGAGGACGCCGTCCGTCGCGTCTTGTCCCTCCCGGGTGTGGCCTCCAAGATGTTCCTGATTTCCATCGGTGACCGCAGCGTGGGCGGCATGACCGCGCGCGATCAGTGTGTGGGTCCCTGGCAGCTTCCGGTGGCGGACTGCGCCATCACCTTGATGGGTTATCAGACGCTTCGGGGAGAGGTCATGGCCATCGGCGAGAAAGCGCCCCTGGCCTTGGTCGATGCGCCCGCATCGGGCCGTATGGCAATTGTGGAAGCCCTCACCAATCTTGCGGCGGCAAGTGTCGAAAAGCTTTCCGATGTGAAGCTTTCGGCCAACTGGATGGCGCCGGCTGGACATCCAGGAGAGGATGCCGCCTTGTTCGACACGGTTGCTGCCGTTTCGGGCTATTGCCAGCAACTGGGGATCAGCATCCCGGTGGGCAAGGACTCCATGAGCATGAAGACGGTATGGGAGGAGGACGGCAGGAAGAAATCCGTCACCGCACCCATTTCGCTTGTGGTGTCTGCATTTGCCCCTACGCCGGATGCGGGCCTGCACTCGACCCCACAATTGCGAACCGATTGCGGCGACACCGATCTGATCCTTATCGACTTCGGCCATGGCAGAAACCGGCTCGGCGGATCCGCGCTTGCGCAGGTCTACAAACAGGTGGGCGATGAATGTCCGGACGCACCTGACGCACCGACCTTGGCGAGCTTCTTCGGGATGATCCAGAAACTGCGCAACGAAGGCAGGCTGCTGGCCTACCATGATCGTTCCGATGGCGGCCTGTTTGTCGCCCTGTGTGAAATGGCGTTTGCAGGGCATTGCGGCCTCAACCTTGAACTGGATGAGCTGTGTCAGGACCTGATCCGCCATGTCGTGGAGGATGAGGGCGAGCCGGAGCCGGATCCCCAGGCGATGAGCTTCGCGGAGCGCCAGGCCAAACTGTTGCGGGTGTTGTTCAACGAGGAAGCCGGCGCGGTGATTCAGGTGCGCCGTGCCAATACGGCAGCCGTGCTGCAGGCCTTCATGGACGCTGGCCTGCGTAGCGAAATTCATGTCATCGGTGAAACCAACCACAATGATCGCATCCGCATCTCGCGCCTGGACGAGAACATATACGACGTGCCGCGCACCGAGCTGCTGGCGTTGTGGGCGATGCCGAGCTATCAGATGGCCAGGCTGCGAGACAACCCTGCATGCGCCATCGAGGAGTTCGAACGGCTGAAGGACGCCACCGACCCGGGCGTTTCCTACATGTTGACCTTCAATCCGCAGGACGATATTGCTGCGCCATTTATTGCCACAGGGGTCAGGCCCAAGGTGGCGATCCTGCGTGAACAGGGGATTAACGGTCAGGTGGAAATGGCGGCCGCCTTTGACCGGGCAGGATTTGCCGCGATAGATCTGCACATGAGCGATGTGCTGTCCGGCCGGACTTCCCTGCGGGACTTCAAGGGCGTAGTTGCGTGCGGCGGATTTTCCTATGGTGATGTGCTGGGCGCGGGCGGGGGATGGGCCAAGTCCATCCTGTTCAACCGCCGCGCGCGGGATGAATTCCAGGCCTTTTATGAACGCAGCGATAGTTTCGGCCTGGGTGTTTGCAATGGCTGTCAGATGATGAGCCAGCTGCATGACCTGATTCCCGGTGCGGAAGCCTGGCCGCAGTTCATGCGCAACCAGTCTGAACAATTCGAGGCCCGCTTCGTCGAAGTGGAGGTGGTCGACAGCCCTTCGATATTCCTTGGCGGCATGTGTGGATCGAGAATGCCCATCGTTGTGGCTCACGGCGAAGGCCGCGTGGCTTACCGTATGCCGGCTCATGCGGCGGAGGCCAGGCTGGCGTTGCGCTGCGTCGACCATCGTGGCCAGCCAGCGCAAACCTACCCGCTCAACCCCAACGGATCACCCGGTGGCGCCGCCGGCTTTACCACGCCTGACGGGCGATTCACCATTCTCATGCCCCACCCGGAGCGGGTGTTCCGCGCAGCACAACTGTCCTGGAAGCCGGCCGACTGGCGTGGCGAAGACGGCCCATGGATGCGCATGTTTAGAAATGCCCGGGTTTGGCTGGGTTAGGGAAAAATGCGAAAATGAGCCGCTCTTGCGCTCCCTCACTCCGCTTCGAATTGCCTAGCTTATGAACGCGCCATTGCATCTGCTGACCGACGACGAACTGCGGGCCCAGGTTCGCCTGCTTGGCGCCCTGCTGGGCGACGTGTTGAAGGAAGTGGCCGGGCAGGAATTGTTCGAGGTCGTGGAAGCCCTGCGCGCCGGCTTCGTCGACCTGCATCAAAAGGAAGACAAGACTTTGCGCCTGAGGCTGATGGGCCTGATCGAAGGCCTGCCGCCCGAGCGGCTGGAACAGGTCATCCGCGCCTTTTCCACTTATTTCAGCCTGGTCAACATCGCCGAGGAAACCTTTGCCCATAGAAATCGTCGCCGCCAGCTGGCGATGGGCGGCGAGCCCTGGTTGGGGTCTTTTGATCATACCCTCGCGGACCTGAAGGACAGGGGCGTGACGGCTGAAACGCTGCAATCCCTGGCCAACCAGTTGCGCTATTCGCCCGTGTTCACTGCGCATCCCACCGAGGCGCGGCGCCGGGCAGTCATGGAAAGCTTGCGGCGAATCTTCGTCGTGTGCGACCGCCTGTATGACCCCATGCTGGGCAGGAACGAGCAGGAAGAACTGATCGGGACTCTGTCGCGCGAGATTCGGGTCATGTGGCGAACAGACGAGCTGCGCAGCGCCAAACTGGAGGTGCAGGATGAGGTTCGCAACGGGCTCTATTACGTGCGGGACAGCTTGTTTGCCGCGGTGCCACTGGCCTATCGTTATTTTGCCAAGGCGATCAGAAAGCACTACGGCGTAAACGATGCGGGCGAACCGGTTGTCAGCGTGCCAAGCTTCATTCGCTTCGGCTCCTGGATTGGCGGCGATCGGGACGGCAATCCATTTGTCACCCCGGAGGTGACGCGCTGGGCCGTATACAAGCAGATGGAAACGGCGTTGTACGAGTATCTGCGACGCATGGACGAACTGCGTCACGTGCTGACCCACAGTCTGCAGTGGTGCAAGCTGCCGGGGCTTCTGGCCGCACGCCTGGCCTGGGTGGAAACGCGCTTCGGCAGCAAGGTGTTTTTCGGCACCGCGGCACAGAGTTTTGCGCGTGAACCCTACCGGCGATTCCTGTCCATCATGATGGCGCGGCTGCGGGAAAATCTGGATCAAGTGCAGCGCAAGCTGGCGGAAGAACGGGATAAGCCTTCAGCCATGGCCTACAGTGGCGTGCGCGAATTGCTCGAGGACCTTTACCTGATCCGTTCCTCGCTGGTCAGCCATGGCGACCGCGCGGTGGCCGAAGCGGATCTGCAGGATCTGATCAGGCTGGTGGAAAGTTTCGGATTTCATCTGTTGCAGTTGGATGTCCGTCAAGAGTCCACGGTGCATACCCGGACCGTGGGTGAGATTCTGCGCCAGCTCAATCCCGACTCCAGCTATCTGGCTGCCGGAGAGGAGGAAAAGCTGGCCGAGCTTGGCCGCTGGATTTCCCAGGAGGGCGAGCTTTACGTGAGCGATCTGGTCTTGTCGGACAAGTCGCGTGAAACCCTGGAAGTATTTCGCCAGGTTGCTCGGCTGATGGATGAGGTGGGCACCGAAACCTTTGGTGCCTACGTGATTTCCATGACCCATACTGCGTCCCACGTAATGGAAGTAATGCTACTTGGACGGCTGGTGGGCTTGGCCGGAAGGAAAGGCAACTGGTACTGCAAACTTTCGGTTGCACCCCTTTTCGAGACCGTGGACGATTTGCGCCACAGTGAGGCGGTGCTGGAAACACTGTTCACCAACGATGTCTATCGGGCCCTGCTCAAGGCTTCGGGCGACATGCAGGAAGTCATGCTGGGCTATTCGGATTCCTGCAAGGATGGCGGGATTCTGGCGTCGAACTGGAATCTCTATCAGGCGCAGCTCAAAATCATCGCCATTACCCACCGCCACGGATTGGAGTGCCGCTTGTTCCACGGCCGCGGCGGAACGGTGGGACGAGGCGGCGGCCCGACCCATGAGGCCATCCTGTCCCAACCGCCCGGCACGGTGGCCGGACAGATCAAGTTCACCGAACAGGGCGAGATGCTGTACTACAAGTACAGCAATCCGGAGACCGCAAACTATGAGATCGGCATGGGTGCGACCGGTCTGATCAAGGCCAGTTGCGGCCTACTGGGTGCGCCGCGCGAGGTTGATTCTGCGTTTCAGGCGATGATGGCCGAACTCGCGGAGCGGGGTGAAACGGCCTATCGCGAGTTGACTGAGGCCACGCCGGGCTTTCTGGATTATTTCTACGAGAGCACGCCAATTACCGAAATCGGTCTGCTCAACATCGGCTCACGGCCATCCCATCGCAAGAAGACCGACCGTTCGATGGCTTCGGTGCGAGCCATTCCCTGGGTATTCAGTTGGGCCCAGTCGCGCCACACCCTGCCGGCCTGGTATGGCATCGGTTCGGCACTTGCCGCGGTCCTTGGGGATGCGGAAGAATCCGCCCTGCTCACGCGCATGTACCGGGAATGGCCATTCTTTCGCGCGCTGATGTCGAACGTGCAGATGGCGCTCAGCAAGGCCGATATTCAGATTGCCGGGGAATATGCCGACCTTTCACCCAACGAGAATGCGCGCGCGGTGTATCGCAAGATCGCAGATGAGTTTGACCGCACCTTGCAGGGCGTGCTTGAGGTGACAGGGCTGTCCTACGCCCTGGAAGAGAATCCCGCCCTTGCCCTGTCGCTTTCGCGCCGCAAACCCTACCTGGATCCGCTCAACCATATTCAGGCCCGGCTGTTGAGCCGCTACCGCAATGACAACCTGTCGGACCAGGACCGGGAAAAATGGCTGATTTCCCTCAAGCGTTCGATCAACGCAATTGCCGCCGGCATGCGGTCCACGGGCTGATCCGTCAGGGCGGTGGCGTGACCTGCGTCGTTCAGCCTTGCGCCCTGATCGAGCTGCGTACTGGCGGCGTCAGTGGTCCGCGAACCTTGTCTGCTCTGCTCGGTTTTCCCACGCAATCCACAGATGACTTAAGGAAGGAGAAGAATGGCAACGACTATCCTGTCTGCGTCTGCGAATCAAATGCCGGGCGATAAAAGGCTGATGATTTCCATTGGCCTGAACATGGCACTGTTTTTCGCCCTGTGCGCCGTGGGTTTGTACGCGTTCATGATCAAGGTTGACATGGAAGAACAGAAGGGTCTGCTGATCAGGAATGCGGTCAGCCAGCAGAGGTTGGAAGCGCATTTGTCCCAGGCCAGGGGCGATCTGGCGGCTGCGCTCCACGAGACCGAGAACCTGCGCGGCAGGCTTAATGCCCTCGCCTCGGGTGAAACGGTCGATGAAAGCGCCAAACCTGCGTTGCCCATTGAGGTCGGGTTCCGCAAGTCTTTCTGGGGGCGTGGCCTGATTGCAAAACTGCAAAATCGATCGACTCGCAGCCTGATTCTGGTTCTGGCGATCCGCAATCCCACACTGTCCAGATTCAGCCGCTTTCAGGTACAGCTGGGACCCGAGGATAGCGAGGAATTCGGTTCATCGGAGGGTTGGGAATTTGCCTCGGGCGACGAGCTGGCCATCTATCACAATGACTACAGAGGGCTAAAGATTATTGTGCCGTAAGGCACAGCGGTGGGTCGGGCCAAACCTTGCCGCGTGCCGAAGGTTCGCATCCCGAACGGCCTGCCGGCACGCATGTTGGCAGGCTTGATTCAGCTACAGTCCTCGCAGCCTTCGCGTTTGGGACAGCCCTCGGGACGATTCGCCGGTGGTAGCGGGCAGCGGTTGATTTCGTTGGCCGTTCTCTGGAAATAGCAGGTCAGTGCGGAAGAACCGATGCCCATCAGCCAGAACAGGAAGAACCCAACGGAATAGGCCCCCAGTCGGCCGTCGAACAGCGCTTCACCTCGGTAAGTCATTTCCGTCGGATCAAACAGGGTAAAGAACACGATATCCGCCATCCCCGCGATGAGGAAGGAGGGCCAGAATACGCTGATGCATCGCATGCGGATCTCCCTTATTCGTCCGGGCTGTTCATGCGTCGGTTGAACCAGACGTAAAACCACACCCCCATGCCGATAATGAACACGATGGTAAACAGGCTCAGCAGGCCAATGTCGGTGCCAAACAGCTCTTTCATAACGATGTCCATGGTGTTTCTCCTTCTTTAACGTACCGGGATTTGTCTTGCGGTCGAACCGGGGGTTGAAAGGAACGCCTTTCCGATCTCACACGGGCAGCTTGCAGACCCGGCCGACAGGCAGGCGCATTTGAGCAACACATCAAAAATGGTATGCATTCTTAGCTCTTGTGCGACGGCAGCATGGCCGGCCTCAACTCAAGCGTTTCACCCTGGGTCGGATGCCAGTCACCCGTGAGACGCCACGCGCGGTCGATGGGCTCCAGGACGATGTCGTAGCGCGAGGTGATCAATCCCTGGACCGTGCCGGTATAGGTGTCCATCTTGTTTCGCGTGAGCAGGACACTATGATCGAGCCCTTTGCGAGTCGGATGGACAAGGGTCAACTGCAAGGTATCAGGCCGCACGAGGAGCTTGCCGGTCAAATCCAGGCTGACGACCCCGGCTTCAAGCCTCGCCACCGCACGCACATCGAGTTTGCTGGCGGCGAGATCCCGGTCAACGATGCGGTTGATCGCCAGGCCGTCCTTGTAGTAATCGTCCGACACCAAGCCATCATCCGTCTTGATCGCCAGCCACAGAAAAATGAAGCCCACGACGACGGCGCTGGCAGGCATGATGGCCAGTAGCCAGGGCCAGCGATGGCGGTACCAGGGTTGCGTAGCAAGGGTCTGCATGTCTTTCTCCTATTGGGGTCTGGGCTATCTGGACAGGAACGTGGTTTTCGCGGTCTTGTTCAACTTGGGATTGCCCTCCGCACTCACAACAATTTCTACTGGCGTTGTTCTGGATTTGAGGTTGGCCGGGTCGGCAATCAGGTGGATGGGCATGTCCAACGTGGTCAACGGCTCGGCAATAAGCCGCTCGTTCTCGGGCACCACCGTGATTCCCTCAACGCCTCGCGCGCTGATATGGTAGCGGTGAACCGAGTCATCCATGTTGATGATTTCTACCCGGTAGAGATTCTCAACCTTGCCGTCATCCGTTTCCCGGGACAGAGTGGTGCGGTCGCGTATGACATCCACTCGCAGCGGCACCCGGGTGGCGATGGTGTAGAGAAACGCCACACCGATGGCGAACAGAATGGCACTGTAGATAATGACGCGCGGACGGAACACGTGGCCGAGTATGCCTCTGTCGGTGTACTTGCCCTTCAGCACGCTCTCGGTGGTGTAGCGGATGAGGCCTCGCGGGTAATTCATCTTGTCCATGACCTGATCGCAGGCGTCAATGCAGGCGGCGCAGCCAATGCATTCGTATTGCAGGCCATTGCGAATGTCGATGCCGGTCGGGCAGACCTGTACGCAAATGTTGCAGTCTATGCAGGTCCCGAGTCCTGCTGCCTTGTAGTCGGCGGATCTGGAGCGGGAGCCGCGCGGTTCACCCATGCCTGGATCGTAGGACACGATCAGTGTGTCGGGGTCGAACATGACGCTCTGGAAGCGCGCATAGGGGCACATGTATTTGCATACCTGTTCCCGCATGAAGCCTGCATTGCCGTAAGTGGCGAAGCCGTAGAAGAATACCCAAAAGGTCTCCCAAGGCCCCAGCGTCCAGGTAATGAATTCGAAACCCAAGGTCTGGATTGGGGTGAAATAGCCAACGAGGGTGAAGCCGGTCCAGAACGAGATGAGGATCCAGATAAGGTGCTTGCCGCCGCGGCGCAGAATTTTTTCCGCATTCCACGCCTGTTTGTCGAGCTTCATCTGCTTTGGGCGATCGCCTTCGAGCTTTCTTTCCACCCAAAGAAAGATTTCCGTGTACACGGTTTGCGGGCAGGCAAAGCCGCACCATAGACGTCCGGCGATGGCGGTGAACAGGAACAGCGAATAGGCCGAGATGATCAGCAGGCCGGTGAGCCAGATGAAGTCCTGGGGAAAGAATACCCAATCGAAGATATAGAACTTGCGGTTGACCAGGTCGAATAGAATGGCCTGCCGACCATTCCATGTCAGCCAGGGCAACCCGTAGTAGATCGCCTGCGTGAGCAGGACGAAGAATATCCGCCAGTTGGCAAACCAGCCGTGAACCGCACGCGGGAAGATTTTTTGTCGGACGGCGTAGAGCGACCGTTCGACGTCGTCATTGTTACCGTTGGCGGTAGGTTGTTGCGTGCGGGTGTCCATGTGTTAAGCGCAATTGTGTGCTATCGGATGTGGCTGCGCATTGTGATCCAACGCCGTCATCCCTATCGCAGGCCTCAGCGACCCCTGGCCCGAATGGAGCCAGGGGTTGTTGCTGAAGGTCAAGTAATGTCGATTCCTACACGCCGCATCTCGAGAAAATCAGCGACGTTCCTTATCACTGCTTGTCGTTGCCACCCGCGGCAGCAGGCGCCGCGGCTTCGGGACTGGCGGCCGGGGCAGTGGCTTCAGGTGCAGGAGCCGGCTGCCCACCACCCAGACCGTAAACATAGGCCGCGAGCAAATGGACCTTTGCCTCGCCCAGCTTTTCGAGCTGGGCCGGCATCATGCCATTGCGCCCTTTGGCTATGGATTCCATGATCGCTGCTTCGCTGCCGCCATAGAGCCATGTAGTGTCCGTCAGATTGGGCGCGCCCATGGCGGTCATTCCCTTGCCATCGGCACCGTGGCATCCGCTGCAGGTCGCCTCGAACTTCGCCTTGCCCGTGGCGGCAAGCGCAGCATCATGGGGGCGGCCCGAAAGGGAGAGCACATAGTTGGCAACTTCCTTGACGCCGTCAGCGCCCAGGACTGTCTCCCAGGCAGGCATCACACCCGCTCGGCCATTGGAGATGGTGGCCTTGATGGTTTCCGGGTCACCGCCGTACAGCCAATCCTTGTCGGTCAGATTCGGGAAGCCTTTTGCGCCCTTTGCATCTGACTGGTGGCACTGTGAGCAGTAGGTCAGGAACAGGCGCTGGCCCATTTCATGCGCATCGTTGTTGGCCGCGACCTGTTCTATAGGCTGACTCAGGAATTGATTGAAAATGGGATCGTACTTGGCCTTGGCTTCGCTGATTTCGCCGTTGTATTGTCCCCACGACGACCAATTCAAAACGCCCTTGTAGCTCCCAAGTCCCGGGTAGAGCACCAGATACACCCCGGCGAAAATCAGCGTGATCCAGAACAGCTTGACCCACCAACTGGGCAGGGGATTATTCAGCTCAACCAAATCCCCATCCCATTTGTGGCTCATCTCTTCAGCCTTTTGCCCCGGGGCGAGGCGCTGGGTTCTCTGTGAGTAGAGAAAGATCGCCACGCCAACCAGGCTCACCACGGTAATGACCGAAATATACCAACTCCAGAAATCGCTTGTGAACTCAAGCATTGCGTTCATTGTTCGTCTCCTTTAACGACCGGTTGGTCGTCCAACAGGGGAATTTGTGCATCGGTCTCGAACCGCTCCTTTCTGTCCTTGCCGTAGGCCCACCAAACAATGCCAGCAAAGGTCAGGAAGAACACAACGGTAACGACCGCATTGATCATTGCGCCGTCCATTACTTCACATCCTTCATGGCGCGGCCCAGGCTTTGCAGGTAGGCGATCAACGCATCCATCTCGGTCTTGCCTTCCAGATCCCTGGGGGCATTGGCGATTTCTTCATCGGTGTAGGGATGACCCAGCATCCGCAGGCCCCTCATCTTGGTCTGTATGGTGCTGTTGTCCAATGGGGTGTCTGCCAGGAAGGCGTACGCGGGCATGTTGGATTCCGGAACGACATCGCGCGGGTTGGTCAGGTGGACACGGTGCCAGTCATCCGAGTAGCGTCCCGCCATGCGCTGCAGGTCCGGTCCAGTGCGCTTGGAACCCCACAGGAATGGGCGGTCATAGATGTACTCGCCGGCGACCGAGTAGTGGCCGTAGCGCTCGGTTTCGGCACGGAATGGACGAATCATCTGGGAGTGGCAGCCGACACAGCCTTCCCGGATATAAATGTCCCGACCCGACAACTCCAGCGCGGAATAGGGCTTGAGACCTTCCACCGGCTGGGTCACGTAGCGCTGGAAGAAGAGCGGCACGATTTGCACCAATCCGCCCACGCTGATGATCAGGATGGTGAGAATGATTAGCCAGCCCGTGTTCTTTTCAATGGTCTGATGTGAGAAAGCCATTCTGATTCTCCTGTCTGATTAGGCGTGCGCTGGCACAGGGATGGGTGCGTCGTTGACCGCCTTACCCACGCTGATGGTTTTCCAGACGTTGTAAGCCATGATCAACATGCCGGCGAAGAACATCGTGCCGCCTATCAGGCGAATGCCGTAGAAGGGATAGATTGCCTTCACCACCTGTGCGAAGCCATATTGGAGGGTGCCATCCGGGTTGGACGCACGCCACATCAGCCCTTCTGCAACGCCCGCGATCCACATCGCGGCGATATACAGCACCACACCGATGGTCGCGACCCAGAAATGGGTGGTAACCAGCTTCATGGAATACATCTCTTCGCGGCCGAACAGACGCGGGATGAGATAGTACAAAGAACCGACAGAGATCATCGCCACCCAGCCAAGGGCACCGGAGTGCACGTGACCGATGGTCCAGTCGGTGTAGTGCGACAGGGCGTTCACCGTTTTCACAGACATCATCGGACCTTCGAAGGTGGACATGCCGTAGAAGGAAAGGGCCGTCACCAGGAACTTGAGGATGGGATCGGTGCGCAGCTTATGCCAGGCGCCGGACAAGGTCATGATGCCGTTCATCATGCCGCCCCAGGAGGGCGCCAGAAGCACCAGGGAGAACACCATGCCCAGGGATTGGGCCCAGTCGGGCAGGGCGGTGTACATCAGATGATGTGGGCCGGCCCACATGTAAACGAAGTTAAGCGCCCAGAAGTGCACGATGGACAGACGGTAGGAATAGATCGGACGTCCGGCCTGCTTGGGAATGAAGTAATACATCATGCCCAGGAACGCGGTGGTCAGGAAGAAGCCCACTGCATTGTGTCCGTACCACCACTGCACCATTGCATCCTGCGCGCCCGCATACACCGAATAAGATTTCATCGGTCCAACCGGCAATTCTGCGCTGTTGACAATGTGCAAGACGGCGATGGTGATGATGTAGGCACCAAAGAACCAATTGGACACATAGATGTGAGGGGTCTTGCGCTTGATCAGGGTGCCGAAGAACACCACGGCGAACGCGACCCACACCACCGTGATCGCAATGTCGATAGGCCATTCCAGTTCCGCGTATTCCTTGGAAGTCGTATACCCGAGTGGCAGCGAAATGGCTGCAGCTACGATGATGGCCTGCCATCCCCAGAAGGTGAATGCGGCGAGTTTCTCCGCAAACAGCCGGACATGGCAGGTTCGCTGGACCACGTAATAGATCACCGTGAACATGGCGCAACCGCCGAAGGCAAAAATGACGGCGTTGGTGTGAAGCGGCCGCAATCGGCCATATGTTAGCCAGGGGCCAATATTCAATTCAGGCCAGATCAGCTGCGCGGCCAGAATTACTCCGACCAACATGCCGACAATGCCCCACACAACAGTCATGATGGCGAACTGACGCACGATCTTGTAGTTGTACGTGGTTGCTTCCATGGGCGACTCCCTCAGGTTAGGACGAAATATCTAGCCAGATCAAGCAGCTATTCAGACGCGATTATCCTTATAGACGAAATGCTGTCAATGCGTGCATTAGAACCTCCTTAGCTATTCTTCGTTAGATGATTGTTTGGATTGATCATTTTCCAACGACGGTTGGTCGTTATCCATCAATATAGTATGTCCGGGTCCCTCCAGGTCATCAAATTGGCCTGATTTGACCGACCAGAGAAAGAACCAGGCGACGATGGCCACGAACACCAGGCCAAGAGGAATCAGCAAAAAAAGTATATCCACGGTTCAAGGTTTCATAAATTGTGATGATGCGATTGTTCCACGTTCCGCCGGACGACCGTCGAAGTCGGCAAGCCTGAGCGCATTGAGCACCACTAACAAGGAACTTGCAGACATGCCGATCCCTGCCATCCAGGGCGTCACATGACCGAGCGCCGCGGCGGGGATCGCGATCAAGTTGTAGCCCAAGGCCCAGACCAGGTTCTGGCGGATGATGGTCCGAGTCTTGCGGGCCGTGGACACGCCCTTGGCCAACGCCGACAGATGTCCTCCCAGCATTACCATATCGGCGGCGGCCTGGGCCACATCGGTACCCTCGCCCATGGCAATGGAAACCTGGGCTGCTGCCAGCACCGGTGCGTCATTGATGCCGTCGCCCACCATGGCAACAATGCGGCCTTCAGCCTGCAGCGCGCGAATGTAGTTCAGCTTGTCATCCGGCAGCGCCTCGGCTCGGACTTCGGTAATCCCCAACTGATGGGCGACGGACTGTACCGCATTGGTGCTGTCGCCGCTCAGCAAGTGCAAGCGCAAGCCTTGGCGGCGTAGTTCCCGAATTGCGTCAGCGGCGCCCACCCGCACTTTATCGCCCAGCGTAATCCAGGCAAGCCATTGCCCTGCCCGTCCCAAGGCAAGCTGGGATTCGCCGCCTTCTACCATAGGCGGAGGCGGCAGCTTGCCGCACAATTCCTCCACGAAACTCGGTTTACCCAGGCGTAGGGTCTCGCCTAGATGAATGCCCTCCACCCCGCGGCCGGGATAGTTGCCTAAACGTTCAATGGAGGCGGGCAGCGTGCATGCAGCCCGCAGTGCGCGCGCGAAAGGGTGTTCCGAACTCGCTTCCAGGCCGGCCGCCAGCGCCAGGGCTTGCGTCTCGGACAGACCTGCGGCCGGGTAGATCTTCAGCAAGACGTGCTGGCCCCGGGTCAGCGTGCCGGTCTTGTCAAATACCAGGTCGGTGACTTGGGCCAGGGTTTCCAGCGCATGGCCCCGGGTGGTCAACAGCCCCAGCTTGGTCAGTCGCCCGGTCGCAGCGGTCAGCGCCGCGGGGGTGGCGAGACCCAATGCACAGGGGCAAGTGACGACCAGTACCGACACCGTGACCCACAGCGCGCGGCTCGGATCATGGATATACCAGGCAACCGCAATCAGTGCCGTGATGACCAGCAAGCCGCCGACAAACCAGGCCGCAGCTTTGTCAGCGAGTCTGCCGATCCGGGGCTTTTCGCTTTGTGCCCGGTCAAGCAGACGGATGATGGCGGAAAGTCGCGTTTCTTCTCCCACCCGGCGCACCTGCATGACCAGCGGGCCTTCCTGGTTGACCGAACCGCCGGTCAACGTGTCTCCCGTGGTCTTGGCGATCGGCAGTGATTCTCCGGTCAGCATGGCCTCGTTGACGTTGCTGCGGCCCTCTATAACGACCCCATCGGCTGGAACGGTTTCGCCCGGCTTGACCAGAACGTAATCCGCGGCGGCGAGTTTCACTGCGGGAACCGTTTCTTCCTCGCGCCGTGGCCATTGTGGCAGGCGGCAGGCCGCAGCCGGAATGAGCTTGACCAGTTCCTCCGCTGCCTGGGCGCTTCTGCGGCGCGCACCCATCTCCAAAAATCGGCCGGTCAGCAGCAGAAACACAAACATGGCCACGGAGTCGAAATAGACGTCGCCATGGCCGACCACGGTTGCATACATGCTCGCCCCAAACGCCGAACCTACTCCCAATGCAAGCGGCACATCCATGCCCAGGGTGCGGCGCTTGAGATCGCGCCACGCGCCGGTGAAGAATGGGCCGGCAGAATACAGCACGACCGGCAGGGTCAGGATCAGACTTGCCCAACGCATGAGCGCCTCGATATCAGGCGTGAGGTCAGCCGGATCGGCGGTGTAGATCGGGATTGCGTACATCATCACCTGCATCATGCCCAGCCCCGCGATGGCCAAGCGCTTGATCGCGCTGTTGCGCTCTTTCCTGAAGATTTCCTCCTGGCGACCGGTGTCGAAAGGATGCGCGACGTAACCAATGTCGGTGACCGACTTGAGAATGTCGGATAGATGCACCTGGGATTCATCCCAACGTACTCGCGCGCGCCGGGTGGAGTAATTGATGTCCACCGACAACACGCCCGACAACTGGGCTATGTGACGCTCGTTCAGCCAGACGCACGCAGCGCACACGATGTTTTCCAGAATCAGGGAAGCTTCCCGCACATTGTCGGGCTCGACCCTGACAAAGCTTTTCTGTATCTCGGCCAAGTCATACAGTCCGAGTTTGTTCAGTTCTTCCTGCGCTGCCTGGGGCGTGGGCGGCAGAGCGGTGCGGTGTTCGTAGTAGGCTGCCTGCCCCGAGTCGATGATGGTCTGGGACACTACCTGGCAGCCACGGCAGCATGCGGGTTCCTGGCGCTGGCGGTAGACAATCGGATAATCCGCGCCCACTGGAACCGGCAGGCCGCAATGGAAACAGGCACGCTGATCGGAAAATGTCTGGAGGGCGGGAGTCGAGCCTGCCATTGGAAAAGATCGATGGGGGGATCCCGATTCTATCAGGTCGACCAAGGTCCTTCGCTACAATTGCCGGATGCTGCCCTGGTTGAATTCTGGTGATCCCTTTCCGTCTGTCGCGCGGGCAATGCGAGAGCCCAACGGCCTGCTCGCGGTCGGGGCTGATCTGCAGCCGACGACACTGCTCGCTGCTTACCGCGAGGGGATTTTTCCCTGGTACAACGAAGCCCAGCCGATCCTGTGGTGGAGTCCGGATCCGCGCATGGTGCTGTTTCCCGCCGAGTTCATTGTGCGCCGTTCGCTGGCCAAACGAATCCGCAACGGCGGCCTCGAAATCCGCGCGGATAGCCGCTTTTCAGAGGTCATGGTGGCGTGCGCCGCGGCGCGCCCGGGGCAGGAAGGAACGTGGATCAGTGCGGCGATGGTCCACGCATATGGCCGCCTGCATGAACTGGGTTTTGCGCATTCGGTGGAAACCTGGCTCGGTGACGAACTGGTCGGCGGACTCTACGGCGTGGCAATCGGCAAGATGTTCTTCGGTGAGTCCATGTTTTCCCGGGTCAAGGACGCGTCCAAGGTGGCGCTGGCGGTCTTGTGCCAGCAACTGGATGCGTGGGAATTCGGCATGATCGACTGCCAGATGAACACGCCCCATCTGGCCAGCCTGGGGGCGCGTGAAATCTCCCGCGCCGCCTTTGTCCAAAGAGTCCACGAATTGGTAAACTTGAAACATCATCCGGGGCCCTGGCGCATCGAACATGTATCCATCTGAACCGCCTTTCCATCGCGTACAGTTCTACCTGACTGCCGTGTATCCCTGCAGTTACCTGCCGCAGCGCGAAGCCCGCTCGCAGGTCGCAACGCCGGCCCACCTGATTTCGTCCTCGGTATACGGCCAGCTGATCCAGTCTGGTTTTCGTCGCAGCGGCCAGTTCACCTACCGGCCGCAGTGCGCGGGCTGCCAGGCGTGCGTGCCGGTGCGCGTGCGGGTGGCGGATTTTCACCCCAGCCGCAGCCAGCAGCGCTGCCTGCGACGCAACCGGAAATTGGACGCCCGCATCGTGCCGCTCAGCTTTGTCGACGAGCACTATGCCCTGTACCGCAAATACCAGCGCGAGCGTCATGCCGGCGGCGGCATGGATCAGGACAATGCGGAGCAGTACAGCCAGTTCCTGCTGTCCAGCCATGTGGATACCACGCTGGTCGAATTCCGCAGTGATGGCCGGCTGGTGATGGTAAGCGTGGTCGACAATGTGAAGGACGGCTTGTCTGCGGTATACACATTCTTCGATCCGGATGATGAAAGGGACAGCCCGGGGGTATACAACGTGCTGTGGCTGCTTGAACGATCAAGGCAGCTTGGGCTGCCCTACGTTTACCTCGGATACTGGATCGCCGAATCGCGCAAGATGTCCTACAAGAAGCTTTACCGGCCCCTTGAAGGCCTGATCGAAGGACGCTGGCAGGAATTTTCCACACAATGAGCGGTGGAGGTTTGCGCCGTTCCCAGGTCGAGGCAGTGGTGCGCAGCCAATATGCGCGCCTGCGCCAGGACCCTGTCGTCGGGCCGCTGTTTGCCGCCATCGAGCCCGGCGGTGAGCATGAAGCCAGGATTGCCGATTTCTGGTGGGCGGGTTTCGGCGGCGCGCTCGAACAGCCGCGCAGATTTGACATGCTGGCAAAGCACCGCGCCCTGGACTTGAACGAAGCGCATTTCGCCATCTGGTTCCGGCACCTGCAGGCCGCGCTGGATGAGAACCTGAGCGCAGAACAGGCCGCGCGGTGGATGAAACGGGCCGAGGAAATTGCGACCCAGCTCAAACGTTACACCGTGGGTGGAGAGGCAGCGTCCAGTCTGATGCAGATCGGCGGCAAGACATGAGGCTGCTCGTCGCAGTGTGTCTTGCCTGGCTGCTGTCCGGCTGCGCGTTGACGGTCAGCAGCCCCAGGGCGCTTATTCCATTCGAGGGCTTTGTTCCCCTGGCTGAGGATGACCGGGTCGAGGTCGAGCCCGGTTATGAGGACTATGCGATCAGGGTGGCCAAACTTCTGCCGGATGCCATCGCTCGGGTCGAGCAGGCCAACGGCCGACCATTCAAGTTTGTCCCGCGAGTCTACGTGTGCGGCACTGACGAGTGCCTCAAGCGTTACGTCCTGACACCGCGCCTGTCGGCTGCTGTGGTGCCGGACAACCGGCTCATCCTGTCCCCTAATCTCAACCGCCGCGAAAGCGATCGACTCAAGCCCTTGCTGATACATGAACTTTCCCACCTGCACCTGGGCCAGGAAATCGGCCATTATGATTCCAGCGTGCCCATCTGGTTTCACGAAGGTTGGGCGTCCTTGACAGCCAATGGCGGCGGCGCCGAGTTCGCCACCGACGAGGACGCCTACGCGGCTGCGAACGAAGGCCGCAGCATCGATCCCGCCGCGCGTGATACGCCCGATATGCGCCACAAGGCCGCTGCATTCGACCTCGACATCTACGAGTTCTACCGTCAGTCCATGCTGCTGGTGGCCAAACTCAAGCACATGGATGAAGAAAAGTTCGATGCGCTGATTCAGGCCATTCAGGACAACCAGGATTTTTACATCGCGTTCTGGGACATCTACGGCGCCGGACCGGGGACCATCCTGGACAATGTCTGGGTAGGGAATGAAGGCAATGAGAATCGCGATGACAACGGTGCGGCGGCTCCGGAAAAGCCGTGAGCGATCCGGCGTACGGCAAGAATCATTTCTTCTGCGGAACCATGACTCGATGAAGCAATACCACGAACTCTTGCGCCACGTCCTTGCGCATGGCAGCAGGAAGACCGACCGAACCGGCACCGGCACGATCTCCGTGTTCGGTTATCAGATGCGCTTTGACCTGTCAGCCGGCTTCCCACTGCTGACGACCAAAAAGGTGCATCTCAAATCCATCATTCATGAACTGCTGTGGTTTCTCAAGGGTGATACCAATATCGGCTACTTGAAGGAAAACGGCGTCACCATCTGGGATGAATGGGCTGACGAGAACGGTGAGTTGGGGCCCGTGTATGGCTCCCAGTGGCGCAACTGGCCGAGTGCGGACGGCCGCCATTTTGACCAGATCAGCGAAGTACTGAGGCAAATCAGGCAAACGCCGGATTCGCGCCGCATCATCGTGTCGGCCTGGAACGTAGGCGAGATCGACAGGATGAAGCTGCCGCCTTGCCACGCCTTCTTCCAGTTCTATGTGGCTGATGGGAAGCTATCCTGCCAGCTCTACCAGCGCAGCGCGGATATTTTTCTCGGCGTGCCATTCAACATCGCCGGCTACGCACTGCTTACGATGATGATCGCCCAGGTCTGCGATCTCAAACCCGGCGACTTCGTCCACACCCTGGGCGATGCGCACATCTATCTCAATCACCTCGATCAGGTGAACCTGCAGCTCTCGCGCGAGTTCCGCCCCCTGCCGACCATGCGGCTCGATCCGGAAGTGAAGGATTTGTTCGCATTCAGGTACGAGGACTTCACGCTGGAGGGCTACGACCCGCACCCTGGGATCAAGGCGCCGGTGGCGGTCTAGCCGGAGCGCTCGCTGTGCGCCTGCGCCGGCTGGACCACGCGAGCGCGTCATCCCGATCAATACCAATGCGCCAAAGCCTGCTACCGAGTGGGTGATGGGCACACCCTCGGCCAGGCTGTAGCTGCCGACCAGGACCAGCATGGCAAGGTTCTCGAACAGGTTCTGGATCGCCAGCACGCGGCCGGCGCCGACGGTCTCGTGGCCGCGTTCCTGCAATAGGGCATTGAGCGGCACGACAAAGAAGCCGCCGCAGGCGCCCAGGCCGGCCAGTAGCACCAGGCTGGGTACCAGACTCGACTGGCCCGCCAGCAGCAGTATCACCGGACCCAGCAGCAGGCCGCCGGCGTAAGCGCGGTGCACGTTGTCGAGCTTGACCAGCCATGCAGCCAGGGCCGCGCCGACCACGATGCCGAGCGAGACCACGCCCATCATGTTGGCGGGGGTCTGGTTGTCGGTGATCAGCAGGGCGACCGGCACCCAGGCAAACAGCATCAGGCGCAAGGTCGCGCCGGTGCCCCAGAACAGGCTGGTGCCCAGCAGGCTCATGCGCGTGTCCGCGCGCGTCATCAATACCCGAATGGCAGCGCCAAACTCGCGCGCCAGCAGGCCGGGCCGAATAGCATCGAGCGGGCGCTCCGGCGCGAGCTGCGGAATGAAGAGCGTGGCGATGATTGCGACGGCGTACAAGCCCATTGCGCTCAACAGCGCCAAGTGCAGATCGTGGTCGGCCATGAAGCCGCCGCCCACAACTCCCAATAAAATTGCGACGATGGTCGAGCCTTCCAAGAGGCCGTTGGCCTTGACCAGCCTGTCCTGCCCGAACAGCTGGGTCAAAATGCCGTACTTGGCGGGCGAGTAGACCGCCGCGCCCACGCCGACCAGCAGATAGGCCAGGATGGGACTCAGGCCCCAAAGCATGAGGGTGGCTCCCGCCAGCTTGACGCCATTGCCGATCAGCATGACGCCGCCCTTGGGCAGAGCGTCCGCAAACGGTCCGGCAAACGGCGCCAGCAGGATGAAAGGGAGCACAAAGCCTTCCTGCACGAACGGAATGTGTCCGGGCTCGTGAATGGACTTGAGCAGTGCGATCGCGGTGATCAATAGCGCGTTGTCGGCAAAGGCCGAGAGAAACTGCGCGCTGAGCAAGGCCCACATGGGCCGGGAATGAAGCGGCAGGTCGAGTGACTTGGAATTCATGCGGCTCCCGCCATCTTCTTGAGCGTGACGTAATCGATCTTGCCGGTACCGAGCAGGGGCAGGGCGTCGAGGGGGACAATCCTGCGCGGCACGGCGAGTTCCGGCAACCCCAACTGGCGGGCCGCGCTGAGCAGGGCATCGCGGTTGAGGCCGCGATCGACCGAGTACAGCACCAGGGCTTCGCCCTTGCCGGGATCGGCTTGCGTGGTGGCCGCATGCTGCGCGGCAGGCGAGGCTGTGGCGGCAATCTTCTCCACCACTTCGAGCGACACCATCTCGCCCGCGATCTTGGCGAAGCGCTTCACCCGGCCGCGGATTTGCACGAAGCCATCTGCATCCAGGCTGACGATGTCGCCGGTGTCATACCATCCGGGACCGAACTCTGAGACGGGTGGCTGCAGGATACCGGGCCGGTCGATCCTGAGATAACCCGACATCAAATTGGGCCCTCGCACATGAAGCTGCCCGCCCTCGACGATCCCGGCCACCGGCACCAGCCGTGCCTCGATGCCAGGCAGCAGCATGCCTACCGTTTGGCTTCGAAACGCCATCGGCGTATTGACCGCCAGTACCGGCGACGTCTCGGTCGCGCCGTAGCCTTCCAGGATTCGGATGCCGAATTTCTCGAACCAGGCGTCGCGCACCGAGGCTGCGAGCTTCTCCGCACCGGCGACCACATAGCGCAGCTTGAAGAAATCATAGGGATGGGCGAACTTGGCGTAATTGGCGAGAAACGTGCTGGTGCCGAACAGCACCGTGCAGTTGCGATCATAGATGATCTCGGGTATCACCCGGTAATGCAGCGGGCTCACATAGAGGAACACCGGCACGCCGGTCAGGAGGGGCAGCAAGGTGCCACCGGTGAGGCCGAAGCTGTGGAACATGGGCAGGGCGTTGAAGATCTTGTCCTGGCTGTTCATGTCGATCACCGCCCGGATCTGTGCCACGTTGGAGGTGATCGCGCGATGCGAGAGCACGACCCCCTTGGGCGCGCCCTCGGAGCCGGACGTGAACAACACCACGGCGGGCGCTTCTGGATCGATGCGCCGGCTCATCAGGTGGGGAAGATAGGCGCCCAGCAGAACCAGCGCACTGTCGGTCCGGGTGAGTCCGGCCCTCAGGTCTTCCAGGTAGATCCAGCGAATTTCCCGCAGATCGGCCAGGGTGTCAGAAAGCTTGGCTTTCTCGATGAAGGTGCGAGAAGTGAGGATGGTGCGAATGCCTGCCGCCTTGCAGGCATTGCGCATGCCATCGGCGCCCGCGGTGTGGTTGATGAGCGCGGGGGTGCGGCCAAATGCGGAGCAGCCGATCACGCTGGTCGCGGTGATGGCGAGATTGGGCAGCAGAATGCCGACGACTTCACCCACCTGGCTATGTCGCCTGAAGAAGCGGCCGGAGGCCAGTGCCATCTTCATGACCTGCCGGTAGGTATAGGGCGTCTGTTTCGCGTCCTCGGCGATTTCCTTGCGCCAACCGTTGAGGTCAGCGGCTTCGCGCAAAGCTTCGAGCAGGCTCATGCAAGGCTGGCTGTTGAACAGCATGGCCTGCATGATTGCACGCATCGCTTCGCCCGCCTTGCGGCGCTTCTCCTTGGCGCTGCCGCTTTTCGCCAGGGTAATTTGCGTTGTCGGCTGGATGGCGAGGCGAATACGGGGAAAGAGTTGTTTGCGCCACTGGCCCGACAGCCGGCTGAAGTAGGAACGCGCGGGGCCGTCCAGGCGCACCGGCAGTATGGTCGCGCCGGTCTTCGCCGCCACGAAGGCGGGTCCGTCATAGACCTTCATCAAGTTGCCAGTCACCGTGAGCCGTCCCTCGGGAAAGATCATGACCTGGCGCCCCGACTCAAGCAGCTTGATGATCCTCTTAATTGCCATCGGATTCGTGGCGTCCACAGCAAGATAATCGGTCAGCGAGAGCATCACGCGAAACAGCGGCCGACTGGCGATCTGGGTGTGCACCACGAAGACCGGGTTGACCGGGAGAAAGAGCCCCAGCAGCAGGCCGTCCAGAAACGATTCGTGGTTGGCCACGATCAGCAGCTTGCGCGGCAGCGGATGCGGCAGGTCCCCTTCCACCCGCACGCGGAACAGGATGCGGAACAGCACGCGCAGGAAGGGCTTGATCAGCTTGGCGAACATGGGCCTCCTTTATGGCTCAAATTGTTGGTCGAGATAGGCGAGCAGCGTGGTGAGCGCCTGCCTGACGGGCGAGGGATGGATGCGGTAAAGCGATTCTTTGCCACAGCGCTCCAGCTTCAGGATGCCGGCCTCCTTCAGCACGCGCAGGTGATGCACCACGGCCGAGCGCGACAGGGAAATGACCGCCGCGATCTGGGTGATGTTGAGCCGTTCGCCCGGCTCAAACAGCAGCAGGATCTTCTGCCGGTGCGGATCGCCCAGCGCAGTGAAGATTTGCGCGGTTCGGTGCCAATCCGGCGGCAGCTTTTTCAGGTACTGGGTAAACATGACTAATAAACTAGTTAAATAGTCATGTTCTGTCAAGCGGAATCTGCATGGTAAGCTCCCCCCGGGAGAGAGCATGAACAAGCCTAGAATTTCATTGATCGCCGCGCTGGCCAGAAATGGCGTGATCGGCATCGAAAACCGCCTGCCCTGGAAGCTGTCGGACGACCTCAAGTATTTCAAGGCGCTGACCATGGGCCATCACATCCTCATGGGGCGCAAGACCTATGAATCGATCGGCCGCCCGCTGCCCGGGCGCACCACGGTGATCATTACACGCGGAAAATTTCCCGCACCCGAGGGCGGTATCGTCGCCCATTCCATTCCGGATGCCATCACGGCCTGCAGGGACGACGGCGAGATCTTTTTCGTCGGCGGCGCGGAGTTATATCGCCAGGCATTGCCACTGGCCGACCGGCTGTACCTGACCGAGATCCAGGCCGAGGTCGAAGGCGACGCGTGGTTTCCCGATTATGACCGGGCGCAATGGGCCGAAGTCAGCCGGGACAGGCGAAGGGAAGACCTATCAGGGTTGGCGTACCACTTCGTGGTCTACGACCGGGTGCGGCAGGTTCAATAGCCGCGAACGCGCGCGTATCAGAACGCCAGGTCTGCCTCGATAGCGGCCAGACCGGCCTTGGCGCAGATGTCGTCATTTTCGCCACCGGGGGCACCCGAGACGCCTATGGCGCCCGACCAGTTGGCCGGCCGCATCGATCGGCATGCCACCGCCGATCATTACCACCCCCGGCAGGTTCAGGATCGCCTTTTCGGCTGCATCGGGCCGGGTGACACGGCCCGCGACATTGCTTGTCGCGTCGCGCCAGCTTGCCGCGGTGCGTGCCTTGCCGCTGGCCGCGTCCACAGTGTGCCAGCCGGCATAGCGGTCGCGCAGCATCACCAGCGGCAGGCCGGCGGGATCGGTCACCGTCACGGTCACTTGCCAACCGTGTTTCTGGCATTCCGCCTTGGCCGCCTGCGCCGCCTTGAGCGCGATTTCCGGCGTGATGACTTGCTGCGTCCAGGTTGCGGAGTCGGCGAAAACCTGGAAGGGTCAAGGTGCTGCCCAGCACGAAGGCGGGGAAAAGGGCGATACGAATCAGCTTCATGGCTTGTCTCCGGTGCAGGTTGAAGGTCTGGTGTCAATGCGCAAGATGCTCAAGCCGTGCTGATCCACTGCGCGATCTGCGCGCGACTGGGCACGCCGCCGGCATGCACGACCTTGCCGTCGATGACCACGCCCGGGGTAGACAGAACGCCGTATTTGATGATTGCCTGGATGTCCTCCACCTTGGCGAGCTCGACGGGCACGCCGCGTTCGGCGGCGACCTCCCCGATCAGCTTCAGCGTGGTCTTGCAGTTGGCGCAGCCAGTGCCGAGTACCTTGATGTCCATGACTTCTCTCCTTACAAGACGAAATTGAAAACGTAGCCCACCAGCAGGATGCCGGTGGCCACCACGCCTGCGAATGTGGCAATCAGCCGTGGCTTCAAGACCTTGCGCAGAATGATCATTTCCGGCGCGGACAAGGCAATCACGCTCATCATGAACGCGAGCACCGTGCCCAGCGCCGCGCCCTTGCCGATTAGTGCTTCGACGATGGGGATGATGCCCGCGGCATTGGTGTACATGGGCACGCCGATTGCGACCGCTGCGGGAATCGACCACCAGGGCGCATCCCTGCCCATGATGGAAGCCATGAAGTCTTCCGGCACGTAGCCATGGATGCCGGCGCCCAAGGCTATGCCAATGACGACATAGGGCCAGACCTTGCCGACGATTTCGCGCACGTGGGCAAAACCGCTGTCGATGCGTTCACCCCAGGCCAGCGCGGGGTCTGCGCCGGTGGCGGGCGCCTGGGTGTTCTGCAGGGCGCGCACCCAGTCTTCCAGGTGGCGTTCCATGCCCAGCCTGCCGATCACCAGTCCGGCGAAGATCGCGACCGTCAGCCCCAACACCAGATAAAGCCCCGCGACCTGCCAGCCGAACATGCCGAACAGCAGGGCCAGCGCCACCTCATTGACCAACGGCGCGGAAATCAGGAAGGAGAACGTGACGCCCAGCGGCACGCCTGCCTGCAGGAATCCAATGAACAGGGGCACCGCCGAACAGGAACAGAAGGGCGTGACAATGCCCAGGCCGGCCGCCATCAGGTTGCCCGCTCCCAGGCGTCGCCCGGACAGCAGGGCGCGGGCGCGCTGCGGCGCGACGAAAGTATGGATGATGCCCATGACAAAGACGATGCCGGCCAGCAGCAACAGGACCTTGGGCGCATCGTAGAAGAAGAACTGAAGCGCACCTCCCAGGCGGCTGTCGCGCGCCACCGGCAGCGCGCCGACCAGCACTTCGGCAACGGGATTCAGGCTCAAATACAGTAGCAACCAAAACGCGCCGGCCAGCAACAGGAAGGCCATCGGTTGCTCGCCGGGCCAATGCTTCAGTCGAAGTGGAAGGGCTTGCACGTCAGTGTCCGTTTGATTGGCAAGGCGAAATGCGCCTCTCAACCAAGAAGACGAACGAGACGGAAAAAAGATGCAGGGTGGGCTATTTGGGACGCGGTACGAAACAACAGACTTTCCCGGCCGCGTCGAAACGCACCTGGCATGCGTCGCTGAGATGCGCGCGCAAACGTTTGCGCGCCCTTTGCACCCGCGACTTTGCTCCCGCCAGGCTAAGGCCCTTCAGCCGCGCAAAGTCTTCCTGACGGAGCCCATCCAGGTCGCACAAGGTAATGGCTTCCCGGTCGTCCTCGGACAGCTCCGCCAGCGCCCGCGGCAGGCAGGCGGCCAGGCTGTCCACTGCATCCTGCTCGTCGGTATTGCGAACCAAGTTTTCCGGCAACTCAACCTCGTCTTTTTTCAGCCGCAGTCGATCGGCGAGCGCATTACGGGCTACTTCGAACAGCCAGGCACGGGCATTGCCAATGTCACAAAATTTCCTGCCCTGACACATCGCCTTGAGGAACAGCTCTTGCAGCATGTCCTCGGCATCCTGCGGAGAACTCACGCGGCCCCTCAGCCAGGCACGCAGCTCCACTTCGTGGCGCTCCCAGGCGGTCATCAGGCAGCGTGCGGCCTGGCCACTATCCTGCATGCTTATCGGCCCCATCTGCGCGTTTAGCGCGTCGATTCTCAATCAAGGGCGTGGCTCGTCGAGCCACGCATGCAAACAATACCGCACCCACGCGGACGTCGAAGGTGACACCAAGGCACGGGGTCAACATCGCATGGGGCATTCAATCGTCCCGTGCTTCAACCACCCGGCGGGCCTGCACAGCCGCAGCCAGTTCGTGGAGCAAGGGCACGGTTGCATCCCAACCCAGGCAGGCGTCCGTGACGGATTGCCCATAGGTGAGCGGCACGCCAGGCTTGAGGTCCTGCCGGCCCTCGATCAGATTGCTCTCCAGCATCACACCGATGACGCTGCTGTCGCCCGCTGCGACCTGGGCGGAGATCGACTTGATCACGTCAATCTGCCGGGCGGCGATCTTGCCGGAATTGGCGTGCGAGGCGTCGATCATGACCTGCTGGCGCAGGCCGGATCTAGCCAGGTCGTCGCACACATAGCGCACTTCGGCAGCGCCATAGTTAGGAGTCTTGCCGCCACGCAGGATGACGTGGCAATCCTCGTTGCCGGCGGTGTGCAGGACGGCGACCTGGCCGTTTTTTGAGATGCCGATGAAATGATGTCTGGCTGCCGCGGCCTTGATGGCGTCCACGGCAATCTGGATGTTGCCGTCGGTGCCGTTCTTGAAGCCGATGGGACAAGACAGTCCGGACGCGAGTTGCCGGTGCGACGGGGATTCGGTGGTGCGCGCGCCGATGGCGCCCCAGGCGACCAGGTCCGCAATGTACTGGGGCGAAATCAGATCGAGGAATTCGGTCGCGGCGGGCAGCCCGAGACCATTGACGCGCAGCAGGATGCCACGGGCGGCACGCAGGCCGGCCTGAATGTCGAAACTTTCATTGAGCTGAGGGTCGTTGATCAATCCTTTCCAGCCGACGGTGGTGCGCGGCTTCTCGAAATACACCCGCATGATCACGATCAACTCCTGGCACAGTGCATCCGCTTCCGTCTTGAGCTTGGCCGCATACTCCATGGCCGCGGCGGGATCGTGAATGGAACATGGCCCGACCACCACTACCAGGCGATCGTTCGCACCGCGCAGCACGTCATGGACCGCGCGGCGGGTGGACGCGACAGTCTCCCTGGAGGCGGGCGAGAGCGGAAGTTCGGCCAGCAGGGTCGCCGGTGACGGCAGGTCCTGGCCATGTTCAATTCGAACGTCGTCGGTTGAAGTGTCGGGGGACGAAGTGGAAGGCATATTCGGCCTGGGGAGGTGGGTGTGCCGCAAAGGATAGCGCGTCCGGCAAGTTAAGCGATTCCTGGCTGCGGCATCAAGCGCATGCTTGCGCCCAATGACAGGCTGGCGGCGCTATTCCGGCGGCTGCAACGCCGTGCTCTGATCCAGCATGCGGATGTTGGCGCCGGAATTCAGGGTCATCGGCACGTCCCACATGTATTTTTGCGCGCCGGCACCCCCAAATGCCAACGCGTAGTAGCGCCCGGGCGGAATACCCGGAATCTCGATCTGCCCCTTTTCATTTGCACGACCTTTGGCAACCGGGTTGGCAAAAATCGCCTGAAATCCTCGCTGGCATGCCTGCACATCATGGGCACCACAGGCGCTGGTCCAGGCGGCGCGAGGCTTGGGGCCGGCAAAGCCGGCGGCAGCAAGTGCTTCATCAACGCTCCTGGTTTCGAGCATCACGACGGTGCCACTCGCCGGAGTGAACGGGGCGGACGCCCCGGCAGCCGGTGGTTGCACGTGGATCAGTAGGTTGAGCGTCGCCAATCCAGTATCGCCGGAAGCGGTCGTATGCGGGGCCATTCCCGTGACTGGTGCGGCGCCCCGGTGCTCGCTCAGGCTCACGCGCTGGAGAATGCAACCGAGTCGGCGGGCTTCCGCTTGATCACCGTGTATGTCGAATTCAAGCAGCGTGGTCCTCTTGGGGTCGGTTGGCACCATGACAACGCCGGAACTGTCAGCGTGATATTCATAGTGTGCGATGACACGCACCGCACCGGCATCATCAATCGAAACGTAATCCGCGGGTCGAAATTCCACCACCCCTCCATCGGCAAACAGGTGCTTGCACGTCGCGCCATAAATGTCGTTTGCCATGTTCTGCGCCATGGTGGTGTATTGCGGCCCCAGCAAACCCGAAAAGGCGTTCACCTGGGCGGTTCCAACCGTTGCCGTATTGTCGGTGCCAACCAGGCGCCAGCGGCCAAGCAGCGGGTTCTTGTTTGGCGGCAGCCGTGGCGCGGCACGCCAGCCGGCTGCGGGGTCCGCGCCTCCGCTACCATACGAACCCGTCGCTGCCGCAGGGGGCTGACCTGACTGTGGTTGTTGAGCCTCCTGCTGCTGATGTTGCTGGTACTCGTAGTCATTGGAATAAGGGCGCAGTTGTTGCGGGTTAAGGCGCTGTTGCTCGTCCTCATTGAAATCTGCCAGCAGGATCCTGGCTGCAACCCAGGCTGGGCGATCCGGCGTGGACCGGATGTCGTCCGCATCCGCATAAGACAGGGCGAATACGCCGATCGCGAGCGCGCTCAACGGAATCAGGATTCGATAAGGAACAATACTGTTCATGGCGTTCTCCCCGGGGGCGACGCAGAAGCATCCAAGCCTATCCGAAGTATAGGCAAACGGCAGGTGAACCGCTTTAGACCGTACGTTTTCAAGGAGTGTCACGGTGAAAGGTTTGCCGGGATGCGGTCACGGGACAGGGAAGCGGTCGCCCGAGCTGACTTCCCTACCTCAGGCAGGTGATGGTTCAAACCTGGCACTTGGGACACCGGCCCGCGAACAACGGCCAAGGTCGAACGTGAAACTTTCGCCGCTGATCGCCAGTACTTCCGCAACCGGTTGGCTTGAACTCGTCGATGGCGGCACTACAGACATCTCGAGCACGTGCTTTCGGCGGCTTCCGGCGCGTCAGCCCGGCTTCACGCGGGCGAATGACCTGGCAAGTCCTACCATTTCAACAAGACCTTCCCTATCCACAAACCGGCGATGCCGAACGCGATCATGGGCAGGTAATGCCATTGAACAACATGCATGATCGAGTCATTCGTCTCATGCAGCCTCAGCCACAATGCCCCAACGCTGAAGGCGGAGAACAGCGCAACCATGCCTGTCCAGTGATAATGGGTGCTGGCAAATCTTCGCAATGAGTAGAACGTCCAGCCTGCCGGCAACAGCGCAACCCCGATGATGCTGAGGGTGCATTCAAAGCGATGGGCCGGCAGCGCGGCGGGAGGATTATCGGCCCGCCAGGCCAGAAACATCACCAGACCAAACAGCGCAAAAGCAATGACCGGCGCAAAGGCCACCCGGCGCATCTGGTGCAGGTCCGGGAAGGCCAGCACCGCGGCGCTTGCCGAGGTGGCGATGAAGACGCCGGCAAGGGCAAACATTTCGGCAATGAACCAGGGCTCATGCAGTTTGGAACCGAGGTTCGGGCACAGGCCGGAGAACGCCAGCAACAGGGCGAGATAGGCCGCGGCTGCTCCCATCCATTTCACGCCGAGCGAAAACGGGTGGGGCGCAAGCTTAACCCTGGGTGCGTTCCCGGCGAGCTTCGCGATAAGTTCGTCCATGTTTCCCATTATCTTCCCAGCGTCCTGCGCAGAATCTTGTAGGCGCGATGCGCCGCGACCTTCACCGCAGATTCCTTCATGCCGATTCTTTCACCGACCTCCTTAGCCGTATAACCGTCCCGATGCATCATTTGCACGATGGTCGCCTGTTTCTCCGGCAGCCTCTGCACTTCCCCCTTAATGGATTCGTAACAAATTGACGTTTCGGTTACAGGTTCCGCCAAACTCTCCTCCACCTCGGACAAATCGATGGCGTGCCACAGCTGATCGTCATAATGCGCATGCAGGTAGTCGTGCAATCGGAACCTCGCGATCGCATAAACCCAGGGCCGGTATGGCCGCCCGCCATCGTAGGTATGACGCGCCTTGTGAACGGAAATCAGGATCTCCTGAAGGATATCGTCCACTTCGCTTGTGGAGTTGAGGCGCTTGGTCAGGAACGGGCGCAGGAGACGCGCAGTCTTGCGTAGCAAATGGGTATAGGCGTCACTGTCTCCGGCCAGAGACTGCCGCATGAGTCCTTCCAAATCCTCCACGTTGTCCGTCACCTGAGCCCCGTGATTCTTGTCTGTAACTTTTTTCCGCGTCCGGCGGAATCTATCCGTGCGGATGCGTCGTGATGGCCATATTCCCGATAACAAAGCATTCGCATCGATGCTGTCGACGTGCAACAGGAAGTCAGCCAAAGGCCGCGCAGCGTTGCAGCCGTTGGTCCGCCGACAGCGATACCGGCCATCCAGCCCATGGAACTGATTTGTGCGGGAGTTCGACCCGCCTCTAACGTAGTCTTCACTAATCCAGAACCGAGAGGAGAAGTCAGCATGAATATCAAACAGGTTTTTATGTCCACGGCAGCCCTCGCGCTATGCGTGTTTGGTGCAGGCCAGGCACAAGCCGGCGCGGCGGGCGCGGTCTATACCATGACCAATGCGGCGGATGACAACATGGTCGTGGCGTTTAGTCGCGATGCGCATGGATTGCTTACAAAAACGGATGCCGTGTCGACCGGAGGAAAAGGCAGCGGCGGTGGGGTGGACCCGCTGGGATCGCAAGGCTCGCTGGTGCTCGCCAGCCGCAGCTGGGGTCGGCACGATGGCGAATGGCTGCTCGCCGTCAATGCCGGCAGCAACGACATCTCGGTATTCCATGTGGGTGAGGACGGCATCAGGCTGCGCGACCGTACCGGCTCTGGAGGGACCATGCCCGTGAGTGTGACCGTGTCGGGCAACATCGTTTATGTGCTCAACGAGGGCGCGCCGGCCAACATCTCCGGTTTCTGGCTAGGGCCCTTAGGCCATCTCCACTATCTGCCGAATTCGACCCGCATGCTGGGAAGCGGGGCCTACGGACAGGTGGCCATCGATCCGGATGGCAAGGCGTTGATCGTAACCGACAAGGCGGACAACGCGTTGCTGGTATTTCCCACGGGCTTGTTCGGCTTGCCGGCCATGACGCCCGTGGTGACGGCATCGGCGGGCAATGTGCCGTTTGGGGTCACGTTTGACGGAAAGGGACATGTGCTGGTGGTGGAGGCGGGCACCAACGCCGTTTCCTCATACAGGCTGCTGCACAACGGAACCCTGCAGACCATTTCCGCATCGGTTCCGAACGGCCAGATTGCGTCCTGCTGGATCAGCATAGACCAGAATGGAGAAGTGATTACCACTAACCCGGGTACGCAATCCTTGTCGACTTTTCGTGTCCACCCCGGTACGGGAAATGTCATGCTGCTTAACGGCACCGCCGGTGCGGGCACCACGCCGCTGGATGTCGACGTGTCAGACAACGGCCGCTACGTTTATGCCGTGGACCCCGGAATTGGCGGCGTGGACATGTACAAGCTCGAAAACAACGGCAGCCTGACAAGCCTGGGCAGCGTCGACGGTGGTCTGTCGGCCTTTGCACAAGGAATGGCCGCGCGCTGAGGCGGGCAGCGTTCACGGGTTGCAAGCACGGATGGCCGGCAGCGCCTGAGGGTGGGGGAGGAGCGCGAGACGCCGACCCCTTGCCCGGCGGGCGCGACGCGCGCGTGGGGTCCACGCTGCGCCCGGGCCTTATGCTGGCCACACTCTTGGCGTCGGATAATCACGATTGACCGTTCTTCAAGAACAGGAACCGATCGGAACGCCGGCATTCGATTTTTCATCTGCCTTGCGGCGCAGTAAACTGCTATATTCCACCGCACGCGCATTCCTCCGAACCCGACCATGGGACGCCGCAACCACTATCACGTCTACGTGATTGAGCTGTCGAAAGACGTTCTCTATGAAGGCCGATTCAGAAAAGCCAATCCTCGTTACCTCCGGGGCAAGCCGTGCGTTTACGTCGGCATGACGGGATTGGACCCCGATCTGCG
Organism: uncultured beta proteobacterium; assembly: GCA_963782495.1. Lineage (GTDB taxonomy): Bacteria > Pseudomonadota > Gammaproteobacteria > Burkholderiales > Thiobacillaceae > DASQBT01. Next base: position 91,628 of record CAWAJU010000008.1, on the reverse strand, counting down.
CTTCGACAAACACAAGGCAGGGATCCAGGCCAATCGATATGTGCAAGAGTTTGGCTTGCGCTTGTTGCCCGACCTCTATGAGATCTACAACCCCATGCCGTATGACGGCGCGCGCGACATGGAAGTGGAACTTGCGATTGACCTGCGTGAGGCGGGGTACGGCGTCTGGCAGGCCTGATCACGCTGCGCGAGCGTTGCCTGGAATGAGCGAAACCGTGCGCTCCACAGTGGCGCATAATGCGCCCATCGATATGATGAGATCACCATGACCGCCGCCCGCCTGCCCATTCTGTCCCTGCTCGAAACCCGTGTCCTCGGTGTGCTCTACGAGAAGCAGCACACGGTGCCCGACACCTATCCCTTGTCGCTCAATGCGCTGGTGGCAGGCTGCAATCAGAAGACCAGCCGTCATCCACTCATCGACGTGAGCGAGGCTGAGGTTCTGGCTGCCCTTGACAGCCTCAGGGGCCCGGCTCTGGTGATCGAATCCAGCGGCGGGCGGGTGCCTCGTTACGCGCACAATATGGAAAAGGCCCTGCGCCTGCCTTCTCAGTCCATCGCCTTGCTGACTGCGCTCATGTTGCGTGGTCCGCAAACGGCCGGCGAACTGCGCCTCAACTGCGAGCGCCTGCACAAGTTCGCCGACATCTCCGCGGTGGAGGGTTTTCTGAACGAATTGGCCGAACGACCAGAGGCTGCGATGGTGGTCGAACTGCCCCGCCAGCCCGGCTCGCGGGAGAACCGCTGGGCGCACCTGCTGAGCGGCGCCCCCGCCTTCGAAGAGCCGAGCCTTGATTTGCCCTTGGCAGCCAAATCCGGCACCGACGTTACGGCGAGCGAGATTGGCGCACTCAAGGCCAGTGTAGTGCGGCTGGAGGCGGAGGTCGACACCTTGAAAAACGTCGTCGCCAGGCTTTGCGCAGAACTCGGAATTTCGTGCTGATGCGCTTGGCGCGCCAGTTGGAATCTTTCCTGTTGTGATCCCCGAGCGGCTCGCCTTCATCGATCTGGAAACCACCGGCGCAAACGCGTCGCGGGATCGCATCACCGAAATCGGCATCGTGGAGGTCGACGCAGGCCGGGTGAGCACCTGGAATACCCTGATCAACCCGGAGCGGCCCATCCCCCAGTTCATCCAGCAACTCACCGGTATACGCGACGAGATGGTGGCCGATGCTCCAACCTTCTCCATGGTGGCGGAAGAACTGGCTGAACGCCTGCGGGGCCGACTCTTCATTGCCCACAACGCGCGTTTCGACTATGGCTTCGTCAAAAGCGAATACCTGCGCCTGGGGCGGCGTTTCCGCGCCGACGTGCTGTGCACGGTGTGGCTGTCGCGCCAGCTTTTTCCGGAATATCACAAGCACAGCCTGGACAGCCTCATCACGCGCCATGGCTTGAAGATGGGCGAGCGCCACCGCGCCCTGGGCGATGCCGATCTGATCTGGCAATTCTGGCGCCTGGTGGAGCGGGACCGCGGCCGGGACACGTTGGGCGATGCCATCCGCCGGCAACTTCTTCGCCCCAGCCTGCCGCCCCATCTTGATCCAGCCATAGCGGACGACTTGCCGGAGTGCCCCGGGGTCTACCTGCTCTATGGCGAGAACGATGTGCTGCTATACGTTGGCAAGAGCAGCAACCTGCGCCAACGGGTACTGTCTCACTTTGCCGACGGCCGGAAACACAAGGAATTGCACCTTACTCAGGACGTGCGTCGCATCCAATGGCAAGAAACCGTGGGTGAATTGGGCGCCTTGCTGCTGGAATCGCGTTTGGTGAAGGAGGCTCGACCCCTCCACAACCACCGGCAGCGCGACGCCGCCGACCTGTGCGCCTGGCGACTTGTGGAAGTGGCACAGGGAGATTTCCGGCCCAGACTGGTGAGCGGACAGGAGGTGGACTTTGGCCGCGCAGGGGATCTGTACGGTCTCTTCGCGACCCCGCGCGAGGCGCAGAACAGCTTGAGAAATATCGCTGAAGCCTACCAACTCTGTCCGCTTATTCTGGGGCTGGGGGCGCCCACCCAGCCCGGACATGCCTGTTTCGCGTTCCAACTGCACAAGTGCAAGGGCGCGTGTGTGGGCGAGGAACCGATTGGCTCGCACAGCGCCCGGCTGATGTCCGCCCTGGCAAGACTGAGATTGAAAGCCTGGGCATATCCCGGTGCAATCGGACTGGTGGAACGGGACGACGTTCTCGATGTTGAGGAAATCCATGTGGTTAACGCTTGGCGACATCTGGGCACCGCGAGGAACGAGGCCGAGGTTCATGAGCTACTTGAAAACGCCGGCCAGGTGCAGTTTGACCTGGATACTTACAAGCTTCTCAAGACCCACCTGGGGAAGGGGAAGGTCATGGTTCGGCAATTATGATCCGTCGGCTTGAGACAGCCAAAAGTGATTTGTGCGCTGCCACAGGCGGTCTTAGGCGAGGCAGCAAAGTTGCGCTTGCTCCCAACCAGGTTGGTGTGCGTGAAGGTGATACTATGGAAAATAAACTTGATGCCCAAGCGGCGCATCCATCGCCGACCCAAACCAGAACCCTGTGCCAAGTCGTATGATTTTCTCTTGCCAGCCTGCATTGCATGTGCAAAGCCGGCTGCACCATAGCGGACCCCAGAGGAATGTGCGGGGACCAGTAAAGTAGTTGATATACCCACCATCAAGGAGATTTCATGAAAGTCCATGCCCTACCCATCATCACTCTTATCCTGACTAGCGGTTCGGTCCAGGCGCAAAATGGCTTTGAACAGATGATGTACCCCATAGCCTATATGAATCCGGCCGCGATGATGGCTGCCATGAACGGCATGGGCCCGATGATGGCGGCACCCGCAGGCATGATGAATCCCAACGCCATGATGGCTGCCATGAACGGCATGGGCCCGATGATGGCGGCACCCGCAGGCATGATGAATCCCAACGCCATGATGGCTGCCATGAACGGCATGGGCCCGATGATGGCGGCGCCCGCAGGCATGATGAATCCCAACGCCATGATGGCTGCCATGAACGGCATGGGCCCGATGATGGCGGCACCCGCAGGCATGATGAATCCCAACGCCATGATGGCGGCCATGAGCGGCATGGGCCCGATGATGGCGGCGCCCGCAGGCATGATGAATCCCAACGCCATGATAGCGGCCATGAACGGCATGGGCCCGATGATGGCGGCGCCCGCAGGCATGATGAATCCCAACGCCATGATAGCGGCCATGAACGGCATGGGCCCGATGATGGCGGCACCCGCAGGCATGATGAATCCCAACGCCATGATGGCTGCCATGAACGGCATGGGCCCGATGATGGCGGCACCCGCAGGCATGATGAATCCCAACGCCATGATGGCTGCCATGAACGCCACGGGCCCGATGATGGCCGCACCCATGGGCATGACGAATCCCTATGCCATGATGAACCCCATGGCCATGATGCCCATGCCTCAACAGGCTCCTTTGCCAAGCTACGGTGTTCCGGCCTACGGGATGCCCGCAATACCGCCTCAAGCTGCATTCATGCCATTCTTCCCAGCGATTCCAGCGCCTCAACAGATAAGTTCCTCGCAGGTTTCAGCGCCAACCATGTTTGATCGTTCAGCGTGGATGAAGATGTTCCCCAACTCGGTCCCACCCGCAATTGCAGCGTCGCCAGCCCCAACAGCAGCTGCCGAGCCTGGTAACGCACCGGCGGGCCCCACAGGCCCTGATGCTGGATCAGCCCCGGCGTCCGCCACCGAACCTGGCCCCGCGGGCCCTGATGTCGCTCCAGCCTCGGACTCAGCGGTCGAGCCAGGATCCTCGAGTCCTGATGGGACTCCCGCCTCGGCTCTGGCTGCGGAGCCTGCTTCCATACCGGCTGGCCCCGCAGGCCCTGATGTCGCTCCAGCCCCGGACTCAGCGGTCGAGCCAGGATCCTCGAGCCCTGATGGGACTCCCGCCTCGGCTCTGGCTGCGGAGCCTGCTTCCATGCCGGCTGGCCCCGCAGGCCCTGATGCCGCTCCAGCCTCGGACTCAGCGGTCGAGCCAGTATCCTCAGGCCCTGATGTTACTCCCGCCTCGACCCTGGCCGCGGAGCCTGGTCCCGAAGCGGCTGGCCCCTCAGTCACTGAAGCTGCTCTTGCTGTGCCTTCGGCCGAGCCTGGACCGGAAGCCCCTGTGGTGGCCCCAAAACCGGTGAAGAAGACCCATCGTCATCACCGTACTCATCACCACACCAAGAAGGCGCCCGCTAGCCCGGTTGTGAGCCAGTAAGTTACGCACGCGAAATACCAGGCACATGCGAGGCCCGCCATTGAGCGGACCTCATTCCTCCGTGTGCTGCGACTCGGGCGAGATTCATGGTCCCCGTGATTTGAACAGGGCGAACCGGCCATACGCCGCCTTATGTATTAAGGGCGCTGGCCGGGCGATAGACAACGGGTTTTCCTGGCGAGCAATTTCAAACCGTCATTCGGCCCTTCAGCGAACGTCTGCTCTCTCGCAGAACGGTGATCGGCTAGCGGTCCGATCGCTTGCTTGAGTTTGGTGTGAGGACTTGATGTTGCCGTCCGGCAAAGCAGACAACGCCTTGCTTAGCTTCGCTTCTTGGACTCCAGCATCGCCTTCAAATCCGCGAAGGGATTGAACGTGGAGGACGGCGATGCGCTTCCTGCGTCTGCGCGACCCGCCATGTCTTTCAGCTTGGAGTGCTCATTTTCATGGCAATAGGTGCAGAGTAGTTCCCAATTGCTGCCGTCCGGCGGATTGTCCTCATGGTTGCTGTTCTTGTGGTGAACTTCCAGCAATTGAAGATTGCCGTGCGTAAAACTGCGGGCGCATCGGCCGCACACCCATGGAAAGAGCTTCAATGCCCGTTCCCGATATCCCGCCGCACGCTTCTCGGCATTGCGTCGCGCTTCAAGAATAATTTTGTCCAGACGGTCGTTTGCCTTTGCCATAGCGGCCTCACTCGTGCCATTTGCGTTTGTCATGATCCTCAGATTACGAAGAAATCATCAAGGCAGAAAGTGGTCGTAACGAAACCGATGGACGATGGGTGATGAACCGCAAGCCCGCTCGTGATGATTTCCGGATAGTCTGAGTCGCGCATCAAGAGATATTTCAAGAAAGCAATAACGCCGCATTGACGCGGCGTTATGTGTCGGCTTGTGGGATGCCGATCGAGTCAGTTATCGAATACTGACGTCTGCTGTACTTGAATTAGCTGCACTTGATCGCTCGAGTCTTGATAGGCTTCTCTCCTTGACGTCCAACTTTTCTAATCCTTGCGAGTCCCGAACCGTATTCTTTTTATAGATTGAATTTCCGGTAATTTCAAATCAAGAAATAGACCGGCCACTTTGACTCCCAAGCGTCCGAAACGAATGAACGATCTGCTCGTCATGGCCAGCGCAAAACAACAAGTGGCCTGTTGAAGCATTTCCCTGACGCCTGAACTCGAATATCGGCTGGTCAGCATCAATTCGAACCTGTCTGGACAGGCGCTGCTTCCGTTTCAAATGTCTACCCTGAATAGTTCTGTCCGCTACAACAGCCCCGCGCGCCGCAGCCGCGCACGCATCTCGGTCATCTCCTCCAGCAGATCGGCCACCAGTGCAGCCAGCTCCGGATCGGCCTCGAAGTCACGCTCCAGCTGGCGCATGCGCCTGGCGCGCGTGAGGTCGGCGCTGGAAAAGCGCCACACGCCGGCCAGGCCCTCGGCGTGGGGAAACAGGCCCTCGTCGACATGCTGCAGCAGCCATTCCGGCTCGACCGTGCAGGCGCATGCCAGTTGTTCCAGGGTCAGCCAGCTGTCTTCCATCAGGCTGCCGATCAACACCTCGTCCTCATCCATGGCTCCCTCCTGATTGGCGTGGATCGAACGCCAGTTCGCGCGCCATTGTTTCATACAGTTCACGCCCCTTCGGCGTATCGGCTGGCGGCAATACCACCTGGAGATCGAGCAACAGGTCGCCCGGTGGATTGCCCGGTATGCCCTTGCCGCGCACGCGCAGTTGGCGGCCGCTCTGGGCGCCCTGCGGGATGCGCACCTTGAGCGGACCTTCGGGCAGGTCCACCGCGATGACCGCACCGAGTGCTGCCTCCCAAGGGGCCAGCGGCAGGGTCAGATGCAGGTCGCGACCCTCCGCGCTCAGGCGGGCATGCGGTTTGAAATGGACTTCCAGCAGCAGGTCGCCGGTCGGGCCGCCGCCCATGCCCGGCGCGCCCTGGCCAGCCAGACGGATGACCTGCCCTTCACGCACGCCCTGGGGAATCTTCACGTTGAGGGTGCGGGTCTTGAGCGTGACCCGGCCCTGGGCGTCGATTTCCGGCACGCGCAACGAGATCTGACGAGTGGCACCGTGAAAGGTATCTTCCAGGTCCAGCAAGACCTTGGCGTGATGGTCCTCGCCCTGTGACCGGAAGCCTCCGCCACGGGCCTGGAAACCTCCGCGTCCGCTGCCCATGCCGCCAAACAGTTCGGAGAAGAAATCGCTGAAGCCGCTGGCTTCGTCGGGCGCGAAACCATGGCCGGAAAACTCGAAGCCGGCATCCCAGTCTGGCGGCGGACGGAAATCCTGGCCGGGCTGAAAGCCTTTTCCCAATTGGTCATAGGCAGCGCGTTTTTCCGGGTCCGAGAGTACGGCATTCGCCTCGTTCACCTCCTGCATGCGCAACTCGGCGTTGGGCTCCTTGGAGACGTCGGGGTGGTACTTGCGCGCGAGCTTGCGGAAGGCCTTCTTGATGTCCTCTGCAGTGGCGTCACGCGCCACACCCAGAGTTTGGTAATAGTCCTTGAATTCCATTCGGTTGCCCTCGGGCTGTTTCGACTTCCGGGGTTGCACTGCGTAGCTAGAATAAAGTTCATTGGTCCTCGCAGCAAGATATTGAAATCTCCCAGGACTGGACTCACCTATGTTGCCAAGGGCGCCAAAGTGGCGCGCCTGCGTCAACCCACATGGAGGACACATGATGTATCGATCCCTGTTTCCGCGCGACATGTTCGCAGAGTTGGATCGCCTGCAACGCGAGATGCAGCAGGCTTTCGAGATTTCCCCCAGTATCCGCGGCCTGGCCCGCGGCGGCTTCCCGGCGATGAATGTGGGTAGCACGCCACGGTCGGTCGAAATCTATGCCTTCGCGCCCGGTATCGAGCCGGCCAGCATGGATGTGCAACTGGAAAAAGGCGTGCTCACCATTGCCGGCGAGCGCAAGCCTGCTGTTCCGGGCAAGGACGAGAAGGCCATGGTGCATATCGATGAGCGTTTTGTCGGACGGTTTCGGCGTGTGGTAAGCCTGCCTGACGACGTCGATCCCGATGCGGTGCAGGCCAATTACCGTGACGGTGTGCTGCACATCAGCATACAGCGCCGTGAGAATGCACAGCCGCGCCGCATCAACATCCAGTAAGGAGAATCAGACCATGAACGAAAACCGACCCAGTGAAGTTCGCCAGGACACCCAAGTTGCCAAACCGCCAGACACGGGGCGCAACGAGCCGGCCCTGATGCCGCCGGTGGACGTGCTCGAGGATGCCGCTGGCATCACCCTGTATGCCGACCTGCCAGGAGTTCCCAAGGACAAGCTCACGCTGCAAGTTGACGCCGATGTCCTGACGATCGAGGGTGAGGTCAGCCTGGACGGGGCAGAAAGCATGGAAGCGACCCATACCGAGGTCAGCCTGCCACATTACCGGCGCGTGTTCACCTTGTCCAAGGAACTGGATATGGCAAAGGTCAGCGCCGAGTTCAACAATGGTGTTCTCAAGCTGCGCATACCCAAGGCGGCGCACGCGCAGCCGCGCCGGATTGACGTCAAAGCGGGTTGAAGTCACTGATCGCACGCCGATGAGTTTGAACCTGCGGGGTGAGCTTGCCGCATCAACAAGCCGGATCGGCCGCGGGGTCCTGGCCCGCGGCCGGCATTTTCGCTGATCAGGGACACATCGGCCATCCATGCATCCCGGGCCCCGACAAATGCTGCACCTATATTCAGCTGTCGAACTGAACTGCCGGGTCTGACTGACGACACAACCCAGACTTGATTGCTTTGGGCAGTTGCCGACTACCGGTAAAATAGCGCGTCTGCAAACCGGGAGTCGACATGCGGTACCTGGGCTGGGCTATCAAAGCGGTCATCTTTTTCCTCTTGCTGGGATTCGCGCTGAAGAACAGCGACGTGGTCACGGTGCATTACTATCTTGACTATGTATGGGAAGCGCCGTTGGTGCTGATCCTGCTTGGTTTCTTTGCCATGGGGGCGGCAACCGGGCTGCTCGCAATCATGCCTCGCCTGATTCGGCAACGCCGCGAATTGGGCAAGCTGCGCAAGGCTTCGGCAAGATCTGCCGAAACTCAGTCGGTCTCGAGCAGTAACAACTGAACGATGGAATTCGAAACCTGGTGGCTGCTGGCGTTTCCCCTGTTCTTCGTGCTCGGATGGCTGGCCGCGCGCATCGACATCAGGCAGGTGGTGACCGAGTCGCGCACCGTTCCAAATTCCTATTTCCGCGGTCTCAATTTTCTCTTGAACGAGCAGCCCGACAAGGCAATCGAGGCGTTCATCGAGGTGGTCAAGCTCGACCCTGAAACCATCGATCTGCATTTTGCCCTGGGCGGACTGTTCCGCAAACGCGGCGAAGTGGACCGCGCGATTCGCATGCACGAAAACCTGCTGGAGCGGGAAACCCTGGACCAGGAGAACCGGCTCAAGGCCTTGGCGGAACTGGGCCAGGATTACCTGAAAGCTGGCTTGCTCGATCGTGCGGAAGAGGTATTCCGACGCTTGCTGAATACCACCTATGAGGGCATGGCGCGCCAGTCCTTGCTTGAGATCTATGTTCAGGAAAAGGACTGGAAGAAGGCCATCGAAGCCGCTGAAGTCCTGGACAAACAATCCTCCAAACCGATGAGCGCGGAAATCGCGCATTACTACTCCGAGCTTGCCCTGCTCGATGCTGTGAACGGCGATTCCGCAGCAGCCCACGAGCACTTGCGGCAGGCATTGCAGATCAATCGGCAATCGGTGCGCGCCAACATGATGCTGGGAGACCTGGAGGCGGCCGCCGGCAATCATGAGGAAGCGATCAATCACTGGCGCCAGGTTGAAGCACAGAGCCCGGCACACATGGTATTGATCGTGGACAAGCTGTTGGCCAGTTTTCGCGCCCTGGGAAGAATCGACGACGGGCTGGCGTGGCTCAAGGGCATACTGGCGCGACATGCCTCCCTGGGTCTGTTCAGTTCCCTCTACACTGCAACGCTCGAGTCGCAAGGCGCGGAGGCGGCGATTGAGTTGACGCAGAAGGAGATGCGGCGTCACCCCAGCCTCTCGGTGCTGGAGCGTCTTGCAGAAGCCGAGCTGATCCGCGCGCCGGAGGAGCGGCGCGAGCTTTTGCAAAGTGCCAAGAGCCTGATCCAGTCGCACAACCAGAAACTGATGCGCTATCACTGCACCGGCTGCGGGTTCAAGGCGCGGCAGTTCTTCTGGCGCTGTCCGGCCTGCGGGCGCTGGGACAGCTTCGATCCGGAACGGAGCGAAGAGTGAGCATGCGAGCAGTAAGGAGGGGCCCCGCGCAGCGGGGATCCGCACGCCCGCGAGCAGGCTCGGTCCCCGACACCCGGGAGGCGGCGTTGCCCAAGTGTTCGTCGGAGGGGAGCATGCGAGCAGTAAGGAGGGGCCCCGCGCAGCGGGGATCCGCACGCCCGCGAGCAGGCTCGGTCCCCGACACCCGGGAGGCGGCGTTGCCCAAGTGTTCGTCGGAGGGGAGCATGCGAGCAGTAAGGAGGGGCCCCGCGCAGCGGGGATCCGCACGCCCGCGAGCAGGCTCGGTCCCCGACACCCGGGAGGCGGCGTTGCCCAAGTGTCCGTCGGAGGGGAGCATGCGAGCAGTAAGGAGGGGCCCCGCGCAGCGGGGATCCGCACGCCCGCGAGCAGGCTCGGTCCCCGACACCCGGGAGGCTGGGTCAACCAACTGTCCGTCGGAGGGGGCGTCGCGTGACTAGAACCCCACGCATCATCGTCGCGCTGGACTATGCGGAGGGCGACGCGGCCTGGGCCTTGGCGCGGCAGCTTGATCCGCAACAATGCCGGGTCAAGGTGGGCAAGGAGTTGTTTACCGCCGCCGGTCCGGAACTGGTGCGCCGCCTGGTTGCACGGGGCTTTGATGTGTTCCTCGACTTGAAATTTCACGACATTCCCAACACCGTAGCAGCGGCATGCAAGGCAGCGGCTGGGCTGGGTGTATGGATGATGAACGTTCACGCCTCTGGCGGGCGCCGCATGATGGAGGCCGCGGCGCAGACCTTGGCCCAACTGCACAATAGACCGCTGCTGATCGGGGTGACGGTGTTGACCAGCATGGACGCGGAAGAGTTGCACGAGTGCGGGATAGCGGCCAGCCCTGCACAACAGGTGATGCGGCTGGCGAGCCTGACAAGATCCTGCAAGCTGGATGGGGTAGTCTGTTCGGCGCAGGAAGCGGCAGAGTTGCGGGCAGCCATGGGGCGTGACTTCGCCCTCGTGACGCCAGGCATCCGGCCAGCGGGCAGCGAGTCGGGGGACCAGACGCGCGTCATGACGCCTGCTCTTGCCATTGCGGCCGGGGCGGATTACCTGGTGATCGGTCGCCCTGTTACCCAGGCGCCGGATCCACTGCAAGCCCTGAGAAACATACAACTGGAAATTGAAGGAGCAGCATGAAAGTAACCGTAATCGGCACCGGCTATGTGGGCCTGGTGAGCGGCACCTGTCTGGCGGAAATGGGCAACAGCGTCATGTGCCTGGATCTGGATCCACGCAAGATCGCCATCCTCAAGGAAGGCGGCATCCCCATCTACGAGCCGGGCCTGGAAGACATGGTCAAGCGCAATGTGGCGGCCGGGCGACTGCACTTCACGACTGACATCGAGGAAAGCGTGGAGTTCGGGACCATCCAGTTCATTGCGGTGGGTACGCCGCCGGATGAAGACGGTTCGGCGGACTTGCAATACGTGGTGGCCGCGGCCCGCAACATTGGCATGCACATGAAGGACCACAAGCTGGTGGTGGACAAGTCCACGGTGCCGGTAGGCACGGCGGACAAGGTGCGCGCTGCGCTGCAGGAGGAACTTGACAAGCGGGGCGTGCAGCTACCGTTCAGTGTTGCTTCCAACCCGGAATTCCTCAAGGAAGGGGCGGCGGTGGATGATTTCATGAAGCCGGACCGGATCGTGGTGGGCACCGACGACGAACAGGCCACCCAATTGCTTCGCGCCTTGTATGCCCCGTTCCAGCGCAATCGCGAGCGCCTGATCGTGATGGATATCCGCTCGGCGGAGCTGACCAAATATGCCGCCAATGCGATGCTGGCGACGCGCATCTCGTTCATGAACGAATTGGCGGTGCTGGCGGAGAAACTCGGCGCCGACATCGAGCAGGTACGCCAGGGCATCGGCTCCGATCCACGCATCGGTTATCACTTTCTGTATGCGGGCTGCGGCTATGGCGGCTCCTGCTTTCCCAAGGACGTGCAGGCCTTGCGCCGCACCGCCCAGGAGAACGGCATCGCAGCGCGGGTCCTGGATGCGGTTGAAGAAGCCAATGATGCACAAAAGCATTTGCTGCTGGAGAAAATCGCCGCGCGTTTCGGCAAGGATTTGTCCGGCCGCACGTTTGCCCTGTGGGGCTTGGCGTTCAAGCCCAACACTGATGACATGCGCGAAGCACCCAGCCGGGTGATCATGCAGGGTCTGTGGGAGCGCGGCGCCAAAGTGATCGCCCATGATCCGGCGGCGATGGAGGAAACCCGTCGTATCTACGGAGACCGCGCCGACTTCAAAATGGTGGATACGCCTATGGAGGCATTGGAAAACGCGGATGCGCTGATCGTTGCAACCGAATGGAAGGTGTTCCGCAGTCCGGATTTCGACGCGATCAAGGCCAAGCTCAAGCAAGCGGTCATCTTCGACGGGCGAAATCTGTATGAACCCGCGCTGGTGCGGGCGAGCGGCATTGAATACTTTCCCATAGGCCGCCCATGATCGATCGGCGCGCACTGGCCGGAGTAAAAGTCCTGGTGGTGGGGGACGTGATGCTGGACCGTTATTGGTTTGGCGACGTGTCGCGCATCTCGCCCGAGGCGCCAGTGCCAGTGGTCAAGGTCACGCACAGCGAAGAACGTCTGGGGGGTGCGGCCAATGTGGCGCGCAATATTGTTGCGCTGGGCGCGAAGGCCACCCTGCTTTCAGTCGTGGGCCTGGACGAGGCGGGCCAGGCGTTGAAAAGAAAGCTGGCGGAAGAACCAATTGATGCGCACCTGCATGATGATCCTGCCATCAGCACCACGGTGAAGCTGCGCGTCATCGGCCGCCAGCAGCAGCTGCTGCGGATCGATTTTGAGGAAAGTCCCGGACATGAGGTGCTGGCCGCCAAGCTGGAAGAGTTCGCCCAACGGGTGCTGGAATGCGATGCCGTCATTCTGTCCGATTACGGCAAGGGCGGCCTCGTGCATGTGGCGCGCATGATCGCCCTGGCCCGCGACGCAGGAAAGACGGTTCTGGTGGATCCCAAGGGTGAGGATTACAGTCGCTACCAGGGGGCATCGCTGGTGACACCAAACCGTGCCGAGTTCCGAGAGGTGGCAGGCGGCTGGAAAACCGAAGAGGAGTTCACCGCCAAAGCCGAGCGCATGCTGGCCGAACTGCAATTACAGGCCCTGCTGGTGACACGTAGCGAAGAGGGCATGACGCTGTTTGAAGCGGGGCGGCGCCATCATGTGCAGACCCAGGCGCGCGAAGTGTTCGATGTTTCCGGTGCTGGCGACACGGTCATTGCCACCCTGGCCACCGCGCTGGCAGCGGGAGCGGGCTATCAGGATGCGGTGGAACTGGCCAACCGGGCAGCCGGCATTGTGGTAGGCAAACTGGGCACGGCCGTGGCCACGGTGGAAGAATTGTTCGGCCCATGAAAGACTCGATCAAAGGTTCTCAAGATGACTCAGTATGTGGTGGTGACCGGAGCGGCTGGCTTCATCGGCGCCAATCTGGTGAAGGCCCTGAACGACCGCGGGATCACCGAGATCCTCGCGGTCGATAACCTGACCAAGGCCGACAAGTTCAAAAATCTGATCGATTGCGAAATCGACGACTACCTCGACAAGCAGGCGTTCCTGTCCCTGGTCGAGTCAGGCCGCCTCGAGGGTGCGGTGCGCGCGGTATTCCATCAAGGCGCGTGTTCAGACACCATGGAAACCGACGGGCGCTACATGATGGAAAACAACTATCGCTACTCCTGCGCCTTGCTGCAGTTCTGTCAGGATGACGAGGTTCCATTGCTCTATGCCTCGTCCGCAAGCGTCTATGGCGGCGGCGCGGTGTTCCAGGAAGCGCGCGAGCATGAAGCCCCGCTCAATGTGTACGGCTATTCCAAGTTTCTGTTTGACCAGATCGTCCGCCGCATGTGGAATGAGCGTACCGCGCAGATCGCTGGATTTCGCTATTTCAATGTCTACGGCCCGCGCGAACAGCACAAGGGACGCATGGCCTCGGTGGCTTTCCACTTCTTCAACCAGTGCATGAATGAGGGCAGCGTGAAACTGTTCGAGGGGGCCGACGGTTATGCCAACGGCGAGCAGCGGCGCGATTTCATCTCGGTGGAGGATGTGGTGAAGGTCAATATGTGGTGCTTCGATCATCCTGAAGTATCAGGTATCTTCAACGTCGGAACGGGGCGCAGCCAGACCTTTAATGACGTTGCAGTCGCTGTGGTGAATGCCTGCCGTGGGGTCAAAGGTGACGGAGCACTCAGCCTGGCCGAACTGCAATCCCAGGGCATGATCCAGTACATCGACTTTCCCCAGGCGCTGAGGGGAAAATACCAGAGTTTCACCGAGGCAGATGTTTCAGCCTTGCGCGAGGCGGGTTATGACGCGCCCTTCCTTACAGTGGAAGAGGGGGTGTCGAGATATGTAGGTCACCTGGCGGGGAAATAGAATCTGAACACGGAGGACAAGGGGTCACGAGGAAGATGTTCACGCGCAATACCGCTTGCCTTTCTGTCTTCATTGTTGGTTTGTAGGATTTCAAGGTTAGCTCATGTGGAAGCACATTGAAGATTTTGTCGGCAACACCCCCCTGGTCAAGCTCAAGCGCATGCCGGGCGAGACCAGCAACACGATCCTACTCAAACTGGAAGGCAACAACCCTGCAGGTTCGGTGAAGGACAGGCCGGCCCTGACCATGATTCGACGGGCTGAGGAAAGAGGCGAAATCCAGCCTGGCGACACGCTGATCGAGGCCACCTCGGGCAATACCGGGATCGCGCTGGCGATGGCTGCGGCGATGATGGGTTACAGAATGCTCCTGGTCATGCCTGAACATCTATCCATCGAACGGCGCCAAAGCATGGCGGCCTACGGTGCGCAAATTGTGCTGACCGCAAAGGCGGGCGGCATGGAAATGGCGCGCGATGTTGCCGACCGCATGGTGGCGGAGGGCAAGGGCATCATGCTCGACCAGTTTTCCAACCCGGACAATCCGCTCGCCCATTTCGAAGGGACCGGACCGGAAATCTGGCGCGATACCGGCGGCAAGATCACCCATTTTGTTTCGAGCATGGGCACCACCGGCACCATCATGGGTTGCTCGCGTTATTTCAAGGAGGTCAACCCGGCAATCCGGATTGTCGGCGTACAGCCGAAAGAGGGTGCCCAGATTCCTGGCATTCGCAAATGGCCGGTCGAGTACCTGCCGAAGATCTGCGACTTTTCCCGTGTCGACCAGATGATTTATGTGGGGCAGGACGAGGCGGAAGAAACCACCCGGAGGCTGGCGCGCGAAGAGGGAATCTTCGCCGGCATCTCGTCTGGCGGGGCGCTATATGCCACGCTGCAACTGAGCCAGGAGGTGGAACACGCGGTCATTGTGTCCATCGTCTGCGACCGGGGCGACCGTTATCTCTCCACCGGCGTGTTCCCGGCCTGAGTCAGGACGTGTTGACACGCCTTACTTGGTCCAGCCGCCGGAGTTTCTCACAATGTAGTCGATCGCAGCGCTGATGTCCGCGTCCTTGATCGCGCCTTCATGGGAAGGCATCAGGTTGTGGCCATTTTTGACGCTGTAGAGCAGGGACTTGGCGCCATAACCGGATCGCAACTTCCATTGCTCGGTTGACCGAATCTGCGGGACATTGACGTCACCGCTGGAGTGGCATTTGGCGCAGTGCTTGTCGTACACGGCCTGGCCGGATTCAGCGGCAGCAGACAAGGGAAAGGCAAGCAGAAAGACGGGCAGAATGGGTAGCACACGCATGTTGGGCTCCTTGGTTGAACTGCCGAGGTGGCAGCACGGAACGACTTCGAAAAACACCCTATTTCCATAACCATAGTACAGGAATTAGCTTAACCAACATGGCCAAGCCCAAGACCGTCTATTCGTGCACCGAATGTGGCGCCTCGTCGCCCAAGTGGCAGGGCCAGTGTCCAGGTTGCGGGCAATGGAACACCTTGGTGGAAACCATCGCCGAGCCGTCACAGCTGTCGCGCTATGCTGCCCTGAGCAGGACTTCGACAGTGCAGATGCTGGCGGAGGTTGAAGCGGTGGAGGACGAGCGGGTGGCGACCGGCATCGAAGAGCTCGATCGGGTGCTGGGTGGTGGCCTGGTTCGCGGAGGAGTGATCCTGATCGGCGGCGACCCGGGCATAGGCAAATCCACCTTGCTGTTGCAGGCTGTGGCGCGACTGGCAGTCAATCACAAATCCTTGTACGTCAGCGGCGAGGAATCGGCCCGGCAGATCGCATTGCGCGCGCGGCGCCTGCAGTTGGATGCGCCCACCTTGCCGATGCTGGCGGAAATCCAGTTGGAAAAGATCCTTGCTACCTTGCAGACCCGGCAGCCTTTCGTTGCGGTGGTGGATTCGATCCAGACGATATATTCCGAGGCGCTGCAGTCCGCCCCCGGCTCGGTCGCCCAAGTTCGCGAATGTGCCGCGCAATTGACCCGCTTTGCCAAGCAAAGCGGCACGGTCATTATTCTGGTCGGGCATGTCACCAAGGAGGGTGCGCTTGCGGGTCCGCGCGTGCTGGAACATATCGTCGATACGGTCCTGTACTTTGAGGGAGATACCAGTTCCTCTTTCAGGCTGATTCGAGCGTTCAAGAACCGCTTCGGCGCGGTTAACGAACTGGGCGTGTTTGCCATGACCGAAGCGGGCTTGAAGGGGGTGTCCAATCCTTCTGCCATGTTCCTTTCACGCCACGCCCAACCGGTGCCCGGTTCCTGCGTGATGGTGACCCAGGAAGGCACGCGGCCGTTGCTGGTGGAAGTACAGGCGCTGGTGGATAGCGCCCAGGGTAATCCGCGCAGGTTGTCGGTGGGGCTGGAACAGAATCGGCTGGCCATGCTGCTGGCGGTGCTGCACCGCCATGCCGGGGTGGTAGCCTATGACCAGGACGTGTTCGTCAATGCCGTGGGCGGGGTCAAGATAACCGAGCCAGCGGCGGATCTCGCCGTGTTGGCTGCCATTGTCTCCTCGCTCAAGGGCAGGCCGCTGGCGGAAAAACAAATCGTATTTGGCGAAGTGGGACTGGCCGGCGAAATCCGTCCTGTGCAGCGTGGACAGGAACGCTTGAAGGAGGCGGCCAAGCTCGGCTTCAGCCGAGCCATCATCCCAGAAGGCAACCGGCCCCGCCAGAAGATATCCGGCATGGAGATTGTGGCAGTGAGCCGGCTGAATGAGGCATTGGAGCGTTTGTTCTAGGGCTTGGCCCTACCGTGGTTCTTGCCCTTGAGATAATCGTCCCTTTCGCGCTCCAACATTTCGATCTGGCGATCCAGCAGTATTACATCTGGATGGAGTTCGGTAAGTCTGGAGAGCATTTCGGTCCGCTTCAGCCTGAGTTCGGCCAGTTTCTTGTCGGCAGTGGCCAGGAAGGAATCCGAAGCCTTGGCGGGTGATTGTTGAGGGACGAGGACGAACGTGGGAGACCGCTTGGAGCGATGCCGGGAAACGCTGTGGCTTTTATCAGTCACTGCAGTCTTGTCGACCTTTGCCATGGAAACAGACGCGGTCGATACGGGCGTTGGCAAGGTCACCGTGGTGGGTTGCCGCGAAATGAAATAGTTGATGACGTTGAGGCCCACTGCCAATACGACAAACACCAGAACAGGAATGAAGAACGCGAACAAGGCCAGTGCCCGGAGCCGTTGCGAACTCGCGCCCGCGTTTTGTTTAACGGCATTGAGCGCGGCTATCTTCTTCAATTCCAGATGAAGTTCGCGCGCGCTGGCGGGGCGCAGGTTTGGCTGCTTGGCTAGGCAGCGCGCCAACAGCCGGTCCAGTTCCACGGGCGTGTCCGGCCGCAGACGTGAAGCCGGCGGCGGAGTTTCGTTCACGATGCGGTAGAGCAGCATGTGCAGGTCTGGCGCGGTAAAGGGCGCCTGCCCGGTCAGCATTTCATACAGTACGACCGCGGCGGAAAAGACGTCGGTCCGGCCATCGACCGGCTTGCCGGTGATTTGCTCAGGTGCCATGTAGCGCGGCGAACCCAACAGTTCGCCCGCGTGCGTTTCGCTTTGGCCCACATTGAGGTGGGCAATGCCAAAGTCGGTCAGCTTGATCGCGCCGCGCTCCTCCAGGAGGATCACATTGCCCGGTTTGACGTCGCGGTGCACGACGCCATGCTCGTGGGCATAGGCCAAGGCATCGGCCATCTGGATGGCCGTGTCCAATGCGATGTCAAGCGGCAGGAAACCGTGATGGTCGAGGATTTCCTTGAGCGAGTGCCCATGCAGATATTCCATCGCGATATAGGCCAGATTCCCGGCTTCGCCCACGTCGTAAATCGTGACGATGTTGGGATGTGAGAGCCGCCCGGCACTTTTGGCTTCGCGCTGAAAACGTTCCTCAAACAGGACGCGCTCGGCTTGGGGCAAATCGAGTGGAATGGTCTTGATCGCGACGGTGCGTTCGATGAGCGGGTCGATGGCGCGATAAACCACGCCCATGGCCCCGCGTCCCAGTTCCTCCTCGATCTTGAAGCGACCGATCAGGGACGGCGGTTCGAGAAGGTCTTCAAGCACGGCACTCAATGACTTGACCTCGGGTTTCGCGGCTGTCAGGTCCCATTAGCCAGAGATACCAAGGCATGAGATCGGCGGGGTTGGGGAGGGCAGCCAGGTTTTCCGCCGGATGAGTCTTGACCCGAAATGGCGAGCGAACCGGCCCGGGGATCAGTGTATTGAAGCGCAACTGCGGCAGGTTCTCCAACTCCTGTGACCACATGCGAGTTAGATCTTCCAGGCCGGCCTTGGCAAGGGCGAAGCCGCCCCAGTATGCAGCGGGAACATGTCCGTGGGTCTCGCCCGTAAAGATAATCGAGGCATCCGGTGCTTCCTTCAACCAAGGCAGGCAGGCCCGCGTCAGGGCATGGGGGGCGATCAGGTTTACGCGCATTAGGGTCTGCCATTGTTCCATGGTCTGGTATTCAAGCGTCGTCAGGCTGAAGAACGCGGCCGCATTGTGGAGGATGCCATCCAGCCGTTTGAGATGGTAGACCAGGGACTGGGCCAGACGTTCGAAACCGCCATCGTCAGCCGCACCCAGATCGAATGGAAAAAGTGCTGGCTCCGGACTGCCCGCAGCCACGATGGCATCGTAAGTCTGCGCCAGGTTCTTTTCGTTACGCCCGAGCAAGGCTACGGTCGACCCATGAGCGGCAAATGCCAGGGCGGCCGCGCGGCCCAGGCCGGTGCCGGCGCCGGTCACGAGGATCACCCTGTCCTTCAGGCTGTTCGCTGACACCTCAGGCGTCATGCCTTGCTCCACATAACAACTGGCCGCATTGTACTCCGCTCCTCACGGCGCCTTCGAGGGTGGCGGGATAAGGTCCGTGGGTATAATCCCCGGCCAGATAAACCCGGGGATGTTCCGTGGCGTGGCCAGGTCGCACTAAGCCCGCGCTGCATTCAAACGTCCCGCGCTTCTCCTCGATGATCCGCCAGGTCGTGGGCTGGGGAAGCGGCCCCAACACGTCTTGCAAGGTTTGATGAATATGCTGAATGCGGCCCAATCGTCCATTGGGAGGCGCCGGGTGTTCAGCACTGGTGACCACTGCCAGGCGTCCGGCGTGGCCGTGGGTATAACGCTGGTCAAAGGCGAAATGAGCTGCCTTGTCAGCCAGCCCGATGAATGGGAAGGGCAGGGAGACAGTGTCGGGATAATCCAGATAAGCCGTGACGATGGGTTGAAACTGAAGAGCTGAGAGCGCATGGCAGGTGGCCTGGAACTCAGGCAACGGCGCAAGAAGTTGGCCGGTATTCTGAGGTGCACAGGCCAGAATGACGCGGTCGAATGTCCAACTCTGGCCTTGGGATTCAAGACTGATGCCATGATTGGTGGGGATAATCTTGCTGATCCGGGTGCCCGGCAGAACCTTGCCGCCGTGACGTAGGATGTCACTGACGGCCGGGGCGGGGAAAAGCCTGCTCAGATTGGTTCGCGGCAAGAGTATGTCGGAATGGGCGCGGGGACCGGTCAGGGCGTCCCGCAGCACATTGGCGAAGACCTGAGCCGATGCCTTACGCGTTGGCGTGTTCAATGCGGAGAGGCAGAGCGGAGCCCAAAGGTAATCGATGGCTGCTTCGGGCTGATCTGCCAGCAGCTGTTCAACGTTTAGATCAGGCGGTCCAACAGGCTCAAGCGACTTGATCCGCTGCATCAAGCGGGCAACCGCCCACTTGGCCTTGAGGGGAAGTCCCTTGGACACTAGAAGGCCAAGGGCAAGGTTCAATGGCGAGGGGAGTCTCGGCAAGCCAAGGTGGAAGCGGCCCGGAAAATCCAGAGTGAGTGGCAGGCGCAGAAAATGGTGCTGAGTGCTGCCGGTGGACACGGTCTCCATCAATCCCAGGGTTTCCGTATAGCTGCCGAGCAGAATATGTTGACCGTTATCGATCTCGCCATCATCTGAAGACACGAGCCGCGCCCGCCCACCGACTTCACGTCCGGCTTCAAACAGCGTGATGGAAGTGCTGTGGCGAGCCAACCACACGCCGGCTGCGAGGCCGGCCCAGCCACCACCGACAATCGCGATACCGTATGAGGCTGACGCAGCATGCATCAACTGGTGAAGGTCCAGGTCTTCCAGGCAAGCCAGAATTTGCGCACGGGTGTGAGCGAGGTGCGTTCCGTCAGCACCTTGTATCCCCCGCGACGAATTTCCTCGAGCGTCGCCCGGTATATCGCTGCCATCGCAAGTCCCGGGCGTTGATTGCGCCTGTCCTGGGCGGGCAACTTGGCCAAGGCCTTTTCGTAGTAGCAGACAGTGCGCTCATACTGGAATTGCATGAGGGCCAGGAAGGCCTCGTTCATCCGAGCATGGATGATATCGGTGCTGCTGACGCCAAACTGCTCAAGCTCGGTTTGAGGCAGGTAGATGCGGTTGCGTCGTGCATCTTCACCCACGTCACGAATGATGTTGGTCAGTTGGAACGCCATCCCCAAATCGTGGGCATACTGGGTGGTGTCCCGATGCGTGTCGCCAAAAATCCGTGCGGCGATTTCTCCCACCACACTGGCGGCGCGGTAACAGTAAAGCTGCAGGGATTTGAAATCCGGATAGCGGGACTGGCTGATATCCATCGCCATTCCATCCACAATCTCTTCCAGCAGTTCTCTGGGAATGTCGAAATCTTGTATGAACGGCACAAGCGCCTGAGTGACCGGATGCTGAGGCTGATTCAGATACAACCGGTCCAATTCCGTACGCCACCAAGCCAGCTTGATTTCCGCCAGTTGGGGATCCGAACATTCATCCACTACATCGTCAAGTTCGCGGCACAGCGCATAGAAGGCAATGATGGCGCGACGTTCTTTCGGCGGTAGAAACAGAAAGCTGTAGTAGAAGCTTGAGCCGCTCGCGACAGCTTTTTCCTGACAATACTGATCTGGATTCATGCTCTGGCTTATCTTTTTGTCAGGGCGCGAAAGAACATGATGATCCAGTCCCAAACCCCCAGGGTGGGGCGGCGCGTAAGGGAAACAAGAGGATCGGCATACAGTTTGCGCAGGATGCGATCGCCGCCCGCCACGATCATGCGCAGTTCAAACCCGACTCGTCCTTTCAGTACCAGCCCCAGAGGCGCACCTGCTTGCAGCATCTTGCGGGTGCGGTCAATCTGACTCAACATGAATTCGCGCCAACGATTCTCGGCGCCGGCCTGGATGGCAATCAAGGGGATGCCACCCAAGCCCCTCACAAGGCTAGCAGGTTTGGGTACCGAAGTGGCTGACGGGGGAGAAGAGCCCAGCAGGGTGGCCAGCAGAGCATCATTCATTCCGTATCGGGCCATTTCATCCTGAGGCATGTAATTTCTGTCTTTTTTCCAGTCAATTGCCACATCCTGCAGGAAGTTGATCAATTGAAGCGCGGCACAGATCCCGTCTGAATATGCAAGATTGCGGGGTTCGGTCTGGCCATAGAGGGATAGCATCAGGCGTCCAACTGGATTGGCGGAACGGCGGCAATAATCCATGACTTCACCAAAATTGGCGTAACGCGCCTTCACCACATCCTGACTGAATGCATCCAGCAAATCATAAAAAGGGCCCAAGGGCAGTTCCCACTCGTGAATAACCTGGGACAGGCTCTTGAACAAGTCCCGCTGGGGTGGCAGCCCGGCCGCAATTGCGTCAAGTTCCCGCCGATATGCATCCAGTGACGCCAAGCGCGCTTCAGGACCGGCCTCACCTTCATCGGCCAAGTCGTCGGCACTGCGGGCAAAGCTATAAATGGCTTTGACCGGGCGGCGCAGGCGACCAGGCAGCGCGAGCGAGGCTACCGGAAAATTTTCGTAATGTCCGATCGACACTGGAAAAAATGCTTGAAAAAAGAGTGGGTTGGACTTGGAAGCCAAGGCCAGGCTGACAGCAGGGTGTTGATTATATTACACTTCCTGATTCAATTTTTGGCGCTAATCAGCGAAAGTGGCGGAATTGGCAGACGCACTGGATTTAGGTTCCAGCGCCTCGCGGCGTGGGGGTTCGAGTCCCCCCTTTCGCACCATTTTATTAATAATCGTTTCTCAGACCTGCAGGATTATCCATGATGCAATCGAACCTTGAAGTACTTGGCCCGATCGAGCGCCGCCTCGACATCTCTGTACCCGTCGCGGCTCTTGAAGTGGAGGTACAGGCTCGGCTGAAGAAATTGGCCCGCAACCTCAAGCTGGACGGTTTTCGTCCGGGCAAGGCCCCTTTGGGCGTGGTGGCTCGCCAGCACGGGGCCGGCGTGCGCCAGGAGGTATTGAGCGCGTCTCTCCAGGCTGGCTTCAATGCAGCCGTGCAGGAACACAATTTGCGTGTCGCCGGCTATCCCCGCTTTGAAGGCCAGGAGGGAGGAGAAGGTCAGGAAGTCAGATTTTCTGCTCTGTTTGAGATCTATCCGGAGGTCAAGATCGGCGACATCGGTAGCGGCCACATCACGCGGCCGCAGGTTAGCCTGAGCGATGCCGATGTGGACAAGACCCTGGAAGTGTTGCGCAAACAGCGGCGGGAGTTTTACCCGGTGTCTCGCCCGGCACAGAACGATGACCGGGTCAATTTTGACTTTAGCGGAACCCTGAATGGACAGCCTTTCGAAGGTGGTGAAGGCAAGGGCTATATTACGATTCTAGGGGAAGGACAGTTTCTCAAGGATTTTGAAGCCAATCTAAATGGGCTCTCTGCAGGGCAAAGCAAGGGTTTCGACATGAGTTTTCCGGCGAATTATCCTGCCGCCCATTTGACCGGCAAGCAGGTTCACTTTGAGGTCACGCTGCATGAGGTGGCCGAACCCAAGATGCCGGAAGTCAACGCGGAATTTGCCCAGGCCATGGGCGTTGCCGATGGCGATGTGGCCAAGCTGAGGGATGAGATCAAGAGTAATTTAGAGCGGGAAGTAAGGCGCAGGGTGCAAACCCAAGTCAAGGAGCAGGTGATGAAGCTGCTATCCGAAAAGACCGACCTTCAGGTCCCCAAAGCGCTGGTGACGATGGAAGCCGAACGTATGTTAAAGCAGGCGCAGGACGATGCCGCGGCACGCGGGCTTAAGGATCTGCCGGTTCCCGCCGATATGTTCAATGAACAGGCCACCCGCCGGGTGCGTTTGGGCATCATTCTTGCTGAACTGGTAAAAACCCAGGGCCTTACGACCAAACCTGAACAGGTTCGCGCGACGGTGGAAGAACTGGCCGAAAGTTACGAGGAGCCGGAACAGGTGGTCAGCTGGTACTTTGAAAACCCTGAGCGTTTGCAGGAGGTGGAGACCCTGGTCCTTGAAGAGAATGTGGTAGCATGGGCCGTGACACAGGCTAAGGTGGAAGATGTGCCGACCAGTTTTGATGATTTGATGGGGCGTGGCAAAGCATGAATCAGTATTTCGAGCCTCAGGGACTGGGGCTGGTGCCAATGGTGATCGAGCAGAGCGGACGGGGCGAACGCGCCTACGATATCTACTCGCGTTTGCTGCGGGAACGGGTGATTTTCCTCGTTGGGCCCGTTAACGATGCTGTGGCCAATCTGGTCGTTGCCCAGTTGCTGTTTTTGGAGTCCGAGAATCCGGACAAGGACGTTCACCTTTATATCAACTCGCCGGGCGGCTCGGTGTCTGCCGGTTTGGCTATTTACGACACGATGCAGTTTGTCAAGCCTGACGTGAGCACTTTGTGCATTGGCCAGGCGGCCAGCATGGGAGCATTCCTGCTGACTGCAGGTACCAAGGGCAAACGCTATTGCCTGCCCAATTCCCGGGTGATGATACATCAGCCTCTGGGCGGCTTTCAGGGGCAGGCTTCGGACGTCGAGATTCATGCCAAGGAAATCCTTTACCTCAAAGGACGCTTGAATGAAATGCTGGCCAAGCATACCGGTCAATCCTTGGAAACCATAGACCGGGACACAGACCGGGACAATTTCATGGGCGGCGACGAAGCAGTCAAGTACGGGTTGGTGGATCAGGTATTGACCAGCCGCGAAGCAGCGACTGCGAATTAGGGAGACGGCGATGTCAGATAAAGGCTCCGGAGAAAAACTGCTCTACTGTTCGTTTTGCGGCAAGAGTCAGCATGAAGTCCGAAAATTGATAGCAGGACCCTCGGTGTTCATCTGCGATGAATGCGTGGAGCTTTGCAATGACATCATTCGCGAAGAGATCCAGCAAAGCCAGGGTGGCAAGACCGGCAATGACTTGCCCACCCCGCGCGAAATCCGCGACATTCTGGAGCAATACGTAATCGGACAGAATCAGGCGAAGAAGGCCCTGTCGGTTGCGGTGTACAACCATTACAAACGGATCCGCAGCACTTCCAAGGACGACGTGGAACTGGCCAAGTCCAACATTCTTCTGATCGGACCTACCGGCTCCGGCAAGACCCTGCTTGCACAGACTCTGGCGCGGCTGCTCAACGTGCCTTTCGTGATCGCCGACGCGACCACGCTGACGGAAGCGGGTTATGTGGGCGAAGATGTTGAAAACATTATCCAGAAGCTGTTGCAGAAATGCGACTACGATGTGGACAAGGCTAAGCATGGGATTGTGTATATCGATGAGATCGACAAGATTTCGCGCAAGTCTGACAATCCGTCCATCACGCGCGACGTATCGGGTGAAGGCGTCCAACAGGCATTACTCAAACTGATCGAAGGCACGGTGGCCTCGGTGCCGCCCCAAGGTGGGCGCAAGCATCCCAACCAGGAATTCGTCCAGGTTGATACCAGCAATATCCTGTTTATCTGTGGCGGCGCATTTTCCGGCCTGGAGCGCGTGATTCGCAACCGCTCCGAAAAGGGCGGCATCGGCTTTGGCGCCAAAGTGAAAAGCGTGGACGACAAGAAGCGGGATATGGAAATGCTTCATACCGTCGAACCCGAAGATTTGATCAAGTTCGGCCTGATCCCCGAGTTTGTCGGTCGCCTGCCGGTGGTGGCAGTGCTGGACGAACTCGACGAAGCTGCCTTGATGCAGATTCTGACCGAGCCCAAGAACGCGCTTACCAAACAGTTTGCCAAACTGTTCAAGATGGAAGGAGTTGACCTTGAGTTTCGCGAGGCCGCCTTGGGCGCAATCGCCAAGCGGGCGCTGGAGCGGCGTACCGGGGCTCGGGGCTTGCGTTCCATCATTGAACATTCGCTGCTGGATACCATGTTCGATTTGCCGTCGATGAAGAATGTATCCAAAGTCGTCGTCGACGAATCGGTGATCAATAGCGAAGGCCAGCCGCTGCTGATTTATTCGGATCAGGCGGTTGCTTCCGGAACCTAGGGTGGTTAAGGGGCTCTAAATTGAGCCCCTTGATTTATCAGGGTTCGCCCTCACGTACTTTGCGTGGATTTTCTGAAGTCCCTGTAAATAAGGGACCAAACTCAAAGGTCAATAATTATGAGCATTCCCCAGTCCGGCGAACCTATCCAACTCCCGCTGTTGCCCTTGCGAGACGTGGTGGTATTCCCTCACATGGTGATTCCCCTCTTTGTCGGGCGCCCCAAGTCCATCAAGGCCCTCGAAACTTCCATGGAAATGGGAAAGAATATTCTTCTCGTCGCACAGAAGTCGGCGGCCCAGGATGAGCCGAGCCCGGACGACCTGTATGAGACCGGTAGCGTGGCCACAGTGCTGCAAATGCTCAAGCTGCCGGACGGCACAGTGAAGGTTCTGGTTGAGGGCAATCAGCGCGCCCGGTTGCTTGAGGTCGTGGAAGAGGACACGCATCTTAGCGGTCGCGCCGAGCTCATTCCGCTGGATGGCAAGGATGACACGGAAGTTGAAGCCATGCGCCGCGCGTTGCTGGCCCAGTTTGATCAGTATGTCAAACTCAACAAGAAGATTCCGCCTGAAATCCTTACCTCGCTTTCCGGTATCGATGAAGGCGGCCGACTGGCTGACACCATCGTCGCTCACTTACCGCTGAAACTGGAACAGAAACAGGAAATTCTCGAAATGATTTCCGTGGCCAAGCGCCTGGAACATTTGATGGGTTTGCTGGAAGCGGAGATCGATATCCTCCAGGTCGAGAAGCGCATTCGTGGCCGGGTCAAGCGCCAGATGGAGAAGAGCCAGCGCGAGTATTACCTGAACGAACAGGTCAAGGCCATCCAGAAGGAGCTTGGCGACCTTGAAGAAGGCGCCGAATTGGAAGAGTTGGAAAAACGCGTTCATGATGCAGGCATGAGCAAGGAGGCCCTGGCCAAGGCCATGGGTGAACTCAAGAAGCTGCGCATGATGTCTCCCATGTCGGCCGAGGCTACCGTGGTGAGGAGCTACATCGAGGCCATGGTTGGTCTGCCGTGGAAGAAGAGAACCAAGATCAGCAAGGATCTGACCAAAGCGGAGCGTATCCTTGATGAAGACCACTATGGGCTGGAGAAAGTCAAGGAACGCATACTCGAGTACCTTGCCGTGCAACAGAGGGTGGACAAGGTCAAGGCGCCTATCCTTTGTCTGGTGGGCCCACCCGGAGTCGGCAAGACTTCGCTTGGCCAGTCGGTCGCTCGGGCAACCAATCGAAAGTTCGTACGGATGGCTTTGGGCGGCGTGCGAGACGAGGCCGAAATTCGTGGTCATCGCCGCACTTACATCGGCTCCATGCCGGGCAAGATTCTGCAAAGCCTGACCAAGGTCGGGGTGAAGAATCCGTTGTTTCTGCTCGATGAAGTGGACAAGATGGGGCAGGACTTCCGCGGCGACCCGTCCTCCGCGCTGCTTGAGGTGCTGGACCCGGAGCAGAACCACACCTTCCAGGACCACTATATCGAGGTCGAGTACGACCTTTCAGACGTCATGTTCGTGGCTACCGCCAATACCATGAATCTGCCAGCTCCGCTATTGGATCGGATGGAAGTGATCCGTCTTTCCGGGTATACAGAGGACGAGAAGATCAACATCGCGATCCGTTATCTGGTGCCCAAGCAGATGAAGGCCAACGGGCTCAAGGATACGGAAATTCATATTGCCGAATCTGCCTTGCGTGACGTGGTGCGATACTACACGCGCGAAGCGGGCGTGCGTGCTCTGGAGCGGGAAATTTCCAAGATGTGCCGCAAGGCGGTGAAGGCCTTGTTGCTGAAGACACCGAAGGGAAAGATCTCGGTGACGGGACGGAACCTGGACAGATTCTTGGGCGTTCGTCGCTACAGCTACGGAATTGCAGAAAAGCATAACCAGGTTGGCCAGGTTACAGGCTTGGCATGGACCGAGGTGGGGGGCGAGTTGCTTACCATTGAGGCCGTTGCGCTGCCGGGCAAGGGCAAGATGACGACTACCGGAAAGCTTGGCGAGGTGATGCAGGAGTCCATCCAGGCCGCCATGTCGGTAGTCAGATCGCGTTCCAAATCGCTGGGCATTCCGCAGGACTTCTACGAAAAGCGCGATCTTCACATTCATATGCCGGAGGGCGCAACACCCAAGGATGGCCCGAGTGCGGGGATTGCAATCTGCACGGCGATGGTGTCAGTGCTGACGGGTATCCCGGTGCGTTGCGATGTTGCAATGACCGGCGAGATCACCTTGCGAGGCGAGGTGCTGCCGATCGGTGGCTTGAAGGAAAAGCTCCTGGCGGCGCATCGCGGTGGCATTAAGACAGTCTTGATTCCGGAAGAAAACGTGAAGGATCTGGTTGAGATTCCTGACAACATCAAGAACAAGTTAGATATTCATCCGGTCAAATGGATTGACCAGGTCTTGCTGACGGCGCTTGAGCGCGTGCCCGAACCCGTGCCTGAAAATGTGGAGGCGGAGACGCCTCCGGCCAAACCTGAAGAGGCAGGTTCGAGTCTGGCCATCAAGCACTGACCCGCAACGATCGCACTGCGGTAATGCAGATAAATCCCGCCGTACGGCGGGCTTTTTTCATTTTCTGCATCGACAATTTCGGGGAAGTATAGTCATCGCGCCGGTCGCTGTTCTCGCGCGGTTGCTCGCGAAGCCTAGTCAATAGCCAATTAGAACAGATAGTTATGGACCTCTTTCTGTGCGCATGAGTTGTCCCCTAAATAGTTTTCACCATACATTGATCCAACTACTGACGATCGCCCCGAAAACCGCTTGACACAAGGATTTGCGGGACGTTATAAAGCCTGCCACAGGAGCTTCCTGTAACCAAACTCTGGAACGAAAGGGGACAACACGTGAACAAAGCTGAACTGATTGATGCGATCGCCGATTCTGCAGACATTTCCAAAGCTGCTGCGGGTCGCGCTCTCGACTCTACCGTCGATGCAGTGAAGAAAGCCCTCAAAAAAGGCGATATGGTGACCTTGGTGGGTTTTGGCACTTTCTACGTAGGAAAGCGCGCAGCACGTACTGGCCGCAATCCGCGCACCGGTGGCGCTATCAAGATCAAGGCCGCCAAAGTGCCGAAGTTCCGTGCTGGCAAGGGCTTGAAGGACGCGGTGAATTAAATCTTTGGGGTGCTTAGCTCAGCTGGTAGAGCGTCGCCCTTACAAGGCGAATGTCGGCGGTTCGATCCCGTCAGCACCCACCAGCTGACTCTGGCTTGGCGCAAGTAACCCGTCATTCGCAGCTGAAGGGAGTGGTAGTTCAGTTGGTTAGAATACCGGCCTGTCACGCCGGGGGTCGCGGGTTCGAGTCCCGTCCACTCCGCCAAGATCGGGGCTCACAAATGTGAGCCCCTTTTTCATGGCAGAATTCAGCCTCGTGCCGTTTCACACGGTTTCCAGGCATTTCAAGTTTTGAGGATACCCGCATGTTAGAAGCCATCCGCGATCGCGCGCAGGGCTGGATTGCAAAGCTCATTCTGGCGCTGATCACCGTTCCCTTTGCGCTATGGGGAATCGACTCCTACTTCAGGGGAGGAGGGGGCGGAGACGTCGTCGCCAACGTGGGCAGCGCCAAAATCTATCGGCAGGAGTTCAATCACGCCCTGCAAACTCAGGCCGACAACCTGCGCCAATCACAGGGCACCAAATTTGATCCGGCACTTACTCAAAGCAAGGAGTTTCGTGAGTCCGTGCTGAATGCGTTGGTGGAACGCAAAGCCTTATTGCTGACGGCGACTGATGCCAAACTGGTGGCCCCCGACCAGCAAGTGGCGGCCATTATTCAACAGATCCCGGTGTTCCTCGAAGATGGTCAATTCTCTCGCGAACGATATGAAGCCGGACTCCGGCAAAGGGGACTGACGCCGGCAGGTTTTGAAACCGACATTCGCCAGGAGATCTTGCTGCGCGCCTTGCAGTCACCTCTGGTCAAGGGAGTTGTCGTGCCCGGCTCAACGGTTGATCGTCTGGCACGGCTCGTCGCGCAGCAACGCGAGGTTTCCTGGGTCGATATTGCGCCAGCCCAATTTGCGGCCCGGGTCCAGGTCTCGGAGGCCGATCTCGCAACCTACTACAACGCACACAAGGCGGATTTCACCGATCCCGAAGCTGCACGGGTTGAGTATGTCGTGCTTTCAAAGGAAGCGCTGGCAGGGAGTCTCCAACCCTCAGAACAGGACATCCAGAATTATTATCAAGCCAACCAATCCAAGTTTGGTGAGCCGGAACAGAGAACTGCGAGTCATATTCTGATTGCGGCCAGCAAGGGCGACGCGAATGCGCGCCAGAAGGCGAAGGCAAAAGCAGAAATGCTGTTGGCGGAGCTGCGCAAGAATCCGGGAAGCTTTGCGGATCTGGCTAGGCGGGAGTCGCAGGATCCCGGCTCCGCGGCTCATGGTGGAAGCTTGGGGAGCTTTGCCCGCGGCGTCATGGTCAAGCCATTCGACGATGTGGTATTTGGCATGAAGGTGGGAGAACTGCGCGGCCCGGTAGAAACCGATTATGGCTTTCACATCATTCGCCTGGATGGGATCACACCTGCAAAGGTTGCGCCTTTGGCCAGCGTGCGTGACGCAATCGTCGCCGATCTGCGCAACCAGCAAGGGGAAAAACTGTTTGCCCAGGCGGCGGAGAATTTCAGCAATCTGGCCTATGACCAGTCCACTACCCTCAAGCCGGCAGCCGATGCCTACAAGCTTCCGATCCAGCATTCCGACTGGGTCACCCGTAAAGGAGGGCCAGCACCACTGGATGAACCCAAGCTTGTAGACGCAATTTTTTCTTCCGACAGTATCAAGAACAAACAGAATACGGATGCAATCGAAACCGCCAAAGGTGCGTTGGTGGTGGCACGGGTGACTGATTATCGTCCTGCGACGCTCCACCCACTGGCCAGTGTTAGCGCAACGATACGCGCGCTGCTGATGGCGAAGGAAAGTGCCCGCCTGGCTGAACAGCAGGGCAAGGCACAACTGGACAAGTTGAATCAGGGGGAAGAGCCAGCGCTCGCGTGGTCGTCCTTCAAGATGATCAGTCGTCAACAGCCCGGTCCTTTCAGTGCACATAACCTGGCCGAGATCCTGCGGGTCAGTACCGCCAAGCTTCCGGCGTACACTGGCGTAAGACAACCTGACGGCGCGTATCGCCTGGTCCGCATCAGCCGGGTATCAGAGCCTTCGGCCGTCGACCCCGCCCTGCGCAAGGCTCTGGACAGCGGATTGCAGGAGGCGCTCTCCCGGGCTGACACGGAAGCCTACTTGGCGCTGGCCGAATCCCAGAACAAGGTGGAAATAAAGCCAGGTGCGCTCGAAACCAAGGAATAGCAGATCTGGTCGGCGCCACGGACATCGTCTTGGCAAACGGTGATGGGGAGTCTCCTGTTCTGGCTCTGTTGGGGCCAACTGCCAGCGGCAAGACAAGCCTGGCAGTGGAGTTGGCCCATTCCTATCCAGTCGAAATTGTCAGCGTGGATTCCGCGCAGGTCTACCGGGACATGGATATCGGCACGGCCAAGCCAGATGAAGCAACCCTCAGGCAGGCACCTCATCACCTGGTCGACCTGATCGATCCCACCCAGCGTTATTCCGCTGCACAGTTCAGATCCGATGCCTTGCAGGTGATAACGCAAGTGAAGATGCGTGGCAACATTCCGCTCCTGGTCGGCGGCACTTTGCTGTATTACAAGGCACTGGTGGAAGGACTCGATGAGCTGCCAAGCGCGAATGAAGCAGTCAGGGCAGAGATCGATTCCGAAGCGCGCAAGCGAGGGTGGCCCGCAATGCACGCACAACTTGCCAGAAGCGATCCGCATGCGGCGGCGCGCATCGGAGTGACGGATGCGCAGCGTATCCAGCGCGCGTTGGAAGTCATACGCGCCAGTGGCCGGCCGATCAGCAGTTTCTGGCGCGGCCAGGGTGATTCGAGCCCGCCGTATCGGTTTTGTGCGCTGGCGCTCGTCCCGTCCGATCGGGCCAGGCTTCATCGGCGTATCGAGGCGCGCTTCGACGCCATGTTGCGTGCCGGCTTGACCGAGGAAGTAGCAGGCCTGCGAAAGAAATATGCTTTGACGCCGGGGCTTCCATCCATGCGCTGCGTGGGCTACCGGCAGGTCTGGGAATATCTGGAAGGTGCTTACGGCGCTCCGGAGATGCGCGACCGTGGCGTATACGCGACGCGCCAACTTGCAAAGCGGCAGCTTACCTGGTTACGGGGCATGCAACTGCAGACAGCGGATTGCCTGGACCAAAATCTAAGTACTACAGTCAAGAACTGGGTAGATCAGGCTCTGGGATAAGCCGTGACTGACCTCGGATCAATGCGCTAGTCCGTAGTTTCCACCCGCACTCCAGCCGTGCCTTTGGAGAAGTTCAGACGCAGGGCCTCACCCGATTTCAAATCGCTGCTCGCGCGGATAACCTGTCCCTCCGTGTTTCGCGTGATGCTGTAACCCCGTTCCAACACGGCCTGGGGATTGAGGTGCTGGAGGTGGCTTTGCAACCGGGTCAAATTCTGGTCGCGTTCGCGCAGACCCTGGCGGCATGCGTTGTTAAGCGTTGTGGCCTGCCACTGCAACGTCTTCACTGCCACTGGGATGACAGGGACAAGGTGGGTCAGGTGAGTGCCAAGCTGGCGCTGCTGCCAGCGCCAGCGGTCCAACATCTGCTGCGCATGAGAGCTCAGATGCGCTGCGAGTTGCCCCAGGCTTGTCTTCTGGACAGCCAGTCTTTCTCCAGGGTGTTTGAGTCTGCGCGCCAGACTGTCCAGACTCTGAGCATCGGTTTCCTGTTGGTGCTTGGCGAGGCGATGGATACGTCCGGCGATGAGGTCGAGCTTATGGAGCAAATCGGACCGATTGGGACTGGCAAGTTCGGCCGCAGCAGTCGGGGTGGGCGCGCGCAGATCCGCAGCAAGATCGGCCAAGGTGAAGTCCGTTTCATGTCCAATGCCGCTGACCACCGGTATGGCGGAGGCGGCCACCGCACGGGCGACGGCTTCGTCATTGAAGCACCACAAGTCTTCGATGCCGCCGCCTCCGCGGCATAAGATGAGCACTTCACATTCGCGTCGTTCCGAGGCCAGGCGGAGGGCCTCCGCGATCTGCGCTCCAGCCCCGTTCCCCTGGACCGGCGTGGGATAGAGGACTATTCGCATGCTAGGCATGCGGCGACGCAGGGTAATGAGTACGTCTTTGAGCGCGGCTGCCTGGGGCGAAGTGACAATGCCCAGGGTTCTGGGAAACGCGGGCAGAGGTTTCTTCAGGCCAGAGTCAAACAGACCTTCCTTGGCCAGCTTGGCCTTGAGCTTTTCCAGCGCTTCGTAAAGCGCGCCCAAGCCGCCGCGCCGCATCACTTCGACGTTGAACTGAAAGTCACCGCGCGGCTCGTACAAGGTTGGAACGCCTCGAACCTCAACCTGTTGGCCGTTATGCGCTGCCCAGTCGACGAACCGATTCTTGTGCCGGAAAAATGTACAACGCACCTGCGCGGAATCATCTTTAAGGGAGAAATACCAATGACCAGAGCTTGCCTGGGTAAAATTGGAGATCTCCCCTTGCACCCATAACAAAGGCAAATTGGATTCCAGCACGCGTTTGGCCATGCGGTTAAGCTCGGCTACCGTCAGGATGGGAGCCTGGAAGGCCCCGTCGCCCGGATCAGAGTTGGGAGAGTCATCCACCGTCATGGGATTGTCACGTGTAGGTTTTTTGAAAAAGGGGCTTGACAAGGAATCAATTAGATAAGCATATGAATATTAAGGGGTATAACTTCTGCCCTCAGAATAGGCGTCGGCGGATAAATCCCTGCTATACGCCCGATTTGGCGGGTCGGGGATGAATTGCCAACAAATTTATCCACAGTTATTGTGGAGAACTATCAAGGTGCCCTCGAATTCAATCGTTTCCTCTTTGCCCGGCGGGTTTACCCTTGCTGAAGCCAGCCGTGCAGGATAAAGTCGCACTGTTTTTTAGCTCCCTGGAGACTGCGTGTGTTAGCCCTTATTGAGGCCGCCGGCTGGCCGATCTGGCCCTTGGTTCTGGCATCCGTCCTGGCCATGGCCATCATTATTGAGCGATTTTACTCGTTAAGGGAAAGCGAAGTGGCACCCGGTGGATTGCTGGCCCGTGTGGTGACTGAGTTCCGCAACAAAGGGGTAACTGTCGAATCCTTGAATAGACTTGCCGCTGACTCTTCCCTGGGCCAGGTGTTTGCAGCAGGTCTGCGAAACGTAAAGGCCCCGAGGGACGTAATGAAGGAGTCCATCGAGGAAGCCGGGCGTATGGTTTCGCATGATCTGGAGCGGTTTCTGGTCGCACTGGGCACCATCGCAGCGGTGGCGCCATTGCTGGGTTTGCTCGGCACCGTCATCGGCATGATAGAAATTTTTGGTTCCCAGGATCCCACCGGCGGCAATCCCGCACAATTGGCCCACGGCATTTCCGTCGCGCTGTACAACACGGCCCTGGGTTTGATCGTGGCGATCCCGTCGATGATCTTCTATCGCTACTTTAGGGCACGGGTTCATGATTTTGTGGTGGACATGGAGCAGCAGGCGATAAAGCTGGTGGAAATTGTTCACGGCGACCGGGCATGAATTTTCAAAATGAGCGCCGCGTAGAAGATCCGGAAATCAATCTGATTCCGCTGATCGACCTGTTTCTCGTCATCATCATTTTCCTCATGGTTACGACTACCTATGCGCGCTACGCGGAGCTAAAGATAAATCTGCCTTCTGCGGCCGGCGAACAGAGCCCGCAGCGGACAAATCAGATCAATGTGACCATAGACGCCAAAGGCCGCGATCAGATTGGCGACAAGGTCCTGACCGATACCTCTGTTGGAGCGCTGGCAGAGTCCTTGAAGCTGGCTGCAGCAGGGATGAACGAGCCGGTGGTCGTCATCAGCGCGGACGCACAAACGCCGCATCAGGCCGTGATTCATGTGATGGAAGCGGCACGTCAGCAGGGGCTGGTCAGGGTGACCTTTGCCACCCAGTCTGCAGACGAGTAAGTCATGCGCCACTGGCGCAGTTTGAATCCAGTCAGTTTGCTCTTGCTGCCCTTGGCAGGCCTGTTCTGGGTCGCTGTAAGCGTGCGTCGCCGGTTGTATGGGCATGCTTGCCTGCGCTCTTATCAACTCGGCGTGCCGTTGGTGGTGATAGGCAACATCACCGCGGGCGGTACGGGCAAGACGCCGCTCGTTATTGCCCTGGTCAAGGCGCTGCAACAGCTGGGCTTTCGACCTGGGGTAGTGAGCCGTGGACACGGCGGAACGCACACGGCGCCCCAACTCGTCACCAGCCAAAGCGATCCCACCGGAGTGGGGGACGAACCGGTATTGATTGCCTGGAAGACCGGCGCGCCGGTGGCAGTGGGAAGGGATCGAGTCGCGGCAGCCCGGCTGTTGCTGGCTCGTAGCCCTGGCGTCGACGTGATTATTTCTGACGACGGTCTGCAACATCTTCGCCTGGGCCGTAGCCTCGAATTGGTGGTGGTCGATGGATCCTACGGTTTCGGCAACGGTCTGTTACTACCCGCAGGGCCCCTGCGGGAGCCGGCGAGCCGCCTGCAGGACGTGGATGCGGTGATCATCACACGCAGGCCCGGCCAAGCACGACGCTTCAGCGTCGAGCATCCGCGAATCATGGAAGTCAACCATAAGCCCGGACAATTCTATCGGCTCATCGATGAGAACGAGCGCAGGGATCCACAACGCGCATTTTCCCATCGGCTCACTGCACTTGCAGGCATTGCCAGACCGGAAAGTTTCTTTCGGGTACTGAAGGATTTTGGTCTGGACATCGAGACCAGACGCTTTCCTGATCACCACGCCTATTCATCCAGCGAGCTGCAAGGCGAGGGTGTTTTAGTCATGACCGAGAAGGACGCAGTAAAATGCCGGAAGTTCGCCAAGCCGGACTGGTGGGCACTGGAGTGGGAAGCCCACCCTGGCTCAGGCTTGATTGCGTGGCTGGCAAAGGCTATTGATCATTCAACAATCGATGGTTTCCCTTCGTCCAGCCGAGTGTCACAACCTTAAGCACTGAATCAACAATAAGGGAATGTGAAATGGACGAGCAAACCTACGTGGCTGGGGCGGGCGGTCGGGAGCGTCGACATGGGGGAGAGCCGATCAAGTGGAGCGGCCCCCAGCCGGAAGAGTTGTGGCTGCCGCAGCGCAAGGAGGTTGTCACCCAATTCTTTACCCGCTATCTGTTTTTCGTTCTGGGTGTCCTGTTCTTTACAGCGAACAACAACATCCGGCCCGTCCTGGTCGGCGTAGATCTGATCCTGGGTCTTTACGGCTTGTATTTCGTGCTGGTGAGTCTGCTGTTTGTGCGGGCGCTGAAAGGCATGTCAATGCGCCTGATGCGCATCGCGATGCTGTTGGATATTTTGCTTGTAACGATTAGCGTGATTCATGATCCCTATCCCGTCCCGCCCTCGGCCATGGCCTACCTCATGGTAATACTCGGCAACGGAATGCGTTACGGAATGCGTCCATTTGCGGAGGCCCTGGGACTGGCCATGCTGGGCATGGCGCTTTCCTTTGGCGTGCGGTACCGGCTCGCTGGCTTCGAAGTAACGGCGGCGGACGTGTTCTTTGGCGTGTTCTGGGTGGTCATCAATGTCTATGCATACTTGTTGCTCGGGCGCATCAATTTGCAATACCGCATGCTGGAGTATCGAAGTCGCCGCGACAATCTGACCGGCCTGCTTAACCGCCATGGTCTGACGGAAAAAATGGCGAAGATTCTTGGGCGTGGTGAAGGCAACAAGCTGGCTGTGCTGTTTGCTGATCTGGATTCCTTCAAGCAGATCAACGACCAGTTTGGCCACGCGGCGGGAGATCGGGTGCTGATGGAGTTTGGCCTGATGTTCAAGGATTCCGCTGAAAGCGAAATCGTTGGGCGCTGGGGTGGAGATGAATTCGTCGCGGTATTCCCGGGTGGCGAGAATGAAGTTCAACTGGTCAAGGAAAGAGTGGAAAAACGCATGCACCTGTGGTCCCAGGCCAATGGACTCCCAGTCAGTGTTAGTCTTGGTAGTAGTCTGGCGCCCAAGGATGGCTGCGACCTTCTGACGCTGCTATCCGTGGCGGACATCGCACTGTATCGCAACAAGGCAGTACCCATCGAAGAGGGATACTCCGCGGTCGCGCTCCAAACTTCTTGAACAGGTTTCAACATGGATAACAAACTGCTCGACATTCTCGTCTGCCCGGTCTGCAAGGGAAGCTTGCTCTACCGCAAGGACGCCAGGGAACTGATCTGCTCTCCGTGCCGCCTGGCCTATCCGGTTAGGGATGACATCCCGGTCATGTTGCCGGAAGAAGCCCGTGCCCTCTCGCCGGAAGAGGAAGTTCGCTGAGTGCGGTTCCACGCTATCGTTCCCGCACGATTTGCGTCCAGTCGATTGCCCGGCAAGCCTCTGGCCGACATCTGCGGCAAGCCCATGGTGGTGCATGTAGTCGAGCGCGCGAAACGGGCGGGAGCCGAAACAGTCCTGGTTGCGACGGACGACGAACGGGTGCGCACGGTGGTGGCGGCATATGGCCACCGTGTGGTGATGACCTCGCCGGATCATCCCTCAGGTACGGATAGACTGACCGAGGTGGTTGAAATCGAGGGCTGGAAGGACGACGAGATCATCGTGAATGTCCAGGGTGATGAGCCGCTGATTTCTCCCAAGCTGATCCGG
This sequence comes from uncultured beta proteobacterium, assembly GCA_963782495.1. GTDB lineage: Bacteria > Pseudomonadota > Gammaproteobacteria > Burkholderiales > Thiobacillaceae > DASQBT01. The sequence continues at coordinate 54,671 of CAWAJU010000008.1, read as the reverse complement.
GACTGTGCGCTGGAATTGACGCTCAAGCCAGATGCCGCGATTGCCACGCTGGCCCATGCCATTCATGATCAGGAGGTGTTTCGCAATCCCAACGTGGTCAAGGTGGTGACGGATGCACAGGGCTATGCGCTTTATTTCAGCCGCGCCCCCATACCCTGGCCGCGGGATGCGTTCGCACTTCAGCACGGATTGCCCGAGGCGATGCTTGCCTTGCGGCATATCGGTCTGTATGCCTATCGCGCCGGCTTCCTGCGTGCTTACGCCGGTCTCATCCCGGCGCCGCTGGAACGATTGGAAATGCTGGAACAATTGCGGGCGCTTTGGCATGGATACCGCATTGCGGTGGCCGTATCGGCGGAAGTGCCCAGCCCTGGGGTCGATACGGCCGAAGACCTGGCGCGGGTGAGAGCTATTCTCGCGCAACTTTGATCAGGCTTTATCTTTGAATAAAAAAAATTAACTTCGCCGGTCCCGGCGTATGCCCTACCCTACCGGGTTTATTGATAATTCAATAAGCACAAGGAGAAGCAGATGCGCCTCATTCTCTTGGGAGGCCCCGGAGCGGGCAAAGGCACCCAAGCCAACTACATCAAGGAAAAATTCGGCATTCCCCAGATTTCCACGGGTGACATGCTGCGTGCCCACGTCAAGGCCGGCACCGAACTGGGTGCGAAGGCCAAGGCCATCATGGATGCCGGAGGCCTGGTTTCGGATGACATCATCATCGGCATGGTGAAGGACCGCCTGACTCAGGACGATTGCAAGAACGGCTATCTGTTCGACGGTTTCCCGCGCACCATTCCCCAAGCGGAAGCCATGAAGGCGGCCGGCGTGCCGATCGACTACGTGGTCGAAATTGATGTCGCCGATGAAGAAATCATCAAGCGCATGTCGGGCCGCCGGGTGCATGTCGCTTCGGGACGCACCTATCACGTGGTGTTCAATCCGCCCAAGGTCGCGGGCAAGGACGATGTGACCGGTGAGGACTTGATCCAACGCGAAGATGACAAGGAAGAGACGGTCAAGAAACGGCTGGATGTCTACCATGCCCAGACCGAGCCCTTGGTGAAGTACTACGGTGACTGGGCGGGGCGCGCCGAAGCAGGTGCGCCCAAGTACGTGAAGATTGCAGGCGTAGGCAAAGTGGACCAGATCCGCGACGCCATATTCAAGGGGCTGGGGGATTAAGCTGTGCCCAAGCATGCGCCCGAGTTCACAGACAGCGAAAAATGGGTGGTAGCTGAAACACTCAAGGAGCGCTGGCAGGACCAGGCCCCTGAATTGCTGGAGGTGGAAACCGAGGTCCGCATCTATCCGGATGATCGGGAACTGACCGATTGCTCTGGGCTGTACTGGGAATCAGGCCATTGCAAGTTTTGCATTTCCAAGACTGGTCACTCCCGCTTTCGCCCCATGTTTTTCTACCGTGTGCGGGATCGCTACGCCACCGACCGGGAAGAATACGACGATCTGGTCGACTGCGTGGTCACCATGCTGAAGCTCCAGGTGGACATCGAGCTTCAGCGTGAGGGTCTGACCGAAGACAAGAAATAGATTCAGCGCCAGGTCCAGCCTGGCGCTATTTTTTTGCAGCAAAAGGAGAACATCATGGCGATCAAGAGAGCCGCCCCGAAGAAGAATGCGTTCTATGCCCAATCCGGTGGCGTAACCGCCGTGATCAATGCGTCTGCCTGCGGCGTCATAGAAACTGCGCGCAAGCACAAGGACAAGATCGGCAAAGTCTATGCGGGACGCAACGGCATCATTGGCGCGTTGACCGAAGACCTGATTGATACCAGCAAGGATACTGCGGCCGCAATCAAGGCTTTGCGTCATACCCCGTCCGGCGCGTTCGGCTCCTGCCGCTACAAGCTGAAGAGCCTGGAAGCCAACAAGCGCGAATACGAGCGTCTGATCGAAGTCTTCAAGGCGCATAACATCGGCTACTTTTTCTACAATGGCGGCGGCGACTCGGCCGACACGTGCTATAAGATTTCCCAGCTATCGGAAACGATGGGCTACCCGGTCCAGGCCATACATGTGCCCAAGACCGTGGACAACGATCTGCCCATCACCGACTGCTGTCCCGGCTTCGGCTCGGTGGCCAAGTACATTGCGGTGTCCACGCGCGAGGCGTCGTTCGATGTGGCTTCGATGTCCAAGACGTCGACCAAGGTATTCATCGTTGAAGTGATGGGTCGTCACGCGGGCTGGATCGCCGCGGCCGGTGGCATGGCTTCCACCAAGGACACGGAAATTCCGATCGTGATCCTGTTCCCGGAAGTGACTTTTGACGAGAAGAAGTTCCTCGCCTCGGTGGACGGCAAAGTGAACAAATTCGGCTACTGCACGGTCGTGGTGTCGGAGGGAGTCATGGGCCCTGATGGCAAGTTCCTTGCCGACCAGGGGCTGAAAGATGCCTTCGGCCACGCTCAACTGGGTGGTGTGGCGCCGGTGGTCGCCGGCATCATCAAGCGCGGTCTGGACCTGAAGTATCACTGGGCGGTTGCTGATTACCTGCAGCGCGCAGCGCGCCATATCGCCTCCAAGACCGACGTGGACCAGGCCTATGCGATGGGCAAGGCGGCCGTGGAGTTCGCCCTCAAGGGCCACAACTCGGTCATGCCTACGGTGGATCGCGTTTCCAACACGCCCTACAAATGGAAGGTGGGGATGGCCCCGCTTTCCAAGGTGGCCAACGTGGAAAAGATGATGCCCAAGGATTTCATAACCAAGGATGGCTTCGGCATTACAGATAAATGCCGCACTTATCTGGCACCGCTCATGAAGGGCGAGGACTATCCACCATACAAGGACGGCCTGCCGCAGTACGTGCGGCTCAAGAACGTGGCGGTAGCGAAGAAGTTGGAGAAATTCGAAGTCTGACAAGCTTCGAAAGAACTTGAAGCCATGACTGTGGATCGAGCACGCCAATTGCTGAAAGTCCAGGCGGACTTTGGCGGTTTTTACAATGCCAATTCCGCCAAGCTGATCCTGTCCGAAGTGCAGAAGGAGCATGGGCAGACGGCAGTGGATCAATTGATCGTTGAACTCAGTCTGCAACAGGTTTTCGGTTTTGCGCCGGGCACCCGGTTCGAGGGTGGACTGGCGATAGGGCGAGAAAAATAGGAACGGCAGGGACCCTGCCGTTTTTTTGCTGGTTTTGACATTGGGGTAGAAAGGGGAAGGGCGATGAGTAGTGCAATCATGCTGGCCTTGCTGTGCGCAGGAGTGGCCATTCTGTACGGAATCATATCCAGCCGCTGGATATTTGCGCAGCCTGCGGGTAGCGAGCGCATGCAGGCCATCTCTGCTGCGGTTCAGGAGGGTGCGCAGGCCTATCTCAAGCGCCAGTACATGACCATAGGCATGGTCGGGGTGGTGCTGTTCGCGGTCATCGCTCTGTTTCTCAATCTGCCTACCTCCATCGGCTTTGCCATCGGCGCCATTTTGTCCGGTGCGGCGGGTTTTATCGGCATGAACGTGTCGGTGCGCTCGAACGTGCGCACTGCGCAAGCTGCATATAACGGACTGAATGCGGCGCTCAACATCGCGTTCAAAGGCGGGGCGATTACCGGCATGCTGGTGGTGGGGTTGGGACTACTCGGCGTGGCTGGCTATTACGCGGTTCTGACCGCGATCGGCGCCAGTACCAGTGACGCGATTCATTCGCTGGTGGGCCTGGGCTTCGGCGGCTCGCTGATCTCCATCTTTGCCCGTTTGGGCGGCGGCATTTTCACCAAGGGCGCGGACGTGGGCGCCGATCTGGTGGGCAAGGTCGAAGCCGGGATTCCCGAAGACGATCCGCGCAACCCCGCTGTAATTGCCGACAACGTGGGCGACAACGTGGGCGACTGCGCCGGCATGGCCGCTGACCTGTTCGAAACCTATGCGGTGACCATCATTGCCACCATGCTGTTGGGTAGCCTGATGGTGACCGGCGAAAATGCGGCCAACGCCATCGTCTATCCGCTGGTGCTGGGTGGAGTATCCATCATTGCGTCCATCGTGGGCACCTTCTTCGTCAAGGCGCGCGAAGGCGGCAAGATCATGAACGCCCTGTATCGCGGGCTGATGGTCGCAGGCGCGCTGGCAATTCCAGCCTTCTATGTGGTAACGACGCAGATGTTCGGCGAAGGCATCATGGTGGAAGGCACGATGGTGTCCAGCATGAACCTGTTCTTCGCATCCCTGATCGGCCTGGCGCTGACTGCGGCGATGGTGGTGATCACCGAGTATTACACTGCGACTGAATACGGCCCGGTGCGACATATTGCCCAGGCGTCGACTACAGGACACGGTACCAATATCATCGCCGGTCTGGGCGTGTCGATGAAATCCACCGCCGCGCCGGTGATGGCCGTGTGTCTCGCGATCTGGGGTGCCTACGCGCTCGCCGGGCTGTATGGCATCGCCATTGCCGCGACCGCCATGCTGTCCATGACCGGCATCATCGTGGCGCTGGACGCCTATGGTCCGATCACCGACAACGCGGGCGGCATTGCCGAAATGGCCGAACTGCCGGATGAGATTCGCAACATCACCGACCCGCTGGATGCCGTGGGCAACACCACCAAGGCGGTGACCAAGGGCTACGCCATCGGCTCCGCTGGACTGGCCGCGCTGGTGCTGTTCGCGGACTACACTCACGCCCTGCAAGCCAAGCTGGGCGTGAGCACTGCATTCGATTTGTCCGACCACATGGTCATCATCGGCCTGTTCATCGGCGGCATGGTGCCTTATCTGTTCGCCGCAATGGGCATGGAAGCGGTGGGTCGCGCAGCCGGTTCCGTGGTGGTCGAGGTGCGCCGCCAGTTCCGCGAGATCAAGGGCATCATGGACGGCACCGGCAAACCCGAATACGGCGTCTGCGTGGACATGCTGACCAAGGCCGCGATCAAGGAGATGATGATCCCCTCGCTGCTGCCGGTGCTGGTTCCGGTGCTGGTCGGCCTGATCCTGGGACCCAAGGCTCTGGGCGGTGTGCTGTTGGGCACCATCGTCACCGGCATCTTCGTGGCCATCTCAATGACCACCGGCGGCGGCGCCTGGGACAATGCCAAGAAATACATCGAAGAGGGCAACTTTGGCGGCAAGGGCAGCGAAGCGCACAAGGCGGCGGTGACCGGTGACACCGTGGGCGATCCCTACAAAGACACTGCAGGCCCTGCGGTCAACCCCCTGATCAAGATCATCAACATTGTGGCCTTGCTGATCGTGCCGCTGCTGCACTGATCACACCTGGTTTGCTTATGAACCGGCCCGCGGGCCGGTTTTCTATGCTGACTTTATGCGGGCATGCTAGATTCAATCCAAAGGGACTTCCAAAGAGTCCTCACAGGCGAAAGGAACAGATATGAGAAGATCGATCGCAGCTGTGGCTCTTGCCACCTTTTCTCTCGCCGTTTGGGCAGCTCCGGAGAGCTACAAGATCGATGAGGCCCATAGCTTCGCCAACTGGAGCATCCGGCATATCGTCGGCCGCACGACGGGTACTTTCAACGATATCAAGGGGACGCTGATACTGGATCCGGCCAATCCCAACACCGGCTCGGCGGATGTGACCATCAACATCTTCTCGCTTAACTCGGGGCATCGGGAACGCGACATTCATGTGCTGACTGGGGACTTCCTCGACGGGAACCACTATCCAAACATGCGCTTTGTCAGCACCGGTTTCAGGTCCACGGGCAAGGACACGGGTGTCATGACGGGCCAACTGACTCTGCATGGCGCGACCCGCACGGTGGATATCCCATACAAGATTCTGGGCTTTGCGGCCGATCCCTGGGGCAATCAGCGTGCCGCCTTCGAAGGCCAATTCAGCCTTAACCGCGGCGACTATGGCATTACCAAGTATCTGGACAGCAGTGGCGGCGGCCTGCTGGGCAATGAAGTCGAGATCACGCTTTTGGTGGAAGGCCTGAAGCTGGGACCCGACGGCCAGGTCCTGAACATCAGGAATCAGCCTGCGCCGGCTGCCGTTGCTTCCCCTGCTCCTGCGGCGAACCAAGCTGCCCAGCCCGAACCGGCCAGGAAGGACGGCAAGCCTGATCTCAAGGAACTGCTCAAGGGCATACTCAACTAGGTCATTGCCATGCCTTACGGAGCCGCCTTTGGGCGGCTTCCTGTGCGCGCCTGTATAATCTGGCTTGTTAGAATTCCCGGTCTTACTCCATGAATCTGGATCGTGTCAGTCCCGGCAAGAACCTGCCCGATGACTTCAACGTCATCATTGAAATTCCCGCCCACGGCGAACCCATCAAGTACGAAGTTGACAAGGAAACGGGGGCGATGTTTGTGGATCGTTTCATGTCCACAGCCATGCATTATCCCTGCAACTATGGCTACATTCCGCACACGCTGTCTGAAGATGGCGACCCGGTGGACGTGCTGGTGATCACGCCTGTGCCGCTGATGACCGGCGTCGTGGTGCGCTGCCGTCCTCTGGGCATGCTGAAGATGACCGACGAGGCGGGTGTGGATGCGAAATTGATCGCGGTTCCCGTCGACAAGCTGTGCGGCCTGTATTGCAAGATGCAGAAGCCGGAAGATCTGCCGGAGTTGGCCTTGAGGCAAATTGCCCATTTCTTCGAGCACTACAAGGATCTGGAGCCCGGCAAATGGGTCAAGGTGGAGGGCTGGGGCGGGGCGGACGATGCGCGGACTGAAATCCTCGCCGGCGTGGAGCGCTTTCGCAACGCGGAAGACAAGCCTGCTTTCTAAGGGGTCATGGGTCGGGATTCAGGATTCAGGGGATGTCCAGCCTTACGGCTGCGTTTTCATGGTTAACGCCGGCCAAGCCCGCACCTACCCTGACCCCTTACCCCTGAAGCTATGAAAATCTGCATCCTTTCCGATTCCCATGACAATCGCCGGCTGCTGGCCGCGGCGGTTGAGGACGCCAAGGCCCGCGGAGCCGAAACAGTCCTGCATTGTGGCGACGTCGTGGCGCCTACCACGCTGCGTGTACTTCAGAAGTATGAGTTGCCGGTGCACGTGATCCATGGCAACAATACCGGCGATCTGTACAACATGACCCGCCTGGCCGCGGAGCCGGGCAGCGTGATTCGGTATCACGGCCAGGACGCAGGATTTACCCTGGACGACCGCAGCATATTCATCGTGCACTACCCGCATTACGCGCGCGCCATGGCTTGCACCGGTGACTATGACCTGGTGTGTTGCGGCCATGACCATCGCGCCGAATTGGAGCAGGTCGCAAACATGAAGGGCAAGATGACCTGGTACGTCAATCCAGGTACGGTGGGCGGCGTCGGAAGCGAACCTACCTATGTCCTGGCCGATCTGGCTGAACTGAGTTTTGAGGTAGTCCGCGTGCCGGTGGCGCAAACTGTGCCCGCTACGCTGCCGCCGGTTACCCCTCATGTGTGAGTGGTTGAAACCATCCCCAGCAAGCACAGTCTATTCGCATATAAGTAACTTCGATTGAGAAACAGGCCGCGCAATCTGGCGGCAATCAGGCCTTGGGCGTAACATTCACGCCTTATCAGATTCAAGTCAGTTCGCGTCTTCGGTGCGCCCGCTGACGACTGCAGAAATTCCCTTCTGGCGCACTGAATCCGTTGTGATGGAGGAAACCTAATGACGGACGTTGTTGCAACCAACGAAACAATACTCGTGGTCGGCGGTGGCATATCCGGGATGACGGCTGCGCTTGAAGCAGCTGAGACCGGCAAGAATGTTGTCCTGGTGGAAAAGAATCCCTCCTTGGGAGGTCGCACGTCCCAGCTTTACCGCTACTTTCCCAAGATGTGTCACCCAACGTGTGGGCTGGAGATCAATCTTCGCCGCCTGAAGGGCAACCCGCGGGTGCGCGTCCTGACCCTCGCAGAAGTGACGGCGATTGAAGGTTCGGCGGGAAATTACACCGCCAATGTCAAGATCACGCCGCGTTATGTGAACGAAAACTGCACCGCCTGCGGTGCTTGCGCCGATGTCGTGCAAACCATGGTGGATAACCCATTCAACTACAAGCTGAGCAAGATGAAGGCGGCCTATCTACCCAACGCGATGGCCTTCCCACAGCGCTATGTGCTGGATCCTTCCATCATCGGCACGCCGGAGGGCGAAAAAGCCAAGGCTGCCTGCAAGTATGGCGCCATCGAGTTGGACCAGAAGGAAGAAAACATCACGGTCAAGGCCGGTGCCGTAGTTTGGGCCACCGGCTGGCAGCCTTATGACGCTGCCAAGATTCAGCCTTACGGCTATGGACGGTTCAAGAACGTAATTACCAGCGTGGAATTTGAGCGCCTGGCTGATCCGCACGGGCCGACGGCCGGCAAGATCCTTAGGCCAAGCGACGGAAAAGAAGCCAAGAACGTAGCCTTCATTCAGTGCGCTGGCTCGCGCGACGAAAACCATTTGCGCCACTGCTCGCGGATCTGCTGCATGGCGTCGCTCAAGCAAACCCACTATGTGCGCGAGAAACATCCGGAAGAGGGCAAGTCGACGATCTATTACATCGATATCCGCGCGATCGACCGATTCGAGGATTTCTATCAAAAGGTTCAGGCCGACCCCAGCGTGAGCTTTGTAAAATCCAAGGTCGCTCGCATCACGCTGAATGAATCCACCGGCAGTGTTGTGGCCCATGGCGTCGATACCGAAGGCTACAAGCGTTATGCCAACGAACACGATTTGATCGTGTTGGCCATCGGAATGGAACCTTCGGTGAATGGAGTGAGCATCCCCGCAGACATCGTGTTCGACTCATCTGGTTTCATTGAGGCCGATCCCGCCAATGGCGCGGTGTTCGGCGCGGGTTGCGCGTCCAATGCGCTTGACGTGAATCGGGCAGTGCAGTCCGCAACGGCGGCGGCGCTGCGCGCCATTCAGGTAGTGAACAAGGTTGCTAGGGCGGAGGCGTAAGTAAATGGCAGACGAAAAGAAATACGCGGCGTATATCTGCAAAGGCTGCGGACTGGGCGAGCGGCTGGATGCCGATGCCCTGGTCAACGTGGCGCAGAAAGAGGGCAAGATGAATGTGGTTCGGCAGCACGCGTTCCTGTGCAATGCCGAGGGCGTGGCCATGATCAAGAATGACATTGCCAACGAAGGCGTGACTCACATCATGATCGGTGCCTGTTCCCGGCGCGCCAAGACCGATGCCTTCCATTTTCCCAATCATGCGCTGGCGCGTGCCAACCTGCGCGAAGGTGTGATCTGGATTCGCCCGGATACAGACGAAGCGAAAGAGACGACGCAGGAAATGGCGGAAGACTATATCCGCATGGGTTGCGCTGAAGTCAAGGCGATGACGCAGCCGGGGGGCAATCCCAATACCGGCGGCAGCCGCACCCTGTTGGTGGTTGGCGGCGGGATGACGGGCATGACCGCCGCGATCGAGGCCTCCAAAACGGGCTATGCGGTGGTGCTGGTGGAAAAGTCCGGCGCGCTGGGCGGCTGGGCCGCCAAGCTGTGGAAGCGGGTGCCCGCGCATGAGCCGTTCAAGGCTCCGGTGGATACGGGTGTTGCTGACATGGTCGCGCAAATTGAGGCGGACCCGAATATCAAGGTTTACCTCAACGCTACGATTGCCAAAACCGACGGCGCGCCCGGGCGCTTCGTGGTCGACATCGCCACCGAGTCCGGCTCGATTGCGACCGAAGACATCGGTGCGATTTTGCAGGCGACCGGCTTCGACCTATACGACGCCAACAAGTTGCCCGAGTTCGGCTATGGCAAGACGCCCGATGTGGTCGACCAGGCCGGCCTGGAAGCCTTGGCCCGAGCGGCCAATGGAGGCCCGATCAAGCGGCCGTCTGACGGCAAGGAAGTGAAATCCGTTGCCTTTGTTCAGTGCGCCGGTCAGCGCGATGCCAGCGGCAAGCATCTTACTTATTGTTCCGGCACCTGCTGCAACATCAGCATCAAGCAGGCCATGTATTTCAAGGACGCCAATCCCTCGGTGGATGCCACGGTGATCTACACGGATCTGCGCACTCCGGGCAACGGCGAGGATTTCTACCGCAGCGCGCAGGAAAAAGGCGTGATCTTCACCAAGGGCAAAGTTGCCACCGTAAGTCCCGGCGGTGCTGGGCTGACGGTAAATTTCCATGACTTGATCCTGGATGACAAGAGCGCCCGGATCGAGGCCGATCTGGTGGTATTGGCCACTGGCCAAGTGCCCAATTCTGGCGTGAACATCGATGTGCCCGCAGCGGAGGAACCGGCGCAGGCTGCGGAAGCGGCGCCGCAGATAACGGTGAAGCCGATCTCCATCCTCAACCTCACCTACCGTCAGGGGCCCGATGTACCGCAGCTCAAGATGGGCTTCACCGATTCGCACTTCATCTGCTTCCCCTATGAGACGCGCCGCACCGGCATCTATACCGCCGGCCCCGTGCGCCGTCCCATGGACATGGTGCAGGCGCGCGAGGATGCCACGGGCGCCACGCTCAAGGCCATTCAGTCGCTGGAGAACGCTCAACTGGGCCGCGCCGCCCATCCCCGTTCCGGCGACCTGAGCTTTCCGACCGTGCGGCTGGAAGGCTGCACCCAGTGCAAGCGCTGCACGGTGGAATGTCCGTTCGGCGCAATCGACGAAGACGAGAAGCGCTTTCCCAAGTTCAACGAATCGCGCTGCCGTCGCTGCGGCACCTGCATGGGCGCCTGCCCGGTGCGAGTGATCTCATTCGAAAACTATTCGGTCAACACGGTCGGCGCCCAGATCAAGGCAGTCAATATTCCGGACGAATTTTCGGAGAAGCCGAGGATTCTCATTCTGGCGTGCGAAAACGACGCCTATCCCGCGCTCGACATGGCAGCAATGAACCGCAACGAGTACAGCGCATGGGTTCGTGTTGTGCCGGTGCGCTGCCTGGGCTCGGTCAACACCATCTGGATTACCGACGCGCTGAATGGCGGCTACGACGGCGTGATGCTCATGGGCTGCAAGTCCGGCGAGGAATACCAGTGTCATTTCGTCAAGGGTTCCGAACTCGGCCGCTATCGCCTGTCAAAGGTGGGCGATACGCTGAAGGGGATGAACCTTGAGGCCGAGCGGGTGTTCGACATGGAAGTGGCGATCACCGACATGCACACCCTGCCGAAGAAGATCAACGACTATGCGGCCCAGATCACGGAAATGGGTCTGAGCCCATTCAAGGGCTTCTAGGCGGAGGAAGGAAAGAAAGATTATGAGCGCAAACCAGCAAATGGCCGCCAAGTACCAGAACCGCTTCCTCAAGGAAGTCGAAGATCAGGTGGAGATGGGCGAATGGGTCAAGATGTGCATGCAGTGTGGCGTGTGCTCCGGCTCCTGCCCGACCAACTTCCACCCGGGCTGGGATCATCCGCCGCAGGAAATTTTCATGATGATCCGCGCTGGCAAACGGGAAGAAGTGTTGAAATCGGAATCCATGTGGATGTGCACGTCCTGCTACAACTGCATCGTGCGTTGCCCGCGCAAGATTCCCATCACCCATATCATGCACGGCCTGGCCAACTACGCACACCGCCTGGGGGTGGCACCCAAGGGCCAACCGACCCGGGCGTTTTCCAAGCTGTTCTGGAACAATTGCATTCATACTGGCCGCGTGAATGAACTCAAGCTATCCATGGGCCTGTATTTCAAGGATGCCGAAGGCAAGATCAATATCGGCCAGGGCATCAAGAAGGGCCTGGAAATGAAAAATGTGGCAATTGGTTTGTTGAAGGCAAAGCGCCTCAACCCGTTTGAAATCTTCGGCGGCCACAAGTGCAAGGATCAAGCAGGCATTGCCGCCATGCTGAAGAAGGCCAGGGAACTGGAAAGCCAGCGCAAGTCCATCAAGGCCTGAGGAGAACAATTATGGCAACTAAAGAATACGCCTTCTATCCCGGCTGCTCCTCGCAGAAGGGGGCGTCCGCCTCCAACTACCTCACTTCCGTGGAGGCGATGTGCAGGACGCTCGACATCAAGCTCACGCAAATCCCCGACTGGAACTGCTGCGGCGCCTCCATCGGTTATGGCGAAGCCGGCGAACTACCGCGCCATGTCATGAACGCTCGCAACTTCGCCCTGGCCGAAACCAACCTCCCCGGGAAGGACATCGTCGCTACCTGCGCGGCATGTTGGCTGGGCGCCAAAGAGTCCAAGGAGCGTATCGAGCATAGTTCACAACTGCTGGCCGATACCCAGGAAGCGCTCAAGGAAGCTGGTCTGCAGATCAAGGTCATGCCCGAAATTCGCCATATGGCTGAAGTGCTGGTGGAAGACTTCGGTTTTGATGAACTTGGGCGCCACGTGAAGAAGCCCCTGGATGGCATGAAATTCGCGGGTTATGTCGGCTGCCAGACCAACCGCCCGTTCGGAATTGCCGGTGAGAACTTCGAGAATCCCATGTATCTGGACAAGATCATCGAAACCATGGGCGGCGAAGCGGTACCCTATGACCAGAAGGTCACCTGCTGCGGAGGCGCGCTGGCATTTTCCGAACCGGAAAAAGCCCAGGCGCAAATCAAGGATATTGTCCAGTCCGCCTATGACCACGGTGCCGAAATGATCGTCACGCCTTGCCCGCTGTGCCAGGCCAACGTCGAGATCTACCAGGGCCACATCAATAAGAAGTACAACACCAAGTTCAATATTCCCGTGCTGTATTACAGTCAGTTGATGACTCTCGCCTACGGTGGTTCCGCCAAGGAGGCAGGTCTGGATGGGCAGGTGATTCGCGCCAGGAAGCTGGAAGAGTTCGCAGGCAAGTGAGTCTGTTTCCCCGAAAGAGAGCAGGGGCGCGGGCCCCTGTTTTCATTTCTGAACTTGGTGTAAGTTCATACGCTCGGCAGCGTTGAGACAGATTCCAAAATGAAAAAACCCGATACCTTTGATGAATTCGTGGACCTGGTTCATCAGGCCGTTTACGAAGTGGATGAACTGCGCGCCTGTATCGAAGATGACTATGAAGACATGGCTCGCTACACGCCGTTTCTTGATGGGCTTGACAAGGAACTGCGTAAGCTTTTCGATGACATGACTTCGGGGAGATTCGAGGATTTCGGCATGGGACACGATCTGCCCATCATGCCCATACTGCTTCGGTTCGAGCGCGACATCCCGTTCCGCGACCTGCTTCGTACGATCAATCAGACCTATCGCGAAGGGCTCTGAGGATAGGCCGGTCGGCAGTTCAGTCTCATTCAGCCAGCTTTCGGACGAATCCGGACAATCAGCTCGATTCCATCGGTCTCCATGCCTTCTGGCAATGCGGGCAGGCCCTGAATGGTGACATTCTTGGCATCGATGTCGGTCAGTCGTCCTGAATCGACCTGGAACAGATGATGATGGGGTTGGGTATTAGGATCGTAGAAGACCTTGCTGGGATCGACAATTACCTCCCGGATCAGGCCTTTGTCCAAGAACAAGTTGAGCGTGTTGTATACCGTGGCTTTTGAGGTTTCTGCGTAACGCTCGTTCACGATACACATCACCTGATCGGCGGACAGGTGTTCCTGCCTGGAAAAAAGCGCGAAGGCAATCTCGATTCTCTGGTGGGTTGGGTTGATGTCATGGGCGCGCAATAGTTGCGCCATATTGTCCCGGCTATAAGGCGTCATGCGATTCGACTTTGGGATGATATTGATACGTTAATTATATCCAATGCTTGGAATCTGTCTAAAAAAATGCTAAGGAAATCTTAATAGGCAAATACATGAGACTCGCCGCAGTACCGCAGCCTGACAATGATTGCCGCGGTAATTTCGAAGCAAAGCCTTTATAATCCTCACTTTAATAAGCCGTACTTTCTCGTGATCAAGCCCACTCGCCTAGACAGCACCCAGTCGGATTTTTTCGCCAGACTCGGGCGTTTGTTACAGTTTGACGATGCCACAGACGCGTCCATTGAGGCCACTGTGAGTGCGATTCTCGCTGAAGTCAAAATACGGGGCGACGAGGCGGTGCTCGAATTCACCCAGAAATTCGATCATCTTGCGGCAGCCTCCATGGCCGAGTTGGAACTTTCCCAAGCCCGGCTGCAAGAGGCCTTGGCTGTACTGCCCGCAGAGCGGCGGACCGCTCTGGAAGCCGCTGCGGACCGGGTGCGCCGTTATCACGAGCGCCAGATCCAGGCCTCGTGGACCTACACCGAAGAAGACGGTACCGTACTCGGCCAACAGGTGACAGCGCTCGACCGGGTCGGCCTCTATGTTCCCGGCGGCAAGGCCGCCTACCCGTCATCGGTGCTAATGAATGCGATTCCCGCCAAGGTGGCAGGCGTGGCCGAACTGGTCATGGTGGTCCCCACCCCAGGGGGTGAACAGAATGATCTGGTACTGGCAGCGGCCGCCATCGCAGGCGTGGATCGCGTATTTACCATTGGGGGCGCCCAGGCCGTCGCGGCCTTGGCCTACGGAACCCAGACTGTTCCACAGGTTGATAAAGTTGTTGGACCCGGGAATGCCTACGTGGCTGCAGCGAAGCGCAGGGTATTTGGCACCGTGGGGATCGACATGATCGCAGGGCCATCGGAAATCCTGGTGATCTGCGACGGCAAGACTGACCCGGATTGGATTGCGATGGATCTATTTTCCCAAGCCGAACACGACGAACTGGCGCAGGCCATATTGCTGTCACCCGACGCGGACTTTCTTGATGCGGTTGAATCCGCCATGCAGAGACTGGCGCGCGAAATGCCGCGCAAGTCGGTAATCGAAACCTCGCTGAATAACCGGGGCGCGCTGATCAAGACACGCGATCTGGACGAAGCCGCGGAAATTTCCAACAGGATCGCTCCTGAACATCTGGAACTCTCAGTGGAAGACCCGATTGTGTTGAGCAAACACATTCGCCATGCAGGCGCGATCTTCATGGGCCGAAATACCTGCGAGGCGCTGGGAGACTATTGCGCCGGCCCCAACCATGTGTTGCCCACCTCTCGAACCGCCCGGTTTTCCTCGCCCTTGGGGGTGTATGATTTTCAAAAGCGCTCCAGCTTGATCATGGTGTCTGCTGCCGGGGCCCAGACGCTTGGCCGCATCGCAGCAATGCTTGCAAAGGGTGAAGGACTGCAGGCGCATGCCCGATCCGCCGAGTACCGTTTGCATCGTTAACAGGGGAGCGCTGTGAGTCGATATTGGAGCGCGGTGGTGCACGGCCTGACGCCGTATGTCCCCGGGGAACAGCCCAAGCTCGACAATTTGGTCAAGCTCAACACCAATGAAAACCCATATCCGCCCAGTCCCAAAGTGCTGGAGGCCCTGCGTGCGCAGGTTGCCGATAACCTGAGGTTGTATCCCGATCCTGGCGCGGACCGTCTGCGCGAGGCGATTGCGTCGTTTCATGGAGTAGGGGCCGAGCAGGTGTTCGTCGGCAACGGCTCTGATGAAGTGCTGGCCCATACGTTTCTGGCCCTGCTCAAGCACGACAAGCCCATCCTGTTCCCGGATGTCACCTACAGTTTCTATCCCGTTTATTGCAGGCTGTACGACATTGCCTACAGGGAAATTCCGCTAACCGGGCGCTTTGAGATTCAAGTCGATGATTACCTGAGCGAAAACGGCGGGATCATCTTTCCCAATCCCAACGCGCCGACCGGGCGCCTGCTGGCCTTGGCCGAGATCGAACGTCTGCTGCAGGCGAATCCGGCATCTGCGGTGGTGATAGATGAAGCTTACATCGATTTTGGCGGCGAATCCGCAGTAAGACTGGTGGACCGTTATCCACAGCTGCTGGTGGTACATACGCTTTCGAAGTCGCACTCCCTTGCCGGCCTGCGCGTGGGCTACGCAATAGGACAGACTGACTTGATAGAGGCTCTGGTCAGGGTCAAGGACAGCTTCAATTCCTACCCGCTCGACCGGTTTGCCCAGGCTGGCGCCGTCGCTGCCATGGTGGACCGGCCATATTTCGATCTCACACGGCGCCGGGTTATGGAAACGCGTGCCCGCCTGAGCGATTCGCTGACCGGGCTCGGATTCGAAGTGCTGCCCTCGGCCGCCAATTTCGTCTTTTCGCGCCACCCTGCTCACGACGGCGCCGAGTTGACGGCCCGGCTGCGTAAGCGCAGCATTGTTGTGCGCCATTTCGTCAGGCCTCAGCGTATTGCGCAGTTTCTGCGCATCACCGTCGGAACTGAGGCACAATGTGAAGCGCTGGTTTCGGCGTTGAAGGAAATCCTAGCCTGATCTCCACAGCCGAAGCTGCTTCAAGCTTGGTTTAGAATAGAACAAGTATCTGCTAGCACACCCATGCGCACCGCTCACGTTACCCGCAATACCCTGGAAACCGAGATCACCGTGATACTCGACCTGGATGGCAGCGGAAAGGCCAAACTCAACACCGGGGTGCCGTTCTTCGACCACATGCTCGATCAGGTTGCCCGTCATGGGTTGCTTGATCTGGATATCCAGGCCAGCGGGGACCTGCATATCGATGCCCACCACACAGTGGAGGATGTTGGCATAAGCTTGGGCCAGGCGTTCGCCAAAGCCTTGGGGGACAAGAAAGGCGTCCGCCGATATGGTCATGCATATGTGCCGCTGGACGAGGCGCTGTCCCGCGTGGTCATCGATTTATCGGGACGCCCCGGCCTTGAATACCATGTCGACTATACACGGGCCCGGATCGGCGAGTTCGATGTCGATTTGTTCCTCGAATTCTTCCGCGGCTTCATCAATCACGCTGGCGTGACCCTGCACGTCGACAACTTGCGCGGAATCAACGCCCATCACCAGGCGGAAACCGTCTTCAAGGCCTTTGGTCGCGCGTTGCGCATGGCAGTCGAGGCGGATGCAAGAATGGGAGACGTGTTGCCTTCCACCAAGGGTGCCCTGTGAGCACCAAACCGGACATTGCCGTGATTGATTACGGTATGGGCAACCTGAGGTCGGTTTCCAAGGCGCTGGAGCACATGGCGCCGTCAGCCTCGGTGGCGGTCACTTCGGATCCTGCAATCATCCTTGGGTCGGCGCGAGTGGTCTTTCCGGGCCAGGGCGCGGCGCGCGACTGCATGCGGGAAATCGACCGCCGCGGCCTGCGTAATGTGATTGTCGAGGCGGCAAGAACCAAACCCTTTCTGGGCATCTGCATGGGGCTGCAGGTTCTGTTCGAGCATAGCGAAGAGGGTGATACATCGTGTCTGGGCATTTTTCCGGGAAAGGTGACGCGGTTTCCGCATGCTGCCATGCATGATGACGAGGGGGAGAAGCTCAAGGTGCCGCACATGGGGTGGAACAATGTCTTCCAGGAAGACGCGCATCCATTGTGGGCGGGGATCGAGGATGGCAGCCGGTTTTATTTCGTCCACAGCTACTTTGTTCAGCCCGCGAGGCCTGAGATGACTGCAGGGGTTGCCCACTATCCCTTCCCATTCACATGTGGGGTTGCTTCGGATAATATTTTTGCCGTGCAGTTTCACCCCGAAAAAAGTGCTGACGCCGGTCTTACCCTGCTTGGTAATTTCATAAGCTGGGATCCATTCAACAAGCTTGCCGCCAGCGAGATGGCATCGGGTATCTGTGCCTAACAACCTCAACCTGCCTTAATCATCATGCTGATCATTCCCGCCATCGACCTCAAGGACGGGCACTGCGTGCGCCTGGAACAAGGCGAAATGAACACCGCCACGGTATTTTCCGAACAGCCTGCCGCCATGGCGCGTCACTGGTTGGACCGTGGGGGGCGACGCCTGCATCTGGTGGACCTGAACGGTGCATTTGCGGGCAGGCCGGTGAACGAGGAAGCCATCCAGGCCATCGTCAAGGAGGTGGGTGACGAAATTCCGGTCCAGTTGGGCGGCGGAATTCGCGACCTGGCTACGATCGAGCGTTATCTCGATGATGGCATTCGCTACGTCATCATCGGTACCGCGGCGGTAAAGAACCCCGGCTTTTTGCATGAAGCCTGCGATGCGTTTCCTGGCCACGTGATGGTAGGGTTGGACGCCAGGGACGGCAAAGTGGCCGTCGAGGGTTGGTCCAAGCTTACCGGACATGATGTGGTGGACTTGGCGAAGCGCTTCGAGGATTACGGCGTGGAAGCGGTCATCTACACCGACATCGGCCGGGACGGCATGCTCAATGGCGTTAACATTGAGGCGACGGTCCGCCTGGCCCAAGCGCTGCATATCCCCGTGATCGCCAGCGGCGGCGTGACCAATCTGGATGACGTGCGCAAGCTGAGTGCGGTGGCCGGGGAAGGCATCATGGGGGCGATTACCGGTCGCGCCATCTATCAGGGGACGCTGGATTTTACCGAGGCGCAGAAGCTGGCAGACGATCTGGCCGGCAGGGTGTTCGGAGAATAGGGTGCTGGCTAAACGCATCATTCCCTGTCTGGATGTGACTGCCGGACGCGTGGTCAAAGGGGTCAATTTTGTTGAACTCAAGGATGCCGGTGACCCGGTCGAAATCTCCCGCGGCTATAACGACGCCGGAGCGGATGAACTGACCTTCCTGGACATTACCGCCAGTTCGGATGATCGGGATCTCATCCTGCACATCATTGAGGACGTCGCGTCTCAGGTGTTCATTCCCCTGACGGTGGGCGGAGGTGTACGCAAGGTGGAAGACGTGCGGCGCCTGCTCAATGCCGGCGCCGACAAGGTCGGCATCAATACGGCGGCGGTGGCGAATCCGCAGTTGGTCGTGGACGCAACGGATTATTTCGGATCGCAATGCATCGTGGTGGCGATTGATGCCAAACGCATGGGCGACCATTGGGAAGTCTTTACCCATGGGGGACGCAAGGCCACGGGACTGGATGCGGTGGAATGGGCGAGAAGAATGGAGGCCTCAGGTGCCGGAGAACTGCTTCTCACCTCCATGGACCGGGATGGAACCAAGAGTGGATTTGATTTGGAACTGACGCGACGGATTTCCGACGCGGTCGATATACCCATTATCGCAAGCGGCGGCGTGGGCAATCTGCAACATATGGTTGATGGTGTGCAGCAAGGGCATGCAGACGCCGTGCTCGCGGCCAGCATTTTTCACTTCGGCGAATATACGGTGGGCGAAGCCAAACGCTATATGGAACAGCATGGTGTCGAGGTCCGGCTGTGAGCGACTGGCTCGACGCCGTGCGCTGGGACGAGAAGGGACTGGTGCCGGCCATTGCCCAGGATGCGGCAAGCGGGCGCATCCTCATGGTGGCCTGGATGAATCGTGAAGCACTGGCCCTAACGGCAGAGAACGGTGAGGCGGTATACTGGTCGCGTTCGCGCAATCGCCTGTGGCGCAAGGGTGAAGAATCCGGGCATGTGCAAAGGGTGAGTGAAGTCCGACTGGATTGCGACGAGGATGTCATCGTGTTGGAGGTGGAACAGGTGGGTGGAATTGCCTGTCATACCGGGAGGCAATCCTGCTTTTATCGGGTGCTGAAAGAGGGTGCCTGGTTAACGGTGGACCCGGTTTTGAAAGATCCCAAGGACATTTATCACCCATGAGCTCGGACATCCTGCAACGTTTGACCCAAACCCTGGAAGATCGAAAGGGGGCCGATCCGGATTCGTCCTACGTTGCGAGGCTATATGCAAAGGGCCTGGATGCCATTCTTAAGAAGGTGGGTGAGGAAGCAACCGAAACCATCATGGCGGCCAAGGATGGCCAGAACGAAAAGATCATCTACGAAGTGGCCGATTTGTGGTTTCATAGCATGATTCTGCTGGCAAGCCGGGGCTTGGGCGCACAGGATGTGCTGAACGAACTTGCGCGGCGCGAGGGCATGTCCGGCATTGAGGAGAAGGCATCGAGGAAATCATGAACGAATGCATTTTCTGCAAGATCATTGCCGGGCAAATACCGAGCAAGAAAGTGTATGAAGACGACGAAATTCTGGCCTTCCACGACATCCATCCCTTCGCGCGCGTCCATTTCATGCTCATACCCAAGGTCCACGTTGCATCGCTCGCGGATTGCGGGCCGGAACATGAAAGATTGCTCGGCCGGATACTGACGCTCGCGCCAAGACTGGCCAGGGAGCAGGGGCTGGAAGCTGGTTTCAAAACCCTGATCAACACCGGGCGCGGTGGCGGACAGGAAGTGTTCCATATTCACGTACACGTATTTGGCGGCGGCGAACCCATTCGCAGTTGATCGTACCAAGGAGAAAACCATGGGAAGTTTTAGCATCTGGCACTGGCTGATTGTGCTGTTGATTGTCTTATTGATTTTCGGAACCAAGAAATTGCGCAACATGGGATCCGACCTGGGCGGCGCGGTAAAGAACTTCAAGGATTCGATGAAAGAGGAGAGCACCAAGATCTCCGACACCAGCGAATCATCCGGGCGGACTGTGGATGCTGAAGTAAAGGAAAAGCAGAGCTCCTGAAAGACGGGGGGCAGGATTCAGCATTTAGGCATTGTGCCGTACCCAGCCGCCTCCTTGATCTCTATTCCTTAATCCCTGGTCTCCAATATGTTCGATTTCAGCTTCTCTGAACTCGTCCTCATCGGTGTGGTGGCCCTTATCGTGATTGGGCCTGAACGACTACCCAAAGTGGCCCGCACGGCGGGCCATTTGTTTGGCCGTTTGCAGCGTTATGTCAATAGCGTCAAATCTGATATCAGCCAGGAAATGCAACTCGACGAGTTGCGCAAGGCCGGACAGACGTTCAAGGAAGCGGTGGAATCAAGCGCACGAAATCTGGAAACCAAGGCGAGCGCGGCTGAGTACACCATGCGCGACGAAATTGTCCCCAAGGATAAGGTGATGTCAGCTGAAGAGAGTCGCGAGCTACCGGAGTTGCCCCCTGTAGGTGAGGCTCAAAGGGCAGGCGTCGAAGTGGAGCCATTGCAAGAAGGACCATTTTTGCTCGGGGGGCACCCTACGCCAGCGCCGTCTCCTTCATCCGAACAGTCCAAGCCTGAACACGATCGCCAAGAAAAAGCATGAGCGAAGTTCGGGGCAACGGGGATTCCTTTATTTCCCATCTGATCGAACTGCGTAATCGTCTGGTGCGTGCGGTCTTGGCGGTTGTAATCATTTTTGTCTGCCTGTTCCCGTGGGCCAAAGACATCTATGCGCTTTTGGCCAAGCCCCTGCTGGCTGCCCTGCCGCAAGGAGGACACCTCATAGCGACGGAAGTGACCGCGCCCTTCTTTGTCCCGGTGAAGGTCACCATGCTGGCGGCCTTCCTGATCGCGCTGCCCTGGGTCCTGTATCAGGCCTGGGCGTTTATCGCTCCTGGACTATACGAGCATGAAAAGCGCTTGGGTTTGCCCATCATTGTGTCCGCGGTAGTGTTGTTCATTACCGGCATGGCGTTTGCGTATTTCGCGGTGTTTCCCATCGTGTTTGGCGCGATTGTGGGATTCACGCCAGCGGGGGTCGAAATGGCAACCGACATCGGCAAATACGTGGATTTCGTCCTGACCCTGTTCCTGGCCTTTGGCGTCACCTTTGAAGTGCCGGTAGTGGTCGTGTTGATGGTGAAGTTTGGCTGGGTTTCCATCGAAAAGCTGGTCGATGTGCGGCCTTACGTCATTGTTGGTTCGTTTGTTATTGGCGCAATTTTTACTCCTCCGGACATCATCTCCCAGACCTTGCTGGCAGTACCACTGTGGCTGTTATACGAAGCGGGCATCCTGGTAGCGCGCTTTATGATTAAATCAAGTGCGGAGTCGGCTCCGGATGGCGTGCGTCATCCCGGTGACTTTGTTCCGATGTCAGATGAAGAAATGGAACGCGAACTGGATCGAGTCGAAGCCGAGGAAAAGGGCGGTTCCGATACGCCCCAATAACGGGGCAATCAAATAGCACACTGGAACGGGGTCGCTTCCAGATCGTGCCCAAAATGTGGAGGATTAAATGGACGCTCCCAAGAGTAGCGGTGATGTTCTGTTTGTATTGCTTGGAGCAATCCTGGTCCTGGCCATGCATTCAGGGTTTGCATTCCTGGAACTGGGTACGGTGCGAAAGAAGAACCAGGTCAACGCACTGGTGAAAATTCTGACGGATTTCAGCGCGTCAACCGTCGCCTATTTCTTCATTGGCTACAGTGTCGCCTACGGCGTGGATTTCTTCTCCGGGGCCAGCCAACTCGCTGCCAGAAACGGCTATGAACTGGTCAGATTCTTCTTCCTCTTGACCTTTGCGGCGGCGGTCCCTGCCATCGTTTCCGGAGGCATCGCCGAGCGGGCAAGGTTTCATCCCCAATTCGCTGCCTCGTTTGTTTTGGTGGGCTTTGTCTACCCCTTTTTTGAAGGCATTGCATGGAATGGAGCATTTGGCATCCAGGACTGGATGAATGCCGCCTTGGGCGCCAAGTTCCATGATTTCGCCGGCTCCGTGGTGGTTCATGCCATGGGTGGCTGGATCGCGCTTGCTGCGGTGATCTTGTTGGGTGCGCGCAGGGGCCGCTATCAAAAGGATGGTGGCATCTCTGCCCACCCACCTTCCAACATTCCCTTCCTTGCCCTGGGTGCCTGGATACTCACGGTGGGATGGTTTGGCTTCAATGTGATGTCCGCGCAGAGCTTGAGGGGCATCAGCGGATTGGTTGCGGTGAATTCATTGATGGCGATGGTCGGCGGAACCTTGGTTGCCTTGTTTGTGGGCAGGAACGACCCGGGTTTTATTCACAACGGACCCTTGGCTGGACTGGTCGCGGTGTGCGCCGGTTCCGATGTCATGCATCCGATCGGCGCATTGATCACGGGCGGCGTGGCAGGCGGATTGTTTGTCTGGGCCTTCACGCTGACCCAGAACAGGTTGAAGATTGATGACGTACTCGGCGTTTGGCCCCTGCATGGACTTTGCGGCGCATGGGGTGGTATCGCCGCCGGGATCTTTGGTTCGACCGGATTGGGCGGGGCGGGTAGCGTAAGCCTGCTGGCGCAATTGCTGGGAACCGGCATGGGTATCGCGATTGCCTTGGCAGGTGGATTCCTCGTTTATGGCGTACTCAAACTTACTGTTGGCCTGAGATTGAATCCGGAACAAGAGTTCAACGGCGCCGATCTATCAATTCACAAGATTTCCGCTACGGCCGAGCGCGAGACCAACTGGTAGCGCACTCAAGATAGAGCCGTGTCGGCCCGCCGAGCCGCCTGGTTTTTTCTATCCTGCGCCTGAATGACGCAAGGTAAAATCCAGGCATGGTTGAGCCGGGTTTTATCCATCTAAGACTTCATTCCGAGTACTCGGTCACCGACGGCCTGGTCCGGATTGACGAGGCGGTTGCCAAGGCCAGAGAACTAAGCATGCCTGCTTTGGCGCTGACGGACCTGGCTAACGTGTTCGGCTGGGTCAAGTATTACCGAGCGGCACGGAGCAAGGGCGTCAAACCGATCTTTGGTTGCGATGTCTGGGTAAGCAACGCGGTGGACCGCAACCGGCCATTCCGTGCATTGCTTCTGGTTCAGAATCGCCTGGGCTATCACCGCCTGTGCGAATTGCTGTCGCGCGCCTATCGGGAGAACCTCTGCCGGGGGCGGGCTGAGATCGACCCAGAATGGTTCAACGAAGGGACTGTGGGCCTCCTGGCACTTGCGGGCGGATTCCAATCCGGAGTGGCCCAGGCCCTGCTTGCGGGCAATGCCGCGGCTGCGCACAAACAAGCAGCGTCTTGGGCCAAGGCCTTCCCTGATCGCTGCTTCCTTGAATTGCAGCGCTATGGCCTGCCCGAGACTGAATCCTTGATCGATGGCTTGCTGGAGATCGGTGCCAAACTGCGAATTCCAGCGGTCGCCACCCATCCCATCCAGTTCCTTGACCCCGAAGACTACAAGGCGCACGAGGCAAGGGTATGCATTGCCGAAGGCTATCTGCTGGCGGACAGCCGCCGTCCAAAACAATTTACGGCCGAGCAGTATTTCAAGTCACCTGCGGAAATGGCCGAGTTGTTCGCTGATCTGCCTGAGGCACTGACCAACAGCGTGAAAATTGCGAAGTGCTGTAATCTGACCCTGGAGTTGGGCGTAAGCAAGCTGCCACAGTTTCCTACACCGCATAATCAAAGCCTGGACGATTACATCCGGGAGCGCTCGGATGATGGATTGGCTGAGCGCCTTGACTTTCTTTATCCGGACGATGCAAGCCGCCAGGCGCGCTATCCTGACTACAAGGAGAGGCTGGATTTCGAATTGGGCACCATCATACAGATGGGGTTTCCTGGCTACTTCCTGATCGTCGCGGACTTCATTAACTGGGCCAAGAATCATGGTGTGCCGGTTGGGCCGGGAAGGGGGTCCGGCGCCGGCTCATTGGTGGCCTACAGTCTAGGCATTACTGATCTGGATCCATTGCGTTACGACTTGCTATTCGAGCGATTTCTTAACCCGGAACGCGTGTCCATGCCAGACTTTGACGTGGATTTCTGCCAGGACAATCGCGAGCGAGTGATCCAGTATGTGAAAGAGCGCTACGGTCATGATGCGGTATCGCAGATTGCCACCTTCGGCACGCTGGGCTCCAAGTCGGTGATACGCGATGTGGGACGGGTGCTGGACATGCCTTACACCTATTGCGACAAACTCTCCAAGCTGGTGCCGGTGGAGGGCGTCAAGCCTGTTTCGCTGAGAAAGGCCCTGGAGATGGAGCCCCAACTCAGGGAGCGCTACGATCAGGAAGAGGGGGTTAGGGAGTTATTCACTCTTGCGGAGCGTCTCGAAGATTTGACCCGCAATGTCGGCATGCACGCCGGTGGCGTATTGATGGCCCCCGGCAGCCTGACTGATTTCTGCCCGCTTTATCGGCAGGAAGGTTCAGATAGCTTTGTCTCGCAGTTCGACAAGGACGATGTGGAAGCCATCGGTCTGGTGAAGTTCGATTTTCTGGGGCTGCGTACTCTCACCATCCTGGCAGAGGCTGTTAGTTTCGTGCGCCGCCACCCGGGCCGGGAGACATTCCGGCTGGAAGATCTCAGTCTGGATGATCCGGCCGTTTATGCGTTGTTCAGCGCGGGTAATACGACGGCCATATTCCAGTCTGAGTCACGTTCCGCCAAGGACTTGGAGCGTAAACTTAAAGCTGATTGTTTTGAGGACATCATCGCGCTGATGGCGCTTAACCGTCCTGGACCCCTGGGGTCAGGGATGGTGGATGACTTCATCGCCCGCAAACAAGGCCGGCAGAAGCCTGAATACTTTCATCACGAACTGGAGCCGGTACTGAAGTCCACCTACGGAATTATCGTTTACCAGGAACAGGTGATGCTGATTGCCCAAATCCTCGCGGGCTACACCTTGGGGGGCGCGGACTTGTTGCGGCGCGCCATGGGCAAGAAAAAAGCGGAAGAGATGGCCGAGCAAAGGTCAATCTTCCTCGCCGGCGCGAAGACCCGGGGCGTCGCCGACAGCGTTGCCGGCCGGCTGTTCGACCTGATGGAGAAGTTCGCCGAATACGGATTCAACAAATCGCACTCCGCAGCGTACGCGCTGATTGCCTATCATACCGCGTGGCTGAAGGCGCACTACCCAGCCGAGTTCATGGCCGCGACCCTGTCTTCCGAAATGGCGGACACTGACAAGGTACGGATCTTCCATGAGGACTGCAAGGCTAACGGCATTACCATGCTGCCGCCTGACATCAATCTTTCGGGTTATCGCTTCGAGCCGGTTGGGAACGGTCAGATCCGTTACGGACTGGGTGCAATCAAGGGCAGCGGAGAAGCTGCAATTTCAGCAATCGTTGCAGCACGAAGGGAAGGCGGTGAGTTTACCGGACTGTTCGACCTAACCCGGCGTGTGGATAAACGCTATCTCAACCGACGGCTGTTGGAGGCCTTGACCAAGGCCGGTGCTTTTGATTGTCTTAACGACAATCGTGCCAGCCTGATGGCCTCCATTGCTCCTGCCATGGACGCCGCAGATCAGGCGGCACGGGGCGGTAATCAGAACAGCCTGTTTGGCGACAGCCATTCTCCTGCCAGCGGCAACCCTTATGTTGCGACGCCTGTCTGGCCAGAGCGGGAGAAACTTCTGCAAGAGAAGTCGGCGCTGGGCTTCTATTTCAGCGGCCATCCCTATCACGGCTACGTTGGCGAATTGTCAGGATTCGTCCGACTTCGTCTCGCAGACCTGGAGCCGGCGCGTGAACCACGTCTGCTGGCCGGCATCATTGTGTCGATCCGAACCCAGATGTCGCGACGCGGCAAGATGGCCATTGTCCTGCTGGACGACGGCAGCAGCACGCTTGATGTCGTGGTGTTCGCCGAAATTTTGGAAGCGCATCGCGATTGGCTCAAGGAAGATGAGCTTCTGATTGTGGAAGGCAAAGTGAACCGGGATGATTATTCGGGTGGTCTGCGGGTGACCGCGGATAAGGTTTTTGACTTGAATACTGCCCGTACCCTGTACGCCCGGGAACTTCACCTAACGTGCAATGGTCGCTCAGACAGCAATCGACTGAAGGAATTGTTGGGGCCTTATCGCAACGGTGAGGGCGGGTGCCCAGTAAGGATCGCCTACCACAATGGCCAGGCAGCATGTGAAATCAGTCTCGGCAACGGTTGGCGTGTACAACTGCATGATCGTTTGATCGAGTCACTGGGCCAATGGCTGGAGCCGGCCAGCGTCCAGGTATTGTACTAGGGACACGCCACAGGCCTAGGAACGACATTTCTTTATCTATTTATTGATATCCGAAATTATTGCTTGCTTTTTATGTGATTATATTAGACAATGCTTATAACACCTCGCGCCACTCCTCCGGCGTGGGGTGTTGTCTCCTCCATCCTCCTTTGGTGGATTTTATGCCCGGCACCTTGTGCCGGGTTTTTTTTGCCTTGGAAGCACAACGCGGGTGAACGGCGAAGCGGTTCAACGCTTTTCGAACGTGCTGAAGCTGCCTTCTGCTGGTTCGACATCGATATTTGAGACTTTGGCCATGGGCGGCCCCTTCCATGCCCAATCGATCATTGCGTCGACCTTGTCGGCATCCCCCGAGATCATCGCCTCCACCCGGCCGTCAAAATCGTTCTTGACCCATCCGGTTACACCCAAGCGCTCGGCCTGCAGGCGCATCGATTCGCGGTACCAGACACCCTGTACCCGGCCGGAAATCCACACATGGCGGGTGACTGGCTCATTGGCCCCCATTAGTAACGCCCGTGTTCCTTTGTGATGTAATTGGTCAACTCAATTTGCTGCGCGTTCATGCGTCGAACGGTGACATGCACACCCCGAACGATGGCACGCATGGTGCGATACACGAGACCGGGGTGGGTGTTGATCAGGGTCTCGAATTTTTCCCGATCCAGGCTGAAAACATGCGTGCGCCCCATGGCGCGCAAGGTGGCGCTGTGGGGCTGGCCGTCGATGAAGCCCAATTCGCCTGCGAGCTCGCCGGCTTCGAGCACGTGCAGCGTGATCCACTCCCCTTCGGCGACCATGCGCGTGACTGCCAGATGTCCGTCGATCAGTACATGCAGCTGATTGTCCACCTTGCCTTCTTCAATGAGCGCTTCCCCGTCCCCGAGTTCACGTATCGTGCCCAACTTGTCCAACACCAGACACTCGTCGTCATGGAGCTCGCGGTTGAGAACGGATCCGAGAAGCTGGCAATAAGTATGCGTTGTCATGTCTTTCTCCTGTAACAGGACTTCATTTGACCCGCATGCCGGCCTGCGCGCCGGAATCGGGGGAAAGCAGAAATAGGCCAGGTGTTTCGCCGGACGCGGCCAGCACCATACCCTCACTTATGCCAAACTTCATCTTGCGTGGGGCAAGATTGGCCACCATGACGGTAAGGCGGCCCTGTAGCGCGGCCGGGTCGTAGGCTGACTTGATGCCGGCAAACACTTGTTTCATGCCCAGCGGGCCGACATCCAGAGTGAGCCGCAATAATTTGTCCGCACCCTCCACGTGTTCGGCCCCGTCAATTCTTGCAATGCGCAAGTCGATCTTACTGAAATCATCGATGCTGATGAATGTGTTGTCTTCGGTCACGGTCTGGGTTTCCTGATGAGTTTGGGCTTCGGCGTGGCGCACGAGGGAGGGCGTGGCTTCCAGCGACTGCCGGTTGGCTTCCACCAGCGTCTCGATCTGTTTCATATCTACGCGAGTCATGAGGTGGTGATATTCGTTGATAGTATGGCCAGTAGGTAACGACGCCCACTGGTCACCCCAGCTCAGCGCAGGGATGTTGAGGAAAGCCTCGACTTGTTCGGCCAGCTTAGGCAGGACCGGTTTCAAGTAGAGGGTCAGGTCGCGGAACAGGGTCAGCGCCGTGCTACACACCTTGTGTAATTCAACTTCACGCCCCTCCTGCTTAGCCATTTCCCATGGCTTCTTGTTGGCAATGTAAGTGTTGGCCACATCTGCCAGTCGCATTATCTCGCGCTGCGCTCGGCCGTAATCGCGGTCGCCGTAGGCCTTGGCGATCATCGCGTTTTGAAATGCAGTCTCAAACTCTGCGGCCGTAGCTTGGTCAATTTCGCCCAACTGGCCATCGAAGCGTTTGGAGATGAAGCCTGCACAACGGCTGGCGATATTCACGTATTTACCCACCAAGTCGCTGTTTACCCGTGCGGCAAAGTCCTCGAGATTCAGGTCGATGTCTTCCATGGAGCTGCCAAGCTTGGCAGCAAAGTAATAGCGCAGCCATTCCGGATTGAGCCCGCTATCGAGATAGCTTTGCGCAGTAATGAAGGTGCCGCGCGACTTGCTCATCTTCTGGCCGTTTACGGTCAGAAACCCATGTGCGAAGACCTTGGTTGGTGTGCGGTAGCCCGAGGCTTCCAGCATTGCGGGCCAGAACAGCGCATGGAAATAAAGAATGTCCTTGCCGATGAAGTGATAGAGCTCCGTATCCGAACCGGCTTTCCACCATGCATCAAAATCCAGATCATTCGCGCTGCAGTATTTCCTGAAACTGGCCATATAGCCGACCGGGGCATCCAGCCAGACATAGAAATACTTGCCCGGCGCGCCTGGGATTTCAAAACCAAAGTAGGGTGCGTCGCGCGAAATGTCCCAGTCCGCCAGTCCCGCGGCAAACCACTCCAGCATCTTGTTCGCCGCCTCGGGTTGCAGCGTGCCCGATTGGGTCCATGCGTGCAGGAACGCTTCCTGTTTGCCGAGCTTGAAGAAATGATGATCCGAAGTCTTGCGCACCGGCTTCGCGCCGGACACGACCGAATAGGGGTCCTTCAGGTCGGTCGGCGAGTAGGTGGAACCGCACACCTCGCAGCTGTCGCCATATTGATCGGTTGCGCCGCACTTTGGACAAGTGCCCTTGATGAAGCGGTCCGGCAGAAACATTTCCTTGACCGGGTCGAAGTACTGCTCGATCGCACGCACGTCGATCAGCCCAGCGGCGGCCAGCTTCTTGTAGATGCCGCCCGCCAGCTCGCGGTTCTCTTCCGAATGGGTGGAGTAATACTGGTCGAAGGCGATGTGAAAGCCGTCAAAATCGCGCTTGTGGTCGTGCCAAACGCGGTCGATCAGCTGCTCCGGCGTGATTCCCTCCTTGTCTGCGCGCAGCATGATGGCCGTACCGTGCGTGTCGTCCGCGCAGACGTAATGCGCTTCGTGCCCCTGCATTTTCTGGAACCGCACCCAGATATCGGTCTGGATGTACTCGACCAGATGGCCCAGATGGATGTCACCGTTGGCGTAGGGCAGGGCGGAGGTGACGAGAAGCTTGCGCGGCATGGGAAGCAATTTGTCCTTGGAAAGGCGCTATTCTACTTGGCAGGCAGCGTGGTCACGAAATCCAGGCAGAGCCTCAGCCACTCGGCCAAATCGTCGTCCGACTCAAATCCTTCCGGATCGACATAGACATGCCCCCTGAGTGGCATGCCGCCGAATGTTTTCTTTTCGGCTACGTCCATGTGCGATGCAAGCACCTCTCGCAAACGTTCGGCGATACCCTCGTCGTAGGCCACGGCCGACTTGCCTGCGCTTGTCAACCGAGAAGTTGCTCGAGCACAAACGGCAGAATCCCTCCCTTGTCGTAGTACTCCACTTCGATCGGTGTATCAATGCGCAGCTTGAGCCCGATGCGCTCGCTGCTGCCGTTTGCGCGATGAATGACCAGCGTTACATCCTGCTGCGGGGTGATGCCCGTCTCGATGCCCTCCAGGTCGAAGGTCTCGGAGCCGTCGAGCTTGAGCGAAACGGCGTCGACGCCATCCTTGAACTGGCAGGGCAGCACGCCCATGCCCGCCAGGTTGGCGCGGTGGATGCGCTCGAAGCTCTTGGCAACGACCGCCTTCACGCCCAGCAGAGTCGTGCCCTTGGCCGCCCAGTCGCGGCTCGATCCGGTGCCGTATTCTTCACCGGCGAAGATCATCAGCGGGGTGGCTTCGTTCCGGTATCGCATGGCGGCGTCATAGATCGGTTTCTGTTCGCCGTCCTTCAGCGTGATGCCGCCTTCCGAGCCCGGGATCATCAGGTTCTTGATGCGCACGTTGGCGAAGGTGCCGCGCATCATGACTTCGTGGTTGCCCCGGCGTGCGCCGTAGCTGTTGAAGTCAGTCTTCTGCGCACCGTGTTCTGTCAGATACAGGCCGGCGGGTGAGGTCGGCTTGATGCCGCCGGCAGGGCTGATATGGTCGGTGGTGACGGAGTCGCCGAAAATGGCAAGTGCACGCGCACCTTTGATCGCAGTGCTGGCCGCCTTGCCATTGATGAAGAACGGCGGCTCCTGAATGTAGGTAGACTTCGCGTCCCACTCGTACACGCTGCCGCTCGGCGCGGGAACCGCATCCCACAGGGGATTGTCGGCGCCGACATCTGCATAGATCTTCCGGTAAGCCGCAGCATCGGTGGCAGCATGCATCACGGCGGCGATTTCGTCATTGGATGGCCATAGATCTTTCAGGTAGACCGGTTTCCCGTCCTTGCTTGTGCCGATTGCTTGACTGCCGAAGTCGATATCGATCCGGCCGGCCAGCGCAAAAGCCACTACCAGCGGGGGCGACATGAGGAAGTTGGCCTTGACCGCCTGGTGCACACGCGCCTCGAAGTTGCGGTTGCCGGACAGCACCGAGGCCACGACCAGATCGTGTTCCGCAATGGCCGCCTCGATCTCGGGCTTGAGCGGCCCGGAGTTGCCGATGCACGTGGTGCAGCCATACCCCACCACGGAGAATCCGACCTGTTCCAGCGCGTCCATGAGACCGGCCTTGTTGAGGTATTCGGTGACCACGCGCGAGCCGGGGCCGAGCGACGTTTTCACATTGGGCGGCGGCTTCAGCCCAAGCGCGGCGGCTTTCCTGGCGAGCAGGCCGGCGGCCAGCATCACGCCGGGATTGGAGGTGTTGGTGCAGGAGGTGATTGCGGCAATTGCGATGTCGCCATGTCCCAGGCTGTTATTGCGTCCGGCAAACAGGGTGGTCGGATCGGCCTGCATGTGGTCGGGAGAAGGATGGTCATTGAGCATCTCCTCCTCCTGCGCTGCGACGAGACTGGCTTCCTCCTGGCTGCCGCCACCCGACAAATCGATTGTTGCATGGGATGGCGCCGGAAGCGCATAGCGTATGCCCATCTCCGCCGCCTTGTCGTAACCGCCTTCCGCAATGGGTTTGCTCATGAGCGAAGTGAAGGCGGATTTCAGGTTTCCCAAATCGATGCGATCTTGCGGGCGTTTGGGACCGGCCACGCTGGGCTTCACGGTGGAGAGGTCCAGTTCCATGGTTTGCGAATAATCGATGTCGCCCGTCTTGGGAATGCCGAACAGTTGCTGCGCCTGGTAATACGCGCGCAATGTGCTGACCTGGATTTCACTGCGGCCGGTGGCGGCGAAATACTGGCAAGTCGCCTCGTCCACCGGGAAGAAGCCCATGGTCGCGCCATACTCGGGCGCCATATTTGCTATCGTGGCGCGGTCGGTCACCGACATGGCGGCCACGCCCTCGCCGAAGAACTCCACGAACTTGCCGACCACTTTGGCCTTGCGCAACATTTCGGTGATGGTCAGCACGATGTCGGTCGCGGTCACGCCCGGCCTGGCTGCGCCCTTGAGGTTCACGCCGACCACATCCGGGGTGAGGAAATATACCGGCTGGCCCAGCATGGCTGCTTCCGCTTCGATGCCGCCCACGCCCCAGGCCACGATGCCAAGTCCATTGATCATGGTGGTGTGGGAATCGGTGCCCACCAGCGTATCCGGATAGACCACGCCATTTTTTTCCATCACCCCGCGCGCGAGATATTCCATGTTGACCTGGTGCACGATGCCCACCCCAGGCGGCACGACCTTGAAGGTGTCAAACGCCTGCATGCCCCACTTGAGGAACTGGTAGCGCTCCCGGTTGCGTTCGAATTCAATTTTCATGTTGAGATCGAGGGCATCCTTGTTGCCGTAGGCATCAACCTGGATGGAATGGTCCACGACCATGTCCACCGGCACCAGGGGTTCGATCTTCTTCGGGTCCTTGCCGTCGCGCGCGGCTGCGGAGCGCATGGCGGCGAGATCGGCCAGCAGCGGCACGCCGGTGAAGTCCTGCAGAATCACACGCGCGACGGTGAAGGGGATCTCTTCGGTGCGCGCAGCGTTCGGCTGCCAGTTGGCCAGCTGTTTGACATGCTCCTGTGTGACCTTTACCCCATCGCAATTTCTCAGCACCGATTCCAGCACGACGCGGATGGAAACGGGCAGACGCGAAATATTCCCGATTCCGGCCGCCTCAAGTGCGGGCAGTGAAAAGAATCTTCCCTGGCGGTTTGCACCAACCTGGAACGTTGCGGGGCTGGAAAAGATAGGGCTGGACATGGTCATCAAATAGGAAAAACAGGCCGAAGGCATTATTCTATCGCACGCGCGGAGGGCGATCTCTCCCAACTCCTCAGGCACTCACACAAATCGAAATGAGCACTCGGCAATCACTCAAGCAAAAAGCACTCCAGTACCATCGCCTGCCCAAGCCCGGCAAATTGTCGGTGGAATCCATGAAGCCCTGCGCCACCCAGGCCGACCTTTCGCTGGCCTATTCGCCCGGCGTGGCCGAGCCAGTGCGGGAGATCGCGAAGAATCCGAAGACGGCCTATGAATACACCAACAAGGGCAATCTGGTGGCGGTGATTACCGACGGCACGGCGATTCTGGGGCTGGGCAACCTGGGGCCGCTGGCGGCCAAGCCGGTCATGGAAGGCAAGGGCGTCTTGTTCAAGCGTTTTGCCGGCATCGATGTGTACGACATCGAAGTGAATGCCAAGTCGCCCAAGGAATTCATCAAGGTGGTGAAGGCGATCGCGCCGACTTTTGGCGGCATCAACCTTGAAGACATCGCGGCGCCGCACTGCTTTGAAATCGAGGCGGCACTGAAGAAGAAGCTGGACATCCCGGTGTTCCATGACGACCAGCACGGCACCGCGGTCATCATTTGCGCCGGGCTGCTCAATGCACTGGAGCTGCAAGGAAAAAGTCTGGAGAGCGCGCGCATCGTCTGTCTTGGGGCCGGCGCGGCCGGACTGGCCTCGATGAAGCTGCTGCTGGCCATGGGAGCGACCAAGAAGAATATTCTGCTGGTGGATTCAAAGGGCGTGGTGCACAAGGGCCGCACCGACCTCAACAAGTACAAGAAAGCCTGGGCCCACGCGAGCAAACTGCGCACGCTGGAAGAAGCGATGCTAGACGCGGATGTGTTCGTCGGTGTATCCGGTCCCAACCTCGTCACACCCGCCATGCTCAAGTCCATGGCCGAGCGCCCGGTGGTCTTCGCGCTGGCCAATCCCGACCCCGAAATCAGTCCGGCCCAGGCCTACAAGGCGCGCAAGGACTTGATCATGGCAACGGGCCGTTCGGACTATCCGAATCAGGTGAACAATGTGCTGGGCTTTCCTTTCATCTTCCGCGGCACTCTGGATGCCCGCGCCAAGGCCATCACCCAGGACATGCTGATTGCGGCTATCCACGCGCTTGCGGGCCTGGCCAAGGAGCGGGTTCCGCAATCCGTGCTCAAGGCGTATGGCCTGAAGAGCCTGGCGTTCGGCAGGGATTACATCCTGCCCAAGCCGTTTGATCCGCGTCTGATCGAGCGCATTCCGCCGGCCGTTGCAAAGGCGGCGAGGAAATAAAAAAGCCGGTCCAGGACCGGCTTCTTGACGCGCAAATTCAATTTACTTTTGCGACAGCACCCAGGCGATGATCTTCTTCAAGTCCGCGTCCTTCACCTGTGGGTTAGGCGGCATCGCGACCGGGCCCCATACGCCGCTTCCGCCTTTTTTCACCTTCGCAAACAGCCTGGCAGGAGCGCCCTTGTCCTTGGCGTATTTCTTGGCCACATCTTTATAGGCGGGTCCGACAATTTTTTTGTCAACCGCATGGCAGGCCAGGCAGCCATTCTTCTGCGCCAGTTCCTGGTTGGCAAAGGCGGGAACGGCGACCATTAATGCGGCCGCGGTGACGAGGGACAACAATTTCATAAAGCACTCCTTATGTGTATGGTTGAGTACGATTGGCAAGGGGGAAATTCGGGCAAAATCTGCAGCGGACGTACGCTAGCACTCGAATGAGTTCCTAACAACTCATTTTTTTGCTATGCCCATCAGGCCTATTTATCTGGGCCTGGGCGTCGTCGACTGCTGCTGCCACGGGTTTGGCGGCCGTTGCCTGTGGAAGTTCCTGGCGCGGCGCCAACCGGGATGACGAAAGAGCAGGAAAGCTTATTTCTGCTTCAACATCCAGGACAGAATGGCATGCAGGTCTGCATCGCTAACCTGGGGATTGGGGGGCATGGGTACCTGGCCCCACACGCCGTGCCAGCCACCGCCCCCGCCGTCTTGCGCTTTCTCGAACAATCTGGCGACCTCGTCCGGATGGCCGGCATATTTTTTTGCAATGTCCCGAATTGCCGGACCTACGGTCTTATGGTCCAGTTGGTGACATTCCATGCAGCCATTCTTTTCGGCCAGATCTGAGGAGGCATAAAGTACGGGCGGTGTCAGCGCCAAACCAAGGACACAAAGGAGAAGTAGATGCTTCATTTTTTACTCCATGTTCACAGTGGTGACTAAGGTCTAAACTCACAATCCATCAAGTCTTATTTTAACAATGATTACAAGACCTGTATATCTCAATTTATTTCGCCTGCATTTGCCGCTCCTGGGTTGGGTCTCGATACTTCACCGGGTGACCGGAGTCCTGCTCTTCCTCGCCTTGCCGGCTGGCATATATGTTTTGCAACTGTCTCTGAGCGGGCCTGCTGGCTTTATCGAGGCCGCCGCCATTTTGAAAAATCCTCTTGGGCAACTGATCAGCCTGATAGTCATTGCCTCGCTTGCGTACCACGCGCTCGCCGGCGTCCGCCATCTGGCCATGGATGTGCACTGGGGCCTGGCCAAACCTAAGGCGCGCGTCTCGGCACGCTGGGTGATGATCGTCAGCGCACTGGTAACGGTGCTGGCTGCCTGGAGACTGTTCGGGTGAAGAGATCCGTCACCGGCAGCCATAGTGGAACCGGATGGTGGCTAGCGCAGCGGATCTCGGCGGTTGTCATTTTGCTTGCGGGCGGCCCGCTGTTGGCAGCGTATTGGGTTGCCGCACCTTTTGAGTTTGTCTCCTGGCACGAGGCCTTTCAGGCCATGTGGATCAAGATGCTGGTATGGCTGCTGGTCGCGAGCCTGTGTCTTCACGCATGGGTGGGACTGCGGGACGTGCTGATGGACTATGTCAAACCACTGGCGCTACGCCTGGCCCTCGATGTCCTTGTGACACTTGTTCTGGTCATGTCCGTGGTATGGGTTAGCCTGATCTTATGGAGCGTGTATGCGTAGGTGCCCTGTCGATGCAGTGATTGTGGCGGCGCGAGCAGTAAGCAGTGGCCCCGCCGCGCGGGGATGTGCACGTCCGCGAGTCGCCGCCCGACAATCGGACAATGCGGCAAACGTAGCACCTGGGATTTCCATTTATGGATAAGCGAAAGTTTGACGCAGTGATTGTTGGCGGCGGCGGCGCCGGCCTGCGTGCCGCGCTGCAATTGGCGCGTTCGGACTACAAGGTGGCGGTGGTGTCCAAGGTGTTTCCCACCCGCTCACATACGGTGTCCGCGCAAGGTGGCATCACCGCCGCGCTGGGCAATGTGAGCGAGGATGACTGGCACTGGCACATGTTCGACACGGTCAAGGGCTCCGATTATCTGGGCGACCAGGACGCCATCGAGTTCATGTGCCGCGAGGCGGCGACCGCGGTATATGAGTTGGAGCACATGGGCCTGCCGTTTTCGCGCCTGGACAACGGCAAGATCTATCAGCGCGCCTTCGGCGGCCAGTCCAAGCATTTTGGCGGCGAGCAGGCGGTACGCACCTGCGCCGCCGCCGACCGTACCGGCCACGCGCTGCTGCATACGCTGTATCAACGCAACCTCGCAGCCCGCACCCAGTTCTTCGATGAATACTTTGCCCTCGACCTGATACGCGACGAGGAGGGCTACGCCCTGGGCATCACGGCCTTGTCGATTGAAACCGGCGAACCCATCCTGATCGAAGCGCGCGCCACGCTGCTTGCAACTGGTGGGGCGGGGCGCATCTACTGGAACACCTCAAACGCGTTAATCAATTCTGGCGACGGGCTGGGCATGGCGCTGCGTGCAGGACTGCCGCTGGAAGACATGGAGTTCTGGCAGTTTCATCCCACCGGGCTTGCCGGGATCGGCAGCCTGATCACCGAAGGTGCACGCGGCGAAGGGGGTTATCTTGTCAATCGCGACGGCGAGCGCTTCATGCAACGCTACGCCCCGCATGCGCAAGACCTGGCCTCGCGCGATGTGGTGAGCCGCGCCATCGCCACCGAAATCCATCAGGGCCGCGGCTGTGGGCCGCAGGCCGACCACGTTCTGCTCAAGCTGGAACATCTGGGCGAGAAGCTGATCGCCGAACGCCTGCCCGGCATCCGCGAACTGTCCATCCGCTTTGCCGGGCTCGACCCGGTGCAAGCGCCCATTCCCGTTGCGCCCACTGCGCATTACATGATGGGGGGCATTCCCACCAACCTGCATGGGCAGGTCGTGATGCCGGCGCGCTTCGGTCCGGAAGAGCCGGTGCCCGGCCTGTATGCCGTGGGCGAATGCGCCTGCGTGTCGGTGCACGGCGCCAATCGTCTGGGCGGCAATTCGCTGCTCGATCTGGTGGTGTTCGGCCGCGCCGCGGGTCGCCACATGATCGAATACCTGCGCGACAATCCCTATCCACGCGAACGGTCCAAGGATGCAGTCGACCCAAGCCAGGCACGGCTGGTGCGCTGGGAGAACACACACGGCGACGAGCGGGTGGCGCAGCTTGTCGATGATCTGCGCCGCCTCATGCAGAGCCACTGCGGGGTCTACCGCAGTCGCGACGTCCTGCAGCAGGGCCTGGGCAAGTTGGATGAACTACGGCAGCGGCTCGACCGTGCCGTGCTGTACGACCAAAGCAGGGTGTTCAACACCGCGCGGGTCGAAGCGCTGGAGCTGGAGAACCTGATGGTGGTGGCGCGCGCCACCGTCGTCTCCGCGCTGGCGCGCGAAGAATCGCGCGGCGCCCACGCGCGTGAGGATTTCCCGGCGCGCGACGATGAGCACTGGCTCAGGCATACGCTGTATCTTCAGGCGGGCGACCAGCTCGACTACAAGCCGGTGCGGCTCAAGCCATTGACGGTGGACGCCTTCAAGCCCAAGGAACGGTCGTATTGAGATCGCTTGGTCACTGCACACTTCCCTGATCCGAAGATTTCAACGCCTTCTCAGGTCGTGAGATCGCGCCCCTCAAACACACCGACCGGCAGTTCGACATCCGCGACCGGTGGTGCGCCCACCTGAAAGCGGATCGCGTTGTACCACAGAAACTTGACGGGTTTCTGGTTCCTGATCGCGCTCCACGGGATGAACAAGCTCTTGTGCCCCAGTCGGAACACGGCGGGCACGCTCAGGAACAGCCCCTCTGGAGCGGCATGCACCGTAAGGGTGTTTCGATACGACACCATCCCCACCCTGCCGCTTTGCCAGGCGTACTTCTGCCCATGGGGCGGGGCGTGCGCGCCGTAGGATTTGCTCAGCTTCTGCCAGCCGCTCACGTATGACAGGACGAGAACGATGGCGCACCAGAGTGCCGGAAGAAAAATGATCACGGACGCGACCAATGCCGCGACGGCAAGCGTGCTCATGTGCTGATTTTGCACCCGAATGAGGCTGCTGCAAAAGCCGCTGCCTGCAAAACGCGCCCATCGAGGAGCCGTTCCGGGAATAGTTGACAAGGAAAGGCTGCAACACGTCACTTCGCGCGCGTCCTCGCGCGGGTATGTTCGTTTCTGAGGACGTTCGCGTCTTCGCTTGTTGAACTTTGATATGGAGAAACGAACATGAAGACTTTGACTGAAGGATACGTGGAACGTGCCGAGGAACTGGACCAGGAGGACCTGGGCTGTGTGGGCGGAGGGATGATCAATCTGGGGCGGCATGTCCCGCCACCGATTGAACCTCACGGTGGCTTGGACACACCGTACTGGGCAACCGATGGCGCCATGCGCTACGGCGCCGGGCCCTGGGACTATGGCTACGGCTCGCCGACCGGGCCCTGGCCGGTCTGACAGACGCGTTGATGTCGGCTCTTGCAGGAGACAGCAAAATGGCGACTTCCAGCTTTATGCAGGCGGAATATGTCTGGGAATTGGAACAGTCCATTCTGGACAGCGATGACGAAGGTATGGCCCAACCGAATCAACATCAGTTCGCAGTCATCAAATCGTGGCATGGCGGCGTCGATGCACCCTATTGGGACACCGATGACGCGATGCATTACGGGCTTGGGCTAGGCCCGAGTTGAGGGTAGGGGAGAGCGAGGAGGGCCGATTGGCCAGGTTCCCCTTGCAGTTTTAGCGGCAAGCCAATTGCGCGGCCATGAACGCATTCACAGCGCGCGGCATCGCGCCTGTGCGCATGGCAGCGTCTCGGTCATCCTACAGATACCAGGCAGGCCAGTCAGGCTGCTTGCCCCACACCTTCTCGCCGCTGGTCTTGTCATCCACCCATGCCGCATACTTTCTCGGCATGCACCAGAAGCAAAGCTTGATCCGGAATTCGTACGAATGTCCGGGCGTCAAGTCAATCTCGATTGTTCCGCTCGGATGCACGCCGAACTCAGAAGGAGAATAGGCATATTCAATTATATGTTTGCCGGGCGAGAGCTTCGCCTTGTCGTAACCGGCACCCACCTTGCTTTGGTCAATCATGCTGATCACGCCAGGCAGCTTCGACCAGTCGATTGTCGCAATTGGGCCGCTCTCGACGGCGGCAACATCTGGGCCCACCCATTCACGCCATCCCCAATCCATTGGCGAATAGATCGTACAAGAAGCTATCAGTGACGACGCCAGCAACAGGATCAGCCTATTCGTGAAAGTCCGCGTCATATGTTTGCACGTTCAAGGAATCAACGGGACAAGGTTCATGGCATTTCGACTTTTCGGGAGCGGGCCATGTTTTACTCTGGCGACAATTGCCTCTCCAACATCACCGTTGGCGTCGTTGGAGATCTCGCCGCCATGATCACTGCACCTTCGCGATCACCGCACGCCCATTTTGTCTCCGGGTCTCGATCGACAGAACCGAATCCCCCTGCTTGTCCACGATATACGTACGGGGTATGTCCACAAAGCGCGCAACGTAGGAGGTGCTGCCGCTGGCCGTCACCTTTCCGCCTGCGTCCTTGTACCAGACGATCAGTGCCCCGACCTTGTCCAATTGCACGGTGTAGGTTCCACCGTGCTCGACCCATTTCGTCGGCGGCGCATATTCGATGGTGTAGGCACTGCCCTCATCCTGGCCCAGCCGATTGACTTCAGACTCTATCGCATAGGCCAGATCGGTGGCGGGGTCGCTCAGGACGTTGCAGGCCGAGAGGGCCAGCAAGGCCAGGAGCAGGATCAGAAGGCCCATGCCTTGCTTGACGCGAATCAAGAGGGCCCGAGCCAAGGGGGCCAGGTTCACGATTTCCTCGCATGGCAAAATCGACTCCGGCTTGGTCCCCTTGATTTTGTCCCGAAGCGGGACAAGGACGTTGCATGGCCGGCCACGAAGGCCGGTGCCCGCTTCGCGCAAGACGATGAGTTCTACTTGTGACGTAATTCTTGAAGCGCCTCGTTCATTTTGAACAGGACAATCAGCAGTTCACACCAAATTCTGGCTGCAATGGCACCTCCCACTGCATAAAGCAGACCCATGAAGAACCTTCCAATTGAAAAACCTCCAAATCCGCCAAACATTGACCCCAGACCGGCGACTACCGCCGCAATGAGCAATATCCAATAAACGAACGTAATGATCTTCGGCGTGAGCATATTGTCGAAAAATAAAACGTCTTTCATTTGATCCCCTCTACTTGTTGATAGGCAGTGTAACGAAGGAAATGGACTCTCACGCTCCCAACGGCATCATCCCTGCCATTTGAAGAGTGCATATTCGATAAATCGAAACGGTGGAGTCCATGCGAATCTTACTACGGCTGGTTCAGCGCAAGCCGGACGTCGTCAAGCGCCAGCCGATTATGAGGGGGCACAAACAAGCCCGGATAGATTGCTACGCCGATTTAACCAGCAGAAACAGCATCCCCGCCACCGGCTGGTTACCATCCAGGCGCAGCGTAAGCGAGCGTTCCGCCTTGATCTGGTATCCATGCTCTGCCGCAAGGGTTCGGATGTAGTCCGGGTGGTGGGCAAAACGCCCGCTGGGCCGTAACTGATAGCCGCCGCGTTCGCCCGCTTCCACCGAGAACGGAAACGCGCCGCCGTCCTTGAGGGCGACACGTGCGGTATCAAACACAGGCCGCAAGTCGCCGATGTAGAAGAACACGTCT
The DNA here is from genome assembly GCA_963782495.1 of uncultured beta proteobacterium. GTDB lineage: Bacteria > Pseudomonadota > Gammaproteobacteria > Burkholderiales > Thiobacillaceae > DASQBT01. Next base: position 14,018 of record CAWAJU010000008.1, on the reverse strand, counting down.
GCCGCCAGCAGCAGATCATGGGCCGCCTGCCTGGCGCTGAGCGCAGCGTCGACACTGGCGACCTCAAGGCAGTCGTATATGCCACGCTCCTCAGCCTTGGCCACCATGCCGGGTGACAGGTCCACACCTTCCAGCCGTTCGACATAGAAGCGAAACTGCGCCCCGCACAGGCCCGTGCCGCAGCCCAGGTCAAGCGCGGCATCGACGTGGGGCGCGCCATGGTCCTGATAGAGGCGCAGCAGGGCAGCGGGCACCGCGTATTGCAGCTTCTCCACCAGGTGCTGGTCGAACGTGCTGGCGTAGCCGTCAAACAGCGTCGCCACCAGTTCCGCGGGCATCCAGTCCGGCGTTTCGTCACCACTGAACGCATTGAGGAAGTAACGCGCCCGCACATGCTGCGGATCGCGCTCAAGCACCTGCCGATAGCAACCGATGGCCGCTTCCCGGTCGCCGCAGGCGACCAGGGATGCACAGTAGTTGTCGCGCGCCGCCACATCATCCGGAGCGATTTTCAACACCCGTTCAAAATGATCCCGGGCCTCCTGCGCCTGTCCGAGGCCAAGCAGCAAGCTACCCAGGTTGGCATGGGCCGCAGCGAAGCCGGGCTCCAGCGCCAGAGCGTGATGGAAATGCGCCAAGGCTTCTTCCATGCGCCCCAAGTGCTGCAGGGCGATGCCGGCGTTGTTGTGGGCGGCAGCGAAATCCGGCTTCAGGCGCAACGCGCGCTTGAAGGATTCGCAGGCTTCGGCATGAAGACCGGCTGCGAGCAAGGCGTTGCCCAGGTTGTTGTGGCTGGACGCCGAGCCGGGGGCATGTTGAGCCGCCAAAGTAAGCCACTCTATCGCCTCGTCGGCATGACCGCCGCGGGACAGCAGCGCGCCGCCCGCGCTCAGGGTGCCCGGGTGGTCGGGCTTGAGCGCCCGCGCGCGCCGGTAGGCCGCGAGCGCGGCGGCATTTCGTCCCAGCCCTTCGAGCGCGTGGCCAAAGCGGTAGTGGGTCTCTGCGTCTGCCGGCGCGACACGCAGCGCCTTCTCCAGCAAGGGCAGCGCCTGATCGAAGCGCCGCGTTTCGGTGAACAGACGGGCCAGCAGCCGCAGGCCGTGCAGATGGGTTGGTTCGAGGGCAAGAGCGCGCCGGTAGAATTGCTCGGCGTCATCAAGGCGCCCGGCTTGGTGGTGCAAGGCTGCGGATCGCAGCAGAGCTGCAGCTTGCGGTGACGGCGGGCGACTAGCCATGGACGCGCCTTCCGATATGACGCCCCCGGTCGGAGGCGATGTGTTGCGCAACCAAAGGGGCCTGGGTCAGAAGATTGCGCGAGCCACGGACCACCACCCTCCACTTGATGCAGCGCCACCGCCGTGCCGCAGCACGGACCCATCTGTGAGTGGTCAACAAAGCGAGCATGGCGATCTGATCTTGCAAACGAAGAGGCGCGATATGGCCTTTGTCGATGGATCGGCTGGTAAGTTCCATCCGTACGCTGCACGCCAGGATTCCAGAGCGACGAAGACGGCTACGGGCAGCAAAGCGCCAGAAACCGGGCGATACGGATGGCCGGATCGCCAGGTCGCATACTGGATGTTTCAGTTATCCGATCTGCCCCGCTTGTTTCAGCGCCCGGGGGTTGGATATATCTATCAACTGTGGCCAGTTCGGGGAGGCACAAGTTCTGTGGTCCGCGCCCGCATCCAGAAGTAGAACCATGCCGCCAGCGCCAGTCCTGATATCTGTTTGATGCCGGTCTCGGCGATGTTCCGTCGATGGAACCAGGAACTAAAGGGATCGGAGTCATGGAATTTTGTGAGTTCCGCAGCATCATCCCAAATCTTTCGTATTCCACAAGGTGCGGCGGTGCCATCGCGCGTGCATATGCGTGCCTGGCAACACCCGCTGCGCATGCTCGGACCTAAATGGGAACCTGCTCCGCATACTTTGAGTGCATCGCCCCCTTCTATTTGTATGAATACCCCATTCCTTGGTCTTGTTTCCCCGGCAATCTCATCTAGCATGGAACGTGAGTTGGATTATTTGCTCAATCAAACGAAAGGGAGAAGCGCATGAAAGCTCTAATTGCAGCGACCATCTGGGCAATGTTGATGACCATATCCGGTACAGCTTCTGCTGATGAGGCACTGGCTCGGAAGAACAATTGCCTAGCCTGCCATGGAGTGGATCGTAAAGCGCTTGGCCCGGCACTTACGGATGTGGCGGCAAGATACAGGGGAGATACAGGCGCAGAGGCTAGGCTATTCGCCAAGGTGAAGGCTGGCGGCAAAGGCGCGTGGGGGCCGATACCCATGGCGCCCCAACGTCAGGTGAAGGACGAGGATCTGCACAAGATCCTGCACTGGATACTCGGCTTGCGGGGACCCACAGTCGTCGTTCAACCGCCAAGCACACGTTAGCGACACCCTTGGTTTTGGGGGTTGCGGGAGAGGTGGCTGCGCAAATTTGAACAATGCTATAAGTGGAAACTCCGGGCATGATGCTGGGCCGAGGAAGGCTTGGCGAGAAGGAGTTCTTGATGGTGAAGAAATCAGGGCGGCGTACTCGCCGCACCCACAATGCGGAGTTCAAGGCTCGTGTCGCGTTGGCGGCTTTGCGCGAGGATAAGACGCTGGCTGAACTGGCCGCGCAGTTTGAGCTGCACCCCAACCAGATTACGGAGTGGAAACGGCAGTTGCTGGAACGTGCGGCGGATGTGTTTGGAGGTGCCGCTGCGCCGGCTCCGGTTGATCTGGCACCGCTGCATGCCAAGATTGGGCAGCAGGCACTCGAGCTGGATTTTTTAGAACGCGCGCTCACCAAAGCGGGATTGCTGAGCGCAAAGCCATGATTGACCGTGAGCATGAATTGTCCATCACCTGCCAGGCCAAGCTGCTGGGCATCAGCCGGGGGATGGTGTACTACTTGCCCAAGCCGGTTGGCGACGCCGATCTGGCACTCATGCGCCGGCTCGATGAACTGCATCTGGAGCACCCCTTCATGGGCGCCAGGATGCTGCGTGGTCAGCTTCGGCGCGAAGGCATCCACGTGGGCCGACGTCACGTGCGCACGCTCATGCTGCGCATGGGCATGGAGGCACTGTGCCCCCAACCTGGCACGAGTCAGCGGCATCCGGGCCACAAGATCTATCCCTACCTGCTGCGTAATCTGACCATTACCCGGGCCAACCAGGTCTGGGCACTGGACACGACTTACGTCCCCATGGCGCGAGGCTTTGTTTATCTTACCGCTGTGGTGGACGTGGCTAGTCGGACGGTACTCGCACACAAGGTCGCCATCACACTGGAGTCTTGCCACGCCAGGGAGGTGATTGAGCAGGCCTTTGCTCGCTATGGCATTCCCGAGATCGTCAACACCGATCAGGGCAGCCAGTTCACCGCTGAGGAATTCACGGATGCCGTGCTCGATCGGGGCTGCAAGCTGTCGATGGATGGGCGGGGTGCCTGGCGCGACAACGTGTTCGTCGAGCGCCTGTGGCGCAGCGTGAAGTATGAATGTGTGTATCTCAAGGCCTATGACGGCGTCAGCGCCGCCAGGGCCGACATCGGACGCTACATCGACTGGTTCAACACGCACCGGGGGCATTCAAGCCTCAATGACCTCACGCCGCTGCAGGCCTACCTGAACTTGTTGCCAACCTACCAGGAGGCTGCATAGAATGAATCCGTGGTGCGCCCCGAGTTGCCCACCGCGTCGGTCGTTCGTCGCAAGCGACGCCCACCGCAGTGGACAACTGTGCACCGTCTCAACCCGCCCGGACTCCCCTTATAAATCGGGGAATGCTGTTCAAACAACCGGGGCCACCTCTGGGCGTAGCGCACTGTCCGACATTTTGTGCGGTAAGTGAAATAGAGAACATCATCGACAATCAAGAGGTGGAATCTCATGATCACCCGCACGACTACCTTATTGACCGCGCTTGTACTAAGTTCAGGCCTGATGTCCACCACGGCCCGCGCCGACCTGCAAATCCGGCTGGATGGTCTGGCTGTCCACGACTCTGATCTGAACGTCACATAGCTCGCTGATGCCAACCTGGCGGCGACCAACACCTTTGGCGTGCCGGGTATCCGCCCGGGTGGCTATATGGATTGGGCCACAGCGCAGAAATCGATCAGGGCGATGAATGCTGCCCATTACCTGGGTTTCAACAACCGGCGGCTGACGTTCACCTTCGAGGGCGAACATGCGGTGCTGATGGATTACAAGGACTATCACTAAGGAATCGACATGAGCAGAATGCACAACCCGCCCCACCCCGGCGAAACCTTGCGCGAAGACGTATTGCCAGCGCTTGGCCTGACGGTGACCGAAGCCGCACAGCAACTGGGCGTGAGCCGCGCGGCGCTATCGCGCGTGCTGAATGGCCGCGCCGCGATTTCCCCCGACATGGCTCGACGCATCCAGACATGGCTGGGGGTGAAGCGTGGCGGCCGAGCCGAACTCTGGCTCGCCATGCAGATGCAGTACGATCTTTGGCAGGCTGAACAAAAACCCATGCCCAGGGTGATTCCGGCACGGCATGTTGCGGGGTAAGCAGCGCGGAATCAAAGCGGCCAGGCTGAATTGACCCCTTTGAGTTTTTTGGGCACTTCGGATATCCGGCCTGGGCACTCACCAAGGTGTCTGGAGTGCGACCGTTGGCGGCGCTCGAGAACACGTATGGAAGTGATGCGAGCCGAGTCCTGTAGCTTCGATCTTGATGGGCGGACGGATGTAATAATGAAAGACCCCGCGACTACTTGACCCCGCGACTACTGTGCGGGGATTTACTGCGTGCCTTACCCCTTGGATTTCCTGACGAAGCTACTTGGGCGCAACGGCCAGAACAGCTTGGGGATTGGTGCTCGCAATCGCCAACAGGGTTCGGGCCGCCCCGCTCGGCTGCTTGCGCCCTTGCTCCCAGCCTTGCAGGGTTCGCACAGACACGCCAAGAAGCGCAGCAAACTGAGACTGCGACAAGCCCGTTTTCTTGCGCGCCTCAATGACGGGCGACGTGACCACACGCCCCTGACCCGCCTTCATTTCACGAATGGCTTGAACCAACTCAGCGCCGATATCGCGCTTCGCTTCGTACTTTTCCAGTTCAACATCAGTAAGCGGCTTGCGTTTACTCTTCGATGGCACGGCGAATCTCCTTCAATTGTGAGCCCGTCAGGGTGTCCAGTTTTGACTTGGCGTACAGCGTCAGCAGAACGACTTCGCCTTCCTCGGTACGAGTGAAGTAGATGACCCGAACACCACCAGACTTACCAGAACCGGCTCGCCCCCAACGTACCTTGCGAATGCCGCCTGACCCAGGGACAACATCTCCTGCGTTTGGGTGTTCGGCCAGGTAAGCCGCGAACGTACCGCGTTCTTCTTCCGTCCAGTACAGCGGCCACTGCCGCTGGAACAATGGCATTTCGATTACGGTAAGCGTCGCGGTACCATACGCCTTAGGAGTATATGTGTCCAGCCCCGCTGAAGAGGCCCAGCGCCTTCTGGCGCAGAGGGTCGGCAAGCCGCACCGCGAACCTGACGGGGATCAGCAGCAAAAGCTATGGGCACCTCTGGATTACGGCAGGGTGGATGTGATAATGAAAGACCTGACCCCGAATCCACGAGTTCTGTGTGTGACCCCGAGTTCTGTGCACTGTCGGCTCACCGGAAGGCCTTCGAATCATGAAAGAGCTTGGGTATGTCGAGGGCTAGATTCTCACATGCCAGGCCCAGCCCAGGGCTCAAAGCGGTCAGCCTAAAAGCTGCGTTTTCTGGTTCCGTCCGACCTTCAGCCCCCGCCGGCCGGGCAGCTCGAGGTGGGGTTGCACCTTGCTGCACAGCGTAATCGTTCTTACCGAGGGTGGCATCCTTGCACTGCTCGTCACCCTCGGAGTGTTTGCGTTCAGAAGGCAAGGGCACCCGTCATTTTCGGCCTGGTGGGATGCCGAGGGCATGCCAATTTGGATGACTTGCTTCATGCTTACTACGCTTTGGCTGCTGCAGTGACGTTTATGCCACATAGCGTCAACACTGCCTAGGCGCATGGACGTGCAGTGGAGGCTCATGGACACAGACAAGCCTGAAGCAGGCCAACAAGGTCAAGTATTCGGGGGAGGTCGGGAGGGCAGCCAAGGGGTCGTCGAAGTTTACCACCACTGAGTGGTTAGGCCGCACTACATCCAACAACCACGGCCCCCACAAAGAGCAGTGCAACCAGGAGGCACCATGCCACGATGAGCAGGTACGGCAAGCGGCCGGCGGAGAACAAGTAATAGAAACAGCCTGGTGGGAAGTCACCTGTGAGCGGAGGAAAGCAGGCCTCTGGCGCGTCCTGGCCCTTCCACCATTTACTTACCGCACTTGTTTGCGTGAAGGCATTGTGGATGAGGTTGCGTGCAACTAGACAAGACGCTACGCCGAGGAAGGACACTACTGCAAGCCCGAGCGACAAGTACAGCCGAGCTACTGCGGGCTCTTTCTCGAAGAGCCCCACGCCACCGACAAACGCGCCAAACAGAAAGCCCTGAAGTACTAGAAGCCAAGTCATCCGAAAGTTAACGAGCGTGTCCTCGTGTCTGATCAACTCTCGCGCTAGCTCGAACTTTTCCTTGTCGTTCATTGAGGTCCTTCCATGCCGTGGTGTAGAGGGCGGCCCTCTCGATGGAAGCACTAGTACCCTGCATCAGTGCGCCCGAGTGGTTGATGAAGTGGGATGCTCCCGCAGTTCCTCTACGAGCGAGAACGCAGCGTGCACAAACGGATTGAGCGGATGCTCTCGGCAATACTTATCGACATACAAGTAGAGGGTTTCGTTGTTCGGCATACGGTCGAGGGCAACTTGATTGTTGGGATTGCCAAAGTTGTAGCCCGATACAAACCCCCGAAACCATGGGCCGTATTGAGCCCGCGCAAATTCGTTGTCTGTGGACTTCACCCATGCGCCACATGAGGTGTCTTCAAAGCTGAAAATACTCAAGACTGGGCTGTCTTGCGCCACGGCTTGCAATGACAGAAAAGCGATCAGCGCCCCGCTGATGAGGGCCGCTGCTTTGGTGAACCGAATCAAAGGGGCCAGGCGCACATTATTCCGCTGATTCCGGAGGATGTTTCGGAGTCGATCATGTTACGCCTAACGCCGCTTACCTCAACGTCGCCGTCTTCACCGCCACATCAAACCTCAAATCGCTCGCCGCCTCCCCGCGCCCGGCCAGCTTGCTGCGCCCGATCCACAGCCAGCTCCTGCCGTCGCTGCTCCTCGCGTACTGGAACTTGCGCTTGAGGCTCACGCCGATACGCGCGACTTCTTCTTCCTCGATGATGAGCGTGTCGTTCGGGTCCATCGGTAGGGTCGGGTCGCTGCGCAGCAGCCAGCCGCGCGGCCAGAACACGTAGGCGCGCAACTGGGCGTCGATGTTCAGGCGGTCGATGAAGTTGTCCTGCGCGTCGAGGCCGTTGAGGAAATCCACATAGTCGGGATCGACGGCGCCCAGCACCTCGACGCTCGCTTCCGGGTAGAAGCGCTTCATGCCGGCGCGCGCGAGCTGGATTTCGAGCGGGTCGGCAAAATTGAGCACCGGGTTGCGTACCGGCAGCAGCGGCGTCCAGTTGGCCGGCACCGGCGTGGCCAGCCGATACACCAGTTGCGGGCTGTCGGGCGCGGTGTCGAAATGGATCTGCTGCTGGAAGGCGAGTGACTTGGCTTCCAGGTCGCGATCCAGCGGCTCGCCGGAGCTGCCTTGCACGGTCTTCTCGATCGCCCACGCGAGGTTGGCCATTTCGTCGCGCGCGAGCAGGGTGTATTCCAGCACCGCGCCTTCCTGCACGCCATCCAGGCTGTCCGGCAGGTAAAGCGTGTGGGCGAGCTGGCCTTGCAGATTCGCCTCTTCGCTCAGTTCATACAGGGTCCAGGGCACGCCGCCGAGCGGCGCGACCGGGCCGGCCTGCGTGGTGATGCCGAAGGTGTCGGTGATCGCAAATTGCGTGACGCGATACAGGCCGCCGACCGGCAGGCGCACCGGGGTGAGGAACCAGTCGTTGCCGAAGGTCAGCGCAAACTCGGTCACCGTCATGCGCAACAGGTCGGTAACACCGGCCTCCATGCCGGCAAAATTCACCTGCCCGTCCTCGAACTCCCAGTAGCGCTCGGCCGGCATGCCGGGGTAGCGCACCGGCGACGGATGGCGCTGGGCGACGGAGAACTGGCGGGTGGCGAATTGCTCCTGTTCGTTTTGCGACAGGGCCGCGCCGACGAAATCCTCCCAGTCCACGTGCCCATCGGTGTATTCGTCCGACTTGAGCTCGACCTTGCCGGCCGAAAGCGCGAAGGCATATTCGAGGCGGTTTTTCTGCCAGCTTGGGTTGTCTGCCGCGCCTTCGTAGGCCAGATCATCCAGCCAGGCCATCCAGTTCTCCAGCAGGGTCTGGGTGGCGGCGACATCTCCCGGCTGCACCGCGAGCGCAGCGGGGAGGCCACTCAGCTTGTCATTGGCCCACAGCGGCAGCAGGTCCGCGCGCAGTTTGCTTGTGTCGACGGTGCGCTGGTTCATCAGGGTGGACCACAGGATGCCGGCCTGGTCGGACTCGGGATCGGTGGGCATGGGCAGGGCCAGCGCATAGGCTGCCAGCAGCGCCGCGCGTATCGATGCGTTGGGCGCCATGCGCAGCAGTTGCAAGCCGGCCTCGCCGGACAGGCGCGCATGACGGTCCCACACCGGCTCGGCTTCCACCTGGGTTTCGATCGGCACCTCGCCGATCGGCTGCCACGGTCCGTCGTGTCCCGCGCGAAAACGGTCGACCTGGGTGCCCTCCAGCGCGAAGGCCAGCTTGATGGGCGATCCCGCGTCCTCGCCCTGGAATTCGTTGAACTGCCACTGGCGCGAGAGCATCCACAAGGGATCGGCCAGCGGCGCCTGGAGCGAGTCCTTCATGCTGATCGTGGTGGGCTGGGTCTCCAGCCGCGTGTTGCCCAGATAGACCGGCTGCTTCTTGACGATCTCAAGCAGCGCGCTGGATGCCTTGGCCTTGGAGAATTCGATTTTCATGTTGTCTGTCTCAGGTTTGACTTAGTCGTCATCGCGAGGAGCAACGCGACGAAGCGATCCAGTAAGAGCTTGGCCGAGTTGAACTGGATTGCTTCGCGTCGCTCGCAATGACGTTCCAATCTGCTCCTGCCCCCTCCGCTAATCCCACGAAGATGCACAGGTCGTCTCGTCGGGGGCCCAGTCTGCTCGCGGCCGTGCGGATCCCCGCGAGCGGAACCCCTCCTTACTGCTCGCGTCCGCGCCTCGGTTGGTTTTTCCCGGACGCCAAGTCTCCATGTCGGCGCAGGAGTCCGCTCGCGGGCGTGCGGATCCCCGCGAGCGGGGCCCCTCCTTACTGCTCGCGTCCGCGCCTCGGTTGGTTTTTCCCGGACGCCAAGTCTCCATGTCGGCGCAGGAGTCCGCTCGCGGGCGTGCGGATCCCCGCGAGCGGGGCCCCTCCTTACTGCTCGCGTCCTCATATCTTCCCCAGCGGAATGATGGTGGTCTGCTTGAGGCCCGCCTTCATGTGCTGCATCGCCTGCCGCGCCAGTTCCAGCGCGCGCACGCCGGGCAGGTCGCCGGTGTAGTCGTGCGGCAGGTAATTGCCGGGCAGCAGCAGACCCAGGCCGCCGGCCAGGTCGCGCGGCCGCACAGCGCGCAGGCGCGCGAGGTCGAAAGCTTCGTGCAGCACATCGAGCACCTGGTCGAACTCCCAGTTTGCCTGGTTCAGGCTGGGCGGCACGGCGAGCAGGATGCTTTGCGGCGGGCGCGCGCCGGGGGCGTCGTAGTGGAAAGAGATCGCGGCGGTCTGGTAGGGGTCGGGGATGAATTCCGCCCAGTCGTCGCACACCAGTCCGGCGAGCAAGGTGGCCGCATCCGGCGCCGCCAGGCCGCCGGGTGTGTGTAGCGCCAGGGCCAGCTTGGGCGCAACCCGGTTGATGTCCTTGTAGGGTGCCCCCGCCTGCTGCGAGACATAGTCGTGCAATTCCTCCGGCACCTTGCTCAAGTCCGGCTGCACGCCTTCGTCCTCGCGCCAGGCATCTGGCAGCGCGGCCCAGGCCTGGCCCGAGACGTGCGGCCATTGCACCACCTTGAAGTCCCCGGCACTGCTCAAGTCCACCAGGGTTTCGTGCGCGGACAGGGTGCCCGCGAAGCGGTCCAGTCCGTCGCGCACGCGTGCGAGCCCGGACATCCAGCCGGTGACGCGCCAGGGATCGCTCAACGTGAGCGCATCCTGTTCCGCGAGCGAGGCGCTGAAATCAGCGGCGTAGGCATTGAGGCTGAAGCGCGGCAGGACGGGAAAGTCGCGACCGAGCAGCAGCTTGATCTGATCGATGGCCTGCTGCACCTGTTGGGCGTGGGTGGGTGCGAGCTGGTTGTCGAGCAGTGGCAGCGGCACATTGAGCGCGTCGAGTTTGGCTTGCAGAGTCGCGCTTAGTGCCGCGCGCGCGTCGTCGGCGCGCGCATCGCGGCCCGCGGGGTCGGCGCCGGGCGCATCGATGGCCAGCACCTGCTGCGGCCAGGACACGGATGGCAGGAAGTCGGCCAGGGCATTGAGCGCGGCAAGCAGGTCGTCGGCATTGGCCGTGGCTTCCAGCGCAGTTTTCAGATTGGTGAAATCGGCGATCAGCGCATCGGCGCGGCCGCGCAGCTCGGCCAGGTCCACGCCCGGATATTCGCCTTCGGCCGGCAGATTTTTTTCGATCTCGTCATCCGGCACCACCAGGTCCTTGCGCGTGGCCGGCCGCGCCTTGTCGAGCAGGGCGCGCAGGGTGGTGGCGAAGGCTTCGAAATAGGCCAGCCCCAGTTTGCCATTGTCCGCTTCCTGCTGGATGTCCAGCCCGCTGACGGTCGCGGGGTTGTCGAGCTTGGCGATCAGGGCATCGACCACGCGGCCGCGCAGGCCGGTGTCGGCCGGGCCGCTCAGGCTGTGCTTGGATACCGTGGTGGCGGCAAGCACGGCGGAGAGCGGGGAGTAGCCGAGTTCCGTCATGGTGACGCTGACCGGATCGGCGTCGATGATCGCCTGCCCATCTTCCGTTGTGCCTCGATACACCAAAGCCGTAAACACATAGCGATCCGGCGTGCCGAGCATGAAGGCGAGCCAGGCATTGAGCGCGGGCTCGGCATTTGCGTGCCGGTCGACTGGCCAGCCGTTCGCGGCCGCCGGGCAGATGACGGCGACGCGCTGGGTGTAGGAGGCGCCACCGCGCGGGGTGCGGGCCACCTGGGTTTCGATCGGCAGGGACTGCTTGTCGGCGACCGCCATCGCCGCGCTGGCGCGTTCGAAGTTGCCTTGGACGATCTGGTGCACGCCTTCGGCCATCAAGAGGTCGCTGACGCTGTCGGCAAGATCGACGGCATCGTTGACCACGCTTTCGAACGCCAGTTTTTCCTGATTGTTGAGCGTGGCAAAAGGCTTGATGCCGTTCACCACCACCGACTGGATGCGGGTCCAGACATTGGCCTTGGAATCCTGCCATGCCGCCAACAACGCCACGCCGTCCACCACGTCGCGCGCACCGATCGACTCACTGGATTCGTCAGCGGGATCGGCACCCGCGGGCCGCCACGGATAGGCCAGTCGCAGCGGCCAGATCAGCTTGCCCAGCAGGCTGTCGCGCAGGCCGCGTTCGATGCGATAGCCGTACAAGGCGGCAAGTGGCTGGTCACGCGTCAGGCCTTGCAGAATATCGAGCGCGCGGCGGGTGCGCTTCGAATCGAGGTCGATGTTGAACACGCCCTGCTCGTGGTTGGCGAGGAAGCCGCTGCGCAAAATTGCCGCGCTGGCGGCCTGGCCGAGCGAAGGCGTAAGCACGTAGCCGTCGCTGTCGGGCCGCGTGTCGCGTTTGAGGTTTTCCACCCAGGCATAGCCGCCGACATACAGACCGGTCGGCTGTGCCGCGCGCATGTTCTCCAAACGACGGCTGGCGCGCGCGGTATACCAGGCGTCGAGCCGGTAGGAGAAGGCGTCGAGCGTGGTGCGGAAGGCAACGTTGAGTTCACCCACCGGACAGGTGGCGAGATAATTCAAGCTTGCCTGCACGCCGGCGACATTGCGCAGCGGCGGCGCCAGGTTCGCGATGGCGTCGTGATAGGCCGCGCTCATGTTGCTCGCCCTGCCGGCACTGATGGAAATGGGCTGCGCCGCGAGGCTGTTCGACACATGCTGGCCCAGGCTCACCTGGCCGGTCAGGCTGGGGATCACTACCGCCGCGAGCTGTTTGGGACTGTTGATCGTGAACGCGGCTTCGTTTTGCACGGGGTTTTCCACGTTCACCAGCTTGGGCAGGGCGACCGATTCGACCTTGTTCACGGCCGCGCTCAAAAAGGCAAACGACTGCACCGCGTCGTGCCGCTCAAGCTGCACCGAGCAGGCGGCCAGCGCTTCCAGCAGTGCCGGGCCGCTCTGGAAGGCGCTCAGTTTGGCATCGGACTGGGCCTGCGGCATGGTCAGCGCATCGGCAATCTGTTGCAGGTAATTTTGCGCATCGCTGAACTCGGTTTCCGGCGCCGCCTCGATGGTCGGCTGCTTGTCGTCGGCCAACACCCAGGGCACGCCCGCGAGACTGCCGGGCGAGTAGGGCGGATCGGGCGGAAAGCTCATGCAGCTCCAGATCGGTATGGACCAGGCATCGTCCTGGTTCACGCCCAGGGTGGCGAGCAGTGTCTGTACCAGTTGTTGCTTGGTAGGAATCTGCACGCCGGAAACGTCGATCACGGCCGGGCTGAGGCAGATGTTGTCGACGTTGCGGTAGGCTGCGGTCTGCGACCAGGGCGAGGTTTGCAGAATGTCCTTGGCGCGGTCCACGTCGCCGTCGGTGAGCAGCGGTACGTCGTTGCGCGCCAGCTCCCACATCGGCCGCAACACGGCAAGCACCTTGGACACGTTCTGTTCCACCGCCGCCAGGTTGATGCCGAGCCGGGCCAGCACGCCGCCGGCCGGATCCGGCACGAAGGCCTTGCCCGCCACCGGCAGCACGCCATAGGGCTGCTTGCCCACGCGCAATAGCGGCAGCGGCCCGGCCGGGCGCAGCCAGGACACGGCATAGCTGCGCAAGGCATATTGCGCCGGCGTCTTGAGCAGCAAGTCTTTTTCCTCGCCGGGCGGATTCCACAATTCCATCAGATAGTGGCCGAAGGTCGCGCGCCACAATGTATTCATCATGTGCATCGCGGTGCGTTGCTCGCTCAGATGCGCGTTGTCGATGCCATCGGCCGGCAGGCTTTGCGCGGGCAGGCCGAGCGCATCGCTGAGAAGTTCCAGCGCGTCCTTCTGCGGAGGAAGTTGCGCGATTTCTTCGGGTGTGGGCGGCGGTGTTTTGTTCTGCGCCGGGCTGTAGCCGGAGGCGGCGGCCTCGGTGTTGTTGGTGGGAGTGTTCAAGGGCAGGAAGGCCAGCCCGGTCGAATCGCGCTGCGCGGCCAGAAGCGCGGCCATTTCGGTCGCGCTTTGCTGCGCGTCCTTGGTCCATTCCAGGCCGACGATCAGCAGCCGCTCCAGCGTGTCGCTTGCCAGGTTGAACGCGACCGCGTGATGCTGCAGCGCGAAGGCGTTGACCATCTGCTGGGTTACTTCCAGCGCCATGCCGTTGGCGAGCGCGGCGTCGAAATCGGCGAGCCAGGCGCGATCGCCTGCCAGCAGTGCTTCGGGATCGTCGAGGTTGAGCCAGTCGGGCGACAGGATCAATTCGTCGGGGATGCGGTTGCCCCAGGCGCGGAACACCTCGCGCCGGTTGGCCGCATAGCCGATGGCGCACCAGCGGTCAGGCAGGAGCAGGGCGCGGGTTTGCTTGGCCCGGGCGTCGATCACCGGCGCATCGGGAAATTGCGGCTGTGCGTCGGGCTGGCCTTCGTCTACGGCATTGTCCGGGGTGAGCACGCGCAGCACCCAGGCGCAGCGGCTGCGTCCCACGCCCAGGGTCAGGTCACGCGCGATGCGCGCGGCTTCGTCCAGGTCGCAGGCAAAGCGCGCCGTCCAGTAATCCATGCCGGCCTGTTGCTCCTTGTCGG
>CAWAJU010000007.1:0-286505 GCA_963782495.1 uncultured beta proteobacterium | reverse complement strand
CGTTTTTGGCGCCGCTGGCGTGATGCAACAAGAAAAGGCGTGAACTCAGTTGGCTGACACTCCGGCAACGGCACGCGACGGCATCTTCATCAGTTATCGCCGCGACGATGCGCGCGGCGCCAGCGGCCGGCTCTACGACTGGCTGCGCATTGCCTTCGGCCGGGACAAGGTGTTTCGCGACGTTGCCAGCATCGGCCCCGGCAAGTGGCGCCAGCGCATCGACGACGCCCTCGCGGCTTCCGCAGTCTGCCTGCCGGTAATTGGCACACGCTGGTGCGATGCCACGAATGGTCCGCGCCTGGCGGAGCAGGGCGACATGGTGCGCCACGAACTGGTCACCGCCCTTGCGCTTTCGCCTGACGGCTTGACGCTGATTCCCACGCTGGTGGAAGGCGCCAAGCTCCCGTCCGAAGACAAGCTGCCAGCGGAGCTGCAAGACCTCTTGAGGTGGAACGCCTATCCCCTCAGTGAAGAAGGCTGGGAAGACGACGTGCGCCGTCTGCTGGGGGCCGTGTCAGAGTGTTCCGGACAAGCGGTGGCTGGCGACGTGGACAGTTTGCTTATCCGTGCCGGCGAAGCCGAAGCGCGCATGCGTGCCCTGGAGCAGGAGAAGCACCTGCAGGCCGATCAGATTCGCGCCCTCACGGACACCATTGCCGCGCTTACGCGTCAGATGGCGGAGCGTCCGGCCAGCGGGCGCGCGGACCTCGCCACCGCCCTCACCGATCTCGCGCGCGGCGACACCGCCGCCGCCGAGGCCGAATTCGAACGCGTGCTGGAAGAGCGCAGCGCCGCCGCAGCCAGCGCCAGCCACGAAGCCGCGGAAGCGGCACGCAACATCGCCAACCTGGCCCTATTCGGGAACATCGACAAGGCCGTTCGCTATTACCGCCGCGCCTGCGAACTGCAGCCCGACCACGCCGAAACCTGGCGCCTGCTCGGCCACGCCTGTCTGACCGCCGGCGACACTGCGGCTGCGGAAGAGGCGCTGACACGGGCACGGGCGATAGCCAGGCAGGCGGGCGACACCTGGGGCGAGATGGCCTCCGAGGGTGGATTGGGCGATGTGGCAACCGTCTTCGGCGACCTGGTCATTGCCGCGTTTCACTACACAGCCGCCATGCAAATTGCGGTCGAGCGCGCGGCTTGCGACCCGGCCAACACCGAATGGCAGCGCGACCTGTCGGTGAGCCACGAGAGGATCGGTGACGTGCTCAAGGCGCAGGGCGACGGGGCGGGGGCGATCACCGCCTACCGCAAGGGCCTCGCCATCGCCGAAGCCCTGGCCGAGCGCGACCCGGCCAACACCGAATGGCAGCGCGACCTGTCGGTGAGCCACAACAAGATCGGCGACGTGCTCAAGGTGCAGGGCGATGGTGCGGGGGCGCTCGCCGCCTACCGCAAGAGTCAGGACATCTTCGAAGTCCTGACCGAGTGTGACCCGGCCAATACCGAATGGCAGCGCGACCTGTCGGTGGGCCACGAGAGAATCGGCGGAGTGCTCGCGGCGCAGGGCGACGGGGCGGGTGCGCTCGCCGCCTATCGCACGAGCCTCGCCATCCGCGAAGCCCTGGCCGCTCGCGACCCGGCCAATACCCAATGGCAGCGCGACTTGTCGGTGGGCCACGAGAGAATCGGCGACGTGCTCGTGGCGCGGGGCGACGGGGCGAGGGCGCTCGCCGCCTACCGCAAGGGCCTCGCCATAACCGAAGCCCTGGCCGCTCGCGACCCGGCCAACACCCAATGGCAGCGCGACCTGTCGGTGGGCCAGATCAAGATCGGCAACGTGCTCGCGGCGCAAGGCGACGGGGCGGGGGCGCTCGCCGCCTATCGCAAGGAACTCGCCATCGCCGAAGCCCTGGCCGCCCGCGACCCGGCCAACACCCAATGGCTGCGCGACCTGTCGGTGAGCCACGAGAGGATCGGCGATGTGCTCGCGGCGCAAGGCGACGGGGCGGCGGCGCTCGCCGCCTACCGCAAGGGCCTGGACATCCACGAAGCCCTGGCCGAGCGCGACCCGGCCAATACCGAATGGCAGCGCGACCTGTCGGTGGGCCACAACAAGATCGGCGACGTGCTCGCGGTGCAAGGCGACGGGGCGGGGGCGCTAACCGTCTACCGCAAGGGCCTCGCTATCGCAGAAGCCCTGGCCGAGCGCGACCCGGCCAATGCCGAGTGGCAGCGCGACCTGATTGTCAGCAACGTGAAACTGAGCGAGGTGACCGGTGACAAGTCCTTCACGCGACGCGCGCTGGAAATCGCTGAAAGTATGCAGCAACGAAATAGCCTTGCACCACGCGATGCCCGGATGATTGAGGAATTGCGGCGGCGAGCGGGAGAGTAATTATTGCGTCCTGAAAAGGACAAGGAGGAAAGAAAACGTGGCGGGCATCTTCATCAGTTATCGACGTCAGGACAGCCAAAGCGCCGCCGGACGGCTGGGCGACGAACTCAAGGAAAGGCTGCCCGAGGCGGCGATCTTCCGGGATGTCGAAACCATCGAACCCGGCGTCGATTTCGTCGAGGCGATCAACCGTGCCCTGAATTCCTGCAATGCCCTGCTTGCGGTCATCGGCCCGCGCTGGCTTACGCTCACCGACCAGGACGGCAGGCGCCGACTGGACGATCCCAATGACTACACCCGGCTGGAGGTGGGCACCGCGCTCAAGCGCGAAGGCGTGCGCGTGATCCCGGTTCTGGTAGAAGGCGCGAGCATGCCCTCGTCCGATGAGCTGCCGGAAGAACTGAAGGCCCTGGGCCGGCGCAATGCGATCGAGCTGACCGACAAGCGATGGAAATACGATGTGGGGGAGCTGGAAACCACCTTGCGCCAGTTGCTCGGTTTGCCGGCGCCGGCGTCGATGCGCACGTCATCGCCGGCCGCGAATCTGCCGTGGAAATGGATTGCCGGCGCGGTGGGGCTGCTGGTCGTGGCGGTTGCAGCTTACTTCACTATCGGGCGCGAGACTCCGGTGCAACGGGTGACCGTGCCCAATGTGGTCGGCATGCCGGTCGATCAGGCGATGGGTGTGCTGACAGAAATCCAGTTGACGGGTCAGCCGCAAGAGCGGCAGTCTGACGCCACCCCGCCGGGACGGGTGGAGAGCACGCAGCCGGGCGCGCAGGAACAGGTGGCGCCGAACAGCCGGGTGGTGCTCTTCGTGTCCGCGGCGCCATCGAAAGTGGAAGTGCCCAACCTGAAGGGTCTGGAGCTGGATCGCGCGGTTGAAAAGCTGTTGACCAAGGGCCTCAAGCTGGGCAAGACGGTATACGAGCCGCGCGAAAGACCGGAGGATAGTGTCCATCAGGTGCACAAGCAAAGCCCCGAAGCGGAACTGAAAATCGAGCGTGGAGGCAGGGTCGACCTATGGCTATGGGGGCCGAGCGTCACCTTGCCCAATGTCATCGGCAATGAGGCCGACAAAGCGGCACAGACCCTCAAGAATTTCGGCCTGCGCAGCCAGCTCAAGTACGCTGCGATCGATACCGTGAAGGCCGGGGTAGTCATCGGGCAGAGCCCGGAGGGCGAGACCGTGCAGGGCGACGGAGCCCTTGTGACCCTGACCGTGTCCGAGGCCAAGTCCGCCGGCAGCACCGCACCGACGGTCGCCTTGAGTCCCAAGGTTCTCGAAGCCCTGAGGACGAAGAAAGTGCTGATCAATCCTACGAGACTGACCCATTGAGGCATTGGCCGACGCAGGCAACGGCAATCATTACGGAGAGCAAGGCATGAAAGTCTTTGTCAGCTGGTCCGGCGACGCCAGTCACGATGTCGCCAAGGCGCTCAAGGATTGGCTGCCTAATGTCATCCAGGCAGTCGATGTGTTTCTCTCATCCGAGGACATCGCCAAGGGCAGCGTGTGGTTTCACGAACTGGGCGAAGTGCTGGACGAGTCAGCGTTCGGCGTGCTGTGCCTGACGCGCAGTAATCTGGGCGCGCCGTGGATATTGTTCGAGGCAGGCGCGTTGGGCAAACGCTTCGAGCAAACGCGCATCGTGCCGCTGTTGATCGACCTCAAGGTGCCGGATCTCACCGGACCACTCGCCCAATTCAACGCGGCGCTGCCGGAGAAGGACGACATGGCGAAACTGGCGGCGGCGATCAATGCCGAACTGGGCGCGTCAAAGCTGAGCGACAAACAGCTCGACAAGGCGTTTGCGACCTGGTGGCCGGAGCTGGACAAGTCGCTGCAACAGGCGGCGAAGAAGGCTATCGGTGGTGCGGAAAAGTTTGCCTACGAGGTGTTCCTTTCCACGCCCATGGCAGCGTTCGCGACGGATGAGGAATACAAGGCAGGACGGGCACAGTTCAAGAAAGTCTTCGATGCGTTGAAAGCGGATGGGCTGCCGGTGTACTGGGCGGCGGAAAAGATCGAATCCATGCAGGACTTTGACACGCTCGACGTCTCGGTGCTCGACGATCTGAAGGCCTTGCAGCAAAGCCGTCGCTTCGTTCTTATCTATCCGCAAAGGCTCGCCACCAGCGCGTTGTTCGAGGCCGGCTACGCGCTGGCGCTCAAGCGATTCTCACACTATTTCGTGCGCGATCGCGATGACCTGCCCTTTCTGATGCGCGAGTTGGCGGGATCAGATCAGAACGTGCGCATCCATACCGACCAGGATTGGAAGGACTACACGGACCTCGCGGACAAGATCCGCAAGTATCGCGATAAGTGGTTTGGGCTGTGAATCGCATGGGTGATGACGATTAGAAGAACATTTCCCGCATGAACCTGTCCGGCCCCATCCTGTTCATCCTGATAGTCGCGGTCCTGCTGGCGATGGCAGTGGCCTGGGCGGTGGCCTGGCTCTATCAGCGCCGCATGCTGGGCCTGATGCGCGGTGGCCCGCCGGTCAACGCGATCGGTGTAGAGGCGCAGGTCGAGTCGCCCACTTCCGGCGCCCCCCGGGACTGGGGCGAGGCAGTGGACTTTGCGGCCAACCGGCGCGCCCATTTTCGGCTGATGCTGCTGATCGGCGCGCTCGCCTTGCTGATCGGCCTGACCCAGGCCGAGTTGGCGCTGCACTTTATTTATGTCGGCAAGGATTTTTCCCTCAACCGCCTGCTGGTTCTGGGCGCGGTGTATGCCTGGCCCATGGTGCTGGGCTGGGGCATGGCGCGGCGCTGGTCATGGCTGCGCACCCTGGCAGGTGTGGCGCTCTACATGGTGGTGATGGCGCTGCTGGTGATGTGGCGTTCCAATGGCGAGCAGACGCTTGCCGAGGTGGGCGGCTGGCTTGCCGGGGCGGTTGCCATTCCAATGATGGTCGCCTTGCTCGTGGGTGCCAGTGGCCGCATTCGCGCCGTCGCACCCTATCTTTTGCCGGCCGCCATGCTGCTCGCCGGGTCGTCGGTGTTCGCCCTGCAGTTGATGGCGAACACGGTGGAACATCCGCCGGGCTGGCTGATCAGTCTGGTCGAATCGATCGGCGCCAACGCCGCCCTCGGCCTGGTGGTGTTTCTGCCCTGGCTGTTGTTGGCCTGGCCGGTCTACGCACTGGGACGAAAGCTGGCGGATGCCTACCGCGCCAAGCGCTTTTCCGACCTGGCTTATCTCATCGCCGTCTACTGGTTCGTGATTCTGTTCGCCAGCGCCGTGCCCGCGATGGGAGACAAGGGGCTGGTCGCGTTTGTCGAACTGCTGCCCTGGCTCTGGCTGCCGCTCGTGATGAAGCTGTTCCGCGCGCAGCTTGCACCGCCGCCCGATCCGCCTACGCTGCTGGTGCTGCGCGTATTTCAGCACGATGCCCAGGTCGAGAAACTGTTCGACCAGGTGATCGAGCGCTGGCGCCTGACCGGCAATACCGTGCTGATTGCCGGCACCGATCTCATCAGTCGCACGCTTGATCCGGATGACCTGTTCACCTATCTCAGCGGCCATCTGGCAGATCGCTTTGTTGCAGATGCGGCCAGACTGTCCGGCCATCTGGCGGAGCTGGACTTGATGCCCGACCCGGACGGCCGCTACCGGGTCAACGAGTTGTACTGCTTCGACACCACTTGGCAGGCGGCGCTTGCCGCCCTGGTGGCGCGCGCCCATGTGGTGCTCATGGACCTGCGCGGCTTTCAGCCCAACAATCAGGGCTGCCGCCACGAACTCGGCGTGCTGGCGCATGCGGACAACGTGGAACGGGTGGTGGTGCTGCACGATGCATCGACCGCGCGCGAGGTGGCGGACGCTGACATGGCGGGCGCGCCGGCCGGCCGGTTCCTGTGGCTTCGCTCCGACCGGTTTGGTGTGCGCAAGGCGGATGAAATTCTGCAGGCGCTGATGGCTCCTGCCACGGCAACGGCCTGAATCGAACCGAATCTCGTGCGCTCGCCTGCATGGCAGGTGAGCTTAATTCAACGGTCATGCCTTCGCTACAATGTGCCTGGCCTTGTGACAGCATCGGGGAAGCAATGAAGAACCTGCTTGGACGAATCGGCTTATGGTCTTAGGGCAACCGGGAAGCCTGGAACCACACTGGATGCCGCCGCGCGCGGACGCGCAGTGTCCGATGGGGCCTGCATGAAAGTATTCATTACCTATGCGAGCGAGGATCGTCCGATCGCAGATGAGCTGGCGGTTCGGCTACGCACCGAGGGATACACGGTATTTCTCGACCGAGACAATCTCCCCGAGGGCGAGGGCTACGATGCGCAGATCCGCGCGGCGATCGTCTCATGCGACCTCTATCTGTTCCTGATATCGCCCCGTTCCGTCCAGCCCGGACGCTACACGCTGACCGAACTGAAATTCGCGCGCG
This sequence comes from uncultured beta proteobacterium, assembly GCA_963782495.1. GTDB lineage: Bacteria > Pseudomonadota > Gammaproteobacteria > Burkholderiales > Thiobacillaceae > DASQBT01. The sequence continues at coordinate 279,755 of CAWAJU010000007.1, read as the reverse complement.
AGCAGTTTCCCAATCCGCGCGGCCGCGTGCTGCCGGTGATGATCGAGTCCACGCCTTTTGGCGATATTCCTCCCTATCTGGCCGCGGTCACGGTGCTGCAGCCGCAGGGCAACCTGGTGGCGGAAACGGTGGCGCAGGTTGGCGCGATGCTCGCGCGCAGCTCGCGTGCGCGGTGGCAGCGCATCGGCGCGGCGGCGGTTGCGGCAGTATTGGTGTTGGGGACGCTGCTCTGGTGGCGGACGGCGATCACGTCCACGCCGCCCTGCACCCTGTCCGCCTCCCTGACCGGCCCAGCAACAGCGGGCGTGGCGATGGATGTCACCAGTCCGTCGGGAACCGCCGCATTTACCCTGGCTGCGGGTTCGACGCCCTTCCAATTGGGCCCCTTCAAGCAGAAGGATTTTGCCTGGAGCATCATGCTGCGAGCACGCGATGGCAGCGCCCTGGGCAGCAAGCACACATTTTCGGGCTGCCCGCGCACACGCACCCATGTCGATTTTGGAGAAGGCTATGAAATGCTCATCGAACCGCGCGGCTAAGGCAGGTCTGCCGGTATTGCTGCTGTTGGCTTTGGCGCTGCCGGCGCGCGCCGCAACCAATATCTCCGGCGTGGTACGCGATTCGATCACCGCCCAGCCGGTCGCCGGCGCCGAGGTCACGGTCAGTGCGGGGCAATCGCCCCTTGGCACCGCAAGCACGGAATCCGACGGCGTGTTCCAGTTGTTCGTCAACGTCGCAACGAGCGCGAACCCGCAGGCGCTGAGCCTGGCAGTGTCACAACCCGGCTATGCGAAAGCGGTGCGCAATGTGGTGGTCACCGCCGGCCGCGCCGATCAGTTGAGCTACAAGATTTCTTTGCTGCGCAACGAAGCGCAAAATTGCACGCCGAATTGGGCGCGCACCGTGGTGGTGGGGCACATGCGGCCGCCCGCCGCGGCCACGGCGGATCTTGAACTGTCCGATCGCGTCAGGGAGGTGCTTCAGTATGACCTCTTGACCGAGGCGCAGAAGGCCCACCTGCCGGTGGCCGCGCAGCCCATCGTCATGGCCTGTCCGAACGCCCAGCCGAGAACCCTGGCCGAGCAGGCGGACTGGGCCCGTGCGCTCAGGGTGGATGCCTTTGTCGTCGGCGCGGCGCAGCCGGTCAAGCAGCGATTTCGCGTCGACCTTCAGGTGAGCGGCCGCTACACGGATGCCGTACTTCCAACGCTGGCCTCCACGCCGCCGCTGGACCTCGACCAGCCTGCGTCCGCGGACCTCGGACATGCGGCCCTGGAGCCCATCATGCTCGCCGTGCTCAAGGCCTACCAGAGCGAAGGGCATTACGCGGACTGCGTGACGTTCTCGGCTGCAGCCGAACACGCACTGGGCAGGATGGCTGCGGTGAGCGAGCTGCGCGCGGCGTGTCAGGCCAATCTTCCCAACCGGGGACTGTTGACGGGAGGGGCACCATGATGGCGAGTGAAAGCATGGTGCGGATCTGGTTGCTGGGGCTGCTGACATTGTTTGCCGCCGGGCTCGCGCCGGTAGGCGCGCTGCAGCCCGCTGCATGGGCCGGCATGCGGCTTGATGTCGACACCGAGCTCCAGCTGCTGCGCGAAGGTCGCGCCCAGCGCCATATCGGCGGGGCAAACTACCGTTTCGCCGTGTTCAGCTTCGACGACCCGGACGCGACCGGCCTGGGAAACGCCGTGGCCAGCATCCTGAGCCATGACCTGCTGATGAACAACAAGGCGCACTCCATCGGCGTGCTGCGCTATGAGGGCGGCCTGGGGAAGCCCAGCGGTGAAGCGCAGTTGCGCTACTTCGACAAGGTCGAGCCGCTGATCGAGTCGCAAGGTGTGCAGGTGGCGATCTGGGGCACGATACGCCGCAGCGGGGACAAGTTGCGCATCGACAGTTTCACCCAGCTTTCGCCGGCCGCCATGCGCAGCGGCTTCACTTATCACTTTTCTCTGTGGAAAATGGGCGGCGGTCGGCTGGTGCACCGCATTGCGCCGGACAGGATGCTGACGCAGCGGCTCACATTGTCTGCAGAAGATGCGCAGAGCCTGGGCGCCCAGGCGGCACGCCTCAACCTCTTGCATGACCAACCCGGGGAAGGCGCGCGCGTCGTGGGCGAATTGCCGGTGGGCAGCGTCTATTACCTGCAGAAGCGCAGCGGGGACTGGGTTCAGGTCGGCATGCAGGCGGGGCGGACGGGCTGGCTGCGCGGCGGAGGATTCTGCACCGGACCCTGCACGCCCTTGCTTGCCGTCTCGCAATTTGCCTCCGGACTGATGGCCTACGACGACAGTGGCGCCATGCCCGAGCGCAGCGAAATGCTGGCGCCGGACGCCCTGGCCTTCATCGACCAGGTGTGGGCGGTCGCGATCCTCAACGGCGTTCCGGCCGAACACGCCTATGCGGAAGTCCTGTACCGCCTCAAGCCGTGGTGCCCGGAGGCAGACGCCGAAGCCGCCGCTGCCGCGGTGCCGCCGGGTGGGGCGGCGACCTGCAACCTGCGCGCCATTGCGCAGCTGGTTGCAACAATCCGGCGCGGGGAGCCCAGCCGGGATTTGCTCATTTCGGTGGCAAATGATCTGGCGCGCGCTTCGCTGTCCGATCCGTCCTATGTGCCGACCTTGCAGAATCTGGTCGAACTGTTCAATAGGCTGGGCGATGTCGAACGCCTCAAGCTTGCCTTGCGCCTGGCCAAAGCCGCGGAAGCGGAGGAGGCCGGACCGCAAGCGCAGGTCCCACCATCAACCGAACCTCAAGGCCCGACGCAGGAGAAGGAGCAGAAGTCGGAGCCGCGGGAACAGAACATTCAGCGCGCGGACTAGAAGCGGCATCTGCATGAACGCGCAGTTGGATTCAGCCAGCGCCAGGTCCGGTGCGGGAACCTCAGCCGGGGACGTCGCGCCCAGACGCAGTTTCGCCTCGCGCCTGTTCGGCTACGACCTGTTCATCTCCTTCGCCCTCGGTCCGCCACCGCGCGGCACGCAAAGCTATGCGTCCGATCTTGCGCGCCGCCTGCGCGAGCGCGACTTCACGGTGTTCTTCAGCGAGGACGAAGCGCCGCCGGGCGAACAGCTTGACAGCACCTTGCGGCGCGCGTTGTTGAGTTCGAAGACACTGGTCGTCATTGCCAATCGAGGTACGCTTGCGGAGCCGCGCTGGGTGCGCACTGAAGTGGATGAGTTTCGCAAGAGCCATCCGGATCGGCCGGTGATCGCGATCAATGTCGGCGCTGCCTTGCAGGACCCTGAACTGGCAACGGACGCGCAGGCGTGGCTCGGATATCAGGACAAGATCTGGCTGGATGAGAGCGAAGAAACTGTCGCCGCCGGCATTGCGAGTGAGGCCTTGGTCGAGCGGCTTGCGACGGCGCCGACGCGCGCGCGTTCCAATGTGCGCTGGCGCTGGGTGGTGCGCGCAGTGGGCGCGGGCCTGGCCGGCCTGGCAATCGCCGCAGGCATCGCGGCTTGGCAGGCAAACCGCAACGCCACTGAGGCCAACCGGCAGCGCGAGGCTGCGGTGACGAATCTGGACCGGGCAGTCGTGGGCGAAAAGCTTGCGCGCGAGAACGAGCGGAAGGCGAAATCGGAAACGGTGCGTGCGCTCAAGGCCGAAGGCGACGCACTGACCCAGAAGACCCGCGCCGAGGACGAGGCGGACAAGGCGCGCAAGGCGGAGAAGCGGGTGCGCGAGGAGTTGCGCAAGTCCACCGCGCTGCGCCTGCTGGCCGAGGCGCGCTCCCAGCTTGGCGGCGCGCGCAGCGAGGACGACGAGGCTGCGATGCTGAAAAGCCTCGCGGCCTACCGCATTGCGCCCGGCAGTCGGGAGGCGGGCGGACTGCTCGATGTCCTGGTGCACGACGGCAACTTGCGCAAGCTCATATTGACCGGCGGTGCGGTCACCGCGGCCGCCTTCTGCCGCGACGGCAGCTGCATTGTTGCGGGCAGCGACGACGGCAGCCTGCGTATGTGGGACGCGAGGAGCGGTGCATCGATGGGTGCGCCGTTTGCGACCGACAAGGACTGGGTGGCGAGCGTGGCGGTCAGTCCGGACGGCAGCCGGATCGTCTCCGGTGGGGGTCATGGCAGCGTGCAACTTTGGGATGCCCGGACCCATCAGCCTATCGGTCCAACGTATCGGCTGCATCGCGGCGCGGTGCGCGGCGTGGCGTTCAGGCCCGACGGCAATCGCGTGGTCACGTCCGCCGACGATGGTGTGCTGCGCGTCTGGGTGCTGGATGCAAAGCATGGAATGATGATCGGCTCCGAGCTTCGTGGGCATGCGGCGGCTGCGCGCGCAGTCGCATTCAGTCCCGACGGCAAGCTCATCGCCTCCGGCGACGACAACGGCAAGCTGCTCATCTGGAGCGCTTCCGACTGGGAGAACAGCGAAGGCATCAGCGCGGGCGAACCGATTGCTGCACATCAGGGCTGGGTGACCTGTGTTGCCTTCAGCCCGGACGGCAGCCGCATCGTTTCGGGCGGCCAGGACAAGCTGCTGCGGCTATGGGATGCGCACAGCGGAAAACCGATCGGCGAGCCGCTCAAGGGACATCTCCACTGGGTGAACAGCTGCGCCTTCAGCCCGGACGGCAGCCGCATCATTTCGGGCGGCGAGGACGCCAGCGTGTGCATGTGGGATGGCAAGACGGGCAAGCCGATCGGCAAGCCCTTGCAAGGCCACAAGAGCGGCATCACCCAGGTTGCCTTCAGTCCCGATGGCAGCCGTATCCTCTCGGCGGGCGGCTACGACAATAGCCTCAGGCTTTGGGACCCGCGGGCCAATGGCATCGCATCGCAATTCAAGGTGCACGGCGCCCGGGTGAATGCCCTGGCCTTCAACCCGGACGGCAGCCGCATCGTGTCGGGCGACGACGATGGCGGCCTGCGCCTGTGGGACGGCAGAACCGGTGCGCCGCTGGGCAAGCCCCTGCTCGGACACACTGCGGCCGTGGTCGCCGCGGCATTCAGTCCGGACGGGACGCTGCTGGTTTCGGTCGGCGGCCACAACGCGCTGCGGCGCTGGAGTGCAAAAACCGGCGCAGCCATTGCCGAGCCGCCCAGGCCCGACGGCACCTCGGGCTGGGGGGCTTTTGCGGCGCCCGCGGAAGAACGCGCTGACGTGCGAACCGGGGTCGCCATCACGCCGGATGGGCGGCGCATCCTCACCGGCAGCACCCGCGGGGAATTGCAATTCCATGATGCGCAAACCGGCCGCCCGCTCGGCCCGCCCATCGAGACACGGTCGGTGAGAAGTCTTGCCCTGAGCCGTGACGGCCGAACCATCGCGGCAGGCAGCGACGATGACCGCGTGCGCCTGTGGAACACTGCGAGCGAAAAACTCATTGCGCAGCTCGCCGGCCACACCGGCACGGTCAACAGCGTGGCCTTTAGTCCCGACGGCAAACGGCTGGTGTCGGGCAGCAACGATGCGACCCTGCGGTTGTGGAATGTGCGCAGCCATCGGGCCATCGGGACGCCGCTGACCGGCCACACCGAGGCGGTGTTGGCTGTCGCCTTTAGCCGGGACGGCCATTACATCGCATCCGGCGGCGGCGATTACACGATGCGGCTGTGGGATGCCGCACACTGGTCAGGCCGATCGGCCCGCCCTTGAACGCGCATGCCTACGAAGTGCGCAACGTCGCCTTCAGTCCCGATGGCCGCCGCATCGCTTCGGCCCACGGCGACGGCACGCTCTACCTGTGGCCCGCGCCCGACGCCTGGCCGGACGAGCTGTGCACCCGGCTCAGCCGTAATATGAGCCGTGCACAATGGCGCAAGTGGGTGTCGCCGGAAATCGACTACGTGGTGCAGTGTCCCGGTCTGCCGATTCCGCCATGAGGCAGCAGGCTGCGGCGCACGGCCGGCCGCGCTCCGCGTGAGGCCCAGCCCGGCATGTCGAGTCGCCGCGGCAAGCGCTGCTATGCTGAGAGCAGCCTAACTGCCAGTTTGGACAACAAGGGGACGTGGGTGCCGGACATTTTCATCAGTTACCGCCGCTCCGACAGTGAACGCGCGGCACAGCGCCTGGTGCGGGCGTTGAGGCAATACTTGCCGCATATGTCGATTCGCGCGGACCTGGACCTCGAACCAGGGCAGGATCCGGATGGGATCATCGACGGGCTGCTCAACTCCTGCGGCGCGCTGCTCATCGTGATCGGGCCGCACTGGTTGGAGGGATTGGAAGATGTTGTCCGGCGGTTCATAAGCCGAGCCCTGAAAGAGGGAGCGATGCAAGTCATCCCCATCCTGGTGGAGGGTGCCGCGAGTCCCGAGGCGGACCAACTTCCCGACGAGCTGAAGCCGCTCGCGCGTCGCAACCCGCTGGTGTTGCATGACGAGAACTGGGATGAAGGCCTGGACAGGCTGGCGCGCGCATTGTCCACCTGCCTCGGCGCCCACCTCAGCTGCGCCGGGCCTGGGCGGCCTGATGAAGCGCAGTCTCCGGCACATGGTGACTGTCTTTCGCGCCAAGCCGAGGGAAGGGGCTGAGACGGATGAAGCGCGTGACGACGGACCGCCGACGGGGATGGTCTTGCCGCCCTCTGAACCAGCAAAGTCAAAGCGCCTGGAGCGGCCGAGACAGCCGAGGGTACACATCGATTACGAAGCAAAGACCGCTGTGACCAAAGCTGAATCCGTCCAGCTCGGCGCCTCCGCCCCGCGCGCGGTCAAGCCGGGCGACGAGTTCACCGCGCGCTTCGTTGCCTACACTGCCGGACATGAGGCGGAGATTCGCAGCACGCTGGCCGAGCTCAGTCCGCGCAGTGAATCGCACCTGGGGCTCAAGACCTGCCAGTGGCAGCCCGGCACCCGGCTCGCCGTGCGGCTGGCTGCGCGCGGACTGGACGTTTCACCGGAACAACAGGAGTTTGTCTGGGATGGCGTGACGGCATTGGTGGAATTCGACGTGGCAGCGCCACAGGCATTGGCTTACGGAACCACGGTGCTCAAGTTCGATGTGCTTATGGCGGACATCGTCGTGGCCATGCTCAGGCTGGATCTGGACATCGCGCAGCAGGCCGCAGCCGAGTCCGCCGAGGTGAGCGGCCACGCGGCGCGCACGGCATTCGCATCCTATTCAAGTACCGACCGCCAGCGCGTGCTCGACCGCATCGATGCAGTCCGCATCGCTGCCGGCCTGGATGTCTTCCTCGATTGCCTCTCGCTCAAGCCCAGCGAGCAATGGAAGCCGCGCCTGGACGAGGAGATCCGTGGGCGCGACCTGTTCCTGCTGTTCTGGTCACAGGCGGCGGCCAGGTCCCCCTGGGTGGAATGGGAATGGCGCGAGGCGCTGGCGCTCAAGGGTTTGGACGCAATGCAAATCCAGCCGCTGGAGAACGGCGTCAAACCGCCGCCGGAGCTCGAAGCGCTACACTTCGGCAGCGTTGCCATGTATGCTCGCGCGGGCAGTGCCTGACGACTGGCAAACAATTCAGGAGGAGCGAGGCATGCAGGGGATATTCATCAGCTACCGGCGGCAGGACAGCCAGAGCGCAGCCGGGCGGCTGGCGGACCACATCAAGGAGCAGATGCCGGGGGCGCCGCTGTTTCGCGACGTAGAGACCATCGAGCCGGGAGTGGATTTCACCGAAGCCATCGGTCGCGCCCTGCAATCCTGCGGCGTGCTGCTGGCGGTGATCGGGCCGCACTGGACTTCGGTGACCGATACAGCGGGCAAGCGGCGTCTCGACAGCGCGCACGATTACACCCGGCTGGAGATCGTCACCGCGCTGCAGCGATCCAATGTGCGCGTCATCCCGGTGCTGGTCGAGGGTGCGGAGATGCCCGATCCGTCCGATTTGCCGGAAGATTTGCAACCCTTGTGCCGGCGCAATGCCATTGAGCTGACCGACAAGCGCTGGAGTTTCGATGTGTCGCAGTTGATCGAGGCGCTGAAGAAAACCCTGGGCGTCGAACCCGCTCCACCCAAACCGGAACCTCGCCTCGCACCGCAGCCCGAAGCCGTTCCAGTGCTGCCCTGGTATCGTCGCATGACCGGGAAACAATGGTGGATCGTTGCAGCGGTCGTGGTCGTGCTCGGCATCATCGGTCAGCAGCAGGAAAACAACATGAATGTGATCCCGCCGTCGCCGCCAACATATGGCTATCCCGCGGTACCAACGACACCGGTCATGCCCGGCGATCAGGTCGGCTACAATGACGCGGCGCCTGCCCGGCCGACCGTGACCGGCAGATGGCGCGACGCGCAGGGTGGGCAATATCAACTCGAGCAACAGGGCGCACAGGTCACCATCGCCGGCGCGAGTTCGCTCGGCCCGGTGGTTGGCACAGGCATCATCGCCAACAACATCCTGACCTTGAATTACACCGTGAATGGTGTTGCCTACGCAGCCCAGCTGGAGATTGGCGGCGACGGCGTCTGGCTCCGGGGCCAGTACGGCAGCCAGGTCACGGGCGACGCCGGCGTGGTGGTGTTGCAGCGTACGCAGTGAGTGCGGCATCTTGCAAGGTATAAATGAGCGCGATCTTTCTTTCCTACCGCCGCGACGACAGTGCCGGATTTGCCGGTCGCCTGTCGGATGAACTCGAAGCTAAGTTGGGCGCGGGCAGCGTGTTTCGTGACGTGGACGACATCCGGCCGGGGCAGGATTTTGTCGCCGCCATCAACAGTCAACTCAATGATGTGAACGCAGTGCTGGTCATGATCGGCCCGCACTGGCTGACCGCCGCTGCTGCAGACGGGCAGCGTCGATTGGACATGGCGGACGATTTCGTTCGCAGGGAGATTGAGGCCGCGCTTACATCCGGCAAGCCGGTCATCCCATTGCTGGTGGGCGGTGCGGCCATGCCCGGCGAGGCTGACCTGCCCGCGGCGATCGCAGCACTGGCCCGCCACCAGGCTGTGACTTTGTCGGACGCGGACTGGAAGGCCGACGTCGCCCGACTTCTGAATAGCCTGCGTCCCGAAGTGACCGGCGTGCGCGGGGTTGGCAGACCATGGCGGCGAATCGTTCCGGGCTTGGCTGGGGCGGGTTTGATCCTGGTCCTGATCCTGGCTGGCTTGTTCATGCGCCACCAGACCCAGCATGCGACACCGGTAGCGGCGGACGTCAGCGGCGTCTGGGCGGCGCAGGTGAAATACGACTGGGGCGATCAATACAATGAGCGCTTCGAATTCAAATACCTGGGCAAGGACTTGCATGGCACCGCCACCTACGAGCGTGTTCCGGTCGCCATCGAGCAGGCCAGGCTGGAGGGCAATTGGCTGAGCTTTGTTACCCGCAGCCAGGAAATGCTGAACAACGACACCCCATGGAAAGAGGCCACCCACCGCTACACCGGCCAAGTCACTGCGGACGGCATCCACTTCACGCTGGAAACCGGCGGCGGCTACACCGTCCACCCGCCGATCGAGTTTGTGGCGCACCGCACGGCCAAGTGACGGCAATGGCCCGGCCCCGATTGCGGCAGGCAACCCTTGGAACCAGAAAGGACACACATGCACGGCATCTTCATCAGCTACCGCCGTCAGGACAGCCAGAGCGCCGCCGGACGGCTGGCCGACAGCCTCAAGGAGCACTTTCCCGAGGCGGCCGTGTTCCGCGACGTGGAGACCATCGAAGCCGGGGTGGATTTCGTCGATGCGATCAACAAGGCCCTGGAATCCTGCGGCGTGCTGCTGGCGGTGATTGGCCCGCGCTGGATTTCGATTCAGGGCGAAGGCGGCCAGCGCCGCCTGGACGACCCCAACGACTACACCCGACTGGAACTTATCACTGCCCTGGGACGATCCGATGTGCGGGTGATCCCGGTGCTGGTCGACGGCGCGACCATGCCGGCACCCGAAGCCTTGCCGGAGGATCTGAAACCGCTCGCGCGGCGCAATGCGCTGGAACTGACCGACAAGCGCTGGGACTACGATGTCTCGCAACTGATCCTTACGCTGCGCCATGCCTTGGGGCTGGCGCCTCGAACCTCCGCACCCCGCGGCTGGCGCTGGCCAGCAGCTGGCCTTGCGGTGCTGGTGGTGGCCGCAGTTGCCTTTGTGGTCTGGCATGGCAAGAAATCAGATGTGTCACCGGCCGCCGTGCCTGCTGTTGTGTCTGCGCCGACTGGCCAGATCGCGAACGCGCCCGCCAGCCCCGTCACGCAGGCGCCTGTGCAGCCGAGCATGCCCGCGCAAGCGAGCGCACCCGCGCAAACTGCCTCGGCCGGCACCCAGGCCGACCCTTGCCCGATCAGGCTCAGCATCAACCGCGAGTTGCCCACGCCGTTTACCTGCACGTGCAATGCCCAGAAGATCCAGGAGGGTGCGGTTTGGGGCACCGACACTTACACGGATGATTCCGGACTGTGCCGCGCGGCGCTACACGCCGGCGTCATCACCGCTTCCGGCGGCACGGTGACGGTGCAGCGGACTACGGGACGGGCCCTCTATATCGGCAGCCGCCGCAACGGTATCCAGAGCAACGACTACGGCGCTTTCACCGACAGCATCCGCTTCGTCGGCGCGGCCCAGCCTGCGGCGGGACCGGAGCGTTGCCCGATCCGGTTGAGCATCAACCGCGACCTGCCCACGCCGTTTACCTGCCTGTGCAATCCAGAGGCGATACAAGAAGGCGCCGTATGGGGCACCGATACCTACACCGACGACTCCGGCGTGTGCCGCGCGGCGGTCCATGCCGGCGCCATTCCCGCTGCCGGCGGCATCGTGACCGTGCTGCGGGTGGCAGGACGCCAGCTCTACACCGGCAGCAGCCGCAACGGCATCAGCAGCAGCGACTATGGCGTCTACAGCGATAGCATCCGGTTCCAGGCACGCTAGCCGACGCATTCCGGCCCGAATAGAGTTCACGGTTACGGTCTGCCAAGTAGATACGCTTGGACGCTGCGCGGGGAACGCATCGACTTCGTCTGCTTGCGATCTGCGGCGGGGCGAGTGTCGGTTATTGGCTACACTCAGGCAAACCTGGCGACAGCGTCAGGATGAACGTAGCCTTGGAAGCAAGCACAAAGCGAGTGTTTTGCATTCCGGGACGGTGTCCTATGATGAATCCAAAGGGGGATCGGCCATGATGAAATTGCCCGCGTTCGGCAGCGCAGCCAGAATTGCGGCATTGGCTATCTTGAGCCTTGCCGTCGTTGCCTGTGGGTCGAAAGTAACCGGCACATACTCGAACGCAACTGGTTTGGCCATGGTAGAGCTCAGTTCGGGCGGCAAAGCCACCACCACGATGATGGGGCAGACCAGCGATTGCACTTACAGCGTGAACGGCAAGCAGATCACGCTTGACTGCAACGGGGACAAGTCCGATTACAGGCTGAATGAGGATGGGTCGCTCACGGGCCCGGGTTTCATCGGCGTGTTGCGCAAGGCAAAATCCTAGTCGATCACGTGGCGCGTCTGCGCAAACACGAGCGGTGCGATGACGTCGGGCGGATCAAATGGTCCTTCCTGAGAATTTCAAAGGAGGTGCTCCCATGAAGACTGTTCCATATAAGACATGGATCAACGGAATCTACCTGGCTCTCATATGGATCGTGCCGGCGATCGCCGGCGATGTTCCAGGTGCGGCTCCTGGCGACGATGCCATGACCTGCCAGCAGATCGGCATCGAACTCGCCCCCTACGCGCAGCAGATGGGGGCCGCATTCGTTCCGCTTGCCCAAACCAACCTTGAGCTGATCGCGCGCAATCAGGCGCGCATGGGTGAATACGCACCCGCGGTGGCGGCCACGTCGGCAGCCGCAGTTGCGAGTTCGGCCGATCCTACCGGCATTTCGAGCAAGGCTGTCGGTCAGGCGGAAATTTCAATGCAAGAACAGGCTTGGAATCGCGCCCTGGTCGAAGACAAACCGCTGGCCGATCGAGCCAGGCAGCAGACGAATGCGGCCATTGCCCAGGCCATGCCCATGCAGTCCAATCCGCGCATACAGCGCTTGATGCAGCTTGCAATGCAGAAGAACTGTCATTGAGAAGCGGTGGGCACGCGTAGCTTGGCGGGCCTACAGATCCAGTCCTTTCAGAAAAGTGCCAAGGCCGCGCCTGGCGCCGCCTATCCAGGGTGCGCCGTGCGCGAACAGCAGGTGGTCGAATTCGCGCTCGCGCAGGTGCTTGAGAAAGACTCTTCGCAGGCCGCGCTTGACGCCTTGCGGATCGTCGCCCATGTACTCATCCGGAACGAAGCCGAGCTTGCCCCGTGAGCGCACCATCGCATCGCCTATGCATAGAATGCCCCCGTGCAGCGGGAGATACAGCGCGGTTTCCTCGGGACACAGCACACCCACCTTCAAGGCCAGGATGCCGCCCGGCAATTCCTTCCCGTGTGAGTAGGCCTTGACCTTCTCGCCCCGGGTGAATTCGTGCAATCCGTCCTTGTGGCACCAGACCTGCGCGCCATAACGCACGGCAAAACGGTCGCTGTGCCGGTAGTGGTGGCGATTGGTCAGGTAGATATGCTGCGGCGCAGCATGCGCGGCAAACCACTCCAGGCCTTGCGCGGGAACGCGCGGGTCGATCAGCACCGCCGGATCGGTTGCGCTGATGTAGTAGGAGTGGACGTAAGCCTGGATGCCCTGGTGGAAGGTCGTCCAGTGAAAAACCCCGGGAAGAATCTCTTTCATGGCGGTGTGTCCTTCAAGACGTATTAAGCATCCCCGCGTCAGTGACGCGGCGATTTGGGATGCAGTCCGAGTCCGAACGCTTCGCACTGCAATGGCAGTCCGGCAACGATCGCTCTCCTTGGGTCAAGCGACTTCTTTACCTTAATGCCTCTCTTCTGCCGTCGATCTTCAGGCAAGTGACCATCGGCTTGACGCGTGGTCCGACTCGCAGCGCGAGCCAAGCGTGTCGCAGAAATTGACACGCGCTGCGCCCCATTTTCCCGCGCCTTATTTTTTCTATTGCAAGAACAATAAGTTGAAAAGCTGGCGTGGGACATGCTTGGGATCGGGTACTGGCCAGGTCATCAATAACAAGGCCAGAGATCGGTTCGATTCCGGAGGAGCATAATGAAAACAAGCTATGCCATCCTGGGCCGACGCGCCCGCCTGCTCGGGCTTCTCGGTTTGGGAATGATCGCGCTGCCCGGCCCCGCGAGCGCAATGAGTGGGATCACGCTAGACGCTACCGGGAGATTGGCGGTCAATCCGTTCAACACAATTCTGGTGCTGTCTCAGTTCGACCGATCATGGCAAGCCGGTTCGCAACGGTCGGTGGATCCGCCACACGCAGGGGCAGCGTAGCGATGTGGCTCCCAGCGCGCGTGTCGGCAAACTGTTCCTCTCCATGGACCGCACTGTCCCCGGACTCTGGCAAGGGCGCGGACCAGGCGCCCGGGCGGTCCGCCTGGGTGACTCCGGCAAGCCATTCGGACCTGCTGGCGGCAGACTCCTGGCCCTGGGCGCCGAAGCCCAAGAATCCTGCGCGCCAGATCCCGTACCGGATGCCAGTCCACCGCATGCGCCTTCACAGCCGGTCGCACCTCCCGGCAATCAAGACAGCCCAGGTCGATACAACCGAATCGCGTTCCGATGACGCTGGAGTGCCGAACGAGATTTCCGGCGACATCGAACGCGCTGCCGATCGGGGCTGGATCGCGCTCCTGCCAAGTCATTTTGGGCCGCATTTCATGGCCCACGGCCCTGTGTCGACGAGCCTGCCAAACCCATCGGTCAGGAGCCCGTTCTGCGTCGGATTGCTGGGCATGCGATTGGCCGGGCAAGACGAACAGCTCGCGGGGCAGCGGGGCACGGGCTGTGAACGGAGCCAGAGCAGCCCGACCAGTAATTCGATCATCTACCTCAGATTCCGCCTGCTCTGATTCGCCGTGAGGTCAGTGGCGCTTTTGCCGCCGCCGATGGCAGAACGGGACGATAGCGCCCGGTGATCTCTTCCAGTGCCGCGCTGGAAACAAATCCCGCCGAAGCGGGGTCTGCGACCGATGCAGGCGCCGATCAGCCGGCGCGTTTATGGCTGACCCAATCCAAGTCCGACAAGACCGAGACCGAGAAGGGCGAGGGTGGCCGGCTCCGGCGTACTGGCAATGATGGGCGTCATGCTTCCGGTGAACTGACCTGCGGCAACGAACGAGAGATCGGTGTTGAACGCGACGCCCGGACCTCCACCCGGTTCGATGCCCAGGATGCGGAAACGGTCCACCCCCAATCCTCCGAAGTCGTACTCGATGCCGCCAGTGAGATCGATGCCGCTATCCAGGTAGTCTCCGATTCCGGCGTCAAACAGGAACAGATCAAACTGGTTGTCGCCTATGCCCGTGGGCAGGGTAACCGTGGCGAAATTCGGATCCCCAGCGCCGATCTCGTAGTCAAAGCCAACCGCCACCAGCGGATCGGGAAAGATCGTAAGGGGCAGGAATTTGTCCGCCGGCACGTCATCCCAAACCACCGCCGTGATGCCCCTCGACGGGCAGGGCGGTACGGGCCCCTTGCACTTGATGATGATGTCGATGCCTTTCACGTCGTTCGTCGCACTCCACGCCACGCCCGGTGTGGCCAGCCACGCCAACACAACTCCAAACAAGATCCCGGTTCGCATGATTTTCATGATTTCTCCCTGGAAGCTTGCATGAACCGATTGACCAAGAAATGCGGCCTCTTCCTCGACGCTGGGCCGGTGACGCAGAGCTTGTTCCGGGCTGATGCGTGTGTCAACTCAAGAGCATGCCGATGGACACGGGCCATTGAGTTGCCAGACTGTCCCGGGCGAGGACTGTTGCATAATTCTGGTCATGCCTGCCGATCGCGCGCTGAAGAAACCCTGGTTTGTCTACATCCTGCGCTGCGGCGACGACACGCTTTATACCGGCATCACCACGGATATTTCGCGGCGCATCGAAGAGCACAACGCCGGCAAGCCGCCTGGCGCCCGTTACACCCGCGGCCGCCGGCCGGTGGCGCTGGCCTATGTCGAGCGAGCTGCGAGCCGCGCAGCGGCCGCCCGGCGCGAGACCGCGATCAAGCAGTTTGGTCGCAAGCACAAGCTGGCCCTGTGCGAATCCTGGCAGGCGCCGTAGCCTGGTAATTGAGTGATAGCGGCGGGGCCGTACCGACCGGCCTGGCGCGACCCGGCCCGAACGCCAAATTGCAGGCTGAAAACGACGTAGCTGCCCCCCTTGCATGCCGAAGCCATTTACCCGTCTTGAGGCATAATTCGGCACCTCAATCAAATTCACCAAGGATCAAGCATGCGCAAAATCGCAATTGCGATACCCCTGATGGCAAGCCTGCTGCTCGCTGCCTGTGCAACCAACGACGTGGGCGACGCCCGCGACATGAACAAGACCGAAAAGGGCGCCATGATCGGTGCAGCTAGCGGGGCGGTACTGGGGGCGATCATCGATCACAGGCATCGCGGCACCGGTGCGCTGATCGGCGCCATCGGCGGCGGGCTGGTCGGCACCGGGGTGGGCTATTACATGGACAAACAGACCCGGGACATGCAGCAGCAATTGCAGCCTGAAATTCAGCGCGGCGAGGTCACGGTGGAAAAACGTCCCTCCGACAACGCGCTGCTGGTCAGCATGACGTCCACGACCGGCTTCGACAATCTCTCCGCCGAATTGAAGCCGGGCTACATTTCGACCCTGAACAAGATTTCCCGCGTGCTCAATCAGTACGGCAAGACCGCCGTGACCGTAATCGGCCATACCGACAGCCTCGGCTCGCATGCGGACAACCAGGTCCTGTCCGAGCGCCGCGCGCAGTCGGTGATGGATTATTTTGCCAGCCAGCACGTCAACCCGGTGCGCCTGGATGCCTATGGCAAGGGTGAAACCGAACCGCGTGCCGACAACCGAACCGAAGAGGGCCGCCAGCTCAATCGGCGCGTGGAATTGTGGATACAGCCGGTGGTCGCGGGATAAGCCCAGTTGCCCAAACCCAAACGCCACCCTTGCGGTGGCGTTTGCCTTTGTTGGGGTGGCGACGAGGATGAACGCGCCACGCCGAGCAAAGCCCGGGACCCGCAAACAAGCCAATCACCAGAGTCCATAACAATACAAAGGGCTTGCATATAGTCCATATATAGACTACCTTGAAGACTGCTACCCACCGACTTCAAGGAACCGCGATGCCCGCTCCAGCCCGCGCTGTCCAGGCAAAAACCAAACCCTCCCCCCGGAACCTCTCCGCCCCCGGCCTGCGCGCGTTTTTCAACATCGCACAGGCCTGGGGCCTCTCCACCGACGAGCAAATGGTGTTGCTTGGCGCGCCCGGGCGCTCCACCTTCTTCAAGTGGAAGGCCGCGCCGCAAAGTGCGGATCTCAAGCGCGACACCCTGGAGCGCCTGTCCTACATCATGGGCATCTACAAGGCCTTGCAAATCCTGCTGCCGGATGCGGGCGCCGCCGACGCCTGGGTGAAGAAGCCCAATAGCGCCCTTCTGTTCGGTGGCAAGAGCGCGCTGGATCGCATGCTCGGCGGCAACATCGGCGACCTGCTGGTGGTGCGCCAATACCTGGATGCCCAACGCGGGGGCTGGGCTTGAGCTATCCGCGCATCGCGCTCAACTGGAACCCGGCCCATCGCGTCATTCCCACCCGTTTTCCCGCCATAGCCCTGTTCGAGCGGGTCGCCGGCGCGGAGGATTTCGATGCGCTCTACGCATTGGAGGCCATGACCAACGACCGGATCCGCGACGAAGTGGGTGACATCAATCTGGTTCCGCCTGAAGAGCGGCTGTTCGGCGAGGGCAGCAGCCCGATCATGGCCGCCTTCACCCATCCCAATCCGCAGGGCAGCCGCTTCAGCGACGGCAGCTACGGCGTGTTCTACTGCGCGCGCAAACGGGAAACGGCCATCGCCGAAACGCGCCACCACCAGGTGCTGTTCATGAGCGCCACCAGTGAACCCCCCATGCGCCTGCAAATGCGCCTCTACACCGTCAGGGCCAGGGGCCAGGTGGCGGACCTGCGCGAGGCCAGCCGCACCGATCCACGCATTATCGATCCGGACAATTACGCCTACACCCAGGGCATAGGCCGCACCCTGCGCGAGGCGAAGGCGCGCTGGGGATTGTGTATCCCTCCGTGCGGCATTCAGGCGGCCAATGCCTCGCCGCGCTGAGGGCCACTCTGTTGAAGAACTGCGTGCACGCGGCCTATCTGGAATACAACTGGAATGGCCGGGAGATCGATGCGGTGTTCGAGGTGGCGCAGGTGGGGTGAGCTCGCGCACGCGCGAGGCAAGACGCCAGCATGCCTTCGACCCTGCGTGGCCGAGTTTGCCCACGATACCGGCCTTCGGGCACATCGAATCGGGGTGAGGAAGCGCGTTCAGTCAGCCGTCTGGAATGCCCGGAACCT
Organism: uncultured beta proteobacterium; assembly: GCA_963782495.1. GTDB lineage: Bacteria > Pseudomonadota > Gammaproteobacteria > Burkholderiales > Thiobacillaceae > DASQBT01. The sequence goes on along the minus strand of CAWAJU010000007.1, from coordinate 262,465 downwards.
GCTGGCGATCGCCGCCGTGTTCGCGGCATCGCAGCTGTAATACGGACTCTTCGGGTACGGTCCAGCCATACGCCCAGGCCGTGGCCATGCAAGTGGGATGGCCCAAACTCGCCCCAAGTCTGTCTTTTGCGAACAAAGTCGAGGCCGCTCGTTGAAGATTGACGCTGCCTTACCTAGACTGGTTGAAGAAGTCCAATAAAACACAACCGGCAGAGGAGGAGATCAAGAAGTGGCAGCGGCCACAGCGGCATGGTGGCCTGCGGCTGCGCGCCCGCGTGTCTATCGCGTCGGCGTATGCAAGTCTTGTCACACCCATAAATTGTCAATGCGGCGCAGGGCGCGTTGCGGCATCGTCGTGTCCGGCCGGCTGTTGACAAACAAAACATCATTCATTGTCACGGAGGAGTCATGAAGCAGATCAGTAAGTCGTCATCGTTTGCCGTTCTCGCAGCCATCGCCACGTTCGGCGTTTCGGCGAATGCAGCCCAGTTCAGCTATCTGGATCCGGCCTACACCCAGGAGATCTATACCGGCCCCCTGGTGGGCGGGCCCGGCATGGCCTGGACCGGCGGCAATAATCTTTTGACCCGGAACGGCTCGGACATCCTCGAATACAGCCCGACCCAGAACGTCACTTACCAGAGCACTTCTCTGCACTCGGCCATCGCGACGCATTCGATCGCAGGTCTCAATAGTTCGGGCTATGGCCTGGTCAAGGGTACGGACGGATATATCTACACGCCAACCGGTTCCGGCCTGCAACGCTTCGATCCCAACAACTGGGTCGCGCCCGCCCAGTCCCTGGCGGGAACCGCGGGGGGGCAGGGCTACGGCGTCACGTCGCTGTCCAACGGCAAGATCATCTATGTCGCGGGCGGGGGCACCAACGAGGTGTACAGCTACGATCCTTCCAGCGCGACCAACACGCTGCTCTACACCGCGCCCACCCTGCTCGACGACATCGAGGCCAATTCGAGCGGCGTGATCGCGCTGGCCGGGCAGGGCAACAACAGCATCATCCTGATCGACAGCGCCGGCTCGGTGCTGACCTCGTTTGCCACCAGTGGTTTCCCGACGGCCTGGCATTCGGCAACGGCTCGACCTCGTCCGCGCTGTTCAGCAACGACAACCACGGCACCATCACTGAGTATGACTTCGGTGCCGGATTTTCTGCGGCGCCGACGGCGATCACCGTCATCGCTTCGGGCGGTTCCTACGGCGACCTCGCTCCGTGGGCCCGGACTGCGCCCTCTATGTGAGCCAGTTCTATAACGCCGGCTACCACGGTTCGGCCTTGTTCGGCACCAATTGGGACAATGGCGTCACCAACAACGACCCTTCCATCATCCGGATCGCGGCCAAGGATGGCAGCTGCGCCTTTCAGTGCAGCCCGGTTCCCGAGCCGGGAAACACGGCGCTCCTGAGCGCCGGCCTGGTCCTCGTCCTGCTTCGCGCCAAGGGGGCGCGCAGGACTTGCGGCGCTATGGCCGGGAAGTAGGGCGGCGCGCGACAGGCGGCCTGGGGCAACCAGCTGGGCGGTGGGAACCTGGCGCAACGGCGGCAGGCTGTTGAGGTCCCGGCCACGCGCCCTCAAACGCTTCGATGCGACCATTTCTTGAGGGAGCGCAAACCGCAGGCACGCATTCGCCAATATTCCAACTTGCCGGGGGTAGGATAGGCCTTTTGATTTGCCGGGAGCCCCGATGAAGTCCGCCCGCCGCCTGCCGCTTCTGGCATTGATCCTTGCCGCCCAGACCTGCCCGGCGTGGGCCGCGCAGGAATCCTTCACCATCAATCCGGCCCACACCTTTCCCGGCTTCGAGGTGGGCCATTTCGGGTTTTCCACCCAGCGCGGCCGCTTCGACCAGACCAGTGGCAAGGTCGTGGTGGATCAGGAGAAGAAGACCGGCAGCGTGGACATCGTCATCGACGCCAATTCGATCGACACGGGGGTCAAGCAACTCGATGAGGTGCTGCGCGGCGCAGAATTTCTCAATGTGGGGCAATATCCCGCGCTGAGCTTCCACTCCTCCGAACTCAAGTTCGACGGCGACCAGCTCGCGACGGTCGATGGCGTGTTCACCATGCTGGGGGTGTCCAGGCCCGTCACCCTCACGGTCACCCACTACAAGTGCGGTATCGACCCGATCACCTCCAAGTATGTCTGCGGCGTGGATGCCGAAACCACGCTCAAGCGTTCCGACTTCGGCATGACCAAGTTCCTGCCCTTCGTCAACGACGACGTGACGCTCAAGATCCAGGTCGAAGGCAACCGCGACGAGTAGGGCCTCACAGGTGGGCACCCGAGTGCTTCTCCCTGGCCGCAGACTGCGTGACAATGTGGCGCAAGGTTCAGCCAATCGCGCTACCGAGCATGCCCGTGGCGACTTGGGCGAAGACAAATCGATGTTCATAGGCAAGGGAGAGAGCGAGATGCGTATTGGACTTGTAGTGCCGGCATTCCTGCAACGCGGTCTGCTGTTTGCGCTATTCGCCGGTGCCGGTTCGGCTTGGGCCGGCGACTTCGCCGTCTTCAACGACGCGGCGCACTTTTCTTCCGTGCTGCTTCAGCAGGGCAGGGTGCAGACCGACGCCGACTGGAACGAAGCGGGCGACATCCAGCAAGGAGATCCCTGGGGCATCTTCCGCTTTGCGCCCGATCCGTACGTGACCGCGCTGGCGGGAACGATGGGCATCGTCAGCGGGCTCGAAGTGGGCTCTACCGACGGCCCGCTGGGCGGCGATCAGGGTGTGACGCTGAAGGTGTCGCCAGGCCTTGCCGTCACCGCCTTCGGCGTGATCATCAGTTTTGAAGACAGCGCCTTGTTGGACGACTTTCGCCTGGTGGTCGATTGCGCCAACCCGCCCTGCATCTTCGCGCCTCAGTCCGCCAATGTGCAACCTTCGGGACCCGGCAGCTTCTTCTTCGGCATCATCGCCGATGATGCGTTTGATACCGTCACACTCGAAGCCCTCACGCCCAGGGACGCGGCCGGTCAGCCGACCGGGGTTGTCCCCGGCTGGCAGGTGCAAGGCATTTCCTATGCGCAGATTCCGGAACCCGGCACGCTCGCCTTGCTGGGCGTGGGACTGGCCGGGTTTGCATGGAGATTGAAAGGCGTGGCCGTGAGCGCCGGCAATACGGAAGGCCGCCAGCGATCATGCGGATGAGGCGGGGCCCGCCAAGCCGCAGCAGTTCGCGCGGGTTAATCCGGGCGTCGAGGTTTTGAACGTCGGGGACGTCGGGCTGACCCTCATCCCCTTTCACCTTGGAATTTCTCAACGGGTAACAGGCAGTACTCGACCCACTCCCGTCGGTCGCGCCGTCAGGGGTTCGACGGCAGCCAACGGAGTAGTCCCGTCACCTAACGGCACTTCTCACGGACAGCTGGTCGGCCAAAGGCGACGTTGGCGTTCTGATTTATTCGGTCCGCAGTGTATGCAAGACCGGCCATTGGCACGGTTAAGAAACTTGAATGACTGCGTTGATCAAGCTCGCCGATAGGACTCGACCCAAGGGAGACGACCTTCGGGGCGAAAAGCGGAGTGTCTAGGGCATCCACCCACAGTCATGGCGGACGACAAATTGATAATCCCCGCGGCTATTTTTTCAGAAATTCGTTCAGAAAAGCTTGGGAGCGCTGCCAGGCATCTGCCGCAGCCGCTTCATTGCTGGCACCGCTATCTCGCTCGAAACGATGTTCAGCACCCACATACTGATGAAACTCGTGGGGACTCTGGGCGGCATTCAGGATTGTGTCCAACTCAATGGCGTTCTTGATCGGCACGGTGGAATCGTCACTGCCATGCAATATCAGGACGGGGGCACTCTTGCTGGAAAACGCTTGGCGGAAGCGGTTCAGCGACTTGTCAGTGCCAGCACCGGACAGTGCCCCGTAGTACGAGATGCCCGCCTGGACTTGGCCGGTGCCCGCGAGCCAGAGGGCAAAATAGCCGCCATTCGAAAACCCAATAGCACCGACTTTCTTCCCATTAACTTTTTCGTTGCTCCGTAGCGTTTCCAGGCTCGCAATGAAGTCCAAGTAGATTGGCTCAGCGTAGGTTGTGAATGCTGATTGGCGATTCTGCGGCCGGATTCCATAGGCTTCCAAGAAAGAGGGTACCAATGCGACGTAACCTTCCTGCACTAGCCGCTTTGCAAATTCCAGATCACCGGATTGCAGGCCGCCACTGGTATGCAGAACCAGTATCGCGGGGTAAGGGCCGGGACCGTCCGGCGTCATCAGTTGCGCGGACATATTCTTCTTCACGCCGACCTTGACCATCGTGGTGTCAGCCAAGGCAGGCATCATAAACAGAGCCCATAAGACACTAACTGCTATATTTGCCACCAACGATTTGGATTTTGCAGCCATGCTCGCTTTCTCCACCAATTCATCGAATGAAATGCGATCTGAATCGATCACCGCAAGAGTCTCTGTCTTCCGAATTTCATTGTCAATCTCGGCGAATGGCCGCTCTCACGGACTCGTTTTGGCCGGTAGGACGCATCCAGCATGGTCCCCTAAACGCAGCCGTCAGCGACTCGGCAACACAATCAGACTCCTATCAACCACGAAGGAATCTGACTTGGAATTCAATCTTACTCGGGTGCCTGTCGGGCATATTGAGCTGGAGCGCACCGTTCGATACCTTGGGATCAAGGTCGAAGACTCACTGGAGATCTCGGCGCAGCCCGAGATCTAGCCCTGGACACGTCGGCTGCACGCCAGGCCCCTTGCTAGCTTTCGTGCGGCCGCTTTCTGGCAAGATGCCGCATGCGTGGAGTCGGCCCAGACTGTGTAAAAACGCGGCGACAAGACAAATTTCGATGTTTTCGGGGGTCGGTTGACCCCTCCCTCGTTTGCGATCGTCGCATACCGAGCGTTTTGGAAGGCCATATTTTTTTGCGTCGAAATGCTGTTACGTTTTTACACAGTCTCGGTCGAAAGGATGAGTAGGCATTTTCCGCAAGCGGCCGTTCGGGCTAATGGGCACTGGGATCTTGTTGGAAATGTTTGACCGGCTGCAAGGCGAAGTGGAGCGGTCGCCCAAGTAGCAATCCCCCGATGACCGCAGTGGCCGAATTGTGTGAGTTGGCCTTCCGGCAGGTTCCAAGGTGCAGCAGTCGTTCAGATGGCAGCTCTTTCGAAAGGGTGACCGGCTGCAACTGGCCGAAAAGCGACTTTCCTGTTCTGATGTGCTAGGGCCAGTGCGGTCTTCTATATGGCTTTACGCATAACGCTTCGTATGCATCGCATCTTCCGCCCGCCTCGCAAGACAAAGTTAAGACCTGTCAAACTGACGCGATTCGTCATGGATCATCCCATGAGCCAATAGGCCCCGCACAATGCGGGCATGAGCCCATCGAAAGGAATCCCTCATGTCCGCTGCCATCGCCGACAAGCTGGTCATCGCCATCTCCTCCAGCGCCCTGTTCGACCTGGACGAAAGCCACCGGGTGTTCGAGCAGGAGGGGGTGGATGTCTATTGCCGCTACCAGATCGAGCACGAGGAAGACCTGCTTGCGCCGGGCATTGCCTTCCCGTGGGCGAAGAAGCCGAGCGGCGGCGCGGGATCGCCGCAATTAAGAATGAAGAATTAGGAATTAAGAATTGTCAGAATTCGAGCTTGTTCTTCGACGACCTGCTCGACGCCAAAGTGCGGGAATTCAACCCGCGCTGTGCCGAGGTCGAGGGTGCGTTGCTCGGGTAGTTCCGTCATCTCCACACCGACATCCATGGCAACCTGGGCGAGCCAATTCTGCAAGATATATATCTCGCAATATATTGCGATGAATAGCGTTTGTAGTCGCTATTTCGCCACTAATTACGACTTGACGGAATTGAATTATCAAGCTATATATCGTAATATATGACGATATATTGAAACTTAATAAAGTTATTCGCACTATATTACGACTATGAGAATCACTGGCTTACTCACAGATGATGCTGTGCTGGCCGAACTGGGCGCACGTATTGCCGGTCGCCGGATTGAATTGCAGCTAACCCAGGCGGCTGTGGCCGAACAGGCGGGTATCGCCAAGCGCACCCTCGAGCGCATGGAGGCAGGGCAGACGTCGCAGTTGGCCACCCTGGTTCGTGTGCTGCGGGTGCTGGACGCCGCATCAGGGCTGGATGGCGTGATTCCGGAGTCCGGGCCCAGGCCGATGGATTTGCTGAAACGCAAGGGCAAGGTCCGGCAACGGGCTTCGGGGCGCCGGGCCGAGAAGGCAGCTGCCAAACCATGGCGCTGGGATGAGAAGCCGTGAGCACGCTTGCCGAAGTCAGGCTGTGGGGCAGAACAATCGGCGCGGTCTCACAGCAGGACGGGGAGGACGTCGCCAGCTTTGAATATGATGCGGCATTTGCGCAAAGCGGGATTCAGGTCGCGCCGATCGTGATGCCGCTTTCGCGGCGCGTGTACCGCTTCCCCGAGCTTTCCCGCCCGACTTTTCTCGGGCTGCCCGGTCTGCTGGCCGATTCGCTGCCCGACAAATTTGGCCATGCGCTGATCGATGCCTGGCTGGCATCGCAGGGGCGGCAACCGGGCTCCTTCAACGCGGTTGAGCGGCTTTGCTATACCGGTGAACGCGGCATGGGTGCGCTGGAATTTGCCCCTGCCATCGGCCCCAGGGCAAGGCAGACATCACACATTGAGGTCGGCCAGTTGGTTGAGCTTGCATCGGAGGTATTGACCCATCGGAATAACCTGCAGGCGTCTTTTGCCACCGAAGCCAGGGAAGAAGCGCTAGGGGATATTCTGCGCGTGGGCACATCCGCCGGCGGCGCGAGGGCGAAGGCGGTTATCGCATGGAACCCGACAACCAATGAAGTGCGCTCGGGCCAGGTCAAGGCCGGCAAGGGATTTGAATACTGGCTGCTGAAATTTGACGGCGTCAGTGGCAACAAGGACAAGGAACTGGAAGACCCGAAAGGCTACGGGTTGATCGAGTATGCGTATTACCTGATGGCGCTTGAATGCGGCATTGAACTCAGTGAATGCCGCCTGTTCAAGGAGAATGGCCGGTCGCATTTCATGACACGCCGCTTTGATCGTCTTGCGACCGGCGAAAAACTTCACATGCAGTCACTCTGCGCCCTGGCACACTACGATTTCAACATGGCAGGCGCTTATAGTTATGAGCAGGCGTTACTGGTGATGCGGCAACTCCAGTTGCCCATGCAGGCCATCGAGCAACTGTTCCGGCGCATGGCGTTTAACATCGTGGCCCGCAATCAGGATGACCACGTGAAGAATATTGCCTTCCTGATGGACAAGTCCGGCGAGTGGTCGCTATCGCCGGCCTTTGATATGACCTACAGTTTTAATCCATCGGGTGCGTGGACGGCAAGCCATCAGATGACGATGAACGGAAAACGCGACGGGTTCAAGATGGAGGACTTCAACGCCTGCGCAAAGAAGGCTTCAATGAAACGGGGGCGCGCCGCGAAAATCGTTGCCGAGGTGCAGGCGACGGTATCGAAATGGAAGTCGTTTGCAAAAAAGGCGGGCGTGCCTGATGACGTGCGCGAAGAAATTCAGGGCACGTTGAATCTGAAATCCTATTCATGAAGCCGGGCGAATGACGAATTAGGAATTAGGAATGACAGCAGACAATCCGATCCACGCAAAATTCTATGCGTTCGCGCTGCGGATCGTGAAGCTGCTATGGTGTAGCCAAATGGCTCGGTGCTGAGCGCGGTGGGGGGTGGCGGCTGAAGCCTGGCGAGGAGGGAAGACGCGAATCAGTGGCGGCAACGCCTAGCCTACCAAGGGAGACCCCCCGGCTCTGCCGGGGAGGCAGCAGAAGTTTGACAGTATAGGGAGTCCATCGAGGAAACTCCGAAACTTGAGCCGCCAAGCACACGTGAAGAGGAGAATTCACGATGGACGAGTTTGAGAGCCTAAGCCACTCGGCGTGGGAGTGTAAATACCATGTGGTATTCATTCCGAAATGTCGAAGGCGGGTGCTGTATGAGCAGTTGAGGCGATACCTTGGCGAGGTGTTCCGCAAGCTGGCGCTGCAAAGGGAGAGCCGGATTGAGGAAGGGCACCTGATGCCGGATCACGTGCACATGTTGATATCGATCCCGCCGAAGTATTCGGTATCGCAAGTGGTGGGGTTCATCAAGGGCAAGAGCGCGATCCACTTGGCGCGGGTGTACGGTGAGCGGAAGCGGAATTTCGTGGGCCAGCATTTCTGGGCTCGGGGATATTTTGTTTCGACGGTAGGCCGCGACGAAGCGGTGATCCGGGAGTACATCAGGAACCAGGAGCAGGAGGACAAACGACTGGACCAGATGAACCTATGGCGTTGACTGGCCACCGCAGGGTGGCCCAAAGGAGTCGGGGCCGCGTAAGCGACCCCGTATAGCCGCTTCGAGCGGCTCACAACCTAAAGCCCCCGGCTTTGCCGGGGGATACTTACTCATACGCGAATACAAAGCAGATGGGATGCATGATTATGATTCAATGGGGAGCTGGAGTGGAATTCGTTTTGTCTATACATTAACTCTCTTGCGCCAGAGTTTTCGCCATTTCTCACTACTCCACAAGAGAAAACATGACTGCACGCCTAATTTCTTCCATCCGTGTTGAGAACCTATTCGGCCTTTACACTTATGATGTACCCGGTATTGGCGAGCTCTCGAATGCAGCGATCCTATATGGCGACAACGGTGTAGGCAAGACGACCTTGTTGCGCATAGTCTTTCACTTGCTCTCTGCAGCTGACAATCGGGGGCACCGTAGTGCCCTATACAACTCCAATTTCTCTCGACTTGAAGTGGCGCTCGCATCGGGTATCAGGCTGACAGCCAAGTTCTTTGAAGAAGCAAGCTCTAAAATTCTGACACTTGAAGTCTTAAATGGAGGCAAGAAAGTTGCTGTCTGGGATTATCGCCCACGAGGTCAACAGAGATTTCCCGAGGAAGTTGATTTCTTTTTTGAGATTGATGAGCATGGGCAACCGATCGCCCGACATCGAAAGATTCCTTCACGGAAGCGCGAAACTGAAAATGTCCCCAGAGGAGAGCAAGCGTACCTGGAAGCATTAAAGGACCACGTTCCAACCCTCTTTATTCTGAATGCTGAACGGAGATTGGATTGTGATGCCGTTGCCGATCCAAGCGACGAGGTTGAGCTACGTCGAGTCATGCAATACGGAGAACCGAAAAGAATTAACGAGTTAGTTGTCAGGTCGCGCGAGATTGCTCTATCGCAAGCACTAAGCGCCGCGGCGCGGTGGATCAGTCGAAAGGCAGTTATCGGCGCCAATAGAGGTTCAATGAACGTTCATTCCGTGTATGGTGACGTCCTTCGTCGGATATTGTCGCCTGCCTCTCGAAAAGATGGAGCACCTGCACCAAGCACAGTCGCGGACCTCGTGAAGCAGCTGGCGAATATTGACACTAAGACTTCTGAACATGCTCGATATGAGTTAGCCACTCACCTTCCGACCGCTGATTTTCGCAAGGCACTCGGCGGTCGAAGCACCAAGAAACGGGAATTGGCAGCCGAACTACTTAAGCCGTATATAAAGAGTCTAGAAGGTAGACTCGATGCAGTCGAACCAATTTATCAACTTATCGATCGCTTCGTCACCATCGTGAATAGCTTGCTGACCGATAAGGTCATGACATTCAAGTTAAGCCAGGGATTCAATATTCAGAATCGGCTTGGTGTTCAACTTAAGCCTGCACAGCTGTCCTCTGGCGAGCAACAACTTCTCTTGTTATTTTGCTATGTCTTAACGGCCCGCGACACCCCAACTGTATTCATGATTGATTAGCCGGAGATATCCTTAAATATAAAGTGGCAACGACAGCTCGTGCAGTCCTTACTTGATATTACTAGCGAAGCCAATATTCAATTTGTGTTCGCATCGCACTCCATGGAGCTACTTGCTCAGCATAGGAATCGCGTAGTAAAGCTGGTGAACATGCTGTGACTGACTCTATTCAATGGACCGTTCCCGAACTCATTGCGCGTTATGAGCTTGAACCTCAACTCGCAGATGTGTTCGTCGAGGGTACATTCGATACTGAGGTACTTACTAATTCACCTAATTTGATTCAGGCAGGTTACACGTTCTATGCAATTGACGTTGTCGACGTTCCGCGCGAAATCTTGGAAAAATACAGCCTGTCATCCGGTAACAAGCAAAGAGTCATTGCACTTGCTCGTGAACTAGCTTTCCTGCCTGAGAGCACGAAGTTTCTATGTCTCGTCGATAAGGACCTTGATCACTGGTTCGGGATGCTGGAGTCAACCCGCAGACTACGTTGGACCATGTTCTGTTCTATTGAACTCCATTTCCTCACAGTAGAGGCAATTCGAGCTGTGCTAGTTTCAACTGGCCGCATCAAGGTGGGCAGTTTCGAAGCCTTCGTTGAATCCTTCATGGGGGTGCTTCGAACGCTTTACGCACTCAGGCTCACCGATAGACAGTGTTCCATGACAATGAAGTGGGTGTCATTGCGGAAATACCTATCCCGGCAAGGCGACGCTGTTCGTTTCGACCTAAATAAGTACAAGCTAGCCTTGCTAACAACCAACCGCCTTACGGCAAGGCGACAAGAGCTTGATAGCATTCTTGATTCTTGGCAGGAGCGTCTCGACTGTGATATTCGACTGTGTTCGCGCGGCCACGACTTTCAGTATCTGCTTGCTTGGGCCATGAATGCGTTCAGTGGGCAAAGAGAGTTTGCCTCCGAGTCCGCAATTGAGCGACTCCTTGTACTCATTGCGCGCATGACCCCAACCCTGTCGCAGGAAGTGATGTGACGTATTACCATTCCTAGGAACTTGCGCCAAAAAGCCGCATACGTAGTAAATTGTGAGCGGAGTGTCCGAATTCTCGGGATCTGTCCAGTCCCTTTAGGCCGAAGAGGAGCCAGTTGCGTTGCTATCGCGGCCCCTCGCTACTGGACAAAGGGGTCAAGGGTCCGCGAATTGGCACAACTCGACGTGGCTCACGCCACGAGCCACTCGCCCCCTAGAATGCGGGGCATGAGCCTATCGAAAGGAACCCCTCATGTCCGCCATCATCTCCGACAAGCTGGTCATCGCCATCTCCTCCCGCGCCCTGTTCGACCTGGACGAAAGCCACCGGGTGTTCGAGCAGGAGGGGGTGGATGCCTATTGCCGCTACCAGATCGAGCACGAGGAGGACGTGCTCGCGCCGGGCATCGCCTTTCCGCTGGCAAAGAAGCTGCTGGCGCTGAACGACCTGGATTCCGGGCTGCCGCGGGCGGAGGTGATCCTGCTCTCGCGCAACAGCGCCGACACCGGGCTGCGCGTGTTCAACTCCATCCGCCACCACGGACTGCGCATCACCCGCGCCGCCTTCACCCGCGGCGAGAGCACCTACCGCTACATCAACGCCTTCGGCGCGCAGCTGTTCCTGTCCGCCAGCCAGGACGACGTGCGCAAGGCGCTGGAGGCCGGGCTGCGCGGCGGCGACCATCCTGCCTTCAAATGTGGGGCAGAACCATTCCGGCCAGTTGCGCATCGCCTTTGACGGCGACGCGGTGCTGTTCTCCGACGAATCCGAACAGATCTTCAAGCGCGACGGGCTGGGCGCCTTCGAGCGCAACGAGCGCGACGCCGCCCGCCGGCCGCTGACCGGCGGCCCGTTCAAGAAATTCCTCGCCGCGCTGCACCAGATCCAGTCGTGGTATCCCAGCGAAGCCTCGCCCATCCGCACCGCGCTCATCACCGCGCGCGCCGCGCCGGCCCACGAGCGCGTCATCCGCACCCTGCGCGCGTGGAACATCCGCATCGACGAGGCCTTGTTCCTCGGCGGCCTGGACAAGGGCGAGTTCCTCAAGGCCTTCGGCGCCGACATCTTCTTCGACGACCAGCAAGGCCATTGTGAATCCGCGCGCCGGCACGTGGCCACCGGGCATGTGCCTTACGGCGTGGCCAATGGCCCGGTGCTGAGCGTGGTGGGGGGTGGCGGCTGAGGTTTGGCGAGGAGGGAAGGCACGGAGCAGTGGTGACAAGCTGCGTCGTTCCAGAACGATCAATGACTTGAACCTTGCCCGCGAGTCGAATTTGATAGGCCTATTAGCCGGCTGGAGTCGACCCGCTCCTGTCGCTGGGTTTTCTGCATACCGGTCATTCGCGCCAAGTGTGATTCGAGCATGGTCCGACAGGTTCAATGCCCGAGATACGTGTCTCCAACACTAATTCTTGGGCGTTTTATTTCAGCAACGGAAAGGACTTTGCCACGCGCAGTAACGATCCGCGATGAAAGTGATTCGCGTCGAATATCTTTACACGTGACCTAAGCGTCTCGATTGCGATTTGTGTAATGACTTGAATATAAGCAGATATATGGATCGGCATAATTCGTGCTTAATCCATAACGCAGCCATCGAATATCTTTTCGGCCGAGCTGCAGGGGGAAGTTAACGATTTCAACGAAAGGACTCTAATCATGTTTTCAATGCGTATCTGCGCAATGGTTATTGCGGCCGCGGCAACTGCGACACTTTTGGGCGTCGACGTAGCGCAAGCCAACGCGATCACTCCCTTTACGACCATATTCGACACCGACTGGACCAGCGCTGGAACGGGCGGCATGCGCACCACCGGCAGTGGCACGGTCACAGTCGCGGGTGTCTCCGGAACCGTGACGCAGTCGTACCTTTACTGGCACGGGCCCACGAATTCGACCGACCCGACCGCGAATGCGAACGTAATGGTGGACGCTACCAATGTGACCGGAACCAACATCGGCCTGTCCCAGGACAATTTCTGGAATTTCGCAAACAGCCAAGCTTACCGGGCGGACACGACGTCGGTGATCAACGGCAACGCCGCGTACAGTCTCACTAACTTCGTCAAGCTGCCGGACGTGCAGGTCAATGGCGCCGCGACGGCAGTGTTCTTCGATGACGGCAACGCAGCCAACAATCGCGATGTCGTGATTTTCAACGGCAACGACTCAAACTTTGCGTCGGCCTATGATGCGGCTGGCTGGAATTTCACGCTCTCCGGCATCAACTATACAAGCGGCCAGGCGTTTCTTACGTTGTTTGTGTCAGACGGACAAAATTTCAGTTCGACGGATGATGGAACGCTCAGTATCAATGGCGTTACTCTCGCTACGGGCGGCATCTTCCAGGGGAACTCCCTGCCGGGCGGACCCGGAACGGGTACTGGAAACAATGGCAACCTGTTCGACATCGAGACTTTCGACATATCGAGCTTCCTGACGCCGGGCGTCAACAACTTGAACGTAACCCTTGACGCGGGCTTCAATGACGCACTGAGCGCTGTCGCCGCCTTTGTCGATCTCCCCGCCGGCGCTGCTCCTCCGGTGAACGTTCCCGAACCCGCCTCGCTCGCTCTTCTCGGACTCGGCCTCGCCGGACTTGGATTAATCCGCCGCAAACGCGCCAGCTAATCAGCATTCGGTATCGGTAGCGAGCCCCGCTTCGGCGGGGTTTGCCTACTGTGTTCATGGACAAGAGACGGACGAGCCGACGCGCCTCGGCATTGACGCCGTAAAGTCGTGCCGCGAGCGAGCAACTGCCCGATAGCGAAGCATTCAGCATGATCGCTGCATCGGCCAAGCCCAATTTTCCAAAACCAGGCCAGAGCGGAAGCGGTAAACCAGACGCTTGCCGGTTGATATCGGCGGCCGCGTTCTTCCGTCGGTTCCAAGCATGTCGCCCCTGGATTTCCAGGCGAGCGATTGCGTCTTGGCGCATGGCTGATCACCTCGGGGCCGTTGCGCCTGCCCACGTATGTGGAACAGGGCGGCCCAAGCCCTTTTCACGGGCGCAGCATCGCGTTGCTGCGGACGTATCTGGCAATGAGTGCGAAGGACTGATTCGTGTGCGCCCCCGAGACAATCCTTGACCTGAACGGGCAGCAAGGTCCACTGGCACGCGAGCCGCTTCACACCGGACAATCGAATTTCTGCAAAGGAACGGGGACGCCCTGCACGCGCCGACCATTTCAATTGGCAACCGCCAGCCCGCGGCCAGGAATAACCTGTTTCCAAAAAGTCAGTCCGCGGCGTGCGCGCAAATTGCCGCAGGAACTCTAGCGATCGCTCATCTGGGATCGCGGTACGGAGATGGCCGACCACAAGCAGTTTACGCTCGCGGCCGACATCCCGGAACTCCCGGCAGCGAGGGTCGAATGAAAAATGCGAATGGTTTATTGAGGCAGTATTTCCCCAAGGGGACCGACCTGTCCGTTCACTCACAAGCCAAGCTCAACGCCGTCGCACGCCAATTGAATGAACGCCCAAAAAAAACCCTAAACCATGAAACACCCGCACAACAATTTCACCAACTTGCTGCGTCGATCGGTTGAATTCGCAACGGCAGAGCCGTCATTCGAACGGGGCTACGAGCCTGGGTGTGATACGCAACAAAGTCGCATAGCCAAGAACGTGGCCGCTTGCTTGTGACCTCAAAGAATAAGGTGCGCCCCGGCGCAATCAGGGTGAACACGGGGAATACCGGGTCAACGCGTGCAGAATTGTCCGCGCTCGGCTCCCCCGATGCCGGCTCAGAACTGTCTCCTTGACTGGGAGGCTTACGGACGGAAGATGTCGCGTTTTCTTACAGCTTTTTCGGTTTCCCATTTTAGATAAACGCATGTTTTTGAAATTTACGCAAAAATTCCAGCGGGCATGGACATTGCGTCAAATAAGATTTGACGAGGTACCGGGAGAAGCCCATGCGAGGCACATCACCTCAAGCGGCCACGATTTCCATTGCTGCGCTGTTAGTCGCCGGATTCCTGGCCTTGTTCGGACCAAACCTTGCCCAGGCCGCATGCACGCTTTCCGGCAGCGTTACGACCTGGTCGCTGGGGGCAAGCGGGTTTTGGAATGTCAGTGGAAACTGGGACCTGGGGGTGCCCGATAGCACCACCAGTGCCTGTATCGTAGATGGCACCAGCACGGTGACCGTCGCATCGGCGACAGCCGGGCTCGTAAGAGACATTGAGCTTGCGACCAATAACGGCTTGAGCTTGGACCCGAACACGCTGTTGGCCGTGTACGGTACCCAGATTGTCAATGGCGGAGCCATCCAGGTGAACGGCGGGGGCGGCACCAATACTGAATTGATCGTCAACAGCAGCAACGTGACGTTGCAGGGCGGCGGCACGGTGACGCTTTCCACCGCCAGCGGTGGCGGGGACGCTTATATCCTTCAATTATCCAGCGGCCTTACGCTGACCAACATCGACAATACGATCCAGGGTGCGGGCGTCATCGGGTCAAACGGCCTTTCGCTGAACAACGCGGCAACGATCAACGCGAACGTAAGCGGCCAGGTCTTGCTGCTCAATGGCGGCGGAACGGTGACGAACACGAGTCTGCTGGAGGCCACCAATGGTGGCTTCCTGCAGATCAATGGGGTCACGGTCGACAACGCCGGCGGCAACATCACGGCCGACGGGGGCACGGTGCAATTGCTGGCTGCCGCCGACATTCAGGGTGGAACGCTCAATGCCGTCAACGGGGGCATGCTTGGCACGGCGGCGGGGCAGCAGATCATCCTTGACGGGAGCACGGGCGCGGGTGCGGTCAACCTCAACGGCACCTATACCGGCGGACTTAACTCGCTTACCTTTGTGAAGGGAACCATCAACAATACGAACAACATCCAGCTCAACGGCGGCAATGGCAGCAATACCGGGCTGGTCGCCTTCAGCAGCAATGTGACGTTGCAGGGCGGCGGCACGGTGACGCTTTCCACCGCCAGCGGCGGCGGGGACGCCTTGATCATTCAGGGTGTTGCGGGCTCTACGCTGACCAACGTCGACAACACCATCCAGGGTGCCGGCATCATCGGGAATAACGGTCTTTCGCTGAACAACGCGGCGACGATCAACGCGAACGTGGGCGGCCAGGTCTTGCTGCTCAATGGCGGCGGAGCGGTGACGAACACGAACCTGCTGGAGGCCACCAATGGTGGCTTCCTGCAGATCAATGGGGTCACGGTCGACAACGCCGGCGGCAACATCACGGCCGACGGGGGCACGGTGCAATTGCTGGCTGCCGCCGACATTCAGGGTGGAACGCTCAATGCCGTCAACGGGGGCATGCTTGGCACGGCGGCGGGGCAGCAGATCATCCTTGACGGGAGCACGGGCGCGGGTGCGGTCAACCTCAACGGCACCTATACCGGCGGACTTAACTCGCTTACCTTTGTGAAGGGAACCATCAACAATACGAACAACATCCAGCTCAACGGCGGCAATGGCAGCAATACCGGGCTGGTCGCCTTCAGCAGCAATGTGACGTTGCAGGGCGGCGGCACGGTGACGCTTTCCACCGCCAGCGGCGGCGGGGACGCCTTGATCATTCAGGGTGTTGCGGGCTCTACGCTGACCAACGTCGACAACACCATCCAGGGTGCCGGCATCATCGGGAATAACGGTCTTTCGCTGAACAACGCGGCGACGATCAACGCGAACGTGGGCGGCCAGGTCTTGCTGCTCAATGGCGGCGGAGCGGTGACGAACACGAACCTGCTGGAGGCCACCAATGGTGGCTTCCTGCAGATCAATGGGGTCACGGTCGACAACGCCGGCGGCAACATCACGGCCGACGGGGGCACGGTGCAATTGCTGGCTGCCGCCGACATTCAGGGTGGAACGCTCAATGCCGTCAACGGGGGCATGCTTGGCACGGCGGCGGGGCAGCAGATCATCCTTGACGGGAGCACGGGCGCGGGTGCGGTCAACCTCAACGGCACCTATACCGGCGGACTTAACTCGCTTACCTTTGTGAAGGGAACCATCAACAATACGAACAACATCCAGCTCAACGGCGGCAATGGCAGCAATACCGGGCTGGTCGCCTTCAGCAGCAATGTGACGTTGCAAGGCGGCGGCACGGTGACGCTTTCCACCGCCAGCGGCGGCGGGGACGCCTTGATCATTCAGGGTGTTGCGGGCTCTACGCTGACCAACGTCGACAACACCATCCAGGGTGCCGGCATCATCGGGAATAATGGCTTGACGCTGGTAAACAACACCGGGGGAACATTGCTGGCCAACGCGCCAGGCCAGACTCTCCTGATCAATGGCGGTGGAACGCTGACGAATCACGGCACGATGCAGGTGGATTCAGGTGCGACGATGCATTTGACGAATGTAGGATTCTCCACCGACGGCACGACGAGCATCGAAGCCGGCGGAGACCTGATAAGTGATGTCAGTTACAAGCAGACCGGCGGAACGACGCAGTTCGATGGAACACTGACCGCCGGACTTGGGATGGACGTGAGCGGCGGCGCCGTGGAAGGAACCGGTACGATCGATGGCAACGTCTTGTTGAGTAATGCCACGATGTCACCCGGCGACTCGGGCCTTCCCGGAACGCTCGCCATAAACGGCAACTACGATCAGGCGAATGCAACATTCTTGGAGTTGATCAGTGACACGAGCAATGGCCTCCTGGACATTGCAGGCACCGAATTCCTGGGAGCAGGCGCGTTGCTGGACATCAACCTGCTGGGTGGCTTCGTTCCAAACGCAGGTGATATGTTCACAATTGCCGACTTTGCCAGCGACGTTGGCGAGTTTGCAAACGCACCGTCCGGCCAATTCACGATGAATGGGTTTGATTGGTCGATCGCATATAACGCCAACGACATCGTGCTCACCTTCGGAGCGACGGGACCCGGGCCGACAGTGCCAGAACCGCACACCCTGGCCCTCATGGCGATCGCCGCTGCGGCACTTGTTCTGGTGCGCAGGCGTGGGATGCGCAGCTGCTGAAAATGCGGCTTCTCGTGGCCCGCATTCCCGCAACGACACGCTGCCCGGACTGCCTTAACATTCTTGTGGAAAGTCCACCCGCGCTCAATCATCTTTAAACGGCTTCGATGACCAGCACATTCGTGTTCAAATCACTTGAGACCTTGGTGGTTGCGAATTAACGAAGAATCGGTTTCATAGGGTTGGGAGATTTCATGCGGCCATCTTGTTGTGGAGCAAGCGCCGCTGCTGCGTTGTTTGCGGCGTGAGGCTCAATCCAAATCGGTTATGGTCATGCGCTGCCCGATTGCATTCCAGGAACTCCAGACCGCCACTGGCATTCGGCACGCATTCATTGGTACGCCAGGTTGCTGGTTCTTCCTGGTTTCAAGCAAACGAAGGGGGTTTCTACTTGCAGTTGAGATACGACACGTACACCTCTTCGCTTTGCTCTTCTGCCCTCTGCCCGTGGCGGCAATGGCGCACAGTGCACAACCTGGAGCTGGCTGGGAAGCGAGGATCAGGAACAGTCTGAACGAGGAACGTCTCGCCAATGTTGAGGGGAACTGCGCCGACAAGTACAAGATTTCCTTCACCGTCGTCAGCAGCCTGGAACGCCGTAAGTGAGGTGCCAGTGAGATCGTTGAGCTGACTAAGAATGAGTTTCCTGCTTGGCTTCCCGTCCCGCTGTTCTATGGAAAGCTGCTTAATCTTGCGCATCAGATCCTGCACATTGGGGTCATCCCAGTGTACATCCGTCAGCTCGTTATATCGGTCATAAGGCTTGATGGCCATAGTTTCTCCGCTCAAACTGGCTTGGACCAGCCTCAAGTCAAAACGGCGTAACAATAGGCTGGATCAGGCAAATTCGCCCTTCTTCAATAAGATTATCGGCAGAATCCTCAGGGTATTTAATTGAATTGCCTGAATTTGGCCGTGCTGCGACCTCCCTGAATCACCTTGCACGGTCAATGGGCAAGGTCCGCTGCCGGTCCGGCGCCATGGCGGGTATGGGAAAATCCAACTCGAGATCGCGCAACGCGATTGCGCCATTTGGCTTTCGGCGTCGGCAGGATGGGCAAAACAAGCTGCGGCGCAATGACGAGGCCCTTCTGGCCCTGACTTTCCCGCCACCGGACGAGAGCTGCACAGGGTAAGCCATCGAGCAATTGGCCAGCGGCGGGAGTTCCAGCACCGATGCACGACCGCGTAGAATGCGGGCATGTCACGCACCGGGCCAGACAACGCGCGCAGTGCCCGAGTCCCACGGAAGGGCAGGGGCTGTCGGCGTGCGCGGGCGATCCGCCGATGATTGTCATGGATGCCGCCTCCAGGCCGCGCACCTTGCCCCACGGTCTGCCCATCAGCAATGCGCGCAGCCTCAAGCTGATTTACGACACTTCGCCGCACTCTCCGCTGCTGCCAATGTTTTTCGAGGCCTACGACGCGGCCTTCATCCTGGAAGACGAGAAGGAGGACATCGAGGGTTTCCGCAAGTGTCTCGCACTGAACGAAGGTGCAGCGCATGAGACGCTGACGGCCAGGTGGGGCCCATTCAAGGAAACCATCGCCGTTGCCGTTGCGCCGGTCGATGGCGTCGAAATCATGGTCGGCGGCGCCAATTTCATCTGCTTCAGAATCGGCGATCCTGGCGCGCAGAGTCAAGGCCAACGCTGTCTTTCACTCAACCTGAACTACATCTTCATCCGCCCCGAATTTCGCGCCAGGGGCTATTTCAGGCAGATATTGGGCGCATGTGTCGATGCGGCCAGGCAGCAACTGGCGGCGGGTTCGCCGGACGATGACGGGCGCGACTCCGCCCTGATCTTCACGGAGCAGAACGATCCGTTTCGCATGGACCCGGACGACTATGTGCGCGACAGTGTTCACTCGGGTGTCGACCAGATCGACCGGATCGCCATCTGGTCCCATGTGGGCGCCAGGATCATCGACTTCGACTATGCCCAGCCTGCGCTTTCGAGCACCCAGAAGGACTTCGGCGGGCTCCTGTTTGCCGTGATCGGCGCGCCCGACTCGGGACTTGCTGCGGACACGCTTCGCCAGCATCTGCAGCGGTTCTTCGCGATTTCCGTGCTCAAGGGTGCGCCAATCGAACAGAATGAAGCTGCGACAAGTCAGTTGCAGCGGCTGGATCAGCTTTGTGCCGCGGGTGCCGTCCTTGGACTTTTTGACGGCGGGCCCTGGGCCGCGGCCAACAAGGGCTACGACCCGCGCCGCCCGGGACAGGCAACGAGTCTGTTAAGCCTGCTGCGCAGCCAGGCGCAGGCGCGAAACCAACCCTGATCGCACGGCTGCAGGTATCAAACCCTCCTCAACGCACGGTGAGACCATGACAACGGAGCCCGCAGGAACGATAGACGATCCCTACCCCGAGGACGGCGTGCTGGTCGACTTCCAGACCATCGCGAAATCGGACGAAGGGGGACCGCAAGTCGCGGTTGCGTTTCATTTTGTCGAGTTCCGGGATCCGCAAAGAGCCGGACTGCTGGACAAGCAGGACAAGACAGCGCCTGACGATGTGTTCACCTCGTTTGAAATGGACCTGCTGTCCTATCAGTTCCGGATCGGCAAGACCCGGCTGATCGGCAGCCAATGCTTCCCCGCCGGCAAGGGGGCGCGAATGCGCAAGCTGAGCTTTCGCCTGCCGCTCAAGTTCCGCTACCAGTCCGAAGGAAATGAACGCTACTTCGAACGCAGGTCGTTCGGCATTGATTCGAGGAAGATCAGCGACACCGACTATGTCCTGACGACGGACGCCCTGCTGTCCTTTTCCGATTTCCAGGAGTCCGGTGTGCGGGTCTGGCACCTGGTGGTCGCGCCGGCCGAAAGCGCGTGCTTCAACGAGTTTGACCTGTTGCGATTCATCCATCTGTGGGATGGCCTTTCAGAAGGCACCGAGTTCCGCAGCAAAACGAAATTCTCGCTCGATGGCGGCAAGCGCTGGGCGAACAACGCCAGGGAACTCCTCGAAACATTTGGCGCAAAGCCGAAGGACTGGCCGGACGAGCTGCCCTGGAGATTCTGCACGGAATGCGCCAGCGACCATTTCACCGCAGGCTCGATCCAGTTCAGCCCCAGGGTCGCGTCCGGCGGCAACGATCTTTTCGATCTGGTCCTGGGCGCGCGCGAGAACAAGGAGAAGCTGGACAAGCTGAGGAAGCTCTACCAGCAGAAGGAAACAGATCCGGATTCGAGGTGGAAGCGCCTCGAAGCGGTTGGGGGCATCGTCGCCGGCATCTTCGACTTCCAGGAGGTGGATGTGCAGGAACTGCTCGATACCCTCCTGCCCACATTCGCGGACGGCCAGGTCTTTCTGAAGGTCAGTCGTGGCTCACTGATCGCCTGGATGCCGGACGATCGCGTGATCGGGCTCGACACGGTCCAGCAGAACATCGGCATGAGCCCCTACCTGCTGTTGCCGCACGCCGTCTTGCTGCACAACGAGGCGCTGGTCAGGCGGGCGGATTGCGTCCTGAACATCACCACTGCGCAAGTCGATCTGTATCGAACCGAGACGACTGCCTATCTTTGGTATGAGAACGGTTTCTGGCGGCCCGCGTTCTGGCAGAAGCTCGGCAAGCGGCGCAAGCAGCGCAAGCGTGAGATTCGGCAGCTGGGGCACGAGGTTCTTTCCCTGTCGGGACTGGACGAGTATGTCGAGCGCGCCGAGTATGACCTTGGGCCGCGCCAGTTGCCCGACATATTCAACTATGTCACCGAACGCACGCTGTACGAAGAGGGCCTGAAAACAAGGGGCTCGCTCCAAATGCTGAGTACGGTGTCACGGAGCCTCAAGGAAACGAAGGAAGAGGTGGAGATGCTCTGGAAGCTCAGAGCAGAGTGGGGCCAGGTTCTTCTGGCCGCTTTCTTTGCGGCGTTTTCGGGGGTGCCGATCAGCTCGCTTTCAGAGGCCATTGCGAAGGCATTTCCCATTGTCCATTTCAACCCGCTGATGTTGACTGCCCTTGCCATGGTCCTGGGGCCGGCCATCGTCCTGCGGTTCCGCGGCATTGCGTTGCGGCGCAGGCCTTACACGACAACGGACGCGCCCGCTTCCGAGAACTGGCCGCTTGGGCTTCCCGGCGAATGAGCGTTTTCGGGTGCGGGCCGGCCGGTCTTCTTCTGCGCAGCCATGCGGCGACAGGCTGAGTACCAACCTGCGCCACCCTCTGCCAACAGGGACAGTGCGTCCCACGTCATCCGATGACGAACCCATCAGCGGCGATGACCCCGGCCACCATCGTGATCCCAACGACCGTCATGGTTCCAGCGTCCGTCGTGGTGTCCCCATGCATAAGGTTGTCCGTAGTAGCCGTATGGGCGAACTGGCCCGTATTGGATGACCACGGGCGGCGGGGCATAGTCATACCTGGGTTGCTCGTACACGACGTCAGGCGGTCCGTAGACCACAGGTGGGCCGTAGACCACAGGCGGGCCGTAGACCACAGGCGGGCCATAGTACGCCGGGGGTGGGGGTCCATAGTCAACCGGAGGTGGGCCGTAGTAGACGGCACGGTCGTCACGCTCACTTGCCGCGGCGGCGCCCAATATCGCGCCGAACGCACCACCCGTAACCGCGCCGTTATGTCCGCCGATTGCGTGCCCGACGACCGCACCGGTGGTGGCGCCCAGGATCGCTCCCAGTGCCTCATCGGATGCGTACGCATTGCCGCAGACGGCGGCGAGGCCTGTCACCAGGGCGAAGGGAACTGCATATTTGGTTTTCATCATGTCACTCCTGTTTTGTTGTCACATTCCCACTTTAGGACAGAGGCGTAACGGCGGGGTTGCAGCCACGTAACCAGATGTAACAAGGCGTAACAGGAGCCATTGGAACGCCAGGATCTCCGTCCGGCGCGGCTGGCGTCGCGGGGCCACCTGGTGGCCTGGGGCGATCCGGTTC
This sequence comes from uncultured beta proteobacterium, assembly GCA_963782495.1. Lineage (GTDB taxonomy): Bacteria > Pseudomonadota > Gammaproteobacteria > Burkholderiales > Thiobacillaceae > DASQBT01. Next base: position 239,796 of record CAWAJU010000007.1, on the reverse strand, counting down.
CTATGGCTAAGCCTGCTTGGACTGGATTGCCGCGCCCCGCCACGCCTCGCTCGCGGCTAAAGCCTGAGATTGGGTCTCGCAATGACAGCCTGGCCCCAGGCGGAGAGCGTGTTCAGTTGATGGCTCACCCTTTGAGCCAGCCCGCTTCTTCTGGCATAGAATCCGCGCTATCCCAACCACGGAGCCTGCCATGGATCGCACTGAACGTTTCTACAAGATCGACCAGTTGATCGGCGAGCGCAAGGTCGTGCCGTTCGAGGATTTCCTCAGTGCTTTGGAAATATCGCGCGCCACGCTCAAGCGCGACTTCCAGTATCTGCGCGACCGGCTCAACGCCCCCATCGTCTGGGACCGCGAAGCGGGCGGCTATCGCTACGAAAGCGGTGACGCGCGCTCCGAATCCCAATTCGAGCTGCCCGGGCTGTGGTTCAACGCCGCGGAGATCCATGCCCTGCTCACCATGCAGCATCTGATGGCCCACCTGGACAAGGGCGGGCTGCTGTCGCCCCATATCCAGCCGCTGATGGCGCGGCTCAACGGCCTTTTGGGCAGCGCCGACAACAGCGCGGAGGAGGTGCGCAAGCGGGTGCGCATCTTCGGCGTGGCGGCGCGTCCCATGCACCTGGCGCATTTCGAGGCGATCGGGTCGGCCCTGCTGAGGCGCAAGCGGCTCTTCATCACCTATCATGCGCGCGGCACCGACGCCGTGACCGAGCGCGAAGTCTCGCCGCAGCGCCTGGTGTTCTACCGCGAGAACTGGTATCTCGACGCCTGGTGCCATATGCGCCGCGCCTTGCGCAATTTTTCCGTCGACGCGATCCAGCAGGCCAGCATCGTCGAGAAGCCGGCACGCGAAGTGTCGGAAAAGACCACCGACGAGGTGCTGGGGGCGGGCTACGGCATTTTCTCCGGCAAAAAGCTGCAGTGGGCCAAGCTGCGCTTCACCGCCTTGCGCGCGCGCTGGGTGGCGCACGAGCAATGGCACCCCAAGCAGAAGGGCAGCGTGGCGAAGGACGGCAGCTACGTGCTGCAAATCCCGTACGCCGACGACCGCGAACTGGTCATGGACATCCTCAAGTACGGCCCGGATGTCGAGGTGATCGGACCCGCGAGACTGCGAGCTCGGGTTAAGGACCTGCTCGCAGAGGCCATTCAGCGCTACGCCTGATCGGGGCGTTGCCATGCAGTACCGCTAAAGGTACTATTACACATCATTACAGTACTGGAACAAATCTTGCCATGAACAACATCCTTACCATCGCCGAACTCAAGCGCCGTGGCATGGCCGCCATCGAAGAGGGTTTGCGCCGCGGGCCTCTCCACATCGTCAAGCGCAACAAACCGGCAGCCGTCGTGCTCACTGAAGAAGACTATCAGCGCCTTGCCGCGGGCAAAGCCACGCGCGTCAAGGGCATGAGCGCGGTTCAATGGCTGCTCTCCCAGCCTGGCGCCGGCAAGCGCACCAAGGCCCGGATCGACGCCGACCTCAAGGCCGAGCGCGCCTGGTGATCGCTTTCTTCGATGCCAGCGCGCTGATCTATCTGATCGAGGGCAAGGAGCCGTTTGCGGCCGGGGTACGCAAGCAGTTGGCGGCGACGGTCAGCAAGCACCCCGATCTGGCCTCGGCGGTGAGCCGGCTCACCTGGCTGGAATGCAGGGTGGGCCCGATGAAGGCGAATGATGCCGACAGCCTCGCAGCCTTCGACGCGTTTTTCGCGCGCCCCGATCTGATCTGGGTGGAAATCAGCCAGGACGTCGTGGAGCTCGCGGCGGCGATCCGGGTCAGGCACGGGTTGCGAACGCCCGACGCCCTGCAGGCCGCCAGTTGCCTGCAACTGGGTGGCGGCCATCTGTTCCTGACCGGGGACGCAAGTTTTAGGCGCGTGGCAGGGCTGAACGTCAAGCTGCTGAGCTGATCCCCTTATTGAAGATACTGAAAAACACTGACAGGCAAGGGGCGGTGCAGGCAATAGATCCCATCCTCACCCCATCCCCCTCCCGTCCGGGCGGGAGACGGAGCCATTCCCCTCGCGCCGCTCGCGGGGAGAGGGCAGGGTGAGGGGCCGCGGCGCCATGCGCACACTCGCCCAAAATAGGAAGCCCTCCGGCGCTGCGCTCAATTTGGCAAGGATTTCAGGCCGGCTCGCCTCCTGAGCCACCCCCTCCCATATGCTGTCGACGTAGGCATCTCCGGTGTGTTTCTCTCTCCTTGTGCCGGGGGTGCCCGAGCTTCTTCATTTGGAATCCAACTCTGCCTTTAGGAGCAGCTGAACAATCGCGCAGCCGCGCGATCAGTTAAACTTTCGCCACAACATGATGGGAGGAAACATGGACCTTGATCTTACCCACGCACAGCAGCAGGACTACGCGCCCCATCCCACAACGGACTCCGCCGACGGCCCCGAAACCGGCCTGCGCCTGGACCTCTTGATCGACGATCCCGAAACCATGGCCGCGCTCGCCTCCTATCCGGAAGGCCGCGACCGCAACCGTTTCGCGCGCACCGCGCTTGCGCATTGGCATCATCGCGCTCAAGCAGGCCCAGGGCCGCATCGACACCGAATCGGTGAAGAACGAGGGCGAGCGCCTGGTGCGCGAAATGGAAACCCGGCTGGAGGATTACCGGCGCCAGACCGAGGCCCTGCTCACCAGCACCCTCAAGGACTATTTCGATCCGCAGAACGGCCGCTTCAACGAGCGGGTCGAGCGCCTGGTGCGCCAGGACGGCGAGCTGGAACAGCTCATGCGCGCCCAGGTCGAGCAGGCCGAGAAGAGCCTGGCCGAGACCCTGACCCGCCATGTCGGCGAGGACAGCGCGCTGATGCAGCAGCTCTCGCCCGACGAATCCAACCGCTTCCTCACCGCCCTGCGCGGCCACGTCGAACAGACACTCTCCACCCAGGCCAACGCCATCCTGCGCGAGTTTTCGCTCGACAACGCGGAGGGCGCGCTGGCCCGCCTGGTGCGCGAACTCAAGGACGGCCACGGCGTCGCGGCCGAAGGCCTGCAAAAGCGCATCGGCGAAGTGGTGCAGGAATTCTCGCTCGACAACGAGCAGTCCGCGCTCTCCCGCCTGGTGCGCCGGGTCGAGCAGGCGCAAAAGCAGATCAACGCCGAATTCAGCCTCGACGACCAGAACTCCGCGCTCGCGCGCATGAAGCGCGAGCTGACCCAGATGATCGAGGCGCAGAACAGCGCCGCGCAGCAATTCCAGACCCAGGTCGTCGGCGCACTTGAAGCCATGCGCGCCAAGAAGGCCGCCGAGGCCGCCTCCACCACCCACGGCCACGACTTCCAGCAGGCCGGCTTCGAAGTCCTGCAAGCCCTCGCCACCCAGGCCGGCGACATTGCCGAGGACACCGGCAACACCACCGGCCTGCTTGGCGCGCAGCAAGGTGGGCGACGCCATCGTCACCCTGGGCCCCGACAACGCCGCCGCCGGCGCGCGCATCGCGGTCGAGTTCAAGGAAGCGGCCAACTACACGCTGAAAACCACGCTGGACGAGATCGACACCGCGCGCAAGAACCGCGACGCCGGCATCGGCCTCTTCGTCCACTCGCGCCGCACCGCGCCGGCCGGCCTGGAAGCGCTGGCGCGCTACGGCAGCGACATCGTCGTGGTGTGGGACCGCGACGACGAAGCCAGCGACGCCTACCTGAAGGCCGGCTTCATGGCCGCCAAGGCCCTGGCCGTGCGCGCCCGCATGGAAAACGCCGAACGCGCCGCCGACTTCCAGGCCATCGACAAATCGCTCAACGAAATCCAGCGCCAGGTGAAATACCTGGAAGACATCCGCACCTGGAGCGGCACGATCAAGAGCAGCGCGGACAAGGTGATCGACCGGGTGGAGCGGATGCAGAAGGCGCTGGCGGACGAACTGGATGAATTGGGGGAGCAGGTGGCGCAACTGAAGTCCGGATCTTTTGTTGCGGGCGGGTGATAGGGGACAATGATGGCCTGAATCGGCGCAAGCCGGCCTGTTGGGAGAGGAGACTGCATGCACCCGAATCTGAATCTGAATGAAGCTGCCCTGGCCAGTTTCTGCGAGCAGCACCATATTCGTCGGCTGGCCCTGTTCGGCTCTGTGCTGAAGGGCGTTGACCGGCCGGACAGTGACGTGGACCTGCTGGTGGATTTCATGCCTGAGGGCACCCCCGGGCTTTTGGGCATCGCGGCGATGGAACTGGAGCTGTCCGACATGCTGGGTGGCAGGCGCGTCGATCTGCGCACTGCGCAGGATCTGTCGCGCTACTTCCGCGACGAGGTGGTGGGCACCGCGGAGGTGCTGTATGCGCGCTGACGATCAGGTTCGCCTGCGCCATATGGTGGATGCAGCGGAAGACGTGCAGCGTTTCATTGCCGGGCGCACCCGTGCCGAACTGGAGACCGACCGGATGCTGCTGTTCGCCCTGGTGCGCGCTATTGAGATTATTGGTGAGGCGGCTGGCAAGGTCTCAACGGAGACACAGCGTTTACATGCGGAGATTCCCTGGCAAGCCTGGGGCAGCGAGGACAAGCTGACGGCCGCAGAGCGCAAACGCATCCTGGCGTGGCTGCAGAAGGCTTGATGCGTCTGTTTCTGGACGCCAACGCACGACACCACGGGCAGGTGGAGAAGGTCGCGGCGCACAAAACGCCACTTCAGTAATGCTTCAGGAACCCTGCCCCTTCTGCCAATTGGACCCTGCGCGAGTATTAGTCGAGGACGATCTTACCGTCATCTATAAGAGACGGCTTTCCACTTTCCGTTGGGCCATGCGCTTATCATTCCGAAGCGGCACATCGCCACTTTGTTCGAGGCAACGGACGCCGAGCAGCTCGCCTTGCTCAAGGCCCTGAATGATGCCAGGGCGATACTCGATGAAGCGCATCACCCGGATGGCTACAACATCGGAATCAATCAAGGAGCGGCTGCGGGCCAGACCGTTGCGCATCTGCATGTTCATCTGATTCCGCGCTACCTCGGCGACACGAAAGACCCAAGAGGCGGGGTAAGATGGGTGCTTCCCGAGAAGGCGAAGTACTGGGTTAAATAGCATGAGCCTCGAAGAGTACAAGAGAAAGCTGACGCAGCTCCGAGTCAACCAATCTCATGGGCGCGCCAGCCCACATAAGATATGCATGCTTCTTGCGGTGTTTGATCTTGCACGCAGCGGCGCCCTTTGCGAAAACCACATCAGCTACTCACCCACGCTGCTTGAACGTTACACACATTATTTCAACGCGGTTCGGGCACCTGGAGATCACCCGAACCCATACTTTCCTTTTTTTCACCTTCGAGGGACGCTAACAACGGGTGAGGAAAGCTTTTGGCATCTGTCACCCATCCCTGGGCGAGAGGCAATACTGGACAATATGATCAACGCAACCAGTGCGTCCGCAATCATCGAAAATGTTTCCCACGCTACGTTGGATCAAGAACTCTTTTGGCTCTTGCAGAATGAGCAGAGCATCGATGAACTGGGTGATGTTTTAGCGGCGTTCTGGTTCGGAAGAGGTTTGCAAGACTTGGACGCCGTGGTTGCGCAGGGCAAGCAGATTAGCGCGTATGAGCACAGCTTACGTAAATTTGTCGTTGCATCGGTCTCCGAGGTGAGAACGCCTGAGTATGTACGGAGCCCGGCATTTCGACGCTTAGTAATCGATATTTATGACTACCGCTGTGCCGCAACAGGGTTAAGGCTAGTGCTACCCGACGGAACCGCCATGGTGGAAGCTGCACACATAAGCCCATTCAGTAATTCAGGTGACGACGATCCGCGAAATGGTCTAGCACTAACTCCGGACATGCATTGGGCGATGGATGCTGCCCTTATCGCGCCGGGGCCTGATTACAAATGGCATGTCAGTAACCAGTTGGACAGCAGGATACCTGACCACAGGATTCTCACGTTGTTGGACGGCAAGCCACTTTTGCTTCCCAAGGAACAGCGTATGTATCCTCGGCAGGACGTATTGGAATTGCGGCTTAGCAGGTTACTTCCAGCAAGTGGATAGATCTTATTCGTGAGGACCTAATTGATGGAATTTGATGATGGCCTCTATGATGAAGTCGTCTCCAAGGGTCTATGGCATGCACTCTCAGAAGCAACTGATGAGACTAGCCGAACGCTTGAACCACTTTCACTAGAGGATAGCCCGGATCGATTGGCTGATATGTTTGCACGCCAGTTAGGCCGCATCCTCGATGACTTAGAAGGCGATGGGAATGACAAGCTCCAGCGGCAACTAGAGTTGGTCAATTCCATTCTGGTGAATATCCGTCAGCGAATAGGGGATGGCGGAGAACCGATCGATGTGTTGTCTGCGCCGCTTCAGTTGCTTCATGCCATTCACCGGCAAAGCCCGCGACTTCTTCTGCCCGACACAGGCTTATCCATTCCCTGGCTATTTACTGCCGGCAAAGGCTCACCGTCACTACTGAATGAACTGCGACGAGAACTAGCTGCTTGCGATCAGGTGGATATTCTCGTCAGTTTTATTACCCACTCCGGTGTCCGCAAGTTGCTCGACATTTTCCAGTCAGCGACTGCTCTGGATGCAAATGGACAACCGCGAACCCGGTTGCGTGTATTGACCACCACATATACTGGCGCGACCGAGATTCAGGCGTTGGATGAGTTGGCCAAGTTGCCCGGCTGCGCAGTCAAGGTTTCTTTGGATGGCCGTCGGACTCGACTGCATGCTAAGGCATGGCTGTTTCAACGTAAAACGGGTTTCGGTTCGGCTTATGTGGGGAGCGCGAATTTGTCCGGTGCCGCCCTGATGGGTGGAATGGAGTGGACCGTAAAGTTTACGCAGCGCGGTCAGCCGGGACTTTTCGAAAGGGCCAAAGCACATTTCGAAACGCTCTGGGAAGACAACGAATTCCAGACCTTTGACCCTGCCAACGCCACCCATCGCAGTGCTCTGCGGGAGGCTCTGAAGAGGGAGGCAGGCGATGAGATCATAGCGCGGCCAACCTTTTTTGATCTCCAGCCCAAAACGTACCAGCAGGAAATGCTTGAACAACTCCAGCTTGAGCGGCAGCACGCGCGCAGACGGAATTTGGTCGTTGCTGCCACTGGAACGGGAAAGACGGTGGTGGCAGCGTTCGACTATCGACGAACCTGTGAGCTGGAAGGAGGTAAACCGCGATTGCTATTTGTGGCACATCGCGAAGAAATCCTTAAGCAGGCATTGCGTACCTACCGCGAGGTGCTGCGTGATCATTCTTTCGCCCAATTGTTGGTGGGCGGTGCTGAGTTCGATCGTTTTGATCATGTGTTTGCAACCATCGATAGCGTGGCGGCGCGCGATCTCGTCGCAAATTTAGGTCCAGACTACTGGCACACCGTAGTAGTGGATGAATGTCACCGTCTTGCGGCCGATCGGTTTCACACCCTTGTAACTTCAATTAACCCGCGCATCTTGCTCGGACTGACAGCCACGCCCGAGCGAAGTGACGGCAAGCCGATTCTGGGCTATTTCCAAAACCGCCCCGATGGGTCACCGGCTGTCGAACTGAGACTATGGCATGCGCTCGAACAGCAGCTGCTCAGCCCATTCGAGTATTACGCTTGCGACGACGAAACGGATTTTTCCAATGTGCCTTGGGAACAGCCAGGTGAGCTGGCGGCCGTCGATAGCTTGGTTACGGGTAACGATGTGAGGGCACGACTAGTTATAGACGAGTGGCGCCGACTGGCAGGACGGCCAGCAAAGAGTAGAACCCTCGTTTTCTGCGTCTCTGTGGCTCACGCAGAGTACATGACCAAGAAGCTGAACGAGGCAGGCATTAAAGCAATTTGTGTTGTCGGCAATACGCCTCAAGATGAGCGGCGGCGTGCCCCTGATCAATTGGCTCGCGGTGAGGTGACCGCGTTGGTGACGTGCGACCTATACAACGAAGGCGTGGATTTGCCTTTGGTGGATACCTTGCTGTTGCTTCGGCCGACCCAGAGCCCCGTGTTATTTCAGCAGCAAATTGGTCGAGGTCTTCGGTTGGCAAAGGGCAAGGAAGCTTGCTTGGTTCTCGATTTTGTCGGTCGTCTTAGAGAAGACTTTCGCTTTGACCGTTTGCTTTCTGCGATAACCGGGCTATCGCGCAGGCAACTGGTTGATGCAGTGGATAAGGGCTTTGGCGCGTTGCCCCCTGGTTGCCATATCTATCTTCAACGACAGGCGCGTGATCAAGTGCTGGGGAGCCTGAGAAGGCTCGTCCAACAGAACTGGCGCAGATTGCGCACTGAACTGCAAACCTATGTGGCATTGCGTGGCCGTAGCGGAGTTCGGCTGGCCACCTTCCTGCGGGAGCAGGGCATTGAGCTGGACGACCTCTACCGTAATAGCGGTCGATCCGGATGGGCTAATTTGAAACGTGACGCTGGCTTGACGACGGCAACGGCAGGCCCTGAGGACGACTATTTCGGTCGGCGGTTTGGTGACCTGCTACACATAAATGACCCAGAGCGGATTAATCTGCTCCTGAAGGTCGGCGAGCCGCTTCGAACTTATGAACCGAGCAATGATCGCGAGCGACGGGTTCTCCAGATGCTTACATATCAAGTGGACGGCCAGCACATTCAGAGGGGGACAGGAACCGCATTTTTACAGCGACTGGCTGACCACCCCGATCACCGTATCGAATTGGCGGAACTCGGAGAAGTCTTGGAGGCTAGAAGCGCCTTGCAGCAGCGAGAGGTCCCGGGTTTGGAAGATGTGCCATTGTGTCTGCATGGCGCTTATGGAATTCGCGAAATCCTTACTGCTGTTGATTGGCTAACAGCGGAACGGCGCACCCCCTTTCAAGCCGGGGTTCTCGCCTTGCACCAACGCAAGACTGAACTGCTCTTTGTTACTCTTGATAAACGTGAAGGTTTTCACGAGCGCATCACGTATCACGACTATGCAGTCAGTGCTGAACGCTTTCATTGGCAATCGCAGAACAGTGCTAGTCCCGCTACCACCGCTGGTCAGCGTTACTTGGAGAGTCCAGGTAACGGCTGGACCTTTCAGCTGTTCGTACGTCGATCGAAAGGCGAAGCGTATAGGGTGTGTGGTCCGGTTACCATGGAGCGGTCTGAAGGTGAGAGGCCAATGACCGTCTATTGGAAGTTGGCTGTGCCCCTACCCATTCGACTATTCCAAGAATTCAGCATCCTGCGCGGCGAATAGCGAAGGTGGAAGGATAAAAGGCGGCCCTTGCGGGTTATCAACATTCCAACTTGCGAATGACCTACTTCGCAGCCCGCTCTGACACACCATCACCAGCTTCATCGTCGCCCGCCCTCGGAATAGACCGGGCGGCCCAGCAAGTCGTACGGTGAAGGCCCAGAGCGGGAGGGCGGTCCGACCCACGATCTTGCGGCTCCGCTGCGTCGTGAGTGATATTACTCATCCTATTGAGTAATTTGTAATGAGCTATCAACGCCCCCAATCCGATCTCCTCTCCGCCCGCCTGGCGGAGCCTCGCCGCTTCATCCAGGTGGCGGCGGGTCCGCGCCAGGTGGGCAAGACCACGCTGGTGCAACGCGTCGTCGGGGGTGCGGCGGTGCCGGTGCAGTTCGCCAGCGCCGATGAACCCACCTTGCGCGGGGCAGAGTGGATCGCCCAGCAGTGGGAGGCCGCGCGGTTGATGGCCGAGGCGAGCGGCGCAGTGCTGGTGCTCGACGAGGTGCAAAAGGTCGGCGGCTGGTCGGAGACGGTGAAGCGGTTGTGGGACGAGGATACGCGCAAGCGGCGTCCGATCAAGGTCGTGCTGCTGGGTCGGCCCCGCTGCTCATTCAGCGCGGCTTGTCCGAGAGTCTCGCCGGGCGCTTCGAGGTGTTGTATCTGCCGCACTGGTCGGCGCAGGAGATGCACGCGGCCTTCGGCTGGACGGTGGCGCAAAGCATTTTCCATGGCGGCTATCCGGGCGCGGCGCCGTTGGCCGCGGATCACGGGCGTTGGGTGCGCTATGTGCGCGACGCGCTGATCGAGACCACGCTCGCGCGCGATGTGCTGCTGCTCAGCCGGGTGGACAAGCCTGCACTGCTGCGGCGCCTGTTCGATCTGGGATGCCGTTATTCGGGCCAGATCCTTTCCTACACCAAGATGGTCGGCCAGCTTCAGGACGCCGGCAACACGACCACGCTGGCCCATTACCTCGACTTGCTCGGGGGCGCGGGCGTGCTGGTCGGGCTGCCCAAGTTTGCCGGGGCGGCGGCGCGCAGCCGTGCATCGAGCCCGAAGTTGCAGGTGCTCGATAACGCGCTGCTCTCGGCGTTGTCGGGTTACACCTTCGAGGAGGCGCGGGCCGACCGCGAGTATTGGGGGCGTGCTGGTGGAATCGGCGGTGGGCGCGCATCTCGCCAATGCCGCCGCGGCAGGCCAGTGCGAGCTGTTCTACTGGCGCGAGCGCAACCGTGAGGTGGACTTCGTGGTCCGCGCCGGGCGCCGGCTCACCGCCATCGAGGTGAAGAGCGGGCGCGCCGGCGATACCTTGCCGGGCATGGAAGCTTTTGCCGCCGCGTTCAAGCCGCAGCGCAAGCTGTTGGTGGGCGGCGATGGCATTCCGGTGGAGGAGTTTCTGAACCGGCCGGTTGCGCACTGGGTGGGGCCGTGAGCGTGATTACCGAGTCGATCGTTGAAGCCGCCGCGCTGGGCTGGCTGGAGGGGCTCGGTTACACGACGTTGCATGGACCGACGGTTCGCGTGCCGATTCGAAGTCTGTGGAAAGCCCCGTGATAAGAGTTCAGCCGTTATGCCGTGGGCCTTGGTCAAATGCGTGTGTTTCGATGCGTTCGAGCATCACCCCCGCCGCCCGCTCCGACACCACCATCACAACCTTTATCGTCGCTCGCGGCCTGCCTACGAGCTGGTTGGCCAGCTTTGTGATTTGAGTTTACGGAGCTCAGACAACAAGCCGGGAATATCGTCCCGGATGATGCTCCAAAGCGTATCGTTATCAATTCCCAAGTAGCCATGGATGAGTCGGTTGCGGGTCGCGATAATCTGCCGCCACGGTACCGCGGGGCAGGCGTCCCGTTGTTCGAGCGGGATGTGCGTGGCGGCCTCGCCAAGCAATTCCAGATTGCGCACGGTTGCGTATTAGTTAAGGCCGCTGACGATGAACGCCTGCTGATCAAATCCTTCGGTATAGGCGAGCACCTTTCCGGCAAAATCAATCATGTCGTCGAGGTAAAAATGCCACGCACGCTCAGACATTGACCAGTTCCCGCTCGATGAAGGGACGAAGTTCCGGGCGAAGCGCCTTTTCAGTCACCAGGTCCACCGGGCACTTCAGCAAGTCTTCCAGATAGAACTGGACGCCAAAGTAGCGTCTGGAGGTGGCTGCCCCGTCAAAGGCCACGAGCACATCGACATCGCTATCCGCGCGCGCAGCATCGCGTGCCGTGGAGCCAAACAAGGCCAGGCGGGTTACACCAAATTGTTTGGCCAACTGTGCCTTGTGTTGGGCGAGCAGTTGCAGTGCTGTGGTGCGATTCATCCGTAACTCCATTCGCGGGCGGATAAATTGCATTTTACTTGCTGCGGCACACCGGCGTCGCTCCGAATGACGGGGCATGGGCGAAATGTCTGGCTCAGCCTGCCTCCGGCGACACCAACACAACCGTGGGGAAGTAATTCTTATAGCGTCGCGTGTCCCGCGTGAGGATGCCGCAGCCCAACACGGCGGCGTGGGCACCGATGAAGAAATCAGCCAACACATTGGCGCGGGCGCCGCCGCCGCGCCGGTACTGGAGGAAGGCACGGCCGGCGAGGAAGAGCGCCGGGCGCGGGAGTTCGAGCAGGGCAAGGCCCATGCCTTCTATCGCGTCATCGAGCGCTTGCACCGACTCGAAGGCCAGCGACAGCTCGGAATAAATGACGGGGTTGATGCACAGCTCGTGGATCTGCGATTGCGCACGAAGTTGGCGCACCGACCAGTCGGCCCAGGCGGGGTCGTCGTCGAGCACGTCGACCAGGACATTGGTATCAACCAGCAGCACGGCGCCGTCAGTCAGTGCCGCGCAACAGGGCCATCAATTCATCGGTGCGCCACTTGATCTGGGCCTTGCCGCGCACTGCGTCAAAGCGATCGCGCTTGGTCTTGGCACGCGCGCCGGCCTTGTGCACGACGACTTCACCGGCGCGATTCACGTCAAAATCCACGCTGTCTCCCGGCGACAATTGCAGCGCCTCGCGCACCTTCTTCGGAATCGTGACTTGTCCCTTGACTGTCATCGTGGTGGCCATGGTGGCTCCTATGTAATACATGAATGGTCAGTGTAATACTTTGGCATTTGCGGAAGCAATAGCACGGCCAATAGCCAAAATTATCAAGCAATCCTCTCCAGCATCAGCCCCCGCCGCCCGCTCCGACACCACCATCACCAGCTTCATCGTCGCCCGCGTCATGCCCACGAACAGCTTCCGCAGCGCGATCTCGTCCAGTGTCTCGAAGTCGATCTCGGTGAACACGATGCAGGGCGCGGACTGGCCCTTGAAGCGGTGGACCGAGTCGATGAAGAGCTCGCCTTCGGAATAGATCGGGCTGCCCAGGAGGTCGTACTGGCCGGTGAAGCTTCTTAGCGCATGCGGGCCCAGCCGGTCGAGCGGGGTGAAGCGGGAGTGTTCGCGGCCGCGGTAGGTCACGATCGAGATCATGTCCTTCTTGAAGCCGGCCTTGAGGCCCTGGGTGATGGCGGCCTTGGTCTGGTTCATCAGCCCGGCGTGATCGGCGTAGGTGAGGATCTGCACCTCGGAGCCGGTCAGCGGGCTGCCGGATTCGATGGGCTGTTCGGCTGCGACGAGCTTGTTCAGATAACCGAGGATGTCGCGCGGCGTGCGGTAGTTGGTGTGCGCGCGCAGGCTGACCCAGCCGGGCAATTCCATCGCCGTGCGCGGCCGTAGAGGTTTTGCATCGGGTCTTCCAGCCACCACGCCCGGCCCTTCGGCGGGCAACAGCTTCAGCAGGTTGTCGCGCCAGCGGGGCTCAAAGTCCTGGCCCTCGTCGACGATGAGCTCGTCGAACTGCGAGGTTTCGCCTGGCTGGTATTGATTCATGAATTCTTCCAGTGCCTGGAAGGCGCCGGGGCGGGAGAAATCCGGCGTCTTGCCTGTCGAGCGCAGGATGCGGTCGCAGAGCTGGTGGTAGGTGGCGACGGTTGATCCGCCTGGCGCGATCAGCGCGACATGGTCGGCGAGCGGCCGGTTGTAGCACACATAGATCGGGCGGCGGCCGGCCGCCACCGCATCCTGCAGCACGTTCAACGCAAGCTGGGTCTTGCCCGAGCCTGCGGTGCCGATCACGCGGATGCGGAACGGCTCGCACTCGATGTTGCGCGCCCATTCGGCGAGTCCGCCTGACAGGCGGGTGTAGAGCGTGCGCGCCTGGCCGGCGAGGGTGGCGACGTCGGCCACCAGTTGCAGCTCGTTGCGCAGGAAGCGGTGGACTTTGTCGGCGAGCGGGCTGGCAGGAAGATTCTCGGCCAGCAGGCTGCGAATCACCGGGATCAGCTGCTCGCGCCGGCTCGCGTCGACGATGCGCGCCGGATCGATGCCCGCCGAGCCAGGCTGTTTCACCTTGTAGTCGGGGCAGTAGAGCAGGCTGTCGAGCAAGGGCTTGTCGTCCTTGCACCAGGCGTACAGTCGGGCGCGCAGGTTCTCCGCGGAGCGCGCCATCTGCATCGGGACGAGCTTTTCCTGTTGCGCGTATTGCTTGGCAAGCCCATCCGGCGTTTCGTTGAGCAATCCGGATTTCTGTTCAATGAGCAGCAGATTGCCAGCCGGGTTGACGATGGCGAAGTCGATCTCGCCCACCAGGGCATGGCCCTGATGCACCCGGGTCCAGTGCACGCCGTGGTAGATGGTGTAGGCATCCGAGAGACCGGAGGCGAGCTGCGCCAGGGTCTCGATTTCGCGTTGCGCTGCGCCGGTGAGCGACAGCGCCTGCCAGCCTTCGGGAATGATGTGGGCCATGTCGCGAATGAGGCTTGGAATCGAGCCATTCTACAGAATGGCGTCGGTCGCTTCATGGAGGTTGCCGGGGAGGCCGCCATTGTCGTCAGTTCGAACCGCGGCCTCGACATTCGCGGGCCTGGCTGCTGCGCAATGGTCGAGAACTACCACAAACAACCGCCCTGCCGGCGTGAAGGCCGACAGGGCGGCTGCCTGCTCAGGCGCGCCTACCAGCCGCGATGGTCGCGGTAGCCGTCGTGATCCCAGCGATCATGATCCCAGCGATCGTGGTGGCGCCAGCCATCGCGATAACCATAGCCTGAGCCATATTGAACGACCACCGGCGGCGGACCGTAGTAGCGCCGGGGCGCTTCATAGACCACGCGCGGGGGACCGTAGTAAACCGGGGGCGGGGAGCCGTAGACCCGGCGCGGACCGTAGTAATCGTCGTCGTAGCGGTCCTCGTGCTGACTGGCCGCAGCCGCGCCGACGATTGCGCCAAAGGCGCCGCCGGCTACCGTGGCGTCATGTCCGCCGATGGCGTGTCCGATGACCGCGCCGGTGGCGCCGCCCAGCAGGGCGCCGAACACCGGGTCCGATGCGCTCGCGCCGCCTGCGGCAAGGGTAAGACCTGTTGCCAGGGCAAGGGGAATTGCAAATTTCGCTTTCATGGTTTCACTCCTTCGTTTCGTGTCGTATTGCCACGATCCCAATTTAGGCGGAAGGCGTTACTGCGGGATTGCGCAGAGGTAACCAATTGTTACGCGGCCCAATTTTGCGATTGCCCATCGAACAGCCGTGGATTGCGCATGCACTTGTGTGCAACCTGCATGTGGCGCTACCCTGACGCCCATCCGAGGATACGCGTTCCATCCCGGACGCGAGCCAGGATTCCCCAACGATGCCGGAGTGCCAAACAATGAATTCAAGAATATTTGCCCTCATATTCGGGCTGCTTTTTTCCCTCACGGCGCTTGCCGCCCATCCCGTGGTAGCGATGAAGACCAACATGGGCGGTTTCACGCTGGAACTCTATCCGGACAAGGCACCCAAGACCGTCGAAAACTTCCTGAAATACGTCAAGGACGGGTATTACAACGGCACCGTGTTTCACCGCGTCATCGACAACTTCATGATCCAGGGCGGTGGATTTGACGCGAAGCTGGAACAAAAGGAGACGCGTCCGCCGATCCAGAACGAGGCGGATAACGGCTTGAAGAACGAGGCCTACACCCTCGTCATGGCGCGCACCGCAGACCCGGATTCCGCGACAGCGCAATTCTTCATCAATGTTGCGGACAACGCCTTTCTCGACCATACCGCGCCCACCCCGCAAGGCTGGGGCTATGCGGTGTTCGGCAAAGTGGTGAAGGGCCAGGACACGGTGAAGAAGATCGCCAAGGTGCAGACCGGGGCGCGGGGCCCGTTCCACAGCGATGCGCCACTGGAGACTGTCGTGATCGAGAGCGCGAAGCGCGTCAAGTAAGCAGGCGGGTGCGCAGGATTGCTCGGTTTGCGTTTGCCTTTCTCAAACCTCGGTCTTTCGGGCCCTGCCTTCGGCTGTCCGTCGCGAGCAGTGCTCGCTCCGCGAACCCGTGTCTGCAAGTCCTCTGCGGGAGCTATGCGGCACTCTCATGCCAAGGGCAAGGTTGCAGACAGCCGGAGTCTACTTCGGCAAGGTCTTTTTCACGTTGGCTATCTGTTCCGCCAGTCCACGCAAATCGCCGTGTATGGTTTTCCAGACAATCTCAAGATCTACGGTGAAGTAGCCGTGTGCAACCACGTTTCGCATGGCATACATATCGCCCCATGGAATTTCAGGATGTTGCGCGGCGAATTCCGGGCTGTGCCGTTCAATGTTCCTTGCCGCTTCTCCGATGATTTCGATGTTACGAATGACCGCGTCCTGGACTTGTTCATCTGCCAGGAATGTGCCCTGCGTAAGGTTTTGCGTATAGCGCTCAATGCGACTGATTGCTTGAAGGATATGGCTCAGGTAGTCAGATAGCCTGACGCCTTCTTTGTTCATACAGGGACGGCTTCCTTCAGCACAGCCTCGCGGAATCTTTCCGGTAGCGCTTTTGGCGTTAGCACGTCCACCTGAATGCCAAGAATTTGCTGGAGCCGATTCTGGATCCTTGCGATGTCCAGAAGTGTTGTGTCAGGCGTTGGCTCGACCAAGAGGTCAAGATCACTTTCGTCCGTATCATCGCCATGCAAAACTGAACCGAACACGCGCGGGTTGAACGTGCGGTTCTGCTCGACGACATTGCGGATGTCTAGGCGATGCAGGCGGAGTGCTTCGGAAGGTTTCATAGCGTTCAGTGTACCAATTTTCGGCCCGGTTCCGGCATGCGAAACCACGAGCGCCCCATCTGGCGGAGGCGACGGGATTGCTCGGTTTGCGGTTGCCTCCCGCAAACCTCGGCCCTTCAAGCCCAGCGTACGGCTGTCCGTCGCGAGCCGTGCTCGCTCCGCGAACCCAAAGCGGGTTCTCATTCAACCAAACCCACCAACAAGAACGCCACCGCAAGGGTGGCATTTGTGTTTGGTGGAGGCGGCGGGATTGTGTCTGTCTCGCGTTGCTTCCCCGAGCCAGCCATCCTTCGCTTCGCTCAGCTCAGGACCGCCCTGCGGGCGTCTTTCGCGAGCCGTGCTCGCTCGCCGAACCCAAAGCGGGTGCTCATCCCAGCCACCTCCCAAACAAAAACGCCACCGCAAGGGTGGCATTCGTGTTTGGTGGAGGCGGCGGGAATCGAACCCGCGTCCGCAAGTCCTCTGCAGGAAGTTCTACATACTTAGTCCGGTGATTTGGATTTAACCTGCATCACGCCCGCCGAACAGGCTTGATACCAGCGAGTTGCCTTGTGTTTAACCTTGTCCAAAGCAGCCCTGAACAAGGCGATCATACTGAAGTTACCCTACTGCCGGTTGCCCGGCCCCGCTCGTATGCTAGCGGGTGTAGGGTCTGGCGCAATTAAGCGGCCAGAGCGAATGTTTCGTCGTTTGCGTTTAAACGATTTCGGTTGGATTTACGAGGTCGGCCGACCCTCGGTATGCCCTCCACTGTTTTGCAACCCACGTCGAAGCCAGGTCGCCCCCAGTATTGCTGAATCAGAACTCCCGGCGCCCCGAAAGTTCCCACGCAACACACTCATTATAACTCATGCCCAGGGCAGGGCCTGGTGGCTGATGGCGACCGCAACCAGATAGGCGAGCACGGCCAGGGCGAGCAGAAAAGCGGTGAGGCGGATCGAGCGGGTCTTGCCGCGCTTGAGCGCAATGGTGCCGAGGGCGATGTAGGCGAGCAGGGCGAGCAGTTTGGCGGTGAGCCAAGCGTTGACGAAAGGATACTGCCCCAGCATGACGGCAAGTGCGATGCCGCTGGCGAGCAGGACGGTGTCGTTCACGTGGGGAAGGATTTTTACCCAGCGTGCTTGCAGGCGTGGGGAATCGGCGAACATCCAGATGCCGCGCGTAACGAACAGGACGAAGGTGACGACGACGGTGGTGACATGCGCGTGCTTGAGCAGGCTGTAGTCCATCAATTGCAGCCCGCTTAGTCCAGGTAGTCGAGTATCTGAGCCGGGCTGGCGACCAGGCCAAGCGCGCCCCAGCTTTGCGGCTGGTCGGCCTGGCCCAGATAGCCCCATAGCGCCACAAGCGCCGGCATTTTGGCGGCCACCGCGGCTTCCACGTCGCGCGCCGCATCGCCCACGTACAGGCATTCGCCTGGGGCGCGCCCGGCTTCTTCTGCCGCGTAGAGAAGGGGACAGGGGTGGGGTTTGGGCAAGGGACAGGTGTCGCCGCTGACGATGCAGGCCGCCCGGTCGGCCAGATCCAGCATCGACAGCAAGGGCTCGGTAAAGCGGGCGGGCTTGTTGGTGACCACGCCCCAGTCGATGCCGCGGTGCTCAAGCTCGGTGAGCAGATCCAGCACGCCGTCGAAGGCGTGCGAATGGCGACTCAGGTTGTCGGCATAGAGTTGAAGGAATTCCTCACGCATCGGACCGAACTGCGGGTCCTCGGGGCGCAGGCCAAATCCCAGCGACAGCAGGCCGCGTGCGCCGTGCGAAGCCTGGGGGCGAATGATGTCCTTGTCCAGCGGTGCCAAGCCATGGCGCGCGCGCTGCAGATTGAGGGCGTGCCCCAGGTCCGGCGCGGTGTCGACAAGGGTACCGTCAAGGTCGAAGAATACGGTCTTGATTTTTGTCATGGGCGGATTTTACCGGATTGCCTGGTCGGCAAACCTCCTCGTAATGGCGGAAAGTGGCGCGGAGTCAATACTTTCCGGCCCGGCGCAATTCAAAGGGGCTGGGCGCACAGAATCCCGCGGATTCGCGATCATAACCCCAACATGACTTGTTCTGCTTCGCGCGCCGGCGCCCGCGGACGCATCGCGCTGCCGGGCGGCGATGGAACGGGCGCCAGCAGCGTCGTTACCGTGGCTGACTGGGAGCGGCAGTTGAGCGACCGGCGGCCCCAGCTTCATATCGCAATTTCGCGGAGTGGCAGCAAGTCATGCGGGGAAGGGAACGGAAAGTGCGAACAGCGCATGCTTTGACCCAATCACTACGAAGTATATTGAAATTACACCGGGCCCACGCCGCGAGGTCTCGCGCGAAGAGCCGAGCACCCCGCATCCGCTTCAAATCCGAATCGCCATCCGCTGCCGCCCTCGGCCTTGTGGCAGAAGGCCGAATCGCATGAAATGACAGCGCGGCAAATCAAGCCTGGTTTGCCAGGTCATCGATTGGCTGCTAAATCATCTCCCGCGCTGCTCAAGCCACTCTTTCTGTTCCTTGGTAAGAAGCGCTTCCAATTGATTCTGCGTATCGATGCGGGCCTCGATCGACTGACGCTGAAGGTCGGCAAGTTGGGAGAAGACTTTTCCGAACTGGGCGGGATCGCGGTTTCCGGATGAGTACATGTCAATAATTTTTTCGCGCTCGCGTATGACTTCCTGAATCAATGGGTGCATCTTCTCCATCCAGGCGTCCCGGATCTTCTGCATCTGATCGATCTGGTCGCTGGTAAGATTCGGCACCCAGAACGGGCCCATGGGACCGAAGCCCGGGCCATGCCCGCGCATCACGCCGTATCCCGGCCCGTAGCCGCCCATCATCCCCATGCCATAGGCGGGGCCGTATCCATCATTCATCATGCCCATCCCATATCCCGGACGATAGCCCTCGTTCATCATGCCCATTCCGTAGCCTGGGCCGTAGCCACGCATCATTCCCATGCCGTAACCCGGGCCGTACCGCGGCAGCCCGGCCGCCGGCTGGCTGGTTTGCGGCTCCTGCTTCATTTCCGGACCGGAGGTCGCGCTTTGATCCGCAGAAGCCAGCGTCGAACCGCCCGCAAGTGCGCCTGCAAGCGCCGAAATAACAGCCACCGTCTTGACTGGCCTGATCATTTGTAGCTCCTTTCGCGATTGACAAGGGAATGATTAGGTCATGGTAAAAATCAAAGGTTCAACCGGGCGGCCGCGCGGTTCCGCCTTTGTTGACATTGCTCAAGTGTTGGTCTGGGGCAGCTGGAATGCGGGGAGAATAGATAGCGACGTTAATCCGTGCCTGCGCCTTCAGTCATGAAGGCGCTCACGTTTATCCGGCGGAACTGCGCTGGCGCCTTACGCCCATTCTCTGCCCCTGCAAGGGCGGCCAGGGAGCAGATGAGCGCCTTGTGGCGCTAAGCGGCGGTCAGCGGCCGGTAGGACTGGCGCGAGGTTTGCTGGCCTTCCTGGTCGTAAACATTGTGACTGGATGCACTGCCGAGCAGGATGTCGACTGCCTTGCGCACGGAATGCAAACGCCGGTCGATAAGCAGGCCGTTGTGCTGATTGAGGGTGCGGGCGGATTCTCTCAGTTCGAGGAGACGCTTTTCCGGGAGATGGCTGGTGGAAGCGGGGGCATGCAAGGCTTGCCACTGTTCCCGTTCCTCCGCCAGTTGATCGAGGGAGCGAACCAAATCGAGCTTGGCGTTGCTGATGCGGGCGAGGTCGGAAATATCGCCCCGCTGCAGGGCGGCCTGTTCCACGCGCAACAGATCGAGCAAGGTGTTCCATTCATTCGTTTCACGATCCACCAACGCTGCGTATGCCTGCGTCATCTTCTTCTCCTCAAGACTTGCTTAGGGTGTGCTGCACCGGATCCAGCAGGTTGCTGGCAATGCCCGCGCTGCTGATTTGATAACTGCCGCTCTCGATTGCCTGGCGGATCGCGTTGACGCGATCGAGGTTGATGCCATTCGCGCTGTCGGCCTGATTGCCCAGTTGCCGGATGCGGGTCGTTATGTCGCTTAGCGATACCTTGTCCTGGACGTCGCCGGACGCGTCGGTGGACCCTTTGCCGTGGCCGCGGCTGTCATTCAAGGGCAGACCGACGACGTTGGTCTGTGTGTTGTCGATTTTCATATCAGGCCTTTCTTTCCAGCCTTCAAAACACGACCCGCACCGTGCCGTTGGCTTCGGCGACGCCGCTGACGACCTGGCCAGCGGGGGTTTTCGTCTTGACCACCTGGCCATCGGCTGCGTTCGCCAGGGCAACCGCGTCTGCGCTGACCTGAAAGCCGTTGCCGTCAAGCACCAGCCGCACCGATTGACCCTGCTGCACAGCCAGGGGATCGCGCAGCATGCCAGTGCGCACCGGGGTGCCGGCCAGGACGCCAAAAATCAGGGTGTGATCGAGCGCCTCGCTGGCACTGAGCACGACGTCTCCGGGCAAGGTGCCGATGTCGCCGGTCTTGACCGCCATATCCGTTGGGCCGAGCTTCTGGCCGGGGCGCAGGTTGGCGGCGGCGGCGAGATATTGCGTCACCAGGTGGACCTTGGCAGACAGATAGATCGACCAGCGGGCAGGTCCCAGGCAGCGCACGCCCACGCTGGTGTTGCCGAGTCTCCTGGAGCCTTCCGGCTGAAACGCTTCCAGCGCGGGACATGCGGCCAGTCGGCTGGAGCGGGAGGGTTCCGCCACGACGACGGTCGGCTTGCCCGGAATGTCCGCGATGCGCGCCTTGAGATAGGCCTCGGCCACCGCCTTGATCTGGCTGTTGAGCGGGCCGTCTGCCAGGGAAGGGGCATGCCAGATGCAGCCCAGCAGGGCCAGGCTCAAGGCAGTACCGATACGCGCTGCATTCATACAATCCAATTCCATTTACGTCGTTATGGGCATTTAACGGCTTGCCATAGGGTGGATTGTAGGGACCGGCACCTTTATCTAGCGCCGGAATTGAAACGGGTTTTTGCCTCTTATTGCCGGATTGACTTGACGCAGGCAGGCCTAGGATTCACATCACTGCAATGGCTAAACCAGCCCGACAGGAGATAGCACATGAGCAATAGTCTGGACAATCTGCTTAATTTTCACCAGCAGGCCTTGAACTTGCGCGGCATTCGCCAGCAACTGCTGGCGTCCAACATCGCCAACGGCGACACCCCCAACTACAAGGCGCGCGATATCGATTTCACCAGCACCTTGCAAGCGGCGCTGGCCCAGGGCGGCTCGGCGTCGGACCCGGCCTCGGTATTGGCAACCACCTCCCCCGGTCACATTGGTGCTGCGGCTCAGGGTTCCCTGGATTCGGCCGCCGTGCTGTACCGCAGCGCGGATCAGAACAGCATTGACGGCAACACCGTGGACATGGACACCGAACGTGCCCAGTTCGCCGACAACGCCGTGCACTACGAAGCGAATCTCACCATGCTCAACCACCAGATCAAGACCATGCTGGCGGCCATACAAGGTTAGCAATAGGAGTAAACACCATGTCTCTGTTCGACATCTTCAAGGTTTCCGGATCGGCCATGCACGCGCAGGCCCAGCGCCTCAATGTGGTGGCGAGCAACCTCGCCAACGCCGACAGCGCGGTCAGCTCGAATGGCCAGCCCTACAAGGCCAAGCAGGTCGTGTTCAGCACCGTGCCGATGGACAGTCCCGACGCCAACGGCGTGAAGGTTGCGGCGGTGGTGGATGATCCCTCGCCGATGAAGACCGTGTTTGACCCGAAGAATCCGCTGGCCGACGAGAAGGGCTACGTCACGATGCCCAACGTCAATGTCGTGGATGAAATGGTCAACATGATTTCCGCCTCGCGTTCCTACCAAAACAACGTGGATGTCATGAACACGGCCAAAACGCTGCTGCTCAAGACGCTCACTCTCGGCCAATAAGGAGTAATGAATGACTACCGTACAAAACAACGCCGCGCTGTCCGCGTTCCTGAATGCCGGCCAAACGAGTTCAACCAGTGGTACGTCGGACGTAAGTGCAATCCAGAACCAGTTTCTCAGCATGCTGGTGGCGCAGATGAAAAACCAGGATCCGTTGAATCCGATGGACAACGCCCAGGTCACTTCGCAAATGGCGCAACTCAGCACCGTGCAAGGCATTTCGGACCTGAATACCAGCATGCAGGCCTTGGCCGATTCGCTCGGTTCGGGCCAACTTTCCCAGGCGGCCAATCTGATCGGACATGGCGTGCTGGTGCCGGGCAACAGCGTGTCACCGACAGCAGGCTACAACGTCATCGGTGTGACGCTGCCCAATTCCGCCGACCAGCTCACGGTCACCATCCAGGACGCAAGCGGGCAGACGGTGCGGACCATGAATCTGGGCTCGCAATCCTATGGCGATCATCTGTTCAGCTGGGACGGCCTGACGGACAGCGGCAGCCAGGCGGCCAGCGGAGCCTACACATTCAACATCAATGCGGTGCAGGGTGGCAATGCAATTGACGCCACCGCGCTGAGCGTCGGGCAGGTAGACGGAGTGCTGCGCAATGGAGCGGATATCCAGCTGCAGGTGGATAGCGTCGGCGCGGTGAATTACGCGGATGTACGCCAGATCATGTAGGGCAGGCGCATCACCAACTTAGATCAAAGGAGCAAGCAATGAGTTTTCAGCAAGGTTTGAGCGGTTTGACTGCTGCGTCAGAGAATCTGGACGTGATCGGCAACAACGTGGCGAACGCGAATACGGTGGGTTTCAAGCAGGCGGAGGCCAAATTCTCCGACGTGTATGCGACGTCGCTCAGCGGATCGGGCGGTTCCCAGGTGGGCATCGGCACCAAGGTGTCCGGAGTGGTGCAGCAATTCTCCCAGGGGAAGATCACCGCCACCCAGAACCCGCTCGACGTTGCGATCAACGGCAACGGCTTCTTCCGCCTGAGCAACAACGGCTCGGTCACGTTTTCGCGCAACGGCCAGTTCGAGATGGACAGCGCCGGGTACATCGTCACCTCGACCGGGGCGCGCTTGACGGGTTATACCGCGAATGCAAGCGGTGCACTGAATACCGCGGCGCCGGCAGACATCCAGATTTCCACCGCCGACCGCGCACCGCAGACGACGTCCACCGTGAACGCGCTGCTCAATCTCGACTCGCGCGAGACCGCATTGTCCCCTGCCGCGTTCAACCTGACCGACCCGACGACCTATAACAGTTCGACCTCCGTGTCGATCTACGACAGCCTGGGCAACCCCCACGTCCTGTCCAGTTATTACGTGAAGACCGCGGCTGGCAGTTGGGACGTATTCGCTGCGGTGGACGGAACCCAGGTGGGTGCCGGCAACACTCCCGTGGGCGCGCTCAATTTCAAGGGCGACGGGTCGATCGACACGACCACCACCACGCTGCCCTTCAACCTGTCGGCGCCGGTGACCACCGGTGCGATCTCGCCGCTCACCTTCACGCTGGGGTTTTCCGGCACGACGCAATTCGGGTCCGGCTTCAGCGTCAACGCGTTGAACCAGGATGGCTTCGCCTCCGGCCGTCTGACCGGGTTCAACATCTCGCCGGATGGCACCATCCAGGGCCGTTACACCAATGGCCGGACCTCGATACTGGGCCAGGTCATCATTGCCGGCTTCTCCAACCCGCAGGGCCTGGAGGCTTTGGGCAACAACGCATTCGGCGAGTCGGCCACATCGGGCGCTCCAGTCATCGGCACACCCGGCACCGGCACGCTGGGGGTCCTGCAGTCGTCCGCGGTGGAGGACTCCAACGTCGACCTGACCGCGGAACTCGTCAACATGATTACTGCCCAGCGCAATTACCAGGCCAACGCCCAGACCATCAAGACCGAGGACCAGATCATGCAAACCCTGGTCAATCTGCGCTGATAGCGAAAGCCATCTGAGGAGCACCCATGGACAAGCTGATCTACGTTGCGATGACCGGGGCCAAACAGGCCATGGAGCAGCAGGCGACCACGGCCAACAACCTGGCCAACGTCAACACCACCGGCTTTCGTGCGCAACTCGACCAGTTCCGCGCGGTTCCGGTGCTGGGCGATGGCCTGCCCACGCGCGCGTTTGTGGTGGATTCGACGGTGGGCAGCGATCTGTCCGCCGGATCGATACAGACCACCGGCCGCGATCTGGATGTGGCAATCCAGGGGCCAGGCTGGATGGCTGTGCAGGCGGCCGACGGCAGCGAGGCCTACACCCGCAACGGCAGCCTGCAGCTGAACGAAAATGGCGTGCTGCTGACTTCCACCGGCCTGGAGGTGCAGGGCGACGGCGGCAGCATCACGATTCCGCCAGGCGCCCAGCTGGGCATTGCCAAGGACGGCACGGTGTCCATCGTGCCCGATGGCACCAAGAACGGCAGCGTCACCGTGGTGGGCCGGATCAAGCTGGTGAATCCGCCGGATACCGACATCGTGCGCGGTGATGATGGCCTGTTCAGGCTGAAGGACGGCGCCGGTGCCGAAGCCGATCCCAATGTCAACCTGGTACAGGGGGCGCTGGAGTCGAGCAACGTCAATGCGGTAAACGAAATGGTCAACATGATCACTGAGGCGCGCCAGTACGACCTGCACATGAAGATGCTGCAGAACGCCGAGGGCAATGCCAGCAAGGCCGGCCAGTTGCTGACCTTGAACGGCTAAATGAACTTAATTTGATACGGGGACTAGCATGATTCCTTCACTGTGGATTTCCAAGACCGGTCTGGATGCGCAACAGACCCAGATGGACGTGGTGGCCAACAACCTGGCCAACGTCAACGTCAACGGCTTCAAGCGCGCACGCGCAGTGTTCGAGGATCTGCTCTACCAGACTCTGCGCCAACCCGGCGCGCCGTCTTCCGATCAGACCCAGGTGCCTTCCGGCCTGCAGATCGGCACCGGGGTGAAGGCGGTGGCGACGGAACGCATTTTCACCCAGGGCAATCTGCAACAGACCGGCAATACCAAGGACGTGGCGATCCAGGGCGCGGGTTTCTTCCAGATCCAGATGCCCGACGGCACCCTGGCCTATACGCGCGACGGCTCGTTTCAATCGGATTCCCAGGGCCAGCTGGTCACCTCCAGCGGCTATACGGTTTCGCCTGCCATCACCATTCCCGCCAATGCGCTGAGCATGACGATAGCGCGCGACGGCACCGTCTCGGTGATCCAGTCCGGCTCGTCCCAGCCCGTACAGGTGGGCACGCTTCAATTGGCCACTTTCATCAATCCGGCCGGCTTGCAAAGCATGGGTGAAAACCTGTTCACCGAGACTGCGGCCTCAGGCACGCCCAGCGCGAATACGCCCGGAACCAACGGAACGGGCGTGCTCAACCAGGGATTCGTCGAGACGTCCAACGTCAACGTGGTGGAGGAGATGGTCAACATGATCCAGACCCAACGCGCCTACGAAATCAACAGCAAGGCGATCACCACTTCGGATCAGATGCTGCAGAAGCTCTCGCAGATGTAATGACAAGGTCAGCTACCATGTTCAATCGAATTTTCAGGCTGGTCAGTTGGGCAGGCGTGTTTGCCCTGGCCGGCTGTGCGACACCCACCAGCGTGGTCCAGCAGCCCATTACCGCCAAGCCGCAGGCCGCATTGTCCAGCCACGCGGCCAACGGCACCATCTTCCAGGTCAGCCAGTACAGGCCCCTGTTTGAAGACCGCCGCGCGCGATTTGTCGGCGACATCCTGACCATCGTCATCAACGAGAAGACCAATGCCGGCAAGGATGCGGCCAGCAATGCCTCCAAGACCGGCTCGGCCACCGCGTCCGTGCCCAGCGTGATGAAGCTGTTGCTGAAGCCCTTGCAGGGCACCAATCTGGATGCCAGTTCGGAAAACAAGTATGAGGACAAGTCCTCGGTCAGTTCGAGCAATGACTTTACCGGCACCATCGCGGTCACGGTGGTCGACGTGCTGCCCAACGGCAATCTGGTGGTGGGCGGTGAAAAGCAGATTGGTCTCGACAAGGACACCGAATATGTGCGCTTCTCGGGGGTGGTCAATCCCGACACCGTCACCAATGGGAGCGTGTCTTCCACCCAGGTCGCGGATGCACGCATCGAGTACCGGACTACCAGCCATGTCGACGGCGCCGAAGTGGCGAGCTGGCTGGCGCGGTTTTTCCTGAGCGTGATCCCTTTATAAGAGGATGAAAGTGAACAGTCTCAAATCGATGAAACTCGCCGTCTGGGCAATGCTTGCCGTCAGCCTGGCGATCTGTCCCCTTGGCGCGCGGGCTGAGCGGATCAAGGATCTCGCAACGGTTCAGGGCGTGCGGCCCAACCAGCTCATAGGCTACGGCCTGGTGGTGGGGCTGGATGGCAGCGGCGACCAGACCACCCAGACGCCGTTCACCGTTCAGAGCGTGGTCAACATGCTGACCCAGATGGGGGTCAATGTGCCGTCCGGCACACAGATGCAGCTCAAGAACGTGGCCGCGGTCGTGGTTACCACCAGCCTGCCGGCCTTTTCCCGCCCGGGTGAATTGATCGATGTCACCGTATCGTCCATGGGCAATGCCAAGAGCCTGCGCGGCGGCACGCTCCTGATGACCCACCTCAAGGGCGCGGACAACCAGATCTATGCGATCGCCCAGGGCAATATCCTGGTCGGCGGTTCCGGCGCCTCCGCCAATGGCAGCAAGGTCCAGGTCAATCATCTGAGCGTGGGCCGCATTCCCGCCGGCGCCACTGTGGAAAGACAAGTCGCGACTTCATTGGGCGAGGCTGGCTATATCCAGCTGGAATTGGGCAATGCCGACTTCACGACCGCGCATCGCGTGGTCGAAGCGATCAATCTGCTGCGCGGGGCCGATACTGCCAGCGCGCTGGACGGTCGGGTGATACGCGTAAAGGCGCCGATGGGCGACAACGACCGCGTGGCCTTCATGGCGGAAATCGAGAACATCACGATCGACCCCGGCCAGGGTTCTGCACGGATCATCCTTAATCCTCGCACCGGCTCGGTTGTGATGAATCAGCCGGTGATGCTGGAACCCTGCGCGGTTTCGCACGGCAACCTGTCGGTCCTGGTCAGCACCGAGCCGGTCATCAGCCAGCCCAACGCGCTGTCGAATGGACAAACCGTCACTACGGCTCGCTCGCAGGTGGAAATCCGCCAGGAACCGGGCCAGGTGATGATGCTCAAGGGCGCCGCCTCGCTGTCCGACGTGGTCAAGGCGCTCAATTCAATCGGCGCCACGCCGCAGGATTTGCTGGCCATCCTGCAGGCGTTGAAAGCCTCGGGTGCGCTGCACGCCGAACTGGAAATCATCTAACGAGGGCAACATGCTGGAACGCGCCGATCTCTCTGCCCAAATGGCCCTGGATGTTCAGGGCCTCAACCGCCTGCGGGTGGACAGCAAGGCGCCGACAAAAGAAACGCTCAAGGCGGCAGCCCAGCAGTTCGAGGCTTTGTTCCTCAACATGATGCTGAAGAGCATGCGCGACGCCACCCCGCAGGACGGCATGATGGATAGCGAGCAGACCAGGCTGTACACCGGCATGCTCGATCAACAGCTGTCCCTCAAGCTGGCCAATCGCGGCATCGGTCTCGCGGACCTCATGGTCAAACAGCTGGGTCAGACACTGCCTGCCGAGGCGAGCACCACGCTGCCGATAAACGGCAGCCAGCCGGTCACTCCGGTCGCCGCGCCGCTCGGCAATGAACCTGCCGCGGCCGTGCCAGCCGCGACGAAGTCCGACCATGTCAGCGCGTTCAACCAGAAACTGCTGCCGCATGCGGAGCAAGCCAGCCAGGCCACCGGCATTCCGGCCACATTCATGATGGCACAGGCGGCATTGGAGAGCGGCTGGGGCAGGCACGAGATCAAGGGCGCGGACGGCCAGACCAGCCACAACCTGTTTGGCATCAAGGCCGGACCCAGTTGGAAGGGCGCGACCGTGGATGCCATGACCACCGAATACGTGGACGGCATACCCCACCAGACCGTGGCCAAGTTCAGGGCTTACGGGTCATACGGCGAGGCCTTCCAGGACTATGCGCGACTGTTGCAGAGCAATCCGCGCTACCAGAATGTGTTGGCCCAGGGCCAGGATATGAACGGGTTTGCCCAGGGTCTGCAGCAGGCGGGCTATGCCACGGATCCGAACTACGCCACCAAGCTGATGGCGGTAATGCGCCAGATTGGACCAGCGGCGGCATAAGGCACTTAACTTTTATCCGGTTCTGCCGACTCTACAGGGGACACCGGGAAATCCATAAGGAAAGCAGGAGCGGATGGGCACAAGTATTCTGGGAATTGGCGTCACGGCACTCAATGCCGCCCAGGCAGGCATCGCCACAACCTCGCACAATATCGCCAACGCGTCCACGCCCGGTTACAGCCGGCAGGAAACGGTGCAATCGACCAGTCTCTCCATGCAGACCGGGTCCGGATTTTTCGGCCAGGGTGTGCAGGTGGATACCGTCAAACGCATTTATAGCGATTTTCTCGCCCGCCAGGTTACCGATGCCCTGTCCGCTTCCAGCGAATTGGACACCTTCCACGCCCAGGCCAGCCAGATTGACAACATGCTGGCGGATACGACCACCGGCCTGTCGCCGTCGATGCAGGATTTCTTTTCCGGCGTGAACGCGGTCGCCAACAATCCCTCGGATATCCCGTCGCGCCAGACCATGCTGTCCTCCGCACAGTCCATGGTCAGCAAGTTCCAGACCATGCAATCCCAGCTCGATCAGCTGCGTCAGGGAACCGAGACTCAGATCGGCGCGAGCGTTGACACGATCAACAGTTATGCAAGCCAGCTGGCGTCGCTGAATCAGGCGATCGCCAATGCGGAAAATAGCGCCAATGGGCAGCCGGCCAATGACTTGCGCGACCAGCGCAACCAGTTGATCAATGATCTGAGCCAGCAGGTCAACGTCAAGGTATTGCAGCAGTCCGATGGAACCTACAACGTCTATATCGGCTCCGGCCAGGCCCTGGTCGTGGGCAACCAGGCAGCGAGTTTGACGGCGGTGCCATCGCCCGCCGATGCAAGCCGCCTGCAGGTCAGCTACCAGATGAATGGCGTCAACAGCTTGCTGCGCGAATCGGATTTGAGCGGCGGCACGCTGGGAGGCCTGCTCAGTTTCCGCAGCGGCATGCTGGACACGGCACAGAACAGCCTGGGACGCATCGCCCTGGCCATTGCCGGCACGACCAATGCACAGCATCGTCTCGGGCTGGATCTCAACGGTGAGCCGGGTGGCGATTTCTTCACCATTGCGCCGCCGACCGTGATTGCCAATTCGGCCAACGGCGGCAGCGCCCAAGTCAATGTTGCCTACTCCGACTTCAGCGCCCTGACCACCAGCGATTACCGCGTCAGTTATGACGGCTCGAACTACACACTGACCCGTCTGAGTGACGGCACCGCCACTAGCAGCGCCACCCTGCCGATGAGCGTGGACGGGTTCAATGTCAGCCTGTCATCCGGGTCCATGTTGGCCGGCGACAGTTTTCTCATCGAGCCCACGCGCAATGGCGCCGGGGCGATCAGCGTGGCAGTGACTGATCCAGCCAATATTGCCGCCGCAGCGCCCATCACCACCAGTGCGCCGCTCAGCAATGCGGGGACCGGCAGCCTGTCGAGCGGGGCGGTGGACGCCAGCTTTGCGGCCAGCTCGCTTCCCGCCATGCTGACCTACAGCGGCGCGACCGGAATGCTCAGCGGTTTTCCGGCCGGTGCGTCGATCACCCTGACAAACAACGGCGCGAGCACGACATATGCACCCGGCAGTTCGGTGCCGTTTACCGCTGGGGCAAGCATTTCCTTCGCTGGCATGAGCTTTACCCTTGCCGGCAGTCCCGCCAATGGGGACCAGTTCGTCATTAGCCCGAACACCGGCGCAGTGGGAGACAATCGCAATGCCCTGCTGCTCGCCGGACTGCAAGGACAAAAGACGCTTTCGGGCAATTCGAGCTTTGCCGACGCCTACGGCCAGTTGGTGACCCAGGTCGGCAACAAGACCCGCGAAGCCGAGGTCGCCGGCCAGACCCAAGACAAACTGCTGGAAGAAGCCCAGTCTTCCGTGCAGTCGCTGTCGGGTGTGAATCTGGACGAAGAAGCAGCCAATCTGCTGCGCTACCAGCAAGCCTACCAGGCGGCCGGCAAGGTGATGCAAATTGCCGGCAAGCTGTTTGACACCTTGTTGACCCTGGGAAATTGAGGCCAAGCACCATGCGCATCAGCACCAGCCAGATTTTTGACTTGGGCGTCGCCCGCATGAACGATCAGCAGGCCGCGCTGAACAAGACCCAGCAGCAGGTATCCACCGGCCGCAGCATCCTGACGCCGGCAGATAATCCGGCAGGCGCCGCGAGTGTTGTCCAACTAAGCCAGCTGGATTCCATGAACAGCCAGTATCAGCAAAACCGCGACGCGGCAAAGAACAGTCTGAACATCGAGCAAAGCGTATTTCAACAAATATCGGACCTGATGGTAAGCGCGAAATCGCTCGCCACCAGCGTGGGCAACGGAAGCCTGAACAATGCAGACCGGGCGTCACTCGCCAGTCAGTTGCAAGACCAATTGCAGCAATTGGTTGCGCTGTCCAACAGCCGCGACAGTGCAGGCAACTACCTGTTCGCCGGTCAGAAGTCCGCTACCCAGCCCTTTTCACAGAGTGGCGGCGCCGTTCAGTATGCCGGAGACGCTGGCAGCCGCGCGCTCCAGGTATCCGACACGCGCCAACTGACAGTCAACGATTCGGGCCAGCAGGTGTTCATGAATGTTCCGGCAGGCAATGGGCAATTCGCCGCAACGGCAGCCGCTGCAAATACCGGTACAGGTGTGATTGACGGGGGGACCGTGGCAGACGCCAGCCAGTTGACCGGCCATGACTACCGGCTGGACTTTGCTGTCACAGGCGGCGTGACGACTTATTCGGTGGTCGATGTGACCGCCGGCACGACGGTGTCGTCCGGCAATCCCTATACCAGCGGCAACGCCATCACCGTTGCCGGCATGCAAGTCAGCATCCAGGGCAGCCCGGCCACGGGGGACCAGTTCAATCTCGACTCGGGCTCAAAGCAAAGCCTGTTTCAAACCCTGCAGAATCTTGTCAATGTTCTGTCCGTTCCGGTGAACAGCCAGGCCGATCAGGCCAACCTGAGCAATGGCCTGAACGCGGCCCTGAGCGGGCTCGACACCGGCCTGAATCACATTCTCGAAGTGCAGTCGGCGGTCGGCTCCAAGCTCAAGGAACTCGACAACCTGGACAGTGCAGGCCAGGATCTGCATCTGCAGTTTCAGCAATCGCTCTCGCAAGTGCAGGACCTCGACTACAACAAGGCCTTGTCCGACCTGGCCCAGCAGCAGACCGTCCTTGAAGCAGCGCAGAAGTCCTTCGCCAAGGTGGCCGGGCTTTCATTGTTCGACTACTTGTAAGCGACAAGCAGGCGCCAGAGCCAGGAAGATAAAGCGGGGGAATTCCCCGCTTTTTTTGCGCGGTTAACCCTGTTCGAAGCTCGAATTTGGGCAATTATTGCCGATTCCATATTTGTCGGGGACTGGCGCCTTGGGTCCACGAATGGGCCCATAAAGGAGATATCCAGATTTGCAAAGATGTAGGGCTACTTATCTCTGGGGCCGGAGGAATGGCTGCTTCTGGCCCGCCGTTTCGATTCAGGGAGTTGGGGAAACGGTGCGGCCGTAGGACACCCACACGTGGACCGGCCGTTGGGAATTTGCCTGGTTGATTTAGGAGGAAGGCAGGGGATGAAGGTATTGATTGCAGACGATAGCCGGGCCATGCGCCAGGTGATCAACCACATGCTGCGGCAGGCTGGCTATAGAGGTTATCAGGTTGTCGAAGCAGCGGACGGGGCGGAAGCCCTGGAGGCGGTGAAGAACGAAGAGCCCGACCTGATCCTGTCTGACTGGAACATGCCGAACAAGACCGGTATGGAATTCCTCAAGGAGTTGCGCGAATCTGGCAGCGAGATTCCATTCGGTTTCGTCACCACCGAGGTGAGTGGCGAAATGCGCGACCTCGCGATGCAGAACGGCGCGGCCTTCCTGATCGGCAAGCCCTTCATGCCGGAAGACTTTCAACGCGTGCTCGACGACTACCTTGCCTGAGGAGACCGAAATGGCCACCCTGCCCACCCCCGAAATTGTTGCCGACACCCTCACCAAGATGCTTCGCCGCACGGTGCGCGCCAAGGCCATTCCAGCCAAGGCATCATCGGCCAAGCTGTCTGGCGTATACCGCGCCACGGACGATACCCCGGTTGCCGCGTGCATGACGGACGTTCCGTTTGCGGCATTTTCCGGCGCGGCGTTTTCCATGATTCCGGCTGCGGCCGCCAAGGACAGCATCAAGGCGGGTGTGCTGGACGAAGGCATGGAGGACAACTTCGGTGAGGTGCTCAATGTGCTCTCAAGGCTGTTTGCCGATCAAGGCAACCATCGCATCACCCTGCAGACCAAGAGCTTTCCGCCTGCGGCGCTGCCGGAAGTGGCAAGTGCGGCACTGACCGCGGCGGGCAAGAAGCTGGACCTGGAAGTCGACATCGACGGCTATGGCAAAGGCCTGCTGATGCTGCGCGTCTTGTAGGCGGCGACCCATCCCGATCAGAACAATGAGATCCCTGCAGCGCGATGAGTAACGACATGGACATGAGTCAGTTTCACCAGGTCTTCTTCGAGGAGTCGGCGGAACATTTGCAATCGATGGAATCCCTGTTGCTCGGTATTGACGTCGATCATCCGACCCCGGAAGACCTGAATGCCATCTTCCGGGCGGCCCATTCGATCAAGGGCAGCAGCGCGACCTTTGGCTTTCCGGACATGAGTTCCGTTACGCACGACCTGGAAACCCTGCTTGACCAGGTGCGCAAGAACGAAATTCCCCTTACCTCCGCGATCGTCGATGTTTCGCTCGAGGCGCGCGACATTCTTGGCTTGCAGTTGCAGGCGCATCAGGGCGGCGCGCCAGTCGACCCCGACGCGGTCAGCGCGATCTGTGTCAAGGTCAAGCAGTTGTCGGACAAGCCTACGGCGAAGTCAGCGACAGCGGCCGAGCATGCGTCTGCACCTAGCGCGCTTGAACAGGACCGCGTGCCGGCCAAACAAGCAGGCCTCGGTCAGCCTGTCGCCTATGCGATCACCGTGCCGTTCGCGCCCACTGATCAGAAGAAGAGAATTGGCCCGGACGTGCTTCGCAATCTGCGCAGCCTCGGCGAACTGGAAGTGCTCGGCAGGGACGAGGTGAGCGCCAGCCTGAAACTGGTCACGGCATCCGATATCGAGGACATACGCGAAGCCTTCTCATTTCATCCGTCCGCCGATTCAGTGATCATCGAAGCCGAGGCCGGCCGAAGCGCCCCGGCGGCTCCGGCAAGCGAAGATCAGCCGCCACCGCGGAGCAAAGCCAAGGCGAAAGCTGCGCCTAAGGCTAGCGGCAAAACTGCGGCGAAAACCATCGCGAAAGTCGAATCCACCCAGGCTGAAACGCCCGCTTCGACGGCATTAGTTCAAGCGCCGGCGGAAACCGCCGCGGCGTGCCCCGTGATCGACCGCAGGGCACAGCCTAGGGAGGAGCCCAAGGCGGCGCCTGCGGAAAGCTCGATTCGCGTCAGCGTGGAAAAAGTCGATTTGCTGATCAATCTGGTCGGCGAACTGGTCATTACTCAGTCCATGTTGTCGCAGACGGCGCAGGCCGAACATCTGGTGAGCGAGCACCTGTTCGACCGGTTGCTGCAGCTGGAGCGCAACACGCGTGAGCTGCAGGAGGCGGTCATGGGTATCCGCATGCTCCCGGTCAGTTTTGTGTTCAATCGCTATCCGCGCGTGGTGCGCGATCTGGCCGGCAAGCTGGGCAAGCTGGTCGACCTGAAGATGATCGGCGCAGAAACCGAACTGGACCGCGGGGTGATCGAGAAGATTACCGATCCGCTCAACCACCTCATCCGCAACAGCATCGATCACGGGCTGGAAATGCCGAATGAGCGCATCGCCGCGGGCAAGGATGCGCGCGGCAGCATTGCCTTGTCGGCCTTCCACCGGGGCGGAAGCGTCATCATCACCGTAATGGACGACGGGCAGGGACTCAATCGTGAACGCATTCTGGCCAAGGCGAGGGAGCGCGGCCTGCCGGTCAACGACAACATGGCGGATGCGGAAGTCTGGCCGCTCATCTTTGCACCGGGCTTTTCGACCGCGGCAGTGGTAACCGATGTTTCCGGTCGCGGGGTTGGCATGGACGTGGTCAGGAAGAACATTGAAGGCCTCGGTGGACGCGTCGAAGTCGCTTCCGAAACCGGTCAAGGCAGCACCATCACCATCCGGCTTCCACTCACGCTTGCCATCATGGACGGCATGTCGATCGGGGTCGGAGACCAGGTGTTCATTGTGCCCATCACCGCCATCGCCGAATCCATGCGCCCGTCAGCCAAGGACGTCAAGACCGTGGCGGGTCAAGGCAAGGTGGTCAACGTGCGGGGCGAATACCTGCCCCTGGTGGCGGTGCATGAGATCTTCAATCTCAGGCCGCGTAACACGGCGCCCGAGGATGGGATTCTCATGATCGTCGAGACGGACATGGGCCGCGTTGCGTTGTTCGTGGATGAGTTGCTGGGACAGCACCAGGTGGTCATCAAAAACCTGGAGTCCAATTACCGCAAGGTTCCAGGGGTTTCCGCCGCGACCATCATGGGAGATGGCAGCGTTGCAATGATTTTGGATGTGTCGGAAATGGCGCAGCTGGGCAAACTCGGCGCCCGCCTGCAACACGCCGCATAAGGAGAAGACATGGAAGTCGCACGAACCGAAAAACCATCAGGCATCGCGCAGGGCAAGGAATATCTGACCTTCACCCTGGGTAGCGAGGAGTATGGCATCGACATACTCAAGGTCCAGGAGATCCGCGGCGTCGACAAAGTCACCCACATCGTCAATGCGCCAGAGTTCATCCGCGGCGTCATCAATCTGCGCGGCGTGATCGTGCCCATAGTGGATCTGCGCATGAAGTTCAGCCTCGGCGAAGCGGAGTTTTCGCCCTTGACCGTGGTGGTCATTCTCAATGTTGCCGATCGCGTGGTCGGCGCGATCGTCGACAGCGTATCCGACGTGGTCTATCTGTCGGGCGATGAAATCAAACCGGCTCCCCAATTTTCTTCGGGACTGGATGTCCAGTTCATCGAGGGGCTTGCCACTGTGGATGACGGCATGATCATCATCATGAACATCGAAACCTTGATGACCGGCCAGGACATGGCCTTGGTCGATCAGGCTGCATAGCCAGACAGATTGCGGAAAACGTCATATGCGTACCAATCTTCCCGTCACGAACATCGAGCACGAATTGAAGGACGGAGCCTTCATTGTTTCCAGGACCGATCTCAAAGGTCGCATCACCTATGTGAACCGAGCCTTTGTCGAGATGAGTGGCTACATCGAATCCGAACTGATCGGCGCGCCACACAATCTCGTGCGCCATCCTGACATGCCGCCCGAGGCGTTCAAGGATTTGTGGGACACCCTGAAGATCGGCAAGCCCTGGTCCGGCTACGTGAAGAACCGCTGCAAGAACGGCGACTACTACTGGGTTCTGGCAAACGCCACACCCACGTGGGAGAACGGCAGCATCAACGGCTACATGTCGGTGCGTACCCGACCTGAGCGGGCCACGGTAGAGGCAGTCGCCAGGATTTACCGCCAGTTTGTCGATGGCAAGGCCCGGGGGCTGGCAATCCGCGAGGGCAAGGTGGTGAAGACCGGGATACTCGCAAGCATTGGCAACCGGCTGGATCTCGGAGTGAAGGGCCGCCTCGCTGCACTGATCGGTGTGATGGCCACTTCCATGCTTGTCGTCTGGCGATTGGGCGTCTATGACTTGGCGGGCGCTGCAGGCATCGCGGGCGTGCTCGGACTCGCGTTTGCGTCACAGCTGGCTTTCTCGATTTATGCCACGGTGGTGACCCCACTCCAGCGCATGGGCGGCCAAATGCTTGAAATCTCCCAGGGCAACATGAGTTTGACGGTGCAGAAGGAGCGTAACGATGAGATCGGCGAACTCGCCGACAGTTTCCGTTCCATGTTCATCAAGCTCGGCTTCGATGTGGCGGAAGCCTACCGCCAGGCGGAGGAAATGAGCCGAATAAAGGTTGCGCTGGACAATGTTTCGGCCAACGTGATGATGGCCGACAACGAACGCAACATCGTCTACGTGAACAAGGCGGTGCTGGACATGTTCCGCAAGGCTGAGGGCGATATCAGGAGGCAGTTGCCCCAGTTCGACGTGAGTCGCCTCCTGGGTGGCTCGATCGACACCTTTCACAAGAACCCGCAGCACCAGGCGCAATTGCTGGCCAAGCTCAGCAGCACGTACAAAAGCACCCTCAACATAGGTGGGCGCACCATGGTGGTGATTGCCAACCCGGTGATCAACGAGAAGGGCGAGCGGCTGGGTGCAGTGGTCGAATGGGCCGACCGGACGGCGGAAGTGGCGGTGGAGCAAGAAGTTGCAGAAATTGTCGAGGCTGCCGCCAACGGTGACTTTACCCAAAGGATCGATGTGGGCGGCAAGGAGGGCTTTTTCAAGAACCTGGCCGAGGGCATCAATCGCTTCCTTGGTGTTACGGAAGACGGGTTGAACGACGTTGTCGCGATGCTGGGTTTACTGGCCGAAGGGGATCTGTCGCGCCACATGGCGGGGATATACAAGGGCACCTTTGAGCAGTTGAAGCAGGATGCCAACGCCACCGTGGACAAGCTCCGCGATATCGTGGATTCGATACGCGTATCGACCGCGTCCATCAACACCGCCGCCGGGGAAATCGCCGCAGGCAACGCCGACCTTGCGACCCGCACCGAGTCGCAGGCGGCCAGCATAGAGCAAACTGCTGCCTCCATGGAAGAGCTGACCAGCACGGTCAAACACAACGCGGAAAATTCGCGCCTGGCGAGACAACTGGCAGTGGGCGCGACCGAGGTTGCAATTCAGGGCGGGGATGTCGTCAAGGAGGTTGTCCAGACCATGGGCACGATTGCCGATAGTTCCAAGAAGATTGCCGACATCACCGGCGTCATCGATGGGATTGCCTTCCAGACCAACATCCTGGCGCTGAACGCCGCGGTGGAAGCAGCGCGGGCCGGCGAGCAGGGCCGCGGCTTCGCCGTGGTGGCTGGCGAGGTACGCAACCTGGCGCAGCGCAGTGCGGCGGCGGCCAAGGAAATCAAGGAACTCATCCAGGACTCGGTTGACAAGGTCCAGAACGGCCATCAGCTCGTCACCCGGGCAGGCGACACCATGAAGCATGTGGTCGAGTCGATCCGCAAGGTATCCGACATCATGACCGAGATCAGCTCGGCGTCCAACGAACAGTCCACCGGCATCGAGCAGGTCAACATCGCCATGGTGCAAATGGACGAGGCCACCCAGCAGAATGCTGCGTTGGTGGAAGAGGCAGCCGCAGCAGCCAAATCCATGGAAGACCAGGCCAGCAGGCTGGTCGATACGGTTGGCATATTCAGGCTGGATGACCGGCATCAAGGCTGGGATGGAAAGTCAGAGCGCCGTGGCCCCGACCGCGCCGCCAACGTGGAACGTTTGCCTGCATTGCGGACCCGGTTTGGGTCCGCCCGAAGTTCAGCTCAACGAGCAGCAGAACCAGCCGGCGATGACGACGGCTGGGATGTCTTTTGAAACTAGGATCTGTCGCCACAGATAGCAAAGGGTAAGGAAGCATTATGCGAATCAATCAGCCCGTGACCAGTGTCGAACGTCATATTCCAGATGGAGAGTTTGTTCTCTCCAGAACGGATCTGAAGGGCGTGATCACCTATGTCAACCGGACCTTTGTCGAGATCAGCGGCTATACCGAGGCAGAGCTGATCGGCCAGCCGCATAACCTGGTACGCCATCCCGACATGCCGAAAGAGGGGTTCCAGGACCTATGGAATAACTTGAAGGCCGGAAAGTTGTGGACCGGGTTTGTCAAGAACCGCGCAAAGAATGGCGACTATTACTGGGTGCTGGCGAACGTCACCCCGATCCGGGAGGATGGCCAGGTCACCGGCTATCTTTCGATCCGCACCAAGCCGGACCACGCTACGATCGAACAGGTGGAGGGCATCTATCGGAAGTTTCGCGAAGGCAAGGCCAGGGGACTGGCGATTCGTGATGGCAAGGTGGTGAAAACAAACAGACTCAGCCGGATCTTGAACTGGTTCGATAACCGGTCCATCAAGGCACGCGTGAGCGCGTTGTTGGGCATCTTCTTCATCGTGATGCTGGGAATGGTTGCCAGCGCCTTCGTGAGCCTCAAGCAGTTCGACGCGCAAGCCAGGCGGGAGCGTCAAGCCCTTGGTAAGACATGGGAGGCCGCCGATCTTGCACGCCAGGCCCAGGTCAGTTTCAAGAAACAGGTCCAGGAGTGGAAGGACATTCTCCTGCGCGGCAAGGATCCGGGGAACTACCAGAAATATCTGAATCAGTTCGAACAGGATGCCGCCAATGTTGACGGCCAGCTTCGCCGGCTCAAGCCGCTCTTTGCGCAGTCGCAGCTCGCGACTGCACCGGTGGATGCCGCCCTGGCTTCGCACGTCGAGCTCATGCGCCGCTACCAGGAGGCCCTGAAATCCTACTCCACGGGCGCGTCAGCTGTGGACAAGCTGGTCAAGGGAATTGACCGCCTGCCGACCGACCAGTTTGATGGTCTGGTTGCACAGGCCAAGGCACGAAGCCGTGTCATTCTTGAACGGGCCGACAAGGCCGACGAGCAAACCTTTCACATCATCACGGCGATCACCTTGCCCATCGTGCTCGCATGCGTCGCGTTGCTGGCTTGGCTGGGAATTACCATGCTGCGCGCCGTCGTTCGACCGCTCAAGGCTGCGACAGACATCTTCGAAAGAATCGGCCAGGGCAGATATGACAACATCATCATGCCAGAACGCGACGACGAGATCGGCGCGCTGATCAATTCGCTCAAGGACATGCAGATCAGGCTAGGCTGCGACATGTTGCAAACCCGGCGCACCGCGGGGGAGATGGCGCGCGTCAATCTGGCGCTGAAGGAAGTCGGTTCGGCCGTGACGGTGGCTGACCAGGACACGAATGTCATCTTCGTCAACGATGCGGCCGAGAAGCAGATTGGACAGATCACCGGCAAGGATGCCAGCCTCGCCGCGCTCAAGGGCACTCCGGCCTTCCAATTGATTAGCAATAGTGAAATGCTGGGGAAACTGAACCAGCCTGACCAGATCCGCACGAGCGCCGAAGGTGAGGTGAACGGGCGGTTCTTGCGTATCAACTGCGCGCAGGTTTTCGACGAAGACAATCATCTGGTGGGCTATGTCACCCAGTGGCTGGACCGTACCGAAGAGGTTGAGGCGGAACGGCGAGCCGAGGAAGCGTTTCGGATGAGTTTTGCGCTGAAGAACGTGGAGACGGCCGTGACTGTCACCGATGAAGGCGACAAGTTGGCTTTTGTGAACAGCGTGGGCGAGCGGCTGATGCAGAAGATTACCGGCGATGCCGGTGCGGTGGCCGGGCTGATGGGAAATGAACTGAGCGGGATAGTGGGTGACGAGCGGCTCAAGAGCCTGCTGACCAAGCCGCTGCCCGGGCCCGAGACCGCGGAAGGGACGCTCAATGGTCACATTATTCGGCTGTACAGTGCGCCGATTACCGACGCCCAGGGCCGTTATATTGGTCGGCTCTCCCAATGGCTGGATCGCACTGCCGAAGTGGCGGCCGAACGGGAAATTTCCCAACTGGTTGAATCGGTGGCGTGTGGGGATTTCAGTCGGCGCATGGACGAGTCCGACAAGGAAGGCTTCTTCCGGGTGATTGCTCAGGGCTTGAACCAGCTCTCCGAAGTTTCCGAACGCGGTCTCAATGAAGTGGCCGGGGTGCTCAATGCCCTGGCCAACGGTGATTTGACCCAGCGGATGGAATCCGACTACGAAGGCATGTTTGGCCAGATCAAGGACGACGCCAACCGGACCGTGGACCAGTTAAGAGACATCGTTGGCGCAATTACCGAGGCCACCGATGCGATCCACGGTGCTGCGCGTGAAATTGTTGCCGGCAACACTGACCTGGGGCAGCGCACCGAATCGCAATCTGCCAGCCTGGAGCAAACCGCGGCCAGTACCGAGGAGCTCAACAGCATGGTCAAGAACAACGACGATAACGCCCGTCAGGCCAACGAGTTGGCGAAGAACGCCACCGAAGTGGCGGCACGCGGCGGGCAAGTGGTGCAGCAAGTGGTCGAGACCATGGGTGCCATTACTGAATCGTCGACCAAGATTGCCGAGATCATCAGCGTGATTGACGGGATTGCCTTCCAGACCAACATCCTGGCCTTGAATGCTGCGGTCGAAGCCGCGCGTGCTGGCGAACAGGGGCGTGGCTTTGCGGTGGTGGCGGGCGAGGTGAGGAATTTGGCGCAACGCAGTGCGGCGGCGGCCAAGGAGATCAAGCAGCTGATCTCCGAATCGGTGACCAAGGTCACGACCGGCCACCGGCTGGTGGAAGCGGCGGGTGCGACCATGAGCGAAGTGGTCGAGTCGATCGGACGGGTGTCGCACATCATGAACGAAATCACCGTGTCCTCGGCCGAGCAGAGGAACGGAATCGAGCAGTTGAACCTGGCGATCACTAACATGGACGAGGCGACCCAGCAGAACGTGGCGCTGGTCGAGGAAGCCTCGGCGGCGGCGCAGGCGATGGAAGACCAGACCCAGAACCTGAAACAGGCGGTGTCGACATTCAGGATGGAAGGCCCGGCAGCGGAGGACTGGGACGGCAGGACCGAGCGCCGCAGCCCGAACCGGCCCGCCAACGTCGAGCGCCTGCCAGGCACGCGCCCCGGCACGCCCACCCGATCAGGCAAACCCAAAACCGCCATCGGCGGAGAAGATACGTGGGAAGAATTCTAGGCAGTGCGCGCTGTTGAGACTGGCTTAAAGGAGTTTGAATAGGGTCAGGAATATGCCAACCAGGCAACCCGCAAGCGGTGAGCGGTGAGCGGTCGGGACGGGGTCCTGGTCGGGCAGACAGACGAGTTAAAGGGGTAAGACAAGATGAAACTCAAGGCATCCTTTGGCATCATGCTGGCCGTGATAGCCACAAGCTTTATCTCCACAGCAGGATTGAACCTGTATTCAAACCGGCATCTTCAGGTCAATGGCGAAGCCTATGCGGAGATCGTGCAAGGAAAGGATCTCATCGCCGATATCCTGCCGCCGCCAGCCTTTGTGGTGGAGGCCTATCTCAACGCCTTGCAAATGCAGTTCATCGACGCAGGGAAACGTGCGCAACTCAAGGATCGGTTTGAGGAAACGCGTAAGGAATTCAGGGAGCGGCACGCGTTCTGGAAAGGATCCAATGTCGATGCTGGGGTCAAGGCCGAAATGGGCAAGGTATTCGACAGCGGCATGGACTTCTACAACAAGGCAGAATCAGCCTATTTCCCGGCGCTGAATGGTGGCAAGGGTGCGGATGCAACGCTGGCCCTCAGAGACATGCAGAAGCTGTTCGAAATTCATCGCGCACACGTGGTCAAGAGCGTCGAACTTGCCAATGCGGCCAATGCCTCGATCGTAGACACAACCGAGAGCCATATCGACTGGGCCAATACGATACAGTTCACCTTACTTGCATTGGCGCTGGCGGCATCCGTGTCGATTGGCGGGTGGATCATGCGCTCCCTGCTCGGCAGACTGAACGCAATCAACGGCGTATTTGGCAGCATCGGGCAGGGCAAGTACGACAACCTGATTGCTGCGGGCGGCGACGACGAGCTGGGGGCGGTGATGGATGGCTTGGCTGCCATGCAGGCCAAGCTGGGTCATGACCTGATACAGACACAGAAGGTCGCCAAGGAGATGGCCCGGATCAATTTGGCCTTGAAGGAAGTGGGATCGAGCGTCACGGTATCGGACGAGGATGGGGAACTGATCTTTGTGAATGCTGCCGGCGAGGCCATGCTGAGCAGGATTATGGGCATGGAGGCAAGCCTGACAACGCTCAAGGGACGATCGATCGATCAATTGGCGAGCAATGAAGCGATGCAGAGATCGCTGAAGGAAAACAGGGAAAGGGCGGTGTCGGTCGAGGGCGAGATCAACGGCTTGCACATCCGAATCGACAGTGCCCCAGTCTACGACAATGAAAAGAAATACATTGGCCACGTCACCCAGTGGCTGGACCGTACCGAAGAGGTTGAGGCGGAACGGCGAGCCGAGGAAGCGTTTCGGATGAGTTTTGCGCTGAAGAACGTGGAGACGGCGGTGACGGTGAGCAATGAGGAACACCGGCTGATCTTTATCAACAGTGTAGGCGCCAAATTGTTTGAAAGCATCGCCAGTGAGGGCGATGGTATCGACAGACTCATAGGCACCCCGCTCAGCGACGTGGTTGCGGACGCCGGCCTAAAGGCCTTGCTGACCAGACAATTGAGCCAGCCCGAGACCGCGGAAGGGACGCTCAATGGTCACATTATTCGGCTGTACAG
This sequence comes from uncultured beta proteobacterium, assembly GCA_963782495.1. Lineage (GTDB taxonomy): Bacteria > Pseudomonadota > Gammaproteobacteria > Burkholderiales > Thiobacillaceae > DASQBT01. The sequence goes on along the minus strand of CAWAJU010000007.1, from coordinate 197,155 downwards.
TGCGCCGATTACCGACGCCCAGGGCCGTTATATTGGTCGGCTCTCCCAATGGCTGGATCGCACTGCCGAAGTGGCGGCCGAACGGGAAATTTCCCAACTGGTTGAATCGGTGGCGTGTGGGGATTTCAGTCGGCGCATGGACGAGTCCGACAAGGAAGGCTTCTTCCGGGTGATTGCTCAGGGCTTGAACCAGCTCTCCGAAGTTTCCGAACGCGGTCTCAATGAAGTGGCCGGGGTGCTCAATGCCCTGGCCAACGGTGATTTGACCCAGCGGATGGAATCCGACTACGAAGGCATGTTTGGCCAGATCAAGGACGACGCCAACCGGACCGTGGACCAGTTAAGAGACATCGTTGGCGCAATTACCGAGGCCACCGATGCGATCCACGGTGCTGCGCGTGAAATTGTTGCCGGCAACACTGACCTGGGGCAGCGCACCGAATCGCAATCTGCCAGCCTGGAGCAAACCGCGGCCAGTACCGAGGAGCTCAACAGCACGGTCAAGAACAACGACGATAACGCCCGTCAGGCCAACGAGTTGGCGAAGAACGCCACCGAAGTGGCGGCACGCGGCGGGCAAGTGGTGCAGCAAGTGGTCGAGACCATGGGTGCCATTACTGAATCGTCGACCAAGATTGCCGAGATCATCAGCGTGATTGACGGGATTGCCTTCCAGACCAACATCCTGGCCTTGAATGCTGCGGTCGAAGCCGCGCGTGCTGGCGAACAGGGGCGTGGCTTTGCGGTGGTGGCGGGCGAGGTGAGGAATTTGGCGCAACGCAGTGCGGCGGCGGCCAAGGAGATCAAGCAGCTGATCTCCGAATCGGTGACCAAGGTCACGACCGGCCACCGGCTGGTGGAAGCGGCGGGTGCGACCATGAGCGAAGTGGTCGAGTCGATCGGACGGGTGTCGCACATCATGAACGAAATCACCGTGTCCTCGGCCGAGCAGAGGAACGGAATCGAGCAGTTGAACCTGGCGATCACTAACATGGACGAGGCGACCCAGCAGAACGTGGCGCTGGTCGAGGAAGCCTCGGCGGCGGCGCAGGCGATGGAAGACCAGACCCAGAACCTGAAACAGGCGGTGTCGACATTCAGGATGGAAGGCCCGGCAGCGGAGGACTGGGACGGCAGGACCGAGCGCCGCAGCCCGAACCGGCCCGCCAACGTCGAGCGCCTGCCAGGCACGCGCCCCGGCACGCCCACCCGATCAGGCAAACCCAAAACCGCCATCGGCGGAGAGGGCAGCTGGGAGCAGTTTTAGTGAATCAAGCTGGGATCGACCACTACGGGCCAGCAGAATGGTGAATGAAAATGCCTATAGCGGGCGTGAATACCATTTCACCCCGCGCGACTTTGACCGCGTGCGCCGCCTGATCCGCGAACACGCCGGCATCCTGCTGAATGAAAGCAAGCAGGACATGGTGTACAGCCGGATTGCGCGCAGGATACGGGCAAAGCGCTTGAACTCGTTTTCGGAATATCTCATGCAGCTCGAGTCGGATCGGACCGAGTGGGAGGAGTTTGTCAACAGCCTTACCACCAATCTGACGTCGTTCTTTCGCGAGGGCTATCACTTTCCGATCCTGGCGGATTACCTGCGCGAACGTCGTGGCAGGAAGATCCAACTGTGGTGCAGCGCTGCCTCCACCGGCGAGGAAGCTTATTCGATGGCAATCACCGCCATGCAGGCGCTAGGGGTGATGAATCCATCGGTCGAGATCCTGGCGACGGATATTGATACCAAAGTGCTGGCTGAGGCGGAGGCGGGAGTCTATCCCCTTGAGAGAGTGAACAGACTGCCCGTCGACAAGTTGGCGTTCTTCCTCAAGGGGTCTGGAAAGAATGCAGGCAAGGTCAAGGTGCGCCCGGAGGTGCACAACCTGGTGAAGTTCAGGCAGCTTAACCTGCTGAACCAGCAATGGGATGTGCAGGGCGCGTTTGACGCCATCTTTTGCCGCAATGTGCTGATTTACTTTGACCGCCAAACCCAGCGGCAAATAGTGGAAAAATTCGTGCCGCTATTGAATTCAGACGGGCTGCTGTTTATCGGCCACTCGGAAAGCCTAGCCCATGATCGGGACTTGTTCACGCTGCGCGGACAAACCGTGTACGAAAACAGCCAGCATGCCGGCTCTGCGTTCAGGAGGGCACATGGCGCCTAATCCCATTGTCTCTGCCGGAAGCGAATCCCGGCCGCCGTTGCGCCATGAGGAGGCGCTCGCAAAGAATGTCTATTTTGACGCACGCTTCCACCGCGAAGCCGTCAAATTGATGCCGGGCGAATACTATTACACCGACGCCGATCCGGTGCTGGTTACGGTGCTGGGGTCCTGCGTGGCGGCCTGCATTCGCGATCCGAAGTGGGGCATAGGCGGCCTCAATCACTTCATGCTCGCGCGCTGCAAGCAGACAAGCGCAAGCGGGCATGATTCCATGCTCTACGGCATTACTGCAATGGATGTGCTGCTCGACCAGTTGCTGGAGGCGGGCGCCCGTTTCGAAAATCTGGAAGCCAAGGTCTTCGGTGGCGCGACCATGCTCGAAAGCATGGTGAAGACGGATATTGGCGAACGCAACGCGGAGTTCGTCCTGGACTACCTCAGAAAGAGAAACATTCCCCTGCTGGCACGGGACCTTGGCGGTCAGCATGCGCGGAAGATCTACTATTTTCCATCCACCGGACAAGTGTTGCTCAAAAGGCTCACCGAGTTACGCAATGATACGATCGTACAGCGCGAGCGGGTCTACGACGTTTATGGCGGGCAGGTATTCGGCCAGAATAAGGGAGGTTTGAAATGAACCTGGCAGGCTCTAAACGCGTCGATACCAAACCCAAGACGCGCATCCTGGTTGTGGATGACTCCCCTTCCATGTGCAAGTTGCTGGAGGAGATCATCAACGCCGAGCCCGATATGGAGGCGGTGGGTTCCGCAGCCGATCCCTATCAGGCGCGTGAAATGATCAAGGCGCTGAATCCCGACGCGATTACCCTGGATGTGGAACTGCCGCGCATGAACGGCCTGGAATTCCTGGAAAAACTCATGCGGCTGCACCCGATGCCAGTGCTGATGATATCGAGCCTCACCAGCGATGGCTCCGACGCAACCCTGCGCGCCCTGGAACTGGGTGCCCTGGATTTCGTGCCCAAGCACGACGGCGGCGGCCGGCAGGGGTTGGCGGAAATGGGCGCGTTGGTCACCGGCAAGCTGCGCGACATGGTACAGGCCAAGCCCAATCTTGGGCGTCCCCTGCCTGCGGCCCTGCCGCCGGCGCAGGCAAGTGAGGCGATCAGTCCCACCGTCGCGGCGAGAAGGATGATATTCATTGGAAGTTCAACCGGTGGAACTGATGCAGTGCGGAATTTCCTGTCGCTGATGCCGGCCAGCAGCCCTGCCATCCTGATTGCCCAGCATATGCCGGAAACCTTCACTGGTCCCTTTGCCCGCCGGCTCAATGCGAACTGCCAGCTGGCAGTGAAGGAAGCGGAACACAACGAGCGCATCCAGCCCGGCCGCGTGTACGTGGCACCCGGTCATGCACACCTGCAGGTGTGCAAGATGGGTGGCGTCTTTTACACTTATCTGTCCGATTTGGAGCCAGTCAATCTGCATCGCCCCTCGGTCGATGTTCTATTCGAATCGGCAGCCCGTCATGTGGGCAAGAATGCAATCGGCGTCATGCTTACCGGCATGGGCAAGGACGGCGCGGCTGGCATGCTGAAGATGCGCGAGGCGGGCGCCTACAATCTGGCGCAGGACGAAGCAAGCTGCGTGGTGTTCGGCATGCCCAAGGCGGCGATCGACCTGGGTGCGGCGCATGAAGTTCTGCCGCTGTCGCGCCTGCCGGCCGCAGTCGTGGCGAAGCTGGTGAAGAATTAGGGGGCCAACGCGAGCCGGTGCTGGTTCGAATGCGTGGAAAAAGAAAGGCCCGGAATCCGGGCCTTGGTGTTTGGTACATCAGGACTGATTAAATACCGCCCTCTTTCTTCAACGCCCCGATTGCCACGACGACGTTGTTGGACGCCGCAAAGAACGGTGTGTTGGGACTGATCATGGCCTCGGCCGAGGCATAGTCCCTTGCATTGATGGTGCGCGCAACCTTGCCCGCTTCCTGATGAAACGTGGCGTGACGTGCAACGCAATCTGTATGGCTCTTGAGCCGACCGAATTTGATCTTGCCTTCGCCATGCAGCCATTTTCCGAGCGTGCAGCAATTGTCTGCCGAGATGGTCGCCACATCCATCGTGTCCTTCTTTGTGATCGCATTGCGGAACTTGATCTTCCATTCCGCATGCGCCTTCATTGCTTCTGACAAATCCATTTCACTTCTCCTTAACTGATGTTTACCGGTAGACAATCTTCTTCTTTGTTTAGGGTCCCAGAGAATCCAATTGGCGGGCTGAAATGCCAGGCGTCCAAGCCTGCACGTTTGCCATCAATCCCTTCGATAGGCACCTGATAGGGTTATCGTCAGCAAAAGAGATATCTAAAGGGGAATCTCCCCTTCATGCTGACGCTTTGGGCAGAGCGCGCCGGGCGGCTCAGTTGGCTGCCTAAACAGCGCCAGTCAGCGGTCCAGCCGCAGATGCCCAAGGTTCTTCGCGCCTAAGTTTTTTTGCATAAAGAAACCTTGTCATCTACTCAATTTTTACAAATCCCTGCCGATGAGTACGTAGGAGCCCGTAAGTAAGAGTGCCTATATCCGAGTAGCAACAAGAAACTGGCGCTCGGCATGCCTTGGGAAGTGAGCAGGTAAAGGATCCAGGGCATGTCGAGCAGACCGGTCATAACCTGAAGGTGAACACATGAAAGTATTGATTGCAGATGACAGCCGGGCCATGCGCCAGGTGATCAACCACATGCTGCGGCAGGCTGGCTATAGAGGTTATCAGGTTGTCGAAGCAGCGGACGGGGTGGAAGCCCTGGAGGCGGTTCGCAACGAAGAGCCCGACCTGATCCTGTCTGACTGGAACATGCCGAACAAGACCGGCATCGAGTTCCTCAAGGAACTGCGCGAATCCGGCAGCGAGATTCCATTCGGTTTCGTCACCACCGAAATCAGCGGCGAGATGCGCGACCTCGCGCTGCAGACCGGCGCGGCCTTCCTGATCGGTAAGCCCTTCATGCCGGAAGATTTCCAACGCGCGCTCGATGACTACCTGGCCTAAAGGAGAACATTCATGGCCACGCTACCAACGCCCGAAATTGTTGCCGATACCCTCACCAAGATGCTGCGCCGCACGGTGCGCGCCAAGTCTGCCCCGGCCAAGGCCGCGTCCGCCAAGCTGTCGGGCGTATACCGAGCCGTGGACGACACCCCGGTTGCCGCGTGCATGGCGGACATCCCGTTTGCGGCCTTCTCCGGCGCAGCGTTTTCCATGATTCCTGCCGATGCGGCCAGGGACAGCATCAAGGCGGGTGTGCTGGACGAAGGCATGGAAGACAATTTCGGTGAAGTGCTCAATGTGCTCTCAAGGCTGTTTGCCGATCAAGGCAACCATCGCATCACCCTGCAGACCAAGAGCTTTCCGCCTGCGGCGCTGCCGGAAGTGGCAAGTGCGGCACTGACCGCGGCGGGCAAGAAGCTGGACCTGGAAGTCGATATCGACGGCTATGGCAAAGGCCTGCTGATGCTGCGCCTAATGTAAGCGGCGGGGCGGTTCGCACAGGCAGATTTGGCATCCATACGATTCCCATTTCAAGAGCACAAGAAAAAATGATTCAGTCACAAGTAAAGCTGCTGATGAAGGGCATTTCGAGCCAGGGCGATCGGCATCTCGCCGAGGTGGAAGCCGACCTTGCGCAAACCCGCATGCTGCTCAACGAGGCGGTGGAAAAACTGGGCGCGGCGTTCCTGGCGATACACGCGGAGCTCACGGCAGAACACGAGCTGGCGGCCGGGGCGCCAGAAGAAAATGATTACTGGCGCGCAGTGGAGATCGCCTTGCTTCAGGCCGTGCGGGACCGGGTGGCGAAGCATGTGGGTGCTGCGGTAACCGGACTGCAGTTCCAGGACATGGTCAGCCAGCTTATCGAGCGCACGACCAAACGCGTTGCCGGGGTGCGCGGCGCGCTTTCCGAGCTTGGCAATGCAGGCGAGTTGCTGGACGAGGACACCGACATGCCTCACGTGGAGCGGACACTGGGCGGCTTGAATCGCTCGCTGGCGACGTCCAGTCAGGAGCTGAACGGCAACTTGCGCCGTACGGTTTCGCAAAAGCACATGGAATGCGGCGACATCGAGCTGTTCTGAAGAATACGCTTAACACATAGCAGGAACCAATATGGCCAAAACAATACTCGCGGTGGACGACTCTGGCTCGCTACGCTCGATGGTCAGCTTCAGCCTCAAGGCGGCCGGCTATCAGGTGGTAGAGGCGGTGGATGGGCAGGACGGGCTGGACAAGGCGATGAACCGGGTGGTGGACCTGGTGCTCACCGATCAAAACATGCCACGCATGGACGGCCTGACGCTAATCAAGTCGCTGCGCGGCATGGACACTTATTCCAAGGTGCCGATCCTGATGCTTACCACCGAATCGAGCGACGAGATGAAGGCCAGGGGCAAGGCAGTCGGCGCCACCGGTTGGATGGTCAAGCCATTTGACCCCGCGCGCCTGATCGGCGTGGTCAAGAAGGTCATCGGTTGATAGGGGGCGAAGAACATGTCCAATGCCAATACGCCTGACGATTCTGATCTCGGTATCGACCTGAGCGAGTTCGCGCAAGCTTTCTTCGAGGAAGCGGCGGAACATCTTGCGAACATGGAACAGCTGTTGCTGGCCATGGACCTGGCTGCGCCATCCAGCGAGGATCTCAACGCGATCTTCCGTGCCGCCCATTCCATCAAGGGCGGCAGCGGGATGTTCGGCTTTACCGACCTGACGCACCTTACCCATGAGTTGGAATCCCTGCTCGACAAGGTGCGCAAGGGCGAGATGCCGCTGAGCGCAGAAATGGTCGATGTGCTGCTCGAGTCTGGCGACATGACCAAACAGATGCTCGCACGTCACACCGGAGAATCGAGCGAAGCCGCGCCTCCGGCAGATGAACTGTGCGAGCGGATACGCGGCTTCCTGAACCCCCCGGCGGCGGCAGCCGAAGAGGCCATTGCCGTGCCCGAGCCGGCCGCCCAAACCGCGGCGCAAACGGTTGCGCCCGCGGAAGAAGCCGGCTACGGCTTCTTTGAGGAATTACCCGCGTCCCCGCTTCCCCAAGCCGTGGAGGCGAAGCCGGCCAATCCGGGACGTCGTGCCAGCGACAAGCTGGATCCGACCGGTCACGCGGGGGCCGCCGGACGGCGCGAAAGCGACAAGGCCACGAGCGGAGAGAATCTCTCCATTCGGGTGAACATCGAAAAAGTCGACCAGCTCATCAACCAGTTGGGCGAGGTGGTCATCACCCAGGCAATGTTGTCGGAGTCCGCTTCTCAACTTGATCCCATCCTTCACCAGAGACTCTTCAAGTGCATGAGCGATCTGGAGCGCAACACCCGCGACCTGCAGGAGTCGGTCATGTCCATCCGCATGACGCCGGTGTCGGTGGTATTCAATCGCACGCCGCGCATGGTGCGCGATCTGGCCGGCAAGCTGGGCAAGAAAGTCCAGGTGGTGATGGAGGGAGAGGGCACCGAGCTCGACAAGGGCCTGATTGAAAAGATTTCCGACCCCTTGACCCATCTGGTGAGAAATTCCGTGGATCACGGCATCGAGCTGCCGGCTACGCGGGCCGCCGCGGGCAAGCCGGAAATCGGCACCGTCATCCTACGCGCGTCTCACCAGGGCGGAAACATCGTGATCGAGATCTGCGACGACGGCGCTGGTCTGAACCGCGAGAAGATCCTGGCCAAGGCGCGCGAGCGGGGTATCGCGATCAACGACAGCATCAGCGACGCCGAAGTGTGGCAGCTGATATTTGAGGCCGGCTTCTCCACCGCCGAGGTGGTGACCGACGTGTCCGGCCGCGGTGTTGGCATGGATGTGGTCAAGCGCAACATCCAGGCCCTCGGCGGCCGGGTCGAGATCGACTCAAGGCTGGGCATCGGCACGCGCATTACCATCCGGCTGCCTCTCACCCTGGCAATCCTGGATGGATTATCGGTGGCGGTTTCCGATCAGCTGTTCATCGTCCCGCTCAGCTACATCGTCGAGTCACTGCAGCCAAAGGCAAGCGACGTAAAGTCAGTAAGCAATCATGGCCAGCTCATCCAGGTACGCGGGGATTACCTGCCGGTGGTGAAGCTGCACGAGAGATTCAACATCACACCCAAGGTCACCGAGATCGAGCAGGGAATCATGTTGATACTCGAATCCGACGGCGTGAAGAAGGCCGTGTTTGTCGATGAACTCCTGGGCCAGCACCAGGTGGTCATCAAGAGTCTGGAGACCAACTACCGCAAGGTGGACGGCATCTCCGGGGCAACCATCATGGGCGACGGCAAGGTGGCCCTGATCATTGACGCGGGCGCCATCGTGCGCAGCGCGTCGCAGGGTTTACAGGCAGCCGCCTGAAGGCAGCGCGGCAGATTTCATTACAAGCAGGAGACCACGCATGACACAGATTGCAGAAAATACGCTGAGCAAGCCCGACAAGGGGGCGATTGCAGCGTCTGGAGCAAACGAATTTCTGACTTTTACGCTCGGCGCCGAGGAGTACGGCATCGAGATCCTGAAAGTCCAGGAAATCCGCGGCTACGATGCCATTACCCATATTGCCAACGCGCCCGACTTCATCAAGGGCGTGGTCAATCTGCGCGGCATCATCGTGCCGATCGTCGACATGCGCATCAAGTTCAATCTCGGCAATGTCGAGTACAACGAATTTACGGTTGTCATCATCCTGAATGTGTCGGGCCGGGTGATGGGAATCGTGGTGGACAGCGTGTCCGACGTGATCACGCTGGCCCATGAGCAGATCAAGCCGGCACCCGATTTTTCCGCCCATATGGATACCGGTTACATCATCGGTCTGGGCACGGTAAGCGAACGCATGCTCATCCTGATGGACATCGAGAAGCTGATGTCCTCCCGGGAAATGGGCCTGATCGACAGCTCCGCCGTGCATTGAACCTTACCTCAAATACATACCTGAACAGGAGAGCCACACCATGAGCACCACCAAAACGCCCAGCAAATCCGTATCCACCGCGCGCCCCAAGACCGGGTCGCGCTGTGAAGCGCAAGTGAAGATGCTTGCGGACGCCCTTGCGCGCATGAGCGAGAAGCACGCCGAGGGTTGGATCGATGAGGTCATTCCGGTTGACGAATTCAGCGGCGAACTGGCGACCATCGCACAAGGCATCAACGACCTTGTGGCCGCGCACATTGCGGTCAAGATGAAAGTCGTGGACGTCGTCACCCGCTATGGAAAAGGCGATTTCTCGGTCGAGATGGACCGGCTGCCCGGCAAGAAGGCGCTGATCACCGAAGCGATCGACGGCGTGAAAGCCAGCCTCGAAAAGGCCGCGGCGGAGGCACGGTCTGCGACGCGCATCAAGAGCGCGCTCGACGTCACCGAGACCAACGTCATGCTGGCGGATGCGGATTACAACATCGTCTATACCAACGGCTCGCTGGTCAAGATGTTGGGCGAAGCCGAGGCGGACATTCGCAAGGAGGTTCCTGCCTTCAATGCGGCGACCGTGGTCGGCACCAACATCGACACCTTTCACAAAAACCCGGCTCACCAGCGCGGCATACTCGCGAACCTGCGCAGCACGCACAAGACCCAGCTCAAGATCGGCGGCCGCACCTTCAACCTGATCGTGAGCCCCATCTTCGACGCAAGCAACCAGCGCCAGGGCACGGTGGTCGAGTGGAAGGACATGAGCGCCGAACTCGCCGCGTTCGAGAAGGAGCAGGTGCTGGTGGCCTCGAATCAGCGCATCAAGAGCGCGCTGGACGTGGCCCAGACCAACGTCATGCTGGCTGACGCGGACTACAACATCGTCTATACCAACGACTCACTAGTCAAGATGTTGCGCGAAGCCGAGGCGGACATCCGCAAGGACGTGCCGGCCTTCGATGCAGCGACCGTGGTCGGCACCAACATCGACCGCTTCCACAAGAACCCCGCCCACCAGCGCGGCATGCTCGCCAACCTGCGCGCCACGCACAAGACCCAGCTCAAGATCGGCGGGCGCACCTTCAGTCTGATCGTGAGCCCCATCTTCGATGCGAACAGCCAGCGCCAGGGTACCGTGGTGGAATGGAAAGACATGAGTGCCGAGCTCGCCGCGCACGAGAAGGAGCAGGTGCTGGTAGCCTCGAATCAGCGCATCAAGAGCGCGCTGGATGTCGCCCAGACCAATGTCATGGTGGCCGATGCCGATTACAACATTGTCTATACCAACGAATCGCTTCAGGAAATGCTGCGGGCAGCCGAAGGCGACATCCGCAAGGACTTGCCCGCGTTTGACGCCGGCCGCGTCATCGGCACCAACATCGATTCATTCCACAAGAATCCGGCCTACCAGCGCGGCATGCTGGCCAAGCTGCACGGCACGCACAAGACCCAGCTCAAGATCGGCGGCCGCACTTTCAACCTGATCGTGAATCCGATCCTGTCCAGCGACGGCAAGCGCGTTGGCACCGTGGTCGAATGGAAGGACATGACTGCCGAGCTGGCGCTGCACGAGAAGGAGCAGGTACTGGCTTCCGAGAACCTGCGGATCAAGAACGCGCTCGACAAGTGCTCGACCAATGTGATGATCGCCAACGGCAACCGCGAGATCATCTACATGAACGAATCGGTGGCGGAAATGATGCTGCGCAACGAGAGCGAACTGCGCAAGGTACTGCCGCAACTCGATGCACGCAAGCTGATCGGCGCGAACATCGACATGTTCCACCGCAATCCGGCGCACCAGCAGAGCATGCTGGCCAGCCTGCGCGACACCTTCAAGACCGAAATCAAGGTGGGTGGCCTGACCTTTGGCCTGATTGCCAACCCGATCGTCGATGACAAGGGCGAGCGCGTGGGCACGGTGGTGGAATGGAACGACCGCACGCAGGAAGTCGCGGTCGAGGACGAAATGGCCGGGATCGTCAAATTCGCGACTTCGGGCGATTTCACCCAGCGCCTGAGCACGGAAGACAAGAAGGGCTTCTTCAAGCTGCTGAGCCAGGGCATCAACGATCTGCTGGAGAACACGACCGGGATCATCGTCCAGGTTGGCGAGGCAAGCGAGGCCATCAACACCGCCGCGCAGGAGATCTCGAGCGGCAACACCGATCTGTCGCAGCGCACCGAAGAACAGGCCTCCAGCCTGGAGGAGACCGCTTCCAGCATGGAAGAACTCACCTCGACGGTGAAGCAGAACGCCGAGAACGCCAAGCAGGCCAATCAGCTGGCAATCTCTGCCTCGGACATCGCGGTGAAGGGCGGCGATGTGGTCGGCAAGGTGGTTTCGACCATGGGCGAGATCAACGACAGCTCGAAGAAGATCGCCGACATCATCAGCGTGATCGACGGCATCGCGTTCCAGACCAACATCCTGGCGCTCAACGCCGCGGTGGAAGCGGCGCGGGCGGGCGAGCAGGGCCGTGGTTTTGCGGTGGTGGCCAGCGAGGTGCGCAATCTGGCGCAGCGCAGTGCGGCGGCGGCCAAGGAAATCAAGATGCTGATCGAGGACTCGGTGGACAAGGTCGAAGTGGGCGCCAAGCTGGTGGATCAGGCCGGCAACACAATGGAAGAGGTGGTCAACAGCATCCGGCGCGTGACCGACATCATGGCCGAGATCACCGCGGCCAGCCAGGAGCAGAGCGCGGGTATCGAGCAGGTCAACCAGGCGATCACGCAGATGGACAATGTGACCCAGCAGAACGCCGCGCTGGTGGAACAGGCTGCGGCGGCCGCGGAGAGCCTGGAGGAGCAGGCGCAATCGCTGCAGACCATGGTCAACCAGTATCAGGTGCCGGGCAATGAGCCCGAGAAGGTCGAGCGCCGCGGTCCCAACCGCGCCACCAATGTCGCGCGGCCGGCATTCGACAAGCCCAAGACCAAACCCGCGGCGCCATCCCCCAGTGCCAAGCCCGTAGCCAGGATTCAACCCAAAAAGGCGGCCGGTGCCAGTGCTGCAGAAGGTGAATGGGAGGAGTTCTAAGCAGCAAACCGCGGTACGGGCCCGCGTTCGGTCGACAACGATCGATGGCGGGCCCACTCATACAAACATCTCTATAAGGAGAGCGACGATGATGCACCTGGAAACCAAGGCAATCGGTGAAGTCCTGCTGGACGTGCTCGCAGATTACGGTGCGGCTTATGCAGGCTGCGGCGGAACGGAGCAGTCGGGCATTGCGGACAGATGGGAAACACCGGTCAAGGAACGCATCGTCTTGGCAGACGGCCGGAAGGCGCTGGACCAGAGACTGTTCCGCAAGGTTTGAGCAGTCCGATCGTGGCGGAAATAGACATGTCACACGCCTTGCAATATCAGCTGCCCCGGGCCTTCTTGCAATGGCGTCCGATCAAGAACCCGTTGCCAGAGCAAGCACGCTCATGGCGAACCAGTGCGGCATTTGGCAGCGACAATTCCGGAACGAGGGGCAATGCATGATGGCCCAAGCTACGATATCCCAGGCCAGAACAGCCGGCCCGTGCAAGGAATTCGAGTTCACGATGCAGGATTTCGCCCGGGTGCGAGAACTCATCTACCAGCAGGCCGGCATTGCGCTTTCCACTACCAAGCATGAAATGGTGTATAGCCGCCTCTCCAGGCGACTTCGGAGCCGCGGCATTGATAGCTTCGACGAATATCTTTCCGGCCTGGAAAGCGGACGTGACGCTGAGGAGTGGGAGGCCTTCACCAATGCGCTGACCACCAATCTGACGGCTTTCTTCCGCGAACCTCATCATTTTCCGATGCTCGCCGGGCACATCCGCAATCGCCGCGACGAAATCGTGCTCTGGTGTTCTGCCAGTTCGACGGGTGAGGAACCGTATTCAATCGCCATGACGCTGGTGGAAACGTTCCACACCTGGACGCCCCGAGCCCGCATTATCGCGTCCGATATCGACACCAGTGTTCTTGCACAGGCAGAGGCGGGCGTCTACAACATGGAGCGCCTGGAAAAAATGCCGGAGGCGCGGATCAAGCAGTTCTTCCTCAAGGGCAAGGGAGAACGGAGCGGACAGGTGCGGGTGCGGCCGGAACTGCGTCAACTGATCACCTTTCTGCCCTTGAATCTGCTGTCAGATGCCTGGCCGCTGAAGGAACGATTCGATGCGATCTTTTGCCGCAATGTGATGATCTACTTCGACAAGCCGACCCAATCGAAGATCCTGACTCGCTTCGCCCCTCTGATGAAGCGGGATGGCTTGCTGTTTGCCGGCCATTCGGAGAATTTTTCTTATATCACCGAGGACTTCCGCCTGCGCGAGAAGACCGTCTACGAATTGACCAACAAGAAGCGGGACCAGACGCATGCGCAGCGCAGTTGAGCGGATACCCAGGGACCAGGCGTTCCAGGACCTTGCGACCAATCTCTATTTCGACCGCACGTTCGAGCAGACAGCGGCCAAGGTATTGCCAGGCGAGTACTACGTGACCTCCAAAGACATGCTCATCATGACGGTTCTGGGGTCCTGCGTCGCCGCGTGCATTCGCGACCGGATATCGGGCGTTGGAGGCATGAATCACTTCATGCTGCCGGACGGTGGTGATGCCGACAGTCCGGTGTCCACCTCCATGCGCTACGGTTCGTATGCCATGGAAGTGCTGATCAACAAGATCCTCAAGACCGGTGCACGACGAGAGAACCTCGAAGCCAAAGTCTTCGGCGGCGGAAAGGTGTTGCGTGGCTTTTCCATGCTCAATGTTGGCGAACGCAACGCGGCTTTCGTGCGCAGCTATCTGAGCGCAGAGAACGTGCGGATCGTGGCAGAGGACCTGAACGCCACCTATCCGAGAAAGGTGTGCTTCTTTCCAAAGACGGGCAAGGTGATGATGAAGAAGCTGATGCAGGAAGGTGAACAGGCAGCTGTCACGCGCGAACAAGAGTATGCCAGGCGGATTAACGTGCCGCAGGTGGCGGGCGAAATCGAATTGTTTTAGGCGTTCCCCCGACAGGCGACCAGCATGGAAACCAACACGAAGACGCGGGTGCTCATCGTCGACGATTCCGCGCTTATTCGAAGTGTCATGAGCGAAATCATCAACCGCCAGAGCGACATGCGGGTCGTTGGCACCGCATCCAATCCGCTGGCCGCGCGCGAATTGATCAAGCAGTTGGATCCGGATGTGCTGACGCTGGATGTCGAAATGCCGGAAATGGACGGCCTGGATTTTCTCGCTCGGCTGATGCGGCTTCGGCCGATGCCGGTGGTGATGGTCTCGTCCCTGACCGGAGACGGTTCCGAGGCGGCGCTGCGAGCCCTGGAACTGGGTGCGGTGGATTGCGTCGCCAAGCCGAGCGTGTCGATACAGAGCGGAATGCTTGAATATGCGCGGACCATCACCGACAAGATACGCGGCGCGGCGGGCGCGCAGTTCAATCAGGCATCCAGGGTGGAAAACAGGAAGAGCGCGGGCAAGGCCTTGCCGTCCCTGCGGAATCCGCTTGCCAGCAGAGATAAACTGATCATCATTGGCGCCTCGACCGGCGGCACCGAGGCGATACGTGTATTCCTCGAGCCAATGCCGGAAGACTGCCCGGGCATCCTGATCGCCCAGCACATGCCGGAGCAGTTCACTGCCCTGTTCGCCAAGCGTCTGGACAAGCTTTGCGCCATCACGGTGAAGGAGGCGGAGCACGGCGAGCGCGTTCTTCCCGGTCATGCCTATATCGCGCCTGGACACTCCCATCTGCTGGTGCAACGCAAGGGACCGCATTATTACACTGCGCTGTCCGAAGGAGCGCCGGTCAACCGGCATCGCCCATCTGTGGATGTATTGTTCGAGTCGGCGGCGACTCAAGTCGGCGAGAACGCCACCGGCGTCATTCTGACCGGAATGGGCAGGGATGGTGCCGCAGGCATGCTGAAGATGCGCCACGCGGGGGCGTATAACCTGGCACAGGCTGAGTCCAGTTGTGTGGTGTACGGCATGCCCAGGGCGGCAGTCGAACTCGATGCGGTGCATGAGATTCTGCCACTGGAGGATTTGCCGGCAAGGATCATGGGGAGGCTGAACGCAGGCTGACGCAAACCGCAAGAGAACACTGCGCGGCCAAGCGGTTGGCCCTGACTGAGACTCTACTTTCGCAGTGCCCCAGGACGACAGGGAAATTCAACGACGCGTCGCGAATTGTCCTTGTACTTGGCGACTTGCAGACCAATCTCCGACCCACTCACAAGGCTGCCCTGGCTCACATTCGCGCATTGCAAAGGCATCGAAGGCATTGAAGTCGTCCACAGCATGCGCAGGGTGTGGCTTGTATCGTCTGCTCGGATCCAGCGCGACTTCAATGAGCCATTCATCGGCCTGCTCCTTTCCAGCGCATGCTCCCGGTTGCCGCAGAGCCCAGGCGTGGCAGGATCGTGGGCGAACGCCCATGAGAGCGACGAATGGCTTGAGCGGTTCAGGGCTTGTATCCCTCATCTTCGTACGGCGTGTATTCGAGCTTGTGCCTGGCAGGCGTCAGGCTCACGCCGGTGCCCGGCGAGAGATTCCTGTCCTCCCGGACCTGTGGCACCGCAATCTGCGTTGCGGCTGAAAATGACGGGGCTGGCGCAACGCTCTCGTCCATACTATTTGAGGCATCCTCGTCGCCGCAGTCCGCCATCGAAGCCGGGACATAGACCAGGGCACAGATGAGCAAGATAGGTAGGCTTGCTTTCATGATTCTTTCCTTTCACTTGTTTGCCAACTGAATCAGATGACTCCCGATCCGGCAGGCATAGGGCAGATCCCGCGGTCTCCCCTCGGGACGCACGCTTCATTTGCCCACTGTCTCGCCCTTGGGAGGGCGAATGCGCCGTCAGGTCGAAAGCGTCCGGCATCATCGATTCAAACAGTTCGGACACAGACTCCTGTTGTTCCGGGGAAGGCAGCAACAGGTCCATGAGCTCTGGCGCTGGCGTTGCTGGCTGAATGAGCTCTTGACTGGGCATCCGTGCGGTCTTGGGCATTTTTGATATCCCCCCTTTTCACCAGTCGATCTTCTGCAGCCGTTTACTGCGCATCGCCTGGGTGAGCCAGGATGTCAGCGAGTCAGGCCGGAATGGGGTCTGAATCGATGAGCACAGAGGCAATGCTCCCGGCATCATTTCGATAATCCGGTCCAGTCAAGTCGGTCCTGGGCTTGGGGTTTGCTAAGGCTCGTACCGATGTACGGGTCGGGCGCATCGTGCCGAGTCAATCTGACCTGGCTCGACAAGCCAGTCCAGTCGAGCCGGCTTACGTTGGGAGACTGTGCATCGCGTGACAATGCCGTCCAATCAAGCGGGGCCGGATCTGTGACGGCTGTGTCCTTCGTCGTGAAATCTGCAGCCGACACGCTCCCAAGGGTTGCCGCGGTGGCAAGCCACGCAGCGTTCATCACTAGCTTCAATCCACTTTGCCTTTTCATATCGATTCCCTTCATCTCTGTCTGATGTCCCTGGCAGCGTGGGACGATTGGTCGGATGCTGCCCCGTCTATTTATCGATGAGGTTTATGGCCGCGGCCATTGCTTCCCAAGGCCAGACGTCATTCGATCCTTATCCATGATTCGCATCGCTGAATGGTTTCCCGCGCTCCGCGAACACAAACTTGGACTGGCTTGCGATACTCACTGTCGTGTCACCAGGGTCGGAGATCAGCCAATCCAACAGATCGGACACAGGCTCCTGCTGTTCCACAGGCGGCAGAAGCAGGTCCATAAACGTCAATTCGTGTATTGGCGACTGAAGAAGCGCTTGGCCGGGTAACGGTGCGGTATTGCGCATTTGCAAATCCTCCACATTTCACTCATTCATTTACGACAGCGGGTTGTTACAACACAGCCTTGCCGCTGCTACCGTGGTTACCAATTTACCGGGGCAGTCTTCTCTTGGCTGTGAAGTCTGCACAGCGCAATTTGTGAAGAATTCACCATGCCTCTCCACGAACCCTGGCCGCGCATGAGTTCATCACGCCATTGCTTATTTGACGTATCCACCGGTTTCGTCTCATGGCTTCACAGGACTAGCAACCGGCTACGCAAGCGTGCAGTCCCCGGTCGCCGAGGAGGGCCAGGATGTCGCGGCGCCGGGCCAGGCTGGGGTCGTACTCGATCATCAGAATGTGCCTTGTGTGGCTCTGCTGCGCCGAGCTGATGCCTATATTGCCGCGCAGCGAGAGCAGCAGTTCCGCCATTGCGGAATCGTCCATGGATTCCTTCACCCCTATGAGCACGGTCATGATGAATTTCTCGCTGCCGTGACGCGGCGATCCTGTACTTTCACCGGACGCACATTCGTGGCTTCTCACCTTGGCGCCGCGTCGGCTTGCGGATTGCGTCGGCCAGGGTGAGTCGGGAAGCGGGCAATAGGGAAAGTCAGCGGCAATGAGGCCGGAATAGGGTTTCGTGCTGGTGCTCTTCATGACTTCTCTCCTTGAATAATGGGAATGAACGCCAGAAGGCTTACCCGTTCTGGTGGAGTCAGTATCGCGAGAGTGGCGTCCGCAATCTGTGAACTGTCAGGCGAGAAGCTTGTGAAAAATTACCGGCAGGATGGGGATGTCAATCGGGTGCACCTGACTTGCAATCGGGCCGCAGCATGGTCGTCCTGAATGACCTCATGGAAGGTACACACGCGCTGACTTGCCGATGGGTGTCCTTCCAAAATCACGGCGACGTTGGCAGGGCCCCGGTGATGTCTAAGCCAGCCCCGCAGCCGCCGTGCGAGACCTGGCTTCTGCCGCGCATTGAACGCGCAATGTGCTGATCATGATCAAGCACCACGGTTTTGTTCATGTGAACCTGGACCCGGTTGCTGATGTGCCACTTGACCGCTCGGGTGAGCACAGTCCTTTCCAGGTCCGCGCCCTTCCGTATCAGGTCCTGCACGCTGTCTCTATGGCTGACACGTATCACATCCTGCTCAATGATGGGGCCGTCGTCCAGCACTTCGGTCGCATAGTGTGCGGTGGCCCCAATTATCTTCACACCCCTTTCGTAAGCCCGATGATACGGCTGGGCACCAGCGAAAGCAGGCAGCAGGGAGTGGTGGATGTTTATGATCCGGTTCTCATAGTGTCGGACAAACGCGGGAGATAGCACCTGCATGTAGCGGGCCAACACGATCAGATCCACCCGGTGCTCGCGCAGCAGGTCAAGCTCGATCGCTTCAGCCCGGTCCCGAAGATCGCGCTCTACCGAAATGTGGTGGACGACAATGCCGAAGGCCTCGGCCAGCACGTGAAGATCGATGTGGTTGCCTATGATCAGCGGGATCTGGCAATCCAGCTCGCCGCTGCGGTGCGCGCGAAGCAGCTCGGCGAGACAGTGGTCGCGCCGTGAGACGAAGATAGCCATGCGGGGCCGGCAATCTGCCATGTTTCCTAGCCGGCAAGTGAATGCAAACGGCCTTCGCGAGAACGCGCTGAATTGGACTGGATATGAAGGCGCCAGTGGGCAGGTCCGCCCGCCCGGATTGCCTGGAGAGGAAACTCCAGGACGGACAAGCCCGTTTCGCGCTGACCGATGGTGACACGGAGAACATTCCGGCTTGCCGAGATTTCAGGGCGGTTCATGCCCTTGTCCAAGCTGGGCCGCGCGGCGCTCAAGTCCCAAAATGTCCAGCCCGTGAATTTGGTACAGATCATCTCGCGCGGGCTGGCTGCGGCAATGCGCAGACAGTTGTGGCCATTCGCGCCGGGGCTGAACTGCATGATCCAGACAAAGCGGTCAACGCCGGGCAAGTACTGTGCTGCCTGGTCGCAGCACGAGCCGCCATCGGTCCAATGGGGAAAGGTGGTGCTCGGATTGAGCGGGGTAAAGGTATTTCCGCCGTCGGCGGAGTAGCCGGCATGGCCGCGTCCGACAGCCAGCACCACATTGCCGCACTTGGCCTGGCAGATATCGTCGCCATCGGGCCGGAAAGCGGGTGCAGCGCTGCCAGGGGGCGAGGAGGGCGCACCGTAGGCGCGTTTCGGATGGACAACACCTAGAAGTGATTCGATGTTGGCGGGTTGTCCCGAGCCAAGGTCAACCGGCACACACTCGTCAGGCAGCGTGACGCGTCCCGCACGCGCACCAATGGCGGCGACTTCCGCCGGCGCCGGGTGGATACGTGTTTCGCTGCGGGAGTCACCGATGTGCCCGGAGAGGCGTTCCAGCACCGAAACGACCTTGGCCATCTGGCCGGACAAGTGGCCCAGCCGTTCACTTTGCGTTGCGCAGAGTTCAATGAGCGTCCTCAGCGGCGCCGTCATTTCATCGGAATTCGCCTGCCGACCGTATCCTGTTGTCATTTCATGGCCTCCTTTGTCCTCAGGGTCTTCCAGAACGCCTGCACCGGGTCCGTATGATCGTGAACAGGACCGGAAGTGTGATCCCCGCTCTGCCGTTTTCAGCGTTGCTGGGAAGGTCTTGTCAGCGTACTGAAAGGAGATGGTCGATGCCGTGAATTGCCGCACGGCGATGATGCGAAAAATTCACCCGGCTCAGCACTCCCGGTCTTACCGAGCCCTTGGACTGTGCGAACTCGGGGCGAGACAGAGCGCATTTCGCCGACGCATCAATGTCAGGCTGGCCAATCCGAGAATGAGCATCGCCAGACTCCCGGGCTCGGGAACCGTTGCCGATCCGGAACCTGGATTGGAGCCGAAGACAGGAAACACGCCCGGCGTGCCGCCAGGAAAGGGCAGGAAATTCCATGCGCCGCTCGCAGCATTCAGCTCCCACATTCCATCGGTAACGGTCCCCGCAGTGGTCCTGAATACCCTATCCGCAATGTCCCAACCCACGAGCAGCTGATAACCGACGGCCTCGGTAAGCGCCAGAAAGTATGTCCCTGCGGCCAGATTCTTGTTCACTGGAAGACTGTATGTGGCAAGCAAATTCTGACTTGAAATGCTCAGGTCTTCGGTCGCGACGATGTCGGCGATGCCGCCCGCCAGGGCATCCAGCAGGGAGAGCGCAAAGCTCGCACCCTGGTCACCGAACAGGGAGACATCAATCGAGGTCACCGCCTGGTTGCTCGACAGCGAAAACTGGGTTGCATACATGAAGTTGTTGGGTCCGGGCGGAAGAAATTGCGAATCCCAGGCGCCACAGTGGCAGCTCGTGGGTGTCCCAACCAGGATAACGTCAGCGTAAGCCGGACTCGACAGCGTGAAGCACACTCCCAGCACTGCGAGTAGAGAATAAGGCATTCTTCTGGTCGTCATGACGCTCTCCCTGTTTGGGTCTTGCTGTTCTTGAAATGAGCTTGCATCGTCAGGGGCAGTCTCAGTCGATCGGGCCGCAGAAGGCATCGCGCATCACGACTTGCCTGAAGCTGTTTCATCGTTATCAGGCATCGCCCGAATGCCCTTCAAAAGGTGACCACCCGGCCGGCGATCACTCGTTCCATCACCGTGGCCATGCCCTGGACTTCTATCCCCGGCCAGCGAGGCGGGTCCGCTGCGGCGTATGGTGAGCCGCAAAGGGCCGCCTCGCAGGCGGCGCATACGCCGATGCTCCCGCCCAGAGCCAGATACTCCTGGAGCAATTCATGCAGGTCCGGAAACCCGTCAATCCTGACCTCGCGGCTGGAAGCCTGGTAGGCCCAGTCCCGACCCGATCCCACCAGGAACACATGGGTGTCCATGTCCATGGACAAGGCGGTACAGGCCATGGACAAGGCCAAAGTGGCGCGCACGCCGCCATCTTCGACTCCGGCGGAGAGGATGATGGTGCAATTGGGCGGCCCCGATTCCTGCACAGGGAAGGACTGGAGTGGAGAACTGAACTCCAGCGATGCGCTGCCGGAAAGAGTGGCGATATTCTTGCCTGGTGTCATTGTGGCTCCCTTGTCTTCTAATCAAATCCATTGAAACGGCCAACCCGGCTTGCCATGTCTTCTGGCCGGTTCTGCTGCCGGTACTGGCTGCCTTCCGAGCCAAGCTTGAATCAAGCCTGGCTCGCAATTCACTGTATGCCGGTTGGGCTAGGCGCTCAGTGGAGGCGATCACAGATCAAGCGTGAACTATTCACATCTGCAGGCCGAATGCCATGGCGCAGGCAGGTAATCGGATGATTGGAGCTCACGCACCGGCGAATTTCAGCAGCGTGATGGGATCTGTCAGGTCAGGCAGGAGGCCGCGGCCATGCGTTCTCTCTCAAGTGGACGCGGTACGGGTTCCGCAGCGGAAAACGGTTTTTGAGTTGGAGCGTCGGCAATGATCCGACCTTTTTCCAGCACGATCACCCGATCTGCACTGGCGATCGTTTCGGGCCGGTGGGCGACGATGATGCGGGTAAGTATCAGGGTTTGGATCGCCTCGTTGACCGAGCGCTCGCGGGTGATGTCCAGATGGCTGGTTGCTTCATCAAGCATGAGAATGCGCGGCTGGCGGTAAAGGGCGCGGGCCAGCAGCAGGCGCTGCTTCTGGCCGCCGGACACGACCGTGCCCATGTCGCCCACCAGCGTGTTGTATTGCATGGGCATGGCGACAATGTCGTCATGGATGGCGGCCAGCCGGGCGCTGGTTTCGATGCGCTGAGGGTCGGGTTGCGGATCGAAGAAGCAGATGTTTTCGCTGATCGAACCGGCAAACAGCTGGTCTTCCTGCATCACGCTGGCGACGGCACGCCGGTATCGCGTCAGCCCGAGCTGGGAAAGCGGAATGCCATCCACCGCTATGCTGCCCTCGGTGGGTTGGAGCAGACCGAGCATGAGCTTGACCAGGGTGGTTTTGCCGCCCCCGGAGGGCCCGACAATGGCCACCGACTCGCCCGCGCGCACGCTGAAGCTGATGTCCTGCAATACCATCGGCTCGGCCTCGGAGTGGCGAAAGCTCAAGTGCTTGACCTCGATGTCGCCCTCGACCGGGGCGACAAGCGGATCGTCGTATTCGTCCCGGGTTTCGGCGGGCGTGAGCGCGATATCCGCTACGCGCTCGGTGTGCAGCCCGAGCATGCGCAGTTCCAGCCCCTTCTCGATCAGGGCCGACACCCGCTGCACGAACTGGGTCTTGTAGGAAATGAAAGCAAACAGCATCCCGACCGAGAAGCCGCTGCCCTGGGCGACGTTGAGCACGAGCAGGGAGCCGAGCCAAATGGTCACGACGTTCTCGACACCGAACAGCAGTCCATTCAGGCCCTGATAGAGAATGCCCAGGCGTTGGGTGCGAATGCCCGCGTTGAACTGGTTGACCGCCAGGTTCTGCCATGCCGCCGCGCGCGGGGACTCGTGGGCAAACAACTTGATGCTCTGCATGCCGCGCACGGTTTCGAGAAAGTGGCTTTGCTGTTTGGCGCCACGCACAATCTGCTCCTCGGTTGCGAGCCGCAGGGGACGATACAGCCCGAAGCGCAAGATGGCGTAGGCTGTGGCGGCCACGATCCCCACCATGGCCAGGGGAAGGCTATAGAACAGCATCATGCCAAGGGTGACGATGGCCATCACGCCATCGATCAAGGCCTCCAGGAAGCCGGTGGTCAAGGTGCGCTGGATCACGTTGAGCGATTCGAAGCGCGACACGATGTCGCCGAGGTGCCGCTTGTCGAACCAGGCCATGGGCAGACGGATCAGATGGCGGAACAGATTCCTCAGCAGCTGGAGATTGAGGCTGGTGCCGAGCACCATCAACACCCAAGCCCGCAACGCCGTGACTCCAGCCTGCACGATGGCCAGCAACAGGAAACCGACGCCAAGCACGCTGACCAGATCGCGATCCTGGGACACCAGGGCCTGGTCCACGACCCACTGCATGTAGAACGGGGCGATGATGGCGAATACCTGCAGCACCAGCGCCAGCATCAGCACCTGTGTGACGGTGCCGCCCATTCCATGCAGGCGGCCGATGAGACTGGAGAGCTTGATCTTTCGGGTTTCGCTGCGCGGTGAAAATTCGTGCGTGGGGGCGAGTTCCAGGGCCACGCCGGTGAAATGCTTGGAAAACTCCGCACGGCTCAATTCACGCTGGCCGGTGGCTGGATCGTGTAGCGTCACGCGGTCGCCGCGCAGCCGGGTGAGGACGACGAAATGGTTGAAGTCCCAGTGCAGTACACAGGGCAGCTTGAGTTGCGGAAGATGATCGAGTTCGAGCCGCAGAGGGCGCGGGGCGAGTTGGAGCTGGCCTGCCAGCCGCATCAGATCCGCCAGTGTCGAACCGCGCAGCGAAATCGCATGACGCGCGCGCAGCGTTGCGAGGTCAATTCGAAGGCCATGATAGCCCGCTACCATGGCCACGCAGGCCAGACCGCACTCGGCGGCCTCGGCCTGCAGGATTACGGGGGTACGGCGGGCAAGGCTGAAATCGAGCATGGGTATGCCTCCTCAGACGCGGCCGGTTATGGACAGCAGCGGATCGAACACCCATTCGATCAAGCGGCGGCGGTCGATGCGGATATCCGCGTCCACCGCCATGCCGGCCTGCAGCGCCATGGCCTGGCCATAGGCGCGCACCTGCTGCATGGGCAAACGCACGGTGACCCGATAGACCGGCTCCTGCACTGGCATGGGCAGGCTGGATTCGTTGGGCTGGATCACCGTGCGGCCGACTTCAGTCACCTTTCCTATGTGGTGCCCGAAGCGTTGGTAGGGAAAAGCCTCATAGCGCAGGGCCACCTGTTGGCCGGGCCGGATGAACCCGGCCGCCCGGGTAGGCACCAGCAGCTGGGCCTGCAGTTCGGCACCGGCCGGCAGGATGGAGAGCAGCGGTGCATTCGGGGTCGCCGCCTGGCCCACCTCGGCCAGGATGGTGGTGACGGTTCCGTCGGCCGGAGCGGTGAGGACCACGCCGCGCCGAGTGTCGGCCTCGGTGAGTTGCTGCGCCAGTTCGGAGATCTGGCGCTCGATGCCGGCCGTGTTGTTGGCCCGCTTGAGACCGGAGGCCGCCAGCTCGAGACGGGCGGCGTTGAGGTCACTGTTGAGGCTGGTGATGCTGCGCTGGATTTGGGCCAGCTGATTGCGCTGGTCGATGAGTTCGTCCTGCTTTTGCTGCAAGGTTGCCTCCGAAACAAAGTGCGCCGCCACCAATTGTTCATGACGGGCCACGGTGCGCTCGGCCCCGGCCACGCGACGCTGTTGCAGCTCCAACTGGGCCTGCGCTTCACGGATCTCTGCTTGCAGCCCATGCATGCGCTCGCCGATGCCGTCGCTGGTCAGCGCGTCGATCTCTCTTTGCTTTGCTTGCTCCTGCCGCAGACTGTCCCGCCGTTGGCGAAGGTCTGCAAACATGGTCGCCTGGGCATCCGGAGTAGACGCGGTTGCGCGCTCGCTCGAGATGACCAACAACACGTCGCCGCGTTTCACCGCTTGGCCCTCACGGACACGCTTCTCCAGCACGGTGCCGTTCTGCGGGGTGAAGATCTTGATCAGGCCGCGGGTCGGCGCGAGGTAACCAAGGACGTGTTCCTTGCGCGTGTATTGTCCCCAGATCGCAAAGCACACCAGCATCACCGCAATCAGCGTCGCGACCAGGCCGAACAGCATGACAGTCGGCGAGCGTGCCATCAGCACCTCTCCATGCAGCATGTCCTGGTGCTGCGAACGGGCTTCCTCACGAAAGAGTGGGCGATTCATGGTCGGTCGCAAATAGGGTCGTAAAAGCCCCCGCCGCGGCCCCGTAGGGTAGGAAGCACCCGGGAGCGGCGGGGAAGGAGGAGCGGCTTAGCAACAGTAGTTGCGGGACTCGTAGGACATCATCAGCTTCCAGTCCTCGACGCCGAGGTAGCTGCACGGATAGCCTCCGCTGATCGACGAGAGCGCTTCATCGTCGAGCTCCGTCATGGTCTGGAGCTCATTGGGTTCTTCGAACATTTGGTCTTGCATGATTTTGTTTCCTTTCCTATGTGAATTTGTCGGCCTGACGCTGCCCAAGGGGCCTGCGCGGATCGCGGGTGGTTACCCGATGTAATAGTCGCCGCGGTAAACGCCGTCGACATAGACGCTATGCAGCGTTCCCGCATACTGGAATCGCGTTGCGGCTCCCGGGGGCAGAGGCTGGGGATTGAGACCTCCACCGACCTCGTTGCATTCGCTCTGGGCGAGAACTTCAGGTGCTTGGGAACTGATTTGGGATTGCATGGTAAAACTCCTTTCGAAAGAGGAAGAGAACTGGGATCAGGCGCCCGCAGGGCTGCTGACCGAGGTGATGGAAGGATCCGCCGCGGTGCGCATTTCCTCGCTCGGCGCGTAGTTGACCGTGACGACCTGGGGACAGCGCTTGCATGCTGCAACGCCTTCCTGCTTCCACCACCGGCAGTCGCGCCGGATGGCGCACTTGGGCAGTTTCTCGAACATCACGGGCACGACGCGAGCCGTCTTTTCCGCGAGGCGGCAGGTGTCCCGACCGCTGTCGAAGTGGTGGCAGCCGGTGCGGACGCAAGTTCCGGCGAAGCGGAATACCTCCGCCGGCGCCACCGGACCGGCAAGCGCCAAAAGCTCGGGGCTCACCGGCTGGGCCTGGTCCAGATAGGCCGTTTCCGGCCTATCCGGCGTCCCACCGACCACCGCAAACAGCCGGGCCCCTTCCCAATCGGGTTGGGCGCTGGGGCAAAGCGTTTCGGGTTTGTCGGACATGGTCATGGACCTCAGGCAAACGTGGTGAACGCGCCCGGCATCGAGGGCACAGAGGGCACCGCAAGGCCGGCGCTGAGGGACCGGATGATGGGCCCGCCGGCAATGATGGGGGCAAGCAGGAATGCGCCACCACCAACAGCGCCGGCTTGCTCCGCCGACAGCTCGGTCATGATCTGGCGCGCAGCCAGGGCGCGGCCGACTGCCTCCTTGGCAAGGCCTGCGATGTCTTCAGCTTCAATGCAGGCGGGCTTTTCACCGCCAAGCTTCTTGATGATTTCCTTCATGTCATAACTCCTTAACTGAATTGATGGTTGCTGTGGATCAATGATCCACGGGGCAACCATCATCACTCGTGGACCACGCGGACCAATGTACGCAGGTCAGAATCCGGATACCGTGAGATATTGCAGTGGGCGCATGTGAAGAATTCACGTCGGAAGCGCGTTAGGCTCTGCGACACGGCCCATTGCGGGCAGGCGTGTCGCGCCTTCGCGCCAGAAGGTCACACGGGAGTGAGGAGTGCGGGTCTGGAGCAGGCGTCGCCGCAGCCAGGAAATTACTGAGGCGCGCTACGCTGCTGCCGGTTTGACGAGAATTAGAACCAGGCGATGATTGAAGTGGATAGGGATGGCAGTCCCTGCCCTAAAGAAACTGCTCCGCGTCAAACGGAATAGAAGCCATAACTTTCGTCGACGGCCTTCGCATCCATCCTCGCCTGCAGCAGCCTGTCTTCCGCTGTGCGCAACCTGCGGCTCACCTCCCTGCCCATGTTCATTTGTATCAAAACGAACTGTTCAATATCGCGCTTGTAGATTTCGTACAGGCCAGCGGCGGAGATTTCAATCGCGCGACTGTCCTCAATCGCCAGAATGGATGCGCTGCGCGGGAGCAGATCCATGAGGGCCATCTCGCCAAAGCAATCGCCTTTCTCCAGCGTCCTCAAAAAATGGTCTTGTCCACAGCACGTCTTGATGACGGCGACCTTGCCCTGCTCCAGAACAAAGACGGAATCCGCCTGGTCGTCCTGGCGAAGAAAGAATTCGTTCCTGGCAACCGGCACGACGCGGGCAAGGTCCAACAAGAGCCGCAGCGTGGTCTCCGTGACGCCACCGAAAATGGGCATCTCCTGCAACAGCCTCAGTCTTGATTCGTGCATTAGATCTGCCCACCGCCCCTATTCTATTCGCGCGACATCTGCAAGAGACTTCCCCTACTCAGAGGGTAGGGTAGGCCGTGCCAAGAGACTAACGGGGATCCCAGGTTGGGATATCTAGGAATTGTGTTGGAGCGACTCAACATCGTGCATGGGAGAAACACACACCGAGAAGGGCATAGGCGGTATATCTCACGTAGCACTCTTGTTTGAGCTGTCGCTATATTCTGCGTCAAGACGGCACCGTCTCGTGGACATCTAATGCTGATGATCAGCCAAGGTCCCCTCGTGGCATGGCCAGTTACCCCTGTTCCAGTGGCCAGGCTCCGCGGTCGCATGGACTTGAAGAATCCTTCCGTTGACTCTAATCGTGCCACACGTTGGACTGCCGTGAGTAACCCATATCGAGACATCGTTGACGTGCATAACGTCGATGCCTTCTAGATGGCATGTGCCCGTTATGGTCGTTCCCTCTATAGTTCCGCAAGGCTCGATCTGTTTCCCGTCTACGTTTACTATTTTGACTTCCCCTCTGTTGTTTACAAGCGTTATTGTTGAGTACTGCCCCTCATCAAGGAATTCCTTGAGCCCTTTCGAATTGAATAGCGGGACTTCCTTCCCGTCCAAGATTAATGCACCTGCTGAAACCGGCTTGCCACCCTCCGGTTGTGGCGGGTGATCACCATAGTGCGCGCATGAAGTCATGGTGAAAGCTAGGGCGGTAGCCACAAACACGGTTGTTAAGTCTCCTTTGCGCATGATCAACTCTCCTTGGTTTGGTGAAAGAAATCGGACGACAAGGTTGTACAATTCCGCGGATCACTCTGTTCGGTCACAACGCGAGTACTAGACTCGCAAAAATTGTACGCTCCGGAAGAAATGGTGGATTACTTACGCTTGGTGGCGATGTCCGAGTCGAAAGGTCTTGAAACTCGAACCTTCTGTCCAGAAGGTTCCTCACGTTAATACTAATGGTTCCCCTCCGCATCGGCAGGCGATACCCTATTCCCCCATCTAGTAACCCAAACTGATCACTGGCGATATCTCCTGTGTTCAGCTTCACCTTCTGATTTACGTAGGTCGCGCCGATTTGCCCAAATAGACCAGACGGATGGAAATAGCGCACTGTTACAGGAAGTATTTCTGTTCTCATACTAAGAGGCGGAGGGCTCAACGTGGGATCATCCGTAACTTTGTGAAATTGCTCCAGTTCATAGCTACAGCTGATAGCCCATCGCGCACGTGGTGTCCAATTCAAATAAGCTCGAGCCAAGCGCTCCTCCCAATCCTCTGTCAAGACCGTAACCGCTTGTATAGGGACTTTTAACTCCCGCTTCGACAGTTCAAGTCCGCCATGGAAATTTGAAGCGAACTTCCGGTCAACTGCAGCACCGTATCGCGTTGATTTGGTCCCATCGAAATCGTCAAAGAACTGATTGAAGCCAGCTACCTGGGTGGGTTCTATGGTTTGATCGGCAATCAGCGTCCGCTTTAAGACTTTGAACGCGGCTAATCGCACTACAGTTGCGGAATCCGCATTCCAGATTGCTCCAAATTTCGGGTTCAGCTGCTTGAACTTGCCTTCCAAGCCGTCATGCAAGGAATCGACACTTGCACCAAAAGTCCAAGACAACCTAGGTGGATAGGGGACAAGCAAATACACGTAGGCATTGCTATGCCAAGTGTTGAAATCGCCGGCGTATGTGGTCGTGTTATCAACATCATACTGACCGGCCCCCGTAATCAGACGATAGCGAGTGGACCGAAGCAGGTATTGAAGTTCGGTGTTGTACCCATGGCTATTGGTCAGATATGGGAATCCGAAGCCGAAATCGAGGTTTTCCTCGTTATCCTCGTGGATCACCGAGGCGACGATGTTGGAGTCTGGCGAAGGCTGGTATTTGGCGCCCACGCGAAATGTGTTGGTTCGAAGATTTCGTCTGACCAGACCAAATGGGTCCGGAACAAACGCAAGTTCAAGGTTGCCGTGTTCCAAGGCTCTGTGTCTATACTCACCTTGTAAACTCAGCGATGGTGCGAGATTTGATTGCACAAATACATCGTATAGATCCTGCGTCAGGTCACTATTTTGGCGGAAACCATCAGTCTCGTAGTGAAACTGCCCCAAGCTGTAAGAAAAGTTTTCCCATAGGCCGGACTGTACGATCTCATCACCGATAGTGTTGTTGCTTCCGTATACCGCTGACGCCTGCGCGGTCAGTCGGTTGCGTTCAAACAGCGGGCTGAACTCATTAAACGACGGATTTGCCGGGCCGGCGTTTTCGAGTATCAGAAGGTTACTGGTGGCCAGTTGTGGCTGAACAGGCGCAAGATTGATGGGTTGCAGGAGTTGCGACTGGAGTAGCTCGCTCACTTTGGCGATCTCGAAGCGGGGTAATGCCGCGTAGGAGTCAGCAAGGAAACGGTGTGCTGAATAGTTGCTTGGATCGCTATTGACGGATTGCCAGCCCTCCACCAAGGCCGATTGCTCAAAGCCGAGGTCGTGGTAAATCCTTCCGAGGCTTGCGCTCCTTGCGGCAAGATCGTCTTCCAGGAGCAGGCGAGAGCGATACACAGCACGATTGTCATTCAGTTCGATGGCTTCCTGCAGATTTGCCATGCCTCCACCGGCCGGTTGTCCAGCTGCTTGCGTATCGCGTCATAGAACCAGGGCGTCGGGTCCTTGGGGTCCAGTTCCTTGGCCATGCTGAGTTGGACACCGGCGAGGGCATCGCGCTTTTCCTCGAAATACGCCTTGCCCATATAGCTGCGGATGAGCGAATTGGTCGGATCGAGGCTGGTGGCGATCTCGATGTCCTGCCTTCCTTCTTCAAGCTTGTTCCGGCGGATCTTGGCCAGACCCAGGCCCAAGCGCGGCAAGGGGTCGGCCTGGTCCAGCGCGATGGCTTTTTCGAAAGCAACCTTGGCCTGATCAATTTCAATGCGCGTGAGATGGGCAAAGCCCAGAACCGTCTGGGTCCGAGCCAGATTCGGATTGAGCTCCACGGATTTCTGCGCCGCTTCCAGGGCACCACCTGAGTCTCCCTTGGAAAGCTTGAGTTCGGCAAGCCGAGCCTGGGCCAGCGCATTATTGGGGTCCAGTCTGAGCGCGTCCTGCACGCTATCCATCGCCGCGTCGATCTGAAAACCCGCCTGCTGCGCGTAAGACAAGGCGATCCGCGGAACCGGCGACTTGGGCGCGTGGTCGACGGCTTGTCGGGCGAGCGCGAGGGCCTGCTCTTTCTCACTTTGCGCCAATGCGATGACAGACTTCAGCGCAAGTGCGATGCCATCGTCCGGGTTGCGGGTCAGGGCCTGAGCGATGTCGGAGTCGGCCTCATCGACCCGGCCGACGGACAAGAGCAGGCCGTCCCGCAGCGCGAGATACGAGGTGTCGCGCGCATCGGGCGGAACCTCGTCGAGTTTTGCCAGGGCGTCAGTGAGATCGCCTTGCCGGTAGCGTTCCAGCGCCTCGCCCAGGTTCCCGGCAGCGGGACCGGATGCATACTCCGCGGCGCGCAAGTCGATCAGCGGTGGATAGTAGAGCGCCCACTGCACCGCATCGCGCGGCTTGAGCATCAAGCGCATAGGCGCCTGGCCCGCTTTGGCGACGGCGGCTTCACCGCCGGCGACCGCCAGGCTGCCGGCTGGGTTGCTCGCCAACACGCGGCCTTCCAGGACCCACAGTTCGGTCTGATCGGCGTCCACGCGCAGGACAAACTCTGTGCCTTCGATGGCGGCATTAACGAAGGGGGTCTTGATTTGCAGCTTGGGCGGTCGGCGGCTGATGAAATGCACCGCCCCTTGGAGCAGATCGAGCCAGGAAGACTGTTCGGCTTGGGCCGCTGGGAAAGTGAGAGTCGTCCCCTGATCAAGTCGCAACATTGTTTCGCCGGGCAGAAGGACCGCCGCCCGACTCAGCGCCGGAACCCTCAGACTGTCTCCCGGACAGAAGACCTCGCCCGAGGACACCGGCTGCCAGCCTGCCGTACCTGCGCGTTGCGTCTCTACACGTCCTTGCACTGACGCAAGCTGGGCCGCCCAGGGCTTACAGCGGTCTGCCGCGTAGCTCGTCGGCGCAGCCAGCAGGCCAAGTGCGACCAGCATCAGGAACAAACCCAACGCAGCACGACCCAAATTTTCTCTCCCTATGCTGACACCTGCATTAAAGATCCTAAGCAACCCCAAGGGACGGTTGTGAAGATTGCAGTCGGCACTTTATCAAGCATTGTCTATGCGCTCCAACACTTTGAGTGTTTGCGCATACAGTCGTCTTTCTAGCCGATGGCGCCCAATATAGCAACGCATTGTGACGGGGCAGGGGCCCCGGTGGGTTGGCCAGCTCGGGTGAAGGCAACAAGTTTATTTATGGGCGCGGCTATTTCTGCTGCAGGTTGATGACCCCGTCCCACGGCGCCGGTGGGGGATCTTTGGCATGCAGTTCGCATAGATCAATGTAATAGCGGGAAGGCCCGTCATTGCCGAATTGGGCCAGCAGCATTTGAAACATTTCGACCGCATCCCGCCAGGATTCCGCGCGAAACGCCTTGAGGCCCCTGGCGAAAACAAGGTTGCGCTGGTGCACCGCGGCATCAACCTGGCCGGCCCGACCCACCAGTTCATGAATCACCAGCGGCTGGGATTTTCCCGACAGGCGAAATGTGCCCACTTCCCGTGTGACGATGTCCTCGATACCCTCGATCATCTGCCGGGAAGCGAGCGCCCATGTGCCCAACTGCTTGTTCAGCCCCTCCACGCGTGTGGCGGTATTGACGATGTCGCCTACCGCCCGATACTCATAGTGGTCGCCGGCGCCAACGTTGCCCAGCGCGATTTCCCCGCAATGCAGGCCCAGGCGGGTAGGCATGCTCGCCTCGGGTGTGCCTCGATTGAACGCAGCGACGGCATCGATGATGTCCAGCGCGGCGTGGCAAGCCTGGCGGCGCAGCGACGGTTGGGCGGATGTGGCGGCCCAGATGGCCAGCATCGCATCTCCGACGACATCCGAGACGAACCCGCCGCGGCGCTTGACGGCCTCGAACAGGATCTCGTAATAGCGGTTCAACAGGGTGTGCACGATTGCGGGGTGCAGACGTTCCGCAAGTCCGGCGAATTTCTCTACGTCCGTGGCCAGGCAGACACCATGCACGACCTCCGGTTTGGTTCTCACGTCGGTGGTCCCGCGGCTCAGGGAATCCACTACCCGTCCCGGCACGTAATGCGCAAAGGCCATGCGTATTCGTTGACGCTCACGCCGGACATCCAGGTAGCGCCAGAGCAGCGCACCCAGTATGGCGAGCGGCAACTGCAGCATGAGCGGCACGATGACGGGCAGCCACGCGCCATCCACCGCGAAGGCGTGATACGCCAGACCCAGGTATGCCGCGGCCAGGGCCGCAGTGATGGGCAGGAGCACCATGGCGGGCAGCAACAACAGCGTCCCCAACACCAAGCCCCAACCAGCGATCACCAGATACTGCAGCGATAACGGAAGCGGCGTGACGCTGCGGCCTTCCAACAGATTGGCAAAGGTGGTGGCCGCGATCTCCACGCCGCTCATATCCAGGCCGCTCGGCTGGGAGAACACCGTGTAGAAATCATCTTTCTGTTCCGGTTGCAGTTGTTCGGAGAAGCCAACGAACACAGCCTTGCCGGCAATATTCGACGCGTCCAGTTGTCCATCCAGGACCCGGTGATAAGGGATGGTGGCGATGCTGCGGGGCGGACCGTAAAAGTCGAGCGTGCGGCTGCTCGGTCCGCTATATGCATCGAGCAAGGCCGCGAGGACTGAGCGGGCGCGAGGGTTTGCAAACGCCGTCTGATCCTGCAACCGAGCGTGCAGGCTTCTTGCCAACCTGGGATGGGTAAGAAACAACTGCCGAAGGCCTTGCGCAAACGCCACCGGGTTCATGTCAGATTCAAGCGACTCAAGCTCCTGCGGAGACGCCGCCTCGTGAAGGCTACGCAGCAAGTCTGTCTGGAACGGGCGGGCGTACAGCTGCAGTGCAACAACCGGGAGCGTGGGCGCATCGCCGGCGCCGGTCTTGAACAACCAGGCATCGCTCACCCTGACCGGCACCTTGGGCAGCGGAAACGGGGCAAGCGCGGCTGCGGCCTGGGCAAGCTCGGGGATAGGCGGAACCACGGTCTGGACAATCAATCCGCTGTCGACGTCGCCGGGTGATTCGCGTTTGAGATACTCGAACAGGACAACGTTTCCGGCTTCCCTGCATGCTCGGGCGAATTCCGCATCCTGGACGGGATCCCGGGCCTCATCGAAGATGACGTCGAAGGCGACCACCTGGGCCCCCAGGTCCTTCAGCTTGCGCACCAGGCGCGCATGCAGCGAGCGCGGCCATTTGCTGGGCTTGTTGGGCAGGCCAAGTGCGTCGGAAGAGAGTCGGTCGATGGTGACAACAACGACATCAGGGGGCGCAGGCCGGGCCCCGCGCAGGCCGAACAGCCAGCCCAGCCCGATGTCCTTTTCGAGCGCGGCCACGGGTGGCACCATGCCGGCGACAAG
This sequence comes from uncultured beta proteobacterium, assembly GCA_963782495.1. Taxonomy (GTDB): domain Bacteria; phylum Pseudomonadota; class Gammaproteobacteria; order Burkholderiales; family Thiobacillaceae; genus DASQBT01. The sequence continues at coordinate 163,839 of CAWAJU010000007.1, read as the reverse complement.
ACCAATCAGTGCGATCAGCAGACCAAGGAGCAGTGTCTTGACCCAAATTGAGATGGTCCGAGTCCTTATCTGCACTGTCAAAACGATGCGTCCTGCGGTGTCGCACCCCGCCTGCGTGGATCAAGACTGCTATACTTGCCCGGTAAAGAATCAGCTACATCTAAGGCGTTAGGTTCGAGAGGCTTGTATTCATACCCGGAATGGAGCCCGATACGATGACATCTGGAAACCAATTTTTCCCCGAACTGAGCCAGGAGGACATGCGACTTGTCGCCAGTTATGGCGTGAGCAGATCGTATGCCAAGAACACCATTCTGGTCAATGAAGGAGACCCGAGCGAGATGTTCTACATCATCTTGACGGGCAAGGTGAAAGTGTATGTCAGCGACGAGAAGGGCAAGGAGGTCTTGCTGAACATGGCGGGTCCTGGCGAATACTTCGGCGAGCTGGCGATCATCGACGATGCACCCCGTTCCGCCTCGGTCATGACCATGGAGCCATGCCAGATGGCAGTCGTTTCCAGAGCGGGGTTCGAACGTTGCATTGCAGAACATCCTGGCTTTGCCATGGGACTCATCCGTACTTTGGTGAAGCGGGTTCGTTCTCTCACTGATCAGGTCAAGGGACTGGCATTGCTAGACGTCTATGGGCGGGTCGCACACACCCTGTTGAATCTGGCAACGGAACAGCAGGGAACGCTGGTAATCGAGCAGCGCCTCACCCACCAGGAAATCGCAAACATGGTGGGCGCCTCCCGCGAAATGGTGAGCCGCATCATGAAGGACCTGAGCACGGGTGGTTATATCCGGATGGAAGACAAGAAAATGGTCATACCAAGGCAGTTGCCGGCGAGTTGGTAAGGCCGGCAGGCCGCAAAGCCCGTCATACCTCCCGGATCGTGAGCGCAATCGCTGCTCACCTGGCCCGCTCACTTCATCAGTACTCCCGCTGACGCCGCATATGATCTGGTCAGCTGCGACGCCGGGCTGGCGTCTGAGCATCCTGAGCGAAGCGGAGTTGGGCCTTTCTTTTCAATCCATACAATATTTTGCGCCGTGGTACGTCTTCACGGGTATGGACATGACACTCAATCCCGACGTGCTGATGAAAGAACAGAACAAGCGGGTTGTCGAAACAGTTACGCGGGAGCGCGGACGGCTTGGAAATTTCATCCGGCGGCGCGTGGCCGAACCGGGCGAAGCCGAAGACATTCTGCAGGACGTGTTCCATGCGCTTGTCGAAACCTATCGGCTGCCTGATTCCATCGAGCAGGTTGGTGCATGGCTGTTTCGAGTGGCACGCAACCGCATCATCGATCGCTTTCGCAAGAGGAGGTCAGACCCGCTTGTCAATGCGTCGCACGAATCTGATGACCACCCGTGGCTGGAAGACGTCCTGCCAGCTGCAGACGCCGGGCCCGAGGCGGCCTATGCGCGCAAGGTGCTGCTGGAAGAGATCCACGCAGCGCTCGAAGAGCTGCCCGAGCAGCAGCGCGCAGTATTCATCGCCCACGAAGTGGAAGGGCGCAGCTTCAAGGAGATGGCCGCGCAAAGCGGGGTTTCCCTGAACACGCTGCTGGCACGCAAACGCTATGCGGTGCTGCATCTTCGCGCACGGCTGCAAACCATCTATGACGAATTCGATCTTTAAAGGAGCCATGAAATGGGCATGAACTGCAAATCGCGCTGCGGAAAGTTTTTTCTGCTGGCGATCGTTGGCATCGCAGCGCTCGGTTGGGTGGTGATGGCGCTCTGGAATTGGCTGGCGCCGGCTCTGTTCCTGGGCGGCAAGGAAATCAGCTATCTGCAAGCCATGGGATTGTTGGTGTTGAGCAGGATTCTGTTCGGCGGGTTTCGCGGTCCCGGCGGCTGGCATGGACGCTGTCACGCCAATCGTTTGGAGCAGATGACGCCAGAGGAGCGCGAGAAATTCAGAAGCGGGCTGCGTTGCTGGTTCCGCAAGCGCGAGCAGGAAGCCTCTGCGCCTAAGGAACTGGCTGAATAAGTTCACCCCTTGGTGGGGCCGATTCAGTTGGGATCTGTGGAAGGGGCGTGTTTCGAACCATCGGGTGCACCCATGGGGCTCGCCTTGAACACGCTCAATGGCGGGAAGGGCCGCGAATCCTGGGCAGTCACATCGCAGCGCCGACTTGCGCCGCGTCGTGTTCGGACTCTTGGTCGGCGAGGCGGTACTTGTGACGTGGATAGGCTGCGCTTCTCACCTCGGTATCCTGTGCAATTCTTTTAGTGTAGCGAGGCGCGGCCATTCTTGTCGATCACACTGGACGACCTCGCTTGACCGTCATTTCTTCTTCTGCTGCCGGTCGCAATTCGAAGCGAGCGCGATGGTCGGTCGGGCTTTTGGTAACTGTCCTCTTCCGCGCATGGGTCAGCCATTCAGGGACTTGGGGGAAGACTGTTCCTCGGCGAAGCTGACGCCAGCCTTAAAGCTTACTGCGTCTGCTGTACCAGGGAGGTTGCATTGACGCACAAATCGGGTGGGCGAATGTCAACCCTGGGAGCGCTGCACATCAATGTGATACAGCGCCCATGGGCACAATGCAAAGCGTTGGTTGACTGGCTTTGCGGCCATATCGGAAAAGCGGTCGGCGTCGTAGAGCGCCCACAGCGGACCCAAGCCGCCGAGCGGCATCGGGCGACCGTCCAGATGGGTGGCCACAATAAAGCGATATTTGCGCACGTCGGACATGGAGATCGTGACCGCGTAGCCGTCCACGGCGCGCAGCAACAACTTTGTCGTATCGGAGCGATGCCCACCGGCGGCCTTGACGACGTCGAAAAGCAGCGGGCCGCTGAGCACGTGCGGCTTGGAGTCGTACTCGAGCGTTGGTCTGATTGATACAGCCGGCAGCGCAGCGACGGCTTCAAATTCAAAAGCGTGCGCCCTGTCGAACGTGATCTGTTGTTTATGCATCATCTGGTCGAGCGCCGGATCAAGGGGACCTCGATTGCCACGCCCGATCGCGCCGGTCACCGTGAGCAAGGCCGGGCTCCGGGCCGATCTTCCAATCGGCAGTGCAAACGCGCAAGAAGGCAAGGCGCAGATACCAAGTGCGGTGGTCGTTAGAAAATTCCGTCTATCCATTGGCATCGTGGCGTCCATATCTGTGTGAGTTCTCATGATCTCATTTTCCCGGGCCGTCTTATCATGGCTGGCATAGGACAAGCCCCTGGCCCATGTTACGGCATCGGACCTGATGGGTTCCTGCGACTCACTCTGTGGAGCCGCGAAGGTCCGCGACTTTCCGCGAGATGACCTTGATCAGCGTTGGCCAACACGGCGGTTGCTTTCTGGAGTTCCGAGCTTCGGCAGGCGACCCAAGGTCGTGTGTCACTCTTGTGCAGGGTGGCTTTCGGTTCCGCGCGATTAGCCGGTGTTCAGTCGGGCAAGGAAGACGTCGGATTATGAATCCGCCGGGCGTTACTACACCAGGGCCCTTCAACGAGCGATTGGGGGCGGGGGAAGAGACGGCGCAGTGTCGGATAACTTTACAATTGCGCTGCGATGCAAAATGACGTCACGATGCAAGGTCTGGTTTCTAATTGCTTTTCCTTTTATGGTACGTGTTTTGCGTCGGAAGATAAGTGGTTTGGATAGGGTTTGAACTTGGCGGCTCCCCAGGGAGGAATTCACCATGAACATCCGATTCAGCGTTCTGGCCGTGGCGGCCCTGATGGCTGGCAGTGCCCACGCCAACCTTATTACCAACGGCAGTTTCGAGTCGGGCGCCTTCGCCGACCAAGGCAACGACACCATGTCGCCTGCAGCCGGTTCGACCGTGATCACGGGTTGGACCGTCGTCACCGACACCACGGCCTGGATCGGCGCGAGTAACCCTTTTGGGCTGAGTGCGAGCGACGGCAGCTTTTTCCTCGACCTGACCAACTACCAGGCGGGCGCCCCGTTCGCAGGCATGTCGCAGACCATCGCGACGACGGTGGGCGCAACCTATTCGTTGTCGTTTGATCTGGGGAGTTCGACATTCTGGGGCCGCCCTGATTCCATCACGGCCAGCGCGGCCGGCGCATCGCAGACCTTCACCGCGCCATCGACCGGCGGCAACAACGACTGGCAGAGTGTTTCAATGCAGTTCGTCGCCTCGTCGGCAAGCACTGCAGTGCTATTGCAGGGCGCGAGCGGCGTCAACTACATCGGCCTCGACAACGTTGACGTCGAGTTCGTTTCGGGGCCAGGCCCGGGACCCGGACCGGGGCAGGTCCCGGAGCCGACCACGCTCGCTTTGCTCGGCCTCGGCCTCGCCGGTCTGGCAGCCTCCCGTTGTCGCAGGCGGTAATCAGCATCTTCTTCACGGCAGCCCCGCTTTAGCGGGGCTTGCTGTTTGTGCAGTCAAGTCTCGCGCGAAGTGTGCATCGGACTCGCCGCAAATGCTCTTGTCAGCGTCATGCCAGATCAAGCGGAATGAGAACGAAACTTCGTGAGGTGAGCTCCGCCAACGTCGCCTGGACCGCGGCAGCGATGTCCGCCTCGTGAGGATGAGGGTCTGGATTAGGGCGGATTACGCAACGTCTCTGACCGGCCGGCAGCATCGGGAGAGCTTGGCGCCGCAAAGCAAGCGTTGGCCTATCCAATCGATATTGGCTACCGTTCGTTAGCGAGATCCAATGCCAGGGGCCAGTACCAGCCATCTACAGACACTATGCGGCAAGGGTGCCGCCGAATGGGGTGTCCGATCCACACGCGACAGCCGACATCCGGCAACGAACACGTCATGAGAATTGGTCGGCCATACCCGTCCCCGGGGCGCCCCTTATTTATCCACAAAACCAGTGGATAAATCCTCGTCAAAGATTAAAGATTTGAGACAGAGCCGTTACTCGGCTGTATTGTTCAAAAAATGAGCACTATCTGGTTCAGTGTCATCAAGGTTGCGCCGCCCTTGCAGGGGACGCCTGCGGGTCTCAAAGAAACGTCACCCACACGAAGGACTCGGCAATGAGGTGGCCTGGCTCAACCGGTGATTTGTTTCAAGCTGCCAAATTTATTTTGCCTTCATGCGTTTCCTGATTTCAGCCATCTTCGCGCGCCATTCCTGTAACTTGTCGTCCTCTGTCTCTAGCTGTATCGCCACAACTTCTAACGCACTGAGTTTCTTGTCTTCCAGTCTGCGCGCCAACTTCGTTCGCGTCCGCGACAACAACCGTTCCCGTTCTTCCTTGCTCAAGAGCTTGGCTTGTTCGAGATAATCCTCTCTAGGTACTTTTCCCATCGCAATTCATCTCCGTCTTGAATTGGAGTTTGATACTACCTTCTTATCTGATTCGGCATCTACCTCAGACGGAGTCAAGAGGGTCCACGAATCGGCAGCCCGCCCTGCCCGATAGCAGACGCCCAAGCAGATCGTGGTGGATGCCTGCGCCAAGTTGGCCGGTTCCGCCAGATCGGAGCCCCCTACCGCGCGAGCGGTTTAGTCCTCGGGGGTGAAGAGGACTTTCTGGCGCCGCCGGGAGAAAATTGACCACCTGTGCAAATCTTGAACTGGCGATGTCCCGCGAGTGAAACGCCCGGTGGGTCAGGCAATGCCGTGATTCAGGACACGATCAACCGATTGCCGCAAGTGCCCCGAACTAATGCTTTGGTGGCCGGTGTGGCCGATTACGACAAGCCTATCGCCAGTGGCGCGCATCATGGCGCCACAACGCGCCGTGCATGGTGCACCAACAGGGGTAGCGCCATGCGGTTGATTAGAGCAGGCAGGTGCAGCGGCTTGAGCAGCATCTTCACCGACATTTCGTAAGGATAGTCGGCGCGTGCCCAGCGCCCCGCTGTATGTTGGATCCGCTGAAAATCCTGGGGGCTAAATGTCTGCCCGGGGTTGTGCACGACAAATGCGTTTTTCAATGCAAGGTAGGTATCTTCCTGACCGATTACCCTTAGTCGCTGCCGCAATACGAGCCCTACCTGCCAGCGTGACGGTCGCTCAATTTCGCGATAACGCAGGAAGAAATGATAGAAATATCTGTAGTGTCCCACTTCATCGTTGCGAATGTGCCCGACCAGAGTAGTTAGCACCGGCTCCGGACTGATCTGCTGCAGCAGACCGTACAGGCCCGAAGTGCCAGTTTCCACGACACACCGTGCAACCATCTCCAGCGCGAGGGTTGGTTCCAGCAGTTCCGGTTTGCAGTAGGGGACATAGTCTGCGCAGAATCCGTCAAACGCGGTCTGCCAATCGAATGTGGGCCACACTGTCTCCACGTAGCGACGCAGGGCGCGTCCGTGCTGCAGTTCCTCTGGCTCCCATCGCTCGCGCAGCCATTGGCTGGCTTCCGGATCGTCCCCCATGTAGCCCAGCAGATTGTGCGTGTACAAATCGGACAAGCTCTCCACAAACGATGCGGCAGCCAGGACGTACAACCAGGTATCTTCGCTGATAATGTGCTCAGACTCTATGCAGTCAAACGCAATCTGGTCAATCGACCATGGATGCGGCGCGACGATCGGTAGCTGTGCATCTGGGTCTGCCATAAGGGTCACCTGCTTGTCGTCTTGTTCAGACCAATAGGAGTGCTTGAGGTTCTATTTTGCGCCTATCGGCAGGGCAACGGCGTGGGCGCCGTCCGCTTCGCGATTCTGGTCGCCGCGGTTGCCTTGATCAAGGAATGCATCAGGCTTTACCGATAAACTCTTTGGCAGTGATGCGGTCAATCTTGACTTCAGTGGTCTGCTCCCAAGTCTTGAGCAGACTGCCAACCATGGCGGCGTGGCCGGCTGATGTGCCGATGAGCAGGCGAAAGGTCGGCAAAGTCGATTGGCAGGTTCTTGATCAGTCACCGGCCATTCACGGCATCCAATTCTTCTGTGACGCTATGACCTCAGTTGGCCGGAAGCAACCTGTGACCCGGTTGCCGCAACGCGGTCGCGGCTCAATCCGTTATCTTTCTGCAACTGTCCGCCATCGGGAAACAGCCCAGGCCAACACGATCGGCCGGGAAGAGCCGGTCAGGGATGTCTGGGAGTAGAGCCGATTGTCCGTAGATAACGGACATGCAACATGGCAATCAGCGCACGGCATGGAGTGCAGATTCGTGATGGTCTGCGGGAATGGCCTCTTATGCGCTCCTTGCCCTGCATCCCACAAGAATGTGACCCCCTTTGGCTTCGTGAGTCCGTGCAGTTCCTTTCCGGTGTCTGCACAAGTCAGAAAGATTTCTTAACCTGTGTTTTCGCGCAAACGTCCTGAATCCTCGATGTTCCTGCGGAATTGATCCAGCAATGTGTGGCGAATCTGCTCCATGTCCAGGTTGTAGATATCGCCTGGAAAAAGAAACTCGGCCACGCCCGAATCAAAGATGCGCTTGACCTCGTATTCGTCGTGGGCGATGTCCCGCTGAAAGCGGTAGTTCAGGTAGGACTGGTTGGTGTGAATGATCAGTTCCACGCGCATGCCGCCCATCCGCGCAAAGAACTTCAGCATCTGCGTCTGGCTGCTGCTGCCGACCGCACTCGAATGGTAATGGCCTCCTGTCAGGGTGTCGGAAATATCCTCCAGGGTCATAAGCGAGCCGCTCTTGATCGCGGATCGGGTCATATGCCGCACGAAGCGCTTGACATCGCTGACGCTGTCCAGAACGGCCATCAGCCCCAGTTCGTCATCCACCGCCGCCGCCGGGTTCTTTTCATTCTTGCGCAGCAGTTTGAGCACCTTGGCGGCAGAGTCCTTCTTGCGCACACTGACATAGACCGGGATGTCACGGCCGCCATCCCGGAAGACGCGTCGCTTGAGCAGCGTCAGTCTTTCGCCTTTGCCCAGGGCCTTCAGGCGCGCGCGACCAGTGGCATCGATCACCTTCACGTTCAAACAGCGGAAGTCATCCGGATCATGCTGGCTCAAAAGGTAGGCGTGCTCCAACTGACCAAACTTGAATTCTGGGCTCCACACATTGCGGTTGAGGAACTCAAGAAATGCGTTGAACTTGTTCTCGATATCCGTTTCACGCTCGCGCTGGTCGATGGAACCCGCCAGGTTCATCAATACCAGTTTGCGCTTTGCTTCGAAGCGGGCCTTCATGTGAAAGCGGTCATCGAATACGCGTAGCAGGAGGTCCACCGGATCATGCGTGGTTTCGATTTCGTTGCTGATTTCAACGTGCGAGGCATAGGGGGCCAGGAGTCTGGCGCGCAGATGATTGATCACCGCGTCGGCGGTTTGCGCGTACTCCTTGAGCTTGCTGCGGATTTCGGAAGTGCTGCCGACAATGCCGAACAGGTTGCCAAGCAGCACGCAAGCCCGCTCGCTGCGCCGCGCTCGTGCGACTGGATCTGCAAGCAGTCCCGGGACCTCGGCGAAGCCCTCGATCTGAAGGAAATCGAAGATCTGGGCGCGAACCACCCGGTACTTGGTGACCAGCAGCCGATCATCACCAAACTTCCTGGCCCAGACCCGCGTCTGCTTCGAAAAAGGTCGACCCAGCGTGAAGCCGTCGGTGACGGCAAACGGGCCGTTCTGCTTCATCGCGGTGAAGATTGATCTATCGTCTGTCAGGCTCATGAAATATCAATTGAAGGTGGCGATTTAACTGCCCTCAGTTTACTAGACAATTCTGAGCCTCAAGTTAGTGCGACCGTTCTGGCCGGGCGGCGGCCGACCTCGACCTTCTCCACAATGACTGCGCCGATGCGGAAAGCGGACGGGTTTCGATTCCTGACCCGGAGCCCCTTCCCTAGCACGCGCGAGCTCGCCGATCTAGGCGGCCGGGCGATTGTACGCAGCCGCGGTCTGCCTGGTTCCCTCGGAGTAGGGCGTCGGTTGGAAATCGAAGGCCTTGCAGAACTTTGCCGAATCGAACACATACTCAGAGTCGTTTTGATACAGCATCTCGTAGGACTCGCGGAGATCCGGGGCGAACAGGCCGGCGAGTTTGATGATGGGCCGGCGGAGAATCAGGTACTTCGGCTCAACGCCGAATTCCTGCGCCACCGATCGGATGATTTCCTTTCCAGTCGGCGGATTTGGGGCGGTGGGAACATGCCAGGTCTGATTCCATGCCGATTCCGCATCTGCCAGCATAACCAGACTCCTTGCGGCGTCGGGCGTATAGGTGAACGAATGCGGCACGCTATCGTTGACCAGCCACATGGCCTTCGCACCCCGGGCAAACTTGTCGAACACAAGGAGGTTGAGAACACTTGTGCCTACACGCGGGCCGTAAAAGTCGGCGGAACGGGCAATCAGTGCGTTGAGATGGCCCGCCTTCATTTCATTGAGCAGCGTCGTCGCGATCTGCGCGCGGACCTCCCCTTTTTTGCTGCAGGGGTTGAAGGGACTGTCTTCCGTCATGCGGCCGTTGACCTTGCCGTACGCGTAAACGTTGTCAAAGAAGATCAGCTTTGCCTGTGCGCGCTTGCATGCCTCGATCGCGTTGTTCACGATGCGCGGCCACAATTCGCGCCAGACCTTGAGGTCGTACTTCAGGCCCACCACCAGATAGACCACGCTCGATCCCATCACGGCCGCGACAGTCTGGTCCAGATTCGATACATCTGCAGAAATGACTTCAGCCGTTCCCCCCGCAGGCTTGGGGTTGCGTCCCACCAGACGCACGCGGTATCCCCGATCAGCGAGAACCTGGATCAGTTCGGTCCCGATCGCACCTCCGGCTCCCAAAATGGTGTGCATAGGCTGAGCTCCCATTGGAATGGCTGCATGATATCCGTTGTCAGGTGCAGTGAACACATCGGTTCGACAACCCGGCACGCCGCGTGACGTTGCATGGGAAATGCGCCGGCGCGGAGACCTGCGCGCTTCGCCGCACTCTTCATCCGCGCTGACGCAAGTGTGTTACTTCATTTGATGGGGACAACTGAGCAAAGCGGTGCCCCATGCCGTGCCGTCGGATCACTTATCAGCCACCGATGGCTCAATAGGCCGGGAATTTCCGCAGCGGCGACTGGCTTGCTGAAGTAGTAACCCTGCAGCGTGTCGCAGTCCATGGCCTTCAGCGCCTCGGCCTGTTGGAGGGTCTCCACACCCTCGGCGGTCACGTTGAAACCGAAGCTTTTTGCCAGGGACAGAACTGCACGCACGATGGAATGATTGTCCTGGTCATGCGGCAGGCCCTTGACGAAACTCTGGTCCACCTTGAGGTTGTTCAAGGGCATGCGCTTGAGGTAATTCAATGAAGAATAGCCCGTGCCGAAATCGTCCAGGGCAATCTGCAGTCCATGGCGATGAAGCGCATTCAAGGTCGCAAGTGTTGCCCCGTTATCCTCCATTACCGTGCCTTCGGTAATTTCCAGTTCCAGCAGCGAGGGCGCCAGGCCGGTCTGCGCCAGGATGTCGAGAACGCTGCCGACCAAATTGGGATGTCTGAACTGCATCGGAGACAGGTTGACCGCTACACGCAAGTTGTGTCCGAGTCGCTGCCATCGCGCCGCGTCGGTGCAGGCGGTGCGCAACACCCACTCGCCGATGGGGATGATGAGGCCGTTTTCTTCTGCCAGCGGAATGAAGTCGATCGGCGAAATGGGGCCCTGCTCGGGGTGGTCCCAGCGGATCAAGGCCTCGATCGAGTTAATGCTGCCGCTTGCCAGATCGTACTGGGGCTGATAGACGAGCCTGAATTCATTGCGAATCAGTGCCTGCCGCAGGCTGCTCTCAAGATTGAGGCGTCGCTGCGCGCGCTCGGTAAGGGAACCGCTATAGAACTGACAATTGTCGCGGCCCATGTCCTTGGCGTGGTACATGGCAGAGTCAGCGTGCTTGAGCAGACTGGCTGCGTCCACGCCATCCTCGGGATAAACGGCGATGCCGATGCTGGCTGTCAGCACGACTTCGCGACCTTCGAGGACGAAGGGCCGGTGCATCAGTTCGCGGATGCGATGGGCTACCTTGAGCGCATCCTCCACGTGCTCGATATTGCCAATCAGGGCGGTGAACTCGTCGCCACCGAGGCGCGCAAGCTCGACCTCGGTCTCGTCGGCAACCGGGCGGGAAACCACGTCATAGGGGCGAATCTCATGTTGCAGGCGGTCAGCGGCCCATTGCAGGATCAGATCTCCGGTGTTGTGTCCCATCGTATCGTTGATGCCCTTGAAGCCGTCCAGGTCGATGAACAGGATCGCAAGCCTCTTCGCGGAGCGTCCGGCTTTCGCGACCTCCTGGTCGAGGCGTTCCAGGAAATGCTGGCGGTTGGGAAGTCCGGTCAGACTGTCGAAATAGGCGAGTTTGAACGTTCTGTTTTCGGCTTCCTTGCGCTCGGTGATATCGCGGGAAAGTGCAATGAAACGAGGAATTGTCCCGGCCGCTGTGGCCTTGCGGGAGACGGAGAGTTCAAACCAGACAACACCGTGCGCCAACTGTAGTTTGAACTGCTTGCCGGTTGACGAGCCGTGCTGATGGGCTTCAAACAACGCCGCCATGCAAACCTGCGCCGCGTCGGGCGGCAACACATCGGATACTCGTTTGCCGATGAGATCTTCTGCGGGCGCGGCAAGCAGGTCGGTACGCGGCGAATGGTAATTGATGTAGAGACCATCCAGGTCGATTTCAAACAGCAAGTCCGGAATGGCGTTCAGCACGGCGGCATTACGGGCGTTGGCGGTGCGCAGGTCTAGCATGGCCTGGGAGGCGCGCAGAATGTATTTCACCCGATGGCCGATAAGCGACCAGTTGATTGGCTTGGGTATGAAGTCCGTGGCGCCCGAGTCATAGGCAAGATCAATCGAGGCAGTGTCCTCCACGCCGGTCACCAGGACGATAGGTAATTCGCTGCCCATTTCCTGGCGCAATATTGCGCATAGCTGGAAGCCACTCAAGCCGGGCATTTCAACGTCCAGCATCACGAGGTTGCAGGCTTGTGCGTGAAATTGAGTCAAGGCATCGTCGCCGTCGACCGCGAGGCTGACCTCGAAGCCAGCCTTGCGCAGCGCCGCACCCATGAGCAGACGTGCCGTAGGGTCGTCGTCCGCCACCAGAATTCGCATCGGTCGTGTCATCATCCAGCCTCCAACAAAACTTCCTGCATATCCGACACGGCCTGCCGGTACTCGGTGCGCACCTGGTCAAGCAGGGCGCGGGCTTCCTCCATTCGGCTTTCCCTGCCCAGCTTCTCCAACTGACGGTAGAGCTCGGACAAGCGCTCGGCGCCCACGTTGGCGGCGCTGGATTTGAGAGCGTGGGCCGCGGAGCCGAGATTGTCGCCGTCTCCTGCAGCGATAGCCGCCTCGATATGGGCAACACGCTCGGAGGCAGAAGACAGGAACGTGCGCAGCAACTCGGCCGCCAGCTTCATGCTGCCTGACGGATCGAGCTCCCGGAAGGCCTGCAGCTTCTCTATGTTTAACGACTGCCGGATTGGTGGATCGGTTTCGCGTGGCATTTCAGCGGGATTCGCCGGCACCTGCCGAGCAGTTCCGTCGGCCAGCCAGCCGGCCAGTGTCACCTGGAGTTGCGCAAGCGAATAGGGTTTGGGCAGGAAGTCATTCATCCCGATATCCAGGCACTTCTCTCGATCTCCCGGCATGGTGTTGGCGGTCAGGGCAATAATGGGAAGCCGCTTTCCGCGACCATTGGGCAGGCTCCTGATAAGGGTGGTCGCCTCAAAGCCATCCATGACCGGCATCTGGCAATCCATCAGAATCAGGTCAAACTCTTGACGAGTGGCGAGATCGACTGCCTCCTTGCCATCGTTGGCAAGGGTCATGGAGACACCCAGTTTGGCAAGCATGGCTTGCGCCACTTGCTGATTGACCGGGTTATCTTCGACCAGCAGTACCGCGCCACGCATCAAAGGCGGCATTGTGACGCTTTCATGAGCGGGCTTGTCCGGGGCGGCTGGATCCATGGCCAGGACGCGTCCCAAGACTTGCAGGAGATCGGCGCGGCGAATCGGTTTGTTGACATGACGCAGGATGCCCGCATCCCTCAGCGTGTGACGGCTTGCACCGGAATAGGTCGAGGTCAGCATCATGAGCCGCGTTCCGGCGTATTTGGGCTGGGCATGAATGGCACGCGCCAGTTGCAGGCCATCCATTTTCGGCATGTGCATGTCCAGTATGGCAAGCTGGAACGGCGAGCCGGTCTCCACCGCCTCTGCCATCAGGTGCAGAGCCTCTTCACCGCCTCTTGCGCATACCGCACGCATTCGCCAACCGCCCAACTGTTGAAGCAGGATGTCCCGATTGGTCTGATTGTCATCCACCACCAGAACGCGCACGTCCGCCAGCGCGGTTGAAGGGTGAATCCTATCCAACCTGGCGGCCGCCTTTGGCAGACTCAGGTTGAGCAAGAATTTTGCACCGCAGCCGACCGCGCTCTCTACCCGGATGCTGCCTCCCATCAATTCGGCCAGCTGTTTGCAGATGGCGAGCCCAAGGCCTGTGCCACCGAACTTGCGGGTGGTTGAACTGTCCGCCTGGGAGAAATGCTCGAAGATCCTGGATTGGACGTCGGGCGCGATTCCGATACCGCTATCCTCTACGCACAGGCTGACCCTGGCTTCCGTTGGGGTCTCGCCGAGCAGCAGGACGCGCACGACGACCTCGCCCTCCTGGGTGAACTTGATTGCATTGCCTATCAGGTTGGAAACGATCTGGCGCAGCCGGAACGGGTCGCCGCGCAATCCCAGCGGCATATCAGACGGCAGAATCTGGGAGGCAAGTTCGATCCCCTTGCTCTCGGCCTGCTGAACGAACATCGACACCACATCTTCCACCAATTCAACCAGGTCGAAGTCGACCGACTCCAGCTCCATGTGACCGGATTCAATTTTGGAAAAGTCGAGAATGTCGTTGATGACCCCCAGCAAGTGCTGACCCGAATTCTGCACCGATTCCGCCCACGTGCGCTGCTGTGGTTCAAGCAAGCTGCCGAGCAGTAATTCGTTCATTCCCAGCACGCCATTCATGGGGGTGCGGATTTCATGGCTCATGGTGGCGAGAAATGCACTCTTGGCCTGACTGGCCGCCTCGGCGGCCTCTTTCGCGTGCAGGAATTCTACCGTTCGGTTCGCGACTTCCTCCTCGAGGTGGTCACGATAGGCAGCCAAGCGCACGTCGCGCCGCTGAATATGGTTTAGCATTGCGTTGAACCCTGTTGCCAGCTTGTCAAGCTCGGTCACTTCGCTGGGCGACCCACGCAGACTGAAGTCGCCATTTTCGGATACCTGATCCATCACCTCGGTCAGGCTCGCAAGCGGCTTCAGCAAGGATGCACTCAGGCGCCTTAGCAATATCCGGGCAAGGAGCACCGCAATGACTGCCGCAACCAGCGTGGTCAGGAATTGCAGCAGCATCTGCCGATAGAGACCCTGCATGTCGACGCGCATCATGATTGCGCCGAGCAGTTCGCCGTTGTTGACGACAGGCTGGACCAATCGAATGTATTGGAAATCCACAGTCACCGCCTCGTCGAGTCCGGCCAGGGCCGCAGCTGCTTGGTGGCCGGCAGCCTCGTAGCGCGCGAACAGGTCGTGGTTCTTGTCGTAAATGGCAGCGGCACGGACGTCCTGGGCATTCTGCAGGGTCTTGAGCAGTTCCTGGGCCGCGCCTCGATCCTGGAACATCAGGCTGGCGCCGGCATTCTCTGCCAACACCTTGGCTTTCGCCTGGCTTCCGTCGATCAGCGCATACAGATTGCCAGCGAAACTGCTCACGATGACGATCGCTGCAACGAGGGCGAGGGCGGTACCCAAGGTAAGCTGATTGATGCGCAGCAGGCGATCGCCCAAGGGCGTGAGTGCCGCGGTATGCCGATCGCGAATCACTGATACACCTCCTTTGCCAAATGCAGCAGTTTGGAACTGAGATTCAACCCGTTGCCACGGGCGGCGCCGAGATTGGCTTCGAACGTCACCTTGTTCTGCACTGTGATCATGTTGAGGGCGACACCCTGGCGGGCTGCACCGACCGAATCGGAGACGGTCAAAACCGGCTTGCCGCTCACAGTGTCGAGCACTCGTGGCAAATTGCCGATAGCCGCGCGGCTGACGAAGACGACCTGGCAATCCGCCAGGCCAGACACGCTATTGATACGCCGTACGGACAGGCTGCGTCCAGCCACACTCTTGCCCTCCAGACGGTCCAGGTCCTCGCCGAAGGGATCCGGCCCAAAGACGCACAAATTGAGGGTGTTGCCCACTTCGGCAGGCCATACGGTGAAGGCAACGAAATTGAACAGGAAGGCCGCCTTGACCCGATATTCAGTCAGGGAATCAGCCCGAATTGCGCCAGGCACAAGCAGTAGTAGCGCGAGCAAGGCCGCGCGCAAACCGGAGTGAAGGCTAGAGATTGTGGGCACGCTTCAGTATCTCCATTCCGCTTTCACATAGAAGCCACGCTGTATCTCGCTGGGCGTGAACTGGAAGAAAGTACTTCCGTATTCACGGTGGGCGCCATCCAGCAGGTTCTGCCCAACCAGCGAAATTTCCAGGCCCTTGCTCGCTTGCCAGGCGAGTCGCATATCCAGAGTGGTGAATTGGGGAATGGCATACTTGTCGATGCGGCTGACATAGCGCAACCAGGCATCCCACCGCAGCGCGGCGCTCAGATCCAGGGATGAGCGCAATGAGACCTGGTGGGTCGGCGAAGTGTCGGTGTAGTCGCTGGTAAGTTGCCCGGCCAGATCCGCAGTGTGCACATTCGAGTTCAGCCAGCTGTAATTGGCTTGCATGCGCCAGCCCTGTTGCGGTTGCCAGTCGAAAGACGCTTCCAGGCCATGGGTAATGGCGCTGTTGGCATTGTCGCCCTGGGTCTGGACCAGCAAATAACCCGGAGGGGACACCAATGTGGGCGGCGTCAGGGCGGTACCGCGCAGCTTTTCATACTGGTAATAGAAGGCGGATAAATCCAGGCTGGCGGTGGCATTAAGCCGGTAGCGCCAGCCCAGATCGAGGGCATCCAACTGCTCGTTGCCCATTTGCTTGCTGACGAGTTGCAGCACGCTGGGCGGCACAAACGGCGGCATGCCTGTCGGATCGGCCTGTAAGTAGATTGCCGCGCCGCGTTCCATGCGTGAAGGCGTGCGAATTGCCCGCGCCAGCGACAGCCAGGTGCTGTTCGAGTCGTCTGGGGTCCAGAGCAGGCGGAGGTTGGGCTGAAGCGCGAGGCCGGTGTAATCGTTGTGTTCAAGCCGCGCACCCAGACTCAGGCGCCAGCGCTCCGGCTGCAGACTGATCTCATCCTGCACGTAGGCGCTGTATAGCGCGGTATTGCGGTCCGGATCGTCCACCATGACCATGGGCGAGCCGTCGATATGGTCGCTGCTGAACTGGTAGCCCAGGCCCCAGATCAGATCGTGATCCGTGCCCATAGCCATCTCGTTCTGGTATTCCAGATCGAGCGTGGTACGCCGCTCCTTGAGGATGGCGTGGTCAAAATCCAAATGGTCCAGGGAGGCCTGCAAGCTTTGCTGGAGATCCTGGCCGCGCTGATTTTCCCAGCGTGCCATCAGGTGTCCTCCCGAAATTTGCTGGGTGGACTGCACCAGGGTGTTGGTCGGCGGGGCGCTGACCTGGGTGAGTTCGCTGCCCGCGAGGGATTGGTACACACCACCCTGGACTTTGAGTGGGCCACTTTCAAGAAGATTCTCTAACTTGAAGCCGGCGCTCCGGTTGCGCCAGTCATCGACACCATCGCCACCTTCCACAGGCAGGGATGCGCCGTAGTCGTGTGCCTTGACATAAATCTGTGCGGCGCTATCCGGGCCGGGGCTCCACCCGTAACGGGCGAAACCGTAGCCGCGCAATTCGCTGCCGGCCGCGATGGCGACCCGCGCACCGACGGTATCGAAGGCGGACTTGGTAATAATATTGATTACGCCATTGACCGCATTGGCACCCCATATGGAAGCCCCGGGGCCACGGATGACTTCGATACGGGCGATGTTTTCCAGGGGGACATCCAGCGCTTCCCATTGCACCCCCGAAAACAGGGGACTGTATACGCTGCGACCGTCCACCAGCACCAACAGCTTGTTGCTGTATTGATCGGCCTGACCGCGGATGGACACCGCCCATTTGTTGTTGCCGAGGGCTGACACCTGCACCCCCGGAGCCAGACGCAGAGCTTCGGGAATATTGCTGGCGCCGCTGCGGCGTATGTCGTCGGCCTGAATGACATAGGCTGCTGCCGCCGTCTTGGCCAGGGTCTGTTCCTTTTTGGAAACGGAGGTCACCACGATCTGCATCAACTCTTCCAGATTGAGTGCGAATACATCCGTGCCGGCTTGCGCGGCATACACCGGTTGAAGCGACTGCGCCAGCAAGGCAAATGCCAGCGATGCGACTGCCGGGCGTAGATCCATGGTCATGTTATGCGCCGCGTAAGTAATCCGGCAGGAAACGACTGGGTCGCGTCGGGGAGGGCCGGTTCAATTCGAAACAGGGGGGGTAGGTTGCGACGCATGCGATTGGTTCCGTCGTCAGAACTGGAAATCCAATTTGACACGGATGCTCCTCCCGTCCTGCTGCAGCGCGTTCTGCCAGTTAATGTCGGAACCTGGATTCTCATAATGCGCATCGAAGAGGTTGTAGATGCCCAGCGACACCTCCAGTCCCCTAGCCAATTTGTCTGCGACCAGGTTGAGATTGGACAGCCAGTAGCCGTCAAGCTTCGTGCCGTCGAGCGTCTGCCGTTTGCTGTAATACTGGAGTTCGTAACCCAGGCGCAGGCTGGCAGCCGGCAGCGGGCCGGAGATATTGAGTTTGCCCAGCAGTTGCGGGGAATTGTCCAGCCGGGCACCGCTGGCATAGGCCACGTCCTGATAAGACAGGCTGCCGCGCAGCCGCCCGGCCCAATCCCAGGTCTTGTCGCCGGACAGTTCCACACCCTTGGCCTGCACGTCCTCTCCTGACTGATATTGTGAAAGTCCACTGACCGGGTCGATTCCCAACGTCACCAGGCCGGTCATCTTCCAGTGATACGCGGAACCGCGCAGCCGCAGGCTTTGCCCCACGCGGCGGTCAATCACCAGTTCCAGGGTATCGATGGTTTCACCGTTCAGGGCCGGATTGGCGACCTGGCTCACGCCGTCGCTGTAGTCATGTTCGTAGACGTTGGGTGCGCGATGGGCCCGGCCGTAGAGCGCCTTGAGCGTGGTGACAGGCGTCGTCTGCCAGATCAGCGCGAGGCGCGGACTCAATGCACTGCCGGTTACGTTGTTGCGGTCGACACGCAGCCCCAGCGTTGTGCTCAGGGTATTGCCGAGTGTCCATTCGTCCTGTGCATACAGGCCTGCGCGCCAGCCCGACGCGGGGACAGAGACAAGCTGGTTCTGCGCAACGACATCCACGTAGGTCTCGTCCTGGCGCGCGTTGTCCTGATATTCCATCCCCAACATCAGCTTGTGATCGGTCCAGCCGGTGGACAGAAGCCGCATCTCGATCCCGCGCCAATCGCTGGAACCGGTGGACAGAAAGGGCGTGCCGGAGATGGTGACCGCGGTATAACGCTCGCGACCCAGGAACACGCGCCCAGACAGATCCAGCGTGTTGCCTGCAAAGCTGTCCTGATACTGCAATTGCGTCAGTAGATGACGGTCTCGCTGGTACGCGCCAGGAACCAGCGGGTCCCCGAAAAAGGACGCGGTCGGGTCATCTTTCCGGCGATCTCCGTAGGAAAAGTCGAATGACCAGGGTCCGCGAGCCATATGGGAAAAGAATTTCTTGTCGCCTTCGCCGTCCATGCCGCGGGCAGTGCCGGAGAGATCGGTTCCACCGGGGCCGGCGCCCGGGTAAGTGAAGAAGAGGTCCTCGCCCGCGGCTTTGAAGCCCGAAGCGGACAGCAGTACGTCGACGCCGTTGTCGAGCATCTTGCCCCACGTTGCGCGGCCTTCCCGTGCCGCTTGCCGGCTCTGGTAGCTGGCGGCCAGTTCGGTGCCGTCCACTCCGACGCCGGTACGGGTCACCACGTTGACCACACCGAACATCGCGTTCTGGCCATATACCGCACCCCCCGGTCCGGGAATGAACTCGATGCGCTCGATCAAATCCAGATCGAGTGGAAATTCTCGCCCAATCATGGCCTGGTCGTAGACCACATCGTTGACCCGATTGCCATTGATGGTCAGCAGGATGCGGGTATTGAAATCGCCCGGCAGGCCGAATCCGCGCGTGCCAAGGTAGCTATACTGCCGGTCGTAGATCGTGTTGATGCCTGGCAGGCTCGCCAGGGCCTCGGCCAGGGTTCGCCAGCCGAAGGCCTTGATTTCGCTGCGCGTGATGACGCTGACCGCGGCAGCCACCTCATTCTGTTTCTGCTGGTACTTGGATGCGCCGACGATGTTGACATTGAGCAACTGTTCCAGGCTCAGCTCGGTCAATTCCGTTGCGGCGTGCGCCGGTGCAGCCGCCAGTGTGGCAAGGCCAAGCAGCAGGGCCAGGCTCTTGTCCCGATTGGACGGACATAAACCATTTGGGCGATAAACCGACCTTTCAGGTAAGCCACCTGGCAACCGTTTCTTGTCGTTCATGGTGGGAAATGCCGCGATTGCATCCAAGATACTTTCGTATTGTTAAATCTCATTAAAATGCGAGGTTTGGAATTTGCTCTATCAATAATTAGTCTCCGGATTACCCCAGCCTGGCCCTCATTTGAGGTATCGGCAGTAGGGGGTACAGTTTCATAAGGGTTCCCACTATCTTTCCGGGGGGCGACTGGCCAGGGAGTTAAGAGCAGCGCGTCCCACTCCGCGGTCTTCCTTGGAAGACCGCCTAGCGGGTGTTCGCAAAGCCGCCGAACAGGACCTGCATTGATTCGAGCGCCGACTGGAACAAGGCTTCCGTTTGGCCGGCATAGTAGGGCAGGGTCAGATCAAGTAGCAGGAGGCCGACTCCCAGAGTGATGGGGAATCCTATGGCGAAGATGTTCATCTGGGGCGCGGATCGGGTCAGCACTGCCAGCACGATATTGGTCATCAGCAGAACCGCGATGATAGGCAGCGCGAGCTGGACGCCAGCCTGGAAAATCACGGAGGCGCCATCCGCAACAGCTTTCAGGCCGGCGCCGCCCAACAGCTGCGGGCTGACAGGCAAGGCATGGAAGCTCTCGGTCAGCGTGCCGATCAGGGCCAGGTGGACATTCGTGGCAAAGAAGGCGAGCAAGGCAAGCCAGCTCAGAAACTGGCTGATGACGGCGCTACCCGCCGTATTGTCAGGGTCATAGAAGGTGGCAAAGCCGATGCCCATCTGCAGGCCGATCAATTCGCCGGCCATCGTCACGGCGGCAAACGCCATTTGCATGATCAAGCCCATGGCCACGCCGACCAGGATTTGTATTGCCAGTGCCAGCAAGCCCTGGAAGGAAAACAGGTCGAAGGAAGCGATGGGCGGCAGGGCAGGGGCGATGGCCAGGGTGATGAAGATCCCCAGCCCGATCTTCACCCGATTTGGTACGTCGGCGTGGCCAAAGCCGGGTGCGACCATGATCAAGCCCAGGATCCGGGCCAGGGGCAGCATGAAACTGACGAGCCAGGCGTTCAACTGGGCGTCGGTGACGGAGATCATTGGCTTTGTGGTGAGGCGTGAAGGTGAAGTGGCCTCAAGCTTGCGACCCCTTATCACTCACTGTTCTAACCGATGAGGCCCGGCAAATCGGTCAGCAGTCGCGTCATGTAATCCGTGATCACGGTGAGCATCCACGGGCCAGCAACGACCAGCGCCAGTATCACGCCGACCAGTTTGGGCACAAACGACAGACTGGCGTCGTTGATCTGGGTGGTGGCCTGGAAAATGCTGACCACCAGGCCGATGATCAGCGTGACGCCGAGCAGCGGAGCGGAGAGCAACAACACGACTTGCATGGCGTTCTGGCCCAAAGTCATTACGCTTTCACTGTTCATCATGGTTGTGCGCTCCGAAATATGTGGGTCAAGGGGCTATTGATAAAAGCTCTGGGCCAGGGAACCGATCAGCAGATGCCAGCCGTCCACCAGCACGAACAGGATGACCTTGAACGGCAGCGAGATCATGACCGGCGACACCATCATCATGCCCATGGACATGAGCACGCTCGCCACCACCAGATCGATGATCAGGAAGGGGATGAAAATGGCGAAGCCAATCTGGAACGCGGTCTTCAATTCGCTGGTGATATAGGCCGGCACCAGGATGCGCATCGGCACATCGTCCGGTGACTTCACCGCCGGGCTTGCGGAAATCTTCACGAACAGAGCCAGGTCGGTCTCGCGCGTCTGGCGCATCATGTAAGCTTTCAGCGGGGTGGTGCCGCGCTGCAACGCTTCGTCCATGTTGATGCGGTTTTCCGAGTAGGGCTGATAGGCATCGGTGTAGATCTTGTCCAGGGTCGGTCCCATGACAAAGAACGTTAGAAACAGCGACAGGCCGATCAGCACCTGATTGGGGGGCGAGGTCTGCAGGCCGATTGCGTGACGCAGCATGGACAGCACGATGATGATGCGGGTGAAGCTGGTCATCATCAGCAGCCCGGCCGGCAGCATCGACAAGCCAGTCATCAGGATCAGGGTCTGGAGACTTAAGGTGTAGGTTTGTCCACCACCCGGAGCCGGAGTGGTGGTCAAGGCCGGCAGGCCGGCGGGTGCGGCCTGGGCCGCCAGGGGCAGCAGGATCGCGGCAAGTGCCAGCAGCGCAGTCAACCACGGGAATTTACTTCGCATTGCCGGATTTCTCGATCACTGATTTGAACCGCGAGGCGAAGCCGGAACCGGGCAGGCCGGTCTGGCTGGACGGAAGCGTGCCCTTGGGCAGGGTGGCGAGCGCGTTGACCTGGCCGGTGGCGACGCCAGCGACGATCCAGGTATCGTTGATTTCAATCAGGACGGCCCGCTCGCGCCCACCCAGGCTGACGCTGCCGACGACCTTCATCGGGCTGGTGCCCAGACTCTGAGCAATGCCCAGCCGGCGGCTGACCCAGGACAGGCCGAGGATCAGCAACACCACGGCGATCAAGCCGAATATCACCTGGAACATGCTGCCTGCCGAGTTGGACAGGCTGCCGACAACCGGAGCATTGGCGCCAAAGGCCAGCGTTGGCAGCGCCAGGATCAGACCGGGAAACCGGCCGAGACGATTCATTTGTTGAGTTTGCGGATGCGTTCGGAGGGCGTGATGATATCGGTAAGCCGGATGCCAAAGCGCTCATTGACCACGACCACTTCACCCTGGGCGATCAGGCAGCCATTGACCAGGATATCCAGCGGATCGCCTGCCATGCCGTTCAGCTCGATCACCGAGCCGCGCGAAAGCTGGAGCAGGTTCTTGATCGGCAGCTTGGTACGGCCCAGCTCGACGGTGAGCATGACGGGAATGTCGAGGATCATGTCGATATCATTGGCGGTGTCGGTCTTGCCCTTGCCGGACAGGGGCTTGAACAGGGCGGGCGACATGGTGCCGCCTATCTCGCGCGAGCTGGCGATGACTCCCGCGCCGCCCTCTTCGCCATTGAGTGCTTCGTCAGCAGAAATGTCCGCAGCATTGTCTTCCATGATGTGCTCCTTACTTGGGTTGCCTGTCTTGCAGCGAAATGATGTTTTCCACGCGTAGCGCGTACTGGCCGTTGGAGACGCCGAATCCGCATTCGATCAACGGCGTGGAATCGGACTTGGCCTGAATCGTGTCCGGCACTTCGATGGGAATGAAGTCGCCGATCTGCATATTGAGAACGTGGCGCAGCGACATGGTGGCCGTGCCCAGGTCTGCGCTCAGGTCCACTTCCGCGGCCTGGACCTGGCTTGACATCAGCTTGGTCCAGCTGCGATCTGCAACCTCCCTTTCCTGACGGGTGGTCACGGACAGGATCTCGCGGATCGGTTCCAGGGAGGTAAAGGGAAGACAGACGATCAATTCGCCCGTCGTATTGCCCATCTTGATGGCCATGGTGTTGATGACCACCATGTCGTCGGGCGTGCAGACATTCAGGTATTGCTTGTAGGACTCGGAACGCACGTATTCAAATTTGACCGGGTGCACCAGTTGCCAGGAGCGTGACTGGCAATCGGTCGCCAAGGCCATCAGCCTTTGGATGATGCGCTGTTCGGTAGGCGTGAATTCGCGCGCTTCGCCGTCCTTGTGGAATTTGCCGCCGCCGCCGAACAGGTTGTCCACCATGAGAAAAATGAGGTTGGGGTCGACGACGAAGAGGGCATGGCCAGACAGCGGACTGATGCGGATCAGGTTGATGTTGGTCGGTACGGTCACGCCCCGGATGAAGTCGGCGTAGCGCATGATGCGCAGCGGGACCGGCGTGATTTCACAGGGCACCTTGACGAAGTCGTACAGGGCAATGCGGAAATGCTGGGCAAATTTCTGCGTGATGATTTCCAGCACCGGGAGCCGGGTTTGCACCAGGTGTTCCCGGCTGGTGAGGTCATAGGGGCGGACATTGGACGGCGCTGCGTCGGTCTTGCCGGCTGCAGCGTCCTCATCGGGAACGCCCTTCAGCAGAGCGTCCACCTCATCCTGGGACAGGAATTCGGTATCCATTAGGGAACCTCTGAAAAAGCCCCGCATGGGCCGCGCAGGGGCTCGTCGGGATGAGATACGCGAAGCGCCGCGCAGGTCGTAGTCATTCCACGAAGCCAAGCGGCGCGACAAAGTAGATCGCCCGCCAAGCCCCTGCCCTCCGGGTTTACACGAAAAATGCCCATCTGCGTCGTTGCGCTCCTCGGCTTCGTATTGCAATACGACCTTCGTCGCGCGCCTTGCATCTGAGCATTTTTCGTGCAAACGCGACCCATGATGGACTCTTTCAGAGGTTCCTTCACTGGATCACCAGATCGGTAAAGTACACGCTGCCGACTTCCTGCGGCGGGGCGTCCTTGGAGAACGGCTGCTTGATCTGGGCGACAATTTCGTCCGCCAGCTTGTGCTTGCCGTCCGCAGAATTGATTTCGGATGCCTGTTTGCTGGACAGGAGCATCAGAAGACGACTGCGAACCTGGGGCATGTGCTGTTTGATCGACTCGGCGGCGTCGTCATTCTTCACCTGCAGCACCATGGTGACCTGCAGATACTGTGAGCCGTCATCCGGTTGAAGATTCACCGTGAAGGGTTCCAGGTTGACGAACACCGGAGGGGGCGGCGGGTCATGCCTGGCCACTTTTGATTTGTCTTTGCTGCCCAGGAAGAACCAGGCACCGGCTCCACCGGCGCCGAGGACGAGCACCAGCATCGCCAGAATCAGAATGAGCTTCTTGGGGGACTTCTTGACAGGTGCTTCGGCGTTCTCGGCATTTTCACCGGACTTGTCACTGGCTTTGTTGCTGGCTTTTTCAGGGGCTTTGGCTGGTCTGGACATGGTGTTTTCTGACGAATGGCACTATAGGCATTATCGGCAGGATTCACGCATCCCCATCTCCGGATTAAGGGCGAAAATCCCTTTCAATTCGTGGGGGGCAGGGACCAGGGATCAGGGGCAAAGCCCTCGCTCCTGACTCCTCACGCGAAGGTGTCGATCAAGCCCTGCTGCACCAGAATCCGCGGGCTGGTGCCCGCAAGCGTCCTTGCGGCCTCGCTTGGTGCGTCACCATCCGTCCGGCCAGCGCCGAACGTTTCCGGCACGCTCCAGGGCGTTGGATTGCCGGAATGGTCCGCGCTTACGTTGGTCTGCCCCAGGCTGATGCCTGACTCCGACATCATGCTGGTCAGCTTGGGCAGGCTCGCTTCGATGGCGTCGCGAACCGAAACTTCACGCGCCACGAAGGAAAGACTGGCCTGATTGTTATCGAGCGTAATCGTGACCTTGATGGGTCCCAGACTTTCCGGATTCAAATGAATTTCAGCCTGTTGCTGCTGCCCGGCGGCCATCAGGATCACCTGTTGACCCAGGGCGCTGCTCCAGGCCGCCGTTCCAATTGATGCATCTATGCGCAGGCTTGAGGGGGGCAGGTTGGACTGCGCTGGGCTGGCCGCACTCTGACCGGTGAGCGTTGAACGAATATCGCCGGCCAGGCCGGGGGCGGAATCGTGCTTCAGTCCGTCCAAGGTCTTGGTCAATTCCTTGCCTGGTAGCGCCGTGGCAAGCTCGGCGCCGGCGGCGCGCTTGTCCTCATGGGGCTGCCCAATAGCCTTGGCGAAATCCATTGCCTCATTGCTCGGCCGGACGGCAGGCGAGGCGGTTGAACTCTGAGTCGCGGCAGTTCCACTCAAGCCTGGCTTGGCCGAGAGCGGATCCACTGATTTGTTCGCCGTGACCTGTTGCAGCGCATGATCCAGCCCTTGCCGGAATGCGTTCGGGCGTGGCTTGGCCGCAGTCTCGCTGGACGCCGCGTCGCGGTTGAGGCTGAGGGCCATCTTGCTGCGCCCTGCATTTTCGACCAAGGGGGTCGTTGCGTCATCGGCACTCGCTTCTCCATCGGCGACTGCGGGATTTCTGCCTTGCAGTTGATCGGCCAACGAGGCTTGCGCCTTTGCAGCGTTGGCGACATCAATCGGACCCACGGTGGGGTCCGTCGCAGCCGCTGCGACCGGTCCTGACGAGTCGTTCGGCGCGCGGGCGATTTCGGCCGACGGCACCGGTTGCGGCTTGATCAATCCGGAAATCAGCAGATCGGCCTGCGCCGGATCGGCCGTCTGACCGGGGTCCGCCGCGGTCTGATCTTTAGGCTTCTTCGCGGCTGGAGCGTCGTTCCTGGCAGTGGAGCCCTGATTGCGTATCTCGCTCGCCAGGGTGGCCTGGAAGCTCGGACCATTTTCTCCCGTGCCTCCGGCATCGGAAGCGGGCGCGGCATTGGCAGCGGGTGTGGCGGCTAGATTCAGGTTATCGATGGGCATGGCGGGCACGGTGCACTCCTTATTTTTGGTGATCTTGAAGCGGGCTGTCGGTTGCGGAAAATTTGCGCGTGGAAAATTCATCCAGCAGGCGTTGCTCACGCTTGCCAGCCTCCTGTGCGGTCTGGCTTTCGACGCGTTTGGCCAGGACCCCGTAGGACTTGAGTTTCATGTAGTTGGCCTGCCATGTGGACCGGGCGTCGTCCGCCTGGGTGGCGCAATGGGCAAGGACACTCTTCTGCTGACGGATGGCAGCGTGCAGACGATTCATGAACAGTTGCTGGTTCTTCAATTCCTCCGCGGTCAACCCGTTCTTTGCCGATGCGGCGTGCGAATGCAGGTAGTCGTCATAGAATTTTTCCAGCGTGCCCAACCGCAATTCGGCCTCCTGCTGGACATGGATCGCGCCTGCAAGCGCCTCGACCGACTGGTTGACATTCTGGTTGGCGAGATCGATCAACAGATCCCAGGAAAGTCTTTCTGCCATCATTCCTCCGGATTGAACAGGTGTTTCAGCTGCTCGATGCTGTCTTGCGCGGCGGCTTTTTCGTTCATGCCCTGCTGCAGGAAGGACTCCAGGGCAGGGTAGGCCTGGATGGCCTGGTCGAGCAGGGGGTCGCTGCCGGTCTTGTAGGCCCCGACAGTGATCAGGTCGCGGTTGCGTTGATAGCGGGAATAGACCTGCTTGAATACGCGGGCCTGATTGAGCTGTTCCTCGGGCACCAGGTTGGGCATGGCGCGGCTGATGGAAGCTTCGATGTCGATCGCAGGATAGTGGCCGGCGTCGGCGAGGCTGCGCGAGAGCACGATATGGCCGTCGAGGATGGCGCGGGCCGCGTCGGCGATCGGATCCTGCTGGTCGTCGCCTTCCGAAAGGACAGTGTAGAACGCGGTGATGGAGCCACCCCCGGGGCGGCCGTTGCCCGCCCGCTCGATCAACTGGGGCAGCTTGGCGAACACGGACGGAGGATATCCCTTGGAGGCAGGCGGTTCGCCCACGGCCAGTGCGATCTCGCGCTGCGCCATGGCGTAGCGGGTGAGCGAGTCCATGATCAGCAGTACGTTCTTGCCTTCATCGCGGAAATGCTCGGCCACCGAGGTGGCATAGGCTGCGCCCTGCAGGCGCAGCAAAGGTGAGGTGTCGGCTGGGGAGGCGATCACCACCGAGCGGGCCATGCCTTCCTGTCCGAGGATCTGTTCGATGAATTCCTTGACTTCACGACCCCGTTCGCCGATCAGGCCGACGACGATGACATCGGCGCCGGTGTAGCGCGCCATCATCCCCAGCAGCACGCTCTTGCCCACGCCGCTCCCGGCAAATAGCCCAATGCGCTGGCCGCGTCCGACGGTCAGCAGCGCGTTGATGGCGCGCACGCCGGTGTCGAGGATCTGATTGATCGGTGCGCGGCTCAGGGGATTGCTGGGCCGGCTGTGCAGGGGCCTCATCTGGCTGGCATTGAGGGCGCCAAGTTCGTCCAGCGGACGGCCCGCGCCATCGACGACCCGACCCAGCAGGCTCGCGCCGACCGGATAGTGTTTCGCCCGGTCGGAGGTGCGCTGGCGTGGATGGCTTACCGTGCCCGGCTTGGGCAGGCAGTAGGTGACGTCCTCGGGAAAGACCTGGGCGCCGGGTTCGATGCCGTGCATGTGGCCATTGGGCATGAGAAACAGGCGGTCGTTGGCAAAGCCCACCACTTCCGCATCAACAGCGCTTCCGTCGTTGACGCCGACCAGGCAGCTGCTTCCAACTGCAAGCTTGAGCCCGGTGCATTCCAGAATCAGGCCGGCTACCCGCGTGACCTTGCCGCTCACCCGGACCGGATCGGCGATCGCAGCCAATTGTCCACAGTCCCGCAGATGAGCAACGACCTGCTCGCCGAGCGTCTCGTGCCGGGCAGTCATTCCAGCCATTCTCCCGCCTGGTCAAGTGCCAGCGCGATGCGTTTCCAGCGCGATTCAATGGTCGCGTCGACCTGGCTCGCATGGGTCTCGATCTTGCAGCCGCCGCGCGTCAGGGTGTTGTCCACCCGCAGTTTGAGGCCCAGGGAATTGATCTCGTCGGCAAACACTTCCTTGAGCAGCCGGGCATCCTCGCCGTTGAGCGCAAGCTGGATCGGGTGGACCAGCGCGGGAAGGCGAGCCAGGGCGTCCTGGACCACGGGAAGAATCAGTTCGGGATGCACCGTCAGGGTCTGGCGCAGCATGGCCTTGGCGACGTCGAGGGTCAGTTTCACCACTTCATCGGCGGTGGACTGGCTGAATTGGCTAATTTCCATGCGCAGATTGTCGGCCATCTGCTGCAAGGCCTGTTTCTGCTTGTCCATCGAAACACGAGCGGCTTCCAGGCCGGCTGCATAACCTTCGGCATAGCCTGTGCTGCGTGCCGCTTCGTGAATGTTCTGCACTTCCGGGTCACATCTTGGCGCGCCGTTCGGCGATGTTTCTTCCTGGTCGAACGAGGCCATCTCCCAGCGCTGATAGGCGGTGAGTTTTTCCTTCGGAATGATGACGCTAGACATAGACGTCGCCGCCCTTGCCGCTGATGACCAACTGGCCTTCTTCGGCCAGGCGTTTCACCGTCTGCAGGATCTGCTTCTGCTCGGTTTCCACCTCGGACAGGCGCACCGGGCCCTTGGACTCCAGGTCGTCGCGCAGCATTTCCGCGGCGCGCTGCGACATGTTCTTGAAGATCTTTTCCTGCAAGTCGGTCGACGCACCCTTGAGCGCGACGATGAGGGATTCGGATTGGACTTCGCGCAGCATCAGCTGGATGCCCTTGTCGTCGATGTCCAACAGGTTGTCGAAGATGAACATCTCGTCCTCGATGTGCTGGGCCAGTTCCTCGTCGTAGCCACGCAGGGTTTCCATGATGGTTTCCTCATGGTCGCCATTCACGAAATTCATGATTTCGGCCGCGGCCTTGACCCCGCCGGCTTTCTGGTTGCCGGCCGATTCGCTTCCGGTCAGCAGGCGACTCAACACTTCGTTGAGTTCCTGCATGGCCGCGGGCTGGACGTTGTCCAGGGTGGCAATGCGCAGCAGGATGTCATTGCGCAGCTCGTCGCTGAATCGATTGAGGATTTCCCCCGCCATGTCGGGTTCCAGGTGAACCAGGATGGTGGCGATGATCTGCGGATGTTCCATGCGAATCAGTTCGGCAACTTCCTCGGATTCCATCCACTTCAGATGGTCGATGCCGGGGGAATCGCGATCCTTGAGAATCTTGCCGATCAGGTGCGCGGCGCGGTCGTCGCCCAGCGCCTTGGTGAGAACGCTGCGAATGTAGTCGGACGAATTGTCCAGGCCGGTCTGTTCGCCGATCTGATCGCTGAAGGCCTCGAGGGTTTCCTCGATCTGCTCGCGGCTGACTTTCCTGAGCGCGGCCATGGCGGTCCCAATCTTCTGGACTTCCCGCGGACCCAGATACTTGAGCACCTGGGCAGCTTCATCCTCGCCCAGCGAGAGCAGCAGGATGGCACTGCGGTTGACGCCCTGATCGCTCATCTCATTCCACCCAGTTCTTCACCACATTGGCGACCACCTGGGGATTCTGCCGTGCCAGGTTCCTGGCCCCGAGCAGGCGCTCTTCATGGTTGACCGTGTTCTGGGGCAGGGCAAGGGTGCCATTGGGGCCGGTCAACGCGTCATTGGCGCTCGCGACCGAGGCGATGCGTTTGGTCAGCGGACGCAGCATCTTGAAATAGAGGAAGGCAATGGCCAGGGCCATGATCAGATAGCGCCCGGTGGTCCGGGCCATGTCAATGGTGTCCGTCTGCTTCCAGAAAGGCTGATCGGGGAGCTGCTCGATCTCAGGGGTGGTGAACTTGCTGTTGGCGACGTTCAAACTGTCGCCCCGCGACTGGCTGTAGCCCATGGCTTCCTTGACCAGGGATTCGATCTGGGTTTTCTCCGCCGCACTAAGTGGTACAAAGCTGGTCTTGCCGTCCTTGTCGGTCACTTTGCGATAGTTCACCACCACCGCCGCGGAAATCCGCTTCACGCCGCCCATGGGCTGCTGGGTGTAGCGTATGGTTTTGTCCACCTCGTAGTTGGTGGTGGATTCCTTGTGGCTGTTTTGATTGGCCGTGGCGGCGGCCTGGCTGGCTGCGCCCTGGGGCGCAGTGACCGGTGCAGTCGCCGGACCGGGCGGCTGGTTGGACAGGGCGCCGGGAATGCCGCCTGAACCCGCTCCGCTCGTGCTGGACTCGGTGGTCTGTGTGCTGCGGACCGCCGCATCTGTCGGATTCTGGTTGGGCTTGTAGGTTTCCGCGGCCTGCTCCTGACGCGAAAAGTCGATGTCTGCAGTCACCTCGGCGCGCACATTGTCCTTGCCCACGATGGGAAACAGGATGGCTTCGATGCGGCGTGCAACCGCATCTTCATACTCCTGTACGTACTTGAGCTGAGTGGGATCGAGCCCGTTGTCCGGCTTGTTTTCGGAGTCGGACAGCATGTCGCCGTTCTGGTCCAGGATGGTCACGTTGCTGGCAAGCAGGTCGGGCACGCTGCTGGATACCAGATGGCCGATGGCGCTTACCTGGGCGCGGTCCAGGCTGCGGCCGGGATAGAGATTGAGAATGACGGAGGCGGTGGGTCTTTGCTGTTCGCGGACAAATACCGACTGCTTGGCAAAGGCGATATGCACACGGGCGCTTTGCACGGCAGACAGCGTCTGGATCGAGCGGGCCAGCTCGCCCTCCAGCGCACGCTGGTAATTGACCTGCTCCTGAAACTGGCTGA
Organism: uncultured beta proteobacterium; assembly: GCA_963782495.1. Classification (GTDB taxonomy): domain Bacteria; phylum Pseudomonadota; class Gammaproteobacteria; order Burkholderiales; family Thiobacillaceae; genus DASQBT01. Next base: position 133,378 of record CAWAJU010000007.1, on the reverse strand, counting down.
CGCCCAGCTTCTGGTTCTCCATCAGCTCGAAGCCTACCGTGCCGCCGCGCGGCAGCCCCTGGGAGGCCAGCCGCAGACGCGCTTCATGCACCTGGTCGGCGGGAACCAGGATGGCACCGCCGCCGTCGGCAAACTTGTAGGGGACATTCATCTGCGACAAGACGCCGATAATGGCGCCCCCGTCGCGATCCGATACATTGCTGAACAGCACCCGGTATTCCGGCTTGTTGCCCCACATCCAGACGCCAATGGCAAGCGCGACCACGGCGGCGGCCGCTACGATAAGGGCGATGTTTCTCTGTCCGCCGGGCAGCAGCAGCCTCTGCAACTGGGGTACGACGGCGGTTTGTGCGGAATCACTCATACAGATCCTTCGGCAGGTCTTGTTCTCAGGGGTGGGCCGGAATGGGTCCGGAATACCCATAAGGGGATGTTCTGATTATCGGCAGTGGCGGGGTTTTCAAGATTGGGAATAGAGCCGGATTTAGCCCCTTATTCCGCGACCCGATCGGTCCAGCCCATTGCGGGCAAACAAGAAAAAACCACCTGGATGCCCCGGTGGTTTTGCAAGCCCGGCCCCAGGCCAGGCGCGCGGCCTTATTGCTTTCGTACGTACCAGGCCTCGATTTCGACCCGGCGGTTGGGCTTGAGACATTGCACCAGCAATACCCGGCTGGTCTCCGGGCAATCGACCAATGGGACCGACTCGCCGAGCCCGGTGGCGGTGATGCGTTGTGCCGGTATGCCCTTGGCGATCAGGTAATCGCGCACCGTGGCGGCGCGTTCGCGCGACAGGTTCAAATTGTAGTTGTCGCTACCGATCCGATCGGTGTGGCCGGTCACCGCTACCTGGTCGAACTCGCCAGAACTGCGCAGATCGGCCACCAGTTGGTCGAGTTTCCGGATGCCGCCCGGCAGCAGGTCACCCAGGCCGGACTTCTTGTAGGCGAACAGGGTATCGGCGGAGAGTTGCATGCGTTTGGGCTGGATAAGTGGAACGGCCTTCTCGATGATGCGTTCCACCACGACCGGTGCCGGGGCAGGAGCGGGCGGGCTTGCAGCCGGGGCGCTCGCAACCGGCGTCGGCGCACCGCCGGCAAGTCGGTCGTCGCACGCCGGTGTCCGCCAATGGGTGCTGCGTACGTGGTAATCCGGATCGAAGATGATCTTGTACTGGCAGGTCACATGCTCGGTGCCCTGGCCGGTGCGGAAATTAAAGATGTAGTCCCATTCCCTGACCTTGGCCATGCCCTCCTGAAAGTGGGGACGCCCCAGCAGCTTATAGAGCTGATCCTTGGTCATGCCCGGCGCCACGCGGCGCACACTGTCCATGCTGGGGAAGGTCCCTTCCTTGAGCCAGGCATCCTTTTCGATGTCAGGGAAAACGACCTGGTCGCTCTTGCCATCGTCCGACAGCTTGCTCAGGCTAGACGCGCAGCCCTGCATGACGACCAGCGATACAGCCAGCATGACGCTTGCTACCCATTTGCATTGCTTCATTTGATCATCCTTCCAGCTTGATTGTTCTTGTATGGGCCACTGCGAGCAACGCAGAAGTCCCTTGTTTCAGTAATGACTGTGTGGGTTACCAGTGGAAACCCACACCGCCGCCCACGCCGACATTTCCGCGGGTGTCTGCCGAGGCCAGGCCCTTGAGGGTCCAGCGGCCATTGTCGGACAGGCTCGAGATGCCGAGCGAGAGGGCGGATTGTCCCTGGTAGTTGCCCATGCCGGCAGCCAACATGCTCTTGCCCGCCAGGGTCGCCTGCGGCATGCTGGCCATGGCAATTGCGGAGGCGGTGCCAGCGTTGGCGTCATCCTGAACACTGTTTATGCGTGCGTTGGTGTATTGGTTGGCCTGGGCCACCGCGGCGTCGAGCTGGCGCACGTTGACGGCGTCGGTAGCTTGGGTTCCACCCGCCACGTTGGTGATCTGCCGTTCGTTGCCAGCCGATCCCACGGATACGGCGCCTTCGGTCGAGGCCACCGCTGCTTTGCTGTATTTCTCCGTCGCGCCGTTCATGCCGGCACGTGCGGCCTGCGCACCCGCACCCAAGGCCACCCCGCGATCAGCCGTCACAGACGCGCCATTGCCCAGCGCGGTACCTTGCTGCGGGTTGAGCGCATCAGCGTTGTCGCCGAACGCTGCACCACCGTTGCCGGCCTGCGCACCCGCGCCCACTGCCACCGAATTGGTTGCCACAGCGCCGGTTCCGATGGCGACCGTGTTCACACCGGTAGACTGGGAATTCAGGCCGATCGCGATCGAGCCGGTGTTGGTCGCCTGGCTGTTGTGGCCTACCGCGATGCTGTCGTCGCCACTGGCATTCGCCGTGTTCCCCGCTGCAAAGGCGCTGAGGCCCATGGCCAGCGTCTGCGGGCCGATGGCCACGCTTTCCTGCCCGGCCAAGGCATCGGCCGCGTTGGTATTGGCAACGAAATACTTTATTCCGCTGCCGGTGGAGATGTTGGTGATGCTCTGGCTCAAGGCGAACAGCTGCGAGCCGTTGACCGCGTCAGTGCTGCCGAAATTGACCGCGCCGGCACTGACGCCAGTGATGTTGCGGGTACCGCCGGTTCCGGTGACATCAATCAAAGTGCCGCCAGTGGACGCGCCCACCGTGATGTCTCCATTGCCCGGCGCGCCGCCGATCTGTTGCACCAGTCCGCTGGTGCCGTTGACGATATTGGTGATCGACTGGTTGGTGGCGTAAAGTTGCGAGCCGTTGACCGCGTCCGTGCTGTTGACTGTCACCGCACCCTGATGCAGGTTGGTGATGGTCGTGCCGTTGGTGACGCCGCCGTCGACCGAAATCGTCCCACCCAGCGTTACGACGTTCTTCGTCGAGTTGTCGTACTGCACCGAGTTGTTCACGTCTTGCGTCAGGTTGTAAATCTGTGAACCGTTGACTGCGTCGGTGCTGGTCGCATTGACCGCGCCTGCGGCGACGCCGGTGATGATGCGGGTGCCACTTGTGCCGGTGACATCGATCAGGGTGCCGCCGGTGGAGGCGCCCACGGTGATGTTGCCGTTGCCCGGTGCGCCGCCTACCTGTTGCACCAGGCCGCTGGTGCCGTTGACGATGTTGGTCACGTTCTGGTTGGTCGCATACAGCTGCGACCCATTGACCGCGTCGGTGCTGGTGGCGGTAAGTGAGCCTTGGTGCAGGTTGGTGACGGTGGTGCCGTTGGTCACGCCGCCGTCGATGGAAGTCGGTCCCCCCAGGGTGACGCTGAGCTTGAGTCCGCTGTCGTACTGGACGGCATTGCCCACGTCCACTGCCAGATTGTAGATCTGCGAGCCGTTGACGGCGTCGGTGCTGGTCGCATTGACGGCGCCCGCAGCGACGCCGGTGATGACGCGGGTGCCGCTGGTGCCGGTGACGTCGATCAACGTGCCCCCGGTGGCTGCGCCCACCGTGATGTCACCGTTGCCCGGGGCGCCGCCTACCTGTTGCACCAGGCCGCTGGTGCCGTTGACGATGTTGGTCACGTTCTGGTTGGTCGCATACAGCTGCGACCCGTTGACCGCGTCGGTGCTGGTGGCGGTAAGTACCCTTGGTGCAGGTTGGTGACGGTGGTGCCGTTGGTCACGCCGCCGTCGATGGAAGTCGGTCCCCCCAGGGTGACGCTGAGCTTGAGTCCGCTGTCGTACTGGACGGCATTGCCCACGTCCACTGCCAGATTGTAGATCTGCGAGCCGTTGACGGCGTCGGTGCTGGTCGCATTGACCGCGCCCGCAGCGACGCCGGTGATGACGCGGGTGCCGCTGGTGCCGGTGACGTCGATCAACGTGCCCCCGGTGGCTGCGCCCACCGTGATGTCACCGTTGCCCGGGGCGCCGCCTACCTGTTGCACCAGGCCGCTGGTGCCGTTGACGATATTAGTCACGTTCTGGTTGGTCGCATACAACTGGGCACCGTTGACCACATCCGTGCTGTTCACCGTTACCGCACCCTGATGCACGTTGGTGATGGTGGTTCCGTTGGTCACTCCACCGTCGAAGGAGGTTGGCCCACCCAGCGTGATGCTGAGCTTGTTGAGGAAGTTGTCGTACTTTACGGTTCCGTTATCCACCGCCTGCAATTGCGCGACGTTGACCGCATCGGTTGCAGCGCTGCCGGCCGCCAAATTGGTCAGCTTGCGTTCATTGCCGGCCGATCCTATCGAGACTTCGCCGACGCTGGTCTGTGGCGCGCTCAATCCGTACGCCGCGTAGTTGGTCTGAGCACCGGTGGAGGTGGTGGACCCTGCGCCCAGGGCCACGCTGTTGGCCTGGGTGGCGTTGGCGCCGCTGCCCAGGGCGACTGAATCGGTGCCGCCCGCGCCGACCGAGGCGTTGGGACCGATGGCGATCGAATTGGTCGCGGCCGCGTCAGTGGCTGCGCCGTTGCCAAACGCGATGGAGTTCAGCTCTCCGGCAGAGGCGACGGCACCGCTGCCGAGACCGGTGATCTTGTTGCCGCCAATGGAAATGCCTTGCGGCGTGTTAAGCGTGTAGTCATCAGCCGTGCTCTCGCAGGTCGGGTCGCTCAGCAGATCGATGCTATTGCCGCTGACGTCGACTGCCTGCAGGCCGATGGGCTGGCCGGAGGCAATGTTGCTCAGGGTGGTCGACAGGCCACTGTTCAGTTGCGGGGCCGACAGACCAGCGAGGCTTCCCAGGGTCCCCCCGAGTCCTAGAAGGTTGACCAGCACGTTGACGTTTTGCAGGCTTCCGAGAGTGGAGTCCAGCGTGTTGGCCATCGGCAGGACGGACATTCCAATGATGTTGGTCACCACCGACGGCGGCAGGCTGACGCCGGTGCAGACGCTGGCCAGCGCAGCCTGTGCCGTGTTCGCGTTGCCCAGCATGAAGGTGGCTGCGACGGCGGCGGCGATGGACGTTTGGGTGCATGGCAACGCTGGCTTGTGCAGCCGGAAAGCCACACGGTTTGGTGTGTTGTGCCTCATACGGATCCTTCAGGTTGTTTTAGTTTTGGCATGAGTCGGGTCATGCTCTGCTCCTGGTTTGATCCGCTCGACGCCGATCTCATCAGGTGTTGACCTGTATATCGGCCGGGTCAAATATTTCTATAGGGAGAGATGAAGAGAATTTTGGCGTCTTTTCTCCGATAAGGTCTGGGATCACCGCGGCTATGCTTTAGCGCATAAGTGGATCAGTCCGCTATAGAGAGGTGGGGTAAATGGATACAAGCAAGATAGATCGGATGGTGGCGATGCTGCATGCCCACGCGGATTTCGCGGCGGGCCGCACTCGGCCGGTGGCGGACGCGCCGGCCGAAACCCAAGGCTTCGGCAATGTCCTCAAAAGCTCGCTCAATCAGGTCAACCAGACCCAGATTGCAGCCGAGCAAACAGCGAAACAATTCGAATTGGGTGCGCCCAACGTGAATCTCGGCGATGTCATGGTGTCCATCCAGAAGGCCAATATCGCCTTCCAGGGCACCGTCCAGGTGCGCAATCGGCTGATCGCGGCTTACAACGACATCATGAACATGCAGATCTAGCGTCAGGGATCAGGATTCAGGGATCGGGGATCAGGATTCAGGATTCAGGGATTTGTCGCGAGTGGCGCGCCGCGCCGCAGCTCTTTGCAAGTCTAATCTTCTGCCCCTGACCCCTGCTTCATTTCTTCGCCCTCCGCTCCCGTTCAAGGTTCATAATGAAGCGCTGCAACGTGGATGCCAGGGGATTGGGCAGTTCCACAAAGCTGCAGCCCACCCGCTTCTTCTTGTGGCCGGTGCGGGCCAAAACCTGAGCCACGCTGTGTACCCGTAGATCCACCGTCAGCAAACCCACATCGGGCAGCGCGATTTCACACTGAGTCAGTGTGACTCCGGCAGGTGGATCGAGAATTCCCGCGTTTTCCGAAATCGCCACACCGCCCAGGCTGATGTCCAGCACGACCGTATTGATCGGCTCGGGCGTACCGGCTGCGCTGGCTGGAATAATGCAGGGAACAGGCTTGACAATAGGCAGGCTGATGCGGAAATGTTCGCGCCGCTGCAGGCGTACGAGTGTATCGGGCAGCCTCGCCCGGATGGCCGGCCGGCCCTGGTAGGAAATGAGTTCGGACATTCTCGTGTCGAACAGGATCCTGATATTGTCCAGACTGGTTTCGATGCGTATCCTTGCGCCGGGCGTCGCCTTGCGGTTGAAGGGGTGACCACTTATGCCATCAAGAACCAGATCGCCGTTTGCGTCGTCGATATCCAGCAGAGAAGAAATGATGGACTCTTGTCCATCCGCGAGGAACACCTGGATGAGCAGCTTTTGCGACCGGATGCCGTTCAGGTAGAACAGCACTTCGCGCCATCCACGGATCGCATAACGCTCCCAATACGCGTTATTGCCGTCGTCCTGCTGGTGTTGATCAAGCGGTTCTTCCACGAATAGGGTTGTGCAGCTACTTGAGTTGGGGATGGCGTGGATTTAATTCGGCAAGAATCGGACGTTCTGAAGGGTGCTGTTCGAGCTGATACAACCAGGCCAGCAGTTCCGCTATGACCACGTACAGTTGCGGAGGGATATGACTGTCAAGGTCGACCTGCATCAACAGCGAGACCAGTTCACGCGATTGATGAACATAAAGCCCGGCACTGCGCGCGCGTTCAATAATGGCTTCCGCTATCTGGCCACGACCCTTGGCCACCACGCGCGGGGCAAAGTCGCCGTCCTGATAAGCCAGAACGGCGGCGGCCGGCAAGTGATCAAACCGGCTCACGGCTGCTCCTGATCTGCATTCTGCGCAAAATGCAGCCGGTATCGGCCAACTGCCTACCCAAATCGGCCTGACGGGCCTGCATGGCGTTCAATCCGCCTGCGGTCTCGCCCCGAACATCAAGCTCCACTCCACGGCTGTCGAGACTGATCACGATATCGACTTTGCCCAGGCGGGGCATGTCCAGGCTCAGGCGCGTGAGCCAGGGTGACTCGTCCGCAATTGATCTGGCAGAGTCACGGCTGGTCTGGACTGTCACGGACTGGCCGGGCCAGACTTGGCCGGACCATGCCAATGCAGGGTTATTCAGTACGCCAAGTTGCTGGACCAGATTCTGCTGCAGCCAGGCCATGGGCTCATTCGCGACAGTTGGCTGCGCCTGTCCAGCCGGCGGGCTCATGCTTTCGGATGGAGTGAAATTCAGCACCGGCGGCAAGGCGGCTTGCGGCTCCTGCTTCAGCGCTTCCAGTGGCAGGGCGCCGTTCGACCACTGTTCAAGATGGGACTCGTAGAATAATCCGCTCTGGCTGATGGCGTCGCGCAGGGCGGCGGCCAGGACGGCGGGCCGGTCAGGTGCGCCTGGGATCAAGGGTGCCGGGCTGCGGATTTGGGCGGGCACATTGGCCTGTGGGGTCTTGGGTATGAGGCTGGCCAGCAGGATGGCGGTAGGGCTGAAACGGGGCTGTTCGGCTGAAGCGGGCGGGGCGGCTATCAGGCTGGTGTTGAGTCGTCCAATGTTGCTGTAGGAAGCCGACCTGGCAAGCGGTGAAGCCTGATTCGGCAGGCGTTCGGCGCCGGGTTTCGCGTCTGACTGCGCGGGACGGTTTGGGGGCGGGTTGTCGGGTTTTTCACGGGTTGCGATTGCGCTGTTATCCGCGGTACGGATTGCCACTGCGTCCCTGGTCAAGACTGTCTGCTTCGCTCCGCCAGAGTCCTCGGGATTGGCTCCAGGATTGCCTTTAGGAGCGCCTTCGGTGCCGTCTTTCGCGGCTCCGGGTTTTACAGCTTCCGGAGGAGGATTGGGCAGGCGTCTCGGGTCATGCTCGAGTATCGGCTCTAACTTGATAATCGGCAGAAGCGAACTGAGGCGCACCATGGAATTTCCATTCACTCAGGCTCGTCATCCTGCCTGTAGGCCTCGGTAACCAGCTTGCCCTTGTAGTTCGCCGACAGAATGGCGTGCAGGCTGTTCATCCAGGGTTCGGTCAACTCACGTATGCGCTTGTCATCCGCGAGGATCTTCTTGATCACCTCGACCTTCTGCTTCTTGTGTTCGGAGTCCATTGTTAAACCTTCTTTCATGGATTTGAGTTCTGCGACTTTGCTGCGGCAATGAAGCTCGAGCTGGGTCAGGCCATCCCAGTCCCCGGCTTTGGCAGCAGAGAGCATCTGCCCGGTCAGTTGGGAAATGGAGTGGTAGGAATCAATGATGGTATGCGCTTGCATGGCTCTGCTCCCTAGGCTGCAACGCTGACTGTGGTGTTGCCGGGCGTGCTGCGGCCGGCAGACGGCGCGATCTGCTTCCAGGCGTCGTCGATTTGCGTGAGGAGGTCGGAGACCTCGTCGAGAAGTTCGGTCTGGTTCCTTAAATTGGCCAGAAACAGGCGACCCGCAATGTAGGAATAGAGTGAGTGCAGATGCAGCGCAATTTCCCCGCCGTTGCGCAAATCCAGCGAAGCCTTGAGGCCCTCGTTGACAATGCTCATGGCCTTGTTGATGGACCGGGTCTTGGCTTCGACCTGTTTGCTCAGCATCTGTTGCCTTGCCGTCGAGATTGCGCTGAGCGCGCCCTCCAGCAGCAAGGCAATGAGCTTGTGCGGACTGGCGGACAGGGCATCGGTCTCGAGATCGACCTGGCTGTAGGCTTTGGCGCTCTTGATGAGGTTGGAATACACTATTTTCTCCCGGTCTGTATTACTTGGTGCTGTTCATGTTGCTGAGTATGGTCAGCTGCTGCGTCAAGAAAGAACTGGTTGTGCTCATGCTGCTCAGCATCGTGTCCAAGGCCGTAAATTGGCTCCGGTAACGCTGCTCAATCAGCGTCAGCCGGTCTTGCAGGGTGGACTCCTGATTCGTGAGCTGCTTGATGCTTGAATTGAGCCCGTCCGTTCTGGCCGCGATGCTGCCGGTATCCGACAAGACGCTGGTTAGATACTGGTCCAGACGCGACGCGATGCCCTGGGAAAAGTTCACCGTGCCGCGCGCGCCTGTGGAACCGCCGGACACGAGCAGCGAGATGCCAGCGGCCGGGCCGCCTGCATTTGCAGTCAGGGTCTGGCCGCTGCCCGTTGCAGCTTGACCATTGATCGTGCCGCTCACGTCCTGCCCGGCTATGGAAGAGGGCGAGGCGCCAAACAGTCCGGTTGCCGCGTTGCCGCCGGTGATGCTGATGTTGGACGCGCTTCCATATTGATTGGAAGTGATGCTGAGCGTACCGCCGGATTCGGATACGGCAACTGATCCGCTCAATGCGCCGTTTATCTGGGTCTGCAATTCCGTCGCCAAGGCTGCCGCAGACGCGTATGTGCCGGGGGACAAAGTGACGCTGGTGCTCACCCCGTTTACCAGCAGACTGAGTTGGTCGTTCATGCCGGCCGTAATGGTCAGTCCGGCGGCGCTTGCCCCGGTCAGCTGACCGGCCGTGGCCAGACTTGTAATGTTGACGCCGTAGCTGCCTTCCTGGGTGCTGCTCGTTGTGCCGACGACGCTGATCAGGCTGTCGGAGATCGAGGCATTCGCGGCGAACAGGGACGAAACATTATTGAAGTTCGCGCTCAGCGCGTTCTGCAGCTTGGTCGTATCGACCGCAAGGGTCCCGTCCGGCTGGAATGCGACGCCGATGCTGCTCAGGGTCGAGAGCGTTGAGCCGACGCTGGCAGTCAGAGTGGAGCGCATCTGGGATTCCAGGGAGCGGACCGTGGAATCTCCGGTCAGGACCGAGGCCGTCTGGTTCTGCGCGTCATATGCTGAAAGATTTCTCAGTATCTTGTCGGCATTGTTGTACGTCTGCACGAGCGTCTGGATTGCGCTGGTAATGGATTGGGTGTCCTGGTTGATCGCGACCGAGACCGGATTTCCCACGTTGGTTTGGGCGAGGTTGAGCGTCACGCCCTGGATCGCATCGGTGACGGTATTGCTTGACTTGCTGATGGCGATGCCGTCGACGGTAAACAGCGCATTGCGGGCCGCTGCGAGTTGGCTCTGATTCTTGCCGGCGCCCGCTGCGGCGGCCGGGTCAAAGGCAAGCGCAGACAATCCAGTCGTATCGGTGTTGTTGCCGTCATCATCCGTCGTGGTGAGCTTGATGCTGTTGTCCACGCCACTATTGCTTGAGGTGAGCACCAGGCGATTGCCGGTTCCATCATTGATGATGCTTGCACTGACCCCGGCGTTGGCTGTATTGATCGCGTCCCGAATGCCGGACAAGGTATTGTTCGAACTGTCTATCGTGATAGTGGCAGCCGGCTGGGAACTGTTCTGTGTAAAGGTGCCGCCGGTTGCATCGTAGGTGCCGACCTGGATCGTCAGGCTGCCTGTTCCAACCACGGTGCTGGTCGAGGCGTAATCGCCCGAGCCGATTTTCTGTTGTTGCGCCAGCTGGGTGGTTTCGATCTGATAGCTGGCGGGCGTTGCACCAGCGCCTGCAGTGACCGACAAGACGTTGGGGTCGGAAACCGTTCCGGTGTAGACCTTGAATTTTGCCGGTGTGGACAAAGCCTGAACGGCGGCCTGAAAGGTGGCCAGGGCGCTCTTGACTTGCCCATAGGCCGAAATCTGCGACTGATAGCTTGCCTGCTTGGTTTGCAGGGCAGTGAGGGGCTGCTGCTCGACCGCCATCAACTGGCTGACGATGCTGTTGACGTCCAGCCCCGACCCGATGCCCGGCGCTGAGAGTGTTCCTCCTATGCTGCTTGTGCTTGCCACCTTGATCTCCGCCCCTTACGCCTGCTTTTGAATCGCCAGCCCCTGGGTCTTGTCCAGGTTCTGGGCAATCTTGACCATTTGCAAGTTTGGAATCTGCAGCAGGACCTGGTTGGTCTGGGTGTCGACCATTCTCACCACTGTTCTTCCGGCTTCCTGCGTGATGTTGAAGCGCACCAGGGCGGACTGCGACTCCATGTGCTGGTTGGCGTTGTCGACTGCATCGTGCACCGCTTTCGCGGAGTGATCAGCGCCCGGTCTGTCCGCCTGTTTCGCGCGCACGGGCAGGCCGCCCGAAACTTGCGGGGCGGCCTGGCTTGCCACGAACGAGGGCTGGTAAGCATTCGCTGAACCAACTATATCGATGGACATGTGCTTCTCCGTTCTTCAAATCCCGGAGTGGCGAACCACCCCGGGAGCACTACTGATTACTGCAACAGCTTCAACACTGTGTTGGGCAGCGAATTGGCCTGGGCCACCATCGCCGTGCCGGCTTGTTGCAGGATCTGGCCGCGGGTCATGTTGGCGGTTTCCGCCGCGAAGTCAGCGTCCATGATGCGGCTCTTGGCAGCAGTCAGGTTCTCCGACGTCGCCTGCAGCGTGGACACCACTGAACTGAAGCGGTTCTGGACCGCGCCCAGGGTGGCGCGCGCGGTGTTCACGGCGGTAAGGGCGGCATCCATCTGCAGTCATCGCAGTTCGGCGTCCGCGCCACGCTGGAGACGTCGAGCGCAGCGAAGCCGGTGTGAGGACAGCGGTCGCGGTGCTACCTTGCCGTCAAACCGGCGGTCGCGGTGGTGGCTGTGCCGGCCAGGGTGATATCGACTGGCACCTGAGAGCTGGTCAGGACGACCTGGGTCGCGCTGCCATTGAGCAGTGTGGCGTACACGCCAGTCTGAGCTGAATAGGCATTAATGGCAGTCGTCAAACTGGCCGGCGCGGTTGGCCGCGATTAGATGTCGGCCCCGATAGCGCCAATGGCCACCGCATTGCCGAGCGCGTCGTCGATCTTTGCGTCGGTTGCATGCCGAGCGCACCGAACGTGGTTGCGGCAGCACCGGTCACTTGCGCCTGGGTAGTAGTGCCGAGGGAAGCGCTTTGGCGTTGGCAATGGAAGCAACGGAAATTGTTTCACCGACGTTTGCACCGACTTGGAAAGCTTGGGCAGTAAATGAGCCGTCCAGCAGTTTCACGCCGTTGAAGCTGGTCGTGGATGGCAACCCGATCAATTTCATCCTTGAGCTGCTGGGCTTCGGTGTTCATTGCTGGCGGTCGCTGGCGCTGTTGGTTGCGTTGCGGGACTGCACGGCCAGTTCACGGATGCGCTGCAGGTTGTCGGTGATGGTGCCGAGCGCGCCTTCCGCGGTCTGCGCCAGGGAAATGCCGTCGTTGGCATTACGGACAGCCTGGTTCAAGCCGGTGATCTGGGAGGTCATGCGGGTGGCAATGGCCAGGCCGGCAGCGTCGTCCTTGGAACTATTGATGCGCAGGCCGGAGGACAGGCGCTGAATCGACGTGTTGAGCGAAGACTGGGACATGGAAAGATTGCGCTGCGCATTGAGCGAGGCAATGTTGGTGTTGATTACTGAGGACATTTGATTCTCCTTTTAAGGGTGACGATTAGTTCGGCATTGGGCCGGTAACTTCGGTCTGCCTTGCAGTAGCGAGGCTATCGAACCGCCGTTGCTTGAGTAATCGTCGGCCTTTTTGGATTGTTTAATGTTTTTTTACGCGGCCGCGCTACTGTCGGCGGCGGGAGGGGGAGGTCCCTTGCACACCTTGTTCTTGCCGGTGCGCTTGGCCTCATACAGGCCTTTGTCGGCCCGGTCCACGACCGATTCCTGGGCTTCGCCCCGGTCCCGCAGGGCGACACCACTGCTGAAGGTGATCAGGATGCGGTCATTGTTGTTGAGGAACAGCCGCTTGGTCAGGCCGCGCTGCACCCTCGCGATCGTCTTGACCGCGTCCTCAAGTGTGGTGTTGGGCAGCAGGATCAGGAATTCCTCGCCGCCCATGCGGCCGATCACGTCGGTGACGCGCAACTCTTCCTTGGCCACCTGGACCAGATGAATCAGCACTTCATCGCCGGTCATGTGGCCGTAGGTATCGTTTAGCTTCTTGAAATTGTCGATGTCTATCATGGCAACCGACAGTGGGCTGCCGTTGCGATCTGCGCGTGCGGCCTCTTTCTGGAATTCATGCTCCATGCCACGTCGGTTCAGACTCTGGGTCATCGGGTCGATGCGCACCAGTGTGCTCATGTGAGTCAGCTCGGATTCCAGTTCCTCGATGCGCTTTTCCGCGTTCATTGCCACATCCCGGCTCAATTTCAGCTCGTCATGGGTGCGGCTGGTGCTCGCCTGAACCACCCGAGTTTCGCGCAAAATGTGTTCCAGGATATTGTTGAGTTCCAGGACATCCTCGGTATTGCTGATGCTTTCGGCAAATCCGGAAATCTTTTCCTGGTAATCGCCGGTGGTCTGTACGGCCTCCCCCAGCTTGTCCACGAAGCTCTTCATGGTGGCCTTCAGGGTGTTGGTCGCCTCCTTGAGGCTGTGTTTGACCATGCCTTGCTTGTAGATGACTTCCTTGAGCTTCTTCTCGGCTTCTTCAAACATCCTGGGCTGGGCAGGGCCCTGGATGATGTCCCTAACGATGGTCAGTTGACCGCATAGCCAACTGTCGTCATCCAGCAGTTCGGTGATGTTTTCGATCAGGAGTTGCAACAGCCCGCGCAATTTTTCCTGTTGGTCCTGAAACATGGAAGACTGGATTTCGATGTCCACCCAGAGCCGCTTAAGGGCCTGGCCGAGCTTTTCCGGCGGGAAACTGGTATCGCTCGCCTTGACTTCCGCCGCGAGGCGCCGGGCTTCAGCGGCCAGAGCCGGAATTTGTTCGAGCCTCGGAGCCAGGGCCTGTTCCAGGGTCTGGGCCAGCAAGTCCTGGATGTAGGTCAGTTTCTCCGCAGTCTGGCCATTGTTCTCCGCGCCGCCCTGGCTGCTGCAGTGGTGAAGCTGCTTCGCCAACTCAATCAGGTTTTTGGCGCACTGTGGCCAGTTTTCCTGTTTGATGCCCTTGTCCATCTCGTCCAGGTAAGGCGAGAGCGCAGGATGCCGTTGTCTCAGGTCATCGGTGAGCGCTTCCAGCGCGAAGACTGCGCCGGTGCCCGCCGATGTACCGACGATCTCATGATATAGCGTCCGGTAGTTTTCCGGGGTCGGGGCGATCCGGCGCATGGCAAGCCTCCGCAGCGCTTCCCTGGCAATCTCAATCGGGTTCTCGGCATTCATTCTGGTCGGTCGGTCCGGCATTGTTCACTCCAAGCAGCGCCAAATGGGCATCATGGCTTGAATGGTATGAAACTTCCGGGGGGAACAATGAGAGGAAAAGATGGGTTAAAGGAGCCCAATTTGTCTGAAATAGCCAGGATTCAGGATTCAGGGGCCAGGGAATGTGCGGGCGCAGCCCGATGGCCGCAACGCCACTGACCCCTGAATCCCGATCCCAAGCCCCTTACTCGACCAGGCCGTGCTTGATGGCGTAGTGGGTCAACTCGGCGTTGTTCTGAAAATGCATTTTTTCCAGCAGCCGGGCCCGATACATGCTCACAGTCTTGACCGAGAGAGCCAGCGTTTCGGCGATGGCGCTAACGGTTTTCCCCGCCGCGATCATGCACAGGGTCTGATATTCGCGATTGGAAAGGCTCTTGTGCGGCAAGGCTTCACGATCACCGCTCAGTTCTGAAGCCAGCTCCTCGGCCAGCTCCGGAGTGATGTATTTGCGCCCGCTGGCAACGTGACGGATGGCTTGCACCAACTGGTCGGGGGCACTTTGCTTGTTGAGATAACCGGCCGCCCCGGACTTGAGCGAACGCACGGCGTACTGGGCTTCCCGGTACATGGACAGCATGAGCACATTGAGGGCAGGGTGTTCTTTCTTGAGTTGCTGCAAGGTTTCCAGCCCGTTGCGGTCCGGCATGGAAATATCCAGAAGAACGAGGTCCCAAGGTTGCAGGCGGGCAAGTTTGATGGCTTCAACCGAAGTTTCCGCCTCGCCGCCCACCTCCAGATCGTCCGTATCGGCCAGGATCTGTTTGAGTCCTTCCCGCACGATTGCATGGTCATCGACAATTAGAACCCGGATTTTGGTGCATGCGGCCATACCTCTGTTGTGCCTCCCAGTTTTAGCCTGTCGGATGATCGCCGTTTGACTCAGGCTATAGCGGCCATAAACGCGCCTTTTTTAGGGTTTGCGTGGGGTAAGCGGAATATTCACGCGCACCACAGTTCCCCCACCGGGGGCAGCGCCCAGACTAAGTTCACCACCGAGGGCGGCTGCCCGTTCCTTCATGCCCAGAATGCCGAAGGATTTCTTGTTGCCTTCGATGGTGTGATCCGGGCCGACGCCATTGTCGCCAATTTCAAGCTTCAACTGGTGTTTCAGGGTTCGCAGGGAAACCCATACTTTCGAGGCCTTGGAATGCTTGGAAATATTGGTCAGGGCCTCCTGCACAATTCGGAATACGGCGATTGAGGCGTCCGAATCCAGCGGAATTTGGTCGCGGGTGCTGGAAAATTCGCATTCCATGTCCAGATTTTGGCAAAACTGCTGCACCTGCCATTCGACGGCCGAGACGAGGCCGCAGTCAACAATGGTGGGGCGGAGATTGGAGGCAATTCTATGGGTGGCCTCCAGGGTCTGGTCCAGGATCGAATCAAGATAGTCAACGCGTTTGCTCTGCTTGTCCTGGTCAGCCGCAAGATTCTTGCGCAGCCAGGAAAGGCCGATCTTGATCGCGGTGAGGTTGCCCCCGAGTTCATCATGTACCTCGCGCGAAAACCTCAGGCGTTCCTGTTCCTTGACTTGCTCGACGTGCGCGGCCAGCTCGCTTATCAACTTGCGGGAACGGAGAATTTCCGCCTCGGCCAGTTTGCTCTGGGTAATATTGAGAATGATCCCGTCCCAGATGATTCCACCCTGGGCCAATTCACTCTGCTTGACCCGGATGTTCACCCATTTCACGTCGTTCCAGTCCTTGATCCAGATCCGACCTTCCCAGTTGAACGTCATGTGGCAGCCGCCGGCTTTCTCCAGCGCCTCCAGGTAGGACGGACGGTCCTCCGCAAGGATGAGGTCCTGAAACAATTTCGGCTTGTTCTGCAAGGTCCTGGCATCGACGCCCAGCAAGGCCCCGGCATAGTCACTGACGAAGACCAGTGACGTACGCCCCTTGCTGCTGCACATCGCCTGGTAAACCATGCCGGGAATATTGGAAATGAGCGCGCGATAGTTGGACTCCGTCTGGTCGAGCGCCCGACGATCCGACAAGTCATTTGCAATGACGATGCAGCGTTTGGCCGCGCCCTTGGTGGCCAGGTAGATCCTGAGGTCCACCGGATAGGTGGTACCGTCCTTGCGCCTGTACTGGGCCGAAAGAGACAAGGGGCCAGAATGGCTTTCATCTTCGAGGCGTTTGATGGCGTTGATAAATTCCGTGGACGCCGGTTCCGCCAGAATCTCAAATGGCGTCAGATTGTGCAGGTCTTTCAGGGAATACTGGAGCTGGGTACGCGCGGCCTGATTCGCCTGATCAACGCGCAAAGTCTTCCGATCAAGAATCAGAATCTCGTTGAATGACCCTTGCAAAACGAGGGGTAGTATTTCCGCTTCAGGGCTTGGCTTCTTTGGGGTGACCATCGCCCATCCTAACCGTAGACAAGTTCATTTGCGCGGATTGTCTCTGCGCTTCGGCTCAGTGCCCACGTTCCGCCGTGACGGCGGCAGCCAGCTGCGAGATATCCTCGCGCCCGTGCCAGTTCTCCAGGTTGATCGTAAGCTTGCGTTGCCAACTGGGATACTGAGTGGTGGTACCGGGCAGATTGGCCTGTTCCTTCTCGCCCAGAAGGTCTTCCGCCTGAACCAGGGCGATTTGCGCGGGCGTGCGCGCAATATACCGGTGTATGGCCTGAACCAGCGCGGGGCTGATCTCAGGGTGATGGTCCTGGCTCGCGTCCAGGCCTTGCGGCAACAGGCCCTCGCGTTCCAGGGCGCGCAGGATTCGGGTTCGGTCCTGCTCCCGGCCACTGATTTGGGCGTTGCGCGATTCCTCGCTTGGGTAGAGATTCAATTTCGTGCGCAAATCCAGGTCCACACCCGACCAAAATCCCTTCAGCGTGGGCAGGTCGTGGGTGGAAACCGCCACCAGGGCTTGCGCGGGATATTCCGAAGGGGCGCGGAAGCTGCCTTCATCCCAGTTGCGCTCAAAATAAAACAGCCGGTAGGAAAGCAAGCCGAATTCGTGCATCGCCTCCCGGACTTCGGGCGGCACGGTGCCCAGGTCCTCGCCCACGACGAGGCATTGGTTGCGCTGGCTTTCCAGTACCAGGATGCCGAGCAGGTCGCGGAACGGATAGGAGACATAGGCGCCGCGATCGCCCTTCATGCCGGGCGGCACCCAGTACAGGCGCAGCAAGCCCATGACATGGTCCACGCGCAGGGCCCCTGCAATCTGCATGTTGGCGCGCAGCATGGCGATATACGGAGCGTAGCCCGCTTCCTGCAGGCGCTCTGGAATCCACGGCGGCAGTCCCCAGTCCTGGCCCTTGAGATTGAAGTCATCGGGCGGACAGCCGATGTGGGCATCGAGCGCATACAGTTGCTTGTGCATCCAGCATTCTGCCCCGCCCTTTTCCACCCCGACCGCAAGATCCTGATACAAGCCCACCGCCATGTTCAGTTCACGGCTGCGCCTGCCCGCGGCACCCAATTGCTGCTCGGCCTGCCATTGCAGAAACTGGAAGAACTCGATGCGCTCCTGATGCGTGGCAGCAAACGCGGCGACTTCGGCTGATTCTGGATTGCGCAAGGCCTTGGGCCAGACCGGCCAGCCCCAGATCCGCTTGTTCCGTTTGAACAGATGATCCTGCAAGGCCTGGTAAACGGCGAATCCGCGCAACTCGGTTCCGCCCTTGGCCTGGAAGTCACGAAAGGCTCGACCCCGCGCGCTTTCGCTTGCCAGGTGCTGGCGGCGGAATTGTTGATAGAGCAGCTCCAGAATCTGAAACTTGAGCGCGGCCACCTCTGCGTAGTCCACCAGCCAGAAAGCGCGCAGGGCTTTCAGTCTTGCCTGAAACGCCGGGTCCATCACGCGTGCGCGTGCGTCCTCGCACACGGCAAACTCCTCAACGGCTTCCACATCCAGGTACAGCACATTCAGGTACTGGCGGCTTGAAGGGCTGTAGGGACTGGCGTGATCGGGGTTATGGGGAAACAGGGCATGCAGGGGATTGACGCCAACGGCGCTGGCGCCGTTGGCGGCAGCCCATTCCACAAGCTTGCGCAGATCGGTGAAATCGCCCATGCCCCAGTTGCGCTCGGAGCGCACCCCGTAAAGCTGAACCGACAGTCCCCAGACGCGTTTCCCCTGCTGCAAGGCCTCGGGCTGAAAACTGCGACCGGGATATATGATCAAGGCCACCTCGGTGGCTTGGCCTTCCGCACCGACTTCCAGGCGGTGATAACCGGGTTCGGCGATAGGGGGCAACTCCAGCATGTAAGCATGCCAAGACTCGCCATCGAGTTGGGTGCTGTCCACGTGCTGCAGTTGACCGGGTGTGAATGGATGCTCCTGGGTCGCGCCGGATTCCAGTATCAAGCGCCATTGGAAATCGCGACTGCCAAGTTGTTCAGGCAGATACATGCACAGGCGGATTGGCGTGTTCTCCTTTTCCACGTGTACAGGCGGCAATCTTCGCTGCCAGCGCTTGCGCTGCACGTCTTGCAGCGTGGCCTCGAGCGCGGACTCATCTTCAGTCGAGATCCCCATGGCGCCGAGTATTGCGTGCCGCGTCTCATCCGAAGTCGGGTGATGATTGCCCCAGATATCATAATATTCGGGCAGGATGCCAATCAGGTCACAGAGGCGGTGCAGCGGTGAAGCCATCAATTTCCAAGGTCGCTTACAAAACTTGGAGCATTATCCTGAATAGAGGCGGATCAAGCTACTTCAATGTGGTTTCAACCTCGTGAAACGCGCCTGGTGCAGGCCCTGATTCAGCTAGAAAGTCATCGATGCGCAAGCAATTTCTGCAGTAATGCAAACGGAGACGGTCATCACGTTCTAATGCTTGCGGTGGTGAATACTGCGCCGCGCTGAACGCCACCAACTTGGGAGCATCCCCTTGGCCGTCGAACTGGCCACGGTCGCCACCGCGCTGCTGCGGTTGGTCTGAATGCCCATCGTTTGGCGCCTGGCCGGGTCTTGATCGATGTGGAAGGGTCCGCTGACCGCGGCCGTGACGTTAACCTGGGTGTTGTCACCGACAGTGATTCGCTTCGACCGCCGCCAGGCCAGTTGACGCAATCCCCTGCGGTCTCGCCAATGACAGCCAATCGCGCTGGCGATGGTCAAGCGTCACCTGGGCGCATCTTCATCTGGTGTTGGTTTTGACCAAACGTTCCGCCGCCGATCCGGGTCCGCAAACGGGCCATGCAAGCTAAGCGCAAATTGAGGTGGTGGACTTGATAAGCGGAATTTGTCAGGGCGCAAAGGGACGCGACTTGGTCCCCACGGCCATTTCAATGTCGCCTCAAATACGGTACAAAAGAACTATACTGGACAGAATTACTCGGGTAATGTCGTCCCTGAATAGGGTGACGAGACCTCCCGCCCCTTGCACAACTGGGCGCAGCCAGCGCCAGGACTGGGCTGAAATGGACAAACCAGATGTCGCAATGACGCCGACCCAAGAGTCCGACGGGGCGGCGCACGCGTTGATGCCGAAAGCGCTGAAGCAAAGCGATACCCTGTTTCGCAGCTTGGTCGAATCCGCTCCCGACGGGGTTGTGATCGTTGATTCGCTTGGGCGGATCGTGCTGGTGAACACGCAAACCGAGGTCTTGTTTGGCTACACGCGCGTGGAGTTGATCGGCCAGCCGGTGGAAATGCTGATACCGGAGCGGTTCCGCGGCAACCATGTCGACCACCGCCGAGGCTATGCGGCTGCGCCCAGGTCGCGGCCCATGGGCGAGGGACAGGAGCTGTGCGGCAGGCGCAAGGATGGCAGCGACTTTCCGGTATCCATCAGCCTGAGTCCCATCCAGGCCGGTGCTGAGACCTTGATCTTCGGCGATATCCGCGACATCACTTCCCAGCGCAAGGCCGAGCACCGCATACGCGAACTGAACGAGCACCTGGCACGACGCAACACCGAACTGGCCGTCACCAATCAGGAGTTGGAGGCATTCAGCTACTCGGTCTCGCATGACCTGCGTGCCCCGCTGCGTGCCATTGACGGGTTCAGCCGCATCCTGATCGACGAACACGCCAGTCAACTGGACGTGCAGGGACGCGACCGGCTGGAGAGGGTCCGCCGCGCGGCACAACATATGGGGTTGCTGATCGACGACCTGCTCAATCTTGCACGTGTGAGCCGTGCCGAGCTCCAGTTCCGCGACGTGGATCTCTCCGCCCTGGCCGAGGATCGGGCTGACGCCCTGCAGAAACGTGAGCCGGAACGCCACGTGACATTCGTCGTTGCGCCCGGCCTGACGGCCTGGGGTGATACCAAATTGCTGGGGATCGCGCTGGAAAACCTGCTCGGCAATGCGTGGAAATTCACCGGACAGCGTGCCGAGGCCAGGATCGAGCTTGGCACCAGCGCAAAGAACGGTGTGCCCGTCTATTACATCAAGGATAACGGAGCCGGCTTCGACATGGTCTATGCCGATAAACTGTTTGGCGCCTTCCAGCGCCTGCACGACGCAAGCGAATTTCCCGGCACCGGCATAGGCCTGGCCACTGTGCAGCGCATTATTCACAAGCATGGCGGCCGGATCTGGGCTGAAGGCGCCATCGACCGCGGCGCGACATTCTTCTTCACCCTGAAACCGGAGTAAGGCATGAAAGAAAAGACCATCCTGCTGGTTGAAGACAATCCCGACGACGAGGCCCTGACCCTGCATGCCCTGGCTAACAACAAGATCGGTAACCAGGTCTTCGTCGCACGCAACGGGGTCGAGGCCATCGACTATCTGTTCTGCACCGGACCGCACGCGGAGCGCGATCCGACCGACCTGCCGACCGTAGTGCTGCTCGACCTGAAATTGCCGAAGATCGATGGCCTTGAGGTGCTGGCCCGCATTCGCGGCAATGAGCGCACCCGACTCCTGCCCGTGGTGGTGCTGACCTCTTCCAACGAGGAAGAGGATAGGCTGAAGGGCTACAGCCTGGGCGCCAACAGCTATGTACGCAAGCCCGTGGACTTCGACGATTTCATGCGGGCTGCCGGCCAGCTTGGGCTGTACTGGCTGCTGCTCAACCAGCCAGCCAAGGAATGACGAACGAGGTCTTATGCTATCGGACAATGGACAGATTCCCCTCAGTGCCCTGATCGTCGAAGATTCGGAGGACGACGCATTGCTGCTGGCCAGCCGGCTTGCGCGCGATGGCTTTCAGTTGCACTGGTTGCGCGTCGACAGCGAGGAAGATCTTGACGCGGCCCTCAAGCGCGAGCACTGGGACGTCGTGTTTTCCGACTTCACCATGCCCCACTTTCGCGGCGACCAGGCGCTTGCCATCACGCGCAACCACGATCTCGACCTGCCGTTCATCTTTGTCTCCGGCACCATAGGCGAGGATACCGCCGTCTCCTGCATGAAGGCGGGCGCCCAGGACTATGTGATGAAGCACAACCTGGTCCGCCTGGCGCCCGCGGTGCGGCGCGAACTGGAGGATGCGCGGGGGCGGCGCGAGCGGCGCACGGCCGAGCAGGCCTTGCGCAAGCTGTCACTGGCAGTGGACCAAAGTGCTGACGGCGTGTTCATCACCGATGCCCAAGGCTGCATTGAATACGTCAACCCCGCCTTCGAAGAATTGAGCGGCTATTCGGCCGATGAGGTGGTGGGACGCACCCCGGCCGTCGTCAAGTCCGACCGGCATGATGCAGATTACTTCCAGCACATGTGGACCACCTTGCTGTCCGGCGAGGTGTACCGTGATACCGTGGTGAACCGGCGCAAGGACGGTACCCTGTTCTTCGAGGAAAAGACCATTACGCCGCTGACCGACGCTGGCGGTGAAATCACCCATTTTGTTTCCACCGGACGCGACGTCACGGATCGGATGCGCGCCGAAGAGACGCGTGCGCGATTGGTCGCCATACTCGATGCCACGACCGATTTCGTCGCCACCGCAGACGCAGACGGCAAACTGCTTTACCTCAACCAGGCCGGGCGCCGGATGCTGGGTTACAACACGGCGGATGACATTGCCGGGATGCTCCTGGCCGAGTGCCACTCGGAGCACGGCAGCCAGAATCTTCTCCAGGAGGCATTGCCGCGCGCCGCCCGGGACGGCGTCTGGGTAGGAGAAAACACCCTGCGCGGCGTGCTCTACCAGGAGATTCCTGTCTCCCAGGTCGTGTTGGCGCACCGGGGTGTCGACGGTGCGATCGAATTCTATTCCACCATCGCCCGCGATATCACCGAGCGGAAGCGGCACGAAGCGGAACTGCGCCACCAGGCCACCCACGACAACCTGACCGGCCTGCCCAATCGTACCCTGCTGGGAGATCGCCTGGGAGCGGAGATCAGCCGCGCGAGCCGCCAGGGACGGTTGCTCGCCTTGATCTTTCTCGACCTCGATAACTTCAAGCGGGTCAATGACAGTTTGGGTCACACTGCAGGCGACAACATGCTCAAGGAAGTGGGCCGCCGCCTGACCCGTTGTCTGCGGCCCAACGATACGGTGGCCCGCTATGGCGGAGACGAGTTTGTGGTGCTGGGCGGGGACCTGGGCAGCGTGGAGCACGTGCTGGTGGTGATGAGCAAGCTGCGCAATACCCTGGAGGCGCCTATCCGGATCGGGCAACGCGATGTCGTCGTCAGCTTCAGCGCGGGCATTGCACTCTATCCGGGCGATGGCGAGAACCCCGAAACACTGATCAAGAATGCCGACACGGCGTTGTTCCGGGCCAAGGCAAAAGGCCGCAGCCAGTACCAGTTCTATGCACCGGACATGAATGCCCGCAGCCAGGAATTGCTCGACATGGAAACCGGGCTGCGTCAGGCGCTGGCGCGCAGCGAGTTCCGCATCCACTATCAGCCGCAACTCAATCTGCTCACCGGCCATATCACCGGCTGCGAAGCCTTGCTGCGCTGGCAGCGGCCCGGCCACGAGCGGCTGATCCCGCCGGATGAATTTGTTCCGCTGCTGGAAGAGAGCGGCCTGATCCTGCCGGTGGGTGAATGGATATTACGCAACGCCTGCAGCCAATGGCGTGCCTACCAAGCGAGTCACCGGATCCCGCCACGCATCGCGGTGAATGTCTCGGCGCGGCAGTTTTCTGACCACAAGCTGGTGGACATGGTCGCGCGCGTGATCAAGGAAGAGGGCGTGCGGCCGGATGCGCTGGAGATCGAAATCACCGAATCCACCATGATGGAAGATGTGCACATGGCGGGGGAGATGCTGGACGCGCTGGACGGTCTGGGGGTGCGGCTTGCGATTGACGATTTCGGCACCGGCTACTCCTCGCTCGCCTACCTGAAGCGCTATCCCCTGGACGTGCTGAAAATCGATGCTGCCTTTATCCGTGACCTGGCCCACGATGCCGACGATGCCGTCATTACTGCGGCGAGCATTTCCCTGGGCCATAACCTGGGACTTGAGGTCGTGGCGGAAGGCGTGGAAACCCGTGAGCAGTACGACATATTGCGTACCCTGGGCTGCGACACGATCCAGGGCTACTATGTGAGCGAGCCCCTGCCGCCGGAACGGGCGGTGCCTTTCGTCGAGGCCAAGCAGACGAAGACAGGCTGACGGCTTGCTGACTGAGCGGCATTCAAGTTATTGAATGCCGGCTCAATAGGCTTGACACGCTCCGGTCGCCGCCTTGAAGTTGCTTCCCGGATACTGTATAAATATACAGTACTCCTGGAGCAAACCTCATGCGCGACCTCACTCCCCGCCAGCAGGAAATCCTGCAACTGATCCGGGAACGGATCGAAACCACCGGAATGCCGCCCACCCGCGCCGAACTTGCGCGCCAACTCGGATTCCGCTCGGCCAATGCCGCCGAGGAACACCTCAAGGTGCTGGCCCGGAAAGGCATGCTGGAATTGCTGCCAGGCGCCTCGCGCGGCATCCGCCTGGCCGACGGCGGCGGCCTGCCGGTCGTGGGGCGGGTCGCGGCGGGCAGTCCGATCCTGGCCCAGGAACATATCGAAGGACGCTACCAGATCGATGCCGCGCTGTTCGCGCCGCGCGCCGATTATCTGCTCAGGGTGCGCGGCATGAGCATGAAGGAGGCCGGCATCCTGGACGGCGACCTGCTCGCCGTCCACCGCAGCGCCGAAGCACGCAACGGCCAGGTGGTGGTGGCGCGGCTGGATGACGAAGTCACCGTGAAGCGCTGGCGCAAGCGCGGCCACAGCGTGGAACTGCTGCCGGAAAATCCCGACTTTGCCCCCATCGTGGTCGACCTGCGGCGCCAGGAACTGGTCATCGAAGGCATAGGCGTGGGCGTGATTCGCAACGGCCGTGCGCTATGAACGTGTCCCTCGATTCGGTGCTGCGCCACCCCGGCATCTGGCGTGGCGATGAGCGCGCGCAGGTGGCTATGGATGCGGTGCCGACCGGTTTTGCAGAACTGGATGCGCTGCTGCCAGGCGGTGGCTGGCCACGCGGCGCGCTAACTGAAATTCTCGCTGAGCGCGAAGGGATCGGTGAACTGCATCTGCTGATGCCGGCGCTGGTGAGACTCTCCCAGGGCAGCGGCTGGCTGGCCTGGGTGGCGCCGCCCCACGTGCCTTATGCGCCGGCACTCTCGGCTGCCGGGGTCGGCCTGAACCGGCTGCTGGTGGCCCAGACCCAATCGGCTGGCGATGCCTGGTGGACGGCGGAACAGGCGCTGCGCTCCGGCGCCTGCGATGCGGTGCTGGCATGGTTGAGGATCGCCGATGAGCGACGCATGCGCCGCCTGCAACTGGCGGCGGAAGCCGGGCAGAGCTGGGGCGTGCTGTTCCGTCCCGCGCGTGCCGCGCAGGATCGATCTCCCGCCGCGCTGCGGCTGCGCCTGGAGCCTGTTGCCAACGGCCTTGCGGTGCACATCCTCAAACGCCGCGGCGGGCCGGTGGACAGGCCGGTGGTGCTGGAGTGGCGCCAGGCGCCAAATGCGTCCACAAGACTTGCCGCAGAGGACACAGAGTTCGCAGAGGTAAAACCTGGGGAGCATTGCGAGCGAAGCGCGACAATCCAGTTTCCAGCGGCTGGATCGCCACGGTTGCCGCGCTTTGCTCGCAATGACGTTCCTGCGGCCTCGCGATGACGGCCACCGCATGCCACCCTTGAATTCCTCCGTGTTCTTCGCGAACTTTGCGGTCAGATGACTGCACGCTTGAGCATCATCCATGTTATGGCTCGCCCTCTATTTTCCGGCGCTTTCAGTGGAAATCTTTTCCCGCGGCAGCGCCGTGCCCGAGCCTCTGGCGATTGCCGAAAAGCAGGGTGGGCGCATGCGGGTGGCGGCCTGCAATGCGGCTGCTCTCGCCCGAGGAGTACGGCCTGGCATGCCCATTTCCGCTGCCCAGGCACTGGCGGGTGGGCTCGTGGCGCGCGCGCGCGACCCAGCGGCGGAGCAGGAATCCCTGTTCGGCCTGGCCGCCTGGACAGGGCGTTTCACGCCGGCCGTAAGTCTTCAACCCCCCAATGGATTGCTGCTCGAAATCGGCAGTTGCCTGCGCCTGCACCACGGCCTTGATGTGCTGCTGGCTCAGGTGATAGCCGGACTGGAAGAAATGGGTTATCAATTCACCCATGCCTGCGCACCAACCGCGCAGGGCGCCTGGTTGCTGGCGCGCGCAGAAACAGAGATGGTGGTGCGCGAACTGGCAGCGCTTGAGCAAGCCATTGCCGCGCTGCCGGTAAACCTGCTCGATCAGCCGGCCGACATCCTCGATGGCCTGGAAAAAGTCGGGGTGCATACCCTGGACGATGTCCTGCGCCTGCCGCGCGCGGGCGTCGTGCGCCGCTTCGGCCGCGGGCTGCTGGATGAACTGGACCGCGCCCTCGCGAGGCTGCCCGAGGCGCGCGCCTTCTTCGTCCCGCCGTCTGGCTTCGCGCGCCGCCTGGTGCTGCCGGCGCCAGTGCATGAAGCGGAGGCGCTGCTGTTCGCCGCGCGCCGCCTGTTGCCGGAACTGGAAGGCTGGCTCAGTCTGCGCCAGGCCGGCGTTCAGGAACTCGAACTCGTCTGCCGCCACGAGGATGCAGCAGACACCATGGTGAAACTCGGCTTCGTCAAACCCGCGCGCGACGCCGGGCGCATGCTGCTTCTGCTGCGTGAAACCCTGGCCCAGATTCATTTGCCTGCGCCGGTGGATGCTATCGTGCTGGATGCCCGCCGCATCCTGCCGCTCACTGCTTCGAACACGGATCTGTTCCAGGCGCAGGCGAGAGAAGGGGATGGCAACCTGCTGCTGGAACGTCTGCGCATCCGGCTGGGCAAGGCAGCGGTGCATGGCATCGCGCCCGCCCCCGACCACCGTCCGGAACGGGCCTGGCGGCATTGCGAAGCGGGCAATGAATCCACATTGCCCGGCAATCTCCACCGCCCCCTGTGGCTGCTGCCTCGGCCCCTACCTTGCCGCGATGGCCGGCTGGTGCTGAAAGCCGGACCGGAGCGCATCGAGAGCGGCTGGTGGGACGGCATGGACGTGGCGCGCGACTATTACGTGGCGCAAGACCCAGGCGGCGCGCGACTATGGGTGTATTGCGAGCGCATGAGCGGCGAGTGGTTCGTGCATGGGTTATTTGCATGAACGCGCCAGGATCCAGTGGGTCGGGATTCAGGGGAGGTGCGGGCGCAGCCCGCGTATCTTTTTAAAGCCGGCCGCAGGCCACTACCCCTGACCCCCGGATCCTGAATCCTGACTATGACCCCCTACGCCGAACTCCACTGCCTGTCCAATTTCAGTTTCCTGCGCGGCGCATCGCATCCGGAAGAGCTGGTGGCGCGCGCGCAAGAGCTGGGTTATGCGGCGCTTGCGCTGACCGACGAATGTTCGCTCGCCGGCGTGGTGCGCGCCCATGTAGCAGCCAAGGCGTGCGGGTTGAAGCTGATCGTGGGCAGCGAGATCCGCTGCAGCGACGGCCCGCGTGTCGTGCTGCTGGCGACCGACCGCAATGGCTACGGCAATCTGTCGATGTTGATTACCCAGGGACGCCGCAACGCGACCAAGGGCCATTACCGGCTTGCGTTTGCGGATATCTGCAATGGGCTGCCCGGCTGCCTCGCGCTGCTGCTGCCAGATCCCATGCCTTCAGTCGAACAAGCACGCCAACTCGCGGCAAGTTTTGCCGGGCACGCGTGGCTGGCAGTCGAATTGTTTCGCGCCCCCGAGGATGCGGAACGGGTGGCGGCATTGGGCGAGCTGGGAGAGGCGTCCGGACTGGCGCTGGTGGCAGCAGGCGACGTGCAC
The DNA here is from genome assembly GCA_963782495.1 of uncultured beta proteobacterium. Taxonomy (GTDB): domain Bacteria; phylum Pseudomonadota; class Gammaproteobacteria; order Burkholderiales; family Thiobacillaceae; genus DASQBT01. The sequence continues at coordinate 106,257 of CAWAJU010000007.1, read as the reverse complement.
ATGCATGTCGCCGAACGCCGCCCGCTGCAGGATACGCTCACGGCTATTCGTCTTGGTATCCCGGTGTTCGACGCCGGTGCCGCGCTTTACCCCAACGGCGAGCGCCATCTGCGCGAACGAGCCGACCTGGCGCGCCTGTATCCCACGCAACTGCTGTATGAAACGCTGGAAATTTCTTCGCGCTGCCGGTTCTCACTCGATGAGCTGCGCTACGAATATCCCGAGGAACTGGTGCCGACGGGGGAGACGCCCATCTCCTATCTGCGGTCCCTGACCGAGGAAGGGCTCGCGCGGCGCTTCCCGGATGGCGTGCCGGACAAGGTGTGCGCCATGGTGGGGTATGAACTCTCGCTTATCGAAGAACTGAAATACGAGCCGTATTTCTTGACTGTCCACGACATCGTGCGCTTTGCCCGCAGCCGCGGCATCCTGTGCCAGGGGCGCGGTTCCGCTGCCAATTCCGCAGTGTGCTATGCATTGCAGATCACCGAAGTGAACCCGGCCTGCATGGCCATGCTGTTCGAGCGTTTCATTTCGCGCGAGCGCAACGAGCCGCCAGACATCGACGTGGATTTTGAGCACGAGCGGCGCGAGGAGGTGATCCAATACCTTTATACAAAATACGGCCGCGATCGCGCCGCGCTGGCCGCCACCGTGATCACCTACCGACCCAGGAGCGCGATGCGCGACGTCGGCAAGGCGCTCGGCTTCGACCTGGAGCAGGTCGACCGGCTGGCGAAATCCATGGCGTGGTGGGACGGCCGCCAGGTGCTGCCGCAACGTCTCGCCGAAGCGGGCTTCGATCCCGACAATGGCAAGGTGGCGTTGCTGATGCGGCTGGTCGATGAGCTGGTCGGCTTTCCGCGCCACCTGTCGCAGCATGTGGGCGGCTTTGTGATTGCGCGCGGCAAGCTTTCAGAACTCGTGCCGATCGAAAATGCGGCGATGGCCGAGCGCACCGTGATCCAGTGGGACAAGGACGACCTCGACGCGCTGGGCCTGTTGAAAGTCGATGTGCTGGCCCTGGGCATGCTCTCCGCCATCCGTCGCGCGCTCGATCTGGTGAGCGCCATCCGCGGCAAGACCATGACGCTGGCGGATATCCCCTCCGAAGATCCGGCGGTGTACGACATGATCGGCCATGCCGACACGGTGGGCGTATTCCAGATCGAGTCGCGCGCGCAGATGGCCATGCTGCCGCGCATGAAGCCGCGGCGTTTCTACGACCTGGTGATCGAGGTTGCCATCGTGCGGCCGGGTCCGATCCAGGGCGGCATGGTGCATCCCTATCTGCGCCGCCGCCAGGGCCTGGAGCCGGTGAGCTATCCAAGCGAAGACGTGAAGGAAGTCCTGGAGCGCACCCTGGGCGTGCCGATTTTCCAGGAACAGGTGATGCGGCTGGCGGTGGTGGCGGCCGGCTTTACGCCGGGCGAGGCCGACCAGGTGCGGCGCTCGATGGCAGCGTGGCGGCGCAAGGGAGGCCTGGAGCAGTTCGAGCGGCGACTCGTCGATGGCATGCGCGAACGCGGCTACAAGGAAGCATTCGCGCGCCAGATCTTCCAGCAGATCCAGGGCTTCGGCGAATACGGCTTTCCCGAATCGCACGCGGCAAGTTTCGCGTTGCTGGTCTATGTCTCCGCCTGGCTCAAATTGTACGAACCGGCCGCTTTCGCCTGCGCGTTGCTCAACAGCCAGCCCATGGGCTTCTACGCCCCTGCGCAGATCGTGCAGGACGCGCGTCGCCACGGTGTGGAAGTGCGGCCGGTGGACGTGACGGCAAGCGACTGGGATTGCACGCTGGAGTCAGAGATCAGGAATCAGGAATCAGGAATCGGGGTGGGGGAGAGGGGTAAGCTCGCATTTCCGCTCCACGACTCGCGCCCAAACAAGCTCGGCAAACACCGTCATTGCGAGGAGCGATCTCAGCCTTTAGCCGCGAGCGCAGCGCGGCGGGACGCGGCAATCCAGGAAAAGGCGCCCGATTCAGACACTGGATTGGCTCCGGCTCTGCGCCTGGGCCTGCGCATGGTCAACGGCTTCTCGCTGGAAGGTGCGGCGCGCGTGGCCAGCGCGCGTGCGCAAAAGCCGTTTGCGAGCGTGGAAGATCTGGCCCTGCGCGGCGGGTTGGATAAGCGCGACCTCAAGTGCCTGGCTGCGGCTGGCGCGCTGGTAAAGCTCGCCGGCCACCGCCGCCAAGCTTACTGGAACGTGGCGGGCATCGAACCGGGCACGCCGCTGACCGACGCCCCGGTCGAAGAAATGCAGCCGCAACTGATCACGCCGACTGAGGGCCAGGATCTGGTGGCTGACTACGCCAGCCTCGGCCTCACCCTGGGCCGCCATCCGCTCGCCCTGTTAAGGCCGCATTTGCAGCGCCAGCGCCTGGTCAGCGCCGCGCAGTTGCGCGATCTGCCGCACGGCAAGATCACCCGCGCCGCAGGTCTGGTGATCAGCCGCCAGCATCCCGGCACTGCCAGCGGCGTGACTTTTCTTACCCTGGAAGATGAGACTGGATCAATCAACGTCGTGGTCTGGCGCGACCTCGCCGAGCGCCAACGGTGCGAACTGCTGGGCTCAAGGCTGCTGGCCGTGTATGGCGTGCTGGAGCGCCAGGGCGAGGTGGCGCACCTGATCGCCGGGCACTTGAGGGATATGACCCCGCTGTTGGGGAATCTGGTGACGCAGTCGCGGGATTTTCATTGACGGGGAAAGGTTTGCCGGACGATAGCACCATCCAGTCGAACGCGACGAGCACAAACGGGCCTTTGCGCCAACGCTCGCTCCGCAAAGGCTGGGAATATCTGCTCAAGCAGATTCAAACTGAACTAGCCTTGTTACTCGCGATTACATGTCCTAGAAAGAACAAGGGGATACACCAGTGGTCATCAGGCGAAGGGGGGCGCTCAATGACTCATACTGGCCATTTCAGGCCGCGAATTCTTTCATTCTGTATCTCGCTTGCCCTGTTCGAACTTACGCCTGCACAGGCGACGTGCATACCCACGGGCACAGCGGGAGCCGACACGATCAACTGCACCGGCACGGACACGGCAGGCGTGGCCGGCGCCGGCGGCAACGACGCGGTCACCATCAACTCTGGCGCCGAGGTCAGGCGGCAGGATTCCACCGCCGGGATTTTCTTCACCAAGCATGTGACCGCCATCGATCTGGGGTCGGGTGACGACACGGTCACCAATCATGGCAGCGTGGTGGCTGATCCCGAGTCCGACGCGAGCCTGCTCATGGTGGTGATTGCGCCTGCGAAGGCGGATCTCACCGCGGATGGCATCGCGATGGGCGATGGCACGAACATCGTCGACAATTATTCCCTGATCGAGGCGAAGCCGGTGGCGACTTCCTTCACCGCCAGCATCGGCATCGTGACGGGGTCGGCCCTCGGTCCCGCACTGGGCTATTCCCACGCCACGAGCACAGCGCTGGGCACGACGGGGGGCGCGGGCGCCGACAGCCTGACAAACCACGATACGGGCACCATGACGGTCAATGCGGACGCGACTGCCGATACCGGTGACCTGTCCTGGTCCAGCACCGGTCTCTCGCTGACGCTCGACACCATCTGGGATGCCGGAACGCGTTCCGAAGCGAACGCAAGCGGCATGAGCGACAGCGGCGGCGGCAGCACACTCACCAACGCGGGCACGATGGATGTCACCGCAGGGGCGACCACGCATGCCCTGCACATTTCCGGGGTCAACCAGGGACTGGCCGTTTCGATCACGACGTCGGACGCGGAGGCCAAGGCCAAGGGCCTGGTGGGCAGCGATGCCGGGGACACGATCGAAAACAGCGGGTCGCTGACCGCGACTTCGAATGCCTGGACCGGGGCGCTCACGGTGAGCGGCTTGACGGCGAGCAAGAACGCGCTGGGCGTGGTGAAGAATGCCTCGGGCGTCACGGCCAACGCCGAGTCGACTGGCCTCGACGGCGGGGGCGGCGATGACGGCCTGAGCAATTCAGGTCCCCTCACGCTGAGCGCCACGGCCAACGCCTATGGCATCAGCGGCAGTTGGACGCCCGAGACCGACAACCCGGACTGGGTTGGCTGGGTGAAGAATCTGGCCGACCCCATCCTCGACGCCGGGCTCAATTTCCTCTTCGATTTTTCCGCCGGCACGTCTGCCACGGCCAAGGCAAAGGGCATCGTCGGCGGCGCGGGTGCGGACACCATTACCAACAGCGACGCGATTGAGATCGATGCCGATGCCTTTGCCTTCCAGCTGGGCATCGACGTGGATGCCGGCAAGCTCAACAAGAATCTCTGGCAGGACGTGGGCGCGGCCCTGGCCGGCGTGCTGGTGAAGGGCGGCAAGCTTCTGCTGAGCGGGAATTCCAGCAGCGCGCCCACCACCTCGGCCTGGGGCATGGAGGGCGGCGATGGCGCCGACATCATGACCAATTCCGGAAGCATTCGCCTGGACGCCGATGGCACCGCAACCAACACCAGCGTCAAGCTTTCCAACGAGGGCGTGGATCTGGACTTCATGGTTTCCGTCTTCAGCGGCGGCACCTCGGTCGCTGCCGAAGGGTTCGGCATCACCGGCGATGCAGGGGCCGATACGCTGACCAATACCGGCAAGGTGGACGCCGGTTCCAGCGCGACCGCCAACAACAACGGCATCTCCGGCGCGTTCAAGGGCGTGGCGCAAACCGTGGTGTCCTCCGACGCGGAGGCCACCACCACCGCAGTCGACGGCGGCGACGACAACGATGCCTTGAACAACGGCGGGCAGGTCATTTCCGAGGCCGATGCAGTATCTGTTTCGGTTGGCCTGGTCGCGACCGATGAAGGCGCCGCGCTGTCGCTCGACAGCGTCTTCAGCGGCGGTACCCAGGCCACCGCCACCGCCACCGGCATCGCCGGCGGCAATGGCGCGGACACGATCACGCACAGCGCCAGCGTGCTCCAGGGCAGCCCGCCCGCCTATGAGAACAAGATTGAAGCCACTGCAAATGCCACCGCCAATTCGGACCACGGCGCCGGTAGCATGAAAGGCGTCGCCGGCGTCGTGATGACGGCCACCTCCAATGCAACTGCCACCGCCATCGACGCCGGCAGCGACAATGACACCATCACCAGCGAGGGCGCGCTGTCGGCCGATGCCGAATCGAACACCGTGTCGGTCGGCCTCGCCCTTTCCGGCCAGGGTGTGTCGCTGGCCCTGGATGCGGTGTGGGATGGCGGCAGCAAATCCAATGCAACGGCCTCCGGCATCAGCGCAGGCGACGGCACGGATACGGTGGTCAACGGTGGCGACATGAATATCACTGCCGATGCCTTCGTCAACTCGGACACGATCTCGGCCAACTATCAGGGCGTGGCGGGTTCGGCGGTGAGCTCGACTGCGACTGCATTCGCCAGCGGGATCGACGGCGGCAGCAATCCGGATGCGACCGACCAGAACGGCGACAAGCTGCTGGAGACGATTGCCAATGACGGTGCGTTGACCGTGAATGCCACGTCCAGCGCGGTTTCGGTCGGCGTGTCGATCTCCGGCCAGGGTGTGGCGCTGGCGCTGGATGCGGTGTGGGATGGCGGAAGCAAGTCCACGGCGGGCGCAGTCGGACTGTCGGGCGGCGAAGGCGCCGACGCGATTTCCAGCCATGCGAAGCTCGACGTCGGCGCCGATGCCTTCGTCAACTCCGACACCATTGCCGGCAATTTCATGGGCGTCGCAGGTGCGGTCGTCAGCTCGACCGCCACCGCGAGTGCAATCGGCATTGCGGGAGACTGCAGGCCGATCCAGGATGCGGTGTGTGCGGGCGGCGACGATACCGTCGACAACTACGACGAGATCGATGCCGACGCGAAATCCTCAGCCGTGTCGGTGAGCGTCGCCATCAGCGGCACCGGCCTGGCGCTGGCAGCCGATGCCGTGTGGGACGGCGGCACTCACGCCACCAGCACGGCAGTCGGCATGGACGGCGGCATTGAGCACGACGTGCTGACGAATTACGACACGATCAACGTCGGACTCGATTTCGACGTGGACGCCAAGGCGCGTTCCAACGGCATTTCCGTTGCCGGGCTCAACCCGGGGACCTATTTGCTTGGCGTGGCGGTGGCGACCGTTACCTCAACGGCCCACGCCACGTTTACCGGCATGGATGGCGGCGAGGGCGACGACACGCTGGTCAATGCCTTCACCACCGAGACGATAGACAATCAGCAAGTGGTGACTCCCGCAAGCATCAAGGTTGACGCCACGGCCGACGCCGGATCGACCGGCGTTGCCGTCACCGGCACCGGTGTCGCGGCAGCAACGGATGCCTTCTGGGACGGCGGCACCAAGGGCATTGCCGATGGCTTCGGCCTTGCAGGCGGAGGCGGAGATGACACGCTGCAGAATTTCGGCACGGTGGATGTCAACACGACGGCGACGAGCCGTTCCACCAGCGTGGCGTTCACCCTGGCAGGCATCACCGGCGCGTCCGCCGCGACGACCGCGACTGCCTCATCCACCGGACTGGACGGCGGCGACGGCGCCGACATGCTCGACAACGCCGGATCGATCAGCGCGAAAGCCGATGCGAATGCAGGGTCGGACAGCTGGTCGGTCAATCTGGTCGGCGTGGCCGGATCGTGGGACGGCGGCACCAAGGGCGTCGCCAATGTCTGGGGCATGGCCGGCGGGGCGGGCGCGGATACCCTCACCAACACCGATATCGGCAGCATCACCGTCACCGGCCTGGCCAGCGCAAAGAGCACCAGCGTCAGCGGCAATCTGGCCGGCGTGCCGCTGGCTTTCGCGGGCGGTACGGGCAGCGCCAATCCGACCGGCATGGCGGGCGGCGAGGACGACGACACCCTCACCAATGACGGCGGCATCACGGTAAAGGCCAAGTCCTTCATCGACGCCTCGTCCCTGTCCCTGAGCCTGGTCGGCGTGAACTACAGCAAGGTGGCGCAATCAAGCGCGGAAGTGCTCGCCATCGGCATGGATGGCGGCGCCGGCAATGACACCCTGACCAACAACGGCACCATCAACCTCGGCCTGGCGGACGCCGCCGAGCCCATGGCCAAGGCGCTGGCGTGGTCCGCCTCCTGGAACCTGGTTGATGCGGCCTTCTCGGATGCCGTGCTGGGCGCCACCGCGAAGGCGAGGGGCATGGACGGCGGCGACGGCGACGACATGCTGATCAATAGCGGCACGATCACGGTCGGCCCGGCCCTGAGCGACCCGGTGATGGCCTACGCCGATGTCTCCGGTTCCAGCTGGACCTTGCTGGGCGACACGGGAGCGAGTGCCACAGCCGACGTGAACGCGGAGTCCACCGGGCTTGCCGGCGGGGCGGGTGCCAATACCTTGAGCAACGACGGCACCATCACCGTCCATGCGACTTCGTTCCTGCTGTCGGATCGGGGCGCGGAGAGCATCTTCGGCAACAGCGAAGCGCACGCGACCATCACCGCCGACGCGACCGCGACCGGCCTGGAGGGCGGCGAAGGCAAGGACGACATCTACAACTTCCAGACCCTGGATGTGCACGCGGCGTCGGGCACCGAGGCGCGAAACGACTCCAAGTCTGGCATCCTGTTCGGCGACACCAACACCGACGCCAAGGCCATTGCGACCGTGACGGCGTATGGCGTGTCCGCGGGCGAGGGCGACAACTTCATCCGGAACGACGGCGACCTGTCCGTCACCTCCGAGGGCGTGGGCTTCTCATACGGCTATGCCAGCGGCGCCCATGTGTCCTTCGACGGCGACGGGCAAACCCGCGTGGAAAGCCATGCCACCTCCACAGCGACCGGCATCCTGGCCGGTGATGGCGACAACACCATCGTCAACGACAAGAGCATTACCGTGCTGGCAACGGCCACCACGGTCAAGAACCTCACCAAGACCCAGAACGTGTGCTCGCAACAGGTTGTCACCAATACCGTGTGCCACGACGAAACGGACGCGAATGGAAACACGGTGCAGGTTTGCGAGGATGAGCAAAGCACGGAGACCACCTGCGACGACGAAACCATCGTGCTGAAAAGCTCGCCAACCTATGCGGGCGCCAATGGCAACGGCGTTACCGGCACCGGCAATGCGACCGCGACCGGCGAGAGCAAGGCCGAGGCTTACGGCATCAAGGTCGGTGATGGCGCCAACCACATCTACAACGATCAGGATCTCGCGGTGACCGCGCAGCCCGAGGCCAAGGTGACGGTATTCGCGGACGGCGACCTGTTCGGCGACGCGATCGGCAAAAGCACGGCGACCTCCACCGCAAGAGCCTATGGCATATGGGCGGGCGATGGCGCGAACGACATCAACAACCTCGGCACGCTGACCGTGCTGGCCGCACCGTCGGCCCAGGCGCGCACCGAGGTGACCGGCGGCGACATCTGCATCTGGTATCTGTTCGGCACCTGGTGCGGCGGGGGCGGTAGCGGCATCGGAAGCGCGACCGCGACCTATGATGCGCTGGCCATCGGCGTCCGCGCAGGCGACGGCGACAATACGATCGTCAACGACGGCACCATCAGCGTGATTTCGGCGCCGGATGCGCAGGACTTTACCGCCAACGTCTACAGCGCCAACAGCGCGACGCGCAAGACCTCGGTGACGTCCATGGTCGTGGGAATATTGGCCGGCGATGGCAACAACGTGATCACCAACACGGGAACCCTGACGGTCGACGCGCGCGACCTTCCCATAGGCTATAGCTGTTCATCTCCGCCTTGTGTGCAGAAAATCGAAGCGATCGGCATCCAGACCGGCGACGGCGACGACACGGTACTGAACGCAGGGATCCTGACCACCAAGGTCAAGGGCAGCCCGGGCGCCGGCGTGGCGATCACCACCGCCGGGGGCAATGACCAGGTCACGCTGGGAGAAGGTTCCACCACGGCCGGCAGCATTGACCTCGGTGACGGCGACGACACGCTGACCCTGGTAAACAATCCCGCGGTGACCGGTGCCAGTGTCGACGGTGGTGCCGGCTTCAACACGCTGACGCTGGACGGCGCGGGTAGCGTGCAATTCAATGCCATCAACTTCCAGGCTCTGATCAAGCAGGGCGAAGGTGTATATGTGCTCGATCAAACCATGCCCGGATTGACCCAGGTGAGCATGCTCGGCGGCAGTGTGGTGTCGGGATTCGCGTTCCCACTGACCGGTGACTTCAACACCCAGGTGAACGGCGACGGGACCAACGGCATGCTCCAGGCTGCCAGCGTGGTGCTGGGGGGCAATTTCACTGTTGTCAAAGGGCCGGGGCGCTATCTGGATGCCACCACTTATAACGTCATTCAGGCTGATGGCGGCATCAGCGGGAATTTCGCTTCGATCACGCTGCCTGCGCCTACTCCCTTGTTGAGTTTCAGCCTTGGCCAGACGAACGACGCCCTTCAGGTGCGAGCCAATGCCGCAAGCTATGCGACGGTGGCCGCGAATCGCGTGGGCACGACCATGGGGCATTATCTTGACGCCATCGCACCGGGCGCCAGCGCTGACCTGGCCGATGTGCTGGGCGAATTGCAGAGCATGACCGATCCTTCCGCGCTGGCCAGGGCGCTCACCAGCATCAGCCCGGAAGTCTACGATGGGATGTCCCATGCGGCATCCGCTGCCGTTGCTGCCCAGACCGCGCAACTGCTCACTCGGCTTGGCGCGGTGTTGGCTAACGACCAGTTGCAGGTCCGCAGCTTGTCGAGCTTTGCGCCCGTGCGACTGGCCTACGACGGCGACAGCCGGTCGCTGGAAGGTCTGCTTGACGCCGACAGGGCGCTGCCGCACAAGCATGGGCTCTGGCTTGAAGCCTTTGGCCATAGGGGGAACCAGGACGACGATGCCGACGGCTATACTGGTTTCGACTCACGTACGGCGGGCATCACGCTCGGCTACGACCGCAAATTCGGAGAGAACTGGATCGTCGGAGCCGCAGCGGGTTACAGCCGCATAGACCTCAACTTCAACGCCGCGCAGACAGGCGGCGACATCAGTGGCCGCTATCTGTCGGTCTATGGCAGCTGGAACGAAAACGGTGCCTACGCGCAGGGCGTGTTGTCCCATGGCCGTAACGCTTACGATCTGCGGCGCAGCGTCAACGTCGGCGGCATCGACCGTCTCGCCGTGAGCAGCCATGACGGCAATGTCCTGGCCGCTTCGCTGACCGGCGGCTACCTGTCTGGGGCGGGTGCATGGAGCAAGGGACCGTACGCCGCACTGAACTATGCCCGGATCGAGGAAAAAGCCTTTAATGAAACCGGCGCAGGGGCGCTGAACTTGCTGATGGAATCGAAAAACACCGACAGCCTGAATGCCGAATTGGGTCTGCGCGCCGTGCATCACACCGCGTGGCGCAACGGCGATTTCGTCAGCGGCTTGAACGCCGCATGGAGCCACGACTTCGACCTTGACGACCGGGTGATCACTGCCGGCTATGCCGGGGCACCCGGCACTTCCTTCGCCTTGCCAGGCCAGGATGTGCCGCGCGACGGCGCCCTCTTCGGCGCGAGCCTGAGCTACGTGGCCAACAGCGGTGTGACGGCTGCACTGCGTTACCAGGGTGAAGCGCGAGAGGGCTATCGGGCGCATGCACTGTTCGGGGAACTGCGCATCAACTTCTAGGGAACCTCTGAAGAAGCCCCAATTACCATGAGCGTCGAGCGTGCTTGAAGGTCAGCGGCATGAAATGGGCTTGAATTGAAGTTCGCTTCTCCGTCTTCGTAGTCTCTGGCGGTCCATTTCCCGTTGATCGGACGGACCTCACCCCTCTGCTCCGTATAAAGTGGTGTCGCATCATGTACAGATTCGCCAACGCACAGGTGGCAGACAGCCGGTTGGAGTTCTTCATCAACCCCTTGTATCGAGCCTTCGCGAAGCCGAAGATGCGCTTGACGACTCCGATGACTTGTTCAACCTTGGCGCGCACGCTGGATTTGCTTCTGTTCCTGGCTCGCTCGGTCTCGTTGACCACCCCCTTGTGGCGGTAACGCCGGAAGGTGTTGACCTTTGCGGCCGGCACATGCTGCTTGATGAGCGCTGTTTGGCACCGGTAAGCCTGGTCGCCCCACACTCGCGTTTCGTCCCCGTGCAGCAGGTCGGGCAAGACTGCCGCGTCAGCCACATTGGCGGCAGTGGCCAGCACCGAATGAATGACCTTGGTGTTGCTGTCCACCCCCATGTGTGCCTTCATGCCGAAGTACCACTGGTTGCCTTTCTTGGTCTGGTGCATATCCGGGTCCCGCTTCTTGTCGCGGTTCTTGGTCGAGGGCGGAGCGTTAATGATGGTAGCGTCCACGATGGTGCCGGTGGAAACCTTCAGGCCTTGTGCTTCCAGGTTGTCGGTGCACCGGTTCGAACAGCTTCCTGCCCACGTGGTGGGTCTCCAGCAGATGGCGGAAGCGCAGAATGGTGCTCTCGTCCGGCGCGGCCTCGCGCCCCAGGTCAATGCCGACGAAGCGGCGCATTGCGACCGAGTCGTACAGCGATTCTTCCGTTGCCGGGTCGGACAGGTTGAACCACTGTTGCAGAAAGTGGATGCGCAGCATGCGCTCCAAACCCACCGTCGGCCGCCCGCCTTCGCCCTTGGGGTAGAACGGCGCGATCACCGCGTACAACTCGCCCCACGGCACAACGCGCTTCGTCTCGGCCAGGAATGCTGCCCGCCGCGTGGTCTTGCTGTGCAGTTCAAATGCGCCGTGACTTTTGCAGAGTTTCCCTAGAGTTTCAGCAAGCGCGCCCAGATGTGTCAGTACGGTCGGTACGAAGGCCAGTGCTGCCGAAAGGTCTGCGGTTTGTCCAGCGATAACTCGCCGTTGGAATCGCGACAGCAATGCATGCTCTCCGTCACCCCGACGAGGCTGAATCCGGCAAGGTGAAACATGCTGCCCAAGCGGCTTTCGCCAGAATTGAGCCAGCCTAGCCTGAAATCCCCCGTCTAAGCAACCGTTTACATCCTGTGGCATGCGCATTGCATCACTCCTTGCCGGGGCCAAAGCTGCTCGTTTAGCAAAAGAACGTAATTTCCAATTACGCCACTAAAAACCATTCTTGGGGGATCACAAATCATGAAAAGCGCATGCGATGCGTTCAAGTCGAAGCTCATTGTCCCGCTGGCAGTCGCCGGCCTCTGTTTTGCGCACGCCGCTGCCGGCGGCGTGATCAGCGTCGGCGATTTCTCGGTGCCTTCCGGCATCGGCGCGGGTGACACGGCCACCCTGTCGCTGACGCTTTCCCTGGCGCCATCGGCAGGATCCTACTCAGACGCCCTTAAGGATATCGACATTACCTTCGACTCCGGTGATGGCCAGTCCTTCAGCGAGACCTTCTACAACGTCGGCGGCGGCGTATTTTCCGCGAGCCACGACTTCATCTATTCAAGCGGAGGTTTGTTCAATCCATCTGTCTCAGGCTGGGCCAGCGATTCGGCCTGGTTCGACAACTGGGAGTATGTCCAGACTGGGTGGCAAAGCTATGCTTATACCTGCGGCAGTTGGTTTTGGTGGACGACATGCTACGGTTCATACCCGACCTATGGGTATGTGGACTATCCGTACAGAGTGGAGTCAGAAAACAAGTGGGCGGACAGCGCTGAAATCGACGTCTTTTCCGAGAAGCGCGTCAGGCCCGCCAGCTCCGTTCCGGAACCCGCAACGCTGGCACTCATGACCCTGGGTTTGGTCGGGCTCGGCTACTCGAGGCGGCGCACAACCTGGCCGGCGACTCCGGCAAGCGCCTGATTGCCGACCGCCTTCAAACTCTCGATGTGACCGAGCGGCACTGTCGCGAGCCAATCGGCTCGCCCCTGCCGTCGGCGCGAGGCGTCTTGCGTCATCTGGCGGCATGGTGAGGCCGCGCATCTGATCGCCAGCCGGCTCAGAAATAGGAATATTGCCTCGCCGCAAGGAAATTCGGTGACGCAACCGCGTGACTTTCATATAGGGTCGCGGCGCTGTCACTCCACAAGTCCGCAGAGATGGCACATGTGGACGTGCAGAAGAAACCTCGCATCCGTGCCTTCAGAAATAGGGCAAAGCCCTTATTACTGTCTATAAATAAAATAAATAGTGCGGTTCCAGTCTCGTCATCTATCCGCATCGTTCAATCATAAAGGGCCTTTGCAGAGCGTCCTTGGGAGCATCATGAAGCAGAACAGCAAGATTCTGGTGGTTGACGATGACCCAAACCACAGAAAGACGCTGGCTGTCATACTGCGGAGCAAGGCTTATGACACGGTTGTGGCCGGCACCGGCGCGGAGGCGATTGCGGCGGCCAAACCGGGTGGAATCAGCGTGGCGTTGATCGACCTGATGCTGCCGGACATGGACGGCATCGAGGTCATGGCGCGTATCAAGGCGATTAATCCACTGACCGAGGCGATCGTCCTGACCGGACACGCGTCGATGGATACTGCCATTGAAGCGACCAAGCAGGGGGCGTATTCGTATCTGCTCAAGCCTTATCAGATGGATGACCTGCTGCGGAACATCTCACACGGTGTCGAGCGCCACTACACGCAAGAAGAGATACTTCGCCTGGCTTCGTTCCCGCGCTTGCACCCCAGTCCCGTGATTGAACTCGATGCGGACGGAGAAGTGATCTATGCGAATCCCGCAGCCGAAAGGGTATTTCCCGATTTGAGTGCGATGGGAACGCGGCATCCCCTCCTGAATGGCTTGACGAGTCCGATTGCCGATCTGCGGCAAGGCGGGCAGCCGGGAGAAATCAGCCATGAAGCGGAACTGGATGGTGCGATTTACGAACTGCATATTTCTCGCCCTCGGGATGTGAACCTGATCCGGCTCTTTGTCACCGACATCACCGAGCGCAAACATGCCGAAGAGGAGTTGCGCATTGCCGGCATCGCCTTCGAGTCGCAGGAGGGGATCATCGTCACCGATCCGAAGGGCGTCATCGTTCGGGTGAATCGGGCCTTTTCCAGGCTGACCGGCTACATGCCCGAGGAGGCGATCGGCCGGTCTCCCGCACTGCTGAAGTCAGGTCGTCATGACCAGGCGTTCTATCAGCGGATCTGGCAGGCGCTCGGAGATTCCGGAAGGTGGCAGGGTGAGATCTGGAACCGGCACAAGAGCGGCAGGATCTACGCCGAGTGGTTAACCATATCCGCGGTCAATACGCCACACGGGGACCTGACGCATTACGTCGGCACCTATTCCGAGATCACGAGGAACAGGGAAGCGGCCGCCGAGATTCATCGTCTGGCCTACTATGATTCGCTGACCCACCTTCCCAACCGCCGCCTGCTGCATGACCGAATGGGGCAGGCCTTGGTGGCCAGCAGCAGGAGCGGGCATTTTGGCGCGCTGCTCTTGCTGGATCTGGACACCTTCAAGACGCTTAATGACACGCGCGGCCACGATGTCGGCGACCAGTTGCTGATCGAGGTGGCGCTGCGCATACAGGCCAGCGTGCGCGCACACGACACCGTCGCGCGGCTGGGCGGCGACGAGTTTGTCGTCATGCTCGAAGACCTGAGTGTCGATGTTCATGATGCCGCCGTGCAGAGCGACCTGGTGGGCGAGAAATTGCGCGTGACCCTGGCCCAGCCTTACAAGCTCGGCGGGCATGAGTTCCACTGCACTGCCAGCCTGGGCGTTGCCCTGTTTCATGGACAGGAAGAGCCAGTTGATACGGTGGTCAAGCATGCCGACCTGGCCATGTACAACGCCAAGAGCGTCGGAGGCAATGCGCTGCGCTTCTTCGACCCGGCGATGCAGATTGCCCTGGACGAACGCAGCGCCATGGAGGCCTACCTGCGACTGGCAATCGAGGGTGGTCAACTGCGTCTGCATTATCAGGCGCAGGTTGATGGAGCTGGGCTTGTCATCGGTGCCGAGGCGTTGCTGCGCTGGGCGCATCCGCAGCGCGGCCTGCTTCGGTCAGCCGACTTCATTCCGCTCGCGGAAGAAACTGGGTTGATCGTTCCAATCGGACGATGGGTGCTGGCTTCCGCCTGCGCCCAGATCAAGGCGTGGTCCGGCGCCTACGCGACTCGCGAGCTGCGGCTAGCGGTCAATGTCGGCGCACGGCAGTTTCGGCAGCCGGAGTTTGTCGCCCAGGTCACGCAAGCGCTGGCCCGATCCGGCGCGGATCCGACGCGCCTGCGGATTGAGTTGACCGAGAGTATCGCAATGGACAACGTCGTGGAAACCATGACGCGCATGGAGGCGCTGAAAGCCTTGGGTGTTGGATTTGCCATAGATGATTTCGGCACCGGATTCTCATCATTGTCCTGTCTCAAACGTCTACCGCTGGATCAGTTGAAAATCGACCCCAGCTTCACCCAAAATATCACCGGCAACGCCGATGACGCGGTGGTCGTACAGACCATCATCAGTATGGGAAAATCTCTGGGACTGGATGTCATCGCTGAAGGAGTGGAGACAGAGGCGCAAAGGCAAGGTCTCGTCGAGTACGGCTGCGTTGCCTTCCAGGGGTATCTGTTCTCCGAGCCGCTGCCGCTGGAGGCGTTCGAGGAGCGTTTGCAACGGCATGTCCCGTTCTGTCCCGCGGAAATATCATCCGCGCCTGCGGACTGATAGTCAGCCGCCAGCACTCTCGCACCGCGGGTGGAAGCGTAAGGTCGGGCACGTTCGCGCCTGCTGACTGAGGATGTGAAGCCTCTGCCAAGGAATCGGTGGCACCAGCGCGGGAACTTCATTGAGTATTCGACTGGTTCGAATGGCGGGAATGTTGGCGCTTTCGACAGGATAAGCCGCCGATAGTGGACAGGGCTGACAGAACTCGGCGCTTTCGGACAGACGTTTCGGATTCGTTACTCAGCTTTTACTCTTGGGTTTGTAAAAAGGAATCCGTGACAGTCAATGATGACGCGCAGGAGATATCCATGAGGTCGAAGGGCGCTCTCCCCCCAATGTTTGTTTCGGTCGTTCCGGGCTTGGTATTTCTGGTGATGGGGATGGCCTTTCTCACAACTCCCTACAAGCTGAGTACGCACCCGGGTGAACTGCACACCACACTCCAACCCAACACCTCATGTGAGCGGCACCAGGCTGGCCGAAGCCGAACCAGGATAAAGGGCGCGTGTCGAAATGTTGCGCTTCGCGCCCCGCGACGGAATTGCCTGCCCAGTGAAAGATCACTCGTACGGTCGGGCGGGCAAGCGCCTGGCCATCGCGAAAAGAGGCCTCAGGTAGACCCTGGTTTCGCCGAGCCGACTATTGATCGCGGATCGCCTCCACCTGGACCTTGAGTTTCACGTCGTCGCTGACAAAGGGGACGAGCTTGGTCATGCCATAATCCGAGCGTTTGAAGCTGGTTTCGGCATCGACGCCACAGACATAATTGGAGGTGACTGGGTCAACTCCGCATTCATAGTGAGTGACGGTAAGGGTGACAGGCCGGGAAACACCCAGCATGGTGAACACGCCGTCCACCGTCGCCAATTGATCTCCGTCAAACTTGATTTCCGTGGAGTGGAAGCTGAGGGTGGGATGCTGCGCCACGTTCAGGAAATCCACGCCGCGCAGCACATCGTCCAACGGTGGTACGCCCGTGTCGATGGAATTGGCGTCTATGGTGATGTCCACGCTTCCGGTCTTCTGCTGCTGATCCATGACGACCTTGCCGTTGGT
Organism: uncultured beta proteobacterium; assembly: GCA_963782495.1. Lineage (GTDB taxonomy): Bacteria > Pseudomonadota > Gammaproteobacteria > Burkholderiales > Thiobacillaceae > DASQBT01. Next base: position 89,681 of record CAWAJU010000007.1, on the reverse strand, counting down.
CTGGTTGAAGCGGCCGCGTTGTGTGGAGAGCCCCCGGTGGCCGACTTCGAAGCTCGGGAAGGTGTGTGCCGGATCGATCGTCAAGGACTCCTGGCTGGCGCGGACGCAGACGCTCAGGGTGGCGAGGACTAGCGCGAGTATAGTTGCGCACCGGGTTGACTTCATTGGAATTTACGCGATGGAGTGGATCAGCTTGGCGCAGGCATGTATGCAACTCGCGTCGCCAAGCTGGCCCAGTGCGCGTCAAACCTCGCACACCTCCACCGTCCTCGTTTCACCGTCCTGATCCAGGCTTTCGAGGCGCACCGTATAACCCCACAGGCGCGCGATATGCCGCAACATCTCCGCGGTGGAATCCCCCAGCGGCCGGCGGTTGTGCGTGTAGTGCCGCAGGGTCAGGGAGCGGTTGCCATAGACATCCACGTCGTAGATCTGGATGTTGGGTTCGCGGTTGCCCAGGTTGTACTGTTCCGCAAGCAACTGACGCACCGCGCGGTAGCCGGTGTCGTCGTGGATGGCGGTGATGGCAAGCTTTTCCTCTCGGTCGTCGTCCACCACGGCGAACAGCTTCATGTCGCGGATCAGCTTGGGCGACAGGTATTGGGCGACGAAGCTCTCGTCCTTGAAGTTGCGCATGGCGAAATCCAGAGACTTCACCCAGTCGCTGCCAGCCAACTCCGGGAACCAGCGGCGATCTTCTTCAGTGGGATGTTCGCAGATGCGGCGCAAGTCCTGAAACATGGAGAAGCCCAGGGCATAGGGGTTGATGCCGCTGTAAGCGCGGCTGAAATAAGGCGGCTGGTAGACCACGTTGGTATGGCTTTGCAGAAACTCCATCATGAAGCCGTCGGTGAGCTTGCCTTCTTCGTAAAGGTGGTTAAGCAGGGTGTAGTGCCAGAAGGTGGCCCAGCCCTCATTCATGACCTGGGTCTGGCGCTGCGGATAGAAATATTGGGCGATCTTGCGCACGATGCGGACAATCTCGCGCTGCCAGGGTTCGAGCCGCGGGGCGTTCTTCTCGATGAAATAAAGCAGGTTTTCCTGGGGCTCGCTGGGGAAGCGGATGGTCTTCTCTTCCTTTTCTGCCTCCGGCCTGGTCGGCAGGGTGCGCCACAAGTCATTAACCTGGGATTGCAGATATTCCTCGCGCTCGATCTGGCGCGCCTGTTCCTTGGCCATGGACAGTCTGGTCGGGCGCTTGTAGCGGTCGACGCCGTGATTCATCAGTGCGTGGCAGGAATCCAGCAAGTCCTCGACCGCGGTCTCGCCGTAGCGCTGCTCGCATTCGGCGATGTAGTTGCGGGCGAACACCAGGTAGTCGAGGATGCCTTCGGCATCGGTCCAGGTGCGGAACAGGTAGTTGCCCTTGAAGAAAGAGTTGTGGCCGTAGGCTGCATGCGCAATCACCAAGGCCTGCATGGTCATGGTGTTTTCTTCCATGAGGTAGGCGATGCAGGGGCTGGAGTTGATGACAATCTCGTAGGCCAGGCCCATCTGGCCGCGCTTGTAGCTTTTCTGGGTGGTCAGGAACTGCTTGCCGTAAGACCAGTGGTGGTAGCCCACCGGCATGCCCACCGAGGAGTAGGCGTCGATCATCTGTTCCGACGTAATGACCTCGATTTGCCTGGGGTAGGTATCCAGGTGGTAGTGGTCCGCGACCCGGCCAATCTCCCGATCGTAGAGGTCGAGGAGTTCAAAGGTCCATTCCGATCCTTCCGACAGGGGTTGGCGCCGGGCGATGACCGGGCCCTCTTCTTTCATTTTCAAGCGGCTTTCTTCCTGAACAGTTCACGGAACACCGGGTAGATATCTTCCAGCGAGCGGATACGCTGCATGGCAAAGCGCCGGCTGAACGCCTGCACCTGCGCGTATTCATGCCAAAGGCTCTGGGGTTCCTCGGTCTTGATTTCCACGTAGGCGAAATACTGCACCAAGGGCAGAATGCCGTGGATCAGGGCTTCCCGGCAGCGCGGTGAATCGTCTTCCCAGTTATCGCCGTCCGAGGCCTGGGCTGCGTAGATGTTCCAGTTGGCCGTGGGGTAGCGCTCCAGGATGATTTCGCGCATCAGCGTCAGCGCGCTGGACACGACGGTGCCACCGCTTTCGCGCGAGGCAAAAAAGTCTTCCTCGTCCACTTCCTTGGCCACGGTGTGGTGGCGGATGAAGACCAGCTCGATGCGCTCGTAGCTCTTGGTGAGGAACAGGTAGAGCAGCATGAAGAAGCGCTTGGCAATGTTCTTGCGTTCCTCGTCCATGGAGCCGGACACGTCCATCAGGCAAAACATCACGGCCTGGCTGCTGGGCTGCGGCTGGTCGACCCGGTTGGCGTAGCGCAGGTCCCAGGTGTCGATAAAGGGCACGGCGGCGACGCGAGCCTTGAGGTCTTCTATTTCTTCGCGCAACGCGTCGGCTTCGGGGCTGGTGCCAAGTCCCTTGGCGACCAGTTCCTCGAGCGCGGCTTCTGCTTCGCGCAAGGCTTCCCTGGGTCCCCCGGCAAGGGCCAATCGGCGGCCGACGGCCTGCTTCATGGAACGCACCACGTGCAGGTTGGAGGGATTGCCCTGGCTGACAAAACCAGCCCGGGCCTTTTTCACTTCGGGCACGGCGGCGAGTTGCTTCTTCACCAGGTCGGGCAGGGCCAGGTCCTGGAAAAAGAAGTCCATGAATTCTTCCTTGGACAGTTCGAACACGAATTCGTCCATGCCCTCGCCATCCTGCGAGGCGCCACTGCCGCCGCCCGCGCCCCCATCCTCGGGACGGTCTACCAAGTCTCCGGCGACGAACTCCTTGTTGCCGGGATGGACAACGTTGCGCTGGCCTCCGGGGCCGTGGTGGAAGATCGGCTCGGACAGGTCCTTGGAAGGAATGGATATCTTCTCGCCCCGCTCCAGGTCTGACACCCTGCGGCCGGACACGCTGTCCGCCACGGCCTTGCGGATCTGCCCCTTGAAACGGCGCAGGAATCGTTGCCGGTTGACGGCGTTGCGGTTCTTGCCGGAAAGCCGGCGGTCTACGAGTTGGCTCATGGCCAGGCCCTGGTCAGGATGCCTTCCTCGCCCGCAGATACCATTCGGCCAGCAATCTCACCTGCTTGTCGGTGTAGCCCTTGGTCACCATGCGTTGGACAAAGTCCTGATGCTTTTTCTGTTCCTCGCTCGATGCCTTGGCGTTGAATGAAATGACCGGCAACAGATCCTCGGTGCTGGAGAACATGCGTTTCTCGATCACCGCGCGCAGTTTCTCGTAACTGGTCCAGGCCGGGTTCTTTCCGTGGTTCTGGGCACGGGCACGCAGCACGAAGTTGACCACCTCGTGACGGAAATCCTTCGGGTTGGCGATGCCGGCGGGCTTCTCGATCTTTTCCAACTCGATGTTGAGCTGGCCGCGATCGAGGATCTCGCCTGTGTCCGGGTCCCGATATTCCTGGTCCTGTATCCACATGTCGGCAAAGATCACGTAGCGGTCGAAGATGTTCTGGCCATATTCCGAGTAGGACTCCAGGTAGGCGGTCTGCAATTCCTTCTCGATGAACTGCGCGTAGTGGGGCGACAGGTATTCCTTCAAATACGCCAGGTAACGCTGTTCCACTTCGGGTGCGAATTGCTCCTGCTCGATCTGCTGCTCCAGGATGTAGATCAGGTGCACCGGGTTGGCGGCGATTTCAGTATGGTCGAAGTTGAATACCCGCGACAGGATCTTGAAGGCGAAGCGGGTGGAGATACCGGTCATGCCCTCATCGACGCCGGCGAAATCCCGGTACTCCTGATAGCTCTTGGCTTTGGGATCGGTGTCCTTGAGATTCTCGCCGTCGTAGACACGCATCTTGGAAAAGATGCTGGAGTTCTCCGGTTCCTTGAGACGGGTAAGCACCGAGAACTGTGCCAGCATCTCCAGCGTGCCGGGCGCGCAGGGCGATTCCGACAGCGAACTGTGGTGCAGCAATTTCTGATAGATCTTCACCTCCTCGGAAACCCGCAGGCAATAGGGCACCTTGACGATGTAAATGCGATCGAGGAAGGCCTCGTTGTTCTTGTTGTTGCGGAACGCCTGCCATTCGGATTCATTGCTGTGGGCCAGCACCACGCCGTCGAACGGAATGGCACCGAAGCCTTCGGTGCCCTTGTAATTGCCTTCCTGGGTGGCGGTGAGCAGGGGATGCAGCACCTTGATCGGCGCCTTGAACATCTCCACAAATTCCATCAGGCCCTGGTTGGCCAGGCACAGGCCACCGGAAAAACTATAAGCATCCGCGTCGTCCTGCGAATACTTTTCCAGCTTGCGGATGTCCACTTTGCCTACCAGGGAAGAGATGTCCTGGTTGTTCTCGTCGCCCGGTTCGGTCTTGGAAATGGCCATTTGGCCAAGGACAGAAGGCCAGCGTTTGACCACGCGAAACTTGGTGATGTCGCCGTTGTACTCATGCAGGCGCTTGACCGCCCAAGGGGAGAGCACCTTGCCGAGATAGCGGCTGGGTATGCCGTATTCCTGCTCCAGGATGTCGCCGTCCTCGTCAGCGGAGAAGAGGGACAGGGGTGAATCATTCACCGGCGATCCCTTGATGGCGTAGAAGGGTGTCTTTTCCATCAGATGTTTGAGCTTCTCCGCGAGGGAAGACTTGCCGCCCCCCACCGGGCCCAGCAGGTAAAGAATCTGTTTCCGCTCCTCCAGGCCTTGGGCCGCATGGCGGAAGTAGGACACGATCTGCTCGATCGTCTCCTCCATCCCGTAGAAATCCTTGAAAGCAGGGTAGACCTTGATCACCTTGTTGGAGAAGATGCGCGAGAGGCGCGGGTCCTGGCGGGTGTCCACCTGTTCCGCCTCGCCGATCGCTGCCAACATGCGCTCGGCGGAGCTGGCATAGGCGATCCGGTCCTGTTTGCAGATAGCGAGAAACTCTTCCAAAGAGTATTCCTCCTCCACCCGGCGGTATCGTTCGATGTATTGATGGAACAAACTCATGACGTACTCCCGTTCGATAATCAATTGGGCTGGCCTGTAACCGCATTAGCAATGCGCGTGCCATAAAAAATAACGGACTTAATTTGACTGAATTGAGCGCAATTGGTGCCAAAACTGGCCCAGCCATGATCGGAGTCCGTTCGTAATCTGCGATGGCGCACCGGAATGGTGCAATATTGGGCAAGGCTACTGAAACTTTGACTTGGCTGCAAGCTGACTTTTGCTCGGGACTTCGTGGTCTTTGCACAGGCTGTTGGGCGGGGCAGCGGTCCGTGCCCGACCGCAATATTCGTGCATGAGCGCCGCGAGGCATCCCGACCTGTAGATGCATATTCAAAATTGACCATTGCGCAAGATTATCCTTTTCTCAGACCGCACCCATATGCTGAACAACAGCGAAGCTCATGGCTAATGCCATCCTGACAAGTATGGCGTCGCCACCTCCAGTTTATCGATTGTCTTGTTGCCTTACGGGGCTGCCGATTCGGCATGCCTTGTTTGATTCCGAAACCATGTTCGGACACCGTCACTTGTTTAAGCTTAACTCCTGTTGACGCGATAACAAGGGTCTTGCGCTGCGCGTCTGGAAAAATATCGATTGCTCTCCCCACGCCTGGCAATGGGATCGCGCACATGTCGCCAACAGTCGCCGAGCAGCACCTGCTCAAGTAGAACCGGCTCTTGCGCATGCGCAAGCGACTACGCCCAAACCAAACCTCTCATCGTCCGGATTGTCGCCGCGGGTGTTGGCTATTCGCCGGTGAACATGACCGCGTCTCATGCCTCGATTGACCGCTTGGCGATCAGTAGTGCAAAGGTGCGCGGGCAGTTGGGTTTCTTCGATTCACGTGGTGAATTCATGCGCACAATCACCAACTCGAAGCTGGCGATACTCTTGTAGTTTGCTGCTGATGCGGCTGCAAATCCGCCAACCGCGAGCCAGTTTACCGTTCTGGTTCCAGGTTGCGCGCAGGAGATATGCACCGGAACGCTTTTGGGTGGACCGGCAGCGGCCAGGACCGCAAGCAATCAGCACTTGCCGCGGGGACGGCTCCGATATCGTCAAGTGCGGTTCGATACAAAATGGCGTGCATTTGGAAACTGCCATTTACGTTGCGGACCTTGCACATTGAATAGCGGGCCTGAACAACTCCGGCATCGGAATGATCACTAGGAAGGATGGTCACATTTGTGTGACAACGGGCATTGGGCGGCAACGCTTTGATCCAAACAACCGGGTGGCTCCCACGCAAATCTGGGCCGGAGGCATCGCCGGCCAAGCTTACGGTATCCCGGTGCTTCCGAACGGGAATATTGCCAATGTTGTTGGGGTCCGGGCACGCGAAGTTCATTTCTATTATCCGCTGAGCGCCATAGACACGCCGATACGTGCGGCGAGGGGGTTGGTCCAGGATATTAAGGCACGCACTTGATGAGGACCTATTCGGCTCTTCGCGACTCAATTTGCCTTGCGATACGGCGTACGCGGGGGAAGCCTTGATCGGCGAATCCGCTTCCCGGATTACCTAAAGGATCCTTTATAACACTAAAGAAACAAAGGATTTTTCCCGCTGTGACAATATCATAATATTAAAAGCCGAATCCCCGTTATCTTCCGGCAGGAAACGGATCCATTCCCTAATTGGCTCTTGGATGGAGGGGTAGTCCATCTCTTCGAAAGGGAAAGAACTGGAGCTGACACCCTTGGTGAATGTCTTATCCATGGGTTCATATCCCATAGCGGCTTGATGCGGCCGCGGGCGTATTCCTTAAGTTTTGGAAGATCGGGTTAATTCGAGCGAGGCGGCTCGACACTGACTCCACGATCTTGTTGTGGCGGTGAAATTTCCGTTTCGTGGGCAGGCGATTGCGCTTGGAACCTGTCAGCGACCCATGCCCGGCATTCTGGGCCATGGGCCGAAGAGTTGGCACAAGACCAACAGTTAAACATCGACATCACCATTTGTTCGGGTTGTGGAAGCGCAGCAACCCAGGTGTCACAAATTATGGTTCGGCGGGCACGAGATTCTCGTGTTTGACACTGGAGAGCAGGGCGCAACATGCGAGACGAAGACTCGGAACCTGTCTTGGCGGTTCAAGTACAGGAGGCGCTGCGCCAACAGCAGGCGCAATTGGCCGGCATCATCGAATCCGCGATGGATGCCATCATCATGGTGGACGCCGCGCAGCGCATCGCCATGTTCAATCCGGCGGCCGAACAGATGTTCGGCCACAAGGCGGCCGACGTGCTCGGGGGACCCCTCGACGTGCTGTTGCCGCAGCGCTTCCGGACGGCGCACTTCGAACATATCCGGGCGTTCGGCGCCACTGGAGCAACCCACCGCCGCATGGGAGGGCTGGGGGCGATTACAGGTTTACGGGCCGACGGCGAGGAGTTTCCCATCGAGGCCTCGATCTCCCAGCTCGAAGTCAGCGGCGAGAAGTATTTCACCGTCATCCTGCGCGACATCACCGAGAACCGGCGCGTGCAGGAGGCACTCCGCCAACAGCAGGCGCAGTTGACCGGCATCATCGAATCCGCGATGGATGCCATCATCATGGTGGACAGCGCTCAGCGCGTCGCGCTTTTCAACCCATCCGCCGAACAGATGTTCGGCCGAAAGGCAGCCGAGGTGCTCGGGGAGCCGCTCGATGTGTTGTTGCCGCAACGCTTCCGCACGGCGCACTTCGAACATATCCGGTCATTCGGCGCAACCGGAGCAACCCACCGCCGCATGGGCGGGCTGGGGGCGATTACAGGTTTACGGGCCGACGGCGAGGAGTTTCCCATCGAGGCCTCGATCTCCCAGCTCGAAGTCAGCGGGGAGAAGTACTTCACTGTCATCCTGCGCGACATCACCGAGAACCGGCGCGCGCAAGACGCACTGCGGGAGAGCGAGGAGCGGTTCCGCGCAACCGCCGATGCGGCACCCGTGCTGATCTGGGTATCCGGCCCCGACCGGCTGCGCAGCTGGTTCAACCAGCGCTGGCTTGAGTTCACCGGCCGCACCATGCAACAGGAAGTTGACTATGGCTGGACCGAGGGCGTCCATGCCGACGATCTTGCGCATCGCCTGTCCGTCTCTGCGGAAAGTTTCGACAAATTCGACGCATTCGAGACCGAATATCGCCTGCGCAATGCTGCCGGGGAATACCGCTGGATGATCGACCACGGCGTCCCGCGCTTCAGCCCGCGCGGCGAATTCCTTGGCTTCATCGGCTCCTGTGTCGACATCACCGTTCGAAAACTGACCGAGCAACACCTTGCCGAGGCCAAGGAGGCGGCCGAACATGCGAGCCGGGCGAAATCGGTCTTTCTGGCCAATATGAGCCACGAGATCAGGACGCCCATGAACGCCATACTCGGCATGACGCACTTGATGCGGCGCGACGGCGTCACGTCAAAACAGTCAGAACAATTGATCAAGATCAATGCGGCTGGCGAGCACCTTCTTGGCGTGATCAATTCCATACTCGATTTGTCAAAGATTGAAGCCGGCAAGCTGGTCCTCGAGGATACCGATGTCATCATCGGCAGTCTTCTTGGTAACGTTGCTTCCATCATCGCTCCCCGGGTGAGGGAGAAGGGCTTGCACCTGGTCACCGAGGCCGAGCATCTGCCCCGCTATTTGCGCGGCGATCCCGTCCGGCTCACGCAGGCCCTGCTCAACTACGCCAACAACGCCGTCAAGTTCACCGAGAAGGGGACGATCACGATCCGCGCCCGCCTGGTGGAAGAGGCAGAGGACCGCGTGATGCTCAGGTTTGAGGTCGAGGATTCGGGCATCGGCGTCGCCCCGGAGTTGCTTGGCCGTCTGTTCTCGGCCTTCGAGCAGGCCGACAGTTCAACCACGCGCGAATATGGCGGAACCGGGTTGGGGCTGGCCATCACCAAACACCTGGCGCAGCTGATGGGTGGCGACGCCGGCGTAAGCAGCGTACCCGGGATGGGCAGCACGTTCTGGTTCACCGCCTGGCTGAGCATGGCTGCCTCGCAATTGGACAAGACTCTCCTGTCGCTGCCGGGGGAAACGCCCGAGGCGATTTTGGCGCGTGACCATCACGGTCGGCGGGTCCTGTTGGCCGAAGACGAACCGCTCAATCAGGAAATCGCGGTTGAACTGCTGCGCGAAACCGGCCTGCTCATTGATGTGGCCGACAACGGCGTACAGGCAGTGGAAATGGCCAAGCAGCAGGCGTACGACGTGATCCTGATGGACATGCAAATGCCAAAGATGGATGGCTTGGACGCAACGCAGCACATTCGCAGGATGCCCGGCCGCGAAGCCGTGCCGATCCTGGCCATGACGGCCAACGCCTTCGCCGAGGATCGCCAACGCTGTTTCGAAGCCGGCATGAACGACTTTCTGGCCAAGCCCGTCATGCCGGATGAACTCTATGCCACGTTGCTCAAGTGGCTGGTGAAGGAAGATTCCTTGGCGCCCACGCACGGACAAGCTCAGAAGATGGAACTATGAAAAGCGATGCACGGAGGTGCAAGTCATTGTTCCCCTGTGGGGGCCTGAGACGGATATGCTCGCCAGGAACCGTCTCGAATAATGCAGAGAGGGTCGAGTCACAAGACCGTCATGTGCGGGGGCGAGTTCTATGACAAAAAGCCAGATCGTACATTTGCTACGAGCCATCCTTTCCCTCTTGTGCCTGGTATTGGGCCTGGCAGTGGGTGCTCCGGCGAGTGGGCAAGATGCAATCGTCAATCGCGACGTCCCGGAACGATCTGTATCACAAAGCAATCTGCGCGCCATCTTCAGCATGCATTTGAGCCAGTGGCCGGATGGCAGGCCCATCAAGGTCTTTGTTCTTCCCAGCGACGACGCGGTGCACATTGCGTTTGCGAAGGGCGTGCTGCACATATTTCCCCACCAACTGAAGCGTTCGTGGGATGTCCTAGTTTACTCCGGTTCCGGCCAGGCTCCGACCGAGGTGAGTTCCCCCGAGGAAATGCTCAAACGGGTGTCCTCGACACCCGGAGCCATCGGTTACATGCCGGAAGACTATTTGTCAACAGGAGGCAAGAATGGGAACGTTCATGTGCTGGCAGTCCGCTAGGCGCCAGTGCCCGCCGATGGTGGCCGCCTGGGCGCTTGCTCTTGGAGGCGCGCTGTTCACCTCGCAGGCAATGGCCATTGATCTCTCCGATACCGTGCATCTTCACGGTTTCGCGAGCCAGGCCTATGTTTCGACCAGCGACAATCGGTACTTCGGCCCCAGCGACAGTAACGGCGGCAGTTTTGAATTCACGGAATTGGGCGCCAATCTGTCGTGGCAGGCATTATCCAATCTGCAGTTCGCCGGCCAGGTGGGTTATCGCAAGGCCGGCGACACGGAGCAAGCCGAAGGGCGCCTCGATTACGGTCTGGCCGACCTCGCCTTCTATAACGGTGCTGATAGTCGCGTCGGCATCCGAGCGGGGCGATACCGCATGCCTATCGGGCTGTACAACCTGACGCGTGACGTGGCCAATTCCCGCCCAAGCATATTTCTTCCGGCGGTGTACAGCGATTCCTCCCGCAGCTTGCTACTGGCCCTGGATGGGGCGCAAGTCTATTGGGAATCCCGAACGGCGGTCGGGGACTTCTTCTTCAACGTCGGGGAGGGCAAGTTCCCCTTGGACAAGGAACAACAGCAGGTCCTGAAGGACGAGCCCAGCTATGTGACGCAGTTGCTGTATGAACTCGATGGCGGCCGCGTCAGGCTGGGGCTGACCGGGATAGATGCCAAGGTCAAGCTGATCCCGTATGGGAACGCCGAGGCCAGCGCCAAATCCTACATCGTCTCGGCTCAGTACAATGCCGAAAACTGGAGCCTCACCGGAGAAATTGCACCAGACGCGAAAACGTCTATTACGGGCGTTCCACCGCCCTGGGATATTCTTTTGAATGGCTCACAGAAACCGATGCAGTCTTACTTACAGGGCACTTACCGCTTCGCGCCGCGCTGGGAGGCGCTGTTGCGTTATGACGTCGCCTACGCGGACAAGGGCGACAAATCGGGCGAAGGTTTCACCAAGACTCCGCTCGCGATGATTTCCGGTCAGCCAGCATTCAGCCGCTTTGCCAAGGATTGGACCGCCGGCGTCAGCTGGGAGGTGAGGCACGACACCAAGATTCGGGCTGAATGGCATCATGTGCAAGGCACCCTGTGGCTGTCCGCGATTGAAAACCCCAACCCGTTGAGCACCAAGGAGAACTGGGACTTGTTCGCCTTGCAGGCGTCGTACAACTTCTAGCGGCGGCCGCATTCCAGAGCTTGTACATAATGACAACGACAAGGCCTGCACCGTATTTCTTCAGCCTGAAGTGGCGGGCGGTGGTCTTGTTCAGCCTGCTGTTGCTGGCGATCAATTCGTTTTTCATGTTCTACTTCTCGAACAGCCTTTCCGATCAGTTTGAACTGGAGCGGAAGTCCAGCCATGAAAGGCGGATCAAGGAGCTCAATGCCATGGTTCGCCAGGCCGCAGACAAACTCCTGACTCTGGCTGATATCGTGCCGTCCTTGAGTGGGATGGAAACGGCCATGTTGGCGGAGGATGCCGGCAATGTCGCTCAAGCCTTTAGCGCACACTGGCTTTCGCTGCAATTGGGGTCGTCTGTCGATATGGCCCAGATATATTCGTCCCGCGATGACCTGATTCAGAGCTGGAAAGCAGAAAAAGTCGAGCTGCCAAATCCGGACCTGATCCACAGGTACGTGCAGCAAGTCAACAAGACAGAGCACCCGATGACGTTTCTGGACTGCACCAACAAATGCACACAGTTCGCTGCCTCCCCCATGCTTGCGAAAGACAGGAATTTCGGGGTGATCGTGTTGGGAACATCGCTGGCGCCGGGGGTCGTGAGTTTCCAGGAATCCTCCGGGGTGGACATCGGCATCCTCAATGTTGCCATCCGTGAGCAAATGGCCGCCGGGCAGGAGGCCAAGTACATTGGCCCTTGGCATGCAATCGTCTCGGCGCTAACCGGTCTTGAACGGAATCTCCCCTTGCTCAAGTTTGCAGCATCCGGAAACGTCGCCCTGGGTCATGTCCCCGTGACCATGAGAAAGACCTTCAATGGCCGCGAATTTGAATTGGACCTGTTTCCGGTCAAACAATTTTCCGGCAATGGCGACGCTTATTTTGTCGCCATTGACGACATTACGCGGAGGGCCGCGCAGATCCGCGAAGTTAATCGAAGAAATCTCATCTTTGGCATCGTTGGCTTGATTCTGTCCGAGTCACTCCTTCTGCTGATTCTTTGGCGCCCTCTTTCGCGCCTGAGACGTACCGCCGATGTACTGCCCATGCTTGCCCGAAATGCTTTCGAGCAAATCCGTCAGTCAGTGGGCAAGCAGGACCGCAATACCTGGGTCAAGGACGAGTTCGACATGCTCGACGACACGTTGGTCAGCGTGTCGCGACAACTCGAAAGCCTGCAGGCCGAGGTCGCCAAGCGGACGACCGATTTGCGTGAGGCGAACGAGCAGCTTATGCACCTGAATGAAGATTTGAGAAGAGGCGCCCGGCAACTGTTGGCGGCACAACAGGAATTGGTGCTCAAGGAAAAACTCGCGGTGTTGGGCCAGGTGGCGGGCAGCGTCGGTCACGAGTTGCGCAACCCGCTCGGGGTGATGAACAACGCTGTTTTCTATCTGCAGCACACCATGGCGTCGGATCCGGATGGGAAGACCAGGAAACATCTGAACATCATCAAGAACGAAATTGCGGCGTCCGAGCGCATCGTGGCGGACCTTTTGGATTCGGTGCGCACCACGCCACCGCGTGTGAAGGCGGTGGGCGTCGCGCAGGTGATCGAACAGACCTTGAGCAAATGTTCGATCCCGCAATCGGTCATGGTCGGGGTCGATATCCCGGACGACCTTCAGCCGCTGCATGTGGACCCTTTGCATGTTCAACAGGTGTTCCGCAATCTCATCAGCAATGCCGTCGAAGCGATGCCAGAAGGTGGCGCCCTGGAAATCCGCGCAGTGGAAGACGAAGCGCAGACGAACATAAACATCAGCGTGCGCGACACCGGCATCGGCATATCGCCGGAGCAAATGAGCAAACTGTTTCAGCCGCTGTTCACCACCAAGGCGCGTGGCATCGGGCTGGGGCTGGTGGTAGTGAAGAATCTGACTCAGGCCAATGGCGGCAAGGTGGAGGTGCAAAGCGAAATGGGCAAGGGTACTGTGTTTGCCGTCACCTTGCCCAGCGGCAGTTTGAGTGCACCTGGAGCGTGATGGCAAGGCTGTGTTCTGGCTCGGGATTGGCGAAAAGGATGGAGGATGAAGATGAAGATTCTAGTGGTGGATGACGACAGGGGAATCGTGGAAACGGCTTCCGACATCCTGGCGCTCAAGGGACACGAGCCGATAGCCGCCTTTAGCGGCGAAGACGCCGTGGAGAAGGTCAGGAACGAATCCCCGGACTGTGTGCTGATGGACATCAAGATGCCAGGCATCAGCGGTGTCGAGGCACTGAAGCGCATGAAGGAGATCTCACCTTCGTTGCCAGTCGTGCTGATCAGCGCCTATGCGACCGATGCGCTCGTCGAGGAGGCAAAATACACCGGCGCCAATGCGGTGCTGAACAAGCCGCTCGACTTCCAGGTCATCCTTTCCTTTCTCTCCCTGCTTGGCAAGGATGGGGCCGTTCTGGTGGTGGACGACGATCCCAATTTCCTCACGACTTTGAAGGACTTGCTGAGCTTGCGCGGCTTCAAGGTGAAGACGGAGCTCGATGCCGGCGAGGTCATGGTGGATCTGGAGGCTGAGGACTATCTCGTCGTTCTGCTCGATCTCAAGCTTGGCAGCGCCAACGGCGTGGATGTACTCGACCGGATCAGGGACACCTATCCGAGCAAGCCGGTCATCATGGTGACGGGCTACCGGCAGGAAATGCGGACCTCCATTGAGAAGGGCTTTGATCTTGGTGCCTATGGCTGTTTCTACAAGCCCTTCGACATGAACGCGCTGCTTGAGATGGTCGAAGAAATACGGCTCAAGAAGATGAAATATCTGCTGGGTGCGTCATGAAGCGGAACAGCAAAATCCTGGTGGTGGATGATGACCCCAACCATAGGACCACGCTTGAGGAAGTTCTCGACATCAAGGGTTACAAGACCGTGCTTGCCGGCACCGGGGCCGAGGCGATTGCCGCGGCTGAGCAGGAAGACCTCAGCCTGGCGTTGATCGACCTGATGTTGCCGGACATGGACGGCATCGAGGTGATGGCACGGATCAGGGAGATCTCTCCGGTCACCGGCGTGATCGTCTTGACCGGGCACGCGTCGACCGACACGGCCATTGAAGCCACCAGGCAGGGCGCGTATTCCTACCTGCTCAAGCCTTATGAAATGGAAGATCTGCTGCGCAGCATCGGGCACGGTGTCGAGCGCTATCAGGCGCAGGAGCAGATCATGCGACTGGCATCGTTCCCGCAATTGCATCCCAGCCCGGTAATCGAACTCGACCCGGCCGGGGAAGTGACGTATGCCAATCCGGCAGCGGAAAAGGCGTTTCCCGATTTGACTGCGATGGGACTGCGGCATCCCCTGCTAAATGGCCTGGGGGAACCGATGGCAAAACTACGGCAAGGCGCGAAGCAGGGGACGATAAGCCATGTGGCGGAACTTGGCGGCGCGAGCTTTGAGTTGCAGATTTCGTACGCGCGGAATGTCAATCTCATCCGCATCTACGTCACGGATATCACCGAAAAGATGCGGCTGGCTCATGAAGTTGATCGTCACCGCCACCATCTCGAACACCTCGTGGAGCAGCGCACGTCACAGTTGGCCGAGGCGCGCGACAAGGCCAACAGCGCGACGCTCGCCAAGAGCACCTTCGTGGCCAACATGAGCCATGAGATCAGGACGCCGATGAATGCCATCCTCGGGATGGCGCATCTGATGCGGCGCGACGGGGTGACGCCGAAGCAGGCCGAACAGCTCGACAAGATGGATGCGGCAGCCGATCACCTGCTCCACGTAATCAACGACATTCTTGATCTGTCCAAGATCGAAGCCGGCAAGCTGACCCTCGAAGACCGGGATATCGTCCTTGGAAGCCTGTTGAGCAACGTTGCTACCATCCTGTCCGACCGGGCAAGCGCGAAGGGGCTGCAACTGGTCATGGACGCCGAGCATCTGCCCCACCAACTGTGTGGCGATCCGACACGGCTTACCCAGGCGCTGCTCAACTACGCCAACAATGCCGTCAAGTTTACCGACAAAGGAACCATCACCATCCGCGCCCGCCTGGTGGAGGAAGCGGGCGACCGCATGTTGCTCAGATTTGAGGTGGAGGACACGGGCGTGGGCATCGCACCGGAACAGCTTGATCGCCTGTTCTCGGCCTTTGAGCAGGCGGACGGGTCGACCACCCGCGAGCATGGCGGCACTGGACTGGGACTGGCGATCACCAGGCGCCTGGCCCAGATCATGGGCGGCGATGCCGGGGTAAGCAGCGTTCCTGGAAGCGGCAGCACCTTCTGGTTCACCGCCTGGCTCAAGCGGGCTGTCGCCTTGCCCGTCGATGCCATCAAGGCAGTGGCTGAACCGATGCCGGAAGCGATACTGGCTCGTGACTATCATGGTCGGCGCATCCTCCTGGCCGAAGACGAGCCCCTCAATCAGGAGATTGCCGTAGAGCTGCTGCGCGATACGGGTCTGCTCATTGATGTGGCGGACAACGGCGTGCAGGCGGTGGAAATGGCCCAACACCAAGCGTACGGCGTGATCCTGATGGACATGCAGATGCGCAAGATGGACGGACTGGAGGCAACACGACAAATCCGCAGGATTCCCGGTCGGGAAGCTGTACCGATCCTGGCGATGACGGCCAACGCCTTTACCGAGGATCGCCAGCGCTGTTTCGAAGCGGGCATGAACGACTTTCTGGCCAAGCCTGTCATGCCTGGCGAGCTCTATGCCACGTTGCTCAAGTGGCTGTCTAAGGAAGATGGCTTGGCCCCCCCACAGGGACAGGCTGAGAGGATGGGGCGATGAAAAGCGATACACGCCAGATCAGATCGCCATGCTCGAGGAGGGTATGATCATGATGGACGATCTTGGCCGGCTTCTGGCCGTTAACGGCTTTCTTCCACACGGTTATTGCATGAACTGGTCACCGTTGCTGATGTCGACCTACGTCACTAGCGATGTACTTATCTTCCTTTCATATTTTTCGATGCCGCTGGCCCTGGTGTACTTCGCCCGGCGGCGCGTGGATTTTCCCTACCGTCGGCTGCTGTGGATGTTCGCCGCGTTCATCCTGGCCTGCGGCACGACTCACTTGATGGGGGCAGTCGTGCTGTGGCAGCCGCTGTATGGATTGGATGCCGTACTCCTGGCGCTCACTGCCCTCATTTCGGTGGCGACCGCAGTGATGCTCTGGCCCTTGATTCCGCACGCCTTGAAGCTGCAAGGTCCCGATCAACTGAAGCGAATGAACGACGCGCTGCAACGCGAAATAGCCGAGCGCAAGTCGGCTGATTCGGCATTGCGCGAACGCGAGGACCAACTGAGGAATGCACAACGCCTGGCCGGCATAGGCAGCTGGGAATGGGACATTCGCACCAATGTGCACACCTGGTCGGAGGAAATCTTTGCCATCTATGGCCATGATCTGAACTTGCCCCCTACGCCCTATCCGGAGGTGAGACGACATTTCACTGCACAAAGCTGGACGGCGCTGGCCTCCGCTGTGGACAGGTGTTTGGTCGACGGAAATTCCTTTGCGTGCGACGCGGAAGTGGTGCGCCCCGACGGCGGCCATCGGTGGGTTGTGGTATTGGGCGAGGCAGAGCGAGATGACCGGGGAAACATCCTGAAGCTACGCAGCACGGTGCAGGACATTACCGAACGCAAGCGTGCAGAGCACGAACAGCAGCGCCTCAATCGTGCCCTGCGCCTGTTGAGCGACTGCAGCATGACGCTGGTTCACGTCGAGGATGAAAGCGCGCTGCTCGCTAATATCTGTCGGCTGGTCGTGGATACCGGCGGGTACAAGATGGCGTGGATCGGCGTGGCGGAAGATGACGCGGAGAAGTCCGTGCGACCCGTGGCGCAAGCCGGTGACGACGCTGATTATCTTGGCAGGATTCATGTCTCTTGGGATGAGGCTCAGGAAATCGGCCGCGGCCCGACCGGTACGGCAATCAGAACGAGTGTCACCCAAACGAGCCAGAACTGGCAGGCCGACCCGAGTATCGCTCCATGGCGCGAAGCCGCGATGAAGTGCGGCTACCGGTCGAGCATCGCGCTCCCGCTGATCAGACAGGAGCAGCGGTTTGGCGCCCTGACGCTCTATGCAGCCGACCCGGAAGCGTTCAATCCTGAGGAAGTGGCCCTGCTCGAGGAACTGGCGCGCAACCTCGCATTTGGAATCCAGACGCTGCGCGCGCGTATCGAGGGTGAGCGGGCGGAAGCTGCCACGCGCGCCAAGAGCGCCTTCCTCGCCAACATGAGTCATGAGATCCGGACGCCGATGAACGCCATACTCGGGATGGCGCACCTTATGCGGCGCGACGGCGTGACCCTGAAGCAGGCCGGGCAACTGAGTGCGATCAATGCAGCCGGCGAACACCTGCTCCACGTGATCAATGACATTCTTGATCTGTCCAAGATAGAGGCCGGAAAACTTACCCTTGAAGACACGGATGTTGCGCTGGAAAGCCTGTTGAACAACGTCGCTTCCCTCGTGTCTTCCCGGGTGCGGGCAAGGGGCTTGCGCCTGGTGATGGACAGCGAGCAATTGCCCCGCCACCTGCGCGGCGATCCAACCCGGCTCATGCAGTCGCTGCTCAACTATGTCAACAATGCCATCAAATTCACCGAACAAGGCTCGGTCACGATCCGCACCCGGGTGGCGGAAGAAGATGACGACAGCGTGCTGCTGCGTTTTGAAGTCGAGGACACCGGGGTGGGCGTCGCTCCAGAGAAGATTGATCGACTGTTCGGGGTCTTTGAGCAGGCCGACAATTCAACCACCCGGGAATATGGCGGCTCCGGTCTGGGACTGGCAATCACCAAGCGTCTGGCAAACCTCATGGGCGGTGAGGTGGGCGTAACCAGCGTACCCCAGTTGGGCAGCACGTTTTGGTTCACCGCCCGGCTCAGGAAATCTTCCGCCGTGCCGCTCCGAGCCGACCGGGCGCCGCAGGGGCAAAGCTCGGAGGCGATACTGGTACGGGACCATCGGGGCAGGCGCGTGTTGCTGGCGGATGACGAGCCGCTGAACCTGGAGATTGGCAAGGAACTGCTCAGCCAGACGGGCTTGGTCATCGATGAAGCCGAGAATGGCGAGCAGGCACTGGAGATGGCGCAGCGTACGGCGTATGACCTGATCCTGATGGACATCCAGATGCCGAAGATGGATGGTCTCGAAGCAGCGCGACAAATTCGCAAGATTGCCGGCCGTGAGAGAGTGCCCATCCTGGCCATGACGGCCAATGTGTTTGGCGAGGACCGACAGCGCTGCTTCGACGCCGGCATGAACGACTTTCTACCCAAGCCGGTGATGCCGGAAGAGTTGTATGCCACTTTGCTCAAGTGGCTGGCGCTTCTGGATTCCTGAGGATCAGGGCCCGGACGTTGCCACCGGCACTGGCGTCGCGTGCCAGATGTCCGCGTTGTATTCGAGGATCGCGCGGTCTGATGAAAACTGCCCGCAGCGCGCCACGTTCAGAATGGACATGCGCGACCATTGCGTAGCGTCCCTGTACGACTGGCCCACCTGCGACTGGCAATCGATATAGTCCTGGAAATCGGCGCACACCAGAAATGGATCGTTGGCCAGCAGATGGTCGGTCAGCGGGCGGAACAAGGTCGCGTCGCCATCGGAGAACAGACCGGAATTGATCAGGTCGATGGCGCCTCGCAGGGTTTCATTCTGCTGGTAGATCTCGCGCGGGCGATAGCCCGTTGCCTGCGTTTCGGCCACCTGTTGCGCGGTCTTGCCGAACAGGAAGAAGTTATCCTTGCCCACCGCATCGCGGATCTCCACGTTGGCGCCGTCCAGCGTGCCGATGGTCAGCGCGCCGTTCATGGTGAACTTCATGTTGCCGGTGCCGGATGCTTCCTTGCCCGCAGTGGAAATCTGCTCCGAAAGATCGGCTGCAGGATAGATTCGCTGGCCGGTCTTGACACTGAAATTGGGCACGAACAGCACTTTCATCAGCTTGCTGACCTGAGGGTCGCGGTTGATGACGTCGGCTACCGAATTGATGAGCTTGATGATCAGCTTCGCCATGTGATAGCCGGGCGCGGCCTTGCCGCCGAAGACGAAGCTGCGCGGCGCAAAGTCCAGTGACGGGCTTTCCTTCAGACGCTGGTAGAGACTGACAATGTGCAACACATTGAGATGCTGGCGTTTGTATTCATGGATGCGCTTGACCTGGATATCGAACATTGAGTCGGGGTCCAGGCGAATGCCGCAACAGTGAAACATATTTTCCGCAAGACGTTCCTTGCTCAGCCGTTTGATGCCGCGCCAGCGCGCCTGGAAGGCGCTGTCGTCGGCATGCGGTTCCAACTGCTGGAGCTTCTCCAGGTTGTGCAGCCACCCGCCGCCGACGGTTTCCTCGATCAGGGCAGCCAGCGGGGGATTGGCCAGGGCGATGAAGCGCCGCGGCGTCACGCCGTTGGTCTTGTTCTGGAATTTTTCCGGCCAGAGGTCGTGGAAGTCCCTCAGCACGGTCTGCTTGAGCAATTTGCTATGCAATGCTGCGACGCCGTTGATGGCCGTGCAGCCGACGCAGGCGAGGTTGGCCATGCGTACGTGGCGCAGGCCGTCTTCCTCGATGATCGACATGCGCTTGATGCGCGCCGGGTCCTTCGGGTAGAGGGCACGCACGGTATCGAGAAAGCGATCATTGATCTCGAAAATGATTTCCAGGTGGCGCGGCAGGACGCTCTTGAACAGCGGTAAGGGCCAGGTCTCCAACGCTTCCGGAAGCAGGGTGTGATTGGTGTAAGACAGAGTGTTGCTGGTGATCTCCCAGGCCGGCTCCCACTCCATGCCATGCTCGTCGACCAGCAGACGCATCAATTCGGCGACCGCGATGGTCGGGTGGGTGTCGTTGAGCTGGACGGCGAATTTCTCGGCGAAGCCCTCCAGCGGTTGGCCGCTGGAGAGGAAGATGCGCAACATGTCCTGCAGCGCGCAGCACACGAAGAAGTATTGCTGGATCAGGCGCAGGCGCTTGCCGCTATCGGCTTCGTCGTTTGGATAGAGGATCTTGCTGACGTTTTCGGAACGCACCTTGCGCATCACTGCGCCGACATAATCGCCCTGGTTGAACGCCTGGAAATCGAACGACTCGCTTGCCTCGGCGCTCCATAGCCGCAGCAGGTTCACGGTGTTGACGCCGTAGCCCAGGACCGGTGTATCGTAGGCAACCCCACGGAACTGGTCCTCCGACTGCCAGCGCACGCGCAGGCGTCCCAGGTCATCCTGGTATTGTTCGGTATGCCCGCCGACCTTGATCTCGTATACGATGTTCGGCCGCCGCACTTCCCAGGGGTTGCCGAAATGCAGCCAGGTATCGCTGACCTCCATCTGCCAGCCATCCTTGATTAGCTGGTCGAAGATGCCGTACTCGTAGCGGATGCCATAACAGGTGGCCGGAATCTGCAGGGTCGCGAGCGAGTCCATGAAACACGCGGCCAGCCGGCCGAGGCCGCCGTTGCCGAGACCAGGCTCTTCCTCCCACTCGATGATGCTGTCCAGATCGAGTCCCAGTCCTGCCACGGCCTCGCGGGTGTTGTCCATGATGCCGAGGTTGAGCAGGTTGTGGGCAAGCTGCGGTCCGGGCAGGTATTCCGCGGAGAGGTAGCAGACCGTTCGGCAGTTGGTCAGCTTGTAGGTCTGCACCGTGTCCAGCCAGCGTTTCAGCAGGCGATCACGCAAGGTGTAGGCGAGGGCGTTGTAGTGATCGTGGGCGGTGGCCACTTCCGGAAAGCGCCCCTGGATGTAGTACAGGTTGTCGAGGAAGGCCTGGCGTATGGCCGCAACGGACAGTCCGGTGCGGACATTCTCGGCGGGGGGCAGGACTTGCTCCAGGTTGCTGTCGCGTTCGTTCATCTCTTTTCCTAGTATGGCCAGGCCCAGCCGTCCACCTCGGGCAGGTCGATGCCGTGTTCGTAGGCGTACTGGCGGCATTCGATCTGCTTGTTGCGCAGTCTTTCCTTGACGTGGGCGCCGGCCACCTGCAGCTTGGGGATGCGGTCGATCACGTCGATCGCCAGCGAGAAGCGATCGATTTCGTTCCGGATCGCCAGATCCATCGGCGTATTGATGCTGCCTTTCTCCTTGTAACCGCGCACGTGCAGGTTATGGTGGTTGGCGCGGCGGTAGCTCAGACGATGAATCAGCGCCGGGTAGCCGTGGAAGTTGAAGATGATGGGCTTGTCCAGGGTGAACAGGCTGTCGAAGTCGCGGTCGGAGAGGCCGTGGGGATGCTCGCTCGCCGGCGACAGCTTGTACAGGTCCACCACGTTGACGAAGCGTATCTTCAACTCGGGAAAGCTCTCGCGCAACAACACGGTGGCAGCGAGGGCCTCCTTGGTGGGAACATCGCCGCAGCCAACCATCACCACATCCGGCTCGGTACCGTCGTCGTTGCTTGCCCAATCCCAGATCCCGATGCCCTTGTTGCAATGTTCGATTGCCGCCTCCATCGACAGGTATTGCAGGTGCTTCTGCTTGTCGGCGACGATGACATTGATGTAGTCGGTGCTGCGCAGGCAGTGATCGGCCACGGACAACAGCGTGTTGATATCGGGCGGCAGGTAGATGCGCGTGATCTTGGGGTTCTTGTTCACCACCACATCGAGGAAACCCGGGTCCTGATGGGTGAATCCATTGTGGTCCTGACGCCAGACCGTGGACGTGATGAGCAGATTGAGCGAAGACACCGGGGCGCGCCAGGAAATCTCGCTGCTCATGGCCAGCCACTTGGCGTGCTGATTGAACATCGAATCGATGACGTGGACGAAGGCTTCATAGCTGGAGAAGAAACCATGCCGGCCGGTCAAGAGATAGCCTTCCAGCCAGCCTTCCAGGGTGTGCTCGGAAAGCATTTCCATCACCCGGCCATCAGGCGACAATTCGCTGCCATCCAGGTCCTCAGGCAGCAGTTCGGCCAGCCACGTCTTCTTGCTGACCTGGTAGATGTCGTCCAGTTTGTTGGACGTGTTTTCGTCCGGGCCGAAGACGCGGAAGTTGTTCATGTTCTGCGCCATGACGTCACGCAAAAATTTGCCCAGCGGACGGGTGTTCTCGGACGTATCCTTGCCGAAGCCGCTCAACTGCGCCGCATGCTCGCGAAAGTCCGGCATGCGCAATGCCTTCCTGAGCAGGCCGCCATTGGCGTGCGGGTTGGCGCTCATGCGGCGGGTGTACTTGGGAGCCAGTGCCTTGAGGCGCGATGCCAGATGGCCGTGCTCGTCGAATAATTGCTCGGGCCGATAGCTGCGCAACCAGGTCTCCAGTTTGCGCAGATTTTCCGGATTGCTGCGGACGTTGCCGATCGGCACCTGGTGCGCGCGCCAGAAGCCCTCCAGCTTGTGTCCGTTGAGTTCTTTCGGGGCGGTCCAGCCCTTGGGCGAACGCAGCACGATCATCGGCCAGCGCGGCCGGCTTGGCGTGCTGCTTGCCCGGGCCTCGGCTTGTATGCGGCGAATTTCCAGCACGCATTTTTCCAGCACCTCGGCCATGCGCGCATGCATGGCCATCGGATCGCTGCCCTCGACGAAGTAGGGGGTCCAGCCGTAACCCTTGAACAGGCTTTCGAGTTCTTCATGGGTAATCCGTGCCAGGATGCTCGGGTTGTTGATCTTGTAGCCGTTCAGGTGAAGGATGGGCAGCACCGCGCCATCGCGGGTCGGGTTGAGGAACTTGTTGGAGTGCCAGGAGGTGGCCAGCGGCCCGGTTTCCGATTCGCCGTCACCCACCATCACCGTGACGACCAATTCGGGATTGTCGTAGGCCGCGCCGAATGCGTGGGAAATCGAGTAGCCCAGTTCGCCGCCCTCATGGATGGAGCCCGGCGTCTCGGGCGTGCAATGGCTGCCGATGCCGCCGGGGAAGGAGAACTCCTTGAAGAATTGGCGCAGCCCTTCCTCGTCTTCGCCCTTGTTGGGGTAGATCTCCGAATAGGTGCCTTCAAGATAGACCGGGCCCAGTACGCCGGGCGCGCCATGGCCGGGTCCGGCAATAAAGATCGCGTCCAGGTCGTACTTGTTGATCAGGCGGTTGATGTGCACGTAGGCGAACGCCAGGCCGGGACTGGATCCCCAGTGGCCGAGCAGGCGCTGCTTGATGTGTTCGGGCTTGAGCGGTTCGCGCAGCAGGGGATTGTCCTGCAGATAAATCATGCCCGCGGCGAGGTAATTGCAGGCCTGCCAGTAACCATGGATCAGGTCCGCCTCTTCGGAGCTCAAGGGGCTGCCAGCCGTGCTGGTGCGTGCGGGGAGTGTCATGCACATTCCTTTTCGATAAGGCTTTCAGGGAACGCGTCCCCGTATCAAGCAAGGCCAAGCGCTCAGTATAGTCCGCGAAAAAGGGATTGATCTGACACGCCTACGGGTCGCCGCGGCCGATCTGAGCCCGCGTCTGGCGGGCGATGACGGATTCCTCGTCAGTGGAAATAACCCACGCCGAAACAGGGCTATCGCCGCTGCTGATGCGCGGGCCGTGCCGGACGTTGGCAGCTTCGTCCGTGGTCAGGCCGAGCCATTTCAGGCGCTGGCAAATGGCCGCGCGCACCGGCGCGGCGTGTTCGCCGATGCCGGCGGTGAACACCAGGGCGTCTAGACCGCCCAGCGCCGTGGCCAGGCCACCCACCGCCTGGGCAATGCGGTAGGCGAACAGTTCCAGGGCAAGGGCAGCCTGTGGCCGGTCGCTGTGCAGCAGTTCGCGCACATCGCTACTGATGCCGGAAACACCGAGCAGCCCGGAGCGGTGATGCAGCAACCGGGACAAAGCCGGCTCGTCCATGCCTTGTTCGCGCATCAGGTAGAGCAACACGCCCGGATCCAGCGCGCCGCAGCGGGTGCCCATGGGGATGCCGTCCAGGGGGGTGAAGCTCATGGTCGTCTCCACACTACGGCGGTTCCGCATGGCGCACAGGCTGGCGCCGTTACCCAGGTGCGCCACCACCACGCGGCCCGCGGCCGCTTCCCCCAGATGCCGCGGCAGCATGCCGGCGATGGATTCGTAGGACAGCCCGTGGAAGCCATAGCGGCGTATACCCAGCGCGGTGAGTTCATCCGGCAGGGAGAAGCGTTGTGCCAGTTCGGGCATGGTTCGGTGGAAGGCGGTGTCGAAGCAGGCAACCTGGGGAAGGTCTGGGCGCAAGCCTTGCAGGGCGCGGATCGCGGCCAGGCTGTGGGGCTGGTGCAGGGGGCTCAGGGGGATCAATGTCTCCAGCTTGCCGAGGACAGTCTGATCTACGACTACTGGTGCGGCAAACTCGGTGCCACCGTGGACCACGCGGTGGCCGGCGGCGACGAGGCCTAGATCGGGGTAGCGTCCTTCCAGCCAGTCAAGCACCAGGCGCAAGGCCTGATGATGGTCTGCGGCGCCCACGTCCCGATGGGCGTCGCTGGTGCTGACCCCGGCGCCCGAGTGCACACTCAGGCGTCCCTGCCCTCCGATCCCTTCCAGCATCCCTTTGCACAGCGGCACGTCTTGGTCAGGCGCTGCGTCGTAGAGG
This sequence comes from uncultured beta proteobacterium, assembly GCA_963782495.1. Lineage (GTDB taxonomy): Bacteria > Pseudomonadota > Gammaproteobacteria > Burkholderiales > Thiobacillaceae > DASQBT01. Next base: position 65,005 of record CAWAJU010000007.1, on the reverse strand, counting down.
GCAAACTTGAGGCTGGACGAGCCGGCATTCAGGACCAGCAGAGGGGCGCTCATCAGTAGCTTCCGTCGTCAAAGCCGCGGCATGGCATTACAAATCGCACAATACCTTGATATGCGCGGTCGCGTTGCGGCCCAGTGCATGGAGCGCATAGCCGCCCTCGAGCACCGAGACAATCCGCTTGTGCGCGTGACTTGCCGCCACCGTCTTGAGTTCCTGCGTGACCCATGCATAGTCCGCTTCCACCAGCTGGAGGTTGGCCATATCGTCTTCCCGGTGCGCGTCGAATCCCGCGGAAATGAAGATCATCTGTGGCCGAAAGGCACTCAAGGCCGGCAACCAGTCGCGCACGACGGCGTCTCGAAATCCCTGGCTGCCGGTGTACGCAGGCAAAGTCACATTGATGACGTGGTCACTGCCGCTGTCAGCGCCGCTGAAAGGGTAAAGGGGATGCTGGAACGTGGAGCACAGCAGCACGCGCATCTCGTCCTTGAAAATATCCTCGGTGCCGTTGCCGTGGTGTACGTCGAAATCCGCAATCGCCACGCGTTCCAGCCCATGATGTGTCAGGGCATGCGCGGCCCCGACGGCGATGTTGTTGAAGAAGCAGAATCCCATGGCTTCCGAGCGAGTGGCATGGTGGCCGGGGGGACGGACATTGCAGAAGGCGTTCTCCACCTTGGCTTGCATCACCAGGTCAGTGGCCAGGACCGCCGCGCCTGCTGCACGGAAAGCCGCCTCCAGCGTATGCGGATTCATCCAGGTGTCGGGATCGATGGCAACCAGATCCTGCGCGGGAGAAATGGCCGCCAGGGCGTTGAGATGCGCTTCGCTGTGCACGCGCACGAGTTGCTCGCGCGTGGCCAGGGGCGCGTCATGATGCTGGAGAAACGGAAAGATGCCGGATGCGATCAACTGGTCCTCGATCGCCCTGAGCCGCGCAGGCGATTCGGGGTGGTCGTGCCCCATGTCATGTCTGAGACAAGCGGGGTGGCTTATGTACGCGGTCTGCATGTGCGAATTCCTGGCGCAAAGGCCTCATCAAGGACGCATGCCGTCAATCTGACCAATTGAAACAGTTTCCAGTAATCTTTTGCAAGCCGTGATGACCTCTGAGATGCAAACGTTCTACAGCGAACAGTTTAGAGCATGGCGACAGATTTCTTTCGCAAGCATTGAAGCCACTTGCGTCCCCGCACCTTTACAGGGGCCGCCCCCGTTGGGATCCTCGCGAATGCAGCCGTTTGAAAATAGAATAGCGGCTCACCCGTCACAGCCATGACAACAGACATCATTAAGGGACTCAGCACCTCACCGTGGGCGCCATTACGTCACCGGGTGTTCCGCATGCTGTGGATTGCCTCGGTTGTCTCGAACATCGGTTCGTGGATGCATGAGGTCGGCGCGGGCTGGCTGATGACCTCGCTTGCACCCAGTCCCCTGATGGTCGCGCTGGTTCAGGCTGCCACCACCGCTCCGGTATTCCTGCTGGCGCTGCCCGCCGGAGCGCTGGCAGATATTGTCGATCGGCGGCGCTACCTGATTACCTCGCAGGTCTGGATGATGGTCACTGCTGCAACCCTGGGCGTGCTGACGCTGGCAGGCGTGACGACCGCCCCGATTCTGTTGTTGCTGACCTTCTGTCTTGGTATCGGCACCGCAATGATGATGCCGGCATGGGGCGCGATTACCCCGGAGCTGGTGCAGCGCGCCGAACTCCAGGCGGCGATAGGCTTGAATACCATGGGAATGAATGTCGCACGCTCGATCGGTCCGGCGTTGGCCGGAATGATTGTGGCCGCGGCCGGCTCTGGCATGGTCTTCATCCTCAATGCCCTGTCATTTCTCGCCGTCATCGCGGCGCTGAAGAGCTGGCAGCGTCCGCCCGTTGCAGGCGAATTGCCTGCCGAACGCATGGTCGGGGCAATTCGTGCCGGGCTGCGCTACGCGCGCCATTCCCCGGAGTTGCGTGCAGTGCTGATCAGGGGCGCCGCCTTCTTTGTGTCCGCCAGCGCCTCGTGGGCATTGCTGCCACTTGTTGTCCGGCAGGAACTCAAAAGTGGCCCCGGCACGTATGGACTGTTTCTGGCTTGCATGGGTCTGGGTGCGATCGCCGGTGCCTTGCTGCTGCCGCATGTTCACCACCATTTATCGAGGGACAAGGTCGTGGCAGGGTCCACCGGCCTGTACTCGATGGCCATGCTGGCGCTTGCCCACAGCGGCAACCCCTATGCGGCTGGAGCCGCAATGCTGGTGACCGGCGCTGCCTGGATCAGTGTGGTATCCCCATTGATGACAGCGGCCCAGATCGCCTTGCCGGGATGGGTCCGGGCCCGCGGACTGGCACTCTTCTGGGTGGTCTTCATGGGGGGCATGGCCGCGGGGAGCGCGCTTTGGGGGCAGGTCGCCACATGGTTCGGTATTCCTCTTTCATTGACCTTGGCAGCCATTGGCGCATTGATCGGGATCGTTGCAAGCTGGCGATATCGGATCGGTCAGCATGATCTGCAGGATCTCACGCCCTCGTTGTCCTGGCCAACACCGATGATGCTTGACGAACTCGGAGCGGATCGGGGACCGGTCATGGTGACCGTGGAATATCAAATCGACCCAGCGAGAATCCGGGATTTCACCCGCGTCATGCATCAGATGCGCAGGGTTCGGCGACGCGACGGCGCATTCATGTGGGAACTGTTCAACGACATTGAGGACTCGGGCCGCATGGTGGAATGCTTCATGGTCGAATCCTGGCTTGAGCATTTGCGCCAACATGAACGGGTGACCGTCGCAGATCGTGACATCATCCAGAAGACGCGGGCCTTTCATTTGGGCACCGAGCTTCCCAAGGTGACCCACCTGGTCGCTGGCGGAATCAAGGGCGCGTAACCACACGGCTCAAGCCTGTGCTGCTACCCGTGTTTCCTCCATTGCCTGGGTTTGGCAAGGGCCGGAACCAGCCGCAGCAGGTCTTCGTGCAGAAACCTTGCGTCAGGCGAGAACAGGTCGTAGCGCCCGAGATCCGTCAACGAAACCAGGCGTAGCTGTTTAATCTCGGGCGAACGGGGGCGGTACCGTCCCGACGCCAGATCTTCTCGCAGTGCCGAAAAGCCCGACCGAGGCGTGCACCAATAGTAGAAATCCAGCCGATAGGGCCCAGGCTCCTCGGCGACATAGGGAATTGCGTCGACCCGAAGCAGGCGGATGGCCGTGACCTCGAGGCCCAGCTCTTCCCAGACCTCGCGCCGCAGCGCGGACTCAAGGGCATCGTCAGCCGAAGACGCCTTACCGGGCCGCACGGGATCTCCCGGAATCGAATCCAGGGAACCGCCGGGTAGCCCCCAGGCTCCCTTGCGCCGATAGCTGTGCTCAACCAGCAGAACTTGCGGCGGCGAGCTGTCCTCGTCAACCATCACCGCAACCGCGCCGACTACCCAGCTCCTGGCGAATTGGCCTTTTAGAAACCCGGCCAAGCGCGCGGGGAAACGCCGCCAGATGCCAAGCGCCAGGCGATGAAGCCCTGCGTGGTGTTCAATGAACCGTGCCAGCCAAACCAGCATCTCTTCTCACCCCTTTCCGGGAGTCCGAGGCATGCTTATATTGACTCGCCAGAGTCGGGCTGGTTCACTCCATCGCATGGCAGATTGTTTTCCAGGTGATCAACCATGATTCCTCGGTTGCGTGTTCACCGGTTAACGTCAGGAGCTTGCCGGAATCACTGTCGCGTCAGTCAGAGTATCTGACCCGCGCCCCGGTCTTGCACGACATCCCTTGGTGTACCATGCCGCAATGAACGGATTTCTCGCGCAATACGCGCTTTTTCTTGCTGAAGCTGCCACCCTTGTGCTGGCAATCATTGTCGTCGCCGTCGGTCTGCTCCTGATTTCCAGGCGCAAGCGCAAGGATGTCGGCCACATACAGGTGACCGATATCAACCACCAACTGGAAGCGGCCGGAGATGGAATTCAAACGCTGCGCCTTTCCAAGTCAGCACGCAAGCTATTGCAGAAGACGCGCAAGCTGGAACGCAAGGCCGAGCAAAAAGGGGTGAAGGAAGGCCCCTGCAGTTACTTGTTGGACTTCAAAGGCGATCTCCGTGCCTCCGCGGTGACGGCCTTGCGCGAAGAAATCAGCGCCATCCTGCAGGTCGCCAAGGCGGGCGATGCCGTGTTCCTGCGTCTGGAAAGCGGTGGCGGCATGGTCAATCGCTACGGGCTCGCCGCGGCGCAACTGCTCCGGCTACGTGACGCGCAGCTTCCGCTTACCGTGATGGTGGATACGGTGGCCGCCAGCGGCGGCTATCTCATGGCGGTAGTCGCCGACAAGATCGCCGCCTCGCCCTTCGCGTTGATCGGCTCCATCGGCGTCGTCGCGCAGATGCCCAACTTTCACCGCTGGCTGCAGGCCAGAAATATCGACTGGGAACAGATCACCGCCGGCAAGTTCAAGCGCACCGTGACCCTGTTCGGCGAAAATACCGAGGAGGGCAGGGCCAAGCTGCGCGATGAACTGGAGGAGATTCACACTTACTTCCGTACCTTCGTACAAGGCCGCCGTGCCCAGCTCGACATGGAAAAAGTCGCCACCGGCGAGGCCTGGCTGGGCAGCAGGGCGCTGGAGCTGGGACTGGTGGACGAACTGGCCACCAGCGACGAAATCATTCGCCGCGCGTGCCAGCATGGCAAAGTCCTGCACCTCCATTTCCAGCGCAAGCTGCCCCTGCCGGAGCGTCTTCGTGTATCGGCTCAGTCTGTCCTGGAAGACATCTGGCAGCCGCCTTGCCCGCTTCATTAATGGGGTTTGAGGGAACAGGCCGGACGGCACTTTGCAGATCGCCTGGCGTTGTGGCCTCACAGTTTTGACCGGCTTGAGGTGATCACCACCTTCTCAAATCGACCCTGAACGGTCGGTGATGACTGGTCCGTCGAACGTCCGCTTAGCTAGAGAAAGCGGTAATCCACTGCGTACTCCTTAGGTGGAGCTTTCGACCATACCAAGTAACGGCGCTTCGTTGCTGACTAATGACGTGCGTCGGCACCTTGATTGAAGTGCTACGGCACCCCCACCTACAACTAGAGTTGTATACTAAATTTGAAATAATTTTCCTAAGCTGATTTCAGGTGCTTCAAGAATGGAGTATCCGTGCTTGGTCTCCTTTTTCATAACATAATAAAACTGGATCGGCCGCCAATAATATCTATAAGAATGGAACAGGCCCGCTGTCTCTAAATTAATAAATGTCCGGGCCCATGGCCCCCTTGAATAACTCAGTAAGACTCCCCCTGCCTTCCCGGGGAGTTTTAACTTCTCGCTAAAATATCTGGATTAGTTCTATATGCTGAACGCGTTGAAGAGAACTCTGTTGATGAGGCACCACAATCCGACGCGTCGTAACGTACTCATCTCTCACAAGCACCGGTTCATGCTATTCACAACTGCAAAATGTGGTTCTGGAACTGCAAAAGAGTGGTTTCTTCACGCGCTAAATCTTCTTTCAGATCAGCACATCAGCGCAGGTAGAGTTGACGAACATTTGGGTATGAGTATTCATGACTATGTTCGAAATCATAAAACTCAGTTTTGTGCCACGGAACAAGAGCTACTTCACGTAGCTCGCAATTACTCGAAAATTATTGTTGTTAGGAATCCATGGAAAAGAGTTGTAAGTTTTTATTGTGACAAAATTTTGATTCGGGAGAACTGGCTTCCTGCACTTAATCTTTCGACCAAAGAAAGCTACACAAAGGACATCACATTTCGAGAGTGTGTGAAGTACATTGAACAGATTCCCGATAGGGCCCTTGAAGGTCACCTCCGGCCTCAGAACTATGCTCGTGAAAATATCGATTTTGACTTTGTTGTAAAAATTGAGAAGTTTGGTGTAGAGATGGCGCAAGTCGCCAAAGCACTCCAATTGCCGCAACCCTTTGTTCACATCCATAGAAACAGGACACCTTATGACGAATATCTTACGACTGCGCATTCATCCGATATGAAACCGCGAGATATTGTATGCACACCTCCCTACCAATATTTCTATGACCAAGAACTGCACGATATTGTTCGAGCGAAATATTGGCAGGATATCGAGCGATTTAATTATGAGTTTAAGGATTGAGAAACTCGTTTCACCCAACAAGGGATTTCTCGAATAATTCTACATTCAATACGGACCGTGTCCTCGGCGCTTTGCGCCAATCGCGTGGACCGATTAATTTCACATTGAAGGGCTGTTAACAGCAGACAACCGGACCTTCTCTGAGATATACCCGACCGTCTCTTCATGGCCGGAAGGCGACCCAGTGCAGGGCCGCCCAACTCAGCGAACGCTTGTCGGAACTCCAAACTTCGGCAAGCTACCCGTTGCCGTCACTCAACTGGAAGACACGAGGGTTTGGAATGCGTGAGCGCTGCGCGTCCACCGAGCCACGGTGAAGGTGGATAATCAGATTGGGAAGCTGAAGGTAACACCGCTCATACGGCGCCCGCAGCTCCCAGGGGCGGGCGCTGGTCTGATCCTTGTTCGCTGGCCCGCAACGAAAGCGCGGATGTGGGTCGCAGCAAACTGCGATCAGGCCTTGCGTATGCGCGCGAGGCTCAGGGCCAGCAGCGCCCCAAACCGGCAAGTGCCAGCGAATTCGGCTCGGGCATCGCCGCGGTTTGGACGTCGAAGGTCGCACTGAATCTTGTTCCCTTGCTGACCGGGCCGCCAGCCCAATCGATTGTGATGGTGTCGCCCGCAAGGCCATAGGTCAGGCTGGGCGAGAAGCTGTCACTCACAAGTGATAGGCCCTGGAAAAGCCCGCTCGTCGAACTGGTGAATGTCATCGTCCAGGGAACGTCGGTTGTGATGATGACCGAGGAATCCGAAACCACCAGCTGACTGTCGGTGAAATCGGCATATTCAACGCCAGCGGAGCTTGCATGCCCAAACTCCTGCGCCCGGAACGGCGATCGTGACGGTGGGGCTTGAAGTATTCAGATACCCCGCGGGCACAGTGGGGTTGGCGGGATCGAAATAGTTGAGGCCGCCGCCATTGAATTGGAGGCTGCCAGTGACTTGTTGGCCAATGAGGCCAGCATGCGCCGAACACGCGGCCAGCAGGCCGATGGTGACTGCGGTGGCAAAGGAATAAGGGGTCATGATGGGCTCCATCCAGAAGTGTTTTTGATGGTCGGAGCCCCTTGTGGACGCTCTTGAGAAGCAAACGCATGATTGGTGCCACGATTGGCTAATCCAGTAAATCAACGGCTTGCCTCATTCACCGAGAAGTGTGCGCAATTTGATGTAAAGCATATCGACAGGTGCCCCGCTGCGCCGGGCGGGCAATCCTGGAGACGCTGCTGCCTTTGGGCCTCGCCCCTTCGGGCACGCCCGAATGCTGGTCGCACCTTTTTGCAACGGCCAATTGCCCCGAGCGCCACTAGCTTGTCGATCAGGCCGAAGGCTCCAATGTCGAACCCGTATTGGTGCCGGTTACGCTTTGCGCGTAAGACCCGGGAGACAAGCGCTGCTGGCAGGCCGTCGGAGAGGTCCATCTTGAGGGCTTGCAGGGTTTCGGATACCCACGGCGGGCTGACCACGTTTACGCGGATGCCGCGCGGCGCTTCCAGCGCGGCAGCCCTCGACGAAGCCCTCGACGCCGGCATTTACCAGGCTGATGGCTGCGCTGCCGGGCATCGGCGTGTGCGCGAGGATGCCGCTAGTGAGGGTGAACGAACCGCGGTCTGCAACATGTTCGAATCCATAACGCACAAGGTTCACCTGACCCATTAGCTTGTTGTCGACGCAGAAGCTAGAATCCGCATCGCTCAATTCGGCGAGCGGAGCAAATTTCGCCAGCCCCGCGGCACACACAACGGCATCCAGCTTGCCGGCCGAGCGGTACATCTCCTGGATGCTGGCGGGGTCTGCAAGGTCCACCGTAATGGCGGTGCTTTGCCGGCTGACGGGAATGAACTCCGTTGTCGGCGGACAAGGCGGCGACAATCGCGCGGCCGATGGTACCGGTCGCGCCAACGACAAGATGCGCGTGGCGAGGTCTCCTTGTTTGAGTGCGGATAAGTGCGCCGGCAACCGCGTCGTGAAGCGCGCGGGGATGTTTGTCCATCATGGTCGGCCTCTGCGGGCTGCCTTCAGCCCACGCGCCAGAGGCCCAAAGGGGTGAGTCCAATGATCCCCTTGCGACGTTTCTGGAAGCGCGCTCCGAAGCAACACCGGCCATCGGCTTTCACGCAGCGGCGCTATTCGCCGGTTTTGGTCTCGCTTTCCGGGGACTCAGCGTCCGTGCTGCCGGCCTCGGGCGGCGCAGCTTCGGACGGATTCGCCGCGGCGTCGGTGTCAGTGCCGGTGCCATCCGCGGCATTCTTGTTGGCAAGTTTTTGCCGCAGCTTCTCTTCCTGCTTGCGCTTCTTTGCCAAGTCTCTCTGGCGTTTTTTCGAACTGGTAGTTTGGCTTGGCCAATGGGTCTCCTTTAATCGCCTCGCGGGCGAAACCGAATGATGTTAATGACTAACTGTACTTCCTGAAGATTATTTCTGCATCCTGGTGCGCACGTTCAACGGTGCAAATGGACGGATCGTCATCGTGTCCGGTGAAGAAATCATCCGCCTGGGCGCGCATCACCATCCTGATCGCTGTCTCATCGCTCTTGCCATATTCTTCGGTGAGGATCGTGGCGACTTCGTCGAGGAGGTGTCCTTCATAGGTAATGCCGGAACGCACCGTATTTCCGCTGTCGGCTGGCAAAATTTCGCCTCCTGTATCGACACATGGCAACTTTATCGGTTCCCGTGGCGCTATTGTACGGCAGCTTATTCGCTGACTTTCCCCCTCCGTGCTTTGAGCGTCGCGCGCCGCGCCTTGTCTTCCATGCGCCGGGCGACAAAGCCCTGGTCGGCCGCGTTGGCCGGCGCTTTTTCGGCAGCACGGCGACGCTGGCAATTAGGTCTTCCAGCCGGCGCAGCGCTTCAGCGGTTCTTCTCCAGGCTGCGGAATTCCTGCGCCTTGATGATGACCACGCCGTCCTTGCTGATGCGCTGGTCGCCGAGTTGCAGGAGCCGTTCGCGTATCGCTTCCGGCAGCGAAGAGGCGGCAATGTCGAAACGCAGATGCACGGCATTGGAGACCTTGTTGACGTTCTGCCCGCCGGCGCCCTGCGCGCGGATCGCGGTGATTTCGACTTCTTCGGGCGGGATCACAAAGCGTAGGGGCATGCGGGCAGATCCGGTGAGTCGAGCCGATATTGTCGATTTCACGCCAGAAATATTCCCGTCATTCCGCCAGGACGCTCACCTCCCCTGCGTGCTCGATATGGTCATCGACCAGGGGGATTGAGACGCTGTCGGTCTGCTCGACGCGATCAACCGTTACCCGCGTCCTGGCGCGATTGGCTCCATCTCCGGCGGGGACTTGCGCAATGTTGATGTGGTACACGGTTTCGCGGTAGCGGTAGTGGATCTTGAACGTCTCCCAGTGCGCCGGCAGGCAGGGCTTCGACATGCAGCTTGTCGACTTCCAGGCGCAACCCAGCAGGGATTCCAGATCAGGCGGTACATCCAGCCGGCCGAGCCGGTATACCACGTCCAGCCCCCGCGGCCGATGTGGGGCGACACCGCGTAAACATCGGCAGCGACCACGTATGGCTCCACTCTGCACGTGGAAACCGCTGCCGGGATTTCGCATGGTTGAGGGGTTGATCATCCTGGTGAGTTCCCAGGCTCGCTTGTTGTCGCCCAGGGCTGCGAATGCCATCACTGCCCAAATAGCGCGATGGGTATACTCGCCGATTTCCCGCACTCCGGGACATAGCCCTTGATATAGCCCGGGTCGAGGTCCGATTTGTCGAAAGGCGGGTCGAGCAGCCGAATGAGCGGATCCTCGCGACGAACCAACCGCCTGTCGACCGCTTGCATTGCCAGCGCGTCGTTCGGCTGGCCCGCGCCCACAGGACCGACCAACTCTGCGAGATCGAGTCGATCTGGCATTCGGGGCTGTCGGCGATCCCAGCGGCGTGCCGTCGTCAAAATAGGCGCGGCGATACCACGGGCCTCCCACCGTGCTCTTCGAGCTTCTCGCGCAGGCGCGCACCCTCCACCGTATATCGATCGGCGAATTCCGGATCGCCGTGCAGCCTTGCCATTTTGCCGAATTCGTCGAGCACCTGTGAAGAAAGAGCCAGCCATACGCTCTCGCCCTTCCCGTGATGCCGACCCGATTCATGCCGTCGTTCCAGTCGCCGGAACCATCAATGGCAAACCGTGTTTGCCGGAGCGGAATCCGTGCCGATCGCCCGGACGCCATGGTCGTAGAGGCTCTGCCGGCAATGTACTGGCCGGGAAATCATAATTGGAATCTTCGTCCGGCGGAGCGGACGCCAATCCAATACGTGACAGGTTCGTCCAACACGCCCATATCGCCGGTACCGAATCATAGCGACACATGGCCAGGGCAGCCACAGATAATCGTCCGAAATTGGGTGCGAACGCCGCGCCCGACGGGCGGATGCCACCAGTGCTGGACATCCCCTTCGCGGAACTGGCGGATGCGGAGCGGAGCAAATGCTCACGGATGAACCGAGGCTCGGTATGTATCAGGCCATCGCGTCCTGCAACTGGTCGCGAAATCCGAAGGCGCCTCCCGACTGGTAGAATCCGGAGCGCGCCCACATGCGGCATGCCGTGGTCTGGTAGAGCAGCCATCCGTTGGTCAGCACATTCAGCGACTGGTCGGGCGTCTCTACCTGGACCGCGCCCAGGGTGCTGGTGCAGGTTCTGCCAGACTGCTTCCAGCGCGCGGCGGGCCGCGTCAGCGCCTTGGAAGCGATGCACCAGCCGGTTTGCGTCTTCGCCGCCCGGCGTGCCCGCCAAGCCGAGCCTGAAGATGATTTCGCGCTCCTGGCCGTCGGCCAGATCGAACCCCACCTGGATCGCCGCACAGGGGTCCAGGCCGGCCCCGACCTTCCCGGACAAATGGGCGCGTGACAGTGCGACAGGATTCTCCACGCTGCCGTTACGGCCCTTTAATTCGGCGCGGTCGCAAGTCGTGGTGCGGTTCAAGTTGTCTACATCGAAGAAAGCCACCCGGTCGGAAAACTCTGTGTATAGGATTGCGAGCGTAGACCGCGCCGCTGTAGGGATCCAGTTCGGTGATCGCGTGCATGGCCGATTTTGCCCGCAGGTCACCCAGCACCCACTCCACATAGCCAGTGGCTGAGAGCCGGCGCGGCCGGCCCGAAACGTTGCGCACCTTGAGTACGGAGAACTTGACCGCAGCGTCCTGGGCCACGTAGACCCAAAGTTCGGAGCGGATGCCGTCTTCGGTATGCTCGAATACGCTGTAGCCGAAGCCGTGCCGAGTGAGATAGGGCGTGGCGCCGCGCCTCGGTAGCGGAGTGGGCGACCAGAAGTGCCCGCTGTCCTCGTCGCGCAGATAATAGGCTTCGCCGGCAGTGTCGGATACCGCGTCGTTGTGCCACGGTGTAAGGCGGAACTCGTGGGCATTCTCGCCCCAGGTATAGGCTTGGCCGCTCTCCGAGATGACGGATCCGAACTGGGAATTGGCCAGCACCATTCACCCATGGCGCCGGGGTGCGCTGTCCGGGTGTGGTGGTGATGACGTACTCATGGCCGTCCGGGGTGAAGCCGCCGATTCCGTTGGACAGGATCAAGTCCCGCTGTGGCAGTTCAAACGCTGCCGGCAGTTCGGGAACACCGGAGCCTGATTCGGTACCAGGCGCGGCACCCGCACATCCACCACACCGAGCCGGTTGACCTGTTCCGCAAGCGTTCCCCGGCTGTCGCTGAAGATCGCGCGGGCGACGGTCTGGAACAAGGTGCGGTCCTCCTCCGAGATCTGTTAAGCGGAACGCACGAAGATGCCGCCGGGCCGAGTGCCATCACCTGGGTTTCCAAACCCACCGCCAGCAGGCCCAGGATTTTGTTCCTGCAGGACTTGCCGGTAACCGGCACGGTCCTCATTCCCAGAATCACCAGATCCACCGCCAGCCCCTTCAGACGCCAATACGCGTGGGCCTGGATAAGTTGGCGCACCAGTTCGATGTTTTACAGCTCGGCGATGCGCAGCAAAACAATCGGCAGGTCGCCGGAAATGGCATACCCCCACAGACCGGATTGGCCGCGCCGGTTCTTCATCAGCACGCTGCTTTCGGCGCGCAGCGAGGCATGGGCGTAGATGACCGAATTGGCCAGGCGTCCGTACAGTTGTGCGTCGGCCTAATTCCTGGCGTTGATCTGGCGCAGCAACACCTGGGCGTGGGTCCAGGCCAGTTCGAAGACACGATCGGCGAGGCGCCGGTCCTGATATTTCTCGACCAGGCCCAGCACCGCGTCACGGCTGTCGCCGATGCCATAAACCAGGTCCACGCTGGCGGATTGTCCCGGGTCGAGGGTCATCGACCAGCGTATTGCCACCACCGGGTCGAGCACCGAGCCTTGGCCGCCCGGACAAGGGCTTGGCATCGTCCATCGCCCGGGGTGCGGCAAGCGTGCGGCCGCGGCCGATGAAGCGCGCCCGGTCGGTTTCGTAGGAAAGCTGGCCGGCCTCCGCGTCGTGCACCGCCATCAGGTGCAACATCCAGGGCACCGATTCTTCGCTCGACCGGGGCCGGCGCGTGCAGAGGATGGCGTGGCGGGCATCGACAATCTCGGTCTGCACGAACAGATTGCTGAACGCCGGATGCAGGGCGTCGGCGGCGGGCGCCGCCAGCACCACCTCGGTGTAACTCGTAACCTCGATCGTCCGCCGGCGTTCCGTGGAATGGTTGGTGATGCGCACCCGGCGCGGGTGCGATCTCTTTGTATTCCGGCGATACGGCGATTTCGGTATGGGTATCGAAATCGCCGTCGCGACGGCGAAATTCCGCGCGCCCTTCCGAGGGGTTGCGCGTCGTAGTGCGCGCCGCGCTGCAATGTAGGTTGATGCGCGGTCGACCAGGTCGAGCCGCTTTCCATGTCGCGCAGGTAACAAAACGTGCCCCAGTGGTCGCGCGTGCCGTCTTCGCGCCAGCGCGTCACCGGAGAAGATGGTCCAGCGGCTGTAACCGCCCCCTGCGTGGGTGACCATGACGTGATAGTTGCCGTTCGACAGCAGTTGCACTTCGGGGACCGCCGAGTTGGGATTGTCCAGCACCCGGATCGGCATCGCCGTGCCTGCCGCGCCGGACTGGATGCTGGCCAGTTCCGCGGGCTGGGCGTAAAACGCCGAGACCCTGGGAATCCGCTCCTGCAACAACCAACAGGGTCGCCTGGAACAACGGATCGGACTCGAAGCGCCTTTGCATCGGACGATTCAGCAACAGATAGGCCAGTGCAGCCAGGCTCATGCCCTGGTGATGGGCCATGTAGGAGCGTACCAGCGCGTGGGACTCACCGCGTCGCTGACGGGACGGTGTGTAGTCGATGGCCTCGTAGAAGCCGGATTGGCCTTCCGCGCCGATCGCGGCGAGCCACTGCAGATTTGCGCAGGCCGCCTCTGGCGTCACCATCAGGGCGAGCGCGGTCGCATAAGGCGCCACGACCAGGTCGTCGGCGAGGCCGCGTTACGTCCCAGTCCCGGCACGCCAAACGCCCGGTACTGGTAATTGAGCTGTGCGTCCACCGTGTTGTAGCCGGATTCGGATATGCCCCTTGGCACACCGCGTTGCTGTCCGTATTCGATCTGTCGCGCCCCGGCAGCCTTGGCGGTCTGGTCGAGCAGCGTGTGGTCGTAGGTTGGCGTGACCAGCTGCGACATCAGGATTCTTCGGAGCATCGAGCCGTTCCACGACGGTCGAGGATGGGTTCGCCGCCGGCGCTGAGTGAGTTCCTCCGTCCCCAATGCGAACCAGCTGTCCTGGGGCAGCTGTCCCTGGGCGATGGCGACGAATACGCTGAGTCGTGCTTCTGATGCCAGCGGATGACATAGCGCGTCCAGCCGGCGCTCGTCGGCGTTGTAGCCGATGCTCAACAGACGCGATGCCTTGTCGTACAGGAAGCCATAATCCAGCTCGGCAACTGTACCCACTCTTTAGGCAAGATCCTGGATCGCCGCGATGCGTGTCTGGGCGCGCTTGCTTTCTTGTGCGACCAGGCGGCGCAGCTCGACCAGCCAAGCCTGCTGTGCGGGCGTTGGCGCGGACCTGGCCAGTCCGCGAGGCGGCTTGACAGGGCCAGCTCGAGTCCTGCTAGGCTGCGCAGGGTCGGGATGAACACAATCTCGGGCAACGCTTCGAGGTCGGCAGGCGCATTGCTCAAGCTTGTCCAGGGCGCGAGAAATATTAGCTCATCGCGAATAGACGCGCACTGGCGAGTACACAACGCCTCTGCCCACCGAGTCCGCCCGAGCCGTGGTGTAGTTCGCCAGCTTACCGGCGACTTGCTCGGCGGATGTCACCAGCTGATCCAGCAAGATTCTGGCCGCCTGTAGCGAGTCCGGCCGCGCGGCGCACGCAGACTCGAAGTCGCTTCTGAATCGGGCCAGCGTGGCCGGAGCAGGGTCACTTACAGCCTGCTCCAGTATGTCGAGGCTATCGCCCCAGCCGTCCAGCCACCGGGGTTCCAGGATTCGGGCGGTCCAGCAGCGCGATCAGGCCGGAACGCAAGGTCAAAAGGTGGCCCGCCAGATTGCCGCTATCCACGGTCGAGACGTAGGCGGGATGCAGCGCTTGCAAAGACTGGGTGTCGTACCAGTTATAGAAATGGCCGCGATAGCTGGGCAATCGTGCCATCGTCTCCAGGGTATCGGACGTGCGGTCGACCAACTGCCCGCCCGGTATATAACCAAAGTCGTAAGCCGACAGATTCGCCAGCAGCGCCAGCCCCATATTGGTGGGCGAGGTGCGATGGGCGAGCGTGGCGGCACGATACTCCTGGTAATTGTCCGGCGGCAGCCAGTGGTCATCCGGGCCGACAAAGGTCTCGAAGAATGCCCAGGTCTTGCGTGCGATGCGGCCCAGGAAACGGGTTTGCTCGGCGCTCAGCCGGACCTCGGGGCGTGCAAGCGGCAGACTGATTGCGCAGGGGGCGAGGGCAGGGGAGGCCAACCACGGCGGCTGCGGATCGGAGCCCGCCTGGATCAGCATGGCCGGAGTAAAGCCCGCCAGGTAGAGGGCAGTGCCGGTGGCGAGCAGGGGGGCGAACCACATGGAGCGCAGGGAGGCGGCGAGGTCGGTTCGGCTCGACTGTTCCCGGTTGCTGGAAGGATTCCATTCCAGCAAGCGCTTGCGCGTGACCAGCAGGCGCGCCAGCGTGCGCAGGATCGCATCGAGGGTATGATCGGCTTCATGGGGCAGGGTTTCCGAGGCGAATCCCGCCTGGATCAGGCGCTGGCCGGCGGAGTACGCGGCGGCCGCCAGATGCTGGCCAGTCCGCATCTCGCTCGGCTTTCGCAGGATGTCCAGCAGGGTTGCCAGCGCGGCCGGGATCAGGAAGATGCAAAGCACCACCAGGGTCCAGAACCAGGTCGACGAAAACGCCGTCCAGCCGAGCAGGAGGAGCAGCGTCAAGGCGGCTGGCGCCAGGCTGCGGCGCAGGTTGTCGAACAACTTCCAGCGCGACAGCGCGGAGATCGCATTCCTGTGGCGCTGCCCATCGGGCCCGGGCGCCCATGGGAGGAGCCAGAGCGCGACCTGCCAGTCACCGCGGATCCAGCGATGGCGACGGTCGACATCGGCGCTCGTAGATGGCCGGGTATTCCTCGTATAGCTGGACGTCGCTGAACAGGCCGGCGCCGGCATGGCAGCCTTCGAGCAGGTCGTGACTGAGATTCAGGTTTTCGGGGAAACGTCCGTTGAGCGCCTGCTCGAACGGATCGACGGCGTAGATGCCCTTGCCGATGAAGGAGCCTTCGTGGAACACGTCCTGATAGACATCCGAGACGGCACGGGTATAGGGATCGATGCCCGGTTCGCCGCCATTAGGCGCGCATAGCGCGACGCGTTGGCGCCGGGCAGGCTGACGCTCACGCGCGGCTGCAGGATCGCGTAGCCTGCGCGGACCCGCCGTCGGAGGGGTCGTACACCCGACGGTTCAGCGGATGAGCGATGGTGCCGACGAACGGGTGCGCGGAGTCACGTGGCAGCTCGGTATCCGTATCGAGCGTGATCACGTATTGCACGTCCGCGCCCGAGTTCGCGCCGACCATCAGGGGGAAGGCGCCGCTGTTGCCGTTGCTGTTGGCTTGCGCAGCAGCACATTCAGGTCGCCCAGCTTGCCGCGCTTGCGCTCGTGTCCCATCCACGTCTGCTCGGTCTCGTTTTTTCCAGCGCCGCGGGCGGTGAAACAGATAGAAGCGATCCGAAGCGGTGACCCGGGGTAAAGCGATCGTTGAGACCCTCGATGCGCAGGCGTGCCAGCCGCAACAACGCATCGTCAGGGCACGGGCAGGTTCCTGCTGGTCGGCATCGGAAGAAAATCGCTGAGAAGGGCAAAGTGAAGGTGTTCGTCGCGATTGGCGAGAAAGCGGACCTCCAGCGATTCAATCAGGGTCTTCCACGTCGCTTCCCAGCTGGAGAACAAGGTCAGGGGATCGCCACCAGGACGTAGTACTTCGGCGGGAATGCCAGAGGCATAGTTCATCCGTGGCAACAACTGCGGTGCGATGGTTAGAAGGGTCGCGGTCCAGTTGAGCAGAGCTCAGTCCGAGAGCTGGCTAGATTCCAGATGGTTGGGGTCGCCGGCACTGCCAGCGCGGGATCAGGTTGCCCACCAGGACAGGCCGTCAGCGTGCCACCGCGCCGCCACCGCAGCGGCTGCGCGAAAGGCGAAAGTGAGGATCGCGAGCAGACCCAGATAGATCGGCAGGGGCCAGCGCGATCCAGACCCCGGCGCAGCCGTGTCGCCAACCGCCGGTTTTGCGGTGCCCAGATACTGCTCGATTGCGGACCGGCCCTTGTAATCAGTAATAGCCGACATGGCCCGGATTTTGATCGCCGCGGTGTTCCCGAGCGGGCGCGGCGGCCTCCCAGCCATCGCCAGCGTGAGCCTCGGCGACCACGTGGTTCGATTATCGAGATGGTGATGGCGGGCAAATAGCTTCGATTCACATGGCGATAGCGATCGCGGGTGGCGAAATCCATGGCACCGTAGACCCCGGCTGGATCGTCGCGCAGGTGCTGCTCGACCACGCTTCGGGACCGCTCGACGAAGTCGCGCCAGTCGATCGGGCCGACAGCGTGCGCCGGCTGCCGATGCTGCTGCTGATCGCCACCTGGTTCGCCGCCTGCTGCTGCAAGCCTTCGATCTGGATCAGGTGCTCGATATTCTGGCCCGACTCGGACAGGCGCTGCTCGATCCAGCTCAGCGGCAGCGCCAGCGCGGGACTCTGGCCCTGCAGCCGGCGCGTCATCTCGGCCACGAACGAGCCGTTTTCATCGGCGGGTCGGAGCGCGCCATGTCGGCCACCACCAGCACCACGTTGTTCGGTGTCCCCGCTCGGCGGTGGCGATCATGCTGTCGGCCCAGCGCACGGCCTTGCCGCGATCGCGCCCGGGGTCGGCCATGACCCGGGCCGCGACGCGGCGCAGGTTCTCGATCAGCGCCAGCCGCAGCATGATCGGGATCGCCCACAGCTCGCCCACGTTTCACAGTGGGGTAACCGTCTGGTAGGCATTGATGAAGCGCTGCAGACTGGGCTGGTATCGACCCGGCCATCGCCGTGCGAAATGATTTCCAGCGCAATGTCATTTGCAGACCCGGGGCAAACAGGCCGACGGGCCGCTGTCCAGCCGCGGCAGCTGGCGGCTGTCAGCCCTTGGGCAAATGCCGGCGCGCGATGCGGATCTGTTCCTCGACCAGGTAAAAGTTGTCCAACAACCACTCACCGGCCGGCGTGATGCGGTGGCTCGCTGCCACTGCCGCCGTCAACAGCTTGCAGGTTTCGATTACCACGCCTTGGTTGGCGGCCAGGCGCGACAACAGCCGGTCCGGCACGCGTCGCGGTGCCAGGCGGTGCGCCGTCGCAAGGCGCACGCCGTGCTGTTCCATCTGCTCGGTACTGAACAACTCCGCCCGCAGCGGCGGCTCCTCGTTGAGCGACCTCCCCGGCAAGCTGCTTCCACCCAGTTGCGCCCGCGTCAAGGAATTCCTTACCTTGCGCCAAGATCTGAGAAGTATGGAGTTGCCTGACTTCCATGCTGATCCCACACTATTCTCCCAACCGTTAGGCAAACGCCCGTTTTGCGCCCCGCGGCACGACACCACGGCGACGATGACGACGATCGGAATGCTCGATGCAGCCTGGCCCGGACAGCCGGAAGCGATCCCCGGAACAGCGGCGTGCTTGGATGATACACCCGGTTACGACCGCGCCGAGGGGCGCTTGCGCCGCAGACGTGCGTCGCCCGCGACTTGTTTAAGTCGCAGGCGCTTCCATTGCGCTAGACTGGCATCATGTGCGGACGCTATGCACTGACTTCCCCACCCGAGGTAATCGCACAGCGGTTCAATCTGCTGTGGGTGCCGGAGTTTTCGGCCCACTACAATATCGCCCCGACCCAAGCTATCGCGGTGGTGCGCGACCTCGGCAAGGGTCCTGAACTGGCCTTGCTCCGATGGGGGCTGATCCCGTCATGGGCGAAGGACGCGACCATCGGGGTGAAATTGATCAATGCGCGCGCCGAGTCGCTGGCAATCAAGCCTGCCTTCCGCAGTGCCTATCGGCGCCGCCGTTGTCTTGTTCCAGCCGATGCATTCTATCGAGTGGAAGCCGGTCGCAGGACGCAAGCAGCCTTATTGCGTTCGCATGGCGGACGGGTCGCTGTTCGGCATGGCCGGCCTGTGGGAGCATTGGGTGGATTCCTCCGGCCAGACGGTGGAGAGCTGTACCATCATTACCACCGAGGCCAACACGTTGATCAACGAGTTGCATGAGCGCATGCCCGCGATTCTGGCGCCGGGCGAGTACGCAACATGGCTGCAAGCGGACAACACGCAGGCAGAAGTTCTGCTCAAACCATTCCCGCCCGAGCAGATGTCGGCTTACCCTGTGACGCTTCGCGTCAACAACGTGAAGAATGACGACGCGGCCTGTCTTGCTCCGCTCGTCACCTGACCTCGGCTGTCTAGTCGCGGCCACAGGTCTCCCGATGGTCACCCCAGGCGGTCAGGGCGCGAACCGAAGCTGCACGCGGAATCCAGCCGAGACGCATTGCCATTTGTCCAGTACTGTACAAAAATACAGTATGTTTGATGTTCTTTCGCATATGCCTCGCACATTGGAGTTGGTCGCCCCAGCTTTTCTATACATGGCTGGCGGATGCGAAGCGTATGAGCATCGGCTATTGATCGAGCAGATTTCGAAATCCCGAAGCGCAGGTCTATCTCGCACGCCTCAACCCCGCCCAGCGACTCGCTGTCGAATACGGCGCTGAAGGATCCGGCGCCGGCCCGCTGCTTGTCATCGCCGGCGCGGGATCGGGCAAGACCAGCACCCTGGCGCATCGCGTCGCCCACCTCATTGCGCAGGGAGCCGATCCGTCGGCCATGCTGCTGTTGACGTTTTCACGCCGCGCGGCGGAGGAAATGGTGCGACGCGCAGAGCGCATCGTGCGCCAACTGGCGAGTCCACGACACGCCGCAACGAAGCTCGCCTGGGCCGGGACCTTCCACAGCATCGCCGCGCGCCTGCTGCGGGAATACGCCGGGCGCATCGGCCTCAATCCGGCGTTCACCATCCACGACCGGGAAGATTCGGCCGATCTGATGAATCTGGCGCGCCACGAACTGGGCCTGTCGGCCACAACCAAGCGTTTTCCACGCAAGAACACTTGTCTGGCGATTTATTCGGCGGCGATCAATACCCTGTCCCCGCTGTCCGAAGTGCTGCAGCGCCGTTTTCCCTGGTGCGCGGAATGGGAGGCAGAACTCAAGCGCCTGTTCCTCACCTATGTCGAGGCCAAGCAGGATCAGGACGTGCTGGACTACGACGACCTGCTGCAATACTGGGCGCAGATGCTGCAGGAACCTGCGCTCGCGCAAGAGATTGGCACGCGCTTCAGTCATATCCTGGTCGATGAATATCAGGACACCAATCCGCTGCAGGCGGGCATCGTACTGGGCCTCAAGCCGGACGGCCGAGGCGTCACGGTGGTGGGCGACGATGCGCAATCCATCTATGCGTTTCGCGGCGCGACCGTGCGCAATATCCTCGACTTTCCCGGACAGTTCTGCCCGCCCGCGCAAGTCATCACGTTGGAACAGAACTACCGCTCGACCCAGGCGATACTCGCCGCGGCCAATGGCGTGATCGGACTGGCTGTGGAACGCTACCGCAAGGATTTGTGGAGCGACAAGACATCGACCGAGCGGCCGCAGCTGATTACGGTGGGCGACGAAGCGGAGCAGGCCGGATTTGTCGTCGAACAGGTGCTGGCGCGGCGCGAACTGGGCATTGCGCTCAATTCCCAGGCGGTACTGTTTCGCACCTCGCATCACAGCGCGAGACTCGAAATCGAGCTGACGCGGCGCAATATTCCCGTTCGTCAAGTTCGGCGGACTCAAGTTCCTCGAGGCCGCGCACATCAAGGACGTGTTGTCGGTCTTGCGCTGGGTGGAGAATCCGCGCGACCGGGTCGCAGGCTTCCGCGTCTTGCAGCTTGTGCCCGGCATCGGGCCCAGGACGGCGGCCCAGGTGCTGGACAATCTCGCGCTGGCGCAGGATGTGATGATGGCGCTGCGTGAATCGCGCGTGCCAGCAGCGGCTGCCGAAGGGCTGGAAGGAATTCCTGGGCCTGGTTGCACTGCTGCGCCCGCACACCATGCCGTGGCCGGCGGAATTCGAGAGCCTCCGTCGCTGGTACGCGGAGCCGCTGGAGCGCCTGCACGACGACGCGCAGATACGCCAGACCGATATCGACCAACTGGAGAAGATCGCCGCCACCTATCCTTCGCGCCAACGCTTCCTCACCGAACTGACGCTTGATCCGCCGGACGCGACCAGCGACGAGGCGGGCGTGCCGCTGCGCGATGAGGATTATCTGATTCTGTCGACCATCCATTCAGCCAAGGGCCAGGAATGGAAGGCGGTGTATCTCCTGAATGCAGTGGACGGCTGCCTGCCGTCTGACCTGGCAACCGGCAGCCCGGGGGAAGTCGAGGAGGAGCGCCGCCTGCTCTACGTGGCCATGACCCGCGCCAAGGATCATCTCGATATCATGGTGCCGCAGCGCTTCTTCGTTTCGCAACAGAGCCAATTCGGCGATCGCCATGTCTACGCCGGAAGAACCCGCTTCATTCCGGCCAGTCTGCTGCACTTGTTCGAAGCCAGGGCCTGGCCGGTGGTGGAGCCGGTGGCCGCGGATCATGCAGGCGGGCCATCAGGAACAAGTCGTGGACTTGCGCGCCAGGATCAAGGCGATGTTGCTTGCCAAATAGTATCGTCTGCCCGTCAGTTGCCTTGCCAGGTGAGCAAGCCGTTGAAAGAAGAATGTAGTAATCTGTACGCACTGCCAGAACTACGGTATCTGGTCGAGTTCGATGGCAAACTGTCCATCCAAATGAACAGGAATCTGACGATGTCAAGAAAGACATCCACCCGTGATCAAATCGCGGCCAAGTTGTTGCGTATCGATGTCGCGGTCGCGCAGGGCAAGCCCCTGTCGTCGGCCTGCCAGCAGTGCGGGGATGTCTGAACAGGCCTACCTGCGCCTGCGCACGGAGCCTGACGCATTGGAATTGAGCGGACCGAGTAATGCAATTCCCGCAGCTTGCGCATAGCGAGCCGAGCGATGTGCGCCCGCTCGTCATCCTTCTGGTCGTTCCCCTGTGCCTGGTCTTTATCCATTATTTCAGCGATGCGTGGTGGCTGGCCTGGTTTCTGGACAGCCTGGGCCTGACCGGCGTGGCTGCTGCTTTTCGCGACACGTTCACCGGTACGAATCCGCGTGATCTTGCGCCCTTGCTGTGGTGGGCCGGGACCAGCGTGGCGGGCTATGTGCTGGTGCCGGTGGTCCTCATCACGCTGGTCTGGCGTCAGCGGCTGGCCGACTATGGGGTGCGCTGGAGTGCAGACTGGCGCACCTTGAGGCCGTATCTGGCGTTTGTCGTCATCATGGCCCCGGTGGTGTGGATCGCGTCCTCGACTGAGCAGTTCCAGGCGCGCTATCCCTTCCTGCTCATGATGCCGGGCGAATCCATCCGGTCGCGCTGGATCATCTGGGAGAGTGCCTACTTTGCCCAGTTCTTCGCACTGGAATTCTTTTTTCGCGGTTTCATGGTGCTGGGACTCAAGCCGCGCTTTGGCTGGCTATCGATTGCCGTCATGGTGGTGCCCTACTGCATGATCACTTTGCCAAGCCCATGCCGGAAGCGGTCGCGGCCATCGTTGCGGGCTTGGCACTTGGACATCTCAGTATGAAAAGCGGCACGATTTTCTGGGGTGCTTTATTGCACTGTGCCGTCGCCGTGTCATTTGATTTGACCGTTCTGCTGCACAGGAGTGCGCTGATCGTCTGAACCTGTGTTTAGCGCACAACCGCCTTGTCTATATTCAGAAAGCAAGGGGAGTTTTTTTATTTTTTGTGCTAGAAGGAGGCAAAGATGAACACGAAGTCAGCAAGCGTCTTGCTTGCGTGTTTGGCAATGGCAGCGCCCCTCGGAATGCTGGAGCTGCTGATCATCTACTGAGACTCAGGCCAAAGCGCAAGTGAAGGCGAAGAAGCAGGATGTCATCTACGGCAGTCAGTTGATGACATACAAGGAACGGCGGGCATATCAGGCAAAGATGCGCATACTGAAAACCGCTGAGGAGCGGGATGCGTTTCGCAAGGAACACCACGAGCAGATTAAAGCGAGGGCCGAGAAGATGGGCAAGACGCTTCCGGACGAACCCCCGGCACAAGGCATGGGAATGGGTGGGAAGGACAGGGGCCAGGCGGGCGGTATGGGACCAGGAGGTGGTATGGGACCAGGAGGTGGTATGGGCCAGGGTCGTCCCTGACGCCTGAGTTTCCCGGGTCAAGAAATGCCAGTCGCAGGACTGGCGTTTTTTTGTGCGTGTCCCGATCGGTGCCTTAATCCAGGCTTAATTTTCGCAACCCATCCTTGGTGGCGTCGAAACCTGACCAAGGAGAAATCAATGCGTGTCTTCGTCGGTTTGCTCGCCCTGAGCGGCCTTAGTTCAACCGTGCTGGCCGAAACTCCGGCAAGCTTTCTGGCTGCGTATGCTCAGCAGGCCAAGGCTGAGAATCCTGCTTCTGTTCGCCCATCCGCCGAGCGCGGCCAGCAATTCTTTGCGCAACGCCATGGCAAGGAATGGAGCCGCGAACTCAGCGTCACACCAGGAATCCGGCAGACGCCGGAACACATGCCGTCACCAGCAAACGGATCGAACCCATGGCGCCGGCAGTGAATCCCATGCGCTTTACCCGCTCTGCCAAGGTCGAGAAATGGTTCAAGCGCAATTGCAATGACGTTCTGGGCAGGGCCTGTACTGCGCAGGAAAGAGCCGATGTGGCGGCTAATCTCATGATGCTTCGATAGAGAGGAATGAAGATGAAGAACGGTTGGTTGAATATGGGGCGGCTTTTGCTCGCCAGTGTGATGATAGGTGGAGCGGGCCTTGTCACCCTTCCGGCGCAGGCCGAGCAGAACCGCGTCACCATCAAGAATCGGGCGATGCAGCAGGAATGCGGATCCTGCCACGTGGTTTCACCTGCTCCAGCTTCACTCGGCGGCCTCCTGGCGCGCCGTCATGGGCGGACTGGACAAACACTTCGGTACAGATGCAGGCCTTGACGCGGCCACCCGGTCGGAGATCCTGCGCTATCTGCAGGCCAATGCCGGCACGCGCGAGACGTCCAGGGGCGGGAAGCCGGTGCTGCGCATCAGCGAAACACGCTGGTTCATGCATGAGCATGGCGAGGAGCTGCCGCGCGATATTTGGCGCAAACCCTCGCTGAAATCGGCGGCTAATTGCTCGGCCTGCCATATGGCCGCAGAGCGCGGAGATTATTCGGAGCGCTCGCTTCGCATTCCAGGAGGATTAGACAAATGAAGAACCGTATTCTGGTTTGGGATATTCCCACCCGCGTATTTCACTGGTCGTTGGCACTGAGCTTTGCCTGTGCGGTAGCTGTGGCCGACAGCTGAAAGCGAGCGTTACCGGGATGTTCACCTCATGCTCGGATATACCCTGCTGGGGTTGATCGCCTTTCGCCTGGTGTGGGGTCTTGTAGGCACACGATACGCCCGCTTTGGCCAATTTGTCCGCGCGCCTTCCGCTGTGGTCAGTTACGTGAAATCGCTGCTTTCAAGGCAGCCGGAACACCATGTCGGACACAACCCGGCGGGGGCGATCGCCATCCTCTTGTTGCTGGTGCTGGGAATTGCCACCGGCGTGTCGGGCTGGATGACGTATAACGAGCTCGGCGGAGAATGGCTGGAAGAAAGCTCATGAGGTGTTTGCCAACCTGATGCTCGCGGTGGTCGGCGTCCACATTGTGGGCGTGGTGGCGGGGAGCCTGATCCACCGTGAAAATCTGGCGCGTGCCATGGTGACCGGCTACAAGCGTGGCGAGCCGGGCGAGGGCATACGCAAGAAGCGCGTGGTTCCGGCGCTGATCCTGCTCACGCTTGCTGGCTGGTTTCTGGGGATTTTGGTCTAATGGAAAAATCGATCTGGGTGGCGCGGGATCCAGTGTGGCGCTGCAGGGTGGCGCGGAGAAGCGCCACGACGCCGACGATTGAAGTCAAGCAGGAAGCTCAGGTGGCCTACAGAACATGCGTGTGCTGGTAGTGGAAGATGACGCCTTGCTGGGTGACGGCATTGAGGCGGGACTCAGGCAACAGGGCTTCAGCGTGGACTGGGTGCGGGACGGCGTGGCCGCGGCTCATGCAATCGAAGCCGAGCCCTATGCGGCTGTCGTCCTCGACCTGGGCTTGCCGCGGCGCTCCGGACTGGAGGTGCTGAAGGAACTGCGCCTGGCGCGCAACCCGGTGCCGGTGCTGATCCTGACCGCGCGCGATACGGTGGGCGATCGCATCGCCGGATTGGATGCGGGCGCGGACGACTATCTCATCAAGCCCTTCGATCTGGGCGAGCTGTCTGCGCGCCTGCGCGCGCTGATCCGGCGTGCAGGCGGCAGTCCCGCCGCGGTCCTGAGCGTGGGCTCGTTGAGCCTGGACCCGGCGGGCAGGACCGTGACCTTTCGCGATGAACCGAAGCAGCTCTCCGCGCGCGAATTTGATCTGCTGCAAGTGTTCATGCTGAATGCCGGCCGGGTGCTGACCCGCGAGCAACTGGTCTCCAGCCTCTATGCCTGGGGCGAGGAAATCGAATCCAATGCCATCGATGTCCACCTGCACCATTTGCGCAAGAAGCTTGCGCCGGAGATCGTGCAGACCCTGCGCGGAGTCGGCTACATCCTGCCCAAGGATATCCAGTGAGCGGACAGGACAAGCTGATCATTCGCGGCAGCGTGCGCCGCCGTCTGTTGTTCGCGCTGCTGGGCGGCGTCATGCTGGTATGGCTGGGCGCAGCCGCGGTCACCGCATGGGAGACGCGCGCGGAGATGCAGGAATTGCTGGACGCGC
Organism: uncultured beta proteobacterium; assembly: GCA_963782495.1. Lineage (GTDB taxonomy): Bacteria > Pseudomonadota > Gammaproteobacteria > Burkholderiales > Thiobacillaceae > DASQBT01. The sequence goes on along the minus strand of CAWAJU010000007.1, from coordinate 39,484 downwards.
ATCTGGCCCAGAGCGCCTCGCTGCTGACCGCGCAGATTGGGCATGGACGTTGACGAGATCGAGCTGGAGCACGCCAGTTCGTCACACAAGTACGCGCAGAAGGTTGCCTTCCAGATCTGGGGAGCGGGGCCAGACCCTGCTGCTGCACTCGGCCGATGCGCCTTCCGGCAGGTTGTCGACAAGAGATGAAGGCTTCTCCAATTCAAGCCTGAATGGCCGGGCGTGGCGCGTTTACAGTGTCTGGGATGCGCGGCACGAGTATCTGGTACAGGTTGGTGAGGCGGCCGACGCGCGCGAGCATCTGGCAGACGAAATTCTCAGAAAGCTGGTCCAGCCACTGCTGGTTTCGCTTCCCTCTCCTGGGCTTGCTTATCTGGTTTTCGGTAGGCGCCGCGCTAAAGCCGATAGACCGGATCGGCTCGGACCTGGCGCGCCGTGACCCCAAGTATCTTGCGCCGCATCGACGGCGAAATTCCCGAGCGAAATTGCGCCCATGGTGCAGCGTCTGAACAGCCTGCTTGAACGGGTTCAGTCTTCCCTGGAAGGCGAGCGCCGATTTACCAGCGATGCGGCCCATGAACTGCGCACCCCGCTGGCGGCGCTCAAGACCCAACTCCAGGTCGCCCAGGGTGCAACCGATGATGCGGCGCGCAAGCGTGCCACGGAGCAGGCCCTGGCAGCCTGTGACCGCGCCACCCGGCTGGTTGAACAACTGCTGACCCTGGCGCGCCTGGAACACGATGCCTGGCAAACGCAGGGCAACCGCCGTCGACCTGCACCAACTCGCCGCCCGTGTCCTTGCCGAGATGGCACGTCGTCCGCTGCCGAGAAACAGATCCGGCTGTCATTGGAGGGCGAGGGTGGATGACCATCAAGGGACACTCCGACTTGTTGTCGGTTCTGATCAGAAACCTGGTGGATAACGCGCTGCGTTACTCTCCGCCCCAGACTGAGGTCAGGCGTTCGGGTGGTCGGCGACGGCGCAAGGGCTGATAATGGAGGTGCAGGATCAGGGCCCGGGCATTCCTGCCGCCGAGCGCGAACATGTCATGCGCCGGTTTCATCGCCTGGAGGGTGAAACGGCACCGGGCAGCGGGCTGGGCCTGTCCATCGTTGCACGGATCGCGCAACTGCATCAGGCTGAATTGGTCTTGGCGGATGGGGAGGGAGGGCGAGGGCTCAAGGTGAGCGTTGAATTCAAGAGGCCAGACGGACCGTCCGGGCGTCACGCTTGAAATGGCTGGAGTTGGTGCCCGGCCTCGGGTTCACCTTATACTTTGACCTGCGATGAATGCAGGAATTGGCAGACAGCATGACAGACAATCCGGTTGAACGACCGCAGGAAATCCAGCCCGAGACCGCGCACGAGTTGATGAGACTCGGCCTTGGGGTGCTGGTTGATGTACGCCAGACCTTCGAGCTGGAAGTGGAAGGCGAGGTGGACGGGGCGGAGAATATTCCCCTGTTCAATTTCATGCAGGCACTCGGCCATCGCCTCAACCCCGAGGAGCAGGAGCTGCTGGACGGCGATGAGCCCTCCGCCAGGGACATCATCAGCTTCCTCGGTGCCATCAACCGTCACCATTACCAGAGCGACAACGTGATCCTGTGCCTGTGCAACAGCGGCAGGCGCAGTCTGCACGCCGTGCAGATCCTGCGCTCAATCAACTACGACCGCTGTTTTTCCGTTGCGGGTGGCGTGCGCGCCTGGCGCGAGAAGTTTCCGCGTGCCGAGCAGAAGTAGAAATTTGCGTAATGCTCAGTTGTGATGGGTGACGAAAGCGGCTTCCACCGTGAAATTGCCCACGCCGCGGTGGTTGGTCATGGTCCAGCCCTGGTCCTTGAGATACTGGCTCATCTGCTTGTTCATGCCCGGGTTGCCGCACAGCATCACGCGGTCCAGCGCAGGGTCGGCGGGCGGCAGGCCGACGCGTGTGAACAATTCGCCTGATACGAAGGCATCCGAGCAGCGCAGGCTGAAGTCGAAGGGTTCGCGCGTCACCGTCGGCAGGTAGATGAAATTGTCCCCGGCGCGGGCTTCCAGTTCCTCACGGTAGGCGAGTTCCGCCACGGTGCGCACGGTGTGCACCAAGACGATCTTCTCGAACGCAGCCAGGGTTATGCGGATCGCGCACCAGGCTGATGAACGGCGCCAGCCCCGTGCCCGGTCGCCAGCATGTAGAGATGCCGGCCCGGCAGCACGTGATCCAGCGTCAGCGACCCGGTCGCCTTGCTGTTCACCCACACCGTATCGCCCGGCCTCACCTGCGCCAGCTTGCTGGTCAGCGCCCCGTCGGGCACATGGATGCTCAAGAATTCCAGATGCGGATCGTCGCGGGTCGAAACAATGGAATAGGCCCGCGCAACCAGCTTGCCCTCCTGCCGGAGCCCGATGGTGACAAACTCGCCGTTGACGAAATCAAAGTTTTCTGGGCGGGTCAGTTTGAGGCTGAAGGTGCGCGCGGACCAGGGACGGACATCGGTGACGGTTTGTTCGAGATAGGGCATGGGGTTGCTCGGGTGGAATGCAGTGAGGACAGGAATCAGTCTAACAGATGGTGCAAATATTGACCGGGCGGCGGGGTGCGGGTTCCCTGGTCCTGAATCGATTGGCGCGTCGCGCTACCACTTCACCACATGCACGTTGTTGAGCGTGCGCCCCAGAAACCGCTCGCCGATGGTCTGGAAGCGCAGCGGCACGTCGGTGACATAGAAGTCGTAGCGCGGCTGGGCGGGGCCGGGATTGGCCAGAGCTTTTCGGCCAGAGCCGCGGCAACCTGCTCGGCCATGGCTTCGGCGGAATCGACCAGGGCACCCCGTGCCGACCACTTGGTGCAGCAGCGGTTTCAGCAACGGATAATGGGTGCAGCCGAGCACCAGGGTGTCGATGTGCTCGGCCATCAGCGGCTTCAGGTATTCCTTGCGCGGTCAGCCGGGTGACTTCGTGGTCGAGCCAGCCTTCCTCCACCAGCGGCACGAACAGCGCGCAGGCCTGCGAATGGATGCGCGAGTCGGGCGCGTATTCATGGATGGCGCGGGCGTAGGCATTGCTGTTGATGGTGGTGGGGGTGCCGATGACGCCGATGTTTTTGCCGCCGCGCGCCGAACCGCGCCGGCGTCGATCACGTCCAGCACCGGCACCGGGGAAAGTCCTCACTACCTGCGCGGCCACCGCGGCCATGGTGTTGCAGGCGATGACCAGCAGCTTGACCTCCTTTTCGAGCAGAAACTGGCGATCTGGGTGGTGTAATGGGCGATGGTTTCGACCGATTTCACGCCGTAGGGCACGCGCGCGGTGTCGCCGAAATAGACGATGTTCTCGTAGGGCAGGCGCTCCATCAGCGCGCGCACCACGGTCAGTCCGCCGATGCCGGAATCGAATACGCCGATGGGAGGAGTGTGCATTCGTGGACATGGGTGGCAAAGATGGCGGGATGAGAAAGATGCCATTTTACCTGCACGGCCGCACGGCACTAAATAGATCGGTGCGGCGGCCATCATGAGCGGCTGCGGGTGCGACTCGGTGTGCGATGCGGCACCGCCCGATCCGCGCTATCGGCGTGCGCTGTGGATTGCTCTGGTGCTGAATGCGCTGATGTTTGGCGTCGAGCTGGCCGCCAGCTTCACTGCGCATTCCGTGTCCTTGCTGGCCGATGCGGTCGACTTTTTGGGCGATGCCGGCAACTACAGCGTTGCCCTGTTCGTGTTGGGGCTGGCACCGGTGTGGCGTTCGCGTACCGCGTTGTGGAAAGGTTGGCTGATGTTCGGTTATGGCTTATTTGTGCTCGGCAAGGCGGCCTGGCAGGGGGCGGCCGGGGTGGTGCCGGCACCGGGCATCATGGGCTGGGTGAGCTTGCTGGCGCTGGCGGTCAATGTCGGCGTGGCGACGCTGTTGTACGTTCATCGGCAGGGCGACGCGCAGGCGCGCTCGGTGTGGCTGTGCTCGCGCAATGATGCGCTGGGCAATCTGGCCGGTTGGCGGCAGCGGCGGGGGTGTGGGCAACGGCGAACGGCTGGCCGGATGTGGCCGTAGCACTGGTATTGGGCGGATTGGCGCTGACTTCGGGATCATCGGTGATTCGACACGCGCAGCAAGAACTGCGCATGTAAGCCTGCCGGCGCGGCAGTGAAGCATGGGGGGCGCCTAACCGCCATGTGACTGTCACTGCGCCCATGCGACATGTTCGCGTACCAGTTCAGATGCGTGGTTCAGGCGCGTGGCGAGGGCGGCTTGGATGGGCAGATGCAGCGCGGTGCATTGCCCAGCGCGACGGCGATATTGCGCAGCCAGCGTTCGTGGCCGATGCGGCGAATCGGCGAACCCGCCAGTCGCGCGTTGAATAATCCGGCCTCGCTCCAGGCAAACAGTTCCACCAGCCCTGCGTGCTGTCGAGTCCGTTTCTCAGTTCGAAGTCAGGCAACGTGGCGGTCTGCGCAAAGCGGTTCCACGGGCACACCAGTTGGCAGTCGTCGCAGCCGTATATCCGGTTGCCTAGCAGCCGTCGCAGTTCAAGCGGGATGCTGCCCTTGAGTTCGATGGTGAGATAGGAAATGCAGCGCCGGGCGTCGAGCGAGTAGGGCGCGACAATGGCCCTGCGTGGGGCAGACGTCGATGCAGGCCTGGCAGGTGCCGCAGTGGTCGGTCGGGCGTGGCTCGACCGGCAGCGGCAGGTCGGTATAGATTTCGCCGAGAAAGAACCACGAGCCGTGTTGCCGGTTCAGCAGCAGGGTGTGCTTGCCGCGCCAGCCGAGTCCCGATTTGGTGGCGAGCGCCACTTCCAGCACCGGGGCGCTGTCGGTGAAGACGCGGAAATCAGACTGCGGACCGACTTCCGGCCCGATCTGTTCTGCCATCGTTTGCAGGCGATTGCGCAGCACCTTGTGATAATCCCGGCCCAGCGCGTAGCGGGAAACGTAGGCCCGCTCGGGCATGGCCAGCTCGGCCGCGGCCGGCCGCCCGGCGGAAAATGTAGCCGCGCGCTGATGACGCGGACCGTTCCCGGCACCAGTTCGCCGGGCGGCTGCGCTTGACGCCGTGCACCGCCATATAATCCATCTCGCCATGAAACCCCTTAGCCAGCCACGCCTGCAATCCCGCTTCGCGCCGCACTGATCAACGCCGGCAATCCCGACTCGCGGCAAAGCCGAGCCCCCCCCCCATTGCCTGATGTGCTGCGCCAGTTCCGGATACTATTCTTTTATGTCTTCATGCATAAAGACGATCATACCATGCACCCGCCATTGACCTGCCGACGAGGCGGCAACGCTGGCATTCGGTGCGCCTGGCTGGCGCGGGATTGGTCCCGGGCATGACCTTTTATCTTGAGGGCGACCTGGGAGCGGGGAAAACCACGCTGGTGCGGGGGGTGCTGCGGGCATTGGGGTATGGCGGGCGCGTGGTAAAAGTCCAACCTATACTTTGGTTGAAACTTATGGCCTGCCTGCATTTGAGCTTTCATCCTATGACCTGTATCGTATGCATGACCCGCGCGAATGGCTGGACGCCGGGTTTCGCGATGCTTGGACGACAGCCGGGCGGTGGGTCTGATCGAATGGCCGGACAAGGTCGCCGGTTTCCTCCCCGCCCCGGATGTGGTGATCCGTCTGCGGATCCCGGCGACGACAGCCGCGATGCCGAATGCGAGGCGAAGAGCCCGCGCTGGCGCACGTTACCTGGATTTTGACATGTTGCTTAAACTGTTAAAAACGCTTTCCTGCTGTGTTTGATGCTGATCCCGGGCCTGGCCCAGGCGTTGCACTCGCCTGACCAGCCACGCGCCTGTGGCCGTCGCCCGATTACACCCGGATCACGCTGGAATCGACTCAGCCCATTGCGCTCATAAGTATTTCACCCTGTCGAACCCGGAGCGGTTGGTGATCGACCTCGAGGGCGTGGAATGGCAAGCACTGCGCTCAACGCGCTGGCCTTCCCCGCGCAATTAACCCCCGATGACCCTTACATCAGTGGGATTCGCGTAGGGCTGAATCGCCCTGGCGTGATGCGCGTGGTGCTCGATCTGAAGGTTCCGGTCAAACCTTCCAGTATTCCAGTTGAAACCGCTCGAGCAATACGGCGATCGACTGGTTGTTGACCTATACCCAGCGCAGTCACCACGCTAAAGACAGCGGACAATTCATCATCCACACCGCAACAGCCGAAGGGGCGAACCCTCCCCCCAAGCTGCTGCCTTGCCGAGTGTGCCGCAATACAAACGCCTGATCACGGTGGCGATCGATGCCGGACACGGCGGCGAGGATCCCGGCGCAACCGGCGCCGATGGACTGCACGAGAAAAAGACATCACCCTGGCCTCGGCGAGAAAACTTGAAGAACAGCCTCGATGGAACAGGAAAACATGCGGGCTGTCGTGTTCTCGTGACGGCGATTATTTCGTGCCGCTCGCGGAGCGGGTCATCAAGGCGCGCGCTTTGAAGGCGGATCTGTTCATATCTATTTATGCCGATGCCTTCATTAAACGGGAAGCGCGTGGCTCGTCGGTTTTTGCCCTGTCAGAGCATGGGGCAACCTCGGTTGCGGCGCGCTGGCTAGCCAAAAAGGAAAATGATGCGGACCTGATAGGCGGGGTCAACGTCGATGTCAAGGATCCCTCATCCTCAAGCGCACCCTGATCGATCTGTCGCAAACCGCCACCATTAACGACAGCCTGAAATTGGGTCCCCTCTATTTCCGGTGCTGAAGGAAATCAAAGACCGTCAACACGCTGCATAGAGGGAAGGTTGAACAGGCAGGGTTTGCGGTGCTGAAAGCGCCGGATATTCCATCGATCCTGATCGAGACCGCATTCATTTCCAATCCGCAAGAAGAGAAGCGTCTGAATGATCCCGGTTACCAGGACAAACTGGTGGACGCCATCGTGGATGGCATCAAGGCCTATTTGGCCAAGAATCCCCCCACCGCACGGACCCGCCTGACCCGGGACATGTAGCCGGCGGCGTCATCCATGGCCTCGTATAATCGGGCCATGTCGCATACTCAATCGCAAATTCACTTGTTGCCCGACCTGCTCATCAACCAGATCGCCGCCGGCGAGGTGGTCGAGCGGCCCGCCTCGGTGGTGAAGGAGCTGCTCGAAAACAGCCTCGATGCCGGCGCCACGCGAGATCCGAGGTGGAGTGGAGCAGGGCGGCACCAAGCTGATCCGGGTCGCGACGACGGCAGTGGCATTGAGCCGGACGAACTCCTCTGGCCTTGACCCGCCACGCCACCAGCAAGATCGCCAGCCTCGACGATCTGGAACAGGTGGCCAGCCTGGGCTTTCGGGGCGAGGCGCTGGCGCCATTGCCGTCGATTGCGCGGGTGAGCTCACCAGCCGGCGCAGCGACGGCCGACATGGGATGCAGCACGAAGTGAGGGCGGACAGAAGGTACCGCACGCCGGCCGCGCACGAGCCGCGGCACGACGATCGATATTCAGGACCTGTTTTTCAATACGCCGGCACGGCGCAAGTTTCTCAAGACCGAAGGCACCGAATCGCCCACTGTGCCGAAACCGTACGGCGGCTGGCACTGGCCAATCCGGGCGTGAAGCGTTTACCTCCTGAGCCACAACGGCCGGGCGCAGTCTGCGCCTAAGCCGACAGCCGCGCCCGGGTGGGTCGCATCAGTCCTGGGCGATGCGTTCGAGCACAATCTCGATTGCAGTCGATGCCGCGCCGCCGGCTAGCGTGTCCGGTCCGGCGGGTTCCCCGGCGCTGCCCGGCACCGACGGGACAGCCAGCATGTTTTCGTCAATGGCCGCTATGTGCGCGACAAGCTGATTGTCCACGCTTTGAAGGAGGCCTACCGCGACGTCCTGCATCATCAGGCGGAATCCCGCCTATTGCCTGTTCATCAGCCTGCCGCCCGAAGGGGTCGACGTCAATGTGCATCCGGCCAAAACCGAAATCCGCTTCCGCGACAGCCGCGGCGTGCACCAGTTTCTGTTTCATGCGGTCGAGCGGGCCTGTTGTCAGGCACCGGTTGAGGTTGGCACAGCAGAGGCCGGCGTGAGCGTATCGTCGGGCTCACTTATGATTGAGATAGGGACCTTTCTTCTCCAGTCGGCGATGCCCTTGCAGGTGAATGAGTTGGGCGATGGCGTGGATTACGCGCCTTTTGAACGGAAGCCTGAAACAAGCCCCCCTTTTTTTTTTGGTGGGCGTGGCCTAGAGCCACATAGAATGAAATGCCACGTGGCGCGTGTGAAATTAAGAGCCAGATGCCTATGTGGATTCGCCTCGCTCGGGTTATGCAGTGGCGCAGCTGCATGGGGTGTATGTGCTGGCGCAAAAACGCCCAGGGGGCTGGTATTGGTCGACATGCATGCCGCGCATGAACGTGTCGTTTACGAGAAGCTCAAGACTGCACTCGATGCCCGTGCCGTGCCGGCGCAAGCGCTGTTGATTCCGGTCGCACTTCAAACGGTCAACGCCCGCGACCTGGCGGAAATTGCGCCGGGCATCTCGATCAATTGCCGCGAGTCGGGTTCGAACTCTCGAGTATCACCTCGCCCACCTCGGTGGCGGTTCGCTCGGTGCCCTGGCCTGCTGAAGCATGCCGATCCGGTTGAACTGACGCGCGCCGTGCTGCACGAAGTGGCCGAATTCGGGGTGGTGCGCCTGCTGGCCGAGCGCCGCAATGAACTGCTGTCCACGCTGGCCTGTCACGGCGCGGTGCGCGCCAACCGCCATCTGACCCTGCCGGAAATGAACGCGCTGTTGCGCGAAATGGAAGCCACCGAACGGGCAGGGCAGTGCAATCATGGCCGCCCCACCTGGTTTCAAATCTCGGTGGCTGACCTCGACAAGATGTTCAGGCGCGGTGAATGAGCGAAATGGCTCGGGAAAACCAGGAGAACGCGCAATACGAATCCCTTCCGGGCACGCTGAGTTCAGCGCGTTGAGCGCTTTCTGCTCTAGCTTTCGACCGCCAACCCCGCTGTCGTGTTGAAGCCACCATCCACATAAGTGATCTCGCCGGTGATGCCGCTGGCGAGGTCCGACATCAGGAAGGCGGCTGCATTGCCCACTTCATCGATCGTGACGTTGCGACGCAGGGGCGCATTCTTCTCGCCGTAGGCCAGCAGCTTGTTGAAATCGGCGATGCCGCTGGCAGCTAGGGTCTTGATCGGACCAGCCGAGATGGCGTTGACGCGGATGTTCTTCGGCCCCAGGTTGGCGGCCAGGTAATAGACGCTGGATTCCAGGCTGGCCTTGGCCATGCCCATCAGGTTGTAGTGCGGCACCGAGCGGTTCGCGCCCAGGTAGGTGAGGGTCAGTATGGCGGCATTGCGTCCCTCCAGCATAGGCAGCGCCGCCTTGGCGAGGGCGGAGAAGCTGTAGGCGCTGATGTCGTGGGCGATGCGGAAGTTTTCCCGCGACATGCCGGCCGAGAAAATCGCCGCCCAGGGCATCCTTCTGGGCGTAAGGCGATGGAGTGAACGAACCCATCAAGCCCGTCCCAGTGTTTGCGCAATTCGACAAACAGGCGCGTCGATCTCCTCGTCAATGCCGACGTCACAGGGAAACACCAGGTCCGAGTCGAATTCCTTGGCAAAGTCGACCACCCGGTCACGCGCCCGCTCACCCTGGTAGCTGAACGCCAGTCTCGCGCCTTCGCGGTGGCAGGCGCGGGCGATGCCGTAAGCGATGGAGCGATTGCTGATCAGACCAGTGATAAGCAGGCGTTTGCCGGCAAGAAAGCCCATGGATATACCTCAGTGTTGATGCGATGCGGCAATTATCACCGCGTTGGCCTCCATAAATCCAGTTTTGCACGCGGCCGAGTCCGGGCGCCTGTTTGGCAAAGCAGTGGGCAGCAGTGGGTTGCTGGATTACTTGAGGTCCCAGAAATGTATCCGTCGCTCATCGTTGCGCCAATCCGCGCGCAGTCACGGCAGGGAGGAACAGGATCGAAGGGCGACGAAAATTGACGAAGATTGCATTTGAAAAAGGGCTCTCGACGTACGCAGTGCGGCGTCGATGGGACGCTTATTGGACGTCCAAAATCGCCAGCAACTGGCGTTCACTCATGTTGCCCAGCCGCACTCTGCGTATCGTCCCGGCGTCGACCAGGACGAAGGTCGGCGTAGCGACAATGCCAAACTGACGCGCAATGTCTGGAGCCTCTGCAACGTCTACCTTGATCAGATTGGGGTGATCCCGGCGCACCCGCTCAATGATCGGCGCCATCGCTTTGCAGGGGCCGCAGTGGCGGCCGTAAAAGTAGTAGAGCTTGCGCGTGTGTTTGCGGCCCAGGCCATCCAGTATCGACGTGTCCGGCGCTGGCTGACCCTCCGCCTGGTGTGCACGGCGGTGCAGATTGTACTGCATGAGGCCGACGCTGGCAGCCAAGGCTCCCAGCAGGTAAACCTCCCAATCCATCACGGACTCCCTGTTGCGATTCTTATGTGTATAGAAAAACAATAGCTTGCACTGCGGGCCTTGCCTAGCTGAATAATTCTCTGGCAATGGATAGGGTTGCTGTCGGGGCATGGCCGATTTCGTTACACTACCGCCCTATGAATTTTCGTTCCTTAGCTGCCGCCCTGTGGGCCGTATTGTCGCTTGCGGCTTGTGGCCAGAACTGGAACGACCCATATCCCCACCGTGACGAAGGCAAGGCCGTGCTGTACACGGTGTTCGAGGAGAGGCCCAAGCACCTGGATCCGGCCCGTTCCTACAGCAGCAACGAAGTGGAATTCACTGGCCAGATCTATGAGCCGCCCTTGCAGTACCATTTTCTCAAGCGGCCCTACACGTTGGTACCGCTCACCACGGAGGCCATGCCCGCGGTGCGCTATTGGGACAAGGCGGGCCATGAGCTTTCAGCCACCGCGCCACCCGAGACAATCGCCCGCGCCAGTTACGATATCCGCATCAAGCCGGGCATCCGCTACCAGCCGCATCCCGCCTTCGCCCTTCTGCCCAACGGCCAGCCGCGGTATGTGGGACTGCGCGAAAGGGATCTGGAACACATCAACACGCTGCAGGACTTCCGTTACACCGGCACACGCGAATTGACGGCCGAGGATTACGTGTATGAAATCAAGCGGCTCGGCAGTCCGCGTCTGAGTTCGCCGATATTCGGCCTGATGACGGAATACATCGAAGGCCTGTCGGAATTCAACGCGCAAGTGGAAAAAGCCGCGGACAAGATGGACAAGGATACCTGGCTGGACCTGCGTGCTTTTGATTTGTCGGGCGTTCGCGTGTTGGATCGTTACACTTATCGCATCACCCTGAAGACTTTCTATCCGCAATTCATCTACTGGCTGGCGATGCCGTTCTTCGCCCCGGTGCCCTGGGAGGTCGATCATTTTTACGCCCAGCCCGGCATGGCGAACAATATCACGCTCGACTGGTACCCGGTCGGCACCGGGCCCTACATGTTGACGGTCAACAATCCCAACCGCCGCATGGTGCTGGAGAGAAATCCGTACTTCACGGCGAAACCTATCCGGACGAGGGCGAGCCGCAGACCGCGAACAGGGCCTGCTGGCGGATGCCGGCAAGCCGCTGCCGTTGATCGAAGCGTATTCAGTCTGGAGAAGGAAAATATCCCGCACTGGAACAAGTTTCTGCAGGGCTATTACGACCCCTCGGGCATCAGTTCGGACAGTTTCGACCAGGCCGTCAGTGTCGGCGCCGGCGGACGAGGTTCCTGACCGACGCGATGCGCAAAAGGACATCCGGCTGATCACCGGCGTCGCGGCCTCGATCTGGTATACCGGCTTCAACATGCTGGACCCGGTGGTCGGCGGCTAGCGAACAAGCGACGCAAGCTGCGGCAGGCCATTGCCATTGCCGTCGATTATCGAGGAATTCATTTCCATCTTCCTGAACGGCCGCGGCATTCCGGCACAGGGTCCCATTCCGCCGGGCATTTTCGGCTATGTGGATGGCGAGGCCGGGCTGAATCCGAGGTCTACGATGACGCACGATGGCCCGCGGCGCAAGCCCATCGAGGGCGCAAGCGCCTGCTGGCCGAGGCAGGGTATCCCGATGGCCGCGACGCCAGAACCGGCAAGCCGCTGGTGCTCTATTTCGACACCACGGCCACCGGGCCCGACGACAAGTCACGGCTCGACTGGATGCACAAGCAGTTCGCACAACTGGACATGCAACTGGTGATCCGCGGCACCGACTACAACCGCTTCCAGGACAAGATGCGCAAGGGCAAGGCGCAGATCTTCCAATGGGGCTGGAATGCCGATTACCCGGACCCGGAAAACTTTCTGTTCCTGCTCTACGGCCCCAACAGCAAGGCAGAACACGGGGGCGAGAATGCCGCCAACTACCAGAATCCGGAGTTCGACCGCCTGTTCGAGCGCATGAAGGACATGGACAACGGCCCCGAGCGCCAGGCCTGATCGACCACATGCGACAATCGTGCGCCAGGATGCGCCCTGGTTCTGGGGTTTCCATCCCAAGCATTCAGCCTGCAGCCATGGCTGGTACCGGAATGTCAAGCCCAACCTGATGGCCAACAACGCACTCAAGTACCGGCGTATCGATCCGGCGCTGCGCGCGAGCCTGCAGGCCGAGTGGAACCGCCCGGTGCTGTGGCCGTTCGCTGCTGTGCTGGCCGATTGTCGTTATTGCGCCCTGCGTGTGACCGGCGCCGGCGGCAGCCGCGACAGGAGTACGAACGCTGATGTTTGCCTATATCCTCCGACGATTGCCTACGCCATCCCGATCCTGATCGGGGTGAACCTGCTGACCTTTACCTGTTTTTCGTGGTCAATACGCCGGACGACATGGCGCGCCTGCATCTGGGCGTCAAGCATGTGACGCCGGAGGCCATCGAGAACTGGAAGGCCGAGCACGGCTACGACAAGCCGTTGCTGGTGAACGCGCAGGCAAGCGGAGCGCGGGGTTCACCGACACGATCTTCTTCGAGAAATCGCTGCGACTGTTCGCCTTCGATTTCGGCAAAGCGACGACGGCCGCGACATCGGCACGGAAATCCGCACCCGCGATGTGGCCGAGCCTGGCGATCGCCATCCCGGTCTTGTGGTCGGACTGCTGGTCGAAATCACCTTTGCCCTGCTGATGGTCTTCTTCCGTGGCACCTATGTCGATTTGTGGGGCGTGGTCGCTGTGCGTGGTCGCTGATGTCCGTCTCCGGCCTGTTCTATATCATCGGCGGCCAGTTTCTGTTTGCAAGCTGTGGCAGCTGTTGCCGATTTCGGGCTTTTCAGGCGGCTGGACGCCATCCGCTTCCTTGTGCTGCCGGTGCTGGTCGGCGTGGCAGCGGCATCGGCACCGGGGCACGCCGGTACCGTACCTTCTTCCTGGAGGAGATCGGCAAGGATTTTGTGCGCACCGCCCGCGCCAAGGGGCTGTCCGAGGCGCGCGTGCTGTTCCGCCATGTGCTGAGCAACGCCCTGGTCCGATCCTGACCGGCGCGGTGGCGGTCTTCCGCTCTGTTCATGGGCAGCCTGCTCATCGAATCGTTCTTCGCCATCCCGGGGCTGGGCAGCTACACCATCGATGCGATCAACGCAGGATTTCGCCATCGTGCGCGCCATGGTGTTCCTCGGTCGGTGCTTTACATCTTCGGCCTGTGGTGACGATATCGCCTATACCGTGGTCGACCCGCGGGTGAGGCTGTCATGATCGCCGGTTCTGCTGTGGACCGACGCGCTGATCTTCTGCTGGTGGCCGTGCTCGTGCTGGCTGTGTTTGTTCTGCGCAACCCCACGCTGCGCGCTCCCTGGCGCAGGGTGGTCACGCGGCCGTGGCATGGCTTCGCTGGCGGTGTTGAGGCCTTCGTGCTGGTCGGTCTGCTGATTTCCTGCACTTCCGGAGCAAGCTGGACAGCGGCCAGTACGCCGTCGACGTGCTGAGCGTGTTCGACCGTGCGCGGGCCGTTGCGTGACGCAGAGAGAAAACCTACTCGGCGCCGCTGGCGACCCGCTGTACAGTCCAAGGAAGCCAGGAGCGGGCCGGACGGAGCAGATGCGCGAATACCCGCGGCTCCATACGGCGGCGCGGAGCTGGACGACCCGGAGCGCGACTGCCGGGCGGAGATGTGCGCCGCGCATCGGCCAGGGGCTGGGCCTGGGAGTGTTTCCACTTCTGCTGTTCGCCTGCTGCTGGCGGCGATGCGCGTGCGCGCCGGGAGTGCGCGATGCGGCTTGCGCTAAGGCGCCTGCGCGCGCCTCACAGGGCGACCCGCATGGCCCGCGTTGGTCCTGCGTGGGCGCTGTTCGTCCTGGCCGTGAACGTTGCCTGGCGCGGCCTATCACGTGTTCGGCACCGACAAGGTCGGACAGGACGTGCTCTACATACCCTGAAAAGCATCCGCACCGGGCTGGTGATCGGCACCCTGACCACGCTGGTGACGCTGCCGCTGGCGATCGCTTGGGCATCATGGCCGGCTATTTCCGCGGCTGGGTGGACGACGTGATCCAGTATGTCTACACCACGCTGAATTCCATCCCGCGCGTGCTGCTGATTGCCGCGGCCGTGCTGATGCTCCAGGTCTACATCGACCATATCCCGGACTGTTCGAGACCGCGGCGGAACGCGCCGACTATCCGCCTGCTGTCCTGTGTCTCATCCTGGGCATGACCAGCTGGACCGGGCTGGCCCGCCTGCTGCGCGGCGAAGCGCTCAAGCTGCGCGAGCTGGATTACGTCCAGGCGGCGCGTGCCTTCGGGGTGTCCGATATACGCATCATCACGCGCCACATCCTGCCCAATGTCAGCACATCGTGCTGATCGCCGTGGTGCTCGACTTTTCCGGGCTGGTGCTGGCCGAGGCGGTGCTGTCCTACGTCGGGCGTCGGCGTCGATCCAGCATGTACAGCTGGGGCAACATGATCAACGGCGCCCGCCTGGAGATGGCGCGCGAACCCGTGGTGTGGTGGCCGCTGCTCGCGGCGTTCGTCTTCATGTTCGCCCTGGTGCTGGCGGCCAACCTGTTTGCCGACGCGGTGCGCGATGCCTTCGACCCGCGACCGCGTGGCCGCAGGGAAACCGTGCTCGAAGGGCAAGAATCATGAGCCTGCTGCGAGCCGGAATGTGGTCGCATCGGCGGTGCCATGCCGGTGGATGGCGGGAGCCAGGATATCGCCGCAGGCGAAACCTTTGCTGCTCGGCGAGTCCGGCTGCGGCAAATCCATGACCGCGCTGTCGTTGATGCGCTTGCTGCCGGATGGCGGGCGCATGGCCGGGGGCGGTCAGCTTGAAGGACAGGATGTGCTGGCGCTGCCCGAACGGAATGCGGGCGTGCGCGGCGGCGGCATGGCGATGATCTTCCAGGAGCCGATGCTGGCTTAATCCGGTCATACATAGGCGCACAGATCGCCGAGGCGCTGGCAGCCCGGATCAGGCAAGGTTCGAGCCGGCCGGAAGTGCCGCGCCTGCTCGATGCGGTAGGGGTGCCGGAGCCGGCACGGCGCTCGAGTTATCCGTTCGAACTGTCGGGCGGGCGAAGCAGCGGGCATGATTGCGATTGCGCTGGCCGGCAAGCCGAAATTGCTGATCGCCGATGAACCCACCACGGCACTGGATGTGACCATCCAGGCCCAGGTGCTGGAGGTGCTGCAGCGTCTGAGCCGGGAGCAGCACATGGGCATGCTGCTTGATCACGCACGACCTGGGCGTGGTGGCAAGAATGGCCGACCGCGTGGGCGTGATGTATGCCGGCCAGCTGGTGGAGGGCGGCGCGCAGCCGTTGTTGCCAGAGGCGCGGCATCCCTACACCCAGCCTCTTGTTCGCGGTGCCGGCGTTGGTCAGCGCCGGCGGCGGCTGTCGAAGATCCCGGGCTTCGTCCCGGCGCTGCCCCGCGATTCGGCAGCTGCCGCTTGCCGACCGCTGCGGCCACGCTTTCGCTACTGCCGGTCTGCGCGAGCCGGGAAGTCTGGTGCATCTGTCCGAGCGCTCACGTGCGCTGCCACCTCGCGGACCGCCTGGCCGGCTCCCGCCCGGGAGTCGACAAGATATCCTCGAGCGCGGCGGCGACACGCGAGTGGCCTGGAACTGCACTATCTGGTGGTCCCTTTCCGGTCCGCCGGGTGGGTCCTGCACGGACGACGGGGAGGTGCGGGCCGTGGATGGCGTCTCGCTCCCCGTACCGTCCGGCGCACCCATCGCCCTGGTAGGCGAATCCGGCTGCGGTAAGACTACGGTGGGCAGTCCATACTGCGCTGCGAACGCCAGTGCGCGGACGGATACTCCTTGACGCGGAGAGGCGAATCGAGGGCTCAGCAGGCGCCTGCGCGGCTCGGCGCATTGCCCAGTTCGTGTTTCAGGATCCGTTTTGCTCGATGAATCCGCGCATGCGGGTCGGCGAGATCCTCGGGGAAGGGATGGCGGCGGCTGACGGCCGGGCGGCGGACAGCGCGTGGCCCGCCTGCTTGGCTCAGGTCGGCCTGTCCCGCGACGGCGATGGTGCGCTATCCGCATGAATTCTCCGGCGGCCAGCGCCAGCGCATCGCCATTGCCCGCGCCCTGGCGGTGGAACCGACTGCTGATCTGCGACGAGCCCACAGCGCGCTCGATGTCTCGGTCCAGGCGCAGATCCTGAATCGCTGACGGACCTGCAACCGACCACGGCTTGGCCTACTGTTCATCACCCACAATCTCGCCGCGGTGGGCTATCTCGCCGACCGGGTGGCGGTGATGTACCGGGGACGGTCCATCGTGGAGGAAGGGGATACCGGGGCGGATCCTCACTCGAGCCACGAGCAGGAGTACACCCGGACTTTGCTGGCGGCGGCGCTCTAGGTGAGACTAATCAGGACTTGATCACCAGCTTGGCACCAGGCTCAATGTGATAGCCCTTGATCTGGTTCCAGCGGCGCAAATCGTTCATGGCGACGTTGTAGCGGCCGCTGATGGCGGCGAGGGTGTCGCCCTTGCGCACGGTGTAGTAGCGCGTCTTGGCGCCATGTTTGCGCGCGACTGTGGCGTGGCCATGAGTGGGTGTGCGCACCGCTTGCGGCCTTTGCCCGCGTCGTGGTGCTGGCCTGTCTGATTACCAGGTGTTGCCCAATCTTCAGGTGAGCCGATCTGAGGTGGTTCCAGCGTTTGAGATTGGCCGTGGTAACGCGGTATTTGCGCGCGATGGCAGAGAGTGTCTCACCCTTGCGTACGGCATGCGCGCGACTGGCGTAGCCGACGGTCTGGGAGTCATCGTTGAAACTGTGTTTTTCGGCTTCTGCCCAGGTGGCGAGTTCCTTGTCCGTGGCGGATTCGGAGTCGGAACTGACTGGCACCAAGACGACCTGGCTGGAACCGAATCGGCCGTGATAAAGCTTGAAATGATTGTGCTCGGATAGCCGTGCAATCGTGGTGTCGTAGCGCTTGGCCAGTTGGGCAAGGGTTTCGCCTCTGCGTGCACGAACCGGCTGCCAGCTATCCCACACGCCAGTTTCCAGATTGTGCTGGAATTTGTCAGCCTCATCCACCGGCAACAGCAGGTTGACCGACGCATCCGGAGCGGATGACGTTGCGCGGGAAGGCCGGGTTCAGGGCAATGAACTCCTCCACTGCTCATGCCCGCCAGACGTGCGGGCGGCATGCATGTCCATGCTGACGTGGACGGCTACCCACCTGGTCGAAATAGGGCTGATTGGGAAGCGTATCGAAGAGCGACTAGCCGAACTGTTCCGGATTGCGTATCAGGGCTTTGATGGCGAGCAGCTTGGGGACGTAGTTCCGGGTTTCCTCGGGCAGGGGCAGGCTGGCGTAATCGGTCGGCAGCCCCTGGTCGACATTCTTCTGAATGCGCGCGGGCAACGCAGCCCTCGCCGCAGTTGTATGCAGCGAGCGCCAGTTGCCAGTCGCCGAAATCGAGATAAAGCTTGCCCAGATAGTCGAGCGCGGCGTTCGTGGCGGCGGTGATATCGCGCCGGCCGTCGTACCAAGGGTTCTGCTTGCAGGCCGTAGAGACGAGCCCGTAGCCGGCATGAACTGCCAGATGCCGGAGGCTGCGGAAGACGACAGCGCGTTGGGGATTGAAAGCACTTTCGACCATTGGCAGCAATGCGATCTCCGTCGGCATTGCCTCGCTGGTCGACTTCCTGGACGATGTGATACAGATAGCGGCGCGAGCGCTCCAGCATGCGCTGCACGTAGTCGGGTCGCGCGGCATACCATGATGCCTGCACGGCAACGAGCGGATCCTCTCCTCTCTCGAAGCGCGGCCCTTGCATCTCGTCTTCTATTTTGAACTTCTCGCCGTTGCGCTAATGCGCTGCCAGACATCATTCTGATTGACATCGTCAGCCGTTTCGGTCCTTTCGGGTAGTTCCGCCACTGCCGACGGTCGTGCTGCTATCGCCTGTTCTGTATTGGCAGGTGCTGGCGTTGTCGGTTGTAGCTGGGTCCTTGGTTCTGTTCGGCTGTTCCGCTGGACGCCTCCGCTTTGGTTGCTCATTCCAGGTGTCTGGACAAGCGAGCGAGCGGTTCTGCAGCCCCGATGCGGGGCGAGGCAAAAACAGCCAGCGTGCAAGCACAAAGCTACGCTTCAAGCCGATTAAGTCTGGTGTCGTTTGTCATGCGGATTCTAGGGTAAGTTTTCGGTTTTTCGTACTCAACAGTTCGACATCCTTTTTTTAAGGGGGGGGGGCGATGCGGTTATGCGGTCAACCGTTCTTCCAGGCTATCCTTGGCTGCGCGAATCGCCCCGAAAACCTCGGCATGGAGCGGGATGGGGGCGATTCAGGTAGCGGACTGCAAAAGCGGTCATTTCCAGGGTTCGTGAAAACGCAGGAACGGGTTGGTGGCTTTCTCGATCGGCCAGGGTTGAGGGCAGGGTAGGGCGACCGCAGGCGCGCAACGAACCCGGTCGGCACGTTCGCGTTCGAGCAATCTTTGCGGGGTTCTCGCCGTCTATGGTTTTTGCGAAAAGTCAATATTGCTTAGCGTGTATTCATGCGCGCAGCAGACTCGGGTAGCATCGGGCAGATTTCCAAGAATCGCTTCTAAACTGCGGGGCTCATCATGGCCCGGCGCTGCCTTCGAACAATTTGCCGCAGCCGCAGCCAAATACGGTGTCGCCACAGAACAGAAAGCCGTGGCCCGCATAAGCTGATGTGGTCGAGGGTGTGTCCGGGCGTGGTGATCACCTGGACTCTGAGCTGCAGCTCCGGCAAGCGGATCCGGTCGCCGTCGCCGAGAGGATGGGTTAGGGCAGGGATGGGCGCGCTTGCGGGTGCGTAAATGGCGCAGTCATATCGTTGATAAGGCGCAAGGTTGCCGCCGGTATGGTCGGCATGATGATGGGTGTTGAGTATCCCCAGCAGTTCCAGCCCGAGTTTCTTCTCCGCTTGAGAAACCGGCCCGGCATCGCCCGGATCGACTGCAATGGCGAGTCGCCGATCATGGACCAGCCAGATGTAATTGTCGGTAAATGCGGGCAGAGGCAGAACGCTTAACATGAGTTAATCGAGGTCGGGGTCTCGAACTATGGTATCCAAAATTGACAGTCAGTGGTTTGACAGCGCGCTGGGAAGCTATCTGCTCAGCCGTGAACTGGTCTACTGTGACCACGCGGTGGCCGATGTTTTCGGGTTCAACGCGGTCCAAGTGGGACTGCCGGCGGTTGCATTTCTGCGCAACAGCCGGATTCCCCAGCGCATCAGATGCGGCCAGGAAGGCGAGGCCCAAGTCCATGCCGATCCCATGTTCCTGCCCTTCGAGTCGCAGTCCATAGACTTGGTCGTACTGCCGCACGTGCTGGAGTTCAGCGACAATCCGCACCAGGTTCTGCGCGAGGTGGAAAGGATATTGCGTCCGGAAGGCCGGATGATTCTCTCCGGTTTCAATCCCAGAAGCCTGTGGGGGATTGTGCGCGCATTGAAGGCTGGTGACGGGTGTTTCCCCTGGAACGGAAATTTCCTCAATCTCCCACGGGTCAAGGACTGGCTTGAGCTTCTGGGATTCGAGTTTGCGGCGGGCAGCATGTGTTGTTACCGGCCACCCATCAATCGGGATTCCTGGTTGCGGCGCTTCCGTTTCATGGAGCCGGCAGGAGATCGCTGGTGGGCGATGGGGGGCGGCGTGTATTTCATCCAGGCGGTCAAGCGGGTTCACGGCATGCGGCTGTTGACCCCGTCCTGGAAAGAGCAGGCCAGTGCGGCGCGGGTGCTGTCGCCGGCGGCAAGAAAGATTGTCAATCTGAAACAGTATCGGGTACGTCGTGGCAAGCCATTGTGAATTCGTGGAAGCGTATACGGACGGTGCTTGCAAGGGCAATCCGGGACCAGGGGGCTGGGGTGCGCTGCTGGTCTGCGGAGAGCATCGAAAGGAGTTGTTCGGGGGCGAGGCGCATACCACCAATAACCGGATGGAACTCAAGGCCGTCATCGAAGCATTGAACGCGCTGAAGGCGTCACAGAAAGTCAGGCTGCACACGGACTCGCAATATGTGCACAAGGGTATCAGCCTGTGGCTGCCGGGGTGGAAGCGCAAGGGCTGGAAAACCGCCGAAGGCAAGCCGGTGAAGAACCAGGATTTGTGGCAGGCCCTGGAACTCGCTGCCCAGGTTCACACGGTCGAATGGATCTGGGTCAGGGGCCACGCGGGACACCCGGGTAACGAACGCGCAGACGAACTGGCCAATGCCGGCATCGCCGTCGGTCGATAAGGGATAATCGCTGCGTTTGGCGGCAAGAAGACAATGCGACAAATCATTCTGGATACGGAGACCACCGGGCTCGAACCGAAGCTGGGACATCGAATCATCGAACTGGCGGGCGTGGAACTGGTCAATCGCCGGCTCACCGGCAGTCATTTTCATCGCTAGCTCAATCCGGACCGGGACATCGACGAAGGGGCGCTGCAGGTTCACGGGATAAGCGCTGACTTCCTGCAGGACAAACCGCGATTTGCAGACATGGTCGGCGAGTTTCTTGACTATGTCCGAGGCGCGGAACTGGTGATCCACAACGCGCCGTTCGACGTGGGATTCCTCAACGCGGAACTCGAAAAACTGGCCCTGCCGGCCATGGACCAGCATTGCGCGGGCGTGGTCGACACCCTGGCCCATGGCAAGGGAGCTGCACCCGGGCCAGAGAAACAGTCTGGATGCGCTGTGCAAGCGATATGGGGTGGACAATTCCAACCGCACCCTGCACGGCGCCTTGCTCGATTGCGAACTGCTGGGCGCCGTGTATCTGGCCATGACGCGGGGCCAGGAAAGCCTGACGATGAGCATGACGGACCCCCACTCCGGCCAGTCCGGCGCCGGCGCCGACTATGTGCGGCCGCGACCTGTCGTGGTGGTGGCGCCTGCTCCCGAGCAGGCTGAGCATCTCGCGGTTCTGGAGGCGATCGATCGAGAGTCCAAGGGCGCTTGCCTCTGGCTTAGGGGCGGCAGTGAGGCGGGCTAGGGCGCGTTTTGTCGATATGCTTTGAACAATTGCGTGCGCTGACCAGGTGTCTTGGCAAGGTTTTACCGACGCTTTGCGTGGCGTTCACTGCCAGCGCTGCGCCAGCCGCCACCGTTGCGGTCGTCTTGAGCGACGATTCCGCGCCTTATCTGGAGGTTCTGGCTGCGATCCGGTCCAGGCTAGGACCAGAACACAATATTGTCCAGGAATTGCCTGCCCAGTTTGCTTTGAGCGATTCGGGCTCGACCGCCAAGCTGGTCATCAGTGTAGGGGTGAAAGCTGCAGAGGCTGTTGCGGAAAGATCAGCGAAAACCCCCGTCATTGCGGCCCTGGTTCCACGCGACTGGTACATCCATGGCGGACAGGCGAAACTTGCAACTGACCAGCGGGCGGCCACGGCGGTGTTTCTCGATCAGCCTTTCTCCCGACAGATGCGCCTGGTGCGTGAGGCTCTGCCCGACGCCTCGAAGCTTGGTGTGGTCTTAAGCAATGCCCAGGCCTGGCAGTTGCGCGAACTGCAGTCCCAGGCCAAGTCAGCGGGAATTGGTGTCAACGAAGCGACCCTTGGTTCGGATCAGCGGCTGGTAGAGTCGCTGGAAAAGCTGCTTCCCGAGGTGGATTTACTGTTGGCGTTGCCAGATGCCGAAGTGTTCAATCGTGGGACGGCGCAAACCATCTTCCTGACCACTTACCGTTACCGGGTTCCGGTGATCGGCTATTCGCACTCGCTGACGCGGGCCGGAGCCTTGGTTTCCATCTTCTCCTCCCCAGACCAGATTGGACAGCAGGCTGCCGAGCTTGCACTCAAGGCGCTGTCCACCAGTGTGGTGAAGTTGCCACCCGCTCAGTTTCCCAAGTATTACTCGATTTCGATCAACCAACATGTCGCCCGTTCACTGAGTCTTGAACTGCCTACTGAGGCTGTTTTACTGAAACGCATGCACGAGGGGCCCGAGCATGATTAAGCAGGGAATTCAGGCCAGGGCACTGTGGCTCGCGCTGGTTCCGTCCACGCTAATCAGCCTCATTCTGGTGGTCTGGCTTACGGCTGGAAAGATTGATGCTCTGGATGTTTCCTTGCACGATCGGGCAGAAGCAATGGCGCGTACCCTGGCGCCTGCATGTGAATACGGAGTGGCCACCGGAAATCGCGAAATTCTCGATCGTCTGCTGACAAGTGCCTTGAAGGAACCGGATGTGCGCGGCGTCGCCGTGTTCTCGGCGGACGGGGAATTGGTGGCACGTGCCGGGAAAATCGCTTGGGGGCCGACACTGCCGGCGCGTATGCCGGGCGGTACCTTCGATCATCTGGATTTTCCGGCAAGTCTGGTCTATTTCAGTGTCATCCAGCGCACCGAAGTGCCGGTGGATGACTATGTGTTGGCCGGAGGCGGGGCCGTGGATGGCCCCACACCGCCGGTTACGCAGTCCATCGGCTGGGTGGGACTGGAGTTTTCCCGTACCTCCACTTTCCTGGGTCAGCGCAAGGTCATTGAGCAAAGCCTGCTGATTCTGCTGAGCGGGCTGGTCATTAGCGCCCTGATAGGCTGGCGCATGGGGCGCCAGATCACCCGGCCCATCCTTGCGCTTTCGCGCGTCGTGCGCCGGCTGGGGAGGGGCATCTGGAAGAGCGGGTCGAAGCGGATGAGACCGCGGAATTTGGGATTCTGCAAAACGGCGTCAACGGCATGGCCACACGGCTGCAATCCATGCACGAGCACATGCAGGAAAGGATCGACCAAGCCACGGCCCGGCTTGCCTATCAGGCAAGCCATGATGCCTTGACCGGGCTGGTCAACCGGCGCGAATTTGAATTTCGCCTCGAGCGGGCGGTCAATTCCAGCATTCACCATGACCGCATCCATGCGCTCTGCTACATGGATTTGGATCAGTTCAAGGTGATTAACGATAGCTGCGGCCATGCTGCGGGAGACGAACTGCTGCGCCAACTGGCGCTGGTCCTGAAATGCGAGTTGAGGGACCGGGATACCCTGGCGCGCCTGGGCGGCGATGAATTCGGTCTGCTTTTGGAGAACTGTTCTGGGGAGGACGCATTGACGGTGGCGGAAGAATTCCGCGCCGCGGTCCATCGATTCCGCTTCAAGTGGGATGAACGGATCTTTGCGATAGGGGTCAGCGTCGGTATGGTGATGATCACCCAGGAAAGCGGGACGGCGGCGAATTTGCTTTCGGCCGCGGATGCAGCTTGTTATGTGGCAAAGCATCGCGGTCGTAACCAGATACACCTGTATGAGCAGCGGGATTCAGAATTGGCCCGACACCGCGGTGAAATCCAATGGGTGGGGCGAATTCACAAGGCACTGGAAGACAAGCGCCTGCGCCTGGTGTGGCAGGAAATCCGCCCCCTGGGGACCAGGGGAAAAGGGCGTCACGTGGAGGTGTTGCTGAGGATGCTGGACGAGGACGGCCAGGAAATCATGCCTATGGCATTCATCCCGGCGGCGGAACGTTATCAGCTCATGCCCATGCTGGACCGTTGGGTCATAGAAAATACCTTGAACAAGTGCGCAGAATTTCTGGCGAGCAGGCAGCCCGAGGATCATTGCCTGTTCGCTATCAATCTGTCCGGCGCCTCACTCAAGGACCAGGAATTCAAGCGTCAGTTGATCGGCCGATTGGGGGAAATGCCTTATCTGGGCGGTCTGTTGTGTTTTGAGATTACCGAAACGGCGGCTATCGGGAATCTGGCGGTGGCCAACAAGTTCATCCTGGAACTGCGTAGACTGGGTTGCCGGTTTGCCCTGGACGATTTCGGCAGTGGACTCTCGTCCTTCAACTACCTCAAGAATCTGAGCGTGGATTTCCTAAAGATCGATGGGGCATTCGTGCGGGACATGGCGCACAACGACGTGGATCGGGCAATGGTCGAGGCGATCCACCGCATCGGCCACGAAGTGGGCCTGAAAACCATCGCCGAATACGTGGATTCAGAGCAGACCCTGGAAATGCTGAAACGGATCGGGGTGGATTATGCCCAGGGGAATTACGTGCATGCGCCGCAACCGCTTGCCACCCTGTGTCAGACGCCCTGAGGCCATGGAAAGCTCAATCCACCACGGCAAAGCCTGCCTCGATGACCGCCTTCTTGAGCATGGGCATGTCCACCCGGGTTTCGTCGATCACGAGCTTGGCCTGACCCGGCACCAAGGTGACTTCCACCTGCTGCACGCCGGGCAATGCCTTGAGCACCCGGGTGACGCTGCTTACACAGCCGCCGCAGGTCATGCCTGAGATGGTCAATACCTGTTCACGCATGGCTGGCTCCCAAAAACCCAATTTTACCAAGCGGGGCAGGAGCCGAGCAGGACTATTTCCTGGCCGGACGCTTGCGGATTGCTTCCTTGCTGGTTTCGATCAGGCGATCGGCGACGACTTCGGTGTCGACCTCGAAGGTGCCTGCGTCCAGGGCTTGCTTGACTTCAGCTACCTTGGCCGAATTGGTGATGTCCACGCCAGCCAGTTCCAGGTCGGCAGCCTGCAGATGCGACGTGGTCGCGGCAATTTCAGCGCGATCACCAGCCTTGCCCGCGCTCGAGGATTTCCCCGTGCCGGCCGTCTTCTTGGTCTGGCTCCCAGCCACGGAGCGAGTCCCTGGAGGGGTAATGCGCTTATCGATCTTCACGGGTTCTCCATTTGCGTTTTTGTCCCAATTGGATTTTACGGCAGGCTTGAGCATAACTTTAGGCCTGTTTGCCAACCCAAGGATTAACGTAAGAAGATGGAGTAGATATTTACAATAAGGTAATGTTTATAAGAACAATCTAGATCCATTCTTCGACAGGGAATCTAAATCAGGTTCGAAGCCATGCCATCTGCGAGCTTGGGCTCGAACCAGGTTGACTTGGGCGGCATGACCTCGTTTGCGTCGGCCACTGCCATCAGGTCTTCCATGCGGGTGGGATAAAGCGAGAAGGCCAACGCCATTTCCCCGCTGTTGACACGTCTCTCCAGTTCGGGAAGTCCACGGATGCCACCGACAAAGTCGATTCGCCTGTCGCGACGCGGATCGGTGATGGCCAGAATCGGCGCGATGAGATGGGTCTGCAACAGGCTCACGTCGAGGCGGCCGACCGGGTCGTCATGCGGCACACATTCCGGTCTGATATTCAGCCGGTGCCAGCGACCATCCAGATAGAGGCCAAATTCGCCCGGCCGAGCTGGTTTGACTGGCGCGCCGGCAGGGCTAAGCGTAAATGCGACCTTGATCCGGTCAAGGAAAGCGTCCGGCGCCAGGCCGTTCAAATCGGTTACGAGGCGGTTGTAATCCATGATGCGCATTTCATGTGCGGGAAAGATCACCGACAGGAAGGCGTTGTAGGCTTCTTCGCCGCTGTGTTTCGGATTGGCGGCCTTGCGCGCCGCGCAAATGCGCGAGGCTGACGCCGAACGGTGATGGCCGTCGGCAATGTAAAGCGCGTTCATGGAGTCAAACAACGTACTGATGCGCGCCATGTCGATCGAATTGCGCATCACCCACAGAGTGTGTCGCACGCCATCGTCGGCTATGGCGTTGGCGGCTGGCGCGCCCTGGGCTGTCCGGGCCAGAATGGCATCGACCTCGGGCATATTGCGGTAGGCGAGCAGCACCGGGCCGGTTTGCGCATTGGTTGCGTCGATCTGGCGCACCCGATCGTCCTCCTTGTCCGGACGGGTGAATTCGTGCTTGCGGATTCGGTTGGAGTCATAGTCAGCGACGCTGGCGGCCGCGACGATACCGGTCTGGATATGGCCGCCCATCTGGATGCGGTAGACGTAGTAATAGGGCGCTTCATCCTGTCTCAGCACGCCGGCTTCGATCATGGCCTTGAGATTTTGCGCCGCCCTGGCATACACCTCGGGCGCATGGGGATCGGTGTCTTCCGGCAGGTCGATCTCGGGTTTGGAGATATGCAGGAAGCTGTAGGGCTTGCCCTGGGCGCGCAGTCGCGCCTCGGCGGTGGTGAGCACATCATACGGCGGCGCAATCACGTCGCCGGCACGGTTCTCGGCGGGTCGTAGGGCGGGGAAGGGGCGAATCAAGCTCATGGTCGGATGGATGCTAATGGAGAATTCAATTCGGCCAGCAGGCAGCTGGCGGTGCTGGTCTTTGCGGCGAGATCGGGCAAAATGCGCTGTAGGCGCAGGCGATCGGGGCCAGCCAGTTTCAAGTCGGCACGGCTTTGCACCAAAAGCAGGATTCTAACCGGATCGACCGGTGGATTCTTGATGAATTGCAGCACCAGGCCGTCCTGACTGGCGTCCAATCGACTGATGCCCAGCGCCTTGGCGGCCAGCCTGAGCTTGTGTCCTTCAAGCAGCGTCTTTGCGGGCTCGGGCAGCAGACCGAAACGGTCGATCAGTTCCTCGGCGAGCAGGGTGATCTCCTCTGCGGCTTTGCAGTTGGCCAGGCGTTTGTAGATGATCAACCGTTCGTGCACATCGGCGCAATAGGTTTCCGGCAGCAGGGCGGGCTGGTGCAGATTGATTTCCGAAACTACCCCGAGCGGTTGAGCCAGGTCCGGTTCCTTGCCGGATTTGAGGCTGTCCACTGCCGTGGCCAGCATGTCGTTGAACAGGGAAAAGCCCACTTCCAGCATGTCGCCGCTTTGCTTTTCGCCCAGCACTTCCCCGGCGCCGCGGATTTCCAGGTCGTGCATGGCCAGATGAAAGCCCGCGCCCAGGTCTTCCATCAACTGGATCGCTTCCAGTCGTTTGCGCGCCTGGGCGGTCAGAGTCTGTTCCTCAGTCACGAGTAAATAGGCAAAGGCCTGGTGATGGGAGCGGCCCACCCGGCCGCGCAGTTGGTGCAACTGGGCCAGGCCGAACTTGTCCGAGCGGTGGATCAGGATGGTATTGGCGGTAGGGATGTCGATGCCCGTTTCGATGATGGTGGTGCACAGCAGGACGTTGAACCGGCCCTGGTAGAAGTCGCGCATCACATGTTCCAGTTCGCGCTCCGGCATCTGGCCGTGACCGACGCCGATGCGGGCCTCGGGCAGCAGCTTCTCCAGTCTTTCGCGCATACGTTGAATGCTGTCGACCTCGTTGTACAGATAGAACACCTGGCCGCCACGCTTGAGTTCGCGTAGCACCGCTTCGCGGATCAGGCCGGGGGATTCGGGGCGGACAAAGGTTTTTACCGCCAGGCGCTTCTGCGGGGCAGTGGCGATGATGGAAAAATCGCGGATGCCTTCCAGGGACATCGCCAGGGTGCGTGGAATCGGGGTGGCGGTAAGCGTAAGAATATCGACCTCCGCGCGCATGGCCTTGAGCAGCTCCTTCTGGCGCACGCCGAAGCGGTGCTCCTCGTCGATGATGATCAGACCCAGGCGGGCAAATTCCACATCCTTCTGCAGCAGTCGGTGGGTGCCGATCACAATGTCGACTTCCCCGCGTTTCAGCGCATCGAGGGCGGCTTGTTGCTCCTTGGCAGTGCGAAAGCGCGACAGCTCGGCAAGCTTAACCGGCCACGGTGAAAAGCGGTCGGAAAAGTTCTGGAAATGCTGCTCCACCAGCAGGGTCGTGGGCACCAGAACGGCCACCTGTTTGCCGCCCATGACTGCGACAAACGCAGCGCGCAGTGCCACTTCGGTCTTGCCGAATCCCACGTCGCCGCATATGAGCCGGTCCATGGGCTTGCCCGCGGTCATGTCGGCTACGACCGCCTGGATCGCGCCCTCCTGGTCCGGTGTTTCCTCAAAATCGAAGGACTCGGCAAATTCCTGATAGTCGTGATGGTTCAGCGCGAACGCATGGCCGGGCCGGGCGGCGCGCCGGGCATAAAGATTGAGCAGCTCCGCGGCGGTGTCACGGGCTGCCTGCATGGCCTTGCGGCGGGCCTTGTCCCATTGTTCGGTGCCCAGCTTGTGGAGCGGAGTATGCTCCGCGTCCGCGCCGCTGTAGCGGGCGATGGCGCCAAGGTTGGCCACCGGAACATACAATTTGTCGCTGCCGGCATATTCGAGGTGCAGGAATTCGGTCGGGCCTTCCCCGGTGTCGAGCGTGATCAGCCCCTGATAGCGACCGACGCCATGCTGGGCATGCACCACCGGGTCACCGATCTTCAATTCGGCCAGATCGCGCAGCAGGCCCTCGACCTGGGTGGCCTGCTTGGCCCGCCCCGGCCGGCTGCGCGGCGGCAGGGCATAGAGCTCGGTCTCGGTAATGACCGCAAAGTCTTCCTGTTGCGCAATGAATCCGGCCGATAGCGGCGCGCTTACCAACTGGACGCGTTCGGTCTGACTGGTGAACTGGGCCCAGCTCTCGCAGGGCGAGGTAGCGAGGCCGTGGTCGGCGAAGAACTCGGCCAGGGTCTCTCGCCTGCCGGCGCTGTGTGCGACCAGTAATAACTTGCCTGGCCAGGTCGAGACAAAGCCGACAAGCTTGGTCAGGGGGTGGGGAATGCGCCGGTCGACGTTCACCGGCGGCAGGGAACGAGCCGGGCCTTCTCCGGAGGACTCGAGATCCATGCGGGCAAAGCGTTTGAGTTGGAGGAACAGTTGCTCTGAATTCAGGTACAACTCTTCCGGCGCCAGTAGCGGGTGCTCCGGATCGCCACGCATCAGTCTGTAGCGACTCTGGGTGTCTTGCCAGAATTGCTGCGCGGCGTGATCACCGTTTCCGTGCAGACAGACTAGGGTGTCCGATGGCAGGTAATCGAACAGATTGGCGGTGTGCTCGAAGAATAGCGGCAGATAATATTCGATGCCGGCTGGCGCCAGGCCATTGCTGACATCCTTGTACAGGCGCGAGCGGGATGGGTCGCCTTCGAAGCGCGCGCGGAAGTTCTGCCTGAATGCACTTACGCCGGCTTCATCCAGGGGAAACTCGCGTGCCGGCAGCAGGCGGATTTCCTTGACCGGGTAGATAGTGCGTTGCGAGTCCACGTCAAACGCGCGCAGCGTTTCGATTTCATCGTCGAGCAAATCGATCCGGTAGGGCACGGGGCTGCCCATTGGAAACAGGTCAATCAGACCACCGCGGACACTGAATTCCCCCGGCGAATAGACCTGATTCACATGGCTGTATCCGCCCAGGCGCATCTGCTCGCGGAACGCGGCCTCATCCAGACGGTCGCCCTGTTTGAGGAAGAAGGTATAGGCGGCTAGAAACTCGGCGGGCGGCAGCCGTGTCAGGGCCGTGGTCAGGGGAACCGCCACCACACTGAAATCGCCCCGCCCCAGTCGGTACAGGGTGGCCAGCCGGTCCGAAATCAGGTCGGGGTGAGGCGAGAAGGCGTCGTAGGGCAGGGTTTCCCAATCGGGAAACAGTGCGGCTTTGAGTTCCGGGTTGAACCAGTTGATCTCATCCACCAGACGCTGTGCATCCCAGGCCGTGGCACACAAGACCAGCAATGGCTTGCGGCTTGCCTGGCGACTGAGGAACAGCGCGTCCATCGCGCCAACAAGCCCGCTGATCCGCAATTTCTGACCGGGTTCCGGAAGACGGCTGGGCAAAGACATGGGCTAAATAAAAAACAAGATTATACCGGTCCGCCTTGCCCCAGTTGCGCAGCCCACGGGATAATCCCCTTATGGAAACCAAGCACTACGCCCTGATTCCCGCGGCGGGGAGCGGCAGCCGGATGGGAGGCGGTCTTCCAAAGCAATATCTGTCCCTGGCTGGCCGGCCGCTGATCTACCACGCGATCCGCACGTTTTTCACCCACGCCCGCATTGCCCGTGTGTACGTGGTGCTGTCGGCGGACGATTCGTATTGGGAAAGGTTCGACTGGAGTGAATTTGAGCGCAAGCTCGTCGTGCTTCGCTGCGGCGGGAATACCCGTGCCTTGAGTGTGACCCAAGGCCTGAAACAGATGGTGGGGCAGGTACGCGCGGAAGACTGGGTACTGGTTCACGACGCGGCTCGCCCCGCTCTGGATCACGCACTTCTGGACAAGCTGCTCCATGCGCTGACCCAAGATCCAGTGGGGGGCTTGCTCGCCGTGCCGGTCGCGGATACCCTCAAACGCGCTGATGCCGATCAGCGGGTGGTTGCGACCGAGTCTCGCACAGATTTGTGGCAGGCTCAAACGCCGCAGATGTTTCGTCATGCCCAGTTGCTCGACGCGCTGCTTGGCGCCGGAGGCCAGGTAACGGACGAGGCCTCAGCCATCGAGATGCGCGGCCTCAAGCCTAGGCTGGTGGAATCGGGCAGCCACAACCTCAAGGTGACCTATCCTCGTGATCTGGATCTGATTCGCCTGCTACTGGAGACGCTGCATGATTGAACTCAGGGTGGGACAGGGATTTGATGTTCATGCCTTTGCGGAAGGCCGCAAACTCATCGTTGGCGGTGTGGAGATTCCCCATGATCAGGGTTTGGTCGGGCATTCGGATGCGGACGTGCTGACTCATGCAATCTGTGATGCGCTGCTCGGCGCGGCTTCGCTGGGCGACATCGGCCGGCATTTTCCGGATAGTGATCCGCGCTTCAAGGGCATCGACAGCCGTGAACTGCTGCGCGAAGTCGCCGGGCGCCTGTCGGGCATGGGCTGGCGGGTCATGAACGTGGATTCCACCATCATCGCCCAAGTCCCGAAGATGGCGCCCTTTATTCCTTGCATGGCGGCCCATATTGCGGAAGACCTGCGCGTCGAAGCAAGCTGCGTCAACGTCAAGGCCACGACTACGGAGTTTCTGGGATTTGCCGGGCGCAAGGAAGGGATTGCCGCCCAGGCTGTTTGCCTTATTGTGCGTGATCGTTCGTGAGCCAGGGCGGTCTTCGCCTGTTCTTTGCGCTTTGGCCGGAAGAGGAAGTCCGCCGTGCCCTGTGGAAAACCGGCGGTCGTTTGCACGAAGTCTGGGGTGGCCGGCGCATGAAGCCGGATACCTTGCACATGAGCCTGGTGTTTCTGGGCGACACACCGGCCGAGCGCCTGGATGGCTTGCGCGAACTGGCGGCACACGTGGAAGGTCGCGTGTTCAGCCTCAACTTCAAACAGGCCGCCTGCTGGCGACACAACAAGGTTGGCTTCCTCAGTCCGGAAGAAGTGCCGCCAGCCTTGGGCCAGCTGGTGTACGGTCTGGAAGATGGCCTCGAAGCGGCGGCCTTCCATTTCGACCGGCGCCCTTACAAACCCCACGTCACCTTGCTGCGCAATACACGCTGCGCAACACAAGTTGCGTTTGAACCGATAGCGTGGCATCCGGAAGAGTTTGTGTTGGTAGCTTCGGACCTGACCGAGCATGGTCCAGTTTATCAATTGCTTGGGCGCTGGAAACTGGGTTCCTAGATCAGCAGCGATCTTGCTGCGCGTTCAAACTCACCTGCGTCAACGTCATTCAAGTTCAGGGATTTGTCCTGGTCCGTCGGCGCATAATTCCTCGACAGGGATCTGGTGTAGGCAGGGTCATAGTGCTCATCCAGCAAGGCGCCAACCAGGCCTTGCCAATTTCCCTCATCGATCAGGGCGCGCCAGCCTTCTATGGTTTCCTTGCCGCGCAGGGCGGTCAGCTGATTGAGTTGCTCTATCAGTGCGTCCGGCTGGCGGGGGAAATGCTCATACTCCTCTACCAGCAGTCGAATACGGGCGTCGCGGGGCAGGTGGAGCCTGATGCAGGGACTGGCCCGCATCACCGCGATCAAGCCGCCGGGAACCTGCAGGGCGCCAATTCTCTTGCTTTCCGATTCGACATAAACCGGTTCGTGCGGGGACAGTATATTCAGCCGGGACCAGAGGGTGCTTTCAAAGGCTTTCTGGGTAGGCTGCGGATGATCCGGCAGCACGCCCAGCACCGAGCCTCGATGCGCGGCCAGTTCCTCAAGGTCCAGCACCTGGGCACCCGCACCGTTCAGCGCGCGCAGCAGGCGGCTCTTGCCGCTGCCTGTCGGGCCGCAAATGACGCGGAATTGGAATTGGTCGGGGAGGCGCTCCAGGTCCTCGACGACCTTGCTTCGGTAAGCCTTGTAGCCGCCTTCCAATTGACGGGCTGCGAAGCCGATCTTCTGCAGCACATGGCAGAGCGAACCGCTGCGGTTGCCGCCTCGCCAGCAATACACCAGCGGCCGATAGCTTCTGGGCCTGTCGCGAAAGTGTGACTCAAGATGATGGGCGATGTTGCGGGAGACCAGGGCGGCGCCGATCTTTTTCGCCTCGAACGCAGAGACCTGGGTGTACATTGTGCCAATCTGAACGCGCTCTTCGTTATTCAGGACCGGCAGATTGATTGCCCCGGGTATATGGTCGGCGGCAAACTCGGCGGGCGAGCGGGCGTCGATAATCTCGTCAAACTCTGTCAGCTGTGCTACGGTTGCAGCGCCCAAAAGCTTCACACCATTACCCATGAATACCATCAAATTGACCACATTGTCCCATGGTGGGGGATGTGGCTGCAAAATTGCGCCGGCCGTATTGAGCGAACTGCTGGCCGGCATGGCTTCCGCCGGACTGATGCCAGAAGCCTTGCTGGTGGGAACCGAATCCAGCGATGATGCGGCGGTCTACAAGCTCAATGACGAGCAGGCCATCGTTGCCACCACCGATTTCTTCATGCCTATCGTGGATGATCCGTACGACTTTGGTCGTATCGCCGCGACTAACGCACTGGCCGATATCTATGCCATGGGCGGCCGTCCCCTATTCGCCCTGGCGGTATTGGGAATGCCCATGGACAAGCTGCCCGTGGAGGTCATCCGCCGCATCCTGGAAGGTGGGGAATCAGTCTGCAAGGCTGCCGGTATTCCCGTGGCCGGAGGCCATTCCATTGACTCCCCTGAGCCCATTTATGGCCTGGTTGGCATAGGCGTGGTGCACCCGGGCCGGGTTAAGCGCAATGATGAGGCCAGACCAGGCGATGTATTGATCCTGGGCAAGCCTCTGGGCATCGGGGTATTTGCCGATGCGATGAAGAAAGGCCAACTCAGCGCCGAGGGCTATGCGCAGATGCTGCGATCCACGACCCAACTCAATACACCCGGCATCGCCTTGGCCAACTTGTCTGCCGTCCATGCAATGACGGACGTCACCGGCTTTGGCTTGTTGGGACACTTGCTGGAAATGTGCCGTGGCTCAAAGCTTGCGGCTGAGATCCAATTCTCGCGTCTGCCGATTCACCCACTGGCGGAGGAACTGGCCCGGCAGGGGTTTGGGCCTGGAGCGTCGACACGCAACTGGAAGAGTTTTGCTCAGGACGTCGTATTGCCCGACGGCATGCCAGACTGGCAGCGCAAGCTGCTGTGTGACCCTCAAACCAGCGGAGGCCTCTTGGTGACCTGTGACGCGGGCGCTGCGAAGGACGTATTAGACCTGTTCAAGGATTGCGATTTTGCCAGCGCCAGACTGATAGGAAAGCTGGTGGCGGGAGATTCCCAGGTTAGGGTAAGCCACTAAGAAAAAACCGTCCTACTGGACGGTCTTGGCTTGCTGAGCGTGATTCCGGTCTTGCAACCTTCGACCTTCTGAGTCGCGTCTATCCTTTTGCAGACCTGGAGGGAGCGGAGAATTGCCCGTTGTCCTGCGGCGATCAACCAAGCGCCGTTCCAAGGGAATAAACTCCACGTCGTAGCCTTCAAGTGGCAGCGTAGGCATTCCAACCTCCTTAAGCCATATAGCCTTAGCTTTTTAGCGAAATTCGACCCTATTTACAAGTCTGCCTGACAAATGGCACGCAACTGTTTGTACGGCAGACAAAATGCGGTCTCGGTTCAGGCATCTTCCAGGACTTTTGCATGCGTGCTTCCACATTAGAAAACTAGGCCGATTTTAGCGGTTAGACAAGGTATAAGCGATTAGGGAAACCCTGCAAAAGTCATCAAGCAACCGTGTCGTGCATTAATATTGGTGCGTGACTGGGAGGGAGACGAATGAGACAACAAACCTTTGCCGAAGGCAGCTTTGAACTTCATGCCAAGCCCACGCGGCGCGCGACGTTTCTTGCCGAGATGGAGCGTGTGGTGCCTTGGTCTGAACTGTGCGCGGTAATCGCGCCGTACTACCCTGCAGGTGAAGGCGGCCGGCCGACGGTGGGGCTGGAGCGCATGCTGCGCGTCTACTTCCTGCAGCAATGGTTCAACCTGTCCGACCCGGCGGTGGAAGAGGCCATCTACGACTCGGCTGCCATGCGCCGCTTCGTCGGCATCGATCTCGGGCGTGAAGCCGCGCCGGACGAGACCACCGTTCTGCGCTTTAGGCATCTGCTGGAGAAGCACCACTTGGGCAAAAAGCTGTTCGAGCAGGTGCACCGCCACCTGGAGGCGCAAGGCATGAAGGTGGCCCGAGGCACCATCGTCGACGCCACCATCATCTCTGCGCCGTCCTCGACCAAGAACCGCGATCAAAAGCGCGACCCGGACATGCACCAGACCAAGAAGGGCAACCAGTGGCACTTCGGCATGAAGGCGCACATAGGGGTCGATTCCAAGAACAAGCTGATCCACTCGGTGGTGGCCACCGCCGCCAACGTGGCAGATTCGCAAGTGCTCTCTGACCTGTTGCATGGAGATGAAACCAAGGTTTGGGGCGACCGTGCCTATCAGGGGCAAACGGAGGTCATCAAGCAATGCGCGCCCCAAGCGCAGGACATGACCAACCGGCGCTGCCGCCGTAAGGGCGAAGTCGATGAAATCGAACGGGCGAAGAACCGGAACAAATCCCGTGTGCGCGCGAAGGTCGAGCACGCGTTCGGTGTCATCAAGAACATCTTCGGTTTCGTGAAGGTGCGCTACAAGGGACTGGAGAAGAACGCGAACCGATTGTTCGCCACCTGCGCCCTGGCGAATTTGTACCTGGCGCGACATCACCTGTTGCGACCTCAAGGGGCAAGGTGCGCCCAATGAATGAGAAATGGCCAGAAAGGCCGAACGATGCCGGGGTAAAATACCCGGAATCAACCCGAAGCCTTGCCGCTGATGATCATGCATCCAATTTGCTCATGAAAATTGGGGCTTCTTCAGACCTTCCTTAGAGACTCCTGGTACAGGGTGGTTGTCGACGCC
The DNA here is from genome assembly GCA_963782495.1 of uncultured beta proteobacterium. GTDB lineage: Bacteria > Pseudomonadota > Gammaproteobacteria > Burkholderiales > Thiobacillaceae > DASQBT01. Next base: position 4,204 of record CAWAJU010000007.1, on the reverse strand, counting down.
TTGATAGCCGCTGCGCGCATCGTCCCCGATGCCTCAGGCCATGAATCATTTCAACGGAGGCTGCGGGCAACTTGAACGACGAGCCGTGGCTGACGCCCTAATGCCCCTGGGCCTTCTTGTCGGAGCGCATTAGCCTGGCTTTCTCTCGCACCCATTCCCTTTCCTTCTCGGTCGCCCGTTTGTCGTGCTGTTTCTTACCTTTGGCCAAGCCGATATCGAGCTTGATGCGACCCTTGGCATAGTGCAAATTCACTGGCACCAGAGTGTAGCCGGCGCGTTCGGTTTTGCCGATCAACCTGCTGATTTCCTCCCCGTGCAACAGCAGCTTGCGCGTGCGGGTGGGGTCGGGATGGATGTGTGTGGAAGCTGTGGGCAAAGGGCTGATGTGGCAGCCAATCAAGAAGACTTCGCCATTCTTGACCACGACATAGGATTCCTTGAGTTGTACGCGCCCAGCCCGGATTGACTTGACCTCCCAGCCTTCGAGAACCAGGCCGGATTCGTAGCGTTCTTCGATGAAGTAGTCATGGAAAGCTTTTTTGTTGTCGGCGATGGTCATGAGTCCGGGATTCCGTAAAATGCCAGTTTTGTCTTGAGTCGAGGCTATGGCCCAGGTAAGCAAAACGGTGCTGGTGGAATTCAGCGCTGGGCAGATGTTCGAGTTGGTCGACCGGGTAGAGGATTATCCGCTATTTCTTCCCTGGTGCGGCGGGACCGAATTGCATAGGCGGGATGAGCAAGCCACCGTGGCGACGCTGACCATTGACTACATGGGAGTCAAACAGAGTTTCACGACGGATAATGAAAAAACGGTCCCCACCGAAATGCTGATCAATCTACAGAAGGGCCCATTTTCCCACCTGCGCGGGCATTGGCGATTCAAGCCCTTGGGGGAAACGGCCTGCAGGGTGGACTTTGAAATGATCTATACTTTTTCCAGCAAGCTCTTGGAATCCGTGCTGACGCCGGTGTTCAATCATATTGCCAACACCTTTGTGGATGCCTTTGTGCGTCGCGCTGAACAGGTCTACTGTGGACATGAATAAGATTACGGTGGAAGTCGCCTATGCCTTGCCTGCCCAACAGGTTATCTTGGCCGTGCAAGTGGACGAAGGGGCGACGATAGAGCAGGCGGTCAACGCTTCAGGCCTGATGGAGAAATTTCCGGAAGTCAACCTGACGTCGAACAAAGTGGGTGTATACGGCAAGCTATGCAAGCTGGATACGGTATTGCGGGATCGGGACCGGGTGGAAATCTACCGGCCGCTCATTGCCGATCCGAAAGAAGTTAGGCGGCAGCGGGCAGAGCAGGGCAAGGTGATGAAGAAAGGCGGTGGCGACTTGCCCACCAAGGAAGCGACCGAGCCTGACAGTCAGGCTTAACGACAATTTTCCGCTATGAATTTTTCCGCCGCGGCGCGAGTGTCAGCGCGCTGCTGGTCGGTCAAATAAGTTCGTTGTCCGGATGGACCGATTGTATAGCTGCGCGGACTCTGATCGAGGTTGACCAGATTCTGCCGGGCGCGCTCGCAGTTTTCCTGTTTGGTGCGCGCCGCTTGGGCATCCGCATCGGCCTTCTCCCTGGCTTTGGTCGCATCCTCCTGCCGTTTCTTGAAGGCGAGGTCTTTCTCTGCGAGTTCCCGCTGCGCCTCGCCAGCCTCCGTTGGAGGCGCGGGCGCGGCTTTGATTACCAGGGCTTGGTCAGAAGGTGGCTGGTCGGAGTAATGGACTTGTCCCGAACCGTCCGTCCATTTGTAAATCTCCGCGGCGGAAGCCAGGGGGAAGCACAGACAAAGTAGAAGCAGAACTGCGCGCATCTTGGAGGGGTATTGCCCCATCTCCATGGTTTACAGGTTCTTAAGTTCCAGCGCGGGGCCCTTCGCCTGCTCCAGACCCAGATGGGCCTGCTCCTCGGCAGTCTTGGCGTTCTTCATCACGGCCTCGCTGTCGCCCGTCTTGGCAGCCTCTTCGGCGGCTTTGAGCGCGCTCTCGGCGGTGGTCCACAGTGCATTTTTCGCCTTGGCTTCCTTGACCGCAGTCTGCGCCTTGCTCAACGCGGCCTGAGCCTCTGCGCTGATGGTGGGCTGTGCCGGCGCTTGCGGTTGCGCTACGGCCGCACTGGGCGCTGGGGGTGCGCTGGCGGACTGATTGGCACAGCCTGTCAGGGCGAGAACGGAAACGGCGGTCAGGGTGGTCAAGATGTGGCGCATGCTAGTCTCCTCAGCGGTATGGGCGATCAGGTCAAGCCGGGAAGTTTTGCCTGCAATCCCGGGATGCGTGGAAAGTAGCCCGTATTCTTATCTGCGTCAATGCGGAAAAGCCGGGTTTGCCTTGGTAGATTTCGACCACAGGGCACGCATTCGGCATCCAATCCTGAGCAAATAAGCATGCCTGCTATCGGGGGTCAGGGTTTGTGGACGGGTGCGTGGATCGGGTATTGGGCCGCGGCCATGGGATTCGGGGCCCAAGGGCCTGAATGGGTGGCGCATTTTGAATGGAGGACACGTCAACGTATAATTCGAATTTGCGCCTAGGAAAACAACATGCGTGTCCTGCAAAAAGCGCTCACTTTCGATGACGTTTTGCTCGTCCCCGCCCATTCTTCAGTTCTGCCTCGTGATGTCAACCTGCGGACCAGGTTAACCCGAACGATTACCCTCGACCTTCCCCTTATTTCCGCTGCCATGGATACCGTGACAGAAGCGAACTTGGCCATTGCTATCGCACAGGAAGGCGGAATCGGCATCATCCACAAGAACATGACCCCACAGGAGCAGGCTGCCGAAGCCTCCAAGGTCAAGCGCTTTGAATCCGGCGTCGTCAAGGATCCCATCACTATCGCACCGCAAATGACCGTGCGGGACGTGCTTGCGATTACCCGGATGCACAGGATCTCAGGCCTGCCGGTGGTGGAAGGCCGCAAAGTCGTCGGCATAGTCACCAACCGCGACCTGCGCTTCGAGACCAACCTCGATCAGCCCATATCCAACATCATGACGCCGCGCGAACGCCTGGTGACGGTCAGGGAAGGCACGAGCCGGGAAGAAGCCACCGCGCTGTTGCGCAAGCACCGCCTGGAGCGGGTGCTGGTGATCAACGACGCATTCGAGTTGCGCGGCCTGATCACGGTGAAGGACATCCAGAAATCGACCGAGCATCCCAATGCGTCCAAGGATGGCCAAGGGCGTTTGCGGGTCGGCGCCGCGGTGGGAGTGGGGGCCGGCACCGAAGATCGGGTCGCGGCGCTCGCTGAGGCCGGCGTGGATGTCATCGTCGTCGACACCGCTCACGGCCACTCCAAGGGTGTGCTGGACCGGGTCAAGTGGGTCAAAACGAATTTCCCCGACGTCCAGGTCATAGGCGGCAATATTGCCACCGCAAGTGCCGCGCGGGCGCTGGTCGATCACGGCGCAGATGCGGTCAAGGTCGGCATCGGCCCCGGTTCCATCTGCACCACCCGCATCGTCGCGGGAGTGGGCGTACCGCAGATCACCGCGGTCGCCAATGTCGCGGAAGCACTGGCCGGAACCGGCGTTCCCCTGATCGCCGATGGTGGTATACGATATTCGGGAGACATTTCCAAGGCCCTTGCCGCGGGCGCCCATTGCGTCATGCTGGGCGGTCTGCTGGCGGGTACCGAGGAGGCGCCGGGTGAGGTGGAACTGTACCAGGGCCGCTCCTACAAATCCTACCGCGGTATGGGCTCGCTGGGTGCCATGCAGCAGGGCTCCAAGGACCGTTACTTCCAGGATACCGAATCTGATGCGGACAAGTTGGTGCCCGAAGGCATAGAGGGTCGTGTGCCCTACAAGGGCACTGCGCTCAACGTCATCCACCAGCTGATGGGCGGCTTGCGCTCCTCGATGGGTTACCTGGGCGTGTCAACCATCGAAGAGATGCACAAGAAAGCGGAATTCGTCGAGATCACTTCGGCGGGCGTGAAGGAATCCCATGTCCACGATGTGCAGATCGTCAAGGAAGCGCCCAATTACCGGGTGGAGTGATCGAATCCCGGACCAGAGGGGGCGCGAGCCCCCTTTTTATTTAGCCAGCACATATGTCACACGAAAAAATACTCATCCTCGACTTCGGCTCCCAATACACCCAACTCATTGCCCGGCGCGTCAGGGAGGCCAGCGTCTATTGCGAGTTGCACCCCTATGACGTCAGCGACGAGTTCATCGGGACCTTCAAGCCGAAGGGC
>CAWAJU010000006.1:0-620100 GCA_963782495.1 uncultured beta proteobacterium | reverse complement strand
CAATATAATCAAACACTTAGCCAACCAAACTGGGCGGCACCCCGGTTTCTGGAGTATCATGTAGGGCCGCGCAGGTTTTGCCTATCCATTTTGGTGGCGGACGAGCTGTCCCCATCTTCACTGAGGTCATCCAGATGCAGACTACCAACATCATTCTCCAGTATTTGAAGAAGCACGGGCAGCAACTCGACCTGGAGATTGCCGCCGCAACGGGAATGCCGCTGGCCAAGGTACGCGTGTCCCTGGCCGAGTTGTCAGCCCGGGGAGAAATCTCCAAGTGCAGCGTGACACGCTATACCGACGGCGTCCCCCTTGAGGGGATGCTTTGCCGGATTGCCGGATTTATCCCCCCCACCGCCCCAGGCAGAAAACCCGGAGCGAAGAAACCGGCCCAGGACGTGACGCCCGGATAGTCAGAGGCGCCGCTATTCGCGGCCCTTAGCGCCTGGAGCCTGCTCCCACCCGGCAATTCCGGGATCAATCAAGGATCAGTCTATATACCCGTCCGCCGCCAGCCGGTAACCTATCCCCGGCTCGGCCTTGATGTGGTGCGCCAAGTTGGAGGCGGCTTCCAGCTTGTGCCCCAGGCCCTCATATAGACCCGCAGATGGTGGCTTCCGCCACACGGATCGCGGCCCCCGCCCTTCGCTCAGAAGGTGCAGGTGCGCCAATAACTTGCCGCATTGCCTTGCAGCAACATCGGCAGCTTGTACTCGATGAGTATGATGAGGATAGCCGCGCCGTCTCTGGAAACCTGGTGTCGCATCGACTTCGATCGCGCCCCGAGTCTCGATTCACCTGCGCGCCATTGGGGAACGACTTAAGTCTGTACCGCGCGGTCGCAAATCACCGGTCAGGATCCCGGCGTGGGGGCGAGGATCACCGGCGGGGCGAGGACAAGTTCGGTCACGACTTCATCCCCTTCCTGGCGAAAGTTGACCCGTGCGCCAGCTGAAGGCAGCATGGCGCGGACCAGTTCGAGGCCCGTCCCGGTGCCGCGGCCCAGCGCGAAATCGAAGCCGGCGGGAAGCCGCGCCGGACCGGATCGCACCCGCAGCATGGCCCGCTCCGCGTCGCCTTCGATATCAACGCGGATCGGCCGCTCGGGCACAGCCTTGCTCAAGTGTTTGAAGCTGTTGTTCACCAACTCGTTGATGATGAGGGAGATGGGCATGACTTCGTTCGGGGCCAGGACGACCTTGTTCGTTTCCATGTCCTTCGCGCAGTTCACCGGCACCGGTGCGATCGCGCCGTGCAACACCGCGGAAGCCAGTTGGCAAAGGGCGATCTCACCCGTTTCGGGCTGGCCTTGCAGCCCGTAGACCTCGGCGATGACCAGTACCTGGCTGATCGCGTCCTGCAGCGCGTCCGCCACGGCAGGCGACTGCGCCTGGCGGTTGCGCAGCAGACCGACCACCCCCTGCAGGTGGTTCTTGATCCGGTGGTGCACTTCCCGCACCAGGGTATCGCGCTGCTGTTCGAGTTGCGCGATGCGCGCGGCTTCGCCGAGTTTCCGCTCGGTGATGTCGCCCACCGTGCCGACCAGGCCGCTGACTTGTCCGGCCGCGTCTAGGTATGGCGTGCGGGTGACCTGGTAGATGCGCTTGCCCAGCGTGGTGTTGACGACCTTCTCTTCCGTCTCTGCCTTGCCCGTTTCGATGACGCGGCGGTTGATCGCGCCGGCAGCCCGGCCGTACTCGGCGTCGGCAAACAATTCCTCGGCGGTCTTGCCGAGCTTGTCGGCAATCGGCTCATCGGGCCTGGATCCAAGGCGCTGCAAATACTCCTGGGCGTTGGCGTTGCCAAACAACAGGCGTCCCGCGCGATCCAGCAAAAAAATCCGTTCCGGACTGTTTTCAATCACGATGCGCAGCATGTTCTGGCCCTCGATGAGGGCTCCTCTAGCGTGGTTGCGGTCGTTCACGTCGATGCAAAATATAATGCTGGTGGCATCGCCAAGATTGGCGCCCGCCAGCAACAACCAGCGGCGCGAGCCATCCTTGCACAGACACTCGCTGTCCCGAGGGCCGAAGCGGCCGCCTGCTGCCAGCAGTCTGATTTGCTCGACTACAGCGTCCTGCCCCTCGGGAGGCGCCAGCTTGAGCCAGTTGAGTACATGCCGGTCCACTTCGTCGCGGCTGTAGCCCGTCCACCTGAGAAAGGTGTCGTTCGCGTCGATGACGGTGCCGGCATTATCCATGAACAAGGTGCCGACAGTGTCGACCTGCAACACCTTGCGCAGCCGCGCCTCGTTCTTGCGCAGCGCCGTTTCCGCTTCCACGCGGTCGCTGATGTCGGTCACCGCCAGCAGACAGGCGTGGCTGGATTCCACCAGCTTGGCGCCGATGCGGGCATACAGCGGACTGCCGTCCTTGTGCCACAGCGTCGCTTCCCAGATTTCCCGCTCCCCGGTGGCGAACACCCGCCCCAGCAGCCCGTCCAGGCTGCTGCGGTAGGCCGGGAGCAGCAGGCTCCCGAATGGTCGGCCGACGATCTGCGAGCGTGGCAACTCGAGATACACCGACACGGTCAGATTGCATTCAAGGATGATGCCCCGCGCGTCGAGCAGGAAGTAGCCGACTGGAGCCAGTTCGAACAGCTCGGAATAGCGATCGCGGGCCGCTTCGGTTTCGTTCCGGGCATGGCGCAATTCCTCGTTTTGCAGTTCCAGCTCGACGTGCCGGACTTCCAACTCATGCACCAGCGAGGTCATGTCCACGATCTCGCCCTGCCCGTCCCGAACCTTGCGCTCCGCGACGCGCCTCAGCGCGTGATACCAGTCCTCGCCCTTGTCATCTGTCATGGATCCCCCGGTTGCTCACGACTTCGGCAGATTCTTGGCCAATGCATCATGCAGATCGACTTCCATTTTCTTTGCACGGGTAATGTCGACGAAGGTAAAGACCACACCATCAATCACGTTTGTTGTCGTCCGGTAGGGAATGATGCGCACCATGTACACGCGACCTTCACGGGTGGGCACCTCCTTCTCAACATAGACCAGGCTGCGCAACACCGCCTTGGCGTCGGCCTGCATCTGCGGGTATTCCAGCTCGCTCACGATGTCGCTCATGGGCCGCCCCACATCGCTTGGGATCAATTTGATGAGACGCACGGCGGAATCCGTAAAGCTGCGCACGCGCAGCTCGTTGTCGAGGAAGATGATGGCGATGTCGGTGCTGTTGAGCAGGTTCTTCAGGTCATCGCTGGCGCGCGACAATTCCTCGACCTTGTTCTGCAGTTCGGCGTTGACGGTCTGCAGTTCCTCGTTCAGCGACTGCATCTCTTCCCTGGAGGTGGTGAGCTCCTCGTTGGTGGATTGCAGTTCCTCGTTGGTGGATTGCAATTCCTCATTGGAGGACTTGAGTTCTTCCTGCGAACTCTGCATCTCCTCACGAGTGATCTGCAGTTGTTCGCGCAGGTGTTGCGCTTCCGTTTCCAGCTCCGCCACGCGCTGGGCGCTTGCGCTGGCGTGCGGCCCGCCGCGCTTCTGCTTCGGTAGCTCAGGAGGCGGTTGCTCATGGAACACCACGATGATCATGCCGGAGAGTGCGACCGGTTCCTCCAGCGCTTCCAGCACCAGGTCCAGGTAAAGCGGATGGCCATTGCCGTCCAGCCTGATGCCGCGCACCGTGACCGGGCCCCGCTCCTGCTGAACACGCTGCATGGCGGCGGCCAGTTCGTGGCGCAGATCGACGCGGGCCATCGCCAGGATGTTCCAGTTGGCCCTGCCGGACGCGGGTTCCAGGTACTTGCCGGTGCGCCCGTTGATGTAGACGATGTCGCCCTTGGGATTGACCAGCACCGCCGGCGGCGAATAGCTGCGCAGCAACAGCTTTTCCGCGACCGCCTGCAGGTTGACCACCGGCGGGGGGCGGGCCCCGTCGGGCATGCCGCCCTCGGCGGCGGCAAACAGCTTGGTGGGAAACTCCACTTCACCCATGCGCAGCGAGACTTCGGAGCGCCGGTAAAGCCGCGCCTTGGCGTCCACCGGGGCGAACAGGTCGGTGTAGCTGCCGATCGTTTCGGCGCTGCCGAGGAACAGGATGCCGCCCGGATTGAGGCTGTACTGGAACAGCGGAATCAGTTTCTTCTGCAGCTCCGGCCCCAGGTAGATCAGCAGGTTGCGGCAGGAAAGGATGTCCAGCTTGGTAAAGGGCGGATCCATGATCAGGTTCTGCGGCGCGAAGATCACCATCTCGCGGATCTCCTTGGCCACCCGATAGCCGCTCTCGTCCGACGTGAAGTAGCGGTTGATGCGCTCGGGCGAGACGTCGGCCGCGATGTTGGACGGATAGTGGCCCAGTCGGGCCTTCTCGATCGCCGCGCGGTCCAGGTCGGTGGCATAGATCTGCAGCGTGAAGCGACCTTGCGGCCGTAACTCTTCCAGCGCTTCCCTGAACAGGATGGCCAGGGAATAGGCTTCTTCGCCGGTGGAGCAGCCCGCCACCCAGGCACGCAGCATCCGGCCGGACGGGACGGCAGCAAACAGCTCGGGCAGGACCAGGGTCTTCAACACTTCCCAGGCCTCGGGGTCGCGGAAGAAGCCGGTGACGCCGATCAGCAGTTCCTTGAACAGCAGGTCCTGCTCGGCCGGGTTCTCGCGCAGGAAGCGGACATAGGTGGGGATCCGGTCGATCTGGTGGATGCCCATCCTGCGCTCGATGCGGCGGTAGAGGGTGGACTTCTTGTAGAGGGTAAAATCGTGGCCGGTGTGCATGCGCAGCACGACCAGGATCTTGTCCAGGGAGCCATGCGCGTCGACGCTTTCCAGTTCGGCATCCGGGCGCACCGCGAAAGGTGCGTGATGAAAATAGGTGATGATGCGGCTGGGCAGATCTTCCGCCGGCGCGACGATGTCCGCCAATCCGGCCTCGATGGCGCTGCGCGGCATGGCGTCGAAACGGGCGCTGGCCGGATCCTGCGCCAGGGCCAGGCCGGCGTTCTCCTTGATGGCGCGCAGTCCCAGGGTGCCGTCCGACCCCATGCCGGAAAGGACCACGCCAATGGCGAAGTGCCGGCGGTCGACAGCCAGGCTGCGAAAGAAGAAATCGATCGGCAGGCGCTGCGCACGTGGCTCGTGGAATTCGAACAGATGAAGCACGCCCTGCAGTAGCGACATGTCCATGTTGGGCGGAATCACATAGACGTGATCGCGTTCCACGAGCATGTTGTCTGCCGCCTGCGCTACCTTCATGCGGGTGGTGCGCTGCAGCAGTTCGGGCATCATGCCCTTGCGGTTCGGATCCAGGTGCTGGATGACGATGTAGGCCATGCCGCTGGCCGGCGGCGCGTGCGCGAGGAATTGCTCAAGGGCCTCCAGGCCGCCCGCCGAGGCGCCGATGCCGACGATGGGAAATTCTTCCGCCGCGGGCTGAGGCTTTTGCTCGGCCACTGCGGCCGTCTTGCGAGGTTTGGCGGGCTTGGCCGCGGGCTGGATGGCGCGCTTGACGGGCGTCTTGGGAGTCTTGGTGGCCGTGACAGGCGCGCGGCTCTTCTTTGCTTCTGTGGTCGGTTTGGCTTTTCGGGGTCGCGCAGGGGACTTGGTCATGTGAGGATCCAAGGCGGATAACGGACCCCGACAGGGTAGCACCTTTAAATGATTTGCTAGCGCAAATCAGGCTCAGCCTTGGGGACAGGCGTGAGACGCTCATTCCACGCCTGCTTGGGATTTGAGTGGGCGCGATCCGGGCGCGCCCCACGCCCTGCCGCGCAACCGCGGACCTGCGCCTTATGCGACCCTTTGCAGGCCGGCAGAAAGCTCAGCGGCGCCGCGCGACTGCGCGCGGCGAATTGAATCGAGGCTTCTAGTAGCGGCGCCCGCCACCACCGCCACCACCGCCGCCACCGCCGTAGCCGCCGCGTCCGCCACCGCCGCCGCCACCGCCGTAGCCGCCGCGTCCGCCACCGCCGCCCGCTTCCTTGGGACGGGCCTCATTGACAGTCAGATTGCGGCCTTCCATTTCCTTGCCGTTGAGGGCCGCGATCGCCGCCTTCGCTTCCTGCTCGCTGCCCATCTCGACAAAGCCAAAACCCTTGGACTGGCCGCTGGCGCGATCCGTGATCACTTCGGCCGAGCGTACCGTGCCATGAGCGGCAAACAGCGTTTCCAGGTCGTTGCTCTTGACCCCATAACCCAGGTTGCCCACGTATAACTTCGTTCCCATATAGAAACTCCTCAAAAATCCGTCCCGCGGCGTCACGCCCCCTATGGGCTGTGTTCTCAGACCGCATACATCCACTGACGCAGATGCAATCATGCCCTAACTGTCCAACAAGTGTGCAGAAAAACCATTTCCTCATGCAGGCTTGGGTTTTTTGGGCATTATGCAGGCTTAGACCGGCGATTCTGCCCGGGGTCTTGTCAGGAGGTCGTGTTGATGGGAGATGAGGGGAAGGCGATCCGCTACGCGCAGTCCGCCATTCTGCCCTATGCGCCGGAGCGCATGTTCGACCTGGTTGCGGACGTCGAGCGCTATCCCGAATTCCTCCAGGAGTACCGCCAGGTGCGCATCCACGCGCGCGATGGCGACACGTTGTTTGTCGATCAGGTGATCGGCCTCGCGTTCATCGAATTCAAACTGAGCGCGGTGGCAACGCTGCGCCGGCCGGATTCCATTGTCGTGCGCTCGCGCCAGGACATGCTGGGCGATCTGCAGGTGCGCTGGGGCTTCGCGCCGGACGCCGCCGGGAGCCGGGTGGCGTTCCACCTGGAACTGACGCCGCCATCGCGGTTCGCCGCCGGAATCGCCGGCTATTTGTTGGCAAAGTCCGCCGCGCGGACGCTCGATGCTTTCGCCGCGCGCGCCCGCTTGCTGTTCGGCGCATGAGCTGCCGTCTGCCGGCCTGTCAGACTCCGGGCGCGATCCAGGTATCGAACAGCCTGATCACTCCGGCAGCGTCGGTGCAGGCACGCAAGCGCGCGCGAAAGTCGGCGTCCGAGAACAGGCGCGCGGCTTCGGCGAGGATTTCCAGATGCTCCGGGCTGGGCGGTTCCGGCACCAGCAGCACCAGGATGTCGGTGACCGGCATGTTGTCCGGCGCGTTGTATGCCATGGGTTGCAAAGGGCGCAGGTAAACCGCCTGGGACTGGGCCAGGCCATTGAATCTGGCATGGGGAATGGCAACGCCCTGGCCCAGTCCGGTCGAACCGGCCTTCTCGCGGCGCAGCAGGCCCCGGGTGATGAAGTCGTGGGAAAGCCCGTGGCGTTGCTCCAGGAGCAGGCCGATCTTTTCGAATAGCTGGCGTTTTCCGCTCAGGTCCGCATCGAGAAAGATGTTGGCGGGGATCAGAAGCTTAGCGATGCGGCTCAACGCGCGCTCTCCTTGCTGGCAATAACAGGGAAGCCATCAAGGGGCAGAGAATACACGTTGCAGGGCCGGTCTCGATGGCGGGCGCATGCGAGCTTACACCTGTGCGGGCAATCATGCCGAGCTTCAATCAGGCTGCGGTGCGATGTTCGTGATCCAGCGCCGGATCGAAGATCAGCGCGTTGACACGCAGTTGGCCCGGCACCCCAAACTGGCGAGGTTCCGTGTGCGCCGCCAGCAGCGCGGCCGAAAGGAAGCGCGGACCGGGCTTCCGGAATGTGCACCAGGAACCCGGAAAACCAAATTGCCCGAGCCTCGGGTAGTAATTCTCAGGTCCCCCAGCCGCCTCGTTTGCAACCCTAGCGAGTACTCACAATGATAGAATGCTTGAGGTGCCGTTCGGGAGCTGGTCAATGCCCGATCGAGACTGTCAATAACAATCGGTATACGGGAGAGATCATGGGCGCAGCGGCCAGGAAACCCGGCGAGCGGCGTTTGCAGATTCTGCAGACCCTGGCTTCGATGCTGGAACAGCCCAGTCCGGAAAAAATCACCACGGCGGCCCTGGCGAAACGGCTGGATGTTTCCGAGGCCGCGCTCTACCGCCATTTCGCCAGCAAGGCGCAAATGTACGAAGGTCTGATCGAATTCATCGAGCAGACCCTGTTCTCCCTGATCACCAAAATCACCGGCGAAACGTCCGAACCCGCGGAACAGATTGAAGCAATCGTGAACATGCTGCTCGGGTTTGCGAAGAAGAATCCCGGCATGACCCGGGTGCTGATTGGCGATGCGCTGGTCAATGAAGATCCGCGCCTGCAAAAGCGCATCAATCAGTTGATCGACCGGCTCGAAGCCCAGCTTCGACAGTGCCTGCGCTTCGCCCGGCCGGGCGCGGATACGGATGCCCATCCGTTGGCCAATTTGCTGATCTGCTTTGTGTTGGGACGCTGGCACCAGTTCGCCAAGAACGGCTTCAGCCGCGATCCGACAATGGATGTCAGCGCACAGTTGGCGATCTTGCTGGGGTAGTATCCCCGCACACGGCGCATGCCGCGTCCCTGGGCACCCTGACCTCCCGCATGGAAGTGGCGCGCCCGTCGAATAGCAGCAGCCGGCCGCTCATGGACGGGCCCACGCCGGCCATCAATTTCAGCGCTTCGAGCGCCTGCAGGCTGCCGATCACGCCCACCAGGGGCGAGAACACGCCCGCATCGGCGCAGCGCACTTCTTCTTCCACGCCGTGCTCGGGGAACAGGCAGGCGTAGCAGGGGCTGGCGGCGGCGCGCGCATCGAACACCGCCAGTTGCCCGGAAAACCCGATGGCTGCGCCGCTCACCAGCGGCTTGCCCGCCGCCACACAGGCGCGGTTAACCGCATGTCGGGTGGCGAAATTATCGCAGCAGTCCACCACGACGTCGACGGCGGCCACTGCTTGTCCGAGTTCATCCCCTTCAAGCCGTCTGGGCAAGGCGACGAGTTCCACCGTCGGATTGATCGCGCCGGCGGTTTCGCTCAGGGAATTTGCCTTGTTGCGGCCTATGGATTGGGTTTGATGACCGATCTGGCGTTGCAGGTTGGTGAGATCGACCCGGTCGCCATCCGCGATCAGGAGTTTGCCGACGCCGCTTGCAGCCAGATACAGCGCGGCGGGGCAGCCCAGTCCGCCTGCGCCCACCACCAGCACCGAAGCACCGTTGATTTTCTCCTGGCCTTCGATACCAACCTGGGGCAACAGCACGTGCCGGCTATAACGCAGCAGCTGGTCGTCGTTCATTTGTACAGTGCGGGCAGACAAGACAGGGAAACGCGTGCAAGTCCCTGCAATTAGACAGGTTTGACGCTTATGGCCGGCACCGCCGACAGGCCGCGACCGTCACTTGTAGGCCCGCCATTCTTCCGGGGTTTCATCCTTGTCTCCATGCAGGTGCTGCTCATAGACCTTCATGAAGATTTGCTGGGATTTGGCGTCGGGCTTGTTGGCGGTGAGATTTTCGCGCTGCACACTTTCCATGAAGTAAGCCAGCGCGCGCTTGAACTTGGACATCAGGCTGTTGTCCAGATGGAATCCCTGCTCGCTCAAGGCGGTCTCCAGGCCTTCCAGGGTGTAGTAAACGATGCTGTAACGGATGTTCAGCACGGTGGGCCGGTCACCGATCTCGGCGTGGATGCCGTCCAGCCCGTGAAGCAACTGACGAGCCCTTTCCGCTTGTCCTTCCGGCAAAGCATGAAAAACGATTTCGCGATTCTTGTCCAGGTCGGTGGGCAGCATGTTTGATCCCGAGGCCAGCTTTAACTCAGTATCGCGCCCGAGCCCGCAAAGCGCAAGCTCGGGACGCGGCCCCTGCCATAGGCTATTGCGCGCGAACGATGTTCAGCCCTTTGAGCAGATTGAGCGCCTGATTCAATTGGTAATCGTTCTTCGAGACGATTTCTCCGGGTTCGAGCGGAACTCTCTTCTCGATGGATTTATCCCTGTCCTGCTTCTCAGGTTTGGGCGCCTTCTGGTCATTTTGTTCTATCGGAGTCTTGTCTTCGCTCCCGCCCTGGGGATTGGCGAGGTGTCCCTCCAGATCCGCTTCGCGCACGCCGAATCCGTCGTCGCTGGGATTGGCAGGGTCTTCCACCAGGATATCCGGGACAATGCCCTTGGCCTGAATGGAACGCCCGGAAGGAGTGAAGTAACGCGCGGTGGTGAGCTTGATGGCCGAACCATTGCCCAGCGGCAGGATGGTCTGTACCGATCCCTTGCCAAAGGTCTGGGTACCCATCAGGATTGCCCGCTTGTGGTCCTGCAAGGCACCCGCGACGATTTCGGACGCCGACGCCGAACCACCATTGACCAGGACCACCATGGGTACTGTCTTGACTCCATCGGGCAAATTCTTCATGAAATCAGGCTGGGTCGGCCGCAGGTAGTTCTCGCGGCTGGCCGTGAGCCGCATCTTGGCGTCGTCACTGCGCCCGTCAGTGTAGACAACCAGCACATCAGGCTTGAGGAAAGCGGCTGAAACCGCCACTGCGCCGTTCAGCAGGCCGCCCGGGTCATTGCGCAAGTCCAGCACCAGACCCTTGAGCGGTTCCTTGTTGTCCTTGTAGAGCTTCTGCAGCGCGTCTACCAGCAATTCTCCGGTGTGTTCCTGGAACTGCGTCACGCGCACATAACCATAGCCCGGTTCGACCAGCTTGGATTTGACGCTCTTGATCTTGATGACTGCACGGGTGATGGTAACGGTAAAGGGCTTGGCTTCACTCTTGCGCGACACCATCAGCGTGATCTGGGTGCCGGGTTTGCCGCGCATGCGCTTGACCGCGTCGTTGAGTGACATGCCTTTGACCGGGGTATCGTCAAGCTTGACGATCAGGTCGCCGGTCTTCAGCCCGGCCTTGTAGGCAGGCGTATCCTCAATCGGCGACACCACCTTGACAAAACCGTCTTCCATGCCGACTTCTATGCCCAGGCCGCCAAACTCGCCCTGCGTGCCCACCTGCAATTCCTTGAACCCCTCCTGATCCAGGTAGGTCGAGTGCGGATCAAGGTCGGAGAGCATGCCGTTGATGGCGCCGTTGATCAGTTTCTTGTCATCGACCGGGTCCACATAATCACTCTTGATACGTGCGAACACATCGGTAAATGCCCGCAACTCTTCAATCGGCAGCGGCGCGACCGCTTCCTTGTCCGCCACGGCGGAATAGTTGAGAGTGACGCCCACGCCAATAAGCGCGCCTGCAAGGCCCACCAAAGCCAGCTTACGGAATTGCCCTTTCATTTACTTAACCCAGTCCAGAGGATTGATCGGACGGCTTTTATACCGCAGTTCAAAATAAACGCCTGGTTCCGCCTGGCCGCCGCTGTTGCCAACACTCGCCACCGCGTCACCGGTTTTAACGGCATCACCCGCCTGCTTATACAGGCTTTCATTATTGCTGTACAGGCTCATGTAGCCTTGACCATGGTCAAGAATGATCAGGTTGCCGAATCCCCTGAGCCAGTCCGCAAACACCACCCGGCCGGTCGCCACCGCGCGAACTTCCGTCCCGGCCGCCGCGCGTATGAACACGCCTTTCCAACTTGGTCCGCCCTCTTCACGTGGAGTGCCAAAGCGGTTCATCAGTTCCCCTTTGACAGGCAAATGCAGCAGGCCTTTCAGGTGCGCGAACACGGAAGCGTCATCTTCACCGGCTTCCGGAACCTCAGTGTTGACGCCAACCGGGCCTTGCGTGACGCCCGATCCCGGTACCTTGCCTGCTTCAAGTTTTGTCCTGGCTGCCGCCCTGGCTGCCGCGCGCTGGCGCCGCTCAGCGTCGCGTTTGGCCATCAGCGCCGCAAGCCTTTCAACCAGCTGGGTCAAGCGCTGTTCATTGCGCCGCAGCGTGGTGATCTCCTTGCGTTGAGCCTGAACCTGGCGCGAGATCTGCCGCAGCACTTGCTGCCTGGATTGCCTTTCCCGGCTCAGCGCCTGCTGCTGTGCAAGCTGGCCGGCCTTGATCCTCTCCAGCTCACGGTTCTTTGACTGAGCGGTCTGCTGCAGGACAGAAAGCTTGAACAGGTCGGCCCGCAGCGAGTCGATCAAGGCCATCTGGGCACGCGACAGATCGCCTAAATAGTGCAGATTGCGCGCGGTCTGGTTGGGATCCTCTCCGTTCAGCAGCATTTTGAGGCTATCGCCCTGACCGTGCTGGTACAAGGTGCGCAGGAGTTGGGAGAGCTTGTGCTGCTGGTTCGCAATGCGGGCAGTGAGATCGGCGCTTTGTTCCCTGGTCTGTTGCAGGGTGGCCTGAGTTGACCGTTGTTGCAGCTCGAGTCCGCGCAATGTGCGGTGCGCTTCGCTGATGGCTTTTTCCGATTGGCGCAGCGCGTCGGTGGCGTCTGCCTGGGTTTCTTTGCTGTCCCGATATTGTTGCTCCAGCTGCTTGAGCCGGATGCGCAGTTTGTCCAGTTCGGCCTGGCTGGCGTTCTGGGCCAGGACAGGTGTCGCGAGCCCGAGTGTGAGCGCCAGGAATGCAAGGAACCGGATCACTCGAAGTTGATGAGGGCTTCCCCGGTCATTTCCTGGGGCTGGGGCAGGCCCATCATTTTCAGCAGGGTGGGGCTCACGTCCTCGAGCGCACCGGTTTCCGCCAGATGGGCGTGGCGCCGACCGACATATACCAGGGGTACCTGGTTGATGGTATGCGCGGTGTGCGGCTGGCCAGTATTCATATCCATCATAAATTCGGCGTTGCCATGGTCGGCGGTGATCAGCATTTCGCCGCCCCGTGCAAGCTGGGCCTCCACCACCTTGCCCAGGCAGTCGTCAATGGTTTCGATGGCGCGCGTCGCGGCATGAATATCGCCGGTGTGCCCTACCATGTCGGCGTTGGCGTAGTTGCAGATGATGGCGTCGTACTGTTTGCGGTTGATCGCAGCGATCAGCCTGTCCGTCACCTCGTAGGCGCTCATTTCAGGCTTCAGGTCATAGGTGTCGACGTCCGGCGAAGGCACCAGTATGCGGTCCTCTCCCGGATAGGAAACCTCTTCTCCGCCATTGAAGAAGAAGGTGACATGGGGATATTTTTCCGTTTCCGCAATGCGCAGCTGGTGCAGGCCCAGATTGGAAATGTATTCGCCGAAGCCGTTCCTGATGCGCTCCGGGGGAAAGGCCACATCGACATGGAACTCGTCGCTGTAGCCTGTGAGCGTGCAGATCATGGCCAGCTTGGGGACGTACTCCCGCTCGAATTCGGCAAAGTCAGGCTCGATAAATGTTCTCGATAGCTGCCGGGCCCGGTCGGAGCGGAAGTTCATGAATACCAGCACGTCGCCGTCTTGCATGCGGGCCGGCGCCTCACGCTTGGGCCCGACTGCGGTCGCATCGACAAATTCGTCGGTTTCGCCGCGCGCATAGGCCAGGTTCAGGGCTTCCATCGCGGTCTCCGCCCGGTAGGGCGCCACGCCCTGGGTCAGCAGGTCATAAGCTTTCTTTACCCGCTGCCAGCGGCGGTCCCGGTCCATTGCGTAGTAACGTCCGATAATGGAAACGATGCGACCTAAATGCGCTTCCTGCAGTTTTGCCTCCATGCGTGCGATATAGGACTCCGCAATCTTGGGGGACGTGTCGCGGCCATCCAGGAAGGCATGAATTGAAACCCGCTGCACGCCTT
Organism: uncultured beta proteobacterium; assembly: GCA_963782495.1. Taxonomy (GTDB): domain Bacteria; phylum Pseudomonadota; class Gammaproteobacteria; order Burkholderiales; family Thiobacillaceae; genus DASQBT01. Next base: position 606,645 of record CAWAJU010000006.1, on the reverse strand, counting down.
CCCGTCTTGCCAGTTCGAGCATCGCATGGATATGACGTTCATGGCTGTGAACCCCGCCGTCGGAAAGCAGGCCAAGAATATGCATGGTCTTGCCGGAATCCCGGGCGGTGGCACAGGCTCGCATGAGGGTGGGGTTGGAAAAGAAATATCCGGTATCGATAGCGTGGTCGATGCGCGTATATTCCTGATACACCACTCGACCCGCGCCAATGTTCAGGTGCCCTACTTCCGAATTGCCCATCTGTCCGGAAGGCAGGCCGACCGCCGCCTCCGAAGCGTTAATCAGGGTATGGGGATAAGTGGTCCAGAGGCTTTGCCAGTTGGGTTTGTTGGCTTGGGCGATGGCATTGTGGGCGCGTTCAGAACGGCAACCAAATCCATCAAGAATGAGCAGAAGGACGGGGCGTGGGGTCATTAGAAAATTCGTGGTTTATTTTCGCCAATTTATTGTTAAATTATTTTAATATATACAATATTCCTAATCTAGACTTGGTCTAGATAACAACCGAAAGGGACATGCATGGGAGCGCTCAGTTTGGAAGATGTAGACATAATCGACAAAGATGAGCACATCGAGCAGGCTTCCCGGGCTATGAAGGCCATGTCCCATCCGCTCAGATTGAAAATTCTTTGCATCTTGGGTGACAAGGAAGTCAGCGTGCAGGACATTGTGGAAAGCGTCGGTACTTCGCAAAGCAATATTTCCCAGCATCTGGCGATCTTGCGAGACAAAGGCGTACTCCGCACCCGCAAGGATGCCAACCGCGTATTCTACAGAGTTGGCGACACGCGTACGCTAAAATTACTCAGTATGATGCGCGACGTATTCTGTGGTTTTACCAAGGGGGACTAAAGTCTCCTCGCGCCAGTCTCTTTCCCTCCGCGTCCCCTGAGACCGGTGCGCTACGCCGTTCTACCCATCGTTCGCCTTGATCAATTAGCCACCCGATGCTTCCCTGAGGTATGGGAACCACTTGAAATTAAAGAATAAATAGGCATATAATTATTCTCTAATATCTTTTCCTCGAACCCGGGGCGTCAGCGGAGCAATCAATGCGAGCAAGTCAATCGCGCACCTTTCGGGTGAACATGCTGGGATGGACACTGGCCGCGGCCCTGAGCCAATCTGTCCAGGCGGAAACCCTGGATTTCAATCAGGCGGTAGCGCGGGCCTTGATGCAAAATCCGGACATTCGTGCCGCCACCGCCCAGATCGGTCAGGCTGAAGCGGCGGTCAGGCAGGCTTCGGGCTCTCGCCTGCCCAAGGTGACGGCCTCGCTCAACCTGACGCGCACCGACGATGCCCTCAATGCCTTTGGCCTCAAGCTCTCCCAGCGCAAGGCCACGTTCAATGATTTCGGCGCCGGCGAGTTCACCGGACCGGCGGCGCTCGACGTTGCTCCACACAACCTGAACTATCCCGATCCGGTCAACAATTTCAATCCGCGCCTGGAACTCCAATTGCCGCTTTACACCGGCGGCATGATTGAAGGCTATGGCGAACAGGCCAAGGCCACCTTGCGGGCGGCCCGGCAAGGCGATGTCCTGGCGCGCCAGCGCGTCACCCTGGATGTGCTACGCGCCTATGAGGCGGTGCATACCGCGCGCGCCTATGTGGCCGTTTCAAGGCAGGCGGCGGAAGCCGCCGAAAGCTATGTGAAGACCATAGCCAGGCTCCTTAAAGGGGGGGTCGTGGTGAAGAGCGATTTGCTCTCCGCGCAAGTGCATCTGGCAGACATCAAGGTCAAGCAAACCCAGGCGGAAAACGCCGTGCAGCAGGCCCTGGATCAGTTGCATTTGCTGCTGGGCATGCCGCTTGACGCACCGCTCGAAGTCGGAGCGCCGGTTCAGGTCAAGCCGCTCGAAGGAAACGTCAAGGGCTACCAGGACGAAGCGGTCAAATCCAACCCGGGGCTGGCTGCGCTGCGCGATCAGATCGAGGCATCAGAGGCCGGCATCAAGGTTGCCCGTTCCAGCAAGTATCCCCAAGTAGGCCTGCTGGCCCGGGCCGATTGGAATGACTCCAATCTGGGCTTCGATGCCCATTCCTACACCGTGGGAGGTCAGCTGTCCTGGCAGGTTTTCGATGGCGGTGTCACCGACAGCGCAGTGGCGCGCGCCCAGGCCGGCCGCAACGAACTGGCTGCCAAGCTGCAACAGGCGGAAGGCGGCGTCAGCTATCAGATTGCAGATGCCTGGCGCAAAGCGGAGGAAGCAGAGCAGACAGTCAGCGCGCGCGAACTGGCCGTCAGCCAGGCCGAAGAAGCCCAGCGCATCATCAGCAAGCGTTATGAGAATGGGGTGGCCACCATCGTCGAACTTCTCGGTGGCCAGGCCCAACTCGACAAGGCGCGGGCCGATGTGGTTGCCGCACGCTATGAACTCAAGGTTCAACGCGCCACTGCCCTCCTGGCAACCGGCCATCTGCAACCCGATCAACTTTGAGGCTGTCGGCAATGACCACTCTGCGCATCACACCCCTGCTCAAGCTTGCGACTCTGGGTCTGGCCCTGGGCCTGTCTATCGGTCCCTTGGCGGGCTGCGGCGAAAAGAAAACCTCCGGCGAAGCCGCGACTCCTTTGGGGCGAAGCGTTGCAGCCGATGTCAGCACGGTGCAGAAAACGCCCCTGACCCAGCGCGTCATCCTGCCCGGAATGGTGGTCTCCGAGGATCAAGTCCAGGTTGCCTCTCGACTGATGGGCTTCATCCGCGAAATCAAGGTGCAGGAAGGACAGGCCGTGAAGGCGGGTCAATTGCTCTTCATCGTGGACCCGACCGACATTCAGGGTCAGGTCAGCCAAGCCCGATCCGGGCTGGCCCAAGCGCAAGCCGCGCTGGCGGACGCTCAGTCCGACTACGATCGCTTCGGCGCCCTGTACAAGGAAGAGGCCATTCCCAAGGCGCAGTGGGACAAGGTGCGCCTGCAATACCAGATTGCCCAGCAACAGGCTGCGGCCGCCAAAGCTGGTCTGGGGACCGCTTCCAGCCAGTTGCGCTATGCATCCGTGACTTCTCCGATTTCCGGCGTCGTTACCCAGAAAATGGCAAACGCCGGAGACCTTGCCGCCCCGGGACGGCCGGTTCTGGTTATTGAGGGTCTCAATAAGCTTCAGGTGCGGGCCAACGTCAGTGACGCCGTGTTCAGGCAAATCAAACCCGGAGAAAAGGTCACCATCGAGGCCGAAGGCAGGGATGCGCGTCTGGAGGGACATATCGCCCAAGTCGTGCCCGCCTCCGATCCGGTCAGCCACACCCATCTGGTGAAAATCGACCTGCCCAAGGGCAGCGCCCTGCAGAGCGGCCTGTTTGTCCAGGTCGAATTTGCCACGGGCAGCCGCGAAGGCATCCTGATACCCGCCCGCGCCGTGGTGCAACGCGCGGGCATCAACGGGGTATTCGTCGTGGATGGCAAAGGCATCGCGCGCTTTCGCATGGTGCGCGACTCAGCAGCCGACGGTGGCATGGTTGAAATTCAGGCCGGCCTGAATGCTGGCGAACGGATCGCGACTTCAAACGCCGAACAGCTGGAAAACGGCGACGCGCTCAGTGGCGGTTCGCATGAGTGAGCGCGAAATTCCGCTCAACATTGCGGGCAAACTGGCCCGCATTTTTATCGAGTCCAAGATCACCGCCATGATCATGCTCGCCGTGGCGCTCGCAGGCATGATGGCCTTGTTCGTCACCCCGCGCGAATACAACCCGCAGATCGTGGTGCCGGCGGCCAACATCATCGTGGCCAAACCTGGCGCCTCCAGCACCGAAATCGAAAACCTTGTGGTCAAGCCGCTCGAAGCCATCATGAACGCGCAGTCCGGGGTGGATCACACCTACGGCTATGCCGCGCCGGATTTCGGCCTGGTGACGGTGCAGTTCAAGGTCGGGGAGGACCAGGAACGCAGCCTGGTCAAGCTCTACAACCAGCTGATGCAGAATTTGGACCGCATCCCGCCCGGCGCAATGCAGCCCGTCGTCAAGCCCATCAACGTGGACGACGTGCCCATCATGACGCTGACCCTGTCCTCCGACCGGGTGGACGACTTGACCATGCGCCAGGTTGCGGATCGCATGCTCGAGCAATTGCGCAATGTGCCAGGCGTCTCCTTCACCCAGGTGGTAGGTGGCTCGCAGCGCGCGGTCAATGTGTGGATTTCTCCCTCCAAACTGGCGGCAGCCGGCATAGCCCTGGACCAGGTGGACAAGATGCTGCAAGGCCAGAACGTCTCGGTCCCGGCCGGCGATCTGGTTAACGACAACGAGGTCCATCCGCTGCGCATCAACGGCTTTCTCGGCAGCGCGCGCGAAGTGGGCGACATCATCATCGGCGCCCCCGGTGGCCGCCCAGTATTCCTCAAGGACGTAGCCACGATCGAGGACGGCGCGGAGGAAACAGATGCTAGCTCGCGTCTGGCTTTCGGTCCGGCCGCGACCAGCGCGACGCACCGCGGCGAAGCGCCCGCGGTGACCATCGCTTTGGCCAAGAAAGCCGGCACCAATGCCGTGGTGGTCGCCAATGCGGTGTTGACGAAACTGGATCAGCTCAAGCGCCATGCCATTCCTGCCGAGATCAGTGTAACCGTCACCCGCAATGACGGTGCCAAGGCCAATGACGCGGTCAACACCCTGGTCGAACACCTGGGCATCGCCATCGGCTCGGTGGTGGTGATACTGGTGTTCTTCCTCGGCTGGCGGGAAGCCGGCATCGTCACGCTGACCGTGCCGCTGATCCTGTTCGTGGTCCTGACCACCGGACTGATCGCTGGTCAGACCATCAACCGCATCACGCTGTTTGCGCTGATTCTGTCCCTGGGCCTGTTGGTGGATGCCGCCATCGTGGTAGTGGAGAACATTCACCGCCATCTGCATCACGGCATCGGCGATCGCGACTTCAAGGACGTGGTCATTCAGGCCACCAACGAGATCGGCAACCCGACCAATATCGCCACCATCGCAGTGATCCTGGCCTTTGTCCCGATGGCCTTCGTCAGTGGCATGATGGGTCCCTTCATGCGGCCCATCCCGTTCAATGTGCCGGTGGCGATGATCGCGTCGCTGTTGATCGCGTACATCGTGGTACCTTGGGCCACCAACCTTTGGCTGCGGAAGAAAGCGGCGCAAAGCGAACTTGCCCGAACCGAGAGCCTGGAAGAAGCCGGGCAAAAAAAGACCGATCCGCTGCACCGCGCCTATGTGAAAGTCGTCACCCCGTTCATCGAAAGACGAGGCCCGCGCAATCTCATGTTCCTGCTGGTAGTCGGTTTGCTGGTGGTTGCCATGCTCATGCCGGCCTGGCAATTCATCCGTCCCGCCGGCCTCAACGGGCCGCTCTCCGCCCTGGGCGTCGAACTGAAGATGCTGCCCAACGACAACACCAACAGTTTTCTGGTCGAAATCGACACCCCGGCTGGCAGCACGCTGGAAGAAACCGACAAGGTTACCCGGGCGATCGGCGAAGTCCTGCTGAAAAATCCCCATGTCACCGACTACGAGGTCTTCCTGGGGATCACTGCGCCGATCGATTTCGCTGCCCTGGTGCGCGGCGACTTGATCAAGCGGGGTGACAACCTGGCGCAGATCCGGGTCAACCTGGTCGACAAGCATCACCGCTCTGAAAGCTCGCACGCAATCGTCCAGGCCTTGAATGAAACCCTCAAGCCCTTGCGTCAGGCCTATCCTGCGGCGCGCATCAAACTGTATGAGACTCCGCCAGGCCCGCCGGTTCAAGCCCAGGTCCTGGCCGAATTGTATGGTCCGGATTACGCCAGTTTGAGGACCGCGGCTCCTGAAGCGCGCCAGGCGTTCGAGTCGGTCTATGGCATGATCAACGCCGACGATTCGGTGACCGCCACCCAGGAGGCCTTCGCCATCCACGTCGACCGCGAAAAAGCCGCCCTGTCCGGCGTGGTTACCGGCCAGGTCGCCAAGCTGCTGCGCGATTACGTGTCGGGATTATCGATTGGCGCCGTGCATGTGGACGACGCACGCGAGCCGGTTAACATCATCGTGCGCCTGCCGCGCGCCGAACGTCAGTCGCCTGAACAGTTGATGGCCATCCGCATAACCAGCATGATGGGTCAGCAGGTACCGCTGGGTGCCATCGCCCAAGTTGAAAGGCTTGCGCAGGACAAGCCCATTTACAGCCGCGACCAGCATCCCATGGTCATGGTCGGCGGTGAGATGATCACTTCCAGCCCGGTGTATGCGGTACTGGCACTGGACAAAATGCTGGAAGGCAAGCTGCTTGCCGGCGGCGCAAGATTCAAGACCGGCAATCTGGGATTCAGCGAGACGCCGGCCAACGACATGAGCAGCTACCATCTGTTGTGGGGCGGCGAAATGCGCCTGACGCTGGACGTATTCCGCGATCTCGGCTCGGCCTTCATCATCGCGCTTATCTTTATTTACCTGCTGTTGGTCGGCTATTACAAATCCTTCATCCTGCCGATGATCGTGATGGGCGCAATTCCGCTCACCCTGATCGGTGTGTTCCCCGGCCATTGGGCCACCGGGCAGGCCTTCACCGCCACGTCCATGATTGGCGTCATCGCCCTGGCAGGCATCGTCGTGCGCAATTCTCTGCTGCTGATCGACTTCATTCTGGATTACCGCGCGCAGGGCTATGCCCTCAAGGAAGCGGTCATCGAGGCTGGCGCAGTGCGGCTGCGTCCGATTCTGCTCACCGCCCTGGCCATCATCCTGGGATCGGCCATCATGATCACCGACCCGGTGTTTGGTGGTCTTGCCGTGTCGCTGATTTTCGGCACCTTTGCCTCCACCGCCCTCACCCTGATCGTGATCCCCTTGTTGTATTACCTCTGGCAGCAGCGGGGCGGCGATCAGGCTTGATAAGCTTCATCTCGCCCCCATTTTTTTATAATGCGTTTAGTCTAGGAGCACTATCATGACCGTCGAACGACTCGTTCGGATCATAGCCGGCTTTTTTATCATGCTTTCGCTTGCCCTGGCCCATGCGAGTGGCAGCGTGGATCTGAGCCATATCAGTTGGCTGTGGTTCACGGCCTTTGTCGGCTTCAATCTGTTCCAGTCGGGATTCACCCGGTTTTGCCCAATGGACATCATGTTGAAAAAGGCCGGGGTCAAGGAAGGTTGCGGTCTGTAAATGACGACATTGGAATTTGTACAAAATAACCTGATGCTGGTGGGTGTCGCCGTAGCAAGCGGCGGAATGCTTTTGTGGCAGACATTCGGCAACCGGCTATCAGGCCTGAATCAGGTGAGCACCGCGGAGGCGACTCGCCTGATCAACGACGATGCGTTGATGCTGGATGTGCGCGAAGACAAGGAATGGGCCGAAGGCCATATTCCCAATGCCCGCCATATTCCCATGGCGCAGCTATCCACGCGCCTGTCCGAACTGGACAAGTTCAAGGCCAAGCCCATCGTGGTCAGCTGCCGCAGCGGCCATCGCTCCGCTTCGGTTTGCCGCACCTTGAAAAAGAACGGCTTCGAGAATGTGCACAACCTGGCCGGCGGAATTTTGGCTTGGGAGCAAGCCGGTCTTCCCGTCACCAAGAAATGAGCGTCGCTGTGGCCAAGATAACCATGTACTGCACTGCAGTCTGCCCATATTGCGTGGCGGCGGAGAAACTGCTGAACTCAAAGGGCGCGAGCCAGATCGACAAGATTCGCATCGACCTGCAACCGGGGATGCGTGCAGAAATGATGGAGCGCACCGGCCGCCGCACGGTGCCGCAGATCTACATCGGCGACCACCACGTGGGAGGCTTTGACGACTTGTCCGCGCTCAACGCCGCAGGCCAGCTTGATCCGCTCCTGGCCGCTTGAATTCGGCTGTGCCGGCCGCATTTTTTTATAAGCCGACTTTGGAGATGCACCATGGAATTAGCCTGCCCCGTTTGTGGCGCCGTCAACCGGGTTCCGGATGACCGGCTGGCGGACCGGCCAAATTGCGGCAAGTGTCACAGCCCGCTCCTCCCGGGCAGTCCAGTGGAACTGAGCGGTGCCAGCTTTGATACCTTCGTGAGCCGCTCCGGCCTGCCGGTGGTGGTGGACTTCTGGGCGTCCTGGTGTGGTCCCTGCAAAATGATGGCGCCGGTATTCGCGCAGACTGCGGGTGAACTGGCTACCCGTGCCCGCTTTGCCAAGGTGGAAACCGAAACGGAGCAGGGGCTGGCCGCCCGTTACGGCATCCGTAGCATTCCTACCTTGGCCCTGTTCAGAAACGGCCAGGAAATCGCCCGTCAGGCGGGTGCCATGGACGCTGCCAATCTCAAGCGTTGGCTGGCCGCCCATGGCGTATAAACCTCGGTTAGAATAGACGGCCATGCGGCCGTATCAACGGCCTTCACATCATAATTTTGGAGGGGAATTTTCATGGCCGAAGAACAGCAGCCAGCGCAGCAAACTGCCCAAATGGGGTTCAACATAGAAAAGATCTACGTAAAAGACCTGTCGGTTGAGGTGCCCAACGCGCCTGCCGCGTTTCTGGAACGTGAAACGCCGCAGATGGATGTGCAGCTTCATACCCAAGGCACCAACATAGGTGACGACATGTATCAGGTCGCCATCACTGCGACGGTCACGGCTAAAATCCAGGACAAGACGCTGTTTCTGGTGGAAACCACCCAAGCCGGAATCTTCCGCATTCAAGGCGTGCCTCAGGAACAGATGCCCATGGTACTCGGCATCGGTTGCCCCAACATCGTCTTCCCTTACCTGCGCGAGACCATTTCCGATGTGGTGCTGCGCGCGGGCTTCCCGCCTCTGTTGCTTAATCCGGTCAACTTCGAGGCGCTATTCATGCAACAACAACAGCAGCAGGCGGCCCAGCAAGCGGCCGGCGCCCCTCATTGATACGCAGTTGATTCGCGGCTTGTCCGCTGCCTTGGCGCTTGCTTTCTTGCTAGGTGCCCAGGCCGCTCAAGCGGGCTTTGATTATGTCACCAGCGGCCGGCCGGCGATTCTGTACGATGCACCGTCGTCAGCTGCCGCCAAGATCGCCGTCGTCGGTGCCGGCTACCCGCTCGAGGTGCTGGTGAGAACAGATAAGTGGTTGAAGGTGCGGGACCACGACGGTGCGCTGTTATGGATAGAAGCCTCCGCGGCGCAGGGCAAGCCCGCCGTCATGGTCACTGCCGCCACTGCCTACGCGTTGGAGAAACCCCGGCCCGACGCCCCGGCCCGATTCCGCGTCAGCGAGGGCGTGCTGCTGGAAATCGCCGGCGCCAGCAGCGAACCCGGCTGGGTCAAAGTCCGCCACCCGGAGGGCGGCGAAGCTTACATCAGCCTGCGGGACATCTGGGGACAATGAAGATTGCCGTGCTTGGCGCGGGAGCATGGGGCACAGCCCTGGCGATCCACCTTGCACCACGCCATGAAGTCACACTCTGGAGCCGAAATCCGGAACAGATACAGCGCATGGTACGGGAGCGGGAAAACCGCCGTTATTTGCCCGGCTGTTCGTTGCCATCCGCGATCAAGCTCGAATCCAACCTCGCGGGCGCCTGCCAGGCTGCGGACCTGTTGATTGTGGCGGTACCCGCGGCCGCCTTCCGCCCCTTGTTGCAGGCTTTGGAGTCGCAAGCACGGCCACTGATCTGGGTATGCAAGGGTCTCGAACCGGGCACCGGCAAACGGCTTCATGAGGTCGCGGAAGAAACCCTCGCCGGCATAATTCCACGCGGCGTACTGTCCGGACCCAGTTTTGCCCAGGAAGTGGCAGCAGGCTTGCCGGCTGCACTGACACTGGCCAGCCAGGACCGCAGCTTTGCCGCAATGGTCGCGAGCGAACTCCACGGCGGCAGCCTGCGCATCTACACCAGCACCGATGTTATAGGCGTGGAGCTGGGGGGTGCGCTGAAAAACGTCATGGCGATTGCCGCCGGCATTTCCGATGGCCTGGGCTTTGGCAACAATGCCCGCGCTGCCCTCATCACCCGAGCCGCTGCCGAAATGGCGCGCCTGGGCGCCGCCCTGGGCGGCCATGCCGAAACCATCATGGGACTGACCGGCATGGGCGACCTGATCCTCACCTGCACCGGCGAGCTTTCCCGCAACCGCCAGGTGGGACTCAAGCTTGCCCAAGGCAAGTCTCTGCCCGAGATACTCGGGGAACTCGGACATGTGGCCGAAGGGGTCAACACGGCGCGTGAAGCGATCAAGCTGGCTGATCAGCTCGGCGTGGACATGCCCATTACCGGCGCGGTCCAGCACATCCTGTTCGACAAGCTGCCCGCACGTCAGGCGGTAGAGGCCTTGCTCAGCCGCGAAATCAAATCTGAATTCTAGCCGCCGCCTGAGCAGCGTAGCGATCAGACTGCATCGCCGAGCAGCGCGGAAATCGAACCGGCCGCCTGGTAGTTCGGACGCATGGCCTTGTTGTCGCGCCCGGGTCCGGCTACAGTCCGGTCGCCGTACCCATTTCGCGGCAAACCCCTGGGAGGGATTGCCTGACCGCCTGGCCAGGAATGGCGATTACAGATATCAATGCGTGTTGCGTAAAGGCCTGATTGCTTGTGGATAGTTCGGAACGCATGAATCCGTCACCGCCGCGCAGCGATTTTCGGCCCATGCGCGGCTTGTTCCTTGCCCTGGCCGGATTCATCCTGCTGACCTATTTCATCGCCGCCGTTCAGGACTGGGTCGAGGCAAAACGGGATGCTGAAACGCGCCTGCTCTACATCAAGAGCACCCTGGTGCATAACACGCGAACCACGCTGAAGAACTACGAACTGGTGCTGCGGGGCCTGGGCAGTGAACTGGTCGCCCAGGGAGCGCTGCAGTCGCCGGCGCGCGGGCGCGAGCTCATCGAAAGGATGAAATCGATCGACCCCGGCATGGCAGGATTGGGTCTGGCGAGACCCGACGGGCAACTCGTCCTGGTTAGCGGCATCCCAGACGGAAAACCTTTACCCGATCTGTCGAGCCAACCTGAAACCAGCGACAGCTTCCGGGCAAGCGTTGTATCCGGCCACCTCCAGCTTGGCAGGCCGTATTACATGAAGCCGCTCAAAGTCTGGGTAAACCCTGTACGCGTCCCTATCATCGACCGCGCCGGCCAAACCGTGGCGGTGATGACCGCGGGCTATTCCATCGAGGGCGGCACCACATTATTGGCCCCGGCGGCGCTGCCACCGGATATTCAAATGGCCTTGCTGCGCGACGACGACTACTTCCAGTATCTCTACCCCCAGCCCGTAGGGCCCCGGCAAGAAGAACTCCAGGCCTGGTACGGCCAACCTGTCCACCCAGAAATCATCCGGCAGTTGGACGGAAACCGCTTCGACCACGGGGTGATGACAATTGATTTCCCGCGCAATGGCGGCCTGCACTACCTCGCCTACGAACGCATGGGCGAGTATGGGCTGCGGGCGAACGTTTCCGTTCCCTGGCGCACCATCGAGATTGACTGGCTGCAGCGAATGATCGTACCGAGCTTATTGCTGCTGGCCTTCCTCCTCGGCGGTACCTGGGTGTATCGACGCTCCCTGGCGCTCCAAGCGAGATCCGACGCCGCGGTTGCCCATCTTTCGGCCTGGCAGCAAGCCGTTCTGGATGGCGCGGATTACAGCATCGTTTCCACTGACACGTCCGGCACCATCGTCAGCTTCAACGCCGCGGCGCAGCGCATGCTGGGCTACTCTCCGGATGAGGTGGTAGGCAAGGCGACCCCGGCCATCCTTCACGACCCCGGCGAAGTGCGCCAGCATGCGGCCAGACTCAGCCGGGAACTGGGCGAACCGATCGAATCCGGGTTTGACGTTTTCGTTGCAAAGGCCCGGCGCGGCCAGTCCGAAGAGCGGGAGTGGACTCACCTGCGCAAGGATGGCAGCCGCTTTCCGGTACGCTTGTCGATTACCGCCCTGCACGGCCCGGACGGCACAATTGAAGGATTCATGGGGATCGCGGCCGATCTGTCCGAACAGAAACAGGCCGAGGCCGACCTGCGTGACAGCGAGGCGCGTTATCGCACCCTATTCGAGCGGGCAGGCGACAGCATCTTCCTGATGAAGGGCGACCAGTTTGTCGAATGCAACCCGGCGACCCTGGAGATGTTCGGTTGCACGCGCGATCAGATCATAGGCGCAACGCCTTATCGATACTCTCCCGCGTACCAGCCGGATGGCAGCTTGTCAAAGACCAAGGCACAAGAAAAAATCACTGCGGGCTTCCGTGGCGAAACCCAGTTCTTCGAATGGCGCCACCAACGCTACGATGGCACGCCTTTTGATGCTGAAGTGACGTTGAATGTTGTGACGATTGGCGAGCAGGCCCACATCCTCGCCACCGTGCGCGACATCAGCCAGCGCAAGAGGGCTGAGGCGGAACTGGTGCACTCGCGCCAGGCTTTGATCGAAGGCAATGAAAACCTGCGCCTCATCAACCAGCTTTCCAACCGCCTTCATGCCTCGCTGAATCTGGACGACATCCTGAAGGAAGCCATGGATGCCTTGTTGGGTCTGAGCCATGCGCCAAATATCGCGATCTATCTGCTGGATCCGGGTGGCACACACATGAATCTGGCGGCAAGCCGAGGTTTCGAGGATGGATTGCTGCAGTTGGGTGCCAGTATTCCCGTAACGGGAAGCTTGAGCGGCCTGGCCCTGACCAACAGGCGCTTGTTGACCAGCAGCGATCTTGCAGACGATGCGCGTGTGCAATCCGAGCTGCGGGATGCCATGGTGGCCGTTGGCTTGCACTCCGGTATCGTCGTTCCGATGATCTATCATGAACAGCCATTGGGGAGCATGAACCTGGTCTACGCTGACCATCGGGTATTTAGCGACGTGGAGTTGGAAACGTTCAGCGCCTTCAGCAATACCGTCGCCCTGGCAATAGCCAATTCGCGCCATGTAGTCAGCCTGGCGTTTCAGGCCACGCATGACAGTCTCACCGGCTTGCCCAATCGCACTGTCCTGCACGAAAATTTTTTGGAACGCATCGGGCGCAGCACGGACGGGAATTCCGCGCTTCTGCTCCTGGACCTTGACCGCTTCAAGGAGATAAACGACACCCTGGGGCACCACCTTGGCGATCAATTGCTGACCCACATCGGCCCGCGCCTGGAACACGCGCTTCCGCAACAGGATGCACTGGTTTGTCGACTGGGGGGAGACGAGTTCGCCGTATTGCTGACCGGCCTGGCAGCCAAGGCCGATGCCATCGCATCGGCCAGGCAGGCGGTTGACGCGCTACGCCGCCCGTTCATGGTGGAAGGCATCGCCTTGCAGGTCGGCGTGAGTGTGGGCGTGGCCTATTTCCCGGAACACGGCGAAACCAGCCATGCGCTGCTGCGCGCAGCGGATGTGGCAATGTACCAGGCAAAGAGGCTGACAACCGGTGTCGTGGTCTACGATCGCAGCTTCGACGACTACAGCCCGGACCGTCTCGCGCTTGCCGGCGAGTTGGTTGAGGCGGTCCGGAGCGGCGAGCTTATCCTGCATTATCAGCCCAAGCTGGACATTGCCAGCGGACAGGTGATCGGGTTCGAAGCGCTGGTGCGCTGGTTGAACGGACGGCTGGGCATCCTGCACCCAAGCGCCTTCATCCACCTGGTGGAAATGAACGATGTCATCCATCCCTTCACGCGCGCTGTCATGGATCGAGCCTTGGCAGACAAGCGCCGGCTGCGCGAACTCGGCTATACGCAACCGGTATCGATCAATCTGTCGGTACGGAATCTGATGGATGCTCATTGCGTATCGAAGCTAGCAGAGGCCATCGCAAAACATGACGTCCCTCAGCGTGAAGTCGAGCTGGAGCTTACCGAAACCGCACTGATGCATGATCCCGATAGCTCAGTCGCGCTGCTGCAGGAGATCGCGGACATGGGAGTGAAGATCGCGGTCGACGATTTCGGTACCGGTTATTCCTCGCTCGCCTATCTTCGCCGTCTGCCGCTGAGCGCCCTGAAAATCGACCGCTCATTCGTCATGGGCATGAACGACAACGCACAGGACGCGATCATCGTGCGCTCCACGGTCGCCCTGGCCCACAGCCTGGGCCTTCTTGTAATCGCCGAGGGCGTGGAGAACACCGAGACGCTGGACTTGCTGAGAGGCATGGGATGCGACCAGGCGCAAGGTTACCACCTCAGCCGGCCGCTTCCCCTGGACGGCCTCATAGACTGGCTGCACGTACACTGAGCCTCCAGTGGGCGCCTGCGCATCGCACGCTCTGCGCTACAACTCGTCCGCGCCCCTGGCCATCGACCTTGCCAGCTCGGTCTTGGTCGAACAGCAGTGGATGCGTCCAGCGCGCTTCCTGCTTCCAATGCAAGTCCGAGCGATCGAGAACCGGCTCAGCCCATGCTCCCGGAGAAACCGTTCTGTCGCCAGGCTTCATAGACCACCACGCTGACTGCATTGGAAAGGTTCATGCTGCGCGAGTCTTGTTTCATTGGCAGCCTCAGTTTCGTCTCCGGCTCAAATTGCGCCAGCAAATCAGCAGGCAGGCCCCGAGTTTCCGATCCAAACAGCAACACGTCGCCAGGCTGGAATGCGGCTTCGCTGTAGACCCTCACCGCCTTGGTGGTAAAGGCCCACCACCGGCTTGCTTGCAACGCCCGTCTCGCCGCCGGCCAGTCTTCATGCACAGTAACCGTGGCCATGTCGTGGTAATCGAGCCCGGCCCGCATGATCTGCTTGTCGCCCAGGTTGAAGCCCAGCGGCTTGACCAGATGCAGACGGCTTCCGGTATTGGCGGCAAGCCGGATGAGATTGCCGGTATTGGGCGGGATTTCGGGCTGATATAAGACGATGTCAAACATTCGGGTATCGGTATGACTTGCCTCGAACGAGCACAGTGGACAACCACCCACTACAATTTCCGGCCATGCCCTAGAATATCGATATCACTCGGAAATAGCACGCCATGGTTCCCCACCTCACCACCGCACTGGTCGGCCCGCTTCACGAACTGGAGAAACGCATACTCGACGCCCAACCCGCGATCGAATACTGGTTTCGCCAGCAGTGGCAGGAGCACGCGGCGCCCTTCTACACGTCGGTCGACATCCGCAACGCCGGATTCAAGCTGGCGCCGGTGGACACCAACCTGTTTCCCGGAGGCTTCAACAATCTGAATCCGGCCTTCATGGCCTTGTGCGTCCATGCCGCCATGGGAGCGGTGGAAAAGATCTGCGGCAACGCCCAGCGACTGTTGCTGATCCCGGAAAATCATACCCGCAACAGCTTCTATTTGCAGAACGTGGCGGTCCTGGCCAGAATCCTGCGCCAGACCGGACTGGTCGTGCGGATCGGCACGCTGATTCCGGAAATCACCCAGCCCACCACGCTGGAGTTGCCGGATGGCGGACGGCTCACCCTGGAACCCATCATTCGCAATGACAAGCGGATCGGCCTGAAGGATTTCGATCCCTGTGCAGTGCTGCTCAATAACGATTTGTCCGCCGGCGTGCCCGACGTACTGAAAGGCGTAGAACAAACTATCATGCCCCCGCTGTATGCGGGCTGGCATGTGCGGCGCAAGTCCCGCCACTTTGCCTCCTATACCCATCTGACAGGTGAATTCGGCCGGCTGCTGAACATCGATCCGTGGCTGATCGACCCCTACTTTGAACATTGCGGCCAGATTGACTTTCAGGCCCGTCAGGGGGTGGCCTGTCTGGCCGACAAGGTGGACGCCATGGTGGACAAGATTCGAAGCAAGTATGAGGAATACAAGATCGACAAGGAGCCCTTCATCATCGTGAAGGCCGATGCGGGCACCTACGGGATGGGCATCATGACGGTGAAATCGGCGGAAGATTTAATGGACCTGAACCGCAAGCAGCGCAACAAGATGGCGGTGATCAAAGAGGGCCAGGAAAACACACAAGTGCTGATACAGGAGGGCGTGTACACCTTCGAGAGCATTAACGAAGCGGTGGCTGAGCCCGTGGTCTACATGGTCGATCACTTCGTCGTGGGGGGCTTCTACCGCGTCCACACCGGGCGCGGCCAGGACGAAAACCTCAATTCTCCGGGCATGCATTTCGTGCCCCTGGCGTTCGAGGCCTCTTGCCAGTTGCCCGACCGCAGCCTCAATCCGGACGCCACGCCCAACCGGTTCTATGCCTACGGCGTCATCGCCCGGCTGGCCATGCTGGCGGCCAGCATTGAGCTGGATGAAACCTACAACGAACTGGCGACGCATGACAGCGTGATTGCAACTGCATGAAACTGCTGTACATCGTCGATCCCCTGCCTGGACTCAAGCACCACAAGGATTCCAGCGTGGCAATGATGCGCGTTGCGCAAGTGCGAGGCCACGAGATATGGGCTTGTGAACAGCGGGAGGTTTTTTGCCTCGAAGGCCGAGTCAGCGCCAAGGCAAGCAAACTGGTGCTTTCGCCGGACGCGAACTGGTACTCGGCCAATCCGCCGGTGGAAGCCGCTCTGGCGGAATTTGACGCGGTGCTGATGCGCAAGGATCCGCCTGTCGATACGGATTATCTTGCGACCACCCATCTGCTCTCCCTCGCGGAATCCCAGGGCGCCCGGGTGTTCAATCGGCCCTCCAGCCTGCGCGATTTCAATGAGAAGCTGGCAATCTTCCGCTTTCCCCAATTCATCGCACCCACCCTGGTCAGCGCTGAGGCAGGACTGATTAGCGATTTCCTTGCCGAACACGGTGACATCATCGTCAAGCCCTTGCATGCCATGGGTGGCAGCGGCGTGTTTCACTTGCGTCCGGCCGATCCCAACCGCAACAGCATCCTGGAGACTCTGACCCGAGATGGCGACCATGCCATCATGGCGCAGAAGTATCTGCCAGCCATCGCCCATGGTGACAAGCGCGTCCTGCTGATCAACGGCAAGGCCGTACCCCACGCGCTGGCGCGCATTCCCCTGGCAGGCGAAACCCGCGGCAACTTGGCGGCGGGCGGCCGCGGCGTGGCCCAGGCTTTATCGGAACGGGACCGGGAAATCGCTGCGGCCGTGGGTGGCTTTGCGAAGGATTACGGCCTGTTTCTCGTCGGACTGGACATCATTGGCGACTGTCTGACCGAGATCAACGTCACCAGCCCGACGGGGTTTGTGGAAATCAGTACGCAAACCGGGTTTGATGTGGCGGACAGCTTTGTCTCCGCGCTCGAACAGCAATGAATGACGACTTGGGCCGGCCACAAGCGGGAATACGAAGCGCGATGGCGAAGCAACTGCTGATCGCGCTGTTTGTTTGGCCCGTGATTGTGGCCTTGTCCGGCTGTGAAAAGAGCGAGCCGCTGGCGCGCCAGCAGGCCTACGTGTTTGGCACCCTGGTGGAAGTCTCCGTCTATGGCGTGGAGCAGAAGAAGGCCGAAGCAGGAGTATCTTTGGTGCTGGCGCATTTCGATCAGTTGCACCACAAGCTTCATGCCTGGCTGCCCTCCGATCTGCAAACACTTAACCTTGCATTCGCTACGCCCGGCAAGAGGGCAAACGTGGATGAGGAGTTGGCGCACATTTTGTTGGACGCGCAAGCCTTTTCCAAGCAGACCAATGGCCTGTTCAATCCCGCCATCGGCAGGCTGATCCAGATGTGGGGCTTCCAAAGCGACACGCCCTTGAGCAAGGTGCCCGCGGATGCGCTGGTCGCCGAGCAGGTCCGGCTCAATCCCGGCATGGATGCCATTCATGTGGAAGGGCATCAGGCGTGGAGCGACAATCCGGCGGTTCAGCTGGACTTGGGCGGCTATGCGAAGGGCTACGCGCTGGACGAGGCGGCGGAACTTCTCAGGCGACAAGGGATACACAACGCCCTGATCAACATAGGCGGCAACGTGTTGGCAATGGGGCGGCACGGCAGCGCGCCATGGCGGGTTGGCATCCAGCATCCCCGCCAGCCAGGCGTGATCGCTACCCTGGACCTGGCCGACGGTGAAGCCATCGGCACCTCGGGCGACTACCAGCGCTACTTCGAGGCAGGCGGCAAACGCTACTGCCATGTGATCGATCCGCGCACCGGCCGACCGGCAGACGGCATGCAATCGGTGACCATCGTGGTCGGCGGAAATCAAGCCGGCGTGCGCTCCGATGTGCTGACCAAACCGCTGTTCATTGCAGGTGCCCCGGAATTGGGGCAGCTGGCAAGACAGCTCCAGCTTTCTCTGGTGCTGGCCGTGGATCGCACTGGTCAGGTGTGGGTTAGCCGCGACATGTTGCCGCGCCTGAAGTGGGCCCGCCCAAATCAGCGCTTTCACACCATCTAGGTCCGTCCCGGCTACAATAAGCCATTAATGTTCTTTGCGCTGCTTCGATGATTGGAATACTGCTGGTCACCCACGGAACCCTGGGCGACGTGTTGCTTGAATGCGCGACCCATATACTAGGCGAACGTCCTGAACAGGTGGCATCGGTCAACATCACCGGTCATGCCGGGCAGGACGAGGTCGACGCGGCCATCAGCGCCCGGCTGGGCGAACTTGAACAGGGTGAGGGGGTGCTGATCCTGGCTGACATTTTTGGCGCCACCCCATGCAATTGCGTGACCCGGGTGCTGGCCAGGGGCAAGGTCGAAGGGGTGGCTGGAGTCAACCTTCCGATGCTGATCAAGGCGCTGACCTACCGGTACCTTACGGTCTCCGAGCTTGCTTCCAAGGCGGTGTCCGGGGGCATGGAAGGCATATTCAATCTCGCAGACCAGCTCAATAGCAATGCTTCAGCAGTCTATTGAAATCTCCAACAAGTTGGGACTTCACGCCCGGGCCTCTGCCAAGCTGACCCAAACGGCTTCCGGGTTTCAGAGCCAGGTGCACCTGAGCCGCAATGGCCGCAAGGTCAATGCAAAGAGCATCATGGGCGTCATGATGCTGGCCGCGGCCAAAGGGGTCATGGTGGAAATCGAGACCGAGGGACCCGACGAGCAGAACGCCATGGATGCGCTGATCACGCTTATCAAAAACAAGTTCGGCGAGGGAGAGTAGGCGAGTGTTCAGCCTGCACGGTATCGGCGTATCCGGCGGCATCGCCATCGGCCGTGCCCACCTGACTTCCAGCACCCGGGTCGAGGTGCCCCATTACGTTCTGGCCCAGGAGCACCTGGATGAGGAACTAGCGCGCTTCGAAGCGGCCTTCACGCGCGCCAAGCAGGAACTGGAAGGTCTTCGCGCGCATATTCCGCCCAACGCGCCGCAGGAGATGTCCGCCTTTCTCGACATGCACCTCATGATCATGAATGACGACATTCTTGATGAGGAGCCCAAACGCATCATCCGCGAAACCCAATGCAATGCGGAATGGGCCTTGAGCCAGCAGATGGAGGCCCTGGTGGGCCAGTTCGAAGCAATGGATGACCCCTATCTGCGCGCCCGTGCGGAAGACGTGGTCCAGGTAGTGCAGCGCGTATTGAAAGTTCTGCTTGGACATCCTGGACATTTCCCGCTGGAAAATGTGGATGGCCAGGAATGTGTGCTGGTGGCGCACGAACTGACGCCGGCCGACATGATCTTGTTCAAGAACGTGCGTTTTGCCGCCTTCATCACCGATCTGGGTGGCGCCACATCGCACACGGCAATCCTGGCCCGCAGTCTCAACATTCCTTCGGTCATGGCCCTGCATAATGCGCGATCCCTGGTCCGGGATCACGAATGGATCATCGTCGACGGCCGCGAGGGCGTGGTCATCGTGGACCCGGATCAGGTCATTCTGGATGAATACCGGGCCAAGCAGGAACAATGGCGGCTTGAGACTGAAAAGCTCAAGCGCATCAAGTTCAGCCGCGCCCGCACGCTCGATGGCGCCGACGTCGAGCTGTTTGCCAACATCGAACTGCCGCAGGACATCGAGGCCGTCAAGGAATCAAGCGCGCAGGGAATCGGCCTGTTCCGCAGCGAATTTCTGTTCCTCAGTCGGGATGACTTGCCGTCAGAGGACGAGCAGTTCGAAGCATACCGGGCCGTGGCGGTCGCCATGGAAGGCAAGCCGGTGACCATTCGAACCCTCGATCTGGGCGCCGACAAACAGGCGCCGTGGGGCCATACGTCGGCCGACAATCCCGCCCTCGGCCTGAGGGCCATTCGTCTTTGCCTGGCCGAGCCGAAGTTGTTCTTGTCCCAATTGCGCGCCATCCTAAGGGCGTCCCGTTACGGCAATATCCGCATCCTGATTCCGATGCTGGCCCATTTCGGCGAACTGCGTCAGACCTTGCAGCTCATTGCCACTGCGAAGCAAAGTCTGCGCGACTTGGGCAAACCATTCGACGAATACGTACCGATTGGCGGCATGATCGAAATCCCCGCTGCTGCGCTGATGGCAAACACCTTTGCCGAGCATCTGGATTTTCTCTCCATCGGCACCAACGACCTGATTCAGTACACCCTGGCGATCGACCGCGCCGACGATGCAGTGGCCCATCTCTACGACCCGCTTCACCCCGCAGTACTCGGACTGATACATCAGACCATCAAGGCGGGGGCAAAGCATGGAAAGTCGGTCGCCGTGTGCGGAGAAATGGCAGGCGACCCTCAGCTTACCCGCCTGCTGCTTGGTTTGGGCTTGAGGTCCTTTTCCATGCATCCCAGTAGTCTGCTCGCGGTCAAGAACCAGATTCTGCGCAGCCAGTTGGACGAGGTCTCGGACCTGACCCTGCGCCTGGTGAAGAACATGGATCCCGACAAGACCCAAAATCTGCTCACCAAGCTCAACGCTTGAGTTGAAGCGGACCGCATCCATGCGCAACCCGCAATACTGGGGTGAAGCCTGTCGCAGTCTGAGCCGCAAGGACCCCACCATGAGGGAGTTGATACGGGCCTTTCCGCAAGCAAGGCTGCGCAGCCGCGGCAATGCATTTGAAACCTTGCTGCGCGCCATTGTCGGTCAGCAAATCTCGCTCAAGGCGGCGGACACGATCTGGGCGCGCATCTGCGCCGCAACACCTATCCAGGCCGAAGCGGTGAGCCGGCTTGCGCCTGATCAGTTAAGACTCTGCGGACTGTCGCGCATGAAAGCGGAGTACTGCTGTGATCTTGCAGGTCATTTCGTCGAAGGCCGGATCCACCCGCGCCGCTGGGCGCGCATGGAGGATGAGGCCATCATCGCCGAATTGATCGATGTACGGGGTATCGGTCGCTGGACCGCGGAGATGTTCCTGATCTTCCACCTGCTGCGGCCCAATGTCTGGCCGGTGGATGACCTGGGTCTATTGAAAGCGCTTAGTCTCCACTACACCGACCAGGAGAAGGTCACGCCGCAGCGGGCGCGGGAAATGGGGGAGGCGTGGCAACCGTGGCGCACGGTCGCCACCTGGTACTTGTGGCGCAGCCTGGATCCGGAGCCAGTGGAATACTAAAGGCGGTTCTGTCTAGTGTTCATGTCGATAACCTGGCCGTTAAGCCAACGGTGCGTAACGTTTTCTCGCGGCCTGGCTAAAGCCTGTACACTCCTGCCCATAATTGGGATCAAAAAAGCCCGGCATGCCGGGCTTTTTAAGCTTCTGGAAAAACGCTCAGGCTGCCTGCGCGTCCGAAAGAAGTTTCTGCAGCTCTCCCTTTTGGAACAACTCGGTCATGATGTCGGACCCGCCGACAAACTGGCCGTTGACGTACAGTTGTGGAATGGTGGGCCAGCTGGAAAACTCCTTGATGCCTTGGCGGATTTCGGGGTCAGCCAACACGTTGACCGAAACATAATCAGTCACGCCGCAAGCTTTGAGGATGTTTGCAGCATTGGACGAAAATCCGCACTGTGGAAATTGCGGCGTGCCTTTCATGAACAGTACGACTTTGTTGCCGTCAACGGTTTCGCGTAGGGTGTTCTGTATGCTCATAAGATGCTCCTGATAATCTTGAGTAATTTACTCAGGAATTATACGGTTTCGTGCTTATTAATCAAGCTTGGGTTTCACTGGGCGGAAACAAGGCCTTGTGCAGCAAATGGGGAATCAGCAGATGAAGGGGCATCCGTAGCCAGTGAGCCCGCACATAGGCGGCCAATTTTGCTGGCCGAGTGAAGCCGTCGTCATAACTCGAGTGATCCGGCCCCAGGACGCGCTGGAACATTGCGTCCATGAATGGCAGCATGCTCGGTGCCGCCTCTTGCAGCGCCGCGTCGACCGACTGCGGGATCGGTGTCTGGAAGAAATGATGCACGTAGCGCAAGGCGTAATAAATGGGACGCGTCAACTCCAACTCCGCTGCCCTCCGTGGCAGGCGCTCCCAGAAACCCGGGGCTTCGGAAAAATATCTGAGCAGCAAGTCCAGATCCGACAAATCGCGCAGCCCGTGCCGAAGTTCGCCGTCATGGAACAGGTGGCAGGCGGAGTGTAACACCATGTCAACTGGCGCCAGCACCCGAAGGCTGGACTCCACTGGCAAGGGCACCGCGTCAGCACGCAGCTTGTCCGGGTCTGGGTGGTAGCGGGCAGTATGCGGCAAGATGGCATGGTGCACATCCAGCACGCTGCCGCGCTTTATATGGTGCATCGGCGGAATTTCGTGCATCCATTGCCGGTAGTAACGCGCATCGTAGGGATCTTGCGCGTAAGCATGCCAGCCCGCCAACATGAGCGCCGCCTCGACCTCTCCCAGATATTCGCGCGGCACCAGAATGTCCACGTCATTGAATAATCTTCCCCTTGCCGCCGGTAACTCGGCCAGCGCATAGGCTGCGCCCTTGAGCAGAATGATGGGACACGCGATTGATTCCAGCGCCTGCAGTATCTGTGTGACTTCCCAACGAACCGCTATTTGCTGCCGCTCGGCCAAGGTCACGGCCGCCGCAAAATGCCAACGCGCCATCTCCGGCACCAGGTTCCAACACTCGGCCCGTTGCAGATCCGCTGCCAGTCGCGCGAGAAGTCCAGTGCGCCTTCCTTGGCGTACCAACTCATCCCAGCCTCCGAGATCCAGGCTCTGCAAAGACCGTGGGTCTTTCAGGGCCGCGCAGATCAGTGGCACTTTCATCCGCTCGCCAGTCTTTGTTCAGCCAAGCCTTCAAAGACCTGTACAGCCTCTGCCAAGGCACTGTAGGTGAAATCGTAACAGTCGCACTGCTTCACCGTTTGCGTGCCCAGAACGAAGCCATGTTCACCGAGATGGCTGTAATCAAATGCATTTTCCGCGAGATAGATGAAAGTTTGCGCCTGCGAACGGGCAACAAGTTCGGTGGCCGCCGTAGCCCGCCATTTGGGAAAGATCACCCAGCCCGGTCGCGCCGGCTCGTGCTGTCGCAAGACGCTGTCCGGCGGTGGACGCAAATGCGCAACCGTGCCCTTCGCGGTGTCGTGCGACTCCCGATTAATGAACGCGCCTGGTGCAAATGCCCGAATGATGCCGATCGACTGATTTTTGAGACTGACCGGACGGGGCAAGGAGTGAATCAGGCCGCTTGCTCGATCGATCAGGGTCAGTTCATCAGATAGCAAGCGCCAGCCGGACAGCACCAGCGCCGCGCACAAAGTGCTCTTGCCCGAGCCCGGAGGGGCCGGCAGGATTGCCGCAAGGCCGTTCTTTTCCACCACAGCAGCGTGAATGACGAGATAGTGGAGAGCGTGCGCGGAAACACACCAGTTCAGCCCCCACTCGATCATGGGGTAGGCCTGATCCAGCGGCAATGGCTTGAATGGCCGATCGCCATCAAACAGAAAATCCACCTGGGGCTTGAGCCAGCGGCGCATGCCAAGTGGACGCCTCAACTCCACATGGAAATCGGCAAATGATCCTTGATGCAAGGGGAAGTCCGGATAGAGCTGCGCGATCCCGGCGGCTACGCTTGCCGTCCTGCTACGGATACATACGCTGAAGGGGCCCGTTTGCAGCGCAAGACCGTCGCCGCGCAACCGCGACTCCAACTCCCCGTGAGCCAAATCAGCTACCCGCATGCCCGCGTTCCGCGATCAAGCCGAGCGCTTCCAGTGCCGTGACGGTTGACTGCATTTCCGCAGCCAGCCCGTCGTCTGCCGATCGACCGAGGTAGTGCGCCAGTTTTTCCAAGCCGAGGCCGCCTGGCTCCGAGTGCAGGATATAGATGGCGCAGGCTAATGGATGCAGGTAATGGGTATCGCCGCTGAGGCGGTCGTAGACCACCGCTTCACCTGCAATGAACTCGACCAGAAGGCGGGGTTGGGACGTCACCCCGCCATTGTACAATCAGTCAGACGCGCGCCGATCAGCTTCTGAGGTAGACCAGATAGGCAACAATCTGGTCGGCGCCCCAGTAGTGGCCGGCGGTTACTTGATACTGGCCTGTGGTTGCGAACTCGTTCCACATACCCTTCAGCGCCACGATCGTTAATTCCCGCCGGAGTAGCCGCCGGCGGCGATATTCAACAAGGCTGCGGCAAATTCCCCCGAAATGGGATTGGGCTTGCTGCCTGTATTGCCGTTGCCGGGATACGCATGGGTCATGACGTCCTTCAAACGGTCACTAGTTACCCCATCCCAAACCAGGCGAGAACACATCCTTAAACTTCGGATTTCCCACCGACGAAGGATAAGTGTTTTGGTTTTGCCCGCCCCATTCGGTCGGACCGTTGCCCGAACATACGGCCGGCGTGCCATGCTGACTGAGATTGCCGGACGCAAAACCGGACGGACTTACGCAATCCATCGCCAATACCGGCCGGCTGGCCAGGGTCAGAATCGCCGACGCGCCCAAAGCGCTCCCCGTCAGGCGCCGGCGACCCAGATCGAAGCCGGACTGCAATTCGGCTTGCTTTTCTCCTGACTTTGCTTGTTCTTGATTGTCCATATCGTACCTAAGCATATAGCTGTGTCCGGATATATGCAATTTCCAAGCCAAGAGCCAAATGCCCAAGCTCTGTGGGGGTTAACGGGGGATCGCCCCATTTGACAAGCTCCTGATCCTGCCAGCCTGTCAAATTCACCGACACCTGCCGCACGTCACGCGTTCAAGTCCGGCATCGTCTTTATGGCACTCAATCTGTCGAAAACCACGCTTTTTCATCATATTCCCGACGACACGGCCCTGATTCCAGCCATGTTCCAGCAACACGCATCCGTCAGGCTTAAGAAAAGTTGGGGACTGCTCGATGATCAGGGCCAGGTCATTCAGTCCCAAGGGTCCTGAAACCAATGCATTCCGAGGTTCAAATCGAACGTCACCTGAACTCAGATGCGCGTCCAGTTCGGCGATGTAGGGTGGATTACTGACAATAAGGTCGAATCTCAATCCCTCCAGAGCGGAAAACCAATTGCCATAGCGCCAATTCACGTCCGCCTTGAGGGACAGTGCATTCTTCTCGGCCAAATCAAGCCCGGATTCGGACGAGTCCACGGCAGTGACCTTGCAGGCTGGGCACTCGATGGCCAAGGTGATTGCAATACAACCGCTTCCTGTGCCCAAATCCAGGATGTTGCAAGGCCTATCCGCCGGCATGTTGACTTTCGCGAGATCCACCAGAAGTTCGGTCTCCGGCCGCGGGATCAGCACCGACGGCCCCACTTTGAAGGACCGACCATAAAATTCCCGCTCACCCAGGATATAGGCAATGGGTTCACCGGCGAGTCGGCGAGCCAGGAGTTCTTCATAGCGTTCTCCGGCACAGCCATGGATCTCCTCGTCACCATGGCTCAACAGCCAGGCAAGATCAACATTCAGCGCATGTCCAAGCAGTACACGCAGCTCCAGTCGGCTTTCGACTGGTTCCAGATTCAGGGCCTGCGACAGCTTGGGCACATCCCGCGACAAGAGATCCCTGGTGGTCCAAATGGTTCTTCCATCCCTTAGGTAATTCATTGGCCTGACGTAATTGATGGATAATTGCAGTTTCGCGTCGCACTCGTTGCAGCCACCAGGATTATAGGAGACGGATTGCATGGCCCATGTCGTTATATTGGGTGCGGGCATAGGCGGTATGCCTATGGCCTACGAAATGAAAGAGCTCTGTCGACCCGGGGATAGGGTAACCGTTATCAATGATAACGAGCGTTTTCAGTTCGTACCCTCGAATCCCTGGGTGGCGGTCAACTGGCGCAGCCGTGAGGATATCACCTTCCCAATCGGCCCCTGCCTGGAACGAAAGGGAATTGAATTCATCCACAGCAGGGCCAAGCGGGTGCACCCTGAAGAGAATCAGGTCGAGTTGGATAACGGTGAGCGGATCGGCTACGATTTCCTGGTTATCGCCACTGGTCCCAAGCTGGCTTTCGAAGAAATCGAAGGCATGGGTCCCGAGCATTTCAGCAATTCGGTCTGTCATGTGGACCATGCCGCGAAGGCAGGCAAGACGTGGAACGGTTTTGTGCATGACCCGGGGCCGATCGTGGTCGGTGCCGTGCAAATGGCTTCGTGCTTCGGTCCAGCCTATGAGTTTGCCTTCATTATGGATACCGACCTCAAGCGCCGGAAGATCCGCGACAAGGTCCCCATGACCTTGGTCACGGCAGAGCCCTACATCGGCCACCTGGGTCTGGGTGGTGTGGGCGACTCGAGGGGCCTGCTGGAATCCGCCATGCGCGATCGACACATCAAATGGATATGCAATGCCAAGGTGAGCAGAATCGAGGCTGGCAAAATTTTTGTGGCCGAACACGACGACATGGGCAACGTAAAGAAGGAACACGAACTCCCCTTCAAGTATTCCATGATGATCCCCGGCTTCAAGGGTGTCGACGCAGTGTTTGGCATCGAAGGATTGACCAATCCGCGGGGCTTTATCCTGATCGACGAACACCAACGCAATCCCAAGTACCCGAACGTCTATTCTATCGGGGTCTGCGTTGCGATCCCGCCAGTCGAGGTCACGTCGGTCCCAACCGGCACCCCCAAGACCGGCTATATGATTGAGTCCATGGTAACCGCCACCGCACACAATATCCGCGCTTCCATGGACGGTCGCGCCCCGGAAAAGAAAGCCACGTGGAACGCAATCTGTCTGGCCGATATGGGAGACACCGGCGTCGCCTTCGTTGCATTGCCGCAGATCCCTCCGCGCAATGTCAACTGGTTCAAGGAAGGCAGATGGGTGCACCTCGCCAAGGTGGCCTTTGAGAAATATTTCATTCGCAAGATGAAAAAAGGCTCCACCGAGCCCCTGTACGAGAAATTTGTGCTGGGCGCCCTGGGCATTACCAAGCTTAAGGACTGAGTTCTACGATCCTGCAAGAACGCGCGCGCAATAGCGCCGGACGTCTGTGCCAGACGTGGACCCGGGCCAACCAGGCTAGCCCGGCAGTTCCAGGGCCTCGGGACAAACCTTCTGCATGGCCTGGACACCGCCGGCAACGGAAAAACATCGATTGTAGTTGATGGAGCGCAGCAACTGGACTGCGTGCTGGCTGCGCAGTCCGGTTCGACACAGGCAAAGAATAATCATGTCACGCTGCACGTGGTGCCGATTGATGGCACCGAGAAACGTCACGATATCGCTCGCGTCTGGCATGTCGGAATCGAGTATTTCCTGCTCTTCCTCCGACAGTTTGTGTCCAAGCGCCTGCTTGAAATGGAATAAGGGAATGTTCTCGGCGCAGCGAAGGCATCCTCCGTATTCAAGTTCAAAAGGCTGCCGAACGTCGATGAGGGTTGCCAAACCAAGACCAACCAGCTCCAGTGCCGTTTCCGCAAGAATTTCGGTGGGGCGCTGCACTTCGGTGTCCATGAACCTTGCTCGTCAATAAGCTTATTGAATGGATACAGTATCGCAAATCAAGGCCCATGGCAAAGAAATGCGGGCCAAGTTTGCGGACACGGGGTCGGCAATTCAGTATACATTCGCAAATTACAGGCGACTATGGCTGACTACGCGGCACGTTGTGAATTCGATCCAAGGCAGCAGGGACGATTGATGAGCACTTCATGGTTGTGAGGTAAGCTCAAAATATCATTAAATATATTAATGTCGTGGTTCTTGCTAACCTAGGCTGCCAGAACAGCGAGTTGCTCGGCTTGGTGTTCTGCCGCCAAGGCATCGATCAACTCAGTCAGGTCACCATCCATGATGAAATCGATCTTGTATAGCGTCAGGTTAATGCGGTGATCGGTGATTCGCCCCTGGGGAAAGTTATAGGTGCGTATGCGCTCGGAACGGTCGCCGCTGCCGATCAGGGACTTGCGCGTGCTGGCGATGTTGGCCCGCTGCTCGCGTGTCTGCGTATCTTTGATACGCGCCGCCAGGACGGCCATCGCCTGCGCCTTGTTGCGATGCTGCGAGCGGTCATCCTGGCACTCCACCACAATGCCGGTAGGCAAATGGGTGATGCGCACTGCGGAGTCGGTCTTGTTGATATGCTGGCCGCCGGCGCCGCTGGCGCGAAAGGTGTCAATGCGGATGTCGGCCGGATTGATCTCGACCTCGCTGATTTCATCCGCTTCCGGCAACACCGCCACCGTGCATGCCGAAGTATGGATGCGCCCTTGGGTCTCGGTGGCCGGGACCCGCTGCACGCGATGGCCGCCCGATTCAAACTTAAGCCTCGAGTAGGCGCCGAAGCCCACCACCCGGGCAATGATTTCCTTGTAGCCGCCCAGTTCGGATTCATTTGCCGACACTACTTCCACCTTCCAGCCCTGGCGCTCGGCATAACGGGAATACATGCGGAACAGATCCGCGGCGAACAACCCGGACTCATCTCCGCCAGTGCCCGCGCGTATTTCCAGGAAGATATTGCGTTCGTCGTTGGGATCTTTCGGAATCAGCTCAGCTTGAAGCCGGGCTTCCAAGGACTCCAGTTTTTGCTTCGAGTTCTCAATTTCAGCCTCCGCCATGTCACGCATTTCGGGGTCGCCAAGCATCGCCTGGGCAGCACTGGCGTCATTCTCCACTTGCCGGTACTGGCGGTACAAGGCCACCACCGGCGTGATTTCCGCGTGTTCCCGGCTCAACTTGCGATAATTGTCCAAATTCGCGACCACGTCCTCACGCGACAGCTCGCGGTCAAGTTCCTCGAGGCGCTGGGATAGCTGGCCCAACTTGTGGGCAAGCGAAGCTTTCATTCAGATTTGATGTCGTAGAGCCTGTGCAGCAGTGCCGCCAGCTGACTACGCTCCTCATCGGTGGCGTGATGAATGGCAGCGGTGGGGGAATGCAACAGCTTGTTGATCAGTGCCAGCGACATGGATTCCAACACTTCCTGAGGGTCATCGCCCCGGGCCAATTTCTTGTGCGCCTTTTCCAACTCGTGACGCCGATATCGTTCGGCATGATCACGCAATCCGCGGATAGTCGGTACCATGCCACGGGTTTCCATCCAATGCATGAAATTGCTGACATTCGTCTCAATGATGGCCTCCGCTTGGGCCACCTGGGCCTGGCGGGCGTCTTGGCCTTCCCTCACTACGTCGCCTAGACTGTCCACGCTGTAGAGAAAGACGTCATCCAATTCGCCGACTTCGGTTTCGACGTCGCGAGGCACCGCCAGGTCAACCATGAAGAAGGGCCGATGCTTGCGCGCTTTCAAAGCCCGCTCCACCATGCCCTTGCCAAGAATGGGTAGCGGACTGGCCGTGGACGTGACGATGATGTCGTAATGCGGCAGATGCTCCGGCAGATCGGTGAGCGCAATCACCCCCGCGTTGAAACGCTCCGCCAGAGGACGCGCCCGTTCCGCCGTGCGGTTGGCAACCAGGATGCGCTTCGGGTGCTGGGCGGCAAAATGGGTCATGCATAATTCGATCATTTCTCCCGCGCCGATGAACAGCACGTTCTGCTGCCGGATGCTGGGGAAGATCCGCTCCGCAAGGCGCACCGCCGCAGCCGCCATCGACACCGAACTGGCTCCGATTTCCGTGGCGGTGCGAACCTCCTTGGCAACCGAAAAGGTGCGCTGGAACAACTTGTTCAACAGCAGGCCCAAGGTACCCGCGTCCTGCGCGGTCTTGGCGGCTTGTTTCATTTGGCCCAGAATCTGTGCCTCGCCCAGCACCATGGAATCCAGTCCCGATGCCACCCTAAAAGCATGCTTGACCGCCTCACCCTGAGGCAGACGATAAAGATAGGGCTCAACATTCTCGCGCCGCAGTTGGTGGAAATGAGTCAGCCAGTCGATCGGTACATCGGGATCAGGCGTGTGGCAGTAGATTTCGGTCCGGTTGCAAGTGGACAGAATCGCGGCCTCCTTGATTTGGGGTTGGCGCGTCAAGTCATGCAAGGCCTCGGCCATACGCTCGGCGGCAAAAGCCACCCGCTCGCGGATAGAGACCGGAGCAGTGTGGTGATTTACGCCAAATGCAAAAAGCTGCATAAATTGAGTGGTACCAAGCAAGAGTTTGATTCTAACCCAGCTAGTTGGCGCGGGATGAGCCTGACGGGGCAACCGAACGGGGAGACGGAGAAGGTTGCAAGGGCAACACCGGGTCAAGGTCGGCCGGGAAACCTCCCGGCGCGCTTTCGACTGGCGGCTTGGGCTCAGCTTCTCGAAGCGTACCCTCCTTGGCTTCCCGACTCGCTCCGGGCGCCAATTTGGACGGCACGTGCGGAACTGCAAGCACCTGCGCGGGTTTGGCTGTCTCTGATTGTTCTTCAGGGAGCGGCGCAGGCGGCGCTTCCAACTTGGGTACAACCGGGCCGGCAAACAACAGCGGCTGGAGTTGCGGCAGAAGCTTGCGCAAAATTTGCGCCGTCATGGCACTGGTGAATTCGTACCGGGCCGCTTGTGGTCCCGGCACCAATGCCGTAAGGGTGCCGAAATACCGATCACCCAGGTAAAACACGAACGTGGCAGTCCGGTTGACCACCCGCGACTCCAGAAGCTGACCATGCGGACCGTAGTGCTCAAACCGGTGGTCGCCGGTGCCGGTCTTCCCGCCTATCGTTATGGGCTGGCCTGCGCTATCTTTAAGTGCGCCTGCCAACCTCACAGCGGTGCCGCCTTCGACCACGCCGCGCAACGCTCTTCTTACCACCCGGGCCAATTCGGCAGGGAACATTCTTTCGCCTTGAGGACGCTGACGGGCAAACTCAGTCGCATAGGGCGTACCTGCGGCAAATGACAGGTGGGTCAGGCCAACCATGGGCAGCTTCACTCCGTCATTGACGATAATGCTCATCAATTCGGCCAGGGCGGCAGGCCGATCGCCCGAACTTCCGATCGCAGTGGCGTAAGATGGCGTAAGACTGTCGAATGGGTAGCCCAGCCGCTTCCAATCCTTCAACAGGGACTCGAATGCCTCCACCTCCATCAGGCTTTGAATCCGAATATCCTGGGCATTCTTTCTGCCGGTCTTGAACAGCCAGTCATAGACCTCGACCCGCTCATTCGAACTGGCCCCCGCCACCTCATCAAACGATGCCTTAGGATGGTCGCGCAGATATTTCACCAGCCACAGTTCCAGCGGATGAATCTGGGTCACATAGCCGCGGTCCACCAGGCTGAGCCTGGTCGCATCCATGGACGAGAACAAGGCTTCCAGATTGGACGGCCGCAGCGCGGCCGGTTGTGATACATGGGCCCGTAGCGCGAGAACGAATGCGTCCACGCCTGAGTTCGGCTCCAGATAGCGGAACACTGCACTAAATCGCCTGGCGCTTTGTCCGGCCCTCTGGTACAACTCTTCGGTCATCTCGGCGGGCGATTGGGGTGCGTGCCGCTGGTAGAAGCGGCGCAGGAAGACCTTGCCCTCCTGGTCCACGAAACGCAGTAGATAAGTGCGCCGCGCCGGATTGTTAACATCATCCAGCACTTTCGCCACAGCCCCGGGGCTGTGTTCGACATAATGATGCGCCACATCGCGCATCAGGCGAATAAACACCAGGTTGACTGAATTCTGAGTTGCCTGCCACAGATCCAGGACGCGGTTGTTGTCGTCCTTGTCAAAGTTGCTGAACGTGTGAACGCCACCGCCGGTATAAAACGGTTCCGGGGTCGCTGAATAGCGCCGGCCCATGGCGGCTTCCAACATCGTCGCCAAGCTCTTGTCGCGGGCGCTGAGCAAGTAGGTCGCTGCCCATTGGGCCAGCGCGTCACGTCGCGGTTGCGCCTGAATGCGTAATTGCTGGGGTGGGAGTCCGACGAAATCGTGATGAAGCTGTGCAATGATTTCCAGGTAACTCACCAGGGTGCGCAGTTTTGCTGTGGAACCCAAATCCAGCTTGGTCTGCTGATTTATGTCGAAAGGCTGGTTAAGGTTATCGGCCTGCACCCGAAGCAGATTTCCCTCCGGGCTCTTTTCATACAAGTTGAAACTGTAGATGATCTTCTTGAAGTCGTTGTCCGGCTTGAGCAAACGCTTGCCCAGCAGGCCCGCGGCAGCGACGTTGGCAGGATCCGCCAGCCCGATGAGATAGTTGCTGACAATCTCCTGCGCGGCCCCATTGAGGGTGGTCTGTGCAGTCAGGTCCAGCCTGTCCAGGTCATACAGCCGATCAAGGCCCAACAGTCCGGCCAGCCGGGTACGCAAAGCACTCTGGGCTTTCTGCGTGGCAAAGGGAGGCAAAGCTGGATCCTTGCGCTCGCTCCAAGGACGCAGTTTAACTCGTTTTGCCCTGTCCCGCAGGGCGCTGGAAATTACGCCCGCATCCGCGAGCAAATCCAGATGGACGTTGGTATAGCTGTCCAGCAGGACACGGTTCCTGGCGAGATAGTAGGAAGGCTTGCGCTCCGCCACCAGCAAGGAAAGCGCATGCTTGAGGGCCACAGCGGCATTCCGGTCCGGCACCTTGTCGGCTTGCCTGAGGGCCTCGTTGACGCGATCAAAATCCAGCCCATACCAGGCCCACAACCCATCGCCGAGCCCGTTAACCTCGCCGAATTTCGGCGCCGCGGCAAGTGGCACGGTGTTCAAATAATCCCGCACGATGCGTTTGCGCGTTGGCAGCGTGTTTTCGCCATCCAGGTAGGCACGCAGGCTGGCCGACCCCATCTGTCTGAGTTTGTCCAACATGCTCAGCGTAACGCCATCCGGGGAATGACGATATTTCTCAATCTGGGTTGGCAAGGTGCTGCCGCCCGGAACGTTGTGTGCCCGATTCACCAGGCTATAACCCTTTTCCAGCAAGGCCTCGCCCAAACGATCCCATTCCACCGCTGGATTCTTGCTGGGAAAGCGTTCAGTCAGCAGTTCACGGTTTTCGATAAACAGCAGGCTGTTGGCCAGTACCGGCGGCACATCTTCGAAGCGCGCGTAAACCCGTTCCGGATAACGCGACTGAAAGATGGATCTGCCCGTGCTGTCCAACAGTATGAGGCCACCCTGATTCTTTTCCCGATAGGGCGGATTGAGCCCCAAGTCCTGAGCCCTGGCCATCTGTATGCTGATTTTGGCCTGCTTGTCGATCCGCCAGCCTGCCCCCCTGAGCCGCGCAGTGAATGCGGGAATCTGGCTATAACCCATGCGCAGGTCATAGGGTCCACCGTGGGGAAAACGGATCCGGCTGGAGGCCTCGGTTTGCAGAACGTAGGTCATCTTTTTGGCTGTCTTGGACAGGTACTTGGCCTGAATGTCCGATGACAGCAGTTCCCAAACCAGGATGCCCAACCCGGCCAAGGCAATCAGCAGCAACACCCCAAGGGAGATAAGCAGACGACGCGGATACCGGTGCATGAAAGAGTGCTAGACCCAGTCCTTGCGCAGCAGGAAATCCGTATACAGTCGCGCTTCCGGCGTGCCAGGTTCGGGCTTCCAGTCGTAACGCCACTTGACGATTGGGGGAAGCGACATGAGGATGGACTCGGTACGGCCACCCGACTGCAAGCCGAACAGCGTGCCGCGGTCGAACACCAGATTGAACTCCACATAACGACCGCGGCGATAGGCCTGAAAATCGCGTTCACGCTCGCCATATTCGTGGTCCTTGCGACGCAGCAGGACAGGTTCGTAGGCTGAAAGAAAATGGTCGCCGACCGATTTCATCACGGCAAAGGCTTGGTCAAAGCCACCCTCAGAAAAATCGTCGAAGAACAGCCCGCCCACGCCACGCGGCTCGTTGCGGTGTTTGAGAAAGAAATATTCGTCGCACCATCGCTTGAAGCGCGCGTGGAGTCCCTCACCAAACGGCGCCAGGGCCTGCCTGCAGGTGGCATGAAAATGCACCGCGTCGTCCTCGAAACCGTAGTAGGGAGTCAGATCCATGCCGCCACCGAACCACCACACCGGCTCTTCTCCCGCCTTTTCCGCGACGAACAGTCGGACGTTCATGTGTACCGTGGGCGCATAGGGATTGCGCGGGTGCAAGACCAGCGACAATCCCATGGCTTCCCAGCCCCGCCCAGCCAGTTCCGGCCGGTGCGCCGTGGCTGAAGAGGGCAATTGGCGGCCCAGGACATGGGAAAAATTCACCCCCCCCCGCTCCAGCACCCCGCCTTCCTCGATCAGGCGCGAGATGCCCCCGCCCCCCTCCGGGCGATCCCACTGGTCGGATCTGAAAGGGAGGCCGTCGATGGCTTGCAGACGACTCACGATGCGCTCCTGCAAGTCGAGCAGATAATGTTTCACTGCAGTTTTGGCGATCGGCATTAAGGCCTCAAAATCTTTCCGGAACACAAATCTATCAGGGTGGAAGGGCGTTTACGATTACCAATCCGTCCCCCAAGCACCTGCACCTGAGCGCCGAATATTTTGCGGCATTCCCGGGCGGTTTTTACAGGGTGACCACCACTTTTATTTGCGCTGGTGGAAACCAGCGCTGCGCCGAGGTCATGACAGAGCCGGGCCGCCGAAGGATGTGCTGTTACGCGCACCGCCAGGCCGGGTCGCCCGCCGCGCAACCAGGGTGCCCTGCGCCGGGCAGGAAGGATCCAGGTCACCGGTCCGGGCCATGTCGCCGTCACCTGTCTCAGGTCATTCGTGCCCAGGGGTTGAATCAGTTGGCGAAATCGCTCGAACCGGTCGGCGATAAGTATCAGGCCTCTTCCAAGCGGCCTACCCTTTAGCCGCGCCAGCTTGCGGACCGCTCCCGGATTAAGGGGGTCGCAACCTAGCCCATAACAGGATTCGGTAGGGTAGGCGATCAGTCCGCCCCGTTTCAGGTAGACGCGTAGCTCGTCGCGTTTCACTTCTTGCGTTCAATTGCCCGCCAGCCAATGTCCTTGCGGTAGTGCATGCCGGCAAAGCGGATGCCGGTCACCGCCTCGTAGGCTCGCTTCTGTGCAATCTTGACGCTGTCGCCAAGAGTCGTCACCGCCAATACCCGGCCGCCATTAGTCACTATCTGGCCATCCTGCAGGACGGTGCCCGCATGGAAAACCTTGCAGGGCTCAGTCTCCGCGGGCAGGCCGTTGATTACGTCCCCCTTGCGCGGATTGTCCGGGTAGCCTTCCGCAGCAAGCACCACCGCCAAAGCAGTACGCCGGTCCCACTGAGCCTCGATCAGATCCAGCTTTCCATCAACGGCGCGTTCGATCAAGATCGCCAGATCGGACTTGAGGCGCAACAGGATGGGCTGGGCTTCCGGGTCGCCCATGCGGCAGTTGAATTCCAGCACCTTGGGAACGCCCGCCTCGTTGATCATGACGCCGGCGTAGAGAAAACCGGCGTAGGGCACGCCGTCGCGAGCCATGCCGTTCACCGTAGGCATGATCACTTCGCGCATGATGCGTGCATGCATTTCCGGAGTTACCACAGGGGCGGGTGAATAGGCCCCCATACCACCGGTATTGGGGCCCATGTCGCCATCCAGTAGCCGTTTGTGGTCCTGACTTGACGCGAGAGTGAGAACGTTCTTGCCATCCACCATCACGATGAAGCTGGCTTCCTCGCCAGTCAGGCATTCTTCAATGACCACCCTGGCGCCTGCCTCGCCGAGCCTGTTGTCTGCCAGCATCATGTCCACCGCGGCGTGGGCCTCGTCCGGAGTCTGGGCTATCACCACGCCTTTCCCGGCGGCCAGGCCGTCTGCCTTGATGACAATGGGGGCGCCTTTTTCATCCAGGAAGGCATGAGCCGACGCGGCATCGGCAAAAGTCCGGTACTCGGCGGTAGGGATACGGTGGCGGATCATGAACTGCTTGGCGAAATCCTTTGAACTCTCCAACCGGGCGGCGGCCTGAGTAGGGCCGAATATCCTAAGCTTGGCGGCGCGGAACGCATCCACCACCCCTTCAGACAAGGGCGCCTCCGGTCCCACGACCGTCAGCCCGATTATTTCCCGCCTGGCGAATTCGACCAGCGAGGGAATCGCGGTCAGGGGCAGGTTCTTCATGCCTGGCTCGAGCGCGGTGCCGCCGTTGCCGGGTGCCACGTAAACGCGCTGCACTTTGGGGGACTGGGCTAGTTTCCACGCCAACGCATGCTCACGGCCTCCGGAGCCGATTACTAGTACCTTCATTGGGAGTCTTGAGTCAGGAGTGAGGGGTAAGACATGAGCCGCGAGGGGTGAGACATTCGGGTAATGGTAGAGGCTGGATTTTACTCCTCACTCCTTACTCTTCACGCCTCGCCAAACTTTATCTAGTGCCTGAAATGCCGATGGCCGGTAAATGCCATCGCGATGCCATGTTCATCGGCAGCGCCAATCACTTCCGCGTCCTTGACGCTGCCGCCCGGCTGGATAACGGCCTTGGCGCCAGCTTCGGCCAGCACGTCCACGCCATCGCGAAATGGGAAGAAGGCATCTGACGCCACCGCACAACCTTCCAACCGGAGACCTGCATTTGCTGCCTTGATGACGGCGATGCGCGTCGAATCCACGCGGCTCATCTGCCCCGCGCCCACGCCCAGAGTCTGCCCTGCCGCGGCAAAGACAATGGCATTCGACTTGACGAACTTGGCCACTTTCCAGGCAAACAGCATGTCTTCGATTTCCTGCTCGCTTGGCCGGCGCTTGCTCACCACCTTCAGATCAGCCCGGGACACGTTAAAGGTATCCGTTGTCTGTACCAGCAGGCCCCCACCTACCCGCTTGAGTTCCAGACTGTTGCGGCCTTCCGCCAAGGGCAGGGCGAGCACCCTCACATTCTGCTTCCTTGCCAGGACTTCGCGCGCTTCGGCGCTATAGGCCGGTGCGATCAGCACCTCGAGAAACTGGCCGGACACCGCCTCGGCGGTGGCGCCATCCACGTCACCGTTGAAGGCGATGATGCCGCCGAAAGCGGAGGTGGAATCTGTGGCAAAGGCCTTGCGATAGGCGTCCAGAAAATTGTCCGCCAGCGCGATGCCGCAGGGATTGGCGTGCTTGACAATGACGCAGGCAGGCGCACTGAAGGTCTTGACACATTCCCAGGCAGCATCGGCATCGCCGATATTATTGTAGGACAACTCCTTGCCCTGCAGCTGGACATAGTGGGCCAAGGTGCCGGGAGCCGGATTTGGATCGCGATAGAACGCCGCGGCCTGGTGAGGATTCTCGCCATAACGCATCGACTGGACCCGGATGAAGTTCAGATTGAGCTGCTCGGGGAACAGGCCGGGTAGGCCAGCTTCATTCAAACTGGTCAGGTAGTTCGAAATGGCTGCATCGTAAGCTGCGGTGTGGGAAAACGCCTTTTTTGCCAATCTGAAACGGGTCGCATGACTGAGCGCGCCGTCAGTCGCCGCCATCTCTTCCAGGATAGCAGCATAGTCCGTCGGATCCGTCACGATCACCACCGCGCCATGGTTCTTGGCCGCAGAACGCACCATCGCCGGCCCGCCGATGTCGATATTCTCGATCGCGTCTT
This sequence comes from uncultured beta proteobacterium, assembly GCA_963782495.1. Taxonomy (GTDB): domain Bacteria; phylum Pseudomonadota; class Gammaproteobacteria; order Burkholderiales; family Thiobacillaceae; genus DASQBT01. The sequence goes on along the minus strand of CAWAJU010000006.1, from coordinate 569,198 downwards.
CCAAAGTGCAGCCCGGTTTGGCAATGGTTTCGCGGAACGGGTAGAGGTTCACGCAGACCAGATCGATGTTTGGTATGTCATGCGTTCGCATCGTGGCAACATGCTCGGTCAAGTCCCTCCGGCCGAGGATTCCGCCGTGGATTCTTGGGTGCAGCGTCTTTACGCGGCCATCCAGCATTTCCGGAAAGCCCGTATAGTCCGCAACTTCGATTACAGGCACTCCGTTTTCCGCGAGCATCTTGGCAGTGCCGCCGGTCGAAACAATTTCCACTCCCTGGCTGGCAAGCTGCCGGGCAAACTGCAGCACGCCGGATTTGTCCGACACGCTGATCAAGGCGCGTTGAATTTTCATTTGAGCAGGAGCGTAATGGGTTACTCTGACAGGCCGTGTTGTTTGAGCTTTTTCCGCAGGGTGTTTCGATTGATGCCCAGCAACTCCGCAGCCCGGGTCTGATTCCCCTCGGCGCGGTCCAGCACATATACCAGCAGAGGCTTTTCCACCGCCAGAATCACCATATCGTAGATACAGTTGGGGTCCTCCCCGTCCAGATCCTTGAAATAGCGATTAAGTGACCGCCGTATGGACGCGGCGATGTCATTGTCCTCAATCAACATCCAACTCCCTAAGCTGCCAACTCTTCTGTCTGCACCGGTTGGTCTTGATATTGCAAATAATTGCCGGCTCGCGCCGCCCGACTAAAAAACTCATTTACCGCGTCCATTTGAGCGCGGGGGGACTCCAGCTGGTTCATGGCATGGCGAAATGTACTGGCATTGGCCAGGCCACGCGTATACCAGGAGATATGCTTACGCGCCACCCGCACCCCAGTGTGTTCGCCATAGAACTCATACAAGTCATCGAGATGTCCGGTCAACACACGATGAATCTCACTCACGCGGGGTGGCGGCAGATGGTAGCCGGTCTTGAGGTAATGATCGATCTCGCGGAAGATCCATGGCCGCCCCTGCGCTGCCCGGCCTATCATGATCCCATCCGCCCGGGTATATTCAAGCACGAAACGCGCCTTTTCCGGCGTGGTGATGTCGCCGTTCGCGATGACGGGAATCCGGGCCCGCGCCTTGACGGCGGCAATGGTGTCGTACTCCGCCTGGCCGGTGTAACCGCATGCGCGCGTGCGGCCGTGCATGGCAAGTGCCTGGATGCCCGCGCCCTCAGCGATTTTTAGAATTTGCAAGGCGTTGCGGTGCTGCTTGTCCCATCCGGTGCGGATCTTCAGCGTGACGGGCACGTCCTTCGCGGCATCGACCACTGCTGTCAGAATCTTCTCCACGAGTGCCTCGTCTTGGAGCAGTGCTGAGCCAGCCATCACATTGCATACCTTCTTGGCTGGACAGCCCATATTGATGTCAATGATTTGCGCTCCGTGCTCCACGTTGTAGTGGGCCGCCTCCGCCATCATGGCAGGATCCGCGCCGGCAATTTGCACCGATTTCGGCTCAACCTCGCCCGCGTGATTGGCACGGCGTTGCGTCTTGCTGCTGCCATAGAGAAGCGAATTCGACGTGACCATTTCGCTCACCGCCATGCCCGCGCCCATCTGTTTGCACAGTTGGCGGAATGGACGGTCTGTCACGCCGGCCATGGGTGCGACAACCAGATTGTTCTTGAGAACATGAGGACCGATACGCATAAGCGATGGAATTCTACCCCTCCGTTTGGCTCAGCGGGAACTCTTTGAACAATTTACGGTCGCCAACCTATTTTGGTTTCGGATCTGATCTAAACTCCCATGCTGCAGATTGATGACTTCGAGGAGAACACATGAGCTTCATGTCGGAATTCAAGGAATTTGCAGTAAAGGGGAATGCAGTAGATTTGGCGGTCGGCGTCATCATTGGCGCGGCATTCGGCAAGATTGTGGATTCCGTGGTCAACGACCTCATCATGCCCATCGCCGGAAAGATTTTCGGCGGCCTGGATTTTTCCAACCTGTTCATAGCGCTTGCCGACATCCCCGCCGGAACCCCGAAGACCCTGGCCGACCTCAAGAAAGCAGGTATCCCGGTTTTCGCCTACGGCAACTTCCTGACCATCCTGGTTAATTTCATCATCCTGGCTTTCATCATTTTCATCATGGTCAAACAGATCAACCGATTGAAACAGGAAGCCCCGCCACCCGCCCCGGCCACGCCCCCGGAAGATGTTGTTTTACTTAGGGAAATCCGAGACAGCCTAAAGAAATAGCCGTTGTAATGCCACAACATTATAGAGAATACGGCCTGTCTACCCGGCAGGGATAGGCTGACTGCGGCGGAATCCTTTAAAATCAGGCTAGGTTGTTTCGCCCAACCTTAACCAAATTAATGGGAGCCACATCATGATAAGGAAAAATCAATTACCGGCCCTCTTGGCAGCCATGGTGATGATCGGCAGCGTAAACGCGGCTGACATGTCTGACAAGGAGTTGGGATTGTTGCTCGGAGGAGCATTTGGTAGCGACCGCCTCGTTGGCAGCAAGGATGGAGATGTAAACCCGCTGATCGGCTTTCGCTATGGCCAGAAACTTGGCAGCGACTTCAACTTCTTTAGCGATTTCACCTACGTGCCTTACAAGGGCAATCTGTCGACGGTTGGCGATAGCAAGGTCTGGACCTTGCGCGCCGGTGCTGAATGGCTGCTGTTCAAGGAACCCAAGTACAACTGGTTCGCCGCTTTCAGTGCGGGGCTCATCAACGTCAACCGCGACATTGGCAATGACTTTATGCGCTCCCAAGGTTCGCTCGGCTTTGGTCAGGAATGGGCCGTTGGTCTCAAGGATGCACTTCGTTGGGAACTGCGCTTGGATCAGACCTTTGGTAACGGCGACCTGCAGGGCGCATGGCTGACCAACTACCAAGCCTTGGTCGGGTATTCCTGGGGCATTGGAGAACCCGCCGATTTCGACGGCGACGGCGTGCCCAATCGGATTGATCAGTGCCCCAACACCCCCCATGGCGCAAAGGTTGACACCAAGGGCTGCCCCATCGATACAGACGGCGATGGCGTGTATGACGGACTGGATATGTGTCCCGGAACGCCAGCCGGCATGAAGGTCAATGATCAAGGGTGCCCGCTGGATACTGACGGTGATGGCGTGACCGACGACAAGGACAAGTGCCCGAACACCCCCGCCGGCGAAAAGGTCAACGCAGATGGCTGCCCACTGGATACTGACGGTGATGGCGTACCCGATAGCAAGGATGCTTGTCCCACCGTGCCGGCTGCCACCGCGGATGGCTGCCCACCTCCCGCGCCGGTTGCCGCACCCGAACCTCCACCCGCTCCCGAAAAGCTGGTCCTGGAAGGCGTGAACTTCGACAATAACAGCGCCACGTTGCGTCCCGACGCAAACGAGATTTTGGACAAGGCAGCCGCCACCTTGCAGAAATGGGGTGACGTCAAAGTGGAAGTGTCGGGCTACACCGACTCCAACAACACCGACGCCTACAACCTTGAGCTGTCTGATCGTCGCGCGAATGCGGTGCGGGATTATCTGATTTCCAAAGGCGTTGATGCCACTCGCCTGACTGCCAAGGGATATGGAGAGACCAATCCGATCGCAGATAACAATACTGCGGAAGGTCGCGCCAAGAACCGACGCGTGGAATTGGTTCCGCAGCAGTAAGCGGCTGCACCAAAGCCAACGGGGGCTTCGGCCCCCGTTTTATTTTGCGCGCACGGCGGCGCACAAACGGCCTCCATTCATGAGTGCGCATCCCGCGCCGCGTCAGTGGGCCGCCTCCCAGTTGGATCCCGCCCCCACCCCCACTTTCAAAGGCACCTTGAGTCTGGCCACGCCTTCCATCAGGCCGGGCAGGGCCCGTTCGACCGTCCCCATTTCCGACTCCGGTACTTCGAGCACAAGTTCATCGTGTACCTGAAGCAGCAGCTTGGTCTGCAGGTGATCTTCGTCCAGCCAGTCCTGCACTGCAATCATCGACAGCTTAATAAGGTCCGCCGCAGTCCCTTGCATGGGAGCATTGATCGCGGCCCGCTCTGCACCCTGGCGGCGCTGGGGATTGCGGCTGTTGATTTCCGGCAGAACCAGTCGTCGGCCGAATACCGTGTTCACATACCCCTGTTCCCGCGCCAACTGTCGCGTCTCTTCCATGTAACGCGCAACTCCCGGATAGCGAACAAAATAGCGATCGATATAGGCCTGAGCTGCAGCACGGTCCAGATTGAGTTGAGACGCCAGACCAAATGCGGACATCCCGTAAATCAAACCGAAGTTGATCACCTTGGCCATGCGCCGCTGGTCCGGGTTAACCTCGACAAGCGGGATGCCAAACACCTCGGCCGCCGTGGCCGTATGGATATCGCGGCCCTCGGCAAATGCCGTCAACAGCCCTGGGTCATCGGACAGGTGCGCCATGATGCGCAGTTCAATCTGCGAATAATCGGCCGATACGATGACCGACCCGGGTGGTGCGATGAATGCTTCGCGTATGCGTCGGCCTTCCTGGGTGCGCGCCGGAATATTCTGCAGATTCGGGTCAGAACTTGAGAGCCGCCCGGTCACCGCGGTAGCTTGGGAATAGCTAGTATGCACACGGCCGGTGCGCGGGTTGATCATTAGCGGCAACCTGTCCGTGTAGGTGGACTTGAGCTTGGCCATGCCCCGGTATTCGAGTAAAGCGGCCGGCAGTGGATAGTCGGTCGCCAGCACCTGCAGCACGTCCTCGTCGGTGGATGGAACGCCGCCCGGCGTCTTCTTGACCACCGGCAGCTTCATCTCACCAAACAGGATTTCCTGAATCTGCTTGGGCGAATTCAGGTTAAAGGGACGACCGGCGATCAGACAGGCCTTCTGCTCGAGGGCCAGCATCTTTTGTCCCAGTTCCCCGCTTTGTTTTGCGAGGCTGTGCCTGTCCAGCAGAACGCCATTACGTTCCATGCGAAATAAGATATCCGCCACCGGGATTTCGATCTGCTCGTACACGTAGCGCAGGCCTTGATCCGCCACGATCAGCGGGTAGAGCACTTGGTGAACGCGCAGGGTGACATCGGCGTCTTCCGCAGCGTACTGGGCCGCGGTCTCCACACCCACCTGGTCGAAACTGATTTGTGACGCGCCCTTACCGGCCACGTCCTGGTAACTGATGACCCTGAGCCCGGTATGTCGCGTTGCAAGGCTGTCCAGGTCATGTGCCTGGTGGGCCTCCACCACGTAGGATTCAAGCAGGGTATCCTGCACCACGCCGCGCAGCTGGATGCCATGGTTGGCGAACACGTGCCGGTCAAACTTGCCGTTCTGCATCAGCTTGGCCCGCGCGGGATCTTCCAGCCAGGGTTTGAGGCGCGCCAGGGTCAACTCGCGATCGAGCTGGGGCGGCGCGCCGGGATAGCTGTGCCCCAGGGGCACGTAAGCTGCCTCGCCTGGAGAAAGGGCAAACGACAGGCCCACGATCTGCGCGTCCAGAGAAGACAGGCTAGTGGTTTCCGTATCCAGCGCCACCAGTTTCGCCTTGCCCAGCCTGGCCAGCCAAGCCTCCAACCGGTGCTCCGACAGAATGCTCTCGTAGGCCGCCCGATGGTCTTCGGTCAGCAGGCTATCCTGCGCGGGACCTTCTGTGGCCACGGCATCCTTCGCATCCGCCGCTTTCTGGCGAACCTCGCGCAGCCAGGTGCGGAAGTCGAACTGTCCGTAGAGCCGCTCCAGCGCCTCCGGGTTTGGCTGTTGCTTCTGCAGAAGTTCCACTTCAAACGGAAGTTCCACGTCCGTCTTGATGGTCAACAATTTGCGCGCGGCCGGTAGCCAGGCCACCGCCTTACGCAGATTGTCCCCCACGACGCCCTTGATCTCGCTCGCGTGGTCCAGGACTTTGTCCAGTGTGCCGTATTCGGCCAGCCATTTCACCGCGGTCTTGGGACCCACCTTGTCCACCCCGGGCACGTTGTCGACTGCGTCGCCCATCAGGGTGAGGTAGTCCACGATCCGTTCTGGCGGGACACCGAACTTGGCTTGCACCCCTGCCGTGTCCAGTGTTTCGTTGTTCATGGTATTGACCAGCTTCACCTGCTCATTGACCAGTTGGGCCATGTCCTTGTCCCCGGTGGAGACAACGCTGCGAACCCCGCGTTTGGCGGCCTCGACCACCAGCGTGCCGATCACGTCGTCGGCCTCCACGCCTTCAACCACCACAAGCGGCCAACCCACCGCCCGGATCGTCTCAAACAGCGGCTCGATCTGCACTGCCAGGTCTTCTGGCATGGGCGGACGATTGGCCTTGTATTCCGCGTACAAATCGTCGCGGAAGGTTTTGCCCTTGGAGTCGAACACGCAGGCGATATAATCAGCCGGTACATCTTTTTCCAGCTTGCGCAGCATACTGATGACGCCATAAATGGCGCTGGTGGGAAAACCCGCTTTATTGCGCAAATCGGGCAGGGCGTGGAAGGCACGGTACAAGTACGACGAGCCGTCCACCAATAACAGGGTTTTGACTGATTCGTTCAAGGGATACTCGGATGCATGAAACCAAACTGCCGGAACTCGCTGACCCGCGCGGGTCCGCAGGAATCGATTACTCTGCCCGTGAATCGTGGCGGCTGTTCGGCATTATGGCAGAGTTCGTCGAGGCCACGGAGCGGCTCTCGGCGATAAGGCCGGCAGTCTCCATCTTCGGCAGTGCGCGCACGCCGCATGACCATCCCTACTATGCGCTCACCGAGGAAATTGCCAAGCTGCTGTCCAATTCGGGTTTCTCCGTCATCTCAGGGGGCGGGCCCGGTATCATGGAGGCCGCCAACAAAGGCGCCTATTTCGGCGAGTCGCCCTCTGTCGGTCTCAACATCCAACTGCCGCATGAACAGCATGCCAATCCGTTCCAGGACATCTCGCAGACTTTCCAGCATTTCTTTGCGCGCAAGGTCATGTTCGTCAAATTTGCTTCCGCTTATGTGGTCATGCCCGGCGGCTATGGGACCCTGGACGAACTGATGGAGGCCCTTACCCTGGTGCAGACCGGCAAAACCCGCACCATCCCGATCATCCTGGTGGGTTCGAAATTCTGGTCGGGACTGGTGGACTGGTTCCAGGAACGCTTGGTGGTCGAAGGCATGATCAATCCGCAAGATATGAAGCTGATCCAGCTGATAGACGAGCCCAAGGAAGTCGTGGAAGCCATATTCAGCCACTACGAAAAACGCGGGTTCATGCCGTCAGCAGCAGAACGCGAAATCCAGCTCAACCTTTGAACTATGCTGGAAAGCAGGAAAGGGACGATTGAATGAAGAAAAGCTCAATGCAGTTGGCGTTGGTTCTGGCGTTGGTTCTGGCGCTGCCCTTGCCCCTGGGCGCGCTTGCCGCCGAAGCGAAAGGCCCGCCGCCGGATGCCCAGCCGGTGCCTGACGGCCCCCCGACCGCCAAGGACATCGATGAACCTCAGATCACGATACGCAACAAGGGCACTCACCGCGAGGAAGAATATCGCCTGCACGGCAGGCTCTACATGGTGAAAATCATTCCTCCCAATGGCAAGCCCTACTACTTGGTGGACAATTACGGCAACGGCAAGTTTGTGCGCTATGAAGGTCCGGCAGCGCCTTTTGCCGTACCGCAGTGGGTGATACACACATTCTGAGTTGCCCGATTCGAGAGCCGGCCCTCGAATCGGTTAGACTTGCGCCTGCAAACCCTTTCTAAATATGTCTGTATTCACCAAGGTCAGCCCCGATGAAGCCAGGGCTTGGCTGAAAAATTATGTACTGGGCGATCTTCTTGAGCTGAAGGGCATTCCTGACGGCATCGAGAACACCAATTATTTTCTTACCACCTCCCATGGTCGCTATGTGCTCACCCTGTTCGAGAAGCTTTCCGAGCAGGAGTTGCCGTTCTTTGTCGGCCTCATGGCCCACCTGGCCAATCACGGCGTGCCCTGTCCGCGGCCGGTTGCAGACTTGAAAGATCACATGGTAGGACACCTGAACGGCAAGCCGGCCGCTATCGTCAGCCGCCTGCCCGGGAAGCCGATCAGCAGCCCGACCAGCCTCCACTGCGCTCAAGTGGGCGAGGTGCTCGCCGATTTGCATCTGAGCGGCCGCACCTACGCTCATAGCATGTCCAACCCGCGGGGCAGCGAGTGGCGCGAAGACACTGCACCCAGGGTGAGACACCACCTGACGCTGCAAAGAGCCGCCTTGCTTGACGAGGAAATGCGCTTTCAATCCCGCCACATATTTGCCGATCTCCCGCAAAGCGTGGTACATGCCGACCTGTTCCGCGACAACGTCCTGTTCGACGGCGACATCTTGGGCGGCGTCATCGACTTCTACTTCGCCTGCCGCGACGTTCAGCTCTATGACGTGGCCATTGCCGTCAATGACTGGTGCATAGACGCAGCGGGTGAACTGGATGAAACCCTGTCACTCGCCCTGCTCGCTGCCTATCACGCACGCTGCCCATTGAGCGCGTCGGAACATGATGCCTGGCCCGCCATGTTACGGCGCGCCGCGCTGCGCTTCTGGTTGTCGCGTCTATATGACCTGCACTTTCCGCGCCCTGGCGAATTGACCCATGCGAAGGATCCGGAGCACTTCGCCCGCATCCTGCAAAGCCGGGTCAAACGCCATGATCGTTTGCGCGAGATCTGGCCGTGAACCAGGAAATCCCACGCAGACTGCCGGCCGCTGCCGGCCTGCAATGGGTAACCGCCGCCTTCAGGCTGTTTCGCAAGAATCCCCTGCTGTTGTGCGCCGCCTTTGGCCTGTTCATGGGTGTCTTGCTGGCGGTCAATCTGATCCCCGTCGCCGGCGAAGGTCTGACTGAAATCCTGATGCCATTGGTGGTGGCAGGCTTCATGGCCGCGTTTCGCGCCCTGGATCAGGATGAGGCATTGGAATTGCCGCATTTCTTCACCGGCTTTGCCAGCCGGGCCGTTCCGCTGGCCATGGTGGGCGCACTGTATCTTGGCTGCGCGGTGGCGGTCGGCAAGATCATGCAACTGCTCGGCCTGGATGCCGATGCGATCAGCGACGCTGCTCAACATAATGATTCTGAGGCCTTGATGGCCCAACTTCGGCAAGGCTCCACTGCCCTGCTGGTTGGCCTGACCTTGCTGACGCCGGCTCTGATGGCCACTTGGCTCGCACCCCCGCTGGTGCTGTTTGGCAATGCCCGGCCTTTGCAGGCCCTCGGCATCAGCATGAAAGCCTGCTGGCGCAACTGGCTGCCGCTCCTGGTCTATGGGGTGGTGTTGATCCCCATATTGCTGGTCGCCATGCAGATTCCCATGCTTCTCGGAATACTGGTGGCAGGGCCCATTTTGATGGGTTCGCTCTACACTGCTTATCAGGACATATTTGCCGTGCGGCGAGATCAAGCCGAGATCAGTTTGGCGTAGGCCAAGGCCAGCCACTTCACGCCGACGTCGCGAAATTTCACCTGCACGCGCGCATCCGTGCCGCGACCTTCCACGTCCAGGATTACGCCAGCGCCAAACTTGGCGTGTGCGACACTCTGGCCGATGCGGAAGCCGCCGCCACTGTCGGCATCTCGCCGCTTCGCCACTGTATAGCCGGAAGCCGCGCGGGCTTCGGCCAGCTTGCGATTAAGATGGTGCCGCACCTCATCGGGCAATTCAGCCAGGAAACGCGACGGAATGCCGTAGCGGACCTGGCCGTGCAGCATGCGTGACTGGGCATGGGTAAGATACAGCCGCCGGCGGGCTCGGGTGATGGCCACGTACATCAGCCTCCGTTCCTCCTCCAGTCCGGCGTTTTCGGCAACACTCTGCTCGTGCGGAAACAAGCCCTCTTCCAGCCCGGTGATGAACACCGTGTGAAACTCCAGGCCCTTGGCGGCGTGAACCGTCATCAACTGGACCGCATCCTGGCCTGCATTGGCCTGGTTCTCGCCTGCTTCCAGGCTGGCGTGCGCGAGGAATGACGCCAGCACTGACTGGCCTTCGTCGAGGCTCAAGTCCGGATCCTGTTCGAACAGCGCAGCCGCATTCACGAGTTCGCTCAGGTTTTCCAGCCGGTCGGCACCTTCCTTCTCGTTGCGGTAGTACTCCGCCAAACCGCTCGCCTCGACCAGGTGTTCAATGGTTTCTGCCAATGACAATCCCTCTGTCGCGCGCCGCAGTTCGCTGACCAGACCGACAAAACCGAGCAGCTTGCCGCCCTGGCTGAGCGCCGCTTGGGACAGACTAACGTTAGTACTGCGCGCGGCGACCTGCAGTGTCTCCAGCGTGCGAGCGCCGATGCCACGCGCGGGGAAATTCACCACCCGCAGAAACGAGCCATCGTCATCCGGATTGGCCATCAAGCGCAGGTAGGCGAGTGCGTGTTTCACCTCCTGGCGTTCGAAAAACCGCAGCCCCCCGTACACCCGGTATGCCACCCCGGACGTGAACAAGGCATGTTCAAGCACTCGCGACTGGGCGTTGGAGCGATACAGCATCGCCATGTCCGACAGTGCCGTACCTTCACGATTTAGCTGCCTCACCTCATCGACCACGAAAGCAGCCTCCTCCTGATCGGTATAGCCTTCGAACACGCGCAGCTTCTCGCCCTCGCCCTCTGCGGTCCACAAATTCTTGCCCAGCCGCTCGCGGTTCTGCGCGATCAGCGCGTTGGCCGCATCCAGAATATGGCCATGACTGCGATAGTTCTGCTCAAGTTTGATTACCCGGCCTTGGGCGTATTCACGCTCGAATTCCTGCATGTTGCCAGTGTGTGCACCGCGAAAGGCGTAGATCGACTGATCATCATCGCCCACCGCAAACAACACGCTGTCCGGCCCGGCAAACAGCTTCAACCATCTGTACTGCAACTTGTTGGTGTCCTGGAACTCGTCAATCAGAATGTGCCGGAAGCGACTTTGATAATGCTGGCGCAGCGGTTCGTTGCGCGCCATCAATTCGTAGGAGCGCAGCAGCAGCTCGGCAAAATCGACCACGCCCTCGCGCTGGCACTGCTCGTCGTATGCCGCATGGAACTCATTTAGGCGCCGGGAAAACGCGTCATTAGCCTCGCTATCGCCGGCCCTCAATCCGGCCTCTTTCGCGGCATTGATCCACCATTGCACTTTCTTCGGCTCGTACCTTTCCGTATCCACGTTCAAGCTCTTCAGCAGGCGCTTGATGGCAGACAATTGATCCTGCGAATCAAGAATCTGGAAGGTCTGCGGCAATCCCGCATCACGGTAATGCGCACGCAGCAGCCGGTTGGCCAGACCGTGGAAAGTGCCCACCCACATTCCGCGGGTGTTGATAGGCAGCATCGCCGATAGCCGCGTCAGCATCTCCTTTGCTGCCTTGTTGGTGAAGGTCACCGCGAGCACCCCCAAGGGACTCACCTGCCCGGTCTGGATCAGCCAGGCGATCCGCGTCGTCAGCACCCTTGTCTTGCCCGAGCCCGCCCCTGCCAGAATCAGCGCAGACTCATGCGGCAAGGTCACCGCCGCTTTTTGCTCGGGATTCAAGCGGTCCAAAAGGCCATCGGTCATCAAGATAGAATGCGGGTCGACGTCAGAGTGCAATTATACGTCCCACTTTGTTTCCCTCTCTCTGGAAGGGGGAGGGCGCCGAATTGAAAGCAATGGCCAGAGGCAACGTGCTTCGTTAAGCCAGCTTACCGGCGTCATCTTTTATGCTCGGATACCGATTCTAATGGCGCCGGTAAATGCGCCGCTTTGCACTGTTATGGCCGCTTCCGGTTTGAGCCGCTCCATCATGTGGGGAGCGATGGCTTGGACTTGGCAGAACCCAAGCCTGAAAATCCGAATTCTCGACTTCGGCCGAAAAGTGGACGTGTCCTGCCCACCAGCAATAGCCTCGACTTAGCCCCACCGCCAACACCACAGAAGACTCCTCACACTGCTCTCTATCCGTGGCCAGGACTGGAATCTCACGGACCACAACCGTCCCGAATTGCCGATCAGCGCAAGCAACCGCATTCTGGACAACAACATCGAATTTAAAGTGTTGGCCGACACCAATGTATTTGGCTAAGCTAGCTTATCGGGATCCTCTTCGCGAGCTACATGACGTGGGCACAGTGCGTGCAGTCCCTACCAGGATGCCAGGGTATTTGTGCGCCTCAAACACATGAAACCATGCCAGGGAATAAGAATAAGAATATGGTTGTTCGGGCTCTAGACACGCGGATGTTCAAGCTTTCGTTCTGGGCTGTCGTGCTGCTCCTGGTCCTGGCCAGGGTTCCCTCTGCGCTGGCGGCAGGGAACATTCAGGTCATTGTCAATTCCGCGACAACTGTGCGCGATCTTTCCCGTACCACATTGCGGGCAATCTTTTCCATGCGCATCAGACAACTGCCTGATGGAACGCCTGCCACGGTCTTTGTGCTTCCCGACCGCGATGAACGGCACCGCGCATTTTGCAAGGATTTCCTGCAGGTCTACCCCTATGTCCTGCGCGACACATGGGATCGCATGGTGTTTACCGGCACCGGTCAAGCGCCGATCGAGGTCGGAAGTCAGGAAGAGCTTATTAAACGTGTGGCTGAAACCCGCGGCGGAATCGGCTACATTGTCCAGGAGGGGAAGAGTTCATATGAACACATCAGAATTCTGGAAATCCACTAAGCTCCCGCCTCTGGCCGGCCTGGTGATTGCGCTTGCAAGTTCGGCGACTTGGGCAGGGCAACCCATGCCTGCGCAGCAGGGTGATGTTCATGGCTTCGCGTCGCTGGGTTATATCGACACCACGGGCAACAATTTCTATGGCGACACCCGTAACGGCGGCGAGGTCGATTATTACGAGGTCGGGCTGAATGGGTTCGCGCAGGTGCTTCCGAACCTCTCGATTTCCGGCCAGATCCTGTCGCGCAAGGCCGGCGCCACCGACGATGGCAAGTTGCGTCTTGACTACGCCTTCCTCGATTACAAGGTGACGAGTCAAGAGACTTCGAGCATGGGTGTGCGCGCCGGGCGGGTCCGCAATCCGCTGGGCTTCTACAACGAAACACGCGATGTGATCTTCACCCGGCCCAGCATCCTGTTGCCCCAATCGGCCTATCTGGAGGGCACCGGCATACGCGAACTGGTGTTTTCTGCCGACGGCGCCCAGATTTACGGTGACTGGGACCACGACACCAGCCACACCTCGGTCCGATTGACTCTGGCCATGGACGAAAATGTGTCGCGCCAGACTCGCGATAATGTGACCGGCGGCCTTCCCCCACCCACCGAAGCGACGAGTGTCAAGCTCAGACATCCGGTGTTTGCGCAGATCCTGCACGAGATGGACGGAGGGCGCGAGCGCCTGGCATTGAGCTACGTGGAAGGCAAGCTGACTGGCACGATCAACACCGTCATCCCTTTCCTTGGTCCGACATCATTCCCGGCCAGCCTCGACACTCAAATCTATATGCTGTCGGCCCAATACAACGCAGAAAACTGGACCCTGACGAGCGAATATACCCTGACCAACTCCAACTACGTGGTATCCGGAATGGGCGACCCAGGTCATGCAGACGGTATATACCTACAGTATCAGTATCGCTTCAATCCGGAGTGGACGGGGCTCCTGCGTCAGGACATGTACTTACCCGGACCGCAACAACCGCAGCGACAATGTCTCGCGTGACTCCACCGTGGGTATCAGGTGGTTGCCGAATCCTGACTGGCTGCTTAGCACTGAGTATCATCTGATCGGCGGTATCGGCGGCATCCCAAGCGCAGACAACCGCGGTAGAACCTTAGCGCCGCATACCCACCTGCTTGCCGTCGTGCTCGGCTACCGATTCTAACGGCGCCGGTGGCTCGAATGGTTCGCATCGTCACAATCAATTCAACCACCTCAACGCAGCGCCATGCCGGCAAGTTCACGACCGCCCTCCAGCTTGAATCTTCCCTCGCGGCTGAAAGGCGAAGGGCCAGGGCAAGCAGGTCAAACCCTAATGGAGTTCAAGCATGAAGATCCGAATTCTCTACTTCGGCCGACTGGTGGACGTGGCTGGTGTTGCCAGTGAAAACCTAGACTTGCCTCCAGCCGTCAACTCCACGGAAAAACTCCTCAAACTGCTGTCGATGCGTGGCAAGAGCTGGAAGCTGGCGCTGCACGATAATCCCAAGCTGCGTATAACCGTCAACAAGCAGATGCTGGAAGGCGGCGCCGACCTCAGGGAGGGAGATGAAGTGGCGCTGGTAGCATTCTAGGTTCTCGTACACAAAGTTGGTGAGCATCTTCGCCGCATTGCCATCAAAGAAATCTCCTGGCTTATTGGTAAAGTTAGTGCCCGTGATGGCCGTCTTGCCTAAGGTATTCCGACGGGATACTCTTCAAACGCGATAAATTTAAGGGAGCGACGGGCACAATCCCGCTTGTGAGGCGTGGTTATCCCCCATCGGCTACATGATCTTCCTGCCGTAGGAACAAACAATCCAGAAACATGGCAGTTAGCGCCAAAGACATACGGATCCTCAGCCTACGGTTTTGGGCCGTCCTGCTGATACTGGTTTTCGCCAGGATCCCTCCGTCATATGCCATGGACAATATTCAGGTCATTGCCAATTCCGCCTCGGCGATGCGCGATCTTTCCCGAACCACTTTGCGCGCGATCTTCTCGATGCGCATGCGGCAATTTCCCGATGGGACACCCATCACGGTCTTTGTACTTCCAGACCTTGATGAACGGCACCGGGCATTTTGCAAGGAAGTATTGCAAGTTTACCCCTATGTCCTGCGCGACACGTGGAATCGAATGGTGTTTACCGGCACCGGTCAAGCACCCATCGAGGTCGCAACTCAAGAAGAACTGATTAGACGTGTCGCTGCAACCCGCGGAGGAATCGGTTACATTTCCCAAGAGGGAAAGGGTTCATATGAACATACTAAAATACTGGAAATCTACTAAGTTTCGCCAGCTCGCCGGTCTGGCGCTTGCGTTCATGAGCCCGCAGACCCGGGCGGAACAATCCATGCCTGCGCAGCAGGAATACTTCCACGGCTTTGCATCCGTGGGCTATATCGCCACCACAGGCAATAATTTCTATGGCGAAACGCTCCACGGTGGCGATGTGGATTATTACGAAGCCGGTCTCAACGGGTTCGCTCAGTTGCAGCCGAACATATCTGTTTCCGGCCAGATCCTGTCGCGCAAGGCGGGCGCCACCGACGATGGCAAACTGCGGCTGGACTACGGCTTTTTCGATCTCAGACTGAACCAGAATGCATCGAGCATCGGATTACGCGCTGGACGGGTGCGCAATCCGGTGGGCTTCTACAATGAATCGCGTGACGTCGTCTTTACCCGTCCCAGCATCCTGTTGCCCCAATCGGCCTATCTCGAGGGCACCGGCATACGGGAATTGCTCTTTGCTTCCGATGGCTTGCAGTTGTATGGAGACTGGGACCAGGAGACCAGTCACACCACATTCGAGCTGAACCTTGTCATGGATGAAAATGTTTCAAGCCAGACCAGGAAGAACTTTACCAACGGACTGAGCGGCATAAGCGTCGACAGGGCCAAGCTCAAGAGCCCGATATTTGCGCAGATCATGCATGAGATGGATGGTGGCCGCGAGCGTCTGGCGTTAAGTTACTTCGATGCGCTTTTTGACGGGACAATTTCGTTGGGAAACCTGGGCTTTCCGTTTACCCTAAGGTCAAAGCAATATGTGCTGTCCGGCCAGTACAACGCCGAGAACTGGAGTCTCACTTCTGAATACACCCTCACCTCGACCGAGCAGCATATCTCCGGTCTGAGCAGCAGCGGCCGCTCAGATGGGATTTACCTGCAATTCCAATATCGCTTTACACCGGAATGGACTGGACTGCTGCGTCAGGATGTCTATTATCTTGACCGCAACGACCGCAGCAACAACGTTTCCAAAGATTCCACCATCGGCCTCAACTGGGCATTTCAGCCCGATTGGCTGGTCAGCACGGAGTATCATCAGATCGCCGGCACCGGTGGCATTCCCGCGATCGACAACCCTGACACGACGCCCAATTTGTCACCGCACACGCGCCTGCTGGCGGTCGTGCTAGGCTACCGGTTCTAAGAGGGCGTCACGCGGCATACCACCATGGTTGAGTCCCGTATTCCTGCTGCCCGGCGCTTTGTCAGCCTGCGCTGGAAATCCGCCGTCCTCCTCACCGCGGTTCTGATTGTTGTCAATTCACTGGTGCAATTCGCACATTACCTCCGTCAGCAGCACGCTCAGGAGGCACAGTGGTCTGCGCGCCTGGCCGATCTGGAACGCTCATTTCTGGCGATGAACGGCCGGTCCAGCCTGCAGCTCGAACGACTTGCCAGTCAGTTCGTTCGCGATGTACAAGAATTCGTAGCCGCACCGGATTCAGGTTCGCAGGTGACCAACTTGTTCACCACCATAGACGCCCTGCAATATCTCACGCCTGCTGGCAAACTTCTGTTTTCCTGGGAGCAAGAGGGTTCCCACGCGCTGGCTCCGCCCGCGTTGACCGGCAGGGCAGTTCGGGCGATCGCCAGGGAAGACCGACCGCAGACGTATCTGGACTGCCACGACACCTGCTTGCAGCATGCTTTCGTGCCAGCGCTAACCAACGAAGGCAGGGAAATCATCATTAATGCCAGTCGTTCCAGCAGCGACGCCTTCGTCGATTTCCAGCAGGTTTCGAGCGCCGACATTGCCCTGCTCGCCGATGCCGGAGCCGACAGCCGCCAGGATACCGGCGCCGCCACCGTGTGGGGAAAGCGCATCGCGCTGGCCACCCACGCGAGTACAGTCATTTCCCTTCTCAGGCAGCTTGCAGCACACGAAGTCCTTGATGACCTGCGCGCCGGGCGCACCACGTGGGTGGACGGCCATTTCTTCGCGATCAAG
The DNA here is from genome assembly GCA_963782495.1 of uncultured beta proteobacterium. Lineage (GTDB taxonomy): Bacteria > Pseudomonadota > Gammaproteobacteria > Burkholderiales > Thiobacillaceae > DASQBT01. The sequence goes on along the minus strand of CAWAJU010000006.1, from coordinate 552,420 downwards.
GCATTCGATCTGCCGACGCAAGCCGCCAATGGCAGGATCACCGCGCTCCTGTTTGACGACGAAACAGCAAGCATTCAGGCAATGCGGCGAGCTGCCTGGGAGAACCTGGCGCTGGGTGCGCTTGGCATGGTGCTCGTGGGCCTGCTGCTCGGCAGGGCCTTGGGCCACCCCATGAAGAGGCTTCAGGCATTGGCCTCGGCGCTGCCCAAACTGGCGGAAAACCGCTTCCAGGAGGTGCGCGAAAGCATTGCCGAGCAGGCGGCAGGCGGCGGCCCAACGTTCGACGAAATTGACGTGTTGTCCAATTCTGCGGCCGACCTCTCCGACAAGCTGGAACACTTGCAAGACGAGGTTGTCCAGCATACCAAGGCCCTGCAATTCCAGCTCGATGAACTGCATCGCGAACGCGCCTTCAGCGAATTGCTGCTTGACACTGCGCCGGTAGTTATTGTGATCCATACGCCGGCTGGAAGAGTCGTGCGCATGAACAAGTTTGGTCATGAATTGACGGGATGGCCCCAAACAGAGTTCGACAGGATGGCCATTGAAGATTTGATCGAGCCACCGGAAAAAGGCGGGGATCCCCTGCAAAGATTACGCGGCGGCGCCTCGCAAGCCCAACAGGTTGAAAGCATCTTGCGTTGTGCGCAGAATGCAAGACGCCGGGTGACCTGGCTGCATACCGCAGTGAAGAACGAACAGGGGCCGATGATCATGTCCGTCGGACTCGATATCACGCTGCAGCGCGAGACCGAATCTCGACTTCGTTGGCTGGCCGGCCACGATGCGGTGACCGACGTTCTGAACCGTAACAGCTTTACCAATGAAATGCGCAGTGTCATCGAAGATGCAGGCGAACGCCAGGCTTCAGCGGCGCTGCTAGTTGTCGACATCGACAATTTCCAGGACGTCAACGAAACTTATGGCCACCAGACCGGCGACGGCCTGCTGGCCCAGTTGAGCAAACGCCTAAAGATGTTGTGCGGCAACAATGCCATTCTGGGGCGGGTGGGCAGCGATGAATACGCGATACTGCAGCCGGATGGCGATGCGGCCAGCGCGCAGGTGCTGGTAGAGGCGATCGGCCGCAACCTCGCCGAGAGACCCTTTCTGGTCGATGCCGCGACCATACATGTCTCCGCATCCAGTGGAATCGTCTTATTTCCCGAGCATGGCGACAACACGCAAGAACTTCTGGCCAATGCAACGCTTGCGATGGCCCAGGCCCAGCGCACCAATCCCGGCCACGGACACATTCTTACCCTTGATGCAGAAGTGCGTGCCCAGCGTCGCGAGCGGATGCATGTCCGAGATGAAGTCGCGGCGGCGCTAGCCGATGACCGTTTTACCCTGTATTACCAACCCATCCTTGACATGCGCACTTATCGTCTTAGTCACTGCGAGTCATTGGTCCGCATGCAGAATCGCGCCGGGGTCATTGTGGCGCCCGGAGGCTTCATTGAAGTTGCCGAGCAAAGCGGGCAAATCAATGCCATACAACACGTGGTGCTGCGCAAGGCAATCCAAATGCAGGCTGAATTGCAGCGCATGGGCCACTTGCTCAAGGTATCGATCAACCTCGCGGCCAAGACCTTCGAAGACCCACATCTTGTCGAACTTGTGAAGAACCTTGTGCAACAGACCGGGGCCGATCCCAAGCAGTTGATCTTTGAAATTGTGGAATCAGAAGCGATTGCAAATATAGTCACCGCGCAGCTCATCACCGAGGAGTTGACTAGCCTTGGCGCGAGCTTCGCGTTTGACGATTTTGGCGTGGGATTCACCTCGTTTGAGTACCTGCGGGAATTGCCGGTCGATTACGTCAAGATCGATCAGTCCTTCATGCGCAATCTGAAGGAAAGGGACACCGACCGGGTACTGGTGCGTTCGATGAATGAGATGATCCGGCGCCTGGGCCTCAAGAGCGTCGCAGAAGGCGTCGAAGATGTCTGGACCCTCGATTATCTGCGCGATATCGGCATCGATTTCTGCCAAGGTTATTACATCAGCAAACCCCTTCCCTTTCCCCCGGTGGGCGCCGATGCGCTGGCGATCGAGCAGCGGTTGAGCTCGGAAGCGGGGGCGAGCCGGTCTGCAAACATCGTGAAGCTCGATCACACTGGCCAGCCGGGATTAGCCTAAGCCGCCCCAGTCAGCGACGGAGCGGGGCCGCTCAATGCAGCGGGCCAGACTACGGCAACGTCAACAAGAGCGAAGCAGTCGTCGCCTGACCCAGAGTCTCACCCTCTGGTGATCCGCGTCTACGTCAACAGCAAGACAAGAACGGGGCCGCTGGCCCCGTCTTGTGTCCTGCCCCTCGCACCGAAGGCGGCAAGAATGCGCTGATGATGTCAGCCTTTGCGGCTGTCATCGATCATGCACTCGATCATCGGGGTCAGGATGAGTTCCATGGCATAGCTCATTTTGCCGCCCGGCACCACCAGAGTGTTTGCGCGCGACATGAAGCTGCTGGGAATCATGTTGAGCAGGTACTGGAAGGGGATGCCGCGCGGATCGCGAAAGCGGATGATGATGAAGCTTTCGTCCGGGGTCGGAATGTCGCGCGCGATGAACGGGTTTGAAGTATCAACCGTGGGCACGCGCTGGAAGTTGACATGGGTACGCGAGAACTGCGGGGTGATGTAGTTCACATAGTCCGGCATGCGGCGCAGGATGGTATCGACGATGACGTCGGCCGCATAGCCTCGCTCGGCCCCGTCACGGTGAATCTTCTGGATCCATTCCAGGTTGACGATCGGCACCACCCCAACGCCCAGATCAACATATTTGGAGGTATCCACACTGCCGTTGGCGACCAGCCCGTGCAGACCTTCGTAGAACAGCAGGTCGGTGCCTGCAGGCATGTCTTCCCAAGGAGTGAATTCGCCCGGCTTGAGATTGGTCTTGAGGCGCGCGTTGTGCTCGGCTGCTTCGCTGTCACTGTGAATGTAGTAACGCATCTGACCGCCGCCCGATTCGCCGTAGTCCCGGAACGTTTTCTCGATCTTGTCGAAGTGGTTGGCTTCGGGTCCGAAGTGGGAAAACGTGGTGTTGCCCTTGGTTTCTTCGAGCTTGACCCGCTCGCGGAATTCCACCCGACCCAGGGAATGCATACTGTCACCCTCAATGATGGCAGGGGTGATTTCATAATGCCGGAAAATCGATTCGAACGCCCGTTTGACGGTGGTCGTGCCCGCGCCGGACGAGCCGGTGACAGCGATGACGGGATGCTTCTTGGACATGGAAAGCTCCTGAAAGGACGATTAACTCTGGGGGATTTGAACTCTGGGAAACCGGGAAATTATACCGGAGCCGCCTTGATCTGTCATGGCCGGTTATAATCACCGCTTTGTTTTCTCAGCACTTTTTTGGCTTCCGGCCCATGCAAGAAAAATATCATCCAAGCGAGATCGAACGTGCCGCGCAGGGAAAGTGGGCGGAGAACCAGGCGTTCCGCGCAGTGGAATCGACTGGCCGCCCGAAATACTATTGCCTGTCGATGTTTCCCTACCCGTCTGGCAAGCTGCACATGGGCCACGTGCGCAACTACACCATCGGCGACGTGCTGGCGCGCTATCACCAGATGCAGGGCTACAACGTGATGCAGCCCATGGGCTGGGATGCCTTCGGCCTGCCGGCGGAAAACGCGGCCCTCGCCAACAAGGTGGCGCCAGCCAAATGGACCTACCAGAACATCGACCACATGCGAGGCCAGTTGAAGGCGCTGGGGCTGGCGATTGATTGGGAACGCGAGATCGCCACCTGCAGGCCGGAGTACTACCGCTGGGAACAGTGGTTGTTTACCCGGCTGTTCGAGCAGGGACTGATCTATCGCAAGAACGCCACGGTCAACTGGGACCCGGCAGACGAAACCGTGCTGGCCAACGAACAAGTGATCGACGGCCGCGGCTGGCGTTCGGGGGCATTGGTGGAAAAGCGCGAGATTCCGATGTACTTCATGCGCATCACTTCCTACGCGGAAGAACTGCTGACCGGTCTGGATCAGTTGCCGGGCTGGCCCGAGCAGGTCAAGACCATGCAGCGCAACTGGATCGGCAAATCTTTCGGCGTGCGTTTAGCCTTTCCCTATGAGCTCGCCGGTGAGCCGGAAAAGCTCTGGGTCTATACCACGCGCGCCGACACCATCATGGGCGTGACCTTTGTCGCCGTCGCAGCCGAGCATCCTTTGGCGACACGCGCCGCACTGGGCAATTCAGAATTGGCAGCCTTCATCGAGGAATGCAAGCAGGGCGGCGTGGCCGAGGCCGACATCGCCACCATGGAAAAGAAGGGCCTGCCCACAGGCATTTCGGTGACCCATCCGCTGACCGGTGAATCGATCCCGGTATGGGTGGGGAACTATGTGCTGATGAGCTATGGCGAAGGCGCGGTGATGGCCGTGCCGGCCCATGACGAGCGGGATTGGGACTTTGCTGTGAGGCACGACATTCCCATTAAGCGAGTCGTGGCCAGCCAACAGCTACTTGAAGATTGGCACGAGGCGACACATGCACTGCGAAACGCCGGGATCTCGTTTCCTGACGCTGAGGTAGCGCCAATTTCATTCACACAATTCATTGAACGGAACCTACTCACCAAGCAGCTGCCACAGGACGTTCATGATCTTGTTAGTATGCTTCACACCCAACTACTCCATGAGTCCCCCAACTGTGTTCAGGGGATTCTGATCAACTCAGGGAAATACAGCGGCTTGAATTCTGAAGCCGCCGTCGACGCGATCGCCGCAGACCTGAAAGCCAAAGACCTCGGCGACAAGCAGGTGCAATACCGCCTGCGCGACTGGGGCATCTCGCGCCAGCGCTACTGGGGCTGTCCCATTCCCATCATCCACTGCGCATCCTGCGGCGACGTGCCGGTGCCGGAAGACCAGTTGCCGGTGGTATTGCCCGAAGACATCACCATTACCGGGCGCGGTTCGCCGCTGGCCAAAATGCCCGAGTTCTACGCATGCGCCTGCCCCGTGTGTGGCGGCGCCGCCAGGCGCGAAACCGATACCATGGACACGTTTGTCGAATCGTCCTGGTATTACGCCCGCTATGCATGTCCGGACGCCACCTCCATGCTGGACGAACGGGCACGCCACTGGCTGCCGGTGGACCAGTACATCGGCGGCATTGAACATGCCATACTGCATCTGCTGTACGCGCGGTTCTTCCACAAGCTGATGCGCGACGAGGGACTGGTGCTTGGCGACGAGCCCTTCACCAACCTGCTTACTCAGGGCATGGTGGTCGCGCCCACCTTTTACCGCGATGGCGCAGACGGCAAGAAGCAATGGATCAATCCCGCCGAGGTGGAAGTCGCCACCGACGAAAAAGGCCGCCCGATTGGCGCGACGCTGAAGGCTGACGGGCAGCCGGTAACCATCGGCGGCACGGAGAAAATGGCGAAATCCAAGAACAACGGCGTCGATCCGCAAACCCTGATCGATACCTATGGTGCGGACACCGCGCGGCTATTCATGATGTTCGCCGCGCCGCCAGACCAACAATTGGAATGGTCGGACGCCGGCGTGGAGGGGGCATTCCGGTTTCTCAAGCGAGTTTGGACGTTTGCTTCCATGTCTGGCGTAAAACAAATTCATGGAATAGAACAAGTTAGCGACTGGTCGAAAGTTGCGACCGACATCAATGATGCCCGCAAGGTGGTTCATGCGTCACTGAAGCAAGCGAATTTCGACTATGAAAGAAAACAATTCAATACGGTCGTTTCTGCATGCATGAAGATATTGAATACCTTGGAGAAGGTCTCTCCGCTAACCTCCGAGGGTGTTGGCGCACTTAAACGAGGCAATGAAGTGAGGTCTTTTAGGCTCGAGACTTTGTCTATCTTGCTGCGATTGCTTGCACCGATTACCCCACACATCGCACATGCCATGTGGCAGGAACTTGGATTTGGCGAAGACATTCTTGCTGCAGACTGGCCCGCACCCGACGAAACCGCTATGGAGCAGAACGAAATTGACCTGGTCGTGCAGGTGAACGGCAAGCTGCGCGGCAGCATCCGCATTGCAAAGGACGCGGACAAGGCCATCATAGAGGCGGCTGCATTGGCCAATGCCGACGTGCAAAAGCACGTGGCCGGCCAACCTCCGAAAAAGATCGTGGTCGTACCTGGCCGTCTGATCAATATCGTGGTGTGAATGATGAGGCGTAGGGCATTAAAGATTATTCTGGTCGCAGTGTCGGTGGGAGCCCTGGCCGGCTGTGGCTTCCAACTGCGCGGCGCGACGCCGCTTCGCTTCAAGACCGTGTATGTCGATGCGCCGGTTGCCAGCTACCAACGCAATAACCTGGCCGACCGACTGCGCAGTTTGCTGACGCTTGCCGGCACCCAGGCCGTCACTTCATCAAAGGCGGCTGAACTGACGCTTAAACTGGGTGAGGAACAGCGTACCAAGACCATCCTGTCACTGACCAGCGCTGGCCGGGTAGCGGAGTACCGGCTGGAAATGACCCTCAGTTACCAGGCCTTGGACCCAAGGGGCGAGGAGCGCCTGCCGCCGACGCAAATCCGTTTCATCCGCGACCTGACGTACGACGACAATCAGTATACGGCCAAGTCCGCCGAGGAAGACTTCCTCTACCGAAGCATGGAAGAGGAAGCCGCCCAGCAGATACTGCGCCACCTGCACCGTATCGCACCCTGACCAACTGCGCCGTGGAATTGTCTACCGACCGTTTAGCCGAACATCTGAGCCGCGGGCTCGCTTCCCTTTATGTGTTATGGGGGGAGGAACCGCTCACCCTGCTTGAATCCGAGGACGCCATCCGGGCTGCCGCCCTGCGCGCCGGCTACAGCGAGCGCCAGGTCCACACGGCGCAGGGCAAGTTCGATTGGAGCCAGATATTTGCCGGCAACGACAATTTCTCCCTGTTTGCCAGCAAGCGCCTGCTGGAAGTTCGCATTCCTTCCGGCAAACCCGGAGTGGAAGGCGGCAAGGCGTTGGAAAAACTCGCCAGCCGTCTGCCCGCCGATACGCTTACCCTGGTCAGCCTGCCGAATCTGGAATGGAGATCCACGCAGAGCAAATGGTTTGGCGCGCTGACAGCGGCGGGCGTTGTGATCCGGGCCCGTCCGGTGGACCATGCGCAGTTGCCCGCCTGGATCAGCCGCCGTCTGGCCGTCAAGGGATTCACCGCCGATGGGGATGCTCTGGCTTATCTGGCGGAGCGTGTGGAGGGAAATCTGTTGGCCGCTCGGCAGGAAATCGACAAACTGGCCTTGCTGTTGCCTGCCGGGCCCCTGAGCCTGGAGGCAGCGCAGCAGGCCGTGACGGACGTCAGCCGGTTTGAGCCCGAACAACTGCAGGATGTTCTGTTTCAGGCCAATTGGCCACGCTACAACCGGATCCTGGCCGGTCTGCGCCAGGAAGGCGAAGCGCCGCCCGTAGTGCTGTGGCAAATCGCGGCGGCCATCCGGCTGTTGCTGCGGCTAAAATGGGGAATGGAACGGCAACAATCCCTCCCCCGCCTGCTGGCTGCCGCGCGGGTGTGGGAAAAGCGCCGCCCCCTGGTGGAGGCTGGGCTGAAACGCCATGGCCGCAAGACCCTGGAACAGGCTCTGAAAAGCTGCGCCTTGATTGACCGTCAAATCAAAGGCGCCGAACCGGGCGACCCGTGGGTGAGTCTGGCCGGGATTAGCGAGATACTTGCAAATACTTGAGATGAAACAACTGGACATCAAAACCTATATGCACGGCTTGGGCGTCACTGCGCGGGACGCCAGCCGGGCAATTGCTGCCGCGGACACGCGAAGCAAGAACGCGGCTCTGCTGGCGATGGCCGCTGCGATTCGTCGCGACCAGGACAGACTCCTCGATGCCAATCGCGAAGATATGGCCCAGGCCAAGGCAGAAGGACTGGGCGCAGCCTTGCTGGATCGTCTGGCCCTGACGGAAAAGACGGTCGCCGGCATGGCTGAAGGCCTGGAACAGATCGCCGCCCTGCCTGACCCGGTAGGCACCATTAGCGACCTGGCATTTCGCCCGTCCGGCATACAGGTGGGCAAGATGCGTGTGCCGCTGGGCGTGGTCGGCATCATTTATGAGGCGCGCCCAAATGTGACTGCGGACGCAGCCGGCCTCTGCCTCAAGTCAGGCAACGCAGCGATCCTGCGCGGCGGCAGCGAAGCGATCCGCTCCAACCAGGCGGTTGCAGCGTGCGTAAGCGAGGGCCTGCGTACAACCGGCCTGCCCGAAGCCTGCGTGCAGGTGATCGCAACCACCGATCGGGCGGCGGTGGGCGAACTGATCACCATGCGCGAATACGTCGACGTGATCGTGCCGCGTGGCGGCAAGAGCCTGATTCAACGTCTGTTGAACGATGCGCGCATTCCGGTCATCAAGCACCTGCATGGCGTATGTCACGTTTATGTCGATGACCGGGCCGAGTTCGACAAGGCCTTGGCCATAGCCGACAACGCCAAGACCAGCCGCTACGGAACCTGCAACACCATGGAGACCCTGCTGGTGCACCGCGCGGTGGCGGACAAGTTCCTGCCCAGGATTGCGCAAATCTATCTAAGCAAGGGTGTGGAGATGCGAGGCTGCACTGAATCGCGCCGCATCGTCCCCGCCATGCACGAGGCCACCGAGTCGGACTGGCACGAGGAATACTTGGCGCCCATCATCGCCATCCGCGTGGTGGACGATCTTGACGCTGCGCTTGCCCACATCGCCAGATACAGTTCGCAGCACACCGACGCCATCGTCACCGAGGATTACACCCGGGCGCGGCGCTTTCTGCGCGAAGTGGATTCCTCGTCGGTCATGGTCAATGCCTCCACCCGATTCGCCGACGGCTTCGAATACGGTCTGGGCGCGGAAATCGGCATTTCCACCGACAAGATCCACGCGCGCGGCCCGGTCGGCCTGGAAGGGCTGACCAGCCAGAAGTGGGTGGTGCTGGGAGACGGACATATTCGTGGTTAGGGCCATGTGGCGAGAGGCCTTGGCCAATTCATGGTCTTGAGCCCTCATCCCTCACTCCTCACTCCTCACTCCAAGCAGGCTGTCGGCCTGCTCGGCGGCACCTTCGATCCGATCCACTACGGCCACCTGCGCATGGCGGAAGAGCTGGCCGGCTGGCTGGCGCTGGAACAGGTGCGTTTCATCCCGGCACCGCATCCTCCGCACCGCAGCCAACCCCGCACCAGCGTATCGCACCGGGTGGAAATGGTCCGTCTGGCAATCTCGGGCAATGCGAGATTCACCCTGGATACACGGGAAGTGGAACGCGAGGGCGTGAGTTATTCGGTGGAAACCCTGACCGGCCTGCGCCAGGAACTGGGCCCGGATATTCCGCTCTGGCTGTTCATGGGGGTGGACGCGTTTCTGGCATTGAACACCTGGAAAAGCTGGCAACGGTTGCTTGAACTGGCCAATATCGCGGTGGCACACCGACCGGGCTATCGCCTGGCGCAGACCGATGCGCTGACCGACGACCTGCGCGCGCTCTTGCAACAGCACCAGGTCAAGGAGGCGATACCCAGCCGGGCCGCGGCACAAGTCATTCTGCGACCGGTAACCCAGCTGGATATTTCTGCGACCGCGATCCGCAACGCCATCCGTGAAGGCAAGAACCCACGCTATCTGCTGCCCGAGCCGGTGCTGGATTACATACACGCTCACCATCTTTATCTGCACGCATGAACCTGGAAGACAAAGTGAAGGCGATGGTGGCTGCGCTCGAAGACATCAAGGCGCGCGACATCGCAGTACTGGACACCACGGCACTGACCTCTCTGTTCGAGCGTGTCATCATCGCCAGCAGCGATTCCGCCCGCCAGACCAGGTCCCTGGCGCGGAGCGTCCATGATCGGGCGGTGGAACTGGGCCAGCACATCATCGGCATGGAGGGCGAGGAGTCCGCGGAGTGGATATTGGTGGATCTGGGCGACATCGTGGTGCACATGATGCAGCCAGCAATACGCGAGTACTACAACCTGGAAGAATTGTGGGGCGGCGGCGCGAGCAGTAAGGAGGGGCCCCACAACGTGGGGATCCGCACGCCCGCGAGCACCGCCAACCGCCGACGGGATGAATCATGAAAAGCGACCTGGTCCGAAGAGGCGGCGGCGCGAACAGTAAGGAGGGGCCCCACAACGTGGGGATCCGCACGCCCGCGAGCACCGCCAACCGCCGACGTGATCGTGCGTGAAGACCGACATGCCCTGAGGCGGCAACGCGCGCCGGCCTCGCAATCCGCTGCAATCTTGCTGTGAAACTTCACATTCTGGCCATTGGCCACAAGATGCCCGCCTGGATAGAGGCGGGCTTCAATGAATACGCGCGCCGTATGCCCGCCGACGCGGCCATTCATCTGGTCGAACTCAAGCCGGAAAAGCGCGCACCCGGCTCCTCGACTTCCCGTATCCAGCAGTTGGAGGCCCAGCGCATCCGCGCCGCCCTGCCCGCGCAGGCCCTGCTGGTAGTACTGGATGAGCATGGCGGGCAACTGACCACAGTCGAGCTTTCGCACAACCTGGCGCGCTGGATGCAAGACGGGTCCAACCCCTGCTTTGTGATCGGCGGTGCCGACGGATTAGACCGCTCCATCGCGGAAGACGCTCACCTGCTCCTGGGTCTGTCCCGACTGACCCTGCCCCACGGCCTGGCCCGGGTTATCCTCGCCGAACAGCTCTACCGGGCGGTTTCGCTGCTAAAAGGCCACCCCTACCATCGTGAATAACGATGGTTTTGTGGGAATATCTCAAGCCAGAAGCCAGTCGGGACGTAAGTAGACAGGGGACCTTGGCCTTGACGCCACCCAGGACGCTGGCCTTCAGCCCCAGGAGACGCATGCCTTGCGTGCGATTTGAGCAGTCTGGATGCAGACTTAGAAAATTCCATGACCTTTCAGGACAACCGCTTTTACCTGGCTTCCCAGTCGCCCCGGCGGCGTGATCTGCTCAAGCAGATCGGTGCGCACTTTGAGGTGTTGCCTCTGCGCTCGGCCCCGGGTCGCGAGGACCTCGCCGAAGTCCCCGGGGCGGGCGAGACGCCCAAGGATTTTGCGCGGCGCATGGCGCGTGAAAAGGCCAAGTGTGGCGCCAAGGTTGTACGCAACCGGCGCATGTTATTGCTGCCGGTGCTCGGCGCAGATACTTTGCTGGATCTGGGCGGCGAGATTATCGGCAAGCCCCGCGATCTCGCGCATGCCCGTGACGTTCTGCAGCGCTTGTCGGGCCATACCCACTGGGTGCATACCGGGGTCGCCCTGGCTTGGGGCGAGCGGGTAGAGACCCGGCTTTCCTCAAGCAAGGTGTCATTTGCTGCACTTTCTGCCGAGCAGATCGAACGTTACCTGGATTCCGGGGAAGCCCTGGACAAGGCCGGGGCGTACGGCATTCAGGGCCGGGCAGCAGCGTTCATCCAGCGCATCGAAGGCAGCCACTCAAGTATCATGGGTTTGCCCCTGTTCGAAACCGCAGCATTATTGCAGGTAGCCGGTATCCGGATATAGGGCGTGTCATCACGCCCCAGGAGTTTTCAATCACTACACCTGCGTGCGCTGATTGAGAATTGGAGAATTCGCCATGAGCGAAGAGATACTGGTTAACGTCACCCCACAGGAGACTCGGGTGGCGGTGCTGCACCTGGGCTCGGTCCAGGAACTGCATATCGAACGGGCGACGTGCCGCGGGTTGGTGAGCAACGTCTATCTGGGCCGCGTGGTCCGGGTACTGCCGGGCATGCAATCAGCGTTCGTCGATATCGGCTTGGAGCGCGCCGCATTCCTGCACGTCGCCGACATCTGGTACACAGGCAAGAACGGTGATGAAGAGCGTCCGATCGAGCGCATCCTGCATGAAGGACAGAGCCTGGTGGTGCAGGTGATCAAGGACCCGATTGGCAGCAAGGGCGCGCGGCTTTCCACCCAGATCAGCTTTGCCGGCCGTTATCTCGTGTATCTGCCGCAGGAATCCCATATCGGCATCTCGCAAAAGATCGAGGGCGAGGAAGAGCGGGAACTCCTACGTCAGAAGCTGCAGCAACTGATTCCGCCTGAAGAACATGGCGGATTCATCGTGCGCACCGTGGCCGAGACCGCCAGCGACGCCGACATGCAGGCGGACATCGCCTACCTGCGCAAACTTTGGGACGACATCGAGGGCAAGGCCAATCATTGCATTGCGCCCTGCGCCCTGTATCTGGACCTGAATTTGAGCCTCCGCGTGGTGCGCGACTTCGTCAATCCGGAAACGGCGCGCATTCTGGTCGATTCGCGCGAGACTTTTCAGAAGATGCACGAGTTCGCCCACAACTACAGCAGCCTGGGCAGCGGCAAGCTGCAGCATTACACTGCCGAACGCCCGCTGTTTGATTTGCATGCGATCGAGGAAGAGATCGAAAAGGCGCTGGCGCGGCGCGTGGATCTCAAGTCCGGCGGCTATCTCATCATCGATCAAACCGAGGCGCTCACCACCATTGACGTGAACACCGGCGCCTACGTCGGTGCGCGCAATTTTGACGACACCATATTCAAGACCAATCTTGAAGCCGCCCAGACCATCGCGCGTCAGCTGCGCTTAAGGAACCTGGGCGGCATCGTTATCGTCGATTTCATCGACATGGAGAATGCCGAACACCGGGAAGCCGTGTTGGCGGAACTGAGGAAAGTCCTCGCCCGCGACTCCACGCGCACCACGGTCAGCGGTTTTTCCTCGCTGGGCCTGGTTGAGATGACCCGCAAGCGCACCCGGGAATCCCTGGCCCATGTCCTGTGCGAGCCTTGCCCCACCTGCCAGGGACGCGGCGAAATCAAGACCGCCCGCACCGTGTGCTACGACATCCTGCGTGAAATCCTGCGCGAGGCGCGTCAATTCGACGCGCGCGAATATCGCATCCTCGCGTCACAAAGCGTGATCGATCTGTTTCTGGATGAAGAATCGCAAAATCTTGCCCAACTGGGTGACTTCATCGGCAAACCCATTTCACTGCAGGTGGAAACGGCTTACAGCCAGGAGCAGTTCGACATCATTCTGCTGTAGTGTCTTGCTCAGTCCTTAAGCCGTGCGGCAATTGCGTCCAGGTTGGCGCGCTCCCGCCTCAGCTCGGCGGCCTGGCTTCTTAGTTCGGCCATGCGGGCGTGCAGTTGATCCATGTTGGCCATGGTTTGCTTGAGATTGTCCAGGCGCGAGTCGAGCAAGGCCTTATGTTCCATGATCCGCACCATGATGGGATCCAGCGCGATGCGCAGCCAGCGCCCGGCGTCCTTGGCCGCCAAGCCATAGGCCTTGCGCACTTCATCTGCGACGCCGGCATGGAAACGCCGGATCATGAAGCGCTTTTCCACCAGCAGATTGGCCGGATCCTTGCAGAATATCTCGGTCTGCTGCACCAGTCTTTCGATTCGATAACGATAGGCGGTGAGGTCGAGGGGCGGAATGACCATGGTGGCCAGGCCGTGTTCGCGATGGAATCGCTCGCTGGCCTCGTTGAGATAATTCTTGACCTGGTTCGACAGGCGGCTGGCCTTGGAGAAGCGGCTCTTGACCTGATTCGCCACGTCATGCATGTTGCGAATCAGACCACCCGTAGTCCAGCGTCCTTCCATCTTCTCATGCGCCTCGCGCAGCAGCTCTTCCAGCGCGCCCGCATCAAGCTTATCCCGCAGCTCGTCGCCCTGGAGCATGACCGTGCGGCGTGTCACCTTGAATTCGTCGGCAGTGGCATCGTAGCGTTCCTTATCCTGCACCATACGCTCGCGCATCTGCCGGATCGCGCCCTGGCTCTTGCCGGTCAGATTCGACAGGTCGTGCCACTCCAGGGCGAGGGCGCGGATTTGGCTCGCCAGACGCATGCGCTGGGTATCCAGCATCGCCCCGATTTCCGCTTGGGCGGCGTGGGTAACAATATCGCGCCGGGCTGGAATGATGGTGTTGCCAATGACGTGTTCCAGGTTCGCCACTCCAGATCGCGCAACCAGCCCGGCATCTTTCTTTACCTTGCCAACCAGGGCCTTCTTGGCTGAAACGCTGAACACCTGATTTATCGGCAGGTTGAGTATGCGGGCGGTCTCCTCCAACTGGCGCTGGACGGTGGCGCCGGTTTCCTCATCGCTTTTGAGTTCATCCCAAAGCATGTCCACTTTGTTGAGCACCGCAATATGATAGTTGGCATGGCATTCCACGTGGTTCTGCCAGATCTCCAGATCGGACTTGGTCACCCCGGTGTCAGTGGCAAGCAGGAACAATACGGCATGTGCGCTGGGTATGGCCGCGAGGGTCAGTTCCGGTTCCGCGCCCAGGGCATTCAGACCGGGGGTATCCAGTATGGTGAGCCCGGCCTTGAGCAGGGGATGGGGAATGTTGAGCATGGCGTAGCGCCAGGCAGGAATTTCCACCGCAGCGTCGTCCTTATTGGCCCGGGGCAGGTCGTCTCCTTCCCCCAAGCCCAAGGCCCGGGCTTCGTCCGGCGCCACCCGCTTGACCTCTGACAGCATGCCCAGGGTGCGGGCAATTTGCTCCGGCTGTTTCGGATCCAGCCTGGCCCGGCTCCATTCCACCGGCAACAGTTTCAGGTGGCTCAGGGACTCGACGCGCAGGCGGGATTCGATGGGCAGCAGTCGCAGGCCCGGTTCTTCCAGAGGGTCGAAGTAGATTTCGGTTGGGCACATGGTGGTGCGCCCCGCATCGGAAGGCAACAGGCGGCAGCCGTAGTCGGCAAAGAACAGGGCATTGATGAGTTCAGTCTTGCCGCGCGAGAATTCCGCCACGAACGCCAGCGTCAGGCGGTCCTTCTTCAATGCATCCGCTGTGTCCAGCATGCGCAGGCTGCGCTCCGCATCCATACCGCGGTGTCGATCAAGCCAATCGGAAAAGTCCAGGATGGCCGAAACCAGGCGGTCGCGCCGCGCGGTATAGTCAGCGATCTCGCGTTGCAGCAATGCACTCATAGGGCGGGCAAATCTCTACTCGTGGTTAATAGCTCAAGAAACCTGCGCTGTGGGTCTTCCACTGCCAGGGTCTTCAACCGGCTACTCTGCCCGCGGATCAGCTTCACCCGCGATTTGGGCACGCCCGCCGTCTTGGCGATGAATTCAATCAAGGCTTCGTTCGCTGCATTATCGGCGGGCGGGGCGGCGATCTTGATCTTGAGTCGGTCACCGTGCTGGCCAACGATTTCACTGGTCTTGGCGCCAGGCTGGACGTGGATTTCCAGCAGCCACATATCCTGGTCATGGCGGGCCCAGACGGGCAGATTTTCCATTGCTTTCTCAATACAGGGAACGCAGGGCCCCCTCCAACAGTGTCACGGGCACCATGATGACCAGTTGAGCGAGCAGCAGCAAGATCAGCGGCGAGAGGTCCACCCCGCCGACGTCCGGCAATATTTGGCGCAGCGGCCTTAGAAGCGGCTCGGTCAGGGGGTAGATGACCGGGGCAAGGGGCGAATAGGGATTGACCCAGGAAAGGATGGCGCGAATCAACACCAAGCCCATGAGTAGGTAGATGGCCAACTTCACCAGTTCCACTAGCGCCAGCCCGGCCAGGATGGGCCACACGCCGATGCCTACCAGGCTAAATGGAAAACCGCCGAGCCAGTGCAGACAGATGGTCACCACAAACACCACCAGCCACGCGAGTGTCAGGCTTGCCCAGTCCATGCCGCCCCAGCCGGGAATCAAACGGCGCGTCGGACGCACGGCGAAATCCGTAACCGCGACGACGAACTGGGAAAACGGATTGGAAAAGGGTACCCGCAATACTTGCATGACAAAGCGCAACAGAAAGGCGATCGCCAGCAGGTTGCCCAAGGTTTGAACCAGGAAAGACAGGGCTCCTGCCAGCATCAGGCCAGCCTCCCCAATTCTTCGCCCAATTGCATCGAGCGGGCGTGGGCCGCCTTGACCGCAGCACTGATGGCAGCCTTGACCTGCCCCGCATCCAGACTGGCGATGCCCTGTTCGGTGGTGCCCCCCTTGGAGGTCACCTGGGCGCGCAGCCGGGCCGGTTCCTCGCCGGATTCCAGCGCCAGCCGGGAAGCCCCGAGGAAGGTTTGCAGCGCCAGGGTCCGCGCGGCGTCTGGCGCTAGGCCGACTTCCAACGCGGCGGCTTCCAGGGCTTCAATGAAATAGAAGACATACGCCGGCCCGCTGCCGGATACCGCGGTAACCGCGTCCAACAGGCTTTCCTCCTTGACCCAAACCACGCCGCCGACCGCGCGCATGATGCCCTCGGCCGCCGAGCGGCCCGCCGCATGGACAGCGGGCGCCGCATACAGGCCAGTGATTCCTGCCCCCACCATGGCCGGGGTGTTGGGCATGGTGCGAACTATTGCACCGTAGCCCCCCAGCCACCGAACCAGGTCCGCCACTCGGACCCCGGCTGCAATGGACAGCACCAACTGATCATCGAGCCGGGGCGCCAGTGCCGCCGCCACCACCGGCAATTGCTGGGGCTTGACCGCCAGCACAATTACCTCGTGGATCCTGGCCTCGCCCAAGTCCGCGGCCAACCGGAGCCCGAAGCGGCCTGCCAGCCGGTCGCGCGCTTCGGCCGAAGGGTCCACCACCTCAATGTGGCCGCCTGCCAAACCGCTGGCGGTGAGCCCGGCGATGATGGCAGTGGCCATGTTGCCGCCGCCGATGAATGTCAAGCTGCTTTGCATAGAATGCCTCTAAGGAGTCGCGCAAGGCCGCACGTGGGCGACCTGGGAAGGCTTATTTTACGCTACCCGGAAGTTGCTCCGTACAGGATGCGGGGCCGGTTCACGCGCAGGTCATTCCGCTGTGAGAGTGTGCCAGCCGGCCCATCAATTGCACACGGGTGGCCTCCCAGCCGGCACTATGGCATGCTGTGGCAATCAGCTCGCACACTTGGCAGCTTCAGGCCAATGTTGTCAGGGCCTGGGGCCGGAGCAGACTTAAGTTAAAGGTCGGCTCGACGTAATATATAGGCGCTAAACGGGACCATCCCGCCAAAAACCATCAGGACAAGACCACGTGGACATTTCTGAACTGCTTGCATTTTCGGTCAAAAACAAGGCTTCCGACTTGCATCTTTCCTCGGGACTTCCCCCCATGATCCGGGTTCATGGCGACATCCGGCGCATCAACCTGCCGCCCATGGAACACAAGGACGTGCACCGCATGGTGTATGACATCATGAACGACAGCCAGCGCAAGGCCTACGAAGAGATCCTTGAGGTCGACTTCTCGTTCGAAATTCCCTCGCTCGCGCGCTTTCGCGTCAACGCTTTCAACCAGCAGAATGGCGCGGCCGCGGTGTTCCGGACCATTCCTTCCAAGGTTCTGACCCTGGAAGAACTCAATGCGCCGGCCATCTTCAAGGATATTTCCGACCAGCCGCGCGGCGTGGTGCTGGTCACCGGCCCGACCGGTTCCGGAAAATCGACCACCTTGGCGGCGATGGTCGACTATGTCAACGAAAACCAGTATGCCCACATCCTCACCATCGAGGATCCGATCGAATTCGTGCATCAGAGCAAGAAATGTCTGATCAACCAGCGCGAGGTCGGGCCCCATACCATGAGCTTCGCCAATGCCCTGCGCTCGGCGCTGCGCGAGGATCCGGACGTGATCCTGGTGGGCGAGATGCGCGACCTGGAGACCATACGCCTGGCCCTGACTGCAGCGGAGACCGGTCACCTGGTATTCGGCACCCTGCACACCTCCTCTGCGGCCAAGACCATCGACCGGATCATCGACGTGTTTCCGGCCGCGGAAAAGGAAATGGTGCGCGCCATGCTGTCCGAATCGCTGCGTGCCGTCATCGCCCAGACCCTGCTCAAGACCAAGGACGGCACCGGCCGGGTGGCAGCGCACGAAATCATGATCGGCACACCGGCGATCCGCAACCTGATACGTGAGAATAAGGTCGCGCAGATGTACTCGTCCATCCAGACCGGCGGCAATCTCGGCATGCAGACCCTGGATCAGTGCCTCGCGGATCTGGTGCGACGCAATGTCGTGGCCATGGGCGAGGCGCGCATGCGGGCGCAGAACAAGGATGCCTTCCTGGCTTGAGAATTTGCTTAAGGAACTGAAATGAACGCAGACAAGACCGTGCACGACCTGCTTCGGCTGATGGTGTCGAAGAAAGCATCCGACCTGTTTCTGACCGCCGGTTTTCCTCCTGCCCTGAAAGTCGATGGCAAGATTACCCCGGTCTCCAATCAGACCCTGACCCCCGCCCACACCCGGGAACTGGCGCGCACCATCATGAACGACAGGCAATGGCATGATTTCGAAGCGACCAACGAAGCCAACTTTGCCATCGCGCCACCTGACATCGGCCGCTTCCGCTGCAATTGCTTTGTCCAGCAGGGCCGCACCGGCATCGTGCTGCGCACCATCAATACCAGGATACCCAAGTTCGAGGAGCTGAACCTGCCGCCCGTCCTCAAGGACATTGCCATGGTGAAGCGCGGCCTGGTGATCTTCGTCGGCGGCACCGGCACCGGCAAGTCGACTTCGCTGGCAGCCATGGTCGGCTACCGCAATGAGCTCGCCGCGGATCACATCATCACCGTGGAAGACCCGATTGAGTACGTCCACGAGCATAAGAAATCCATCATCACCCAGCGCGAGGTGGGCATCGACACGCACGACTGGTTTTCCGCGCTGAAGAACACGCTGCGCCAGGCGCCTGACGTCATCCTGATCGGCGAGATCCGCGACCGCGATACCATGGAATACGCCATCGCCTTTGCCGAAACCGGCCACCTGTGCCTGTCGACCCTGCACGCCAACAACGCCAACCAGGCGCTCGACCGGATCATCAACTTCTTCCCGGACGACCGGCGCGACCAGTTGCTGATGGACCTGTCCCTCAACCTGAGGGCCTTCATCTCGCAGCGCCTGGTTCCCATGCGCAACGGTACCGGCCGCATCGCCGCGGTCGAGATCCTGCTCAACTCGCCGCTTATTTCCGACCTGATCTTCAAGGGCCATGTGCACGAGATCAAGGAGATCATGAGCAAGTCGCGCGAACTGGGCATGCAGACTTTCGACCAGTCCCTGTTCGATCTCTATGAGGGCGGCTACATTAGCTACGAAGACGCGTTGCGCAATGCGGACTCACTCAACGACCTGCGGTTGAAGATCAAGCTGCACAGCCAGGAGTCCAAGGGCAGGGATCTGCTGACCGGGTTGGATCATCTGGATATTGTCTAGCGCTGTCATTGCGAGCGTCGCCCTAGCCGCGACCGAATCCGGTAGCGAGGCAGCACACGAGGCCGTCATTGCGAGCGAAGCGCGGCAATCCAGTCAAGAGCGTCGGCGCGCAAGCGCCACAATTGTCCAGGCGCGTCCACATTTCAAACGTGCTTTGGCCGGGGGTAGCCCGGCAGCTAGGGCCTTTCTTGTGTTTGGCCAAGAGAAAGGCACCAAAGAGAAGGCCACCCCGCTTCGCTGGCCTTCGGCTCCCGGCGGCCAACAGGCTCAAGCCGGGCAATGCCGAATCTCACTTCGCTCATAATTTCGAAGGAAGCGAAGCTCAAACATCCGCATTGCTGTTAACCGACTTGAGCCGGCCAGCCGCGGCAGCTCAGAGGGAGGAAAAAAATTTTGACCCCCGCCAGTTTCGCTTGCATGGCAAGCCCCCGTCTCGACGGAATGTGCCCAAGGGTTTGTCAGTTGGTTGCGTTGGCAGAAAGCGGCACTTGAAGCGCTGGATATCGCGCAAGAAAGAACTTTTCCGTTGGTTCAAGAAAGTCATTTGCGCTCTTGAAGAAGGCCGCAATTCCTCTTCCCTTCTTGTATGCGGTACCTAGTCCCTTAGCGACTTCGGGATGTAATTTCAGAAGCTCCGCGGTGGCGCAGCCGGCAGAGTGGACAATGTTGTGCCGGATACCCCACATTAGCTCCAGTTGCGAGCTCAGGTCTTCGGGGTAGCCTCTCGCGCCCATCTTCTGAAGGCGCGAAATCCAGCCAGTTGGCCCCCCCTCCAACCAGCGTCGCGCCCAACGTCGACGTAACTCCCACGCGAGTTCATCGAGCGACGTAGCGGAAATTACCTCTTCATACCGGGCAACTTGTTCCGACTTGTTCATCAATTCGACGTCGAGACTCGCAGCCATCTGAAGCGCGTCCTGTAGATATGCCTCGATACAGGTGACCAATGCGACTATTGATATTTCCTAAACACATGACAACTTCTTCCAGATTTGCATGTCTCACTTCGGGTATTGATACTGGGAGACATGAGCGTGGCACGAAAGCGATTGAGCGACGCGGTGAAGAAGCGGTTGCGAGCCGGACGCATGTTGCTGGCAGGCAAGGGCTGCGCAGAAGCAGCCGAAGCTGTGGGCGTAGCGCGGCAGACCGTATACACCTGGAAGGCGTTGCTTGATGAGGGGGGCATCGATGCGCTGCATGCCGTCCCCGATCCCGGGCGTCCTGCACGGCTGGACGAGACGCAACTTGCGCAAGTACGTGCTGTTCTCCTGCAAAGCCCGACCGAACACGGCTTTGGCACCGAGCTTTGGACACTCAAGCGCGTCGGTTTCATCATTCACAGGTTGCACGGCGTACGCTTTGGCCAGACGCAGGTATGGCGCATCCTGGGCGCGCTGGGTTTCAGCCCACAAAAGCCCGAGAAGCGCGCGATCGAGCGGGACGATAATGCGGTGCGCGCATGGAAGCGACGCACCTGGCCTGCGCTTAAAAAAAAGCGCAGCGAGAAGGCAGGCTGATCGTCTTTGTCGACGAATCGGGCATCAGCGAGCGCCCGACCCGTATGCGCACTTGGGCGCCCAAGGGGCAGACGCCCGTCATCCAGTTTCACTTCAACTGGAACCATGTCTCGGTCATTGCCGGACTCACGCGCAGTAACTGTTTGTTCAGGCTGCACGAGGGCAGTATCAAGAAGGAAGAGATCGTCGCATTCCTCAAAGCGCTCAAGGCGCACTTGAGGCAGCCGCTGCTGGTGATCTGGGACGGCTTGAAGGCGCACCGCAGCCGCCTGGTCCGCGATTATCTCGACACGCTGGATGGGCATATCCAGATCGCCTTTCTGCCGCCGTATGCGCCCGACCTCAAACCGGTCCAATATCTTTGGGCATGGCTCAAGCGCCACGCGTTGGCGAACTACTGTCCAAACAATCTCACCGCGTTGCAAACGAGTGCCCGAAACAAACTCAAGAGCGCTCAAAAACGCCCCTCGATCATCGCCGCTTGCTGGATGCAAGCTACGCTCTGGTAATGTCATGAGTTATGGAAGTCTCAATAATTGCCACTGCGTCGCAATTTGCATTCTCTGGCTAATTAACGCAATTCCAGCATTTGCCTTATTGAGAAACGTAGTTAGCGACTTTATGGAAGGGAGTGGGGTTCTTGGACAGTTCCGCGACCCGTCTGGCGCCTCCTGTATTGAGACCCCTGCTAGCTTGTCGAGTTGAGAGCCTCGCGAGATCCGAAGTGGACCAAATGGCCAATCATATCTAGATTGCTCTCAAGCGCGATCCAAGCGGCAGTGTGGGCACTCGACTCTTTGGGCGATGTCATGGGAAGCTTAACCTTAGCACCGGACCGTTGCCGAACCCGCTCCGAATTTACCTTCCCTTTTTCTTTGCCCATCTGACACCTCCAAGTGTATTGTGTCTCCACGTGAACATGTATCGATATTCTTGAGCCAATTCGACCTGACCCCTGCTAGCTTCTTGACCACCGCTGGCATTCCCAAGGTTCCGCAAGTACGCTCTGTTCTCAACGAACCAAACGGTCCAGCATCGAGCTTGTCGTCTTCCCCTCTGAGCTGCCACAGGCGCCAGGCTCAAGCCGGTTAACAGCAATGCGGATGTTCGAGCTTCGCTTCCTTCGAAATCAAAAGCGAAGCGAGTTTCCGCATTGCCCGGCTTGAGGCTGGCGGCTGCGGAAAGCCGCAGGCCAGCGAAGTGGGGTGGCCTTTTCTTTCGCCTCTTTCTTTTGGGCAAGTAAAAGAAAGAGGCCAGCCGCCGGGCTGCCCCCGGCCAACGAAGCTTTCTTCATCGAAGAATCAAGCCACAACTCGCGAAGTTGCGCTTCGCGCTGAATTCTTTGACTGGATTGCTTCACTGCGTTCGCAATGACGGCACTGAAATGCGCATTACCGATTCGACCCCTCCACCAGCTTGTACTCATACAACCTGCACTCCAGCGCCCCGTTGTACAGCGGCGTCTTCCTGCTCGCGTCCAGCCGGATCAGCTTCGGCAGGTTGGCATCGGCACTGATGATATAGACGCGCCAGCCGGCGAATTTCTGCTTCAGCACGTCACCCAGTTTGGGGTATAGCTCGGCCAGTTCCGCCTCGTCCCCGAGCCGCACGCCGTAGGGCGGGTTCATCACCATCACGCCGGACTCTGCCGGCGCCTCGATGTCCAGGATATCCGCCTTGGAAAGCGTTACTGCCTCGCGCAATCCAGCCGCCTTGAGATTGGCGTCGGCATCTTTCAGCGAATGGCCCAGCACGTCGCTGCCATAAATCGGCAATTCGGTGAGCGGTTTGCAGAGCTTCTGCGCCTGCTCCTTGACCTGTTGCCACGCTTTTGCATCGAAGCGCGAGAATTTCTCGAACGCGAAGCTGCGCCCCAGGCCTGGCGCCCGGTTCAAACTCATCAGCGCTGCTTCCATCAGAAAGGTCCCGCTGCCGCACATGGGGTCGAACAACGCCTCGCCGGGTTGCCAGCCGGACAGCTTGAGGATGCCCGCCGCCAGGTTTTCGTTGATGGGGGCAACACCTGCCTGTTTGCGCAGGCCGCGCTTGTAGAGCGCGTCGCCTGAGGTATCGAAGTACAGCGTGTAGCGGTCGCGGGTGAGAAAGGCGCGGATGCGGATATCCGGCTCCAGGGTTTGCACGTTGGGACGCTGACCCGTTTCCTCGCGGAATCGGTCGCAGATCGCGTCCTTGATCTTGAGGGTGATGAAGTTGAGGCTCTTGAGCGGCGAGTTGACTGCTACCACCTTGACTGCAATGGTGCGCGAAGGCTCGAACCAGCGGTGCCAGTACACAGCCAGCGCGCCCTGATACACCTCTTCTTCGTTCGCGTACTTGCCGGCCGAGACCCGCAACAGGATGCGGGTTGCCAATCGGGAATGCAGGTTGGCCCGGTACACCAGCGTCCAATCGCCCTTGAACGTTACCCCCCCGGCGGCGGTCTCGGCTTCTTGCGCGCCCAGTTCGGTCATCTCCTGCGCCAGGAGCGATTCCAGGCCGCGCGGGCAGGTGGCAAAGCAGGTTTGGGCTTGCGGCGCGGCAGGCTTATGCGCGCGTTCCCTGTCACCGCGTTCCGGGCGGGACCTTCCACTGTCCGCCGCGATCCGGTCGGAACGCGCACGCGCAAACCGCGGTTCGCCTGGCTCAAAGGCGCGTCTCGGCGCCGATTTTTCGGTCTGCCCAGGGCGCGTTTGGTCTTCATGACGCCGGGGCCGCGCGTCATCAGGCCGCGCGGATTTCGGCTGCCAAGCCTTACTGTCGGCCTGGTTCGCTTCGGTCCCAAGGCTACGCCGACGCGGGGCTGGCTTGCGCGGGCGATCCGCATCACCCGACTCGGGTGGCCTGGTCCCATGGTGTGGAACAACTCCGGCCGGCTTGGTGCGTGCAGGCCTTCCGGCTTCCTCGACGGGTTTCCCCTGTTGTTCCTTCTTGCCCCGATGCAGCTCAGGCTTGCCGCGGCGCAAAGCCGAAAGCGTAGGATGCGCCTTCTCCCTGGACTTTTTCGTCGCGGGCTTGCGGCCCAGGCTCAGCGTGCCGGACTTGGGTTTCTCGGCCATCAGAAAGGCTTCACCACAACGAGTATCGTCACGATCAGCAGGACAATAACCGGGATTTCATTGAACCAGCGAAACCAGACGTGGCTTTTCGTATTTCGACCCGCGGCGAAATCCTTGAGCAGGCGGCCGCAAACATGGTGATAGCCGACCAGCAATGCCACCAGCGCCACTTTCAGCCAGAGCCAGTCCGGCGTCGGCCACCAATACACGAACCAGAGCCAGAATCCGAACATCAACGCCAGCCCCATGATGGGGGTGACGAACTTGTATAGTTTGCGGGCCATCAGATTGAGCCGGTCCCTTTCCGCCTGGGTTTCCGCCATCGCCAAATTGACAAAGATGCGCGGCAAATAAAACAGGCCGGCAAACCAGCTCACCACGAATACAATGTGAAACGTTTTGATCCAAGGCATGCGCGCTCCTTTGAAGCGAATTATCTCCCGAGCGCACCCCTGACGCCATGAATACCCTGCTGAGCTTCCTCAAGAAACACGCCGTTACCCTGTTGCTGGTCGGTTTGGTTACCTACATCTGGTTCCGTCCGTTCGCAACCGTCACGAATGAAAGCCGGCCCGCCGCGCCGTATACGGTGCGCTTGCCCAGCGGCCAACTGCTCAGTTCCGAATCGCTCAAAGGCAAAGTGGTCCTGGTGAATTTCTGGGCCACTTGGTGCCCCTATTGCCGCAAGGAAATGCCGGCAATCCAAGACTTCTGGCGCGCGCATCGGCAGGAAGGATTCGATGTGCTGGCAATCAGCGTGGACGACCCGCCGGAAAAGATCGCGGAATACATGAAGGATGCGGGCTACGGGTTTACTGCAGCTGCCATGGATCAGAGCGCGCTGAATACCTTCGGCGGCATCTCGACCGTGCCCACCTCATTCATCGTCGACCGCAATGGCATCATCCGGCACAAGATTGCAGGGCAGGTTCACAGTGGACGGCTGGACGATCTGGTGCTGCCCTTGCTAAGGCAATAGCCGGACTGTCCTCAGCTCGCCGGTCCGGGCGCCGGCTCTGCCGGTTCGATATGCAGGCTGCGCGTGGGAAATGCAATCTCGGCGCCATGCTGGTCAATGATCGCCGCCACTTTCAACAATACATCCTGCTTGATCTCGTGAAACCGCACCCATTCCGTCGTCCTGGTAAAAGCGTAAATGAAGAAATTGAGCGACGATTCGCCGAACTCGTCGAAATTCACGATCAACGTGGCATCAGTGTCAATCTCAGGATGGTTCATCAGCATCGTCCTGACTTCGGACACGATGGCCGGTAGTTGCTTCAAATCCTGGTAACGCAACCCTATGGTCTCCTTGATGCGGCGATTGGTCATGCGCGTCGGGTTCTCCACCACGATGGTGGTGAAGAGGGCATTGGGAACATAAATGGGATTCTTGTTGAAGGCGCGGACGCGGGTATGCCGCCAGCCGATGTATTCCACCGTGCCTTCCAGATCCTTGTCCGGCGAGCGGATCCACTCGCCGACGACAAACGGCCTGTCCATATAGATCGTCAATCCGCCGAAGAAATTCGCCAGCAGGTCCTTGGCGGCAAAACCAATTGCGATTCCACCGATCCCGCCAAAGGTCAGTATGCCCCCAATGCTGTAGCCGAGCGTCTGGAGCACAACCAGCGCCGCGACCACCAGCAGGATCAGCCGCCCAAGCTTGCTCAGCGCGTCGACCGTGGTTGCATCCACTTCCTTGCCGGTATGCCTGTGGTGCGCCAGCATGTTGCGGCTCGCGTTGCGAATCAGCCGGAGCAGAAACCAGGTGAGACAGACAATCACGCCCATGTCCCGGGTTGTCGCGACGAAGTTGAACAGCGGATTCCCCGTCGCTTGCTGCACCATCTGCAGCGCATAGGCAATGCCAACCACCCAGATCATGATGGGCAGCGGATGCCGCGCCGAATTGACCAGCGCATCGTCCCACACGTTGACCGTCCGGCTGGCGACGCGCATTGCATAACGTAGAAGCAGGTACGCACACAGATTGATAAGCACTACCGCCGCCAGCACCACCAGCAGATTTGCCAGCAACGGGCTGTCAAGGCTTTCAAGACTCAGACGACGGGCCAGTTCATGCATGCAATTGTCTCCAGGACTGGTTCAGGGCCCCAATCGTATTCCGCCGGGCTGACGGTTGGCGCCGGCTCAAGCGGCCGGCTATCGCGAGATGGGTTTGTAACGAATGCGGTGCGGCTTCGCCCCTTCTTCGCCCAGACGCTTCTTCTTGTCGGCTTCATATTCCTGGTAGTTCCCCGCAAAGAATTCCCAGTGCGACTCACCTTCCGCGGCCAGGATGTGGGTCGCGATCCGGTCCAGGAACCAGCGATCGTGCGAGGTGACCATCACGCAGCCGGCGAACTCCAGCAGCCCGTCTTCCAGGGCGCGCAGGGTTTCCACGTCCAGATCATTGGACGGCTCGTCGAGCAGCAGCACATTGGCGCCGGCGATCAGGGTCTTGGCCAGATGCAGCCGCCCGCGCTCGCCGCCGGACAGGCTGCCGACATTCTTCTGCTGGTCCGCACCCTTGAAGTTGAAGCGGCCGATATAGGCTCGCGACGGCATTTCGAAGCGCCCGACCGTGAGGATGTCGGCTCCGCCGGCGAGCACCTCGAACACGGTCTTGCTGTTGTCGAGCCCCTCGCGGGTCTGGTCGACCGCAGCAATTTTCACCGTGGGGCCGATGACGATCTCGCCGCTATCCGGGCGCTCCTTGCCTTGAATCATGCGGAACAGCGTGGACTTGCCCGCGCCGTTCGGGCCAATGACGCCGACAATCGCTCCGGGCGGAACCGCAAAACTCAGATTGTCGATGAGCAGTCGGTCGCCGAATGCCTTGCTGACGCCATTAAACTCGATCACCTTGTCGCCCAGGCGCTCTCCCGGCGGGATGAAGATTTCCTGGGTTTCGTTGCGCTTCTGGTACTCGACGCTGTTGAGTTCCTCGAACCGGGCAATGCGCGCCTTGGCCTTGGCCTGCCGGCCCCTGGGGTTCTGCCGCACCCATTCCAGTTCCTTGGCCAGTGCCTTCTGGCGCGCGGATTCGGACGACTCCTCCTGCTTGAGCCGGTCTTGCTTCTGTTCCAGCCAGCTGGAGTAATTGCCCTTCCACGGAATGCCGTGGCCACGATCCAGCTCCAGTATCCATTCCGCGGCATTGTCGAGGAAATACCGGTCGTGGGTCACCGCCACAACGGTGCCGGGAAATCGCACCAGGAATTGTTCCAGCCATTCCACGGACTCCGCGTCCAAATGGTTGGTGGGTTCATCCAGCAATAGCATGTCCGGTTTGGACAAGAGCAATTTGCACAGCGCCACGCGACGTTTCTCGCCGCCAGACAAAGGCGCAATCCTGGCGTCCCATGGAGGCAGACGCAGCGCGTCGGCGGCGATTTCCAGCTGGGTTTCTGCGTCCGCACCGGAGGTGGCAAGAATGGCTTCGAGCCGCGCCTGCTCTTCGGCGAGTTTGTCGAAGTCGGCGTCGGGCTCGGCATAGGCGGCATAGACGTCGTCCAGCTTCTTTTTCGCTTCCATCACTTCGCCCAGGCCGGCCTCGACTTCCTCACGCACGGTCTTGTCCGGGTCGAGTTGTGGCTCCTGGGGCAGATAGCCGATCTTCAGCTTGGGCATGGGAACCGCTTCGCCTTCGATATCCTTGTCCACGCCGGCCATGATCTTGATCAGCGTGGATTTGCCCGAGCCGTTGAGACCCAGCACGCCGATCTTGGCACCCGGGAAGAAGGACAGGGAAATGTCCTTCAGGATCTGGCGCTTGGGCGGAACGATCTTGCCCACGCGCATCATGGAGTAAACGTATTGCGCCATCTTAGGGTCCCATGGTGGTTGAATCGTATCCCGAGCTCATCCCAGTTCCTTTTTGAGATAGGCGTCGAGCCGGGTGAAATCCAGTTCCCCCGTTCTTCGCTCGACGATCGTTCCGTCCTTGCCGATGAGAAAACTGGTAGGCGTGCCCCTGATTTCGCCGAACGCCTTCATCGCGTCACCCATGACATCCAGCGCGACGGGAAACGGCAGCTTGTTTTCCTGCGCGTAGCTCAGCACGTAATTCGGGGGATCGTAGGGCATGGCCACCGCCACCACGACAAAGCCCTTGTCCTTGTACGTCTGGTAAGCCCGCACGATGCCAGGCATCTCATGGGCGCAGACCGAGCAGGTGGTGGCCCAGAAATTTACCAGTACCACCTTGCCCGCCAGTTGCGGCAGGCTGATCTTCTCGCCCTTAAGCGTGGTGAAGGTTGCAGCCGGAGCCTCCACCTTCGCCACCAGTGCATGGATCACGAAGCCGCCAACAAAAAATGCGAGCAGCGCGCCGATAAGATAACTGCGCAGGCTTGGCATAACGAGCGCTAAAGGTAAGCTTCCATGAGCCGGATGTAATGTTCGGCAGAGTAATTGAAATAGGCGATTTCTTCCGGGGTCAGTGCCCGCACCTGCTTGGCCGGCCGGCCAAGATACAGATGGCCTGATTCCAGCACCCTTCCTTCCGGCACCAGGCTGCCCGCGCCCAGCAGGACATGGGTTTTGACCACCGCGCGGTCGAGGATGATGGAGCCCATGCCGATCAGGCATTCGTCCTCCACGGTGCAGGCATGCAGGATCACGGAATGACCAATCGTGACTCGCTCGCCTATGATCAACGGCGATCCCGCCGGGTCTGCCTCGGTCTTGTGCGAAACATGCAGCACGGAATTGTCCTGCACGTTGGTACCGGCACCGACGTGGATGTGATTGACGTCGCCGCGGATCACCACTCCCGGCCAGACACTGGCTTTTTCACCAAGCTTCACCTCGCCTATCACCGTGGCGCGCGGATGCACCCAGGCGCCCGGAGCAAGCTGCGGATGGATGCCGTTAAACGGGCTGATGGGTGAGACCATGTCTGATAAAGGGTTGAAACGCGAAATCAAGGCCCGATTATAATTGCTTCAAGGGATTTCCTCTGCGCACCCTGCGCGCTCTCCAGTTAAACGATTCCAAGGTCTTCCATCCATGAACCCGTTGCTCGATTTTTCCGCCCTGCCGCGCTTTGCGGATATCCGTCCTGAACATGTCAGCCCGGCTGTGAACCAATTGTTGGAAGAATGCCGCGCTGTGGTTGAAAAAGCCGTGAGCGATCCGGGCGAGCCGAGCTGGGCCGGGTTTGTCGCGCCACTCGAAGACGTGAACGAAAAGCTTTCGCGCGCCTGGGGGCAGGTCTCCCACCTCCATGGCGTGTTGGACAGTCCGGAACTGCGCGAGGCGTATAACGCCAATCTGCCCCAGATCACCCTGTACTACGCCGAACTGGGCCAGCACACCGGGCTGTTTGCCAAGTTCAAGGCGCTCAAGACGTCGGCCGAATACTCAAGACTCAGCATGGCCCAGCGCAAGATCGTCGACAACGAGTTGCGCGACTTTCATCTGGGCGGTGCGGATCTGGCTGAAGCCGAGAAGAAACGCTTTATGGAGATCCAGGAGGAGTTGGCCACGCTTTCGGCCCAGTTCGAGGAACATTTGCTTGATGCCACGAATGCCTTTTCCTACTACAGCACCAATGAACAGGAACTCGCCGGCCTGCCGAATGATGTGCTGGCCATGGCCCGCGCCGCGGCCGAGGCGGAAGGCAAAAGCGGCTGGAAATTTACCCTGCACATGCCGTCTTATCTTCCAGTAATGCAGTATGCGGACACCCGCGCGTTGCGCGAAACCTTCTACAAGGCCTATGTCACTCGTGCCTCCGAACTGGGCGACAAGCCAGAGTGGGACAACACGGCGCTGATCAACCGCATCGTGATCCTGCGTCAGGAAGCAGCGCGCCTGCTGGGATTCAAGAATTACGGGGAAGTATCGCTGCAGCCGAAGATGGCCGAGACGCCGGCTCAGGTGCTGGATTTCCTCAACGAACTGGCGCAGCGCGCCAAACCTTATGCTGAGCGCGACATGGCCGAACTCAAGGAATTCGCCAGTCGCGAACTGAATCTGCTGGACCTGCAGGCTTGGGACATCGCCTGGGTATCGGAAAAACTTCGGGCCGCCCGCTACAGTTTTTCCGACAATGAGGTTAAGCAGTATTTCCCCGAGCCCCAGGTGCTGGCCGGCATGTTCAAGGTGGTGGAAACCATCTATGGCCTGGGGATTCGCGCCTCCACCGCACCCACCTGGCATCCCGATGTCAAGTTCTTCGAAATCACCGACCGGAACGGCGCCAAGGTTGGTGAGTTCTACCTCGACCTCTACGCGCGATCCTCCAAGCGCGGTGGCGCCTGGATGGACGATGCCATAACGCGACGCCGCAGGAACGAAACGATCCAGACTCCGGTGGCCTACCTCAACTGCAATTTTGCGGCCCCGGTGAGCGGCAAGCCGGCGCTCTTCACCCACGACGAGGTTATCACCCTATTCCATGAATTCGGTCATGGCCTCCATCACCTGCTCACCCGGGTCGAGGACTTGGGGGTGTCGGGCATCAACGGGGTGGAATGGGATGCGGTGGAACTGCCCAGCCAGTTCATGGAAAACTTCTGCTGGGAGTGGGATGTGGTCCGCCACATGGCCAAACATGTGGACACCGGGGCCACCCTGCCGCGCGAGTTGTTCGACAAGATGCTGGCGGCGAAAAATTTCCAGTCCGGCATGCAGACCATGCGGCAACTGGAATTCTCCCTGTTCGACATGCACCTGCACACCGACTTCGACCCGCAGGCGGGGCAGACTGCCCTGCAATTGCTCAATCAGGTGCGCGCCCGGGTTGCCGTGATTAAGCCACCCGCCTACAACCGCTTCCCCAACAATTTTTCGCACATTTTTGCCGGTGGGTATGCGGCCGGCTATTACAGCTACAAGTGGGCCGAAGTGCTGTCGGCGGACGCGTATGCCTTGTTCGAGGAGAACGGCGTGCTCAATCCCGAAGTTGGCCACCGGTTCTGGAGCGAAATCCTGGCCCAAGGCGGCGCCCGGCCGGCCATAGAGTCTTTCATGGCGTTCCGTGGGAGGGAACCGGCGATTGACGCGTTGTTGCGGCACAACGGCATGGTCTAAAGTCCCTACCCATTGTGCCGTTAAACTACTGCGTTAACAGATAGAATAGCCTGAACCATGAAACTTCTGGCCACCTTGACCCTGAGCTTGTTTGCCGTATTGCCCGCCGTCGCGGATAACCTCTACCGATGGGTGGATGAAACCGGGCGGGTTCATTATAGCGATCAGCCTCCGCCGCCCAGAGCCAAGAACGCCATCCAGAAGAATTACAAGGGCAGCGTCATTGAGACCGGCGAGTCCTATGGCCTGCATCAGGCCAGGGAACGCTTCCCGGTAACTTTGTATACCTCCCCCTGTGGTCCCGCGTGCGAGATGGGTCAGCAATTGCTGGACAAACGCGGCATTCCCTATGCGACCAAGGATGTGGAGAATAGCGTTGAGAACCAGAGGGCGCTACGCGACCTGACCGGCAACCTCAGAATTCCGACCCTGGTGGTCGGCAGCCAGAAGCTTACCGGGTTCGAGGACAGCCAATGGAACAATGCGCTTGACGCAGCAGGCTATCCCAAGACCGCCGCCCCGAACGCAGCCAAGCCCGCCACACCCAAGACTGAAGAAAAGTCTGCGCCTGCCGCGACTCCACAAGCCAAGAACTGAAACCTCTATCACTGCGCGATTCTCCCGGCGCGTAACATACGCGCGCGCCAGGATCTGTTTGCACAAGTGCCAAAGCTGGTAGCATAGGCTCGACGCTGCCCTGCCGCCTGCCTGTCCATGAAACTCGCCGCCTGGAACGTAAACTCCCTAAAGGTTCGTCTACCCCAGCTCCTGGATTTCCTCTCAAGCCGGCAGCCAGATGTGATATGCCTGCAGGAAACCAAACTGGAAGATCACAAGTTTCCGCGCACAGAAATTGAGGCCGCTGGCTATCAGGTGGCTTTTTCCGGGCAAAAGACATACAACGGCGTTGCGCTCCTGTCCAGGACAGGGCTTGCCGACATACAAGCTGGCATCCCCGACTTTGCGGACGAGCAAAAGCGCGTGCTTGCGGCCACCGTGGGTGACGTGCGGGTGGTGTGCGTCTACGTACCCAATGGACAAAGCGTGGGTTCGGACAAGTACCAATACAAGCTGAAATGGCTCGCGGCCCTGAACGAATGGCTGCGCATGGAATTGGCGCGCCACCCCGGCCTGACCGTGCTGGGCGACTACAACATCGCGCCGGACGACCGCGATGTGCATGACCCCGACCTGTGGCGCGACCAGATCCTCTGTTCCGAACCGGAGCGAACAGCATTCAGGAAATTGTTGGCACTGGACCTGAAGGACAGCTTCCGGCTGTTTGACCAGGCGGAAAGAAGTTATTCATGGTGGGATTACCGCGCGGCAGGTTTTCGCCGCAATTTGGGCCTGCGCATCGACCTCATCTTGCTGTCGGACCCTTTGGCGGCGCGGTGCACCGCCAGCACGATCGACCGTGACATCCGCAAACTGGAGCGCCCTTCCGACCACGCACCGGTCATCGCGACGCTGGGCTAAAACACGGAAACGATAGTTGGAACGCAGTGGTTTGAACGCACCCGCCCGCCACGCCGCCCGCCCCCGGAACCTCTACCCAAGCACGCGGCCTCGCGTGTTGCGCGCCGAGGGCGCTCGCTGACCTGCCATTCTCCGCTATGCGCGCCCGTCCTTACTTCTCGTCCCACCCCCTCCACAGAGGACTTCGCAGTTCACCGATCTTCGTGTCGGGGGTCCAGGCCGCTCGCGGGCGTGCGGATCCCCGCTTTGCGGGGCCCCTCCTTACTGCTCGCCCCTCCCCCTCCGCAAAGGACTTCGTAGCTCACCGAGCTTCGTGTCGGGGGTCCAGGCCGCTCGCGGGCGTGCGGATCCCCGCTTTGCGGGGCCCCTCCTTACTGCTCGCGGCCTCCCCCTCCGCAAAGGACTTCGTAGCTCACCGAGCTTCGTGTCGGGGGTCCAGGCCGCTCGCGGGCGTGCGGATCCCCGCTTTGCGGGGCCCCTCCTTACTGCTCGCGGCCTCCCCCTCCGCAAAGGACTTCGTAGCTCACCGAGCTTCGTGTCGGGGGTCCAGGCCGCTCGCGGGCGTGCGGATCCCCGCTTTGCGGGGCCCCTCCTTACTGCTCGCGGCCTCACTCCTCACTCTTTCCGCCGTCATCCATGCCCAGTTCCTGAATCTTCCGGGTCAGCGTGTTGCGTCCCCAGCCTAGCAAGTGGGCGGCTTCTATGCGGCGCCCACCAGTGTGTTTGAGGGCGATGTGGATCAGAGTCTTCTCGAAGTCACGCGTCAGGCCGTCGAGTATGCCCGTCTCGCCGCGGCTCAATGATGCGTCCGCCTGGCGCGCGAGGCAGTCCTGCCAATCCCGGTCGGTCTGCGCCGCCGAGTCCGTGGTAAGCAAGTCCGCTGGCAGGTCGCCCGCTTCCACTACTTGCCCTGGCGCCATGATGGTGAGGTAGTGACAGACATTCTCCAACTGCCGCACATTGCCGGTAAGCGGGAGACTGCTGAGGTATTTGAGCGCCGACTCGGACAGCTTCTTCGCCTCGAGGCCCGCTTCGCGCGCGCTTTTCTGCAGAAAGTGGCGCGCCAGCAGGGGGATGTCTTCGCGGCGCTCGCGCAGAGGCGGTAAACGCAGGCGGATGACATTGAGACGGTGGAACAAGTCTTCGCGGAACAGTCCTGCGCGCACCCGTTCTTCCAGATTCTGGTGGGTGGCGGCGATCACCCGCACGTTCACTTTTACCGGCGCATGCCCGCCCACGCGATAGAACTGGCCATCCGCCAGCACCCGCAGCAGTCGGGTCTGCAATTCGGCCGGCATATCGCCGATTTCGTCCAGGAACAAGGTGCCCTCGTCGGCCTGTTCGAAGCGCCCGCGCCGTTGCGCTGCCGCGCCGGTAAAGGCGCCGCGCTCGTGGCCGAACAACTCGGATTCAAGCAGATCCTTGGGGATGGCAGCAGTATTGAGTGCAATGAAAGGTCCCTTGGCGCGCGGGCTGTGTCGGTGCAGCGCATGCGCGACCAATTCCTTGCCGGTGCCGGATTCGCCAGTGATCATGACTGTCGCATGCGATTGGGACAAACGGCCGATGGCGCGGAACACCTCCTGCATGGACGGCGCCTGGCCGAGAATTTCGGGCAGTTCGATCGCTTCGTCACCGCTCGACTCACCCCGGCTGCCTTCAAGCAGCGCGCGGCGCACCAGTTCCACGGCCGTATCGACATCAAAAGGCTTGGGCAGGTATTCAAATGCCCCGCCCTGGAAGGCCGCGACTGCGGAATCCAGATCCGAATACGCCGTCATGATGATGACTGGCAGTCTAGGCAGCCGTTCCTTGAGGGTTTGCAGGAATTCAAACCCCGAAGGGCCGGGCATGCGGATATCGGACACCACCACCGCAGGCTGGGTCTTCTCCAGGCGAATTAGTGCCTCGCCGGCTGAACTGAAGGTTTCCACGCTCAGACCTTCACGCTCCAAAGCCTTTTCCAACACCCAACGGATGGAGCGGTCATCATCAACAATCCAAACTGGTTTCATCATGTTTGCAAGGGAAAGAATAAGGAAAATTCAGTGTGGCCCGGCCAGGACTCGCATTCGATAATGCCCTGGTTTTGCGCCACCAGGGTCTGTGCCAGAGGCAGGCCCAAGCCGCTGCCACCTTCGCGCCCGGTCACCAGAGGATAGAAAATCCGGTCCCTGATCTCATTCGGGATTCCAGGGCCGTTATCAATGATCTGCAGGCTAAGGGCGATTCGATGCCGCTTCGTGCCCAACTGAAATTGCCGTGCGACGCGGGTGCGCAGGATCAGTTCGCCGCGTCCCTGCATGGCCTGCACGCCATTGCGTGCGATATTGAGGACCGCCTGGATCAGTTGCTCCGAATCCGCCTCGAGGTCCGGCAGGCTGGTATCGTAATCACGGGTAATCTTGAGTCCCGCCGGTGTTTCCGCCATAAGCACCGAGCGCACACGTTCGAGGACTTCATGGATGTTGATGCGGCTGAAGCGAGGCAAGCGGTGCGGAGTGAGCAGGCGCTCCATCAGGGATTGCAGGCGGTCGGCCTCCTTGATGATGACCTGGGTGTATTCACGCAGGCTTTCGCGCGGCAGCTCGTGCTCCAGCAGTTGGGCTGCCCCCCGAATGCCTCCCAGCGGATTCTTGATTTCGTGCGCCAGGTTGCGCAACAGGTCGCGGCTGGCTTCCTGCTGCATTCGGATCTGTTCCTGGCGAGCGATTCGCAGGCGCTGGTCCAGGGGACGCATCTCGAGCAGAAATTGCCCATGCTCGGTGGGCGTCACCGTGCAACTGACTCTTACAGACGGATGGCTGTTGACTGCAACTTCCAGGTCATGCTCGGTTACGATTTCGTGCGTGTGCAAGGCTGAGCGGATCGCTTCGCGCAACTCCGGGCTGGAATCGAATGCCACTTCATAGTGCGTGGCTGTCACCAAAGCGCCGGAAATTCCCAGCAGGGTTTCTTCTGCAGGGTTGATATAGACGATCGTCCCCGAAGCGTCACAGGCCACAACGCCTGTTGAGAGTGCGTCCAGTGACGCGAATTCGGAAAAGTCTGGGGGCATATGCGGAGCCATATGCCCCTTAACCTAGCACTGAATATGCCAGGAGAAAAATTCAGGGACTATTAACACTACTTTTGCACTTACGTTGCCGCGAGCGGGCGATGCACACAGGGCGTAGCTCCCCGACACTTGGGCAACAGAGACGGACATGGGCGCGCGTGGTGGCATGAGACGCTGTTGTGGGCTGCTTCGATGCTTAGCCGCGCAAGCCATCTCGCATCGGCTGCGGCGCAGACGTGAAAGGGAGGCGGGAGGGCCTCGGCTATCTGGCGGTGTCAAGTTCTTTCTGAATTGCGCCAATGTTGCTTTCGTGTTGTTCCACCGCATCCTGCAACTTTCGGGTCCGGTTGATGTAGCTGCTATCGCTGATCCGTTCCCCGGGCATGGTCCGAGTTCCCAACACCAACTGGCGCTTGGCTTCGTCCAGATTCTGATGTTCGCTGGCAAGTTCTTCCTGAAGTACCTGCCGACGCAGGTCATCGCGCTTTCTTTGCGTGGCCGGATCGATGCGAGGAAAATCTTCCGGCCGAAACGACGCATTCTTCTTTCCGTTCGAGTTGCCGTGCCCTCCAGAACGGGACGGGCCCGCCGGCAGATTGTAGACCTGATTGGGCCTAACGCCCTTGCGCGCCACATCCGTGAACGTCACCTGGCCGTTTTCGTCGATGTACTTGTAGATCTCCGCGCGCGCCGCAGTTGATCCCGCCACGCAGACCAAGGCCAGCACGGTCAAAATCGGCTTGATGTTGAAGTGGATGTACATAAGGGAAGTTTAACGGATATTGGCTAGCTCTGATTCCGCGCAGTCCAGGCACTACTATTGCTACGGATTTCACGCCCGCTTCTTTAGTTTCATTGGGTCAACCGAAAATTAAAAAGGGCGGCTCGCGCCGCCCTTTGGACTGCCTGGCCGTGGCCCTAGCAGGAATAATACATATCGAACTCGATCGGATGCGTCGTCATTCTGAAGCGCGTGACCTCTTCCATCTTCAGCTCGATGTAGGCAGCGATCATGTCTTCACTGAACACACCGCCGCGGGTCAGGAACTCATGGTCTTTTTCCAATTCTTCCAGGGCTTCGTCCAGCGAAGCACAGGGATGCGGGATCTTGGCGGCTTCCTCCGGCGGCAGGTCATAGAGGTTCTTGTCCATCGGATCGCCCGGGTGAATCTTGTTCTGCACGCCGTCCAGACCAGCCATCATCATGGCGGTGAATGCCAGATAGGGGTTGGCAGTCGGATCCGGGAAGCGCACCTCGATGCGGCGCGCCTTGTCGCCGGCCACATGGGGGATGCGGATCGAGGCGGAACGGTTACGCGCGGAGTAGGCCAGATTGATGGGGGCCTCGAAGCCGGGAACCAGCCGCTTGTACGAGTTGGTACCAGGGTTGGTAATGGCGTTGAGTGCCTTGGCGTGCTTGATGACCCCGCCGATATAGTAAATGGCAAATTCCGACAGGCCGGCATAACCGTTGCCCGCGAACAGGTTCTTGCCGTCTTTCCAGATCGACTGGTGCACGTGCATGCCGGAACCATTGTCGCCCACGATCGGTTTGGGCATGAAAGTAGCGGTCTTTCCATAGGCGTGGGCAACGTTATGCACCACGTATTTGAGGATTTGGGTCCAGTCGGCGCGACGCACCAGGGTAGTGAACTTGGTGCCAATCTCGCATTGGCCGGCGGTCGCGACTTCATGGTGGTGCACTTCGACTTCGACGCCCATTTCTTCCATGGCCAGACACATTGCGGAACGGATGTCTTGCAACGAATCGACCGGCGGCACCGGGAAGTAGCCACCCTTGACCTTGGGGCGATGACCAATGTTGCCCGCTTCCGTTTGTTCACCGGAAGACCAGGCGGCTTCCTCTGAAACGATCTTCACGCCGCTGCCAGACATGTCGTCATGCCAGGTCACGGAATCGAAAATGAAGAATTCGGGCTCCGGACCGAAGTAGGCTGCGTCGCCAAGTCCAGTGGACTTGAGATAAGCCTCGCCACGCTTGGCAATGGAGCGTGGGTCGCGGTCGTAGCCCTTGCCGGTATCAGGCTCGATCACATCACAGGACAGGATCAAGGTGGGCTCATCCATGAACGGGTCGATGTTGGCCGTCTCGGGGTCCGGCATCAGCAGCATGTCAGATGCCTGGATACCCTTCCAGCCCGCGATGGAAGAGCCATCGAATGCATGGCCGTCGGTGAACTTGTCCTCACCAAAGGCCTTGACCGGCACGGAAACATGCTGCTCTTTGCCACGAGTATCGGTAAAACGAAAATCGACGAACTTGACGTCGTTTTCCTTGATCATCTTGAATACGTCGGCTGCCGCCATATGAGTCTCCCCAGTTGAAAACCAAAAAAGAAATTGTGCGAAAGCGGAAAAAGCAGATTATGTGCCACCGCGGCTTCTTAGCGAACAGATTGTGCCACAAGGACTAAGAGCAGTGCCACGATATCCAAATTGCACCGTTATCATGCATTATAGTTAGTATGGCACCATATTGGTGCAAGAAGGCCGGTTTCGCGGCGACTCACGCCAGAGCAATCGGATTGTCAAAATTGCCTCCGATCCTAGACTTGAACGAGTATATCGCCACAGTCGACCGCAAACCTCTCCGAAAGTAGCGGATCCATTAGCACTTGGCGCGGTAAATCGCTCGGCGGCTCACGCTTGCGCGCCTAGTGCACTCACAAAACTTTTCCCGTGTGTCTTCATTCAAGATATATTTGTCTTCCGAGTTACAGCGGAGAACAAGATTGGGGCGCCTTACTGAGATCATTAGCCTCGCTCAGATTCGTGCCAAGGAGGTCAAGCCCGGATACGAAGGAATCTTGTTGCCCCACGAAGCGGCGGAACTGCTTGAACTTGCCCCCGGCGCAAGACTCGTGGATGTGCGCAGCCGCGCCGAG
Source organism: uncultured beta proteobacterium (assembly GCA_963782495.1). Classification (GTDB taxonomy): domain Bacteria; phylum Pseudomonadota; class Gammaproteobacteria; order Burkholderiales; family Thiobacillaceae; genus DASQBT01. The sequence continues at coordinate 514,194 of CAWAJU010000006.1, read as the reverse complement.
TTGGACCTGGTAGGAATCATTCCCGAGGCGGTCCATGTGGAATTCAGGCATTTTCCAGGTTGGGCGCTTAATCCACACTTCCTGACCCAACTCAGGCAGTTGGCAGATCCGCAAGCCCTAACGATGTTCATTTGCCGAGACGGACTGCGCTCCCATCAGGCGACCCTGGCCGCCAGAGAAGCGGGGTGGCACGATAGCTACAACGTGGCGGAAGGTTTTGAAGGCGACTTCAACAAGACCACCGTACGCCGCGGTGAAATCAACGGCTGGAAGGCGCGTGGCCTGCCCTGGCTGCAAGTTCCTTAGTCCGTATTAGCCTGGGTTTCGCGGGCAAGGACGGCGAACACGCCCTCACCCCGAGTCCCTCGACTCTAGGCTAAAATGGCGCAAATTCTCTAGATTGCCATGACCTTCCATTACGCTGTCGTGGGTCACCCCGTCGCCCACTCCAAGTCCCCCCTGATTCACGCTGAGTTCGCGCACCAGACTGGCCAAGACCTGACCTACACCCGCCTGCTGGCACCCCTTGATGGTTTTGCCCAAGTCGTTGCGGCTTTCCGGGCGGGCGGCGGCGCAGGGCTCAACGTCACGGTACCTTTCAAGGAACAGGCGTTTGAAATTGCCACCTGCAAGACCGCCCGGGCACAGGCAGGCGGGGCAGTGAATACGCTCAAATTCGAAGCGGATGAAATCCTCGGAGACAACACTGACGGCGCGGGGTTGGCACAGGATCTGACCCGCAATCTGGGCGTCCAGATCGACGGAAGAAGGGTTTTGCTGATGGGAGCCGGTGGTGCAGCCCGGGGCGTGATCGGCCCCCTGCTGCAGGAACGGCCGGCCGCACTGGTGTTGGTCAACCGCACGTCGGAAAAGGCCGAACAACTCGCCCAGCAATTCGACTTGCGCCTAAGCGCCTGCGGCTACGAAGACTTGGGCGGGCAGAGTTTCGACATCGTCATCAATGCCACGTCCGCCAGCCTGACAGGCCACGTGCCCGAATTGCCCACGACCATCTTTGCTCCTGGCGCCCTGGCCTATGACATGATGTACGGGGCGGAAACAGCGTTCATGGCCTGGGCCAGATTGCACGGGGCTCAGCAAGTTGCCGATGGCCTCGGTATGCTGGTTGAACAGGCCGCTGAATCTTTTCATCTGTGGCGTGGAATCCGTCCGGATACCCACGCAGTCATCGCCCAGCTTCGCCAGTGATTATTCGCGCGTCAATGCGCATCGCCCGCAATGGGGCAATGGTGGTGCTGAGCCTGTTTTGCGTGTACCAACTCTGGGTGCTGGCGCATGTGTTGTGGTGGGTGGACCACAATCCCGCGTCCAGCGCGTTCATGCAGGCCGGTCTTTCGCGCATGCAGGCAGACGATCCCAAGGCGGAACTGCGGCACAAATGGTTGCCTTATGATCGTATCTCCATTCACTTGAAACGTGCGATTGTGGCAGCGGAAGACAGCCGCTTCCTTGATCATGAAGGCTTCGACTGGGAGGGGATACAGACGGCAGTGGAAAAGAACCTGAAAAAGGGCCGCGTTGTCGCCGGGGGCTCCACCATCAGTCAGCAGTTGGCCAAGAACCTCTTTTTGTCCGGACAAAGGAGTTTCCTGCGCAAGGGCGAGGAAGCCATCATTACTTTGATGATCGAAACCGTGATGCACAAGCGGCGCATTCTGGAGATCTATCTCAACATCATCGAATGGGGTGACGGGATCTACGGCGCAGAGGCCGCGGCGCGCCGCTACTATAAAACCTCGGCTACCAACCTGGATGCCGCGCAGGCGGCGGCCCTGGCGGCCATGGTGCCCAACCCGCGCTGGTTTGAGGACCACCGTGCATCGCGCAAGTATCAGCATCGAGTGACAGTTATCGCGGCCCGAATGCGTTACGCCCAAGTGCCGCGCTGAGCGCGCCCCGCTTCCTTCAGCAAATTCCGCAGTTGCGGGTCGGGCTATAGTCTCCCGAGGGGTTAAAATCCCGGCCAGACGTACGCCCCCATGACAGAACAATTCGAAGCCCTTCATCAAAGCCAGGACGGACTGGAGGAGCACCTCGAACAGGTGCAGAGTCCTGCTCGCCAAGCAGAAGCTGGTAGAGGAGTTGGTACATCGCCAGGGAGGCCCGCGCCACGACCTGGTTGAGAATCTGGTGCACAAGCAGAACCTCGTCGAGCTGCAGAAGCGGCTGGAGGAAATGCACCCGGCGGATGTGGCCTACATCCTCGAAGCGCTTCCCATGCAGGAACGCCTGCAGGTCTGGGATCTGGTCAAAGCAGAGCGGGATGGCGAAATTCTGCTGGAGGCGTCCGATGCCGTTCGGGAATCGCTTATCGCCCGCATGGACAACCAGGAATTGCTGGCGGCAGCCGGCAGCCTGGACACGGACGAGATCGCCGACCTGGCGCCCGACCTGCCCAAGGATGTGATCCAGGACCTTCTGACGTCCCTGGACGCACAAAAGCGCGGCCTCCTGCAATCCGCGCTCTCTTTTCCGGAAGATACCGTCGGGGCACTGATGGACTTCGAAATGGTCACCATCCGTGCAGATGTGACCTTGGAAGTGGCGCTGCGCTACCTGCGGCGTCTCGGTGAACTGCCGGACCAACTTGACAAGCTGTTTGTGGTGGACCGGGACGAAAAGCTCATTGGCGTCCTGCCCCTCAAGCGCTTGCTGACCAGCGACCCGGAGGCAACAGTGGCGGCGGTGATGGCCGAAGATGCCGTGAGCTTTCAGCCGGAAGACGACGCACATGAAGCCTCGCAGGCGTTCGAGCGCTACGATCTGGTTATGGCGCCGGTAGTCGACAGCTCCGGCCGTCTAATTGGCCGCCTGACGGTGGATGCGGTGGTGGACTATATCCGCCAAACTTCCGAAGCCGACCTGCTGTCGATGGCTGGCCTGAAGGAAGAAGAAGACATCTACGCCACGGTATGGAAGGCGGCCAAGAACCGCTGGGCCTGGCTCGCCATCAACCTCTGCACTGCACTGTTGGCTTCGCGTGTGGTAGGTCTGTTCGAGGGCTCGATCACGAAGCTTGCGGCACTTGCAGCATTGATGCCTATCGTCGCCGGCATGGGCGGAAATTCCGGTAACCAGACTTCTACCCTGGTGGTTCGCGGTCTGGCCCTGGGTCTGATCAACAAGGAAAATGCAAGACGACTGCTGGCCAAGGAACTCGGCATTGCCCTGCTCAACGGCTCGATGTGGGGCGCCATCATGGGCCTGGTCACCTACCTGCTCTACCGTAACGCTGCTCTGAGCGGAGTCATGGCTGCGGCCATGTTGCTCAATCAGCTAGTCGCTGCGCTTGCGGGGTATTTCGCTCCTGCTGTCATTCATCAATTGGGCCGCGATCCCGCCTATGGCAGCGCCGTGCTCCTCACCTTCATCACTGATAGCATGGGATTCTTCATCTTCCTCGGGCTCGCCACCCTCGTTTTGCTGTGAACCCTTCCCCTACCTTTCACAGCACTCAGACCAGTCGCGTTCTGTACTTGCGCCTGCTGACCTACGTGCGGCCCTATTGGCGCAGGCTGACGGCCGCGTTGCTGGGGCTGGCGGTGGCCGCTGCCACCGAGCCCGCGTTGTCCGCCCTGTTCAAACCCTTGCTGGATGGCAGCTTCATCCAGAAGGACCGCACCCTGATCTGGCTCGCACCCTTGACCCTGATCGGCCTGTTCATAATCCGCGGCGTGGCCAGCTACGTGTCCGATTACGGCATGAACTGGGTCGGCCAGCGCGTGGTAATGGATTTGCGCGAGGCCATGTTCGCCAAGTTGATGACCCTGCCAGTAGCCACCCTGGAAAACCAGACCAGCGGCAACATCGTCGCCAACATCGCCTTCAATGTGAGTCAGGTCACGCAATCGGCGACCAATGTGCTGACCCTGTTGGCGCGTGATTTCCTCGCCATCCTCGGGCTCATCGGCTGGCTATTGTGGATCAATTGGCGGCTCACCCTGATCATCGTGGTGGTCGCTCCCTTGACGGCCTGGCTGATCCGCAATCTTAGTCACAGGCTACGCCATTTGTCGCGCGAGTCGCAGCGCAATCTGGGAGAACTCACCAGCCTGCTGGAAGACAACCTGAACGGCTTCAAGGTGGTACGCATTTTCGGCGGCCAGCAGCAAGAGTCACGCCGCTTCAGCCACGCTGCCGACGACGCGAGACGCTTCTTTGTCAAGCGCGTCTCCCTCGCAGCGACTTACGACCCCTTGATACAACTGCTGGCGGCCCTCGCCGTGGCGGTGATCATTGCGGTCGCGATCTGGCAGGCCACCCAGGACCAGACCACTGTGGGCGGCTTTGTCTCCTACCTGGTGGCGGTGCTCATGCTGTTCGGACCCGTCAAGCGACTGACCTCGATCAACGATCAGTTGCAGCGCGGATTGGCGGCGGCGGAAATGATATTCGGCATGCTCGATGAACCCGGGGAAAGCGACACCGGGACGAGAAATCTGGTCAATGCGCTGGGTGAGATCGAATTTCGCAAGGTGGGCCTGCGTTACGTCGATACCCATCGGCCCGCATTGGACGGTATCGATCTTCATGTTCACCCGGGCGAGACGCTGGCACTGGTCGGCGCGTCGGGCAGCGGCAAAACTTCCCTGGTAAACCTGTTGCCACGCTTTCGCGATCCGGACGAGGGCGAAATCCTGCTCGACGGCATTCCGCTCAAGGAATTGAAACTCAGTGACTTGCGTGCCCAGATTGCCCTGGTCTCGCAGGAGGTGATCCTGTTCAACGACAGCCTGCGCGCGAATATCGCCTACGGCAGCCAACGCGACACGACGGATGACGCCATCGTTGGTGCTGCGCGCGCTGCTCATGCCTGGGAATTCATCGAAAGGCTGCCGCTAGGACTGGAAACCCTGGTGGGGGAACGCGGCATGAAACTTTCGGGTGGACAGCGCCAGCGCATCGCAATCGCCCGCGCGCTACTCAAGGATGCGCCCATCCTGATTCTGGACGAAGCCACCTCTGCGCTCGATACCGAGTCCGAGCGCCATGTCCAGGCTGCTCTCGAAACCCTGATGCAAGGCCGCACCACCCTGGTCATCGCGCACCGCTTATCGACCATCGAACAGGCCGAACGGATCGTGGTGCTGGACCAAGGAAAAATCGTGGAGCAAGGCAGCCACGCCGAACTACTGGCCATGGAAGGAACCTACGCGCGGCTGCATCGGTTGCAGTTCAGGGAACTCGCATGAACGCGGCCGTCACACCGCCGCGCTCCATGGTCTCCGCGGCAGGCCGCGCCATCAGCGATTACGCCATGATCAAAGACGGTGACCGGGTGTTGCTTGGTCTGTCCGGCGGCAAGGATTCACTCTCGCTGCTGCATGTGTTGGGGCAGCTGCAGAAGAAAGCGCCGATCAAGTTCGAACTCGCCGCCTGCACCGTCGATCCCCAGTCCGACCAATTCGACCCTTCGCCCCTCAAGCCTTATATGGCCGGACTGGGGGTGAAATATTTCTTCGAGTCGCAACCCATAGTGGCTGAGGCGCAGAAGACCCTGACCCGCGACACGGATTCCTTCTGCGCTTACTGTTCGCGCATGCGTCGCGGTATTCTCTATCGCGCGGCACGCCAAAACGGCTACAACGTACTCGCTCTTGCACAGCATTTGGACGATCTGGCAGAAACCCACATGCTGTCGATGTTCTTCGGCGGCAAGCTGCGCACCATGCAGGCCCATTACCGGATCGATGCCGGCGACCTGCGCGTCATCCGCCCCTTTGTCTATGTACGTGAACGCCAGACCCGCGCGTTTGCCGAGGCCGCGGGCTTGCCGGTCATCTTCGAAAACTGCCCGGCCTGCTTTGCCAAACCGCAGCAGCGTTATGCGATGAAGCAACTGCTGGCGGAGCAGGAAAAGCTGCACCCAAAATTGTTTGCCAGCCTGCTCACCGCAATGAAACCCCTGATGGGAGATTTCCAATCCGCAATCGACTCGGACTTTATTCCTGAGTAAAATTGTCGGGATTTATAAACTTCTCACTTCAAAACAAGATGGAAAAACCACAAATCTCCTCATTCATCCCCGGCAAGCGCATCCTCATGGGACCTGGACCCTCCGACGTGCCACAGCGCGTACTGGACGCCATGGCGCGGCCAACGTTGGGCCACCTCGATCCAGAGTTCCAGGACATGATGGAGCAGATGAAGACCCTGCTCCGCTACGCCTTCCAGACCACACATGAACTGACCATGCCGGTGTCCGCACCCGGTTCGGCGGGCATGGAAATGTGCTTTGTCAATCTGGTGGAACCAGGCGATACGGTCATCGTCTGCCGCAATGGCGTGTTCGGCGGACGCATGATCGAAAACGTCAAGCGTTGCGGCGCCACGCCGGTGATCGTGGATGACGGCTGGGGCAAGCCGGTGGATCCGAGCAAGGTGGAGGACGCATTCAAGGCCCACCCTGATGCCAAAATACTCGCCTTTGTCCACGCGGAAACCTCCACCGGCGCGCAGAGCGATGCGGCCACACTCGCGCAGATCGCAAAGAAATATGGCGCGCTGACCATATTGGATTGCGTGACCTCGCTCGCCGGGACTCCGGTGCTGATCGACAAGTGGGGCATTGATGCGGCCTATTCCGGCAGCCAGAAATGCCTGTCCTGCACCCCAGGGCTCTCGCCCGTTACGTTCAGTTCTGCCGCGGTGGAGAGGGTGAAATCGCGCAAGACCGCGGTACAAAGCTGGTTTCTCGACTTGAACCTCGTGCTTGGATACTGGGGCAGCCCCGGCAAGCGCACCTACCACCACACTGCGCCGGTCAATCCGCTATATGGCTTGCACGAAGCACTTGTCATACTGGCAGAAGAAGGCATTGAGAACAGTTGGGCACGCCACCGGACCCACCACGAACAACTCAAGGCCGGGTTCGAAGCCATGGGCCTGAGGTTCGTCGTGGACGAAGCTTATCGCCTGCCGCAGCTAAACAGCGTGTGGATTCCTGAAGGCGTGGACGATGCCACCGTGCGCTCGCGCCTGCTGAAGGAGTTCGGCCTGGAGATCGGCGCCGGTCTGGCCGAATTTGCCGGCAAGGTGTGGCGTTTTGGCCTGATGGGTCATTCCAGCCGGATCGAAAATATCGACACCTGCCTGAGCGCGCTCGGCCGGGTCATGCACAAGTAAGCCGGCGCGGCAGGGTGGGGCGACTGCCGGGCAAATGTGGAGTCTTATACCTGCAAGTTCGTTTTTTCAGAACGCTGAATTCGGTTAAAGCTTGGTGGAATATTCTGCGTTGCAGTTGGTCAAGCGCTTATTTGAAACGACCCCGGTTTCCGGGTAGTCTGGGAAGCAACTGCCCTGTACAGGCCTTTACATCGAAAATACCAGCCGCTTGCTCGCTCCGTTCATGAATGACGCTCTCGAAGACACGTTCAGTCTCCAGCTCTTCGCTGCGGCAGCCGATCCCATGTTGGTCATGGATTCCACCGGCAAGATCATGCTCTCCAACCCCACGGCACAGAGACTTTTCGGCTACCCGGAACAGAAACTCCACGGGCTCCCCGTAGAAGCCCTGATGCCCGAACGCTATCGCGGCAGTCACCACGAACACCGGGCGGAATATGCACGTGATCCCCGCAGACGCCCGATGGGCTTGGGACGGGACCTGTACGGCTTGCGTAGGGACGGCAGCGAGTTCGCCGCCGAGATCAGTCTAAGTCCGCTCGAAGGTGGAATGGTGCTGGCCACGATTCAAGACGTCACCGAACGCAAACGCACCGAAGCGGCGCTGCGCAAATTCTCGCGCGTGATCGAGCAGACTGCCAGCACAGTGGTCATCACCAACGTGGACGGTGTGATCGAGTACGTCAATCCGCGTTTCGTTGAGACCACCGGTTATACGGCTGCAGAAGCGGTCGGCAAACGGCCGAACCTGCTCAAGTCCGGCCACACCACGGCGCAGGAGTACCAGGACCTGTGGCGCACCATTGCAGATGGCGGGGTGTGGCAGGGAGAATTCCTCAACCGCCGCAAGGACGGCTCGCTGTACTGGGAATCTGCGATCATTTCCGCCATCCGCAACGAACGCGGAAGGATCACGCACTTCGTCGGGATCAAGGACGACATCACCGCACGCAAGCGCGCCGAGGCTGCGCTGCGCGAAAGCGAGAAGCGGCTGCGGCTGGCCCAGGCCAGCGCCAACGTGGGCATCTGGGACTGGAACGTTCATACTGGGCGGATGGATTGGACCCCGGAGTTGGAAGCGCTATATGGATTTGCGCCTGGGAGCTTTCCAGGGACTTACGCCGCCTTCCGCAGCCGGGTGCATCCGGACGACTTGGCCGATATGGAATCCCGGCGCGATTCGGCGGTCGCAGCACGCCAGCCTTTCGATTTCGATTTCCGCATCCTGTTGCCGTCCGGCACGGTCAAATGGGTCAATTGCAAGGGAGCCGCGAAGTACTATGAAACTGGAGCACCGCTGCGTTTGTTCGGCGTTTACGTCGATATCACCGCACGCAAGCAGGCGGAACAGATCACCGGAACCCAGAACGACTTGCTGGAAATGGTCGCGTCGGGTGCGCCGCTCCCTGCGATACTCGCAACCCTGACCCGGGCCATCGAGGGCCTGGAGCCGGATATGCTTACGTCCATCATGCTGGTCGACCACGATGGCACGCATCTGCGCCACGTTTCCGCACCCAGCCTTCCTGAGGACTATACCCGGGGCACCAGCCGGATTCCCATCGGGGAGGGCTTCGGCGGCTGCGGTACAGCCGCCTGGCGACGCAAGCCGGTGATTATCGAAGACATCGCCACCGACCCGCTCGAGGCCGACTTTTCGGACCTCGCGTTGGCGCACGGATTGCGGGCCTGCTGGTCGACGCCGATTCTGGACGCCGTAGGTTCGGTGCTCGGCACCTTCGCCATATTCTATCGCGCACCCGGCCCGCCGCTCCCCACCCATCAACGACTGGTCAGCATGGCTACCCATGTTGCCGCCATCGCGATCGTTCGCGATCAGGAAGAACAAGCACTGCGGGAAACCGAGCAGCGCTTCCGCGCCACCTTCGAACAAGCGGCGGTGGGGATCGCCCACGTTGCGCCCAGCGGCCGCTGGTTGCGGGTAAACCGCAAGCTCTGCGACATAGTTGGTTACAGCCGGGAGGAATTGCTGCAACGCAACTTCCAGGATATCACCCACCCCGATGATCTGGAGGCTGATCTGGCGCAGGCCCGTAGATTGATCGAGGGAGAGATCGACAACTATTCAAGGCAGAAGCGCTACATTCGCAAGGATGGCAATGTCGCATGGATCAATTTCACCATGTCGGTTGTGCGGCAAGCCGACAACAGCCCGGACTACCTCATCGCTGTGGTGGAGGACATCGGGGAGCGCAAGCAGGCGGAAGCCACGGTACGTGACTTGCGCGCCGAGATGGAACAGTTGTTGGCCTTGCATGTGGCCAGCCAGACTGCGGCCGCAATCGCCCACGAACTCAACCAGCCCCTCAATGCGGTGACATCGTATACGGAGGCCGCCCTGCGCATGCTGCGCGCCGGCAACCCGAAACCGGACAAACTCCACCATGCCCTGGAAAACAGCGCCCTGCAGGCGCAGCGCGCGGGACAAGTGGTGCGCGAATTGCTGCTGTTTCTGCAAAAGAGTGACACCAGTACCGAGTTAGTTGACCTAAATGATGCCGCACGCCGCTCACTCGCCATCATTGAAGCTGACGAGTATGACTTCCAGACCAAACTCGACCTTGCTGCGAAACTCAAACCGGTGTTGGCCAACCGCTTGCAGGTGGAAAAGGTGATGGTCAATCTCTTGCGCAACAGCCTGGACGCGATGGCAAATGCGGGAATCAAGGGCAAACGCATCACCATCCGCACGGTCGCCGCCGACGGCATGGGACAAGTGACCGTGCAGGACAACGGCCCCGGCCTTGACACGCCAACAGCCAAACGCATCTTCGAGCCTTTCTTTACCACCAAGCCAAGCGGCGTCGGCATGGGCCTCACCATCAGCCGAACGCTGATCGAGGCACATGGAGGAAAGCTCTGGTTTGAAGCGGGGTCGTCCCCTGGCGCCATCTTTCACTTTGCCCTCCCCTTTGCATCATGAGCACTCCAAACGTTTTCATTGTCGACGATGATGCTGCCGTGCGTGACAGCGTATCACTGCTGCTTGAGACCGCGGGCATCCCGCACCGCATCTTCGACAGTGCCGAAGCCTTCCTCGGCGCCCGCATCAAGGACAAGGCCGGCTGTATCATCCTCGATGTCCGCATGCCGGGTCTGAGCGGGCCGGAGTTACAGGCCGAACTAAACGAACGGGGCATCTTTCTGCCCATCATCTTCCTCACTGCCCACGGCGACATTCCCCTGACGGTGCGTGCAATCAAGGCGGGGGCGGTGGACTTTCTGACCAAGCCGGTGAACGGGTCGGTGCTGCTTGAGAGGGTCCAGGCGGCTCTCACTCAAAGCCTACGACTGCAGGAAGAAGCGTCCGCTCAGGAATCACTCAGTAGACGGATGGACAACCTGACCGACCGCGAGCGCGATGTTATGGCGCTGGCCGTGGCAGGCCACCCGAACAAGGAGATTGCCCGGCTCTTGGGGATCAGTCACCGTACCGTGGAGATTCATCGCGCCCGGGTCATGCACAAGACCGGCGCCACCAACTTGCTTGAACTTGCGCGCATTGCGGAATCCGGCGGTTTGAAAGTCGCTCCACCGGTCGATCCTGGACCTTAGGCCGGCGCCTATCCGCCCGCCCTCGCCCGCGCCTTCACGCGATCCGAAATCCATTCATCTGACAGCTATACTCGCACACGCGGAGGGCTCTCATTGCGTGTCATGCAGCTACGCGTGACTGCTTACGCGCTCACGCTGATTACAAATGGTTCTGCGCGCCACTAGGATTTGGAACATATGGCCACGACACAACATCCTACACAACAGCAGAGGAGGGTTATGCCTGATGATTTCCGCGAAAGTCGGATGAGCGTATTCGAGGCCATTTTGGCGCGACGTTCGGTGCGTAGCTATGCCGCCCACGATCTTCATCATTCCACCATCAAGACCCTGCTGGAGGCCGCCGTGCGCGCTCCAACGGCAGTTCACGAAGAACCCTGGACGTTTGTCGTGATGCAGGACAAGGCGGCGCTCAAACGCCTGTCTGACCGTGCCAAGCCGCTCTTCGTCGAGGAGTCCCGGCGCGCCGATCTTGATCGCCGGGGTCACTCGTTTACGGTCTATGCCGAGGCGAGTTTCAACATGTTCCACGACGCCGGCACGCTGATTGTCATCTGTGCCAAGCCGATGGGGCCATTCGCTGCAGCGGACTGCTGGCTCGCTGCGGAAAATCTAATGCTGGCGGCGCGCGCCATGGGACTGGGCAGTTGCGTGATCGGCTCCGCACTGGCGGCCCTTAATTTGCCGGAAGTGAAGGACGAGCTTGGCATTCCGGCCGAGGTGACCGCCGTTGCACCCATCATTGTCGGAGTTCCCATTGGGGAAACCCCATCTTCTTCACGTAAAGCGCCCGAGATTCTTTCCTGGATTTAAGGTTTGGCAATTCCAACGCGCGGGTCGCACCGAGCGTCGCGTCTCGGTGCCGAGACTGCGCACAGCACTTTGAATCTAAAGCTTGCGTGACGGCCTTACGTCGTGCTTTAGATTGATCCGCACTTCTGCCCGGTTCACCGCCATGATGAGTTTACCGGCCAGAGTTCGGGCCTGGTGAGGCGATAACTTGATTTGCTCGGCGCCACAACTGCATACAACCAACTCTATGCCGGCCGCGTCTTCTTCCAGCGTGACGTTCACGCTGCTTGGATCATTCATTTTCATGCGGGCATTATCCACCAAAGGAATCCTTGCCCCAAGTCTTGTCCTGCCGTCTTTGAATGTGATACGCAAAGACGAACACGCCCCACCAACAGTGGCGGGGCGTGTCTGCTTTTTGGCCTGCGCCTTGGCGCGGGGCTTTGATATAACGGGATTAGTGCACCTGGTTGCGCAATATCACGCTCAGGTCGCGGCCACCTTTGGTCGAGATCAGATGGAGGAAAACGGCATAGGCGCTATCGTCACCCTCCGCCTTCGCGCCACCGAATGCGATGGCATCGTGGCTTTGTCCCATGACACGGGGACTGTTTTCACCATCAAGTTCCACTAATTCGGTGTGGGCAAGATCGGGGAGCAACATGGATATATGCTCCCCTTTCAACTCGTCCTTCCAATAGCCAAAAATCTCCTCGATGGGACCGGCGCAGTCCACAATTTGCCCTTGGTCATCGACCCACAAGGTGGTCGGCGAGGAATACTCCATAAATAAAGAGTCACCAAGATCCGGCAGCAACACGGAAATATGCTGGCCCTTCAACTCGTCCTTCCAATAGCCAAACAGTTCCGCGATCGAACCGGAGCAGTCAAGAATTTGACCCTGTTCGTCGATCCAGAGCGCTTCTTTCTGGGCGTCATAGGCCATTTCGGGTATGGCGGACGGCATCATTTTCTTGCTGAAGTTGCCAGACACCAAGCAAGATTCAAGTGAGCCAAGCGCGGGCTCGCCGATCAGACTAAACGACAAATACTTTGTATCCATATTGTTCTCCTCCAAATGGATTGCTAGGATCTTTAAGGAGCGGTCAGACAAGCCAACGGTCAGACTTCACTTCGATTCGAGGTCATTCATTTCAACCACGATCTCATTTACGTCGTTTATGAATTCAAATCCAATTGGGGTAAGCACGTAGGTGTTTGTACGTACTCGCAAGGGAACAGCATCGTGCTGTGCCGCGTCTGGATGCTGACATGAGACCCAGCAAGGCCGCGCATTTTGTCTCCTTTCGGATATCCATATTACCGATTCATTTCCAACCCTAGTGCGACGTAAACTTTCACAAAAAAATTTGCGAAGAAGTGCGGTGAAGTCGTCATCGACCCCCGCTTCGAATTGTTGCGCCGACGTACAGGGTGGACCTTCAGCGAGGTGGAAGTTCACCCTCAAGGTCGGCACGGATGCGGCCTGAATGCGCGCCGTGCACTGTATTGCGTCACCTTGACTCGGATCATGATGCGCAAGATGATTCATTGTGTTCCAACAGGCAGGGCAGCGGCCAGTAGGGGCTTAGTGCTCAGCGACTCAGATGATTGAACAAGTGGATGACGACGATGAAGCGAGACCCCCAGGCAGACCTCTCGGCGCGCATTGAAGTGCGGACCGACGAAGCATCAACGAAGCAAGTGATGGTCCCCCTCGGTACAAAAAAGCGCAAGCGCGTGAGCATGCACGATGGCATTGCAGTCTGGTGTGACTGTTGCTCCTGCGAGGCCGAACCTCGTTGGGTTGCCGTGGCGGAGGAACTGGGGATAGACCTCGGTGATGACTACGAAGATTCGGACGCAGAAGCCACACCAAGGATCTGACCGGGAGGGAACACCACCGAATCGCCGCTCCTTGGAAGCAAGCCGTAACAACCAGGGTCCATCAAATGGAACGCTTTACGATATCCCTCGACGACGAACTCGCCCGCGCCTTTGACCGTCTGATCGAGCAGCGCGGCTACAGCAATCGCTCCGAGGCCGTGCGCGATCTGTTGCGCAGCCACCTGGAGCAATCGCTCCAGCAGAAGGATGGATCCCGCTACTGCGTCGCCAGCCTGTCCTACGTATACAACCATCACGAGCGTGACCTTGCGGAGCGGCTCACCGAGCTGCAACACCAGCACCATGACCTGACCGTCGCCACCATGCACGCGCATCTCGACCACGAGAACTGCCTGGAAAGCGTGATGTTGAAGGGTCCCACGGCGCAGATACGTGCGTTCTCCGATGCGCTGGCGGCAGAACGCGGCGTACGTCACGCCAAGCTGAATCTGGTCTCGGTCGAGATCGACCGAGGACGCCAGGGCCATGCTCCTGGCAGCAAGGTGCTGCCGCACGTGCATTACAGACCGAAAACCTGACCGTCTTGCAATTGTCGTGCAGTGCCCGTTGCCGGACTCGGCGGCGGGGATTGCCCGTGTCCTGGGGGCATCGATTTGCGCGAAAGCTTTGTCTCACCCCGGCGCGACACGGGGATGGCACCACCGAACACGGCTTGACTGTCGTATGATGTTTACCATAATACTCTTACACTGCGCGTGAACGTTTCCCGGCTTGGAGGAGAAGTCCGATGGAGATTTCAGCTTTGGTCAGTTCTCTGGTGGCGGGACCGTCCATGGCCTGGCACGGGAGCGCTGGCGCATTCGAGCGAAGGCAAGGATGCGGCCTTCGACGCCACGGTGATTATTCTCATGGACGCCAGATCTACGCTCGGCATGCGCCTGCCAAATACGGGGCCACGATCCAGCCGCGCTCCTTTTTTTCCTCTACAGTAAGATGAACTTATGATTCATCTTACCCGCAAGACTCAGGACATCCTTGGAGCTTCGCTCCTCTTTCTCGCCGGCAACGTTCACGCCGGCGGCATCCCCACCTTGGACGAAATAACCATCACCGGCTCTGATGAGGGCTTGATCGGTACGGCATCGTCAGCCACGGAAGGCACGGTGACTGCCAGCCAGTTGGAGAACCGCCCCCTGCTGCGCCCGGCAGAAGTGCTGGAGGTGGTGCCCGGGCTGATCATTTCGCAGCACAGCGGCGACGGCAAGGCTAACCAGTACTACCTGCGCGGCTTCAACCTGGATCACGGCACGGACTTCGCCACCAGTCTCATGGGCATGCCGGTCAACCTGCCCACCAACGCACACGGGCAGGCCTATTCGGACTTTCAGTTCCTGATCCCGGAACTGATCGAGCGCATGCAATACCGGAAAGGACCCTACGCCGCGGATGTGGGTGACTTCGCTACCGCCGGGTCCGCCGCCATCGAGTATTTTCACACGCTGGATGCTCCCTTCGCCCAGATCACCCTGGGTCAGGACAATTACAAGCGCGCCCTGCTGGCCGGGTCGCCCGAACTGGCTTCGGGCAATCTACTCTACGCCCTGGAACTGGGTGAAAACAACGGACCCTGGGTGCTGCCTGAGGATCTGCACAAGGTCAACGGGCTGCTGCGCTTTAGCCATGGCACCGAAATGAACGGCTGGTCAGCGGCTGCCATGGCCTATCAGTCCGACTGGGACTCCACCGACCAAGTGCCACAGCGCGCCATCGATACTGCGCTCATTTCGCGCTTCGGCAATATCGATCCAACCGACGGCGGCCAGACTCATCGCTACAGCCTGTCGGGCGAGTGGTCAGATAAATCGGCCAAAGGCTGGTCCCGCTTCAACGCCTATGTGATCGATTACAGCCTGGACCTCTGGTCCGACTTCACCTTTTGTTTAAATGACATTGCCCTGACCGGCACCTGCAATCGCGGTGACCAGTTCCAGCAAACCGACCGGCGAAAGATCTATGGCGCCAACGCGGCCCACACCGTCTATGCCGACTGGGGCGGCAAGCCGGTGGATTTTACGCTCGGCCTACAGTCCCGCTTCGACGACATCGGCAAGGTGGGCCTGTACACCACGACCGCCCGCAACATTTGGGGTACGGTCAGGCAAGACAGTGTGCGCGAGGGCAGCCTGGCCCTGTATGGGGAAAGTCAGGTCCAATGGCAGGATAAATTCCGCAGCATCCTGGGCTTGAGAGGGGATTTCTACCGTTTTGATGTCGACAGCGATCTCGCGGCCAACACCGGTAAGGTCAATGACCACATCGTGAGTCCCAAACTGGCGCTCATTTTCGGCCCGTGGAGCAAGACCGAGTACTACGCCAACGCGGGCTATGGCTTCCACAGCAACGATGCGCGCGGCGTCACCACCCACATCAACCCCGACTTCCGCGACCCGGGGTACCTCACTCCCACTGACCCCGCTTCTCCGTTGGTGCGGGCCAAGGGCTGCGAGTTGGGGCTGCGCAGCGCAGTCATTCCCCGGCTACAAACCACCTTGGCACTGTGGAAGCTCGATCTGGATTCGGAACTGGTTTTCACCGGCGATGCCGGGACCACCGAGCCCAGTTTCCCCAGCCGCCGCACCGGGATCGAATGGACCAACTACTGGACTCCAACACGCGGCCTGACTCTTGATGCCGATGTCGCGGTCTCGCGCGCACGCTATACCGCCATCGATTCCTCGCTACCCGGCGACTACGTTCCGGGCTCCATCGAACAAGCAGCCTCAGTCGGCGTCGCCTACGATAGCGGCGCCCAATGGAGCGGCGGCCTGCGCCTGCGCTACTTCGGTCCGCGGCCGCTGATCGAGGACAACTCCATCCGGACCAAGTCTTCGACCATCGTCAATCTTCAAACGGGTTACAAGTTCAACAAACGCGTCAAACTGACCCTTGACGTACTCAATCTGTTTGATGCCAGGGTAAGCGATATCGACTATTGGTACGACTCTCAGCTGATGGGCGAACCTGCGCCGGTGAGCGACATCCACACCCACCCAGCAGAGCCGCGCAGCCTGAGATTCACGCTGCGTGTCCAGCTTTGACGGTGCACCGAAGTTGCCCGATCGGGCGATCCACGCAAGGGCCGCACACTTTGCGGGCCGAGTTCACCGCGCACGAATCAAATTCCCAGCCGGGCCTTGGCGGCGCCGCTGTCCAGCACCTCGCGCGCCCAGGCCGCGCCCGCGCCCAGGCTGTCGGCCTTGCCGAGGCCCCACAAGACCAGACCGGTCCCCATGACCAGGGCATCGTAGGTCGCGCCCTTATGCCCACCCAACGCGGCCAGCCCGGCGTCGGCCGCAGCCTGGGCCATTGCTCTCGCATCGAATGCCGGTTTCTCCTGCTCGACTTCCTCACCTTCCGTATGGCCGGGCAGCAGCGGCGCGCGCACATCCTGGTTGATGCCGGCCTGGCTGGCGTTGAAATCCCATTGCACCGCGTCGCCGTGGTCGCGGTAGACAAACATGCGTGCATCCTGGCGCAGCGAGGGAATCACGCCACCTTCGACGCCGCGTACGATGAGGGCGGAATCGAACCCGGCTTCACGCGCCAGCAGGGCGTAGATCCGCGGGTAGGGCTTGTGCACGAACCCGGTCATGAAGTGATTTCTGAGACGGCCCTTGACGGGCATCGCCTGGGTCTCTGCGGTCGTAATTACCTGGCGCTTGACCATCAACTTGCGCAAGTCCTTCAACGCGTGCAGGCGCGGCGCATATTGCGCCTGATCGCAGTAAGCCCAGCCTTCCCTGCCTAGCCGCTCCGCCGCCTGGGTCGGCGTCAGATCCACGTGCAGGCCCAGCGCCTCGTATACCAGGCGATAGGTGATGCCGTACTTGGGGCCGATGCTTTCCATTCCCGTGCACACGGTGGGTAGGCCGCAGGCCGCCAGCACCGCAGGCACGAAAGGGGCAGCGGGCAAAGTCCTGTTGTAGCCGTCGAAGGGATCGGACAGGGTCAGCACTTCATCGACCGGCGCAGTCACGCTTTCGGTGACATCCATCAGTGCCTGCTGCACGCCAATGACCTCCTCGTCGGTCTCCCGCTTCATGCGTAGGGCGATGAGGAAAATGCCGGCCTGCACCGGGTCGACCGCGTGGTCCAATACCGCGTGCAGGCCATGGCGGGCCTCGTCGCGCGAGATGCTCTTGGACAGCTCCGGCCCGGTGGCCACACGTTGAATGATGCTGTGCATCAAGGCCTTCGGGTCTTGTGTAATCACTTCGCTCATCCTTCTTCCTTATCGATGCCAATCAATACGGCATTGCCTTCCACCTTGACGGGATACACCACGATTGGCGTGTCCGCCGGTTCATCCATGGGCTCGCCGGTGCGCAGGGAAAAGCGGCTGCCATGGTAGGAACACTTGATGGTGTCGCCGCGGATGCAACCCAACGACAGCGGCACATCCTCGTGGGAGCAGCGATCCGCCACCGCGAAGATCTCACCCTCCACTGAGGTGAGCACGATGGGATGGCCGTCCACACGGACCTTGAGGATGCCGGCAACAGGAACCTCGGCCACGGTGGCGGCCGGCATGAATATTTGAGCCATGGGAAGCACATCCGTTCAATTAGAGTTCGATTATATAGACGCGGGGGCCCGGCCTCCACCCCCCGCCAGCCAAGGTTATTCGGCCCGGTTGCGCATGTGATCGGCGAGGCCGGCAAGCGCTTCCCACAACTTTTCGCGAAAGGGTCCGGCGTGCACTTGTTCCTCCACCGCCTGACGCATGCACATCAGCCACTGGTCCCGTTCTGCCGAACCAATGGTAAAAGGCAAGTGGCGCGCGCGGAGAAAGGGGTGACCGAAACGCTCGACATAATGTTGCGGCCCACCCAGCCAGCCGGACAGAAACCAGTAGAGCTTGTCGCGCGAGCCGGACAGATCCTGGGGATGAAGCTTGCGGATGCCGTACGCCTCCGGCAGTTGGTCCATCAGATCGTAGAACCGGTCTACCAGCCGGCGCACGCCAGCATCGCCACCCACGACGTCGTAAGGCGTCTGGGGCATCTCGCTCATAGGCCCACCTCCGTTACATAGTCGCGAATACCGGGTGGCAGCGTGTCGGTGGCAGCCCCGTTTCGCGGTCGCTCCGATCCCCGCAAGCGGGGCCCCTCTCCGCTGCTCACAGGCCCACCTCCGTTACATAGTCGCGAATACCGGGTGGCAGCGTGTCGGTGGCAGCCCCGTTTCGCGGTCGCTCCGATCCCCGCAAGCGGGGCCCCTCTCCGCTGCTCACAGGCCCACCTCCGTTACATAGTCGCGAATACCGGGTGGCAGCGTGTCGGTGGCAGCCCCGTTTCGCGGTCGCTCCGATCCCCGCAAGCGGGGCCCCTCTCCGCTGCTCACAGGCCCAGCCGCTGCCAGACTTCCATGGTGGGCTTGGCATTGTTCAAAGTGTAGAAATGCAGGCCTGGTGCGCCGCCCGCCAGGAGCTTTTCGCACAGCGCCGTGACGATGTCAGCGCCGAATGCCCGAATCGCCTCCGCGTCGTCGCCGTAGCCTTCCATGCGCTTGCGTATCCAGCGCGGTATGTCGGCACCGCAGGCATCGGAGAACCGCGCAAGGGTAGAGAAGTTGGAAATCGGCATAATGCCCGGCACGATGGGGATATCCGATCCGAACGCGCGCACTTCTTCGACAAAGCGGAAGTAGGCATCGGCAGCGAAGAAATACTGGGTGATGGCCGCATTCGCGCCCGCGTTCGCCTTGCGCACGAAGGCTTCCAGATCGGCCTGCGCGTTCCTGGCCTGGGGATGGACTTCCGGATAGGCCGCCACCTCGATGTTGAACCAGTCGCCGGTCTCCAAGCGGATGAATTCCACCAGTTCGTTCGCATAGCGAAATGCGCCCGGATCAGCCATGCCGGAAGGCAAATCACCGCGCAGCGCCACCATGTGGCGGATTCCGCTGGCTTTGTAGGTGTTGAGAATGTCGCGGATATTTTCCCGGGTCGAGCCGACGCAGGATAAGTGCGGCGCGGCCTCGCTGCCGGATTGCTGGATCTCCAACACTGTTTCCAACGTGCGGTCGCGGGTCGAGCCGCCCGCGCCAAAAGTCACGGAGAAGAACTTCGGCTTCAGTGTCGCCAATTTCTCCCGCGTGGCGCGCAGCTTGTCGACGCCCTCGGCGGTCTTGGGCGGGAAGAACTCGAAGCTCAGGGTTAGGTTGGTGGTCATGATTCAGCGCCGAATTCGCGCGGATCGCACAGGACTTGGTGCCCTCTCCGATCTTTGCGGTCAATAGCGGTAATGTTCTGACTTGTACGGCCCGCTCTTTGGCACGCCAATATAGGCAGCTTGTTGTTCAGTCAGTTCAGTTAGTTGCGCATTGAGTTTTTTCAACTGCAGGCGCGCAACTTTTTCATCCAGATGCTTGGGCAGGGTGTAGACCCCAACCGGATATTTCCCGGTCCGGGTGTACAACTCGATCTGGGCCAGAGTCTGGTTGGCAAAGGACGATGACATCACGTAGCTGGGGTGCCCCGTGGCGCAACCCAGGTTTACAAGTCTTCCTTTAGCCAGAAGAATGATCCGCTTGCCATCAGGGAAGATCACGTGATCAACCTGCGGCTTGATCTCCTCCCAACGATATTTCTCGATGCCGGCCACATCGATTTCATTGTCAAAGTGGCCGATGTTGCAGACGATGGCCTGGTCCTTCATTTTCGCCATGTGGTCGTGCGTGATGACATGAAAATTGCCGGTCGCGGTGACGAAGATGTCGGCCTTGCCGGCAGCGTAATCCATGGTCACAACGCGATAGCCTTCCATTGAGGCCTGTAGCGCGCAGATCGGATCGATTTCAGTAATCCACACCTGGGCCGAGAGCGCCCGCAGAGCCTGGGCGCTGCCCTTGCCTACGTCGCCGTAGCCGGCCACCAGTGCCACCTTGCCCGCCACCATTACGTCGGTGGCCCGCTTGATGCCGTCGACCAGCGACTCGCGGCAGCCATAGAGGTTGTCGAATTTGGACTTGGTCACCGAATCGTTGACGTTGATCGCGGGAAATTTCAGCTCGCCGCGCTCATGCATCTGATAAAGACGGTGCACGCCAGTCGTGGTCTCTTCGGTCACGCCCTTGATTTGCGCCAGCCGGGTGGAGTACCACTTGGGGTCGACGGCCAGCTTGGCCTTGATCGCGGCAAACAGCACCCGTTCCTCTTCGCTGCCCGGTTTGGCCAGCACTGTGATGTCTTCCTCGGCTCTGGCACCCAGATGCAGCAGCAGCGTGGCGTCGCCACCGTCGTCCAGAATCATGTTGGAATAGCCACTGTCCGGCCATTCGAAAATCCTGTGGGTGTAGTCCCAGTATTCAGCCAGCGACTCGCCTTTCACCGCAAACACCGGCGTGCCGGAAGCAGCGATGGCCGCCGCGGCGTGGTCCTGGGTGGAGAAGATATTGCACGAAGCCCAGCGCACTTGGGCGCCCAGCGCCTGCAGGGTTTCGATCAGCACTGCGGTCTGGATGGTCATGTGCAGGCTGCCGGTGATACGGGCGCCCTTGAGGGGCTGGCTGGCTGCATATTCCTCGCGGATCGCCATCAGGCCGGGCATCTCGGTCTCGGCGATAGCGATTTCCTTGCGCCCCCAACCAGCCAGGGTCAGGTCAGCGACGATGTAATCAGCAGTGGCATTGGATACGGCGTTCATCACGCCCTCCTTTCTGTTTGACAAAAAGTGACGTGAGCGCCGTTGCCAAGCCTTGCGGCCGCCCCGAGCCTGGCTCTACACGAGTCGCAACGCTCCTCGGGGCATGATGATGGGACAGCCTGAAGGTGTCCGATACAGCTTAGCTATGCGGCAGCCTTGCCGCCCTTGGTAGGCTTCAGGGTCTCCAGCATCTTGAAAATGCCCTTGGGCGCGCCGACAAACATGCGCTTGAAGGTCTTGGGCAGGCAGCGCCGCTCCAAGGTGTTGCGGCGGGTGCGTTTACGTTCGGCCATGGTGGTTTCCTTGGGTCAAGATTTAAGCCGGCGAATTATATCAGATTCCGCCTGGCGGCCTTGCAGACTGGCGCCGGCTCGTAGCGCCCCCGTCCCATGAATATCCCGGCTCCGGCCTCCGCCCAACTGCGCTGCGCTCGCCTCGGCCTACGCGTCAACCGTCTCGGTTCGTGCTTCACTCGACAGACCGGCATCCGCACGCAGGGCGGCGACCTTGTCGGTCACTTCCCAGGTGAACTCCGGCTCGTCCCGGCCAAAATGCCCATAGCTCGCGGTCTTGGCGTAGATCGGCCGCAGCAGGTCGAGCATGAGGATGATGCCCTTGGGACGCAGGTCAAAATGCCGGTCAATCAGCTCCACCAGCTTGTGATCTGGCACCTTTCCCGTGCCGTAAGTCTCTACCATCAAGGAGGTGGGCTTGGCGACGCCAATGGCATAGGACACCTGCACCAGGCACCTGTCTGCCAAGCCGGCCGCGACGATGTTCTTGGCCACGTAGCGCGCTGCGTAGGCGGCCGAACGGTCGACCTTGGACGGGTCCTTGCCGGAAAACGCTCCGCCGCCGTGGGGTGCCGCGCCGCCATAGGTATCGACGATGATCTTGCGCCCGGTCAGGCCGGCATCGCCCATGGGCCCGCCAATCACAAAGCGGCCGGTCGGGTTGACCAGGTAGCGTGGGCAGCCAACCAGCATTTCCTTGGGCAGCACGGGCTTGATGATTTCCTCGATCACCGCTTCGGTGAGCTGGGCATGGGAGATTTCCGGATGATGCTGGGTGGAGAGCACAACCGTGTCGATGTGCTGCGGCATACCGTCCACATAGCGGATCGACACCTGCGACTTCGCGTCGGGGCGCAGCCAGGGCAAGCGGCCGTCCTTGCGCAGTTCGGACTGGCGCTGGGTCAGCCGGTGCGCCAGATAAATGGGCATGGGCATGAGCTGGGGCGTCTCGTTGCAAGCATAGCCGAACATCAGGCCCTGATCGCCCGCGCCCTGGTCGAGAAACAAGCCTTCGCCTTCATTCACCCCGACGGCAATGTCAGGCGACTGCTTGCCGACTGCGGTCATGACTGCGCAGGTGTTGTAGTCAAAGCCGATTTCCGAACTGTCGTAGCCGATGCGCTTGATCGCCTGACGCGCTACATGGCCAAAATCCACCACGGCATGGGTGGTGATTTCGCCGGCCATCACCACCAGGCCGGTGGTCAGCAGGGTCTCGCAGGCCACGCGCGCGTGCTTGTCCTGGGTTAGAATCGCGTCCAGCACGGAGTCCGAGATCTGATCGGCCATTTTGTCGGGATGGCCTTCGGAAACCGATTCCGAGGTGAAGATATAGTCTCTTAGCATGATCGCTCCAAAGTATTCCCCCACTTGCTTGCGCGACCGGACCGGGGGTTTGGAGCGGCGACGCTTTAGCAGTATTTATATCCCGCCCGCAAGTTGTCTGCATTAACACGGCGGCTTTACTTATTCTCCAACTGGACTGGTTTTTAGTCAACCCGCATGGCCATCCTATTAAGGTTTCTGTCCCACCTGCCCCTACCTGTCCTGCACGCCCTGGGCATCCTCCTCGGATGGCTGATTTACCTGGCGCCCGGCCGTCACAGCCGGCGGACGCGGTCCAATCTTCGGCAAAGCGGCCTGTGCCCCAACCAGGCGTGCCGTCCCTTGTTACGCCAAGTCATCGCCGAGTCGGGCAAAAGCATACTTGAACTGGCGCCGATCTGGATGCTCCCGCACGAGCAAACGGTCAAACTGGTACGCGAGCTGTCCGGCTGGGAGTTGCTCGACGCCGCGCTAAAGGAAGGCAAGGGCGTCATCCTGATGTCGCCGCATGTTGGTTGCTTCGAAATGATCAATCAGTACGTGGCGTCCCGTCTGCCTCTTACCGCCATGTACAAACCCGCGCGCAACGCGTCCCTGGACCGGATCATGAAAGCCGGCCGCGAGCGTGGCCTGGCTCATCTCATTCCTACCGACATGACCGGCATCAAGGCCATGCTCAAGGCGCTGAAAAAGGGCGAAGCCATCGGCATCCTGCCCGATCAGGTTGCCACCCTTGGCGAAGGCGTATGGGCGCCGTTTTTCGGCCGCTGGGCCTACACTCCGACCCTGGTCTTCCGCTTGGCCCAGTCCACCGGCGCCGCGCCGTTCATGGTTTACGCGGAACGCCTGCCATGGGGCCGTGGCTACCACCTGCATTTCGACCACATTGCGTCCTTTCCGTCCGACAAACAGGCCGCGGCCGCGCAACTAAACCGGGAGGTGGAGCGAGTGATCCGCAAGGTTCCCGCTCAGTACTTGTGGAGCTATCAGCGCTACAAGAAGCCCGGTGACGCGCCGCCTCCGCCCGATACACCTTGCCCATGACCCATCTGGGAATAGTCCTGCTGTGGCTGCTGCACTGGCTGCCGCTGTCGCTGCAAGCCGCCTTGGGCAACGTGCTTGGCCGGCTGACGGCCCAGCTTGCGCGCCCGCGCCGCAAGGTGGTCGAACGCAACCTGGCGCGCTGCTTTCCGGAACTGGATGAAGTCCAGCGCAAGGTGATTCTGACCCGGCATTTCATCGCCGCCACCCGCGCCGTGCTGGAGCACGGCCTGCTGTTCTGGTCCTCGCAGCAAAGGCTGGAAAGACTGGTGAGGTTCGAAGGCGTGGAGCACCTGGACAGGCTGCGCGGTCGACCGGTCATCGTTCTGGCGCCGCATTTCGTCGGGCTGGACATGGGCGGGGTGCGCCTGAGCACCCACGCCCGCATCGCCTCCATATACGTGCGCCAGCGCAACCCTGTGGTGGACCGCTATCTGCGCCGCGCCCGTAGTCGCTTCAATCAGCCGGTCCTGGCTTCCCGCCACGAAGGCATACGTCCGCTGATCAAGATCATCCAATCCGGTTTGCCTTTCTATTTTCTGCCCGACCAGGACCAGGGGCGCAAGGAATCCATATTTGTGCCCTTTTTTGGGATTCAGGCCGCCACCATTCCGGCGCTCTCCCGTCTGGCCAAGATTACCGGTGCGGCGGTCGTTCCGGCCATCACCCGCCAGCTTCCGGGGGGTGCGGGCTATACGATGCGCTTCTATCCAGCTTGGGAAGATTTTCCCACTGCGGATGTGGAAGCCGACACCGCGCGCATGAATCGCTTCATCGAAGACCGGGTGCGAGAAATGCCCGAGCAATACCTGTGGGTACATCGGCGCTTCAAGACGCGCCCGCCTGGCGAGCCCTCCTTTTATGGCTAGTGCGGCGCTGATCCACCGGTTAAAGCTGGACGAAGCGGAAAGCCTGGCCGCCCTTGCGCGCCAAATCTGGCTGCACCACTACCCCGCCATCATCAGCCTGGGGCAGATCGACTACATGCTGGCCCAGCGCTACGGCGCCGCCCTCATCCGCAGCCAGTTGGCCGACCCCGCTCACGGCTGGTGGGTCGCCGAACAGGATGGAGTCCTGGTCGGATTTGCTCACGCAATACTGATGGAAGACCAATGCAAACTGGACAAGCTGTATGTCCACCCCGACCATCGACGCTGCGGTTTGGGAGCGGCATTGCTTGAGCAGGCCAAAAAATGGGCCCTCAGGGCTGGGAACACGCGCCTGACCCTGCAGGTCAACCGGCACAATTCCCTTGCTCTGATTGCGTATGGAACGTATGGTTTTGTTATCACTGAAGCCCGGGTGTGCGACATCGGCGGCGGATTTGTCATGGACGACTATTTTATGGAATTGAAACTTGAGTGAGCCCTTTTTTAACCCGGACCCGGCCGCAATCAAGAACCTCCTCGGCCGGATCAGGACGATTGCCGTTGTGGGACTGTCACCTCGGCCCGACCGGCCCAGCCATAAAGTGGCCCGCGCCATGCAAGGCTTCGGCTTTCGCATCGTGCCGGTGCGCCCCGGCGTGACCGAAGTATTGGGGGAAAGGGCTTACTCCGCGCTGAGCGACATACCTTTTGCGGTGGATCTGGTGGATGTGTTCCGCGCCGCCGAAGACCTGCCGAGGATTGTGGAAGAATGTCTGGAACTGAACATTCCGGCGCTGTGGATCCAGGAAGGCATCGTGAATGTGGCGGCCGGCAGCCGGGCCCGCGCGGGCGGAATCTTCACGGTCATGGACCGCTGCATCTGGAAGGAATATGTAGCGCTCAATACATGAAACTCAAATTCAGCAAAATGCACGGGGCGGGAAATGACTTTGCGGTGCTGGACGGAATCAGCCAATCGATCGATCTGAGCGCCGAACAGGTGCGTTTGATGGCCGACCGACACTTGGGCATTGGCTTCGATCAATTGCTCCTGGTGGAAGCGTCCACGCGAGCGGACGCTGACTTCCGCTACCGCATCTTCAATGC
The DNA here is from genome assembly GCA_963782495.1 of uncultured beta proteobacterium. Classification (GTDB taxonomy): domain Bacteria; phylum Pseudomonadota; class Gammaproteobacteria; order Burkholderiales; family Thiobacillaceae; genus DASQBT01. The sequence continues at coordinate 488,490 of CAWAJU010000006.1, read as the reverse complement.
GGATGGCGGCGAGGTGGAACAGTGTGGCAACGGCGCGCGCTGTTTTGTCCGCTTCGTCCTCGATCGGGGTTTGACTGACAAGCGTGAAATCACCGTGGAAACCAGGTCCGGCCTGATCACGCCCAGGTTGGAAATCGATGGCCGGGTCACGGTCAACATGGGCCCGCCGCGCTTTGCGCCTGCCGAAATCCCATTTCTTGTGGAGCGGCAGGCGCTTACCTACTCGCTTGAGGTTGACGGAACCAGCGTGGAAATCAGTGCCCTTTCCATGGGCAACCCCCACGCCGTGCAAATCGTGGAAAATGTGGACTTGGCGCCGGTTGGACTGCAGGGGCCGCACATTGAGTCGCACCCACGGTTTCCCGCGCGGGTCAACGCCGGCTACCTGCAGATTCTTGATCGCGGACGGGTGCGCTTGAGGGTCTACGAACGCGGCGCGGGAGAAACCCTGTCGTGCGGCACCGGCGCGTGCGCAGCGGCAGTGGCGGGCATGGCCCGCGACCTGCTGGACAGCCGGGTGGAAGTGGAAACCCGTGGCGGGATCCTGACCATAGAGTGGCTCGGCAACAATCATCCGGTAATGATGACCGGCCCGGCACGCAGGGTTTTTGACGGAGAGATCGACATCTAAATGGACACTCCCAGCAACGAAATTGCGGACTATCTCAGGTCCCATCCGGACTTCTTCAACCAACATGCGGACTTGCTCGCCGATCTGCACATTCCGCATCCACACGGCACCCACGCCGTGTCGCTTACGGAGCGCCAGGTCCTGTCAATGCGCGACAAGGTGCGCCTGCTGGAAAGCAAGCTCGCGGACCTGATCGAGTTTGGCGAAGAGAACGATGCCATCTCGGACAAGTTGCACAGACTCACCGTGGACCTGACCGGTGCGGCAAACGTCTATGCGCTTTTGACCGCGCTGGAAGGCCATCTGCATGAAGGCTTCGCCGTTCCCCACAGTGCGGTGCGCATATGGAGCCTGCCCGCCAATGGCAGCCTGACCGCGTTGGAACCCGTTTCCGAAGCGCTGCGCATGCAGGTGGAAAGCCAGCGGCATCCAGCCTGTGGGCTGCTCAAGTATGAAGATGCACTGAGCTGGTTCGGCGAACCTGCGCCCCATCTGCGATCCTTCGCCGCGATTCCCTTGCGCAATGACAAGTCCTGCGGCCTGCTGGTGCTCGCCTCGGAGGACCCCAAACGCTTTTATCCGGAAATGGGCGTGCTCTACCTGGAACGCCTGGGGCAGTTGCTCGGCGCGGCCATTGGTCGGATGACATGAATCTGCCTCCCGAGGTCGACGCCTACCTGTCTTACCTTGCGACCGAAAAGCGTCTGTCCGAACTTACCCTCATTGCCTACCGGCATGACCTGAGCATGTTGTTGGAACAGGCCGGCGCCGCCGCACTGAAGGAACTTGGCCCGCACCAGATTCGCGGTTTTGCCGCGCGTCTGCATGGCCGCGGGCTGGCCCCCAAATCCTTGAGCCGCATCCTGTCCGGCTGGCGCAGTTTTTACCGTTTCGCCAACCGCCGCCTAGGCTGGGAATCCAATCCCTGCGTGGACATCCGTCCGCCGAAAGCCCGCCGTGCCCTGCCCCAGACGCTCAGCCCGGAACAGTGCAGCCAGCTGCTCGACCGACCGGTCGACGATGTGCTTGAAGTGCGCGATGCGGCCATGTTCGAATTGTTCTACTCATCCGGGCTGCGTCTCGCGGAATTGACCGGCTTGAATCTCTCCGGCGTCGACATGCGCGCCATGGAAGCGACTGTCACCGGCAAGGGCGCAAAGACCCGCATTGTGCCCGTCGGCGAAAAAGCCTTGCACGCGCTTGAAGCTTGGCTGGTTGCGCGCTCCAGCCTGTCCGACCCCGCCGAGCCTGCCCTGTTTCTCAATCGCCGTGGCCTGCGGCTGTCAGCCAGGAGCGTCGGCCTGCGGCTGGATCGCTGGGCGATCAAGGCCGGCCTGCCGGTGCATGTCCACCCTCACATGCTGCGCCACTCCTTCGCCAGCCACGTCCTGCAGTCTTCCGGAGACCTGCGTGCGGTACAGGAAATGCTCGGTCACGCAAGCATTTCCACCACCCAGATTTATACGCATCTCGACTTTCAGCATCTGGCCAAGGTCTACGACCAAGCGCATCCAAGGGCGCGAAAGAAGTAGGGCAGAAGCCAGCGTTCAGCGAACGCGTTCGCCCGTGAATCTTTCAGCCCACCGCCCCCGCGAAAATTTCTTGCCTGACCCAGCCACTGGCATGTCGGGCGCCGAGGGCGCTCGCGGACGTGCGGATCCCCGCCGTGCGGGGCCCCTCCTTTCTGCTCGCACCCTCCCCCTCAGCCAACTTCTCGCATGACCATAATTCTCCGAGTCGGGCGCCGAGGGCGCTCGCGGACGTGCGGATCCCCGCCGTGCGGGGCCCCTCCTTTCTGCTCGCACCCTCCCCCTCAGCCAACTTCTCGCATGACCATAATTCTCCGAGTCGGGCGCCGAGGGCGCTCGCGGACGTGCGGATCCCCGCCGTGCGGGGCCCCTCCTTTCTGCTCGCACCCTCCCCCTCAGCCAACTTCTCGCATGACCATAATTCTCCGAGTCGGGCGCCGAGGGCGCTCGCGGACGTGCGGATCCCCGCCGTGCGGGGCCCCTCCTTTCTGCTCGCACCCTCACTGAAAAACCCCCGGATTCCGTCGATACGCTTTGTATGGGTTCGACGATTCCCCCTTCTCCATCCCCAGCCTCCCGGGCTGAGGGCAGGCCAGGCTTGGTCTGGTGCTGGCTGCGCAATTACAGCACGCGTGGGCGGGTGCTGGCCGCAACGGCGTTGGTGACGACTTGCGTCACCGTCCTGGGCGGCTACCAGGTGCTGGAGCGGGCCAGGCTGGACGTACGGACCCTGCTTAATCAGCAAGCCGGCGCCAGGCTGGACGAGCTGGTCCAGGCTATTTCCACAGAGGCCCAAGAGGGCAATTACCCGGCGATCAAACGAAAACTCCAGGCGGGCATCAAGGAAGGCGAGTTGATCGAGCTAAGCTTCTCGCAGCCGCAAGCTTCGACCATACACCTGACCAAGCCCGGCAATGCCGCAGAACGACCAGCGTGGTTTGCAAGATTGGTCGGGCTCGATGTCCAGTCGATTGGGCGACCCTTGTTGGTAGGTAACACCCGCTACGCACAACTTAGCCTGATCCCCTCGCCGGTGGCGCATGAAGATTACCTCTGGCATCTGATGTCGATCGCAGCGCTGTGGGTGCTTGCTGGACTGGCCTTGCTGGGAGCAGCGGTCAATTATCTTGTCCGGCTCAGTCTGAACGATGTGTTCAGCCTGCAGCAGGCTGCCCGGCGCATCGCGCTGGGCGACTACCGCACCCAGCTTGCCCTCGGCCCTGGATCGGCGCCAGAAATGCGCGACACCGCGGGAGCATTCAATGACATGAGCAAGGCGTTTCAAGACTTGCTCGGTGCCCTGAGTCACGAAAAGGATCGCTGGGAGGTGACGCTCTCGTCCATCAATGATGGCGTCGTGGTCACCGACGAATACAATCGGGTGGTCTATCTGAATGCCGCGGCTGAAGTGTTGCTTGAAACTCCCCACGAGGTCGCGCTGTCATTGCACGCCAACCTGCTGCTGCGTCTGGACGATCCGGAACAGGACGAACTGTTCCGCTTCATTCATGCCGCCACCGTACCCACCAGTGCCGCCACCGGGCTGATTTGCCTGAACCGGCCGACGGGCCATTCCCAGACCCTGAGCTGCAACTGCGCACCATTCAGCCACGGTTACGATCGCGGCGCAATTTATGTGCTGCGCGACGAGACTGCAAGGAAGCAGCAGGTGGACAGCCTGCGCCTGCTGGCCTTCCATGACAGCCTGACCACTCTGCCCAACCGTCGAGCCGTCGAAGGCCGATTGGAACGGGCCCTGCGAACCGCAAGAAAGGATGACCTGGAGCATGTGTTCTGCTACATAGACCTGGACCAGTTCAAACTGATCAATGATACATGTGGCCACTCTGCCGGAGATCTCCTCCTCGCGTCCCTGGCCAAATCCATGCTTGAGCAAGTGCCGGCCAACGCCTACCTGGGTCGCCTGGGCGGAGACGAGTTCGGCCTGATCCTGTTCGATGCCCACATAACCCAGGCAAGGGCGGTATGCCACCGGCTGATTCGCAGCATCCAGACCTTTCGCTTCAACCACAACAATCGCAGTTTTTCGGTCGGGGCGTGTGCCGGAATTTCGGTTATCAATGCCTCATCCCGTTCGCTTGAGGACGTCATGATTCAGGCGGACATGGCCTGCTACCGGTCAAAGGCCGAGGGATCAGGCTTGATTCGGGTCTACGAGGCGGATGAAATCGGCTTTCGTCGTCTGCAGGAAGAGATGGGGTTGGCTGCGGAGTTCACCCAAGCCCTGGAGGCCGGCCGTTTCGTGCCTTATCGTCAGCTTATCCAAGCGGTCGACCCTCACGGACAGTCGCACTATGAAGTCCTGATCCGCGTAAAACGGGCCGGCGGAGAAGTTGATGGCCCCGGCAAGCTCCTGCCTGCACTGGAGCGTTATGGCCAGGCGCCCATTCTGGACCGCTGGATGCTCGAACATGTCATTGCCTACCTGTCACGCCAGCCGCAGGACGAGACCGTCTATTTCATCAACCTGTCGGGCAAGACCCTGGCGGACGAAGACTTTCTCGAAACCGCCTGTGAATTGCTCGATCGTCACGAATTGCCAGGCTACCGGATCGGTTTCGAAATTACCGAGACTGCCGCGGTCGTCAATCTGACCAGCGCGCGCAAGCTGATCGAAGGCCTGCGTGCCCGCGGCTGCCGCTTCGGCCTGGACGACTTTGGCCGGGAAGCATCATCTTTTTCCTACCTCAAGCATCTGCCCGCGGATTACATCAAGATCGATGGCAGCTTCGTGCACCGAATGGCGGAGGACAAGCAGGACAAGGCCATCGTGCGGTCCATCATCCAGTTGTCCAAGGACTTCGGGTTGCACTCGGTTGCCGAGCACGTCGAGCACGAAGCCACAGCTACGTTGCTGGCGGAGATGGGGGTGGATTATTTGCAGGGCTACCACATTCACCGCCCCGAGCCCCTGCCCCAATGGGACATCAGCGGTCTGTCTTCTGATCTTTCCCCGACCCAGGCAACAGGCCCCCAGCCACAACTTGCCGTCTACAGCCGGCTCACTTGATGAGGGTGTCTTGCACTTCCGGCAATGCCGACGGATAGCGCATGTTCAGCCCGGCACGCGCCTTGGTGATTGCTTGCGCGACAATCCGTTTGCGCTGCAGTTTGGTACAGGCGGGTACGACGTACCCGGGCGCGGAACACGTGTTGGGCGCGAACACCGTGTCCACATCCTGCTTGGTTCGATTGACTTTGTTGCCAGGCTTGGCGGGAGAGTGGGCCATGCTCATTCGACTTTCTCCGTTATTGACATGCACAGCCCCACCAACGGTCATGCGTCCCCCGCCATCGACACGCCCGGCCCGGTAAAATCCGCCTGATGGATACGCCAGCGCCACTACCCGTCACCCTGCTAACCGGTTTTCTCGGGTCGGGCAAGACCACGCTGCTCAATACCCTGGTCCGACGCTCGCCTCGAACCGCCATTATCATGAATGAGTTCGGCGAAGTCGGTCTGGACCACCAATTGCTGGAGCGGACCGAGGGTCCCATCGCCCTGCTATCAGGAGGCTGCGTGTGTTGCACCGTGGTGAACTCGTTGTCCCCCACCCTGAAGAATCTCTGGATGGCGCGCAGCAAGGGGGAGATACCCGCCTTCGAGCGCGTGGTGATCGAAACCACCGGGATTGCCGACCCGGTGCCCATACTCGACGCGTTATTGAACGATCCCTGGGTGCGGGCCCGCTTTCGCTTGGACGGCGTGGTCACGACGATCGATGCGGCGCTGGGGGAACAGCAACTGGACAGCTATTTCGAAGCGGTTAGACAGGTCGCAGTGGCAGACCGGTTGATCCTGACCAAGACGGACTTGAGGCCTCCTGACCAAACCGCTACCTTGCAGGCGCGGTTGCAAGCGCTGAATCCCGCAGCTGAGATCATGAAGGTGATCAAGGGGGACCTCGATCCGGCCCGCCTTTTCAATCTGGGCCTGTACAACATGGAAACCAGATCGCCGGAAGTGCGACGCTGGCTCAACGAAGCGCGCTACAAGCCCGCCCGGGCTGAGGCTTTGGGCCGGACTTCACCCGGCCCGGTGCAAGACAATCATGATCAGCGCATCCAGGCCTTCAGCGTGATTGTCGATGAACCCATCGCACGCAGCGGGCTGCAGGCGGCGCTCACCATGCTCATTTCCTTCCGTTCCGAGTATCTGCTGAGATTCAAGGCCATCGTCAATGTGCGGGGCGAAGACAGGCCTGTGGTTCTGCATGGCGTGCAGCATGTGCTCTACCCGGAGGTCAGCCTGGACTCCTGGCCCGACACAGATCGGCGCAGCCAGTTCGTGTTTATCGTTCGGGATCTGGAACCGCCATTCGTCGCCAAAGTGCTGCAGGATTTTACCCAGGCAGCCCGAGGCAGCTTGTGAGCCCGGACTTGCAAGGCTAACATTGCCCCATACGCATTGACTGACCCCTCCTGATTCCAGTGGCAATTCCATTCTTCCGCAAAGGCAAAGATCAGCCCCCCGAGCCTTCCTCACGACGCGCCTCGCCGGCGCCTGCGACCATTGAGGGCGTCACGCGCATGGATCCGTTGTCTCCGGACGCATTGAAGAACGCCTTCGTGGTGGAAGAAGTGGGTGAGGGCGCCGCCAGCGCAGCGACCGGCGAAGCTGCCATACTGTATGCCAACGGTCAGTTCGAAGCGACTGAGGCCACCCTTCAGGGCACGCTTGAAAGCGGGGCGCAACGCGCCTGGGCAATGCTGTTTGATTTGTACCGGGTAACCGGGCAGAAGAAGGAATTCGAAACGCTGGCGATGGATTACGCGGTCAAATTCGAATCCTCGCCGCCGGTTTGGCACAGCGAAGACGAGGCGCTGGAAGATGCAGACGCTGAAACCGCCGTGGTCAGCCTGCCCCCGACCCTGGACGAATCGGCGGCGCAGCAACTGGCCAAGGATATCGATGCAGCGAGAAAGGATGCCCCCCTGAGACTGGAATTTTCCCGGACGACCGAGACCGAACCGGCCGGCGCCGAGCGCGCAGCCGAGATCCTGAATCGGGCCAGAAAAGGCAAACACAAACTTCAAATCAGTGGCATAAGAGGGCTGATCCAGACCTTGCAGGCGCAAACGGAAGCCCAGACAGAGCAGACCGGCCCGTGGCTGTTGCTGCTGGCAGTTTATCAACTGCTGGGACGCCAGGAGGAATTCGAAGACCTGGCGGTGAACTACGCGGTCCGATTTGAATTTTCGCCTCCCTCTTGGGAGAGCACTGGCTTGGCGAAGGAAGTGGCAACGCAGCGTGCCGCCCCAGTCAGGGATGCCTGCGTTTGGACCGGCATCATCAGCGGCGAGCATGCCTCGGCTTACAGCCAGCTGCTCGACTACGCGCGCACCCGCAACCCGGTGGTGGTCGACTTGAGCGGAGTACCGCGCATTGACTATGGCAGCGTCAGCGGCCTGATCGGCGCCCTGATGAATATCCTGGGCAGCGGCAAGGCGATCATTCTGCAAGGCCAGAACAGCCTGGTGGACGAACTACTCAGATCCATGGGCGTTCAGCAAATGGCAGACTTGAGACCCGCCCCCCTGGTATAAGAAACACTCAAACGACGCCTCGGGAATATTTGTTTTAGGCGCGACGGAGTTGTTGCATTGCTTAAGCGTCGCCCAACTGTTCTCATAACCGGAAACCCGACCCCATGAAATTCGCCCCGATCCTGATCGCCCTCCTGGCGACACCGGCCATGGCAAACGTGTATAAGTGGACCGATGCGCGGGGCGGAACTCAGTACAGCGACACCCCACCGCCGGCCGCAAACGCAGTCAAGCTCAAGCTGCAAGCCTATTCGGGTCCGGCGCGGGTAAGCCACGCCGCTGCTGCCGACAAGGGAGTGACCCTGTATACCGCTTCATGGTGCGGGGTGTGCAAGCGCGCGAAAGGCTTTCTCAGGGCGAAAAGCATTCCATTCAGCGAATGGGACGTGGAAAGGACCACATACGGCGCTGCCAGATTTCGTCAAATGGGCGGCAGTGGCGTGCCGCTCATTACCCTTGGAGACCAAAGAATGGAAGGCTTTGATCCGGACGGTTTCATGAAGATGTGGCGCGCCAGCCAGGACTAATGCCTGCAAACCCTCAATTCACGCGTGCGCATTTGAACATTGGCAGGCGCCGACCTTGAAACCCGCAATGACGCCCCTATCTACCTTCCTCACCGCAAAGCTAACCCTCCATGGAGCAATATCACGGCACCACCATCCTTTCCGTCCGGCGTGGCGATCAGGTCGCCCTCGGCGGCGACGGCCAGGTAACACTGGGCAATATTGTCATCAAAGCCTCTGCCCGCAAGGTGCGGCGCCTTTATCAGGACAAGGTCCTGGCCGGCTTTGCCGGCGGAACGGCCGACGCTTTCACCCTGTTTGAACGCTTCGAGGCCAAACTGGACAAGCATCAGGGCCAACTGGTCCGGGCAGCCGTGGAACTTGCCAAGGACTGGCGCACCGACCGGATCCTGCGCCGCCTCGAAGCCATGCTCGCCGTGGCGGACAAGGTGGCGACCCTGATCATCACCGGCAATGGCGATGTACTGGAACCGGAACTGGGCATTGCCGCTATCGGTTCCGGCGGCCCTTACGCCCAAGCCGCGGCCAAAGCCTTGTATGAAAACACCGACCTGGGGCCACGCGAAATCGTGGCTAGGTCCTTGGCGATCGCCGGGGACATATGCATCTATACCAACCAGAATCACCTCATCGAAACCCTGGAGTGAGCACGCCTGCGGCTCACTTCATCCTTCTCACTTCCTCCATGACCCAACTCACCCCCAAGGAAATCGTCCACGAACTGGACAAGCACATCGTTGGCCAGAAGGATGCAAAGAAAGCAGTTGCGGTGGCACTGCGTTCGCGCTGGCGACGCGCCCAGGTGGCCGAGCCATTGCGCCAGGAGATCACGCCCAAGAACATCCTCATGATAGGCCCCACCGGAGTGGGCAAGACCGAGATCGCCCGGCGCCTGGCGCGCCTGGCAAACGCGCCCTTCATCAAGGTGGAGGCCACCAAGTTCACCGAAGTGGGGTATGTCGGCAAGGACGTGGATTCCATTGTGCGCGACCTCATGGAAATCGCGGTCAAACAGGTGCGCGAACGGGAGATGGCCAAAGTCAAAATGCGCGCTGAGGACAATGCCGAGGAGCGCGTGCTGGACGTGCTCCTGCCCCGGCCGCGCTCGAGCGGATTCGATGCGGAACCCCACCCGCCCGAGGAAACGGCGACCCGACAGAAATTCCGCAAGATGCTGCGCGAAGGCAGTTTCGACGACAAGGAAGTCGAAATCGAAGTCGCCAGCCCTACCCCTTCGATGCAGATCATGACCCCGCCGGGCATGGAGGACATGGCCTCGCAGCTGCAGTCCATGTTTCAGGGCCTGGGTGGCGGACGCCGCCAGTCACGTAAAATCAAGGTGAACGAGGCGATGAAACTCCTGACCGAGGAAGAAGCCGCCCGCCTGGTCAATGAAGAGGACATAAAGCTCGCCGCGCTGGAAGCGGTGGAACAGAACGGTATCGTGTTTCTGGACGAGATCGACAAGATCGCTTCGCGCCAGGAGACACAAGGCGCGGACGTCTCGCGCCAAGGCGTGCAGCGCGACCTGCTGCCGTTGGTGGAGGGCTCCACGGTTTCCACCAAGTACGGCATGGTCAAGACGGACCACGTCCTGTTCATCGCGAGCGGCGCGTTTCACCTGTCCAAGCCGTCTGACCTGATTCCCGAGTTGCAGGGCCGCTTCCCCATCCGGGTCGAATTGAAAAGCCTGGTAGTGGAAGACTTCGAGCGCATCCTCACCGCCACCGATGCCTGCCTCACTCGCCAGTACCAGGCTTTGCTGGAAACCGAGCAGGTCAAGCTGGACTTTACCCCAGAAGGCATCCGGCGGCTGGCGGAGATCGCCTTCGAGGTCAACGAACGCAGCGAAAACATCGGTGCCCGCCGCCTCCACACCGTCATGGAGAAACTGCTTGAAGAATTGTCTTTCGAATCGGAGAAGCACGAAGGCCAGACCATCCGTATCGACGCAGCCTATGTAAATGCGCGCCTCGAGGAAATCGCAGGCAACGAGGACCTGGCCAAGTACGTCCTCTGACCGGGACTATGATAAAAACCGACTATCCAGCCATAAAAGCTTCTTCATGCTGTGAGCGGGCCGAGCCGGTAGAATGAGCTCCCGCCTTAACTAGCTTCCCTTAGGAGTCCCTGATGGCCACCCGCGACACCCTTGCCCCCCGCGAAGCGGACTGTTCCTCCGGCGCCGATTACGCCGCTTTGACCATGGAAGCCCTGCAGGAGCCGGCCGACAAAGCCTATGCCAAGGAACTGATGGACCGCGTGGCCGATGAATGCCAGTTCACCAAGGACCTGGCGGCAGTCGCCATCGCCTACAAGGCCTTGGGCGAGCAAGTCCGTGCGGAGGAATTGCTTCAGACGGCGGAAGACTATTGCATGAGTGGCGAGGAGCAGGTCTACCTGGCCGAGGGCAAAATGAAGGTACTGGGCGACAAGGCCGGCGCCAGCGATGCAATGGACAAGGCCCTGAAGGAAACCAATAACCTCGATCCCCTGATCGAACTGGCGAAGAAGGCGATGGCGCTGATTGGCGACACCGCGGTACTGCGCAAGGTTCTGGACAAGGCCATGGCCAAGGCCAGCCGCGCCGCCGAATTCACCAAGCTGGCCGCCGGTGCGGCCGAGGCAGGCGACAAGGACTACGCCAGCAGCGTATTTGAAAAGGCCGCCGAAAAGCTTTCCAGCGTGCCCGATCTGCTCGCCCTAGCCGGTGAAATGACCAAGACCCTAGGCGATCCAGCCCGCGCCAAGGCACTGTACCAGCGTGCTCTGGACGGCGCGGCGGATTTCCCCGCAGTCGCCAAGTTGATCGACGCCGCCAAACAGGCAGGCGATTCCGCTTTCATGCAGGCGGTACTGAAAAAGGGTGCCGAGCTGGCCACTGCCACGACCGAACTGCTCGATCTGGGACTGGGTTTGATCAGCACCGGCGACAAGAGTGGCGCCAAGGCCTTGCTGGAACGGGCTGAAACTGCGGTCAACAATCTGAATGAGTTGCAAAAGCTGACGGATGCGGTCAAGGCGCACTTCCCCGACGATAGCTCCTGGGTCGGCCGGGTGGTGAGCAAACTGGAGAAGCGCCAGGCCAACCAGGCCAAATATGTTGAACTACAGAATCAGGAACAGCAGGCCGACACGGTGAAGAAGCTGCTGGCCCTCGCGGACCGCGTCATGGCCGAACTGGAAGACCCCTTCTACACCGCCAAATTGCTGAGCAAGGCGGAAGCCATGTTGGACGAGGGCGATTACCAGTTTCAGCGCTACCGCCCGATCATCCTGGCGGTGGACAAACACCTCAACGACAAGGCCTGGCTGGCGCGAATGCTGGACGAGGCCGCCGCCAAGTCGACCGACTTTATCCGTTTCAAGGACGTGATCTACACGGCCGCGGCGGAAATGAAGAACGTCGAGGTGGGTAGGGAGAAAGCGCGCGCCTATCTCAAGACCCGGGAAACGGAACTCAAGGCCGATGCCAATGCCACCGTCTATGACTACACCAAGCTCGCCCAGTTGGTAATCAGCGACCTGCAGGACAAGGAATGGGGCGCCACCCTGCTCAATGAGGCCAAGGCTAGGGCCAAGGACCATTTTGCCCTGGCGCATGTCGGCCAGCTCGCCGCCCAAGCGGGGGATGCCGCGGGCGCACAGGCCTTGTATGAACAGGCCGCGCAACTGGCCGGCAGTGCCCTTGCCTGTGCCCAACTAGCCGACCGCTTGCACAACAGCGGTGTGGCGGCAGGAACGGTCAAGGCTGTCTACACGGCCTGCGGCAAAACCCTGGCCAAGCCCACGGAAAAGCTGGCCTGGGTGGAGGGCATCGTGGATGTGCTGAAGGACAAGGCTTGGGCGGCGCAGGAATATGCTGCCATCGAAGGACAGTTCAGCGGCGCCGACTGTGCACGCTTTCATCAGTCGCGCATGAACCGTGTAGGCGACGAGTTCTACCCTTATCGCAAGCATGCGGCTTGAATAGGGCTCGGGATTCAGGGGTCAGGGAACGTGCGGCCAAAGGCCGCGCCTTTTATGCAAAATGCGGGGGCAAGCCCGCTCATTCCCTGAATCCTGGCCCCTGAATCCTGAATCCTTCGTTCACTCCCTAACCGGCTTTTTGCCCAGTTTCCTTTGCAGGGTACGGCGGTGCATGTTGAGGGCGCGGGCGGTGGCGGAGATATTGCCTTCATGTTCGGCCAGCACGCGCTGGATGTGTTCCCATTCCAGGCGATCCACGGACAGCGGTTTGGCATCCTCCATCAAGGGTGCTGTTTCTCCTTCCGACTTGTATAGGATCGCAAGGATCTCATCCACGGTCGCCGGCTTGGCCAGGTAATTGACCGCCCCCAGCTTGACGGCTTCCACCGCGGTGGCGATGCTAGCGTAGCCCGTCAGCATGACAATATTCATCGCAGGGCAGCGCGCTTTCAGCTCCTGAACCAAAGCCAGCCCGCTGACCTGCCCCAGCTTCAAGTCAAGCACTGTGTAATCCACGCAGGCCTCGTCGAGCATGTACCTGGCTTCTTCCGGACCGGATGCGGTCAGGACTTCCAGGCCCCTGCGCGCAAGCGCGCGCGCCAGCATGCGCAGAAAATCCTCATCGTCATCCACCAGCAACACGCGCGCCATCGCTACTTCTGCTCCACAGGAAGGCTGACCGTCATGACGGTGCCTCCGCCTTCCCGATCAGCAATATGTACCGTGCCGCCATGCCGCTCGACACTGCTGTTGGCCAATATCAATCCCAGTCCCATTCCCGTACTCCCGGTTTGCACTGCGCGTCCAGCGCGTGCCTTCATTTCCGCCGACATGCCTGGCCCCCGGTCGGCGATTCCAATCAGTACGCGGCCATCGCCAAACTTTACGGTGAGGTCAACCAGCTTGTTCGACGCCTGCCAGGCATTGTTGAGCATATTGAGCAGTGCCTGTCCAAGAGTGTCGTCACAGCGGATCCAGTAGCCATGAGGGACGTCTCCGTGCAGCGTGAATTCTGCCTCGGGTCGCATCCAGCGCCATTGATCCAGTTGCGCGGCTAGCCAGCCACTCAGATCCACGATGTCAATGCCGTGTGTCTCTCCCCTTGCGATCGCGGACAGCCTGGCGAGCAGATCCTTGGCCCGGCCAACCTGGTGGCGAGCCAACTTCACCGTCTCCGCATCGCCTTGACCGGCCAATTCTTCCACTGCCAGGGCCAGTGTGTTCAGCGGCGTTCCCAAGTCATGGGCGGTGCCTGCCGCAAGGCTCGCCACCGCGATAATCTGTTCATTACGCAAGGTATCTTCACGCAGACGCACCAATTCAGCCTCCCGATCGCGCAAGGTCTGCGATATCCGATAGAGAAAGGAGGCGATCAGCCCCGCGCTGACCAGAAAATTCAACCACATCCCGGACAAGTGCAGGGCAAACGCCGCGGGACCTGCCGGCAAGCTCAGAGGCAGGTAGTTGAACATCAGCACACTGTATGCAGCGCAGGCGGCAAGCGCGATGCCGCCCACCCAGATAGCAGGTAGCACACCTGCAGCCATCACCACTGGAAGCAGCAACAACGAAATGAAAGGGTTGTAAGCTCCGCCGCTGAAGAACACCAGCACCCCGATGGCAGCGATATCTGCGAGCAGATGCATCGCCAGTTCCGCGGGTCTGACTCCGGCGCGTCGGCGCACCTGGAATCGAGCCTGGCCGGTCAAGATCAAGGCCAAACCCAACACGATAAAGATCGGCACCAGGGGTAGCTGAATATTCAGTAACCAACGCGAGCCGGCGACGGCAGCGATCAGCCCGAAGTAAACATAAAGACGCAGTTGGACCAGCCGCCTGAGGGCGTCCAGCAGGTTGGATGGGCTATTGATCGGCACGACGTAGAGAAAGGGGCATTTTTTGGAATTCGCTCGATCAAGTTGTGTAGTCGCCGCAACATGCGGAATCCAGCATTCGGCGGAGAATTGGAGTGATGCCACCGGCGCACCAAGATTCTACCAAGCATTGCATGGGTCAAATCCACAGGATGGAGACGCCATTCCTTCATCGAGCCCGGAACAGCGGGCTTGGCGACAGGACGGGAACTTCCCCCTGCGACATCTTGTCACATTGTGGAAGGCTGGTTTTGCACGCACACTTCAATTGTGAGAAGGAGCCATCCAAAACCGTTCCCCTTTCACACCATCAATTCTCCTCCAGTAATACTTCGCCCGCCCTGCGCGGGCGTTTTTTTCGATGCCTTTATGATGAACTTCATGTCTGCCTTTTCATTCCGCCCGTATCCGATAACCCATCGGGCGTGCACCCGCATCCGGGGATCCCGCACCACTTGGATTCCTAGTCGTATTGTTGGCGTTCGCAAGAGAGTGGGCCGGCTGGTGCTGGCGCTCGGGTTTGCCGCGCTGACCATGCCGCTTTACGCGGCAAACCTCGTCGTGGAAGACGCCTGGACCCGGTCCACTGCCCCCTTGCAGCCCGTCGCCGGCGCCTACATGAAACTCACCAGCGATACCAATGCAACGCTGGTCGGTGTTTCCAGCCCGGTCGCCGGCAGGGTGGAGGTCCACATGATGAAATTGCAAGACGGCGTGATGTTCATGCGCCCCGTGGAAGCCTTATCGCTACCAAAAGGGCAAACGATAGAGCTCAAACCGGGCGGCTATCACATCATGCTGATGGACCTGAAGGAGCCGTTCAGAGTGGGTGACATCGTGCCCCTGACATTGAAGATCATGGCTGGCAACAGGATCCAGACCGTCAACGTCAGGGCAACGGTGCGAGATCTGATGGCTAATCGCGTTGAGCGCCCGCGCTGAAACTTTGGGTAAACTCCGTTTGAAATAATTCTGCATTCGTTGGGGGCGAAGAACAATGACAGCTTTTCGGCGACTGCTCGTCTTTGGGGCACTGGCGGCAGTATTCAGCACTTCGGGCGCCGCAGCCAGCCTGAAGGCCGGGCAAGCCTTGCCCCATTTCTCGGCAACCACCCTGGATGGCCGGAACATTGACTCGAATGATCTGCTGGGCAAGGTGACCATCGTGCATTTCTGGGCGACTTGGTGCCCGCCTTGCCGCGAGGAAATGCCGGCTTTGGAAAAATACTATGAGGCCCACCATGGCGAGGGGTTGGAGGTTGTCGCGGTCAGCGTCGAAGATGACGCCGACAAGGCCAAGGTTATCGAGTTCGCCAAGAGCTTCAGCTTCCCGGTGGCGATGCAAAGCGCATCCCAGGTGGATGGATTTGGCCGCATCTGGGGATTGCCCCTTTCCTTCCTGTTCGACCGCAAAGGCGTGCTGCGCAAGGGCGACTGGACGGGTAACCAGAAGATGGATGCGTCCAACCTGGAAACATTTGTGGACCCGCTGCTAAAGGAACACTAAGACCTGCCGATGTGACTCCTATCGGGGTGCGACGATATGTCACACCCGTCGCACGCCGATACCAATCCATAATGTCGTTGCGGCAACAATAACAACCAAAGAAGAAGATACGGAGGAGTCATGAGGAGTCACCCCAAGCATATTCTCTTGCTGGCACCGGCATTGATCGCCGGTTTGTTTGCAAATCAGGCGCGCGCCTGCGCAAGTTGCGGATGTTCGCTAAGCTCGGACTGGGAGAGTCAGGGGCTTTCCACCCATCCCGGACTAAGAGTCGACATCCGCTACGACTACTTGAACCAGAATCAATTACGCAGCGGCACCAGTACAATCTCTTCTGTCGCGGCCAGCCAGATCGTCAACGGCGGCGATCCCCAGGAAGTCGAAACATTCACCAAGAACCAGTACATCACTCTGGGTTTCGACTACGGCTTTTCAGCCGAATGGGGGATCAACGTACAGATCCCCTATATCGTGCGCAAACACAGCACCCTGGGGGTGAATTCCGATGGATTTTCCCCCGCCGACGAAGCCTATGATTCGAACACCAAAGACCTGGGCGACGTCAAGGTTCTCGGGCGCTACCAGGGTTTCTTGCCACAGCATAATTTCGGCGTCCTGTTCGGCCTCAAACTACCCACCGGCAGCCATAACAAGACCGGGATTTCGACCGATCCGGCCAGCCCGGGTGACGCTGCACTCATAGACCCCGGGCTTCAGCCCGGCAGCGGCACGACGGACGCGACCATCGGCGCCTATTATTTCGATGGGCTGAGCAAGGACTGGGATTACTTTGCCCAGGTCAGTTACCAGGCGGCGCTCAATTCCAAGGATCAATTCAAACCCGGCGACGGGATCAATCTAAATTTCGGGCTGCGCTATCTGGACTTTTCCGCCGTGGCGCCACAATTGCAGCTTAACGCCCGTCATGTCGAGCACGATACCGGTGACAACGCCGATAAAGTCAGCACCGGCGGAACGCTCATCTACCTGAGTCCCGGAATAGTCGTACCCGTCGGGAAGCAGACTTCGGTCTACGGATTCGTGCAACTTCCGATTTATCAGGACGTAAGAGGGGTGCAACTTACACCAAAATATACAGCTTCAATCGGAGTCCGTTTCGCCTTCTAGAGCGGTTCGCCCCGGCAGTTGCCATAGGTTTGACTATGGCACTGACCCTGACGACTCAGCGGCGCCGATAGTTAGTGCACACTCATTCCGTGTGCCCAGAATGGCGCCTGCGGCCCGCAATTCCTCCAGAATTCCTGAGCCGAAATTGACCAGCGCTTCAGGTTCAGGGTGGCCAAGCTCCTGAGCCAACTTCAGCAGTATTTCCCGTCCGCTTCCCTGCCCTTCCTGCAGCACGACAAGCAGGCGGGCAGTCACCGGATTGACGACATTGAAGCGCACCACCCCGGGTTCATCGCGAAACATGAGCAAATGGGTTTCCTGCTTTTCTCCACCACCCGGGCGATAGCGCGGCCCGATACGATGGACGGGATAGGTATACGCCAGCACCGCCAACACCGGATTGATTGCCGGCCTGCCGGATAACAGGTCGCCCTCCGGGTTGATCCGGTCCCACTCCGGCTCACGGTTGCTGACCGAGAGTACCAGTTCCATCCATTCGTAATGGGCCAGTTCCAGCATGAAGTCCGGATAGGTGGCATCGGACTGCCATTCATATTGCAGAAACTGGAAAAATTCATCGGGTACCTGCCGGAAATAAGGCGTACGACTGCGGTGAGCGGCAAAGAAAGTCCGCACCAGCCGCGTCCATTTGCGTTTGCCCAGCACCTCGTGCAATACCGGAAAGCAGTTGAGCATGAAGCGCTCCACATTGTTGTAGAGCAGGTCGGCGTAGATCTTCATGCGTCGCGCGTCCACGCCTTTTGGTCGCTTTGCGCCTCCAGGGTCTCGCAAATGCGCGGTAAACGCATATTGATAGCGCTGGAATTCCGGCACGCCGGTCAGGGCTCTATCAACCATGGCGCGCGTTCCGGGATTTTGATTGATTGGAATATCGCTGTTGCAGGCGCGCAATGTGTTCCACCTCGGCCACCAGATCCGCAAGCGGCGGAAAATTGAAATCGCGTTCCAGCAGCGTCGGGTGTACGCCCATCAATCCGTAGCTGTAGTCAAGGAGTTCCCAAACCGGGCTGATGACGGCCGCGCCGTGGCTGTCCACGATGAGATCCTCGGCTTCCTGATGATGGCCCGCGGTGTGCAGATAGACTACCCGTTCCATCGGTAGCCCGGCGAGGAAATCGCGTGGATCATAGCCATGATTTACGCTGTTCACGTAGACGTTGTTCACGTCCAGATGCAGATCGCAATCCGCTTCTTCCAGCACCGTGCGAATGAAACTCAGTTCATCCATTTGCACAATGGGTGCCATGACGTAGTACGAGGCGTTCTCGATGGCGATGCGCCGTTCCAAGATGTCCTGGGCACGTCGTATGCGGCTCGCCACATGGCGCACCGCCTCCTCGGTGAACGGGATCGGCAGCAGATCATACAGGTGGCCGTCATCGGAGCAATAGGACAGATGCTCGGTGTAGAGCCCCATCCCGTGCGCGTCCATAAAGGCCTTGATCTTGCGCAACAGCACTTCATCGAGCGGCGTCGGTCCCCCCAAGGACAGGGACAGGCCGTGGCAGACAAAGGGGTAACGCTCGGTATAGGGGCGCAGGCGCCGGCCGTGCGGGCCGCCCATGTCGATCCAGTTTTCCGGCGCGATCTCGAAGAATTCGATCGCCGGAGCCACGCCGGCCTCCAGTTCGGCAAGCAACTCGCGCCTGAAGCCGAGGCCTGCGCCCACGGGCATGCGTCGGTTCATGGTGCCGATCAGGACTACATCTTCATGTCGCCGCACTTGCCCTCGGTCGCTTTCTTCGCGGCTCCCGCGGCGGGGGCACCCTTCATCTCATTGGCGTCAATCACGCCGTCCTTGTTGGCGTCCATTGCGTCAAACTTGGCAGCCTGCGCCTTCATGTACTCTTCCTTCGAGACCTTGCCATCCTTGTTGGTGTCCATCACATTCATGCCGCATTTGCCGCCCGCAGGCGCCTTGGATGCGTGCTTTCTCGTCATGTCCCCGCAATTGCCGTCCATGCCCTTGCCCGCGTCCGCCACCATGTAGCCAGAGCCCAGGCTTTGCATGGCAAACGGATTGCCCGCGGCCTGCGTGTCGGGTGCCATGGCCATCGACGCGCAGAATGCGGACCCGATCGCCACGGTAAGGGTAGTCTTGCTGTTAGCCATGTGTTGCCTCCCTAATGAAACGTGAAAAACCAAGATTACACTACTTGACAGATTGCGCGCTTACCGCCCCGGCGGCCCTTGTCCGGCGTCATTCAACCTGGCCTCAATCCGGGCCCGCGCCGCATCTGACAGATTTCCGCTTTCCCCCTCGGTGCCCAGCCATTCACGAATCAACTTCATCTGCCTGGCAAAGCGTGCGCAATTGACACAGACAATCATATGAATACGCATTGCAAGACGGTCCCTCCAGGAAAGCGGCCGGTCCGGGGACAGGGTCACCAGTTGGGAGTTCTCCTTGCAGTTAATTAGTATTCTCACCGCAGCTCCTAGATCCGGGTCTCCAGACATTCGCGCAAGAACAGCTTGGCCCGATGCAGCATCACCCAAGCGTTAGTCGCGGAAATGTTCAACTCCTTGCAAATTTCCTCGGTAGACAACCCGGAAAGTTCCCGCAACGAAAAGATTCTTCCCAAGTTCGGCTTCAGCGCATCGATACAGGCCTGAAGAGCCTGCCTCAGACGGCTGGTCTCCAGTTCGGTCTCCGGCGTTTTCCATTCGTCGATGGAATGCGCCCAGTGACCGGTTTCGTCGAACAAGGCCTCCCAGTCCTGCGGGTCATCTTCGCCTTCACCGCCAGGCGCCGTGACCTCCCGCGCCTGCTGGCGAATGATGTCAATGACCTTGTGCTTGAGGATGCCAGTCAACCAGGTACGTTCGCTGCTCGTGCCCTGAAAGCCCAGCCTGCCCTTGAGCGCCGCAAGCAGGGTTTCCTGAACGGCGTCTTCGGCCAGTTCTCCTGACATCAATCGGCGCCTGGCATAGCGATAGAGGTAATCGCCATGTTCGTTTAACCAGCGCTGCGGATTCAACTCCGACATCTTGCCCCCCAGTTTGCCGGAAAGCATAAAGGTTTTATGGGCCGGGCGCACGGCGCTAACAGCGTTTCAAATGGGGTCATCTTGAAAGGGCCGTAAGTCGCCCCAAATACATATTACCCGCGGGAGTTCCCGCTTGTCTGACATTGGAGGACATTATGGCCAACCTGACACGCTATGACCCATTTGAGCTGGGTGTGGAGCCGTTTGACGACCTGTTTCGCGGCTTCTTCCGCCCGGTACGCCTGGAGCGCGATTTGCCGCAATTCAAGGTGGACGTGAAGGAAGACGACAAGACCTACACCGTCCATGCTGACCTGCCCGGGGTGAAGAAGGAAGACATCCATGTAACAGTCGACGGCAATGTGGTGACAGTTTCGGCCGAGACCCGCCGCGAATCCGAGCAGAAGGACAGCGAAAAGCTGCTCAGGCGCGAGCGCTACTTCGGCAAGGTCAGCCGCAGCTTCACACTTGACAAGGACGTGGACGATAAGGAAGCCAGTGCCAAGTACAGCGATGGAGTCTTGGAACTGAAACTGCCGAAGAAAGCCGCGACCAGTCAAAAACGGCTGGAAATCCGCTAATCTTTTTCTCCTAGTAGGTGGCGGCCGCTGGCCGCCTTTTTTTCTTGCTAGAATCAAGCGAATCTTTAGCAAGAGCACACCATGATCGACCTCACCCCAGCCGACAAGGCCAATGTTCTGGCCGAGGCCCTGCCTTATATCCAGCGCTTCTATGACAAGACCATTGTCATCAAGTATGGCGGCAACGCCATGACCGATCCAAAATTAATGGACAGCTTCGCGCAGGATGTGGTCTTGCTCAAGCTGGTTGGATTGAATCCGGTGGTGGTTCACGGCGCCGGTCCCCAGATTGGTGAACTGCTGAAAAAGATTGGCAAACAGAGTGATTTCATCCAGGGAATGCGGGTAACCGACGAGGAGACCTTGGATGTGGTCGAAATGGTGCTTGGCGGCCTGGTCAACCAGGATATCGTGACACTGATCAACAAGCATGGCGGCAAGGCGGTGGGCTTGACGGGCAAGGATGGCAACTTCATTCATGCCAAAAAAATGCTCGTGCCGAGCAAGGAAGAAGCCGGAAAATGGCTGGATATCGGCCAGGTCGGTGAGATCACCGGTATCGACCCTGCGATCATCGAACTGCTCGATTCCAAGGATTTTATTCCCGTGGTGGCACCCCTGGGAACCGACTCCGAGGGCAATTCCTATAACATCAATGCCGACGTTGCGGCTGGAAAACTGGCTGGCGTGCTTAAGGCGGAAAAAGTGGTATTCATGACCAACACTCCCGGCGTTCTGGACAAACAGGGGTGCTTGCTCACCGGTCTGACGCCCAAGCAAATTGACGAACTGACCGCCGACGGCACCATTTCCGGCGGCATGACGCCCAAGGTTGGTTACGCCCTCGATGCAGTCAACAGCGGGGTCAAGACCGCGCATATTATCGATGGCCGCGTCGACCATGCCCTGCTGCTGGAAGTGCTAACCAAGGAAGGCGTAGGCACACTGATCAAGGCGCATTGATCTCTCGGTCCCCAACTGCTGACGAATTCTCATGCGCTATTGGCTAATGAAATCAGAACCCTCCGATGTCAGCATCGACGATCTGGCCAAGATGCCCAACAAGACGGTGGCGTGGTATGGCGTACGCAATTATCAGGCGCGCAATTTCATGCGTGACCAGATGAAAGTCGGCGACAAGGTGCTGTTCTATCATTCCAGTTGTGACGAGCCTGGCGTTGCCGGACTGGCCGTGGTCAGCAAGCAGGCTTACCCGGACGAGACCCAGTTTGACACCAAGGGCAAGTACTTCGATCCCAAGGCCAGCCACGACAATCCGCGCTGGCTGAATGTGGACGTGAAATTCGTGAAGAAAACGCGATTGGTTTCGATCAGGGAACTTCGCGAACACCCGGAACTCGCCCATATGCGCATCCTGCAGAAAGGCAATCGCTTGTCCATTACACCCTTGGACCCGAAGGAATATGAGTTCATTCTCGGGCTGCTCTGACGCGAAATAGTCCGCCGCCTATCTGATGAACCCGGAATTTCTTGCGGCCTATCTGGGCCTCGGGCTCTTGGCCGGATTTGTCGCGGGGCTGCTCGGGGTCGGCGGTGGACTGATTATCGTGCCTGCATTGATTTGGCTGTTCGATGCGCAAGGCGTGACCCCTGCCATTCAACCTCACCTGGCGTTGGGCACCTCGCTGGCATCCATCATGTTCACCTCCCTGTCCAGCGTTCGCGCCCACCACCGACACGGCGCGGTGGATTGGTCTACGCTGAGGCGAATCGCTCCCGGCATTGTGTTCGGAACGCTGGCGGGAGCGTGGCTGGCCAGTCTCGTCCCAGCCCGACCGCTGAAAATCTTCTTCGTTGCGTTTCTGTTCTTCGCCGCCCTGCAGATGGCGCTGAATTTCAAGCTGAAGCCCAGTCGGGACTTGCCTGGTCGTCTGGGCATGTCCTGCGCGGGCGGCCTCATCGGCGCCATATCCAGCTGGGTGGGCATAGGTGGCGGTACCCTGTCGGTACCGTTTCAAGCCTGGTGCAACGTCTCCCTGCACCACGCCATCGGCACATCGGCTGCGATTGGTTTCCCCATCGCAGCGGCCGGCGCCGCCGGATATGTCCTCGGTGGCTGGCAGCATTCTGGGCTACCTCCCGGTAGCCTCGGCTTTCTGTCACTGCCCGCCTTGGGCGGCATTGCCCTGGGCAGCATACTCACGGCCCCGTGGGGTGCCAGAACCGCCCACGCCCTGCCGGTGGCCAAGCTGAGAAGAATTTTTGCTTTGCTGCTTTTGATCCTGGCGATCAGGATGACATTCACCTTGTGAGTTAGCATTCCAACATCCTGGGTCTCGACTGTCGGCCACTTCTCGTAAACCGGGTTTGCCGGATGGCTTAGGCCTCGTAATAAACAGGTATCCCCTACAAGAATCGCCGGTTATTGACTGCCGTCAATGTTTTCATCTGCTTATTGGGGTTAGCTTAACTTTATTGATCGCTTGCTTGCTTCCACCCCTGTTCCAGCGTTAGGCTATCAACACTGTTGGGCAAAGCCCAACATCCGCCTGAACCCCACCCAAAGGAAACGCTCATGTCTCATCTGCAAGCAGTCAAAGACACCCTGCCGGTCCAAGCCGTGGGGTTTACTCAGTTAACCACATTTTTTGATGAACACAATCAGATAGCGTGGGGCTACATGCACGCGGAACCGCGGCAATGCTATACGCAGACTCTGCTGCATGAGCTGTTCAGTTGGTACACTGATTTGACTCGGCAAATCGATGACCCCAATCGAACCGATGTCCGTTACATGATTACCGCGTCTTCGGTGCCTGGCGTCTTCAGCCTGGGCGGGGACTTGGCGCTGTTCAAGCAGTCCATCGAAAACAAGGATCGCACCACGCTCATGCGCTACGCGAAGGCGTGCATAGAACCCTTGTACATGATCGCCTCTCACCTCAATCGTCCCGATTTGAAATCGATCACGTTAGTGCAGGGCGACGCCTTGGGCGGCGGGTTTGAATGCGCTTTGTCGGGCAATGTCTTGATTGCCGAGCGAGGATGCAAGATGGGGTTCCCGGAAATTCTGTTTAATCTGTTTCCCGGCATGGGTGCCATTACCCTGTTGGGACGGCGCATTGGACACCAGCAGGCAGAAAAGATCATCCTTTCCGGCAAGCTCTATCTGGCCGAGGAACTCCACGACTTGGGCGTGGTTGATGTATTGGCCGAACCCGGAGAAGGCGAACAGGCGGTTTATGATTACATTCGCCGGGAAGCACGCGCCCGCAACGGCACCTTGGCTTTGCGCGCCGCGCGCGAGATCAGCCAGCCAGTTTCCTATGACGAGTTGATACGCATTTCTGAAATCTGGGTGGATGCTGCCATGCGCCTGGAACCCAAGGACCTGCGCATGATGGAACGCTTGGTCAGCCGGCAGAACAGCAAGGCCAAAGCGATCGGATCAGAGTCCTTCAGCAGCACTCCGTTGGCTGGCTAGATAATCATCCAGAGCGGCCTTGGCACTGTCCAGGGCTGCCCGCACTGCAGCCAGTCTTTCCCTGGCAATGGGTTGGGCAATTTCGTAGGGCTTGATGCGTTCCGCCTCAATGCACACAGCGGACAACTGCGTGCACCCTACATCACTGGCGCCGCCTTTCAGCATGTGGAGATGGTCTTTCCAAGCGCCATAGTCCTGCGCAGACAGTGCTGATCCAGTCTCCTCATAAGACCGTTCCGCGTCTTCCTTGAATCCGTTCACCAGGTCCCGCACGAAGTCCAAACCACCCGCCAGCTCAGCCAGTTCGCGCAGTACATCCTCGTCCACGACCGCCTGTTTGCGTTGCGCTTGCGGCCTGGTCGATACGCTTTCGGTTTTATCCTGGCTGGTTAGTTTCGCCAGGACTTCCATCAGGCTGCGGCTGTTGACCGGCTTGGTCAGAAAAGCATCCACACCTGCATCGGAGCAGATTTGTTGGGCTTCCTCGGTGGCATCCGCGGTCAGCATGATGACGGGAAGATGCCCTTGCTCCATGAAGCGCCAGCGCTTGGCCACTTCAGGTCCGGAGAACTTCGGCATGTGCATGTCGAGGATGGCCGCGCCGAATTTCTCCCGGCTGGATTCCAACATAGACAGCGCCTCTTCTCCATCGCGCGCCACCACCACCTCATGTCCGGCGGTCTCGAGCAAGCCCCTGATCACGCGCTGGTTGATCGGGTTGTCTTCCGCGACCAATATTCTCAGCTTGTAATGTCCACCCGCCTTGGCCTGGAAGTGTTCCGCCAGCGAAACCACATTTTCCGGCAGTTCGGTTTCGGTCGCCGCAGCATGCAGCGTATTGAACAGCAGCGTCGGGTTGATGGGCGCCTTGAGCACAGCAGAATAGCCCATACGCAGCCAGTCGCTATCCGGTACCGGGTGCGCCGAATCGTTGTCCACCAGGATAACGGGCACCTTGCGCGGACAGTCCTGCAATAGGTGGATAAACGATTGCACCTGGGCGCCAAGTTGCTGGCGTTCGACCACAACTGCGCGCAATTCCTGCATGGTGCCATTGGTCAGGCCGGACAGAATTGAAAGCGGCGCGCCTACCGGCACCACCTCGCCCGACCAACCTCGAATCAAATCGGCCAGGCGCACGCGCAACTCTGCATTGGCCAAGACCCCAACCTGCAACTGAATCAAGGTCTTGTCCAGACTCAGTACCGCGTCCTGTTGTGTTGTCTGGGTGGCAGGCAGTTCAAACCAGAAGGTGCTGCCTTCGCCCACCCGGCTGGAAAAGCCAATGCGGCCACCCATCAATTCGACCAACTGTTTGGAAATCGCGGTTCCCAGCCCGGTTCCGCCAAAGCGTCGGGTGATCGATGCATCGGCCTGATTAAAGCTGTCGAAAATCCGATCCTGTGCATCCTCGGCTATGCCGATGCCGGTATCGACTACTTCAAATCGCAATTTGAGCTTTGTACCCATACCCTGCGGCCGAACATACACGTCGACCCGGCCGTATTCGGTGAATTTCAGGGCATTGCCAATCAGGTTGATTAGAATCTGACGCAGGTGCCGGGCGTCGCCGTGAAGTTGAAATGGGGTCTGCGGAGCGATGTGGCTGGCCAGAACCAGCCCCTTCTTGCTCGCCTGGGGTTCCAGCATCAATACCGTGCCGTTAACCAGACGGTGAAGGTCATAATCGACGCTTTCCACTAATTGCTTGCCCGCTTCAATTCGGGAGATATCCAGCACCTTCTCAATCTGCCTGAGCAAGGTGTCGGCCGACGAGCGGATAACCTGGGTCAGTTCCTTTTGCTCGCGGTTAAGCTGGGTCTCGGTCAACAGATCCGCGACACCAATCACGCCATTGAGCGGGGTCCTTAGTTCATGGGTCATGTTGGCCAGAAATTGCGACTTGGCCGCGTTGGCAGCCTGCGCCCGGGCGACCGCACCATGCAGTTGCTTGAGCAGGGATGAGGTATACCCAGGCACTGCAATCATGGACAGCAAGAATGCCCAGCCGATTGCCTCGTGCATTTTCCAGTAAGGGGACACAAACATCACCGTGACGAATCCCGCGATGGCGAATGCAGCCGAAACAAACAGGTACTTCACCCCATAGCGAAATCCGTTACCTAAGGTAACCCACAAATAAATTACCAGCAGGGGACTGCCTGTTTCACCGGCCAGAATCAGCAAACTGGATGCCGTAGAAAAATCCAGGGCCATCCCGAATATGCGGCGTAGCGGTGCCACCGACGTGCTCATTGACACGATGCCCAGCATCACCAAGGTGATTCCAATGAAACCGGTTAACACCCAGTGCACCTGTTCGAGTTTCGCATCCGGTAAATTGGCAATGGAACTGGAGAAATAGACGGCGAAGACCAAGCCGATAACCAGCCGGATAAACGTTTGCTGAAACTCCGTGTCCGGACGAGCGCGTATCCGCCGGCGGATATCGGCGACGGCGTCAAGGAGCAAACTGCTCATGGTCGGTGGGGAGTCAGGCGCTTGCATCCGGATATTCTTGCATGATCTGGGCCACTTCATCCAACCGGACCAGGAAGGCCCGGGCGCAATCAGGGTCGAAATGGCTTCCGATCTGGCTCTTGACCCAGTCCAACGCTTCCTGCATCGACCATGCCTTCTTGTAGGGCCTGACCGAGGTCAGCGCATCGAACACATCCGCTACCGCGACGATTCGCGCCGGTAGCGGAATTGACTGGCCAGCCAATCCTTGTGGATAGCCGGTACCATCGTATTTCTCGTGATGGCCAAGAGCGATGACTGCACCCATCTGCAAGAAACGTGAGGGACTGTCCGCCAGAATTTCGTAGCCAATAATGGGGTGCCGTCGCATGATCAGTATTTCTTCTTCGCTTAGCGCGCCAGGCTTGAGCAGAATATGGTCGGGTATGCCAATCTTGCCGATATCGTGCATGGGCGCCGAGGATTCGATCTCGTCACATTCCATCGCGGACAGCTTGAGTTCCTGGGCAATGGCACGAGCAAACCTTGCCATGCGCAAGATATGGGAGCCGGTTTCCTGATCGCGGTATTCCCCCGCCCGCGCCAATCGCAGTAGGGTCTCCTGCTCACGTATCTGGATATCACGGGTGGCCTGCATTACCTGCTCTTCCAGCCATTTTGCGCGGTCCGTGACGATGCGCTGACTACGTCTGAGGGCGAGCAGATTGCGGCACCGGGCGCGGCACTCCTGAGGATCGATGGGCCGCGTAAGAAAGTCCGTTGCGCCGGACTCCAGTGCCTGATAGCGAATTTGCCGGTCTTCCACGACCGTGACAATAACAATAGGCACATCGGCCAACCTGGGCAGCGCCCGCAACCGCCGGGTAAACTCGACGCCGTCCATGCCAGGCATCCGGTAGTCGGAGATAATGAGGTCCGGAGTCAGCTCGGAAGCGCGCGCCAGCGCCTGGCTCGGATCGGCGTAGCTTTCCACCATCAGGCCTTGCTCGAGTGAACGGGCCAGGCCTTCAAGCAGGCTGCGAGCGGTTCCCCGATCGTCTACAATCATGACGAAACCGCTGGACCAATCGGGGCGGACTGTGTCTTCCGCCGAAAGATTGCTGCCCGTGTTTTCGACTGAATGCAAACGAGGACGTTGAATGCTCAATGAGTTCTCCACTCGGGGTTCGGAAGTTGACCACTAGTACGCATAGTATGAATCGGTATTTATAAGTCTGAATTTAGCCTTAAGCCAGCAATTTATTCCCCTATTCGGACAACCCTTAGAGAAAACATGAAGAACCCGTTGATTTTTATTGCCTTTGTTGGCGTCATACTGTCCCAGCCCGGGTTTGCCGCCGACTATGCTCGCGAGAAGAATTGGGCGAACGAGGTCGTTCCCGGGATCGTGGTGGGCGACGCAGTCTATCTCAAGCAGGCCAATCAGCATGAGTTTCTCACCCTGTACACGCCGGCCGAGGACGCGAAATCCGCGATAGTCGTGGTCCACGGCATGGGCGTCCATCCGGACTGGGGCTTGATTGGAGTGCTGCGCAGCGCGCTTGCCGACCGGGGCTACACCACGCTGTCGGTGCAAATGCCGGTACTGAAGAATGAGGCCACGACAAGAGATTACGCCCCCACTTTTCCCGAAGCAAAAGAGCGCTTGAAGCTCGCGGTGGAATTCCTCAAGACCAAAGGCTATACCCGCATCGCTATTGTTTCCCACAGCCTGGGCTCATCAATGAGTTATGCCTACCTGACGGACAAGCCTGATACAGCAGTGAAGGTCTGGGTCGCGCTGGGGATGGGCCGCAAAGAAGATTTCAACAAGATCAAAGTGTCGGTACTCTGGTTATACGGTGAGAACGATTTGCCTGAAGTGCTGGCAAATGTCCCCGCCGAGAAGAAAGCCCTTGCCGGCAAGCCGGGCTCAAAGCAACAGATGATCCCCAATGCCGATCACTTCTACACCGGCCTGGACAAGGAACTGGTCAAGGCGGTGGCGGACTACCTGGACGCACACTTCAAGTAGTCAGCCGCCTCAAGGCTTCCTGATATTTCTCCGCCGTTTGCCGCACCACGTCGTCCGGCAGGGCGGGCCCCGGCGCCTGCTTATTCCAGCCGCTGGCTTCCAACCAGTCGCGCACGAATTGTTTGTCAAAGCTGGGCTGATTGGCGCCCGGTAGATACTGGTCGGCCGGCCAGAATCGGGACGAATCGGGAGTGAGCACTTCGTCGATCAGATGCAGTTGGCCTTTTTCATCCTGGCCGAATTCGAACTTGGTGTCGGCAATGATGATGCCGCGGCTTGCCGCATAGTCAGCCGCCTTGGTGTAGAGCGCGAGGCTGGCATCGCGAACCTTGACCGCCAGTGAGTTGCCCAGCAGCGTTTCACAGCGGGTGAAGTCGATGTTCTCGTCATGTTGGCCCAGTTCGGCCTTGGTGGATGGCGTGAATAGCGGCTGAGGTAGCTTGTCGGCCTGACGCAACCCGGCGGGCAGTGGAATGCCGCACACGCTATGTTTCTCCTGGTACTCCTTCCAACCGGAACCCGCCAGATAGCCGCGCACGATGGCTTCCACTGGCAATGGCTTCAGGCGCTTGACCACCGTGGCGCGGCCCACCACTTGATCACGCTCTTCCGCCGCCACAACCGATTCCGGCGCAACGCCGGTCAGTTGATTAGGAAGTACGCTGGCCAATTTGCCAAACCAGAATTGCGAGACCGCAGTTAACACCCTCCCCTTGTCGGGAATGGGGGTCGGCATAACCACATCGAAGGCTGACAGGCGATCAGTGGTCACGATCAGCAGCCGCTTTTCGTCCACCGCGTAGATGTCGCGCACCTTGCCCCTGGATAGGAGCGGCAGGCTCTTGATGGAAGACTCGAACAGTGGCGGACTCATGACCGTTGAGGGCGATGAAAGCTTGGCATTATAGCTGCCTTGGTAGACCGGACTTTGCAAATAGGCGGAGCGCAGATGACGTAGGGTCACCAGCAAGGCTGCCGCCATGGGCAAGGCAAGCAAGACACCGAAGAAGCCCAAAAGCTGGCCAAATGCGGCAAGCGCGAAGATCACCACAACCGGATGCAGGCCGATGCGATCCCCCACCAGCTTGGGCGTCACCACCATGCCCTCAATCGCCTGGCCGGAGACAAACACGCCAAGCACCAGCAACACCTCGGACAGGTTCTGAAATTGAAGGCTTGCCTCCAGCACACCCAGCAGCAATCCCACCGTGGCGCCGACAAACGGGATAAAGCCCAACATGCCGGTCAGAATGCCAATCGGCAGGGCGAAATCCAGTTTCACCAGCCACAAGCCCAGGGAGTAGAACACGCTCATCACGACCATGACTGAGAGCTGGCCGCGCAGGAATTCCGACAACACCCGGTCGATCTCGCGCGCCAGCTTGTTCACCGGCTCGTGCCAGGTGCGTGGAACCAGATGATCGATGCGCGCAACCAGCGCATCCCAATCACGCAGCATGTAGAACATGACCACGGGTATCAAGAGCAAATTGACCAGGGCGGAGATAATCGCCAGGGCGCCGTTGCCCAGCTTGGGCAGGAACTGGGTTGCCGCTGACCCCGCGGACTGTGCGTGTTGCGCAAGCCAGTCCCGCACCGCGCTCATATCGACGTGCAGATCGAAGCCCAGCAAGCCGGCCAAGGACGGCAGCAGCTTGCGTTGAATCCAGCCCAGATATTCTGGCAGGCGTTCGGTCAGCACCTGTATCTGGCTGGAAAACAGGGGGATCACCAGAAGGATCAGGCCCACCGCGGCCACCCCCGCACTCGCCAGTACGACGAGGGTGGCAAGGGTACGACTCAGCCCGAACTGTTCCAGGCGATCCACCAGGGGATCAAAGATATAAGCCAGCAGCGCACCCGCCAGGAACGGGGTCAACACAGGGGCCAATACATGAACGAGCCCGCCGAGAACGAGCAGTACAGCGAGCGCCAACCAGGTCAGGTTTTCGGGGCGGGAAAAGTTCATAGACGGTAAAATGACGTTTTGAAGTTTTCGAGTCTAAAGTGACTTCCATTTCCTACAAAGACGCCGGGGTGGATATCGACGCGGGCGATACCCTGGTAGAGCGCATCAAACCGCTCGCCCGGGCCACCATGAGGCCCGAGGTGCTGACCGGTATCGGCGGATTTGGCGCCGTCGTAGAAATCTCCAGGAAGTACCGTGAGCCGGTGCTGGTATCCGGTACCGATGGCGTCGGCACCAAGCTTAAACTGGCGTTCCAGTTTAATAGGCATGACACCGTCGGCATCGACCTGGTGGCCATGAGCGTCAATGACATCCTGGTGCAAGGCGCCGAACCGCTGTTCTTCCTCGACTATTTCGCCACCGGCAAACTCGATCTGGATAGCGCCGAAGCAGTGATCGCCGGCATTGCCAATGGCTGCAAGCAGGCCGGCTGCGCCTTGATAGGCGGAGAAACCGCGGAGATGCCTGGCATGTATCCGGAAGGCGAATATGACCTGGCCGGATTCGCGGTCGGCGTCGCAGAGAAATCGGCGCTCATTGACGGCCGCAGCGTTCGACCTGGCGATGCCGTGCTTGGGCTCGCTTCCAGCGGCTGTCATTCCAATGGCTATTCCCTGGTGCGAGAGCTGCTACAAGTGAGCAATGCGGACCTCAACGCGGATTTCCACGGTCGGCCGTTCCTCGACGTGTTGATGGCGCCTACCCGCATCTATGTGAAACCCCTGCTCAGTCTGATGCGGACTTTGCCGGTCAAGGGCATGGCGCACATCACCGGTGGTGGCCTGACCGGCAATATTCCGCGCGTGCTGCCGGAGTCCTGCGCCGCCGCCTTGCAACGCAGCGCCTGGAAGTGGAGTCCACTATTCGACTGGCTGCAAACCACCGCCAACATTGATGACGCCGAGATGTACCGAACCTTCAACTGCGGTATCGGCATGGTGGTGATCGTTGCGCCGGAGCATGTCGATGCGGCGCTGGCGCATTTGCGTGCTGCAGACGAAATGGCGTGGAAAATCGGTGAAATCATCGAGTGGGCAGCAGGCGTTGAACAAGTCACCATTGGATGATTCCAATATGCAACGAGGGCAAGAGAACACTCTCGATGTGTGCTGCTCCTGTCCCTTTGTCCTCCTCTCCCAATAGATGATCAGGGCCGTCGTTCTCCTCTCCGGCCGCGGCAGCAATCTGAAGGCCCTGCTGGAAGCCAAGCTGCCGGTGACCTTCACTGCTGCCATCAGCAACCGGCCCGGCGCACCCGGCCTCGACCATGCGCACCAGCACGGAATTCCCGCCGTTGGCCTGGATCACCATGCTTATCCCAGCCGCGAAGCATTTGATCAGGTGCTGGCGGCACGTATCGACGAGGCCGGCGCGGATCTGGTCATATTGGCCGGTTACTTGCGCATCCTCAGCAAGGCGTTTGTCGAACGTTACAAGGGCCGGCTGCTCAATATCCATCCTTCCCTGCTGCCAGCATTTCCAGGGCTCAATACGCATGCAGAAGCCCTGGCCGAAGGAGTCAAGATTCATGGCTGCACGGTGCATTTTGTCACGCCGCACCTGGACCATGGACCGATCGTCATACAGGCCGCTGTACCTGTGCTCGCCACAGACACGCCCGATTCCCTGGCTGCCCGCGTGCTGGTCCAGGAGCACCGTATCTATCCGCTGGCCGTGCGCTGGTTTGCGGAACGACGGCTGGTCATTTCCGACGGGATAGTGAACGTCAGCGGAAACCAGGCGTCACAGGCAATGTGTTCCGAATTCTTCCAGTCTTGAAATGATCCGCCTTCTACTGTCTGCCCTGATTCTTTCTCTGGCGGCCTGCGCAGGCGCCGCACCCACCCTCGGATCTGCTTTCACGGCAGTCTACAGCCTGGCGCGTAATGGCACCGAGTTGGGTCAGGTAACGGACGTGTTCCGCAGGACCGGTGAACGTTACTCCCTGGTCAGCGAGAGTCGCGCAACCGGTCCTTTGAGATTTCTGCTTTCTGGAACCATACACCTGGAAAGTCATGGAATGATTTCCAACAACAGCCTGGCCCCCGCCCTTTATCGGAGATTGCGCAGCGACAATTCAAAAAAATCCGACCAAGTGGAATTCGACTGGAAGGCGATGCAGCTCACCATCAAGCACAACGGCCTGGTCAGTCAGGCGCCTTTGTCCGCGGGGACACAGGACAACCTGTCCCAACTTTACTCTTTCCTGTACATGCCCAGCTTGCCGGCGTCCCTCGCGGTGCCGATCGCCAACGGCAAGGACGTGGATGTCTATCGCTACAGCCAATACCCTGCTCCGGCCATGACCACGCCAGCTGGCACATTCGACGTGGTGGAATACCGGCGCGACGCCGCTGCGGGAGAGAAAGCCGTCTCGGTGTGGGTCAACCGCGACTTGCCTCACCTGCCCATCCAGGTTCGCGTAGTAGATGACGGTGTGCGCGTGGAGCAGAAGCTCACCCAGATCAAACCTGGGCACTGAACCTAAGACGCGACAAGGAAACAATGGGTTGCACTGAATGACCGGGGGTCGATTCAGCTTTTTTGGCGACAAACCAGGACTTATCCGACCGACGGCTCCTGAGTTTTGAGCACGCTTCTTTCCAAACTGTGGTGCGTCTCTTCCGCGAGTTTCAGCGACGCTTCCAGCGTATGCCCGAGGCAGTTGTAGTGCCCCATTTTGCGCCCGGGCCGTGCCTCGGTCTTGCCATAGAGATGCAACTTGATGCTCGGATGAGTCAGCAGGGTGTTCCAGTCAGGTTCAGGTCGCCAGACATCGCCGAGCAAGTTCACCATCACCACCGGACTCAGCAGCCGCGCATCCCCCAGCGGCAGTCCGCACAGCGCACGGACTTGTTGTTCAAACTGGTCCGTCACGCAGGCGTCCAGAGTGTAATGGCCAGAATTGTGGGGGCGCGGTGCAATTTCGTTGACCAGCAACCGGCCGTTCGAGACAAAGAATTCCACCCCCAAGGTGCCCACATAATCAAGCTTGTCCGCCACTGAACGCGCCTGCGCCTGCGCCTGACCCGCGAGTTTATTGCTTACGCGGGCGGGGACAATGGTCATACTTAAAATGCCGTTGTGGTGATGATTTTCGCCAACAGGAAAACAGGCGCTCGCCCCTGAGTCGTTGCGGGCGAGCACCACGGATACTTCGCAATCAAGACTGACCAGACCTTCCAGCACGCAGGGCGCGGCATTCAATTTCGCGTATGCGGCCTTCAGCTCCGTGATCGAACCGATGCGAAATTGCCCTTTGCCGTCGTAGCCGAAACGGCTCACCTTGAGGATGGCCGGAAATCCGGTCTCGCTGGCTGCCCGCTCCAGATCATTTAGGTCATTGATCAACGCAAAAGGCGCGGTGCGGAATCCCTGCTCCCGCAGCCAGGATTTTTCCCGGCTGCGGTCCTGCACGATGGCGACTGCGTCTGAATTGGGCGCGACCCTGCAATAGCGCGAGAGCTCGATCAGGCTGGCCGCAGGAACATTTTCGAATTCGGTCGTAACTGCGGCGCAGGTTGCGCCCAACTTCTTTATGGCACCGTGATCAATGTAGTCTGCCTGGATATGCACATCGGCCATCTGCCCGGCCGGGCTCTGCGGGTCCGGGTCGAGCACCATGACCTGGTAACCCATGGTGCGGGCGGCGATGGTGAACATGCGGCCCAGTTGACCGCCACCCAGAATGCCCAGAACGGCTCCAGGCAGGATGGGTTTACTCGACATCCGGCAAGATCATATTGAGCGCGAAATCGGTCTGGCCGCGGCGAAAATCGCGCAACTGTTCCGCCAAGCCGCCGTCGTGCAGGGCCAGCGTTGCAATGACAAAAAGCGCGGCATTGGCGGCGCCCGCTTCACCGATGGCAAAGGTGGCGACCGGTATGCCTTTGGGCATTTGTACGATGGATAACAGCGAATCCTGACCCTTGAGGTACTTGGTCGGCACCGGCACACCCAGCACCGGCACCGCGGTCTTGGCCGCCAGCATGCCTGGCAGGTGGGCCGCTCCGCCGGCACCGGCTACGATGGCCTTCAGGCCGCGGGCTTCTGCCTCACTTGCGTATTCGTACAACAGGTCCGGCGTGCGGTGGGCGGAAACCACTCGCGCTTCATAGGGAATACCGAAGGACTTAAACTGGGCGACCGCATGTTGCATGACCTCCCAGTCGCTGGATGAACCCATAACGACGCCGACAAGTGGCCGGATCATGACTGTGCCTTGAAGACAGGAAAGGCATGATTCTACCTTGTCCCCTTGATGGAGAAGCAATCATGCCGGTGACTCTGAGAGTCATCCCGCTGTTGATCCAAGAATTACTTGATCCGGCCAAACATGACCATGATCTTGCAGGGATCGCCTTGCACAGGGGGAAGCTGTACACCTTGTTTTTTCGCGCGCGCATCAATGTCCTGATTGTGCGTGGTCCAATAGGCCTCGCATTCGGGCAAGGTCTTCATGCCTTGCAGGCGCGCAACATGGGCCTGCCGCTCCGCGGGGCTCATCAGGTCCGCGCCGCGAATTCCGTTGCCTGACGCGTACCACGGGAAGGCATAAGCAGTGCCACTGGCCGCAAGCACCAGCAGGGCGATCATCAGTTTCATCGAGTTTCCTTTGGGCCTTTGGCGGCCGGTTGTGGGTATGTTCTACACTTGATCCAGACATAGTACTTGAGCATCTCCATGCCTTTGCAGCGCATGGTCGCTGGCAGAATTTTGCCCCAACCCAGGCGACAATGCCAGCCTCCGACCAAGTGCGGCGCATGACCCCGGTACAACGACCGCGCCCAACTGCGGAGACAAGCCGCGCGCAGTAAATAACCACCACGAGGGTCTGGGGCAATTCACAGGGCGGTTAGCACATTCCATGTCGTTTTCTCAGATCAACAATGAAAAAACAAGCCCTCCCAAGGCGCACGCGGCGATCACCTTCATGATGTCGATCTTGTACTTGTACAGCATAACGAAACTGGCCAGGGCGACGAAAACCGGGAACCACTCGAAAGTCCCGAAAAATGGCGCCGCGGCGGTGGCCTGAGGCCAGAAGGCATGCCAGGCAAAGAACACCGCGAGGTTGAAGATTACCCCGACCACAGCAGCCGTAATGCCGGTGAGCGGCGCGGTCACTCTCAATTCGCCGCGGCTCGCCTCGACCAGTGGTCCGCCCGCCAGAATGAACAGGAAGCAGGGCAGGAAGGTGAAGAAGGTTGCCACCGCCGCCCCTGCCAGACCGGCGGCAACAGGATTGCCATAAACATTTTTGGCCACCCCGCCCAGATAGCCCACCCAGGTAACCACCATGATGAGCGGCCCCGGGGTAGTTTCGCCCAGCGCCAAGCCATCCATCATCTGCGGGCCGGTGAGCCAGGCGAAGTGTTCCACCCCGCCCTGATACACGTAGGGCAATACGGCATACGCCCCGCCTATGGTCAGGAAAGCCGCCCTGGTAAAGAAGTCGCCCATGTTTGCCAGAGCTGGTTCCCTGCGGATCGCGAACATCCCGACCAACCAGATCAGGACAAATACCGCAAGCGTGGCGAACAGCTTGACCCAGGAGAATCGGGCGTGTGGGGGCGTGGGCGTGTTGTCGTCGATGATTGCCGGACCATAGTCCTTGTTGTTCACGCCGTGGCCGCCGCTGCTGCTGAATTTTTGTGGCGCCAGTTTGCCGCCGATGGCACCCAGAAGGCCCGCTGACAGCACGATCCACGGAAAGCCGATGTTGAAAACGAAGATGCCGATAAAGGCCAGCGCCGCCATGCCCCACAGCACTTCATTCCTCAACGCCCGGCTGCCGATACGCCAGGCCGCGAACAGCACGATGGCCACCACCGCAGGCTTGATCCCGTAGAAAAGGCCTTGGACGACAGGCACATCTCCAAGGGCAAGATACACCCCGGCCAGGAGCGACAGCAGAAAGAACGCCGGCAGAAAGAACAGCAAGCCGGCGATGAGCGCGCCGCGGATGCCGTGCATCAGCCAACCGATGTAGATGGCCAGTTGGATCGCCTCCGGACCCGGCAGCAACATGCAATAGTTGAGCGCATGCAAGTAGCGGTGCTCGGAAATCCAGCGGCGTTTCTCCACCAGTTCCTGATGCATGATGGCAATTTGTCCAGCCGGCCCGCCAAAGCTGATAAAGCCAAGCTTGACCCAGAATTTGAACGCGGCGCCAAGAGTAACGGGCGCGAGGTGGGGTGGAAGCGCTAGATCCAGCCCAACAGGCGTGGGGGGTGATTGAATTGCGGTATCCAAGCTTATCTCCAAGTTTTATCAGGCATCTGATCAGGATGCTGAAAAGCGCTGGTCGAGCCCTCCACACGGGCACGGGGCACTGAAGTGGCGGTGCATCGGCGTGCAAAGGATTCAATGCTCCGCGCGGCAACGTGGGCGCTGCGAAGAAATCTTGCAGCGCCCTGATGCCAAACTTGGACGGGACACGGTCTTGTTAACCGGGAGTTGGCACCCCGATGAGTTGCATTCTATTGTGGGGAGCAAGACAGCGTCAAGAAAGCAAGTGTCGGGGAGTCAACTGATGATGGGCACTGGTATGCCAGCGGGCACATGCCGCGCGCCCGTCGCGCTTAAGGCGACGCAGGTGGCGTTGTGCGCAGACCCTCAGGGAGCAGAGGACTGGTCAGCAGGAATTCCTTGAAGGCCTGCGCCACTGCGGACAGGTGTTTGCCCTCGCGCTGCACCACATACCAGTGCCGTATGATGGGAAAATGCTCCACCGGTAAGACGACAAGGCGTCCGGTTTCCAACTCCAGTAGCACGGTATGCCGAGACACGACGGCTAGCCCCATGCCGGCCTGCACTGCTTCCTTGATGGCCTCATTTGTCGTCATCACCAACTCGAGGCGAGGGTTCAATCCGTGCTCACCGAAGAAGCGCTCCATTGCGCCGCGCGTGCCTGAACCCTCCTCCCGCACCACGAAGCTCTCTACTGCCAAGTCCGCCAGGGCGACGGCCTTCTTCCCGGCGAGCCGATGGCTTGGCGGGGCAATCATCACCAGAGGATTTTCCATGAAGGACTCGGATTGCAAGTCCAGGCCTTCGGGCGGGAGCCCCATGATGGCGAGATCAATCTTGTTGGTCCCCAGTTGCGCAATAATGGACTGGCGATTGGTGACATCCAGATTGATGGTGATGGAAGGATGAAGCGCGCGAAAGCGTGACAGCAACTGCGTAGCGTAGTAATTGGCCGTGGACGCCACGGCAATTTTCAGGTTGCCACCTTCCAGGCTCTTGAGCCCGGTCAAAACAGACTCCATGTCGGCCAACAGTTCGGCGATGTTATGGCTATAGTGGAACACTTCCCGGCCGGCTTCCGTGAGGAAAATCCGCTTACCCATCTGCTCGGTCAAGGGCAGGCCGATGCTTTCTTCCAGGCTGCGCACTTGCATCGACACCGCTGGCTGGCTCAAGTGAAGTTCGTGCGCTGCCCGGGAATAGGAAAGCAGCCGGGCAACCGCTTCAAACACCTTTAATTGGCGCAAAGTTAGATGTATCATAGACATACAGGTCGCAATATCAGTATAAGTTAAACCTTATACATACAATCAAAATCTTTGACTATTGTTTATGTTAAAGGATCATTAGACTCTCATCCACTGTCTTAAGCGCTGCGCCGAAACTGTCCAGGGCTTCGATAGGTAGACCTCTTCAATCAAGGAGATAGCAATGGCTGTAAAGACATACAACGCTGGCGTTAAAGAGTATCGCCAGACTTACTGGATGCCGGAATACACCCCTCTGGATACCGACATCCTCGCCTGTTTCAAGATTACCCCACAGCCCGGCGTTGACCGCGAAGAAGCTGCCGCTGCCGTCGCTGCCGAATCCTCCACTGGCACCTGGACCACGGTGTGGACCGATCTCCTGACCGACATGGACTACTACAAGGGCCGCGCCTATCGGATTGAAGACGTGCCCGGCGACGACACCTGCTTCTACGCTTTCGTCGCCTACCCCATCGACCTGTTTGAAGAAGGGTCTGTAGTCAACGTATTCACCTCGCTGGTGGGCAACGTGTTCGGCTTCAAAGCGTTGCGTGCCTTGCGCCTGGAAGACGTGCGCTTCCCGATTGCTTACGTCAAGACTTGCGGTGGCCCACCCCACGGCATCCAGGTAGAGCGTGACATCCTCAACAAATACGGCCGTGCGCTGCTCGGCTGCACGATCAAGCCGAAGCTGGGCCTGTCGGCGAAGAACTACGGCCGCGCCGTGTACGAGTGCCTGCGCGGCGGTCTGGACCTGACCAAGGACGACGAAAACGTCAACAGCCAGCCGTTCATGCGGTGGCGTCAGCGCTTCGACTTTGTGATGGAAGCGATCCACAAGGCCGAACGTGAAACCGGCGAGCGCAAGGGCCACTACCTCAACGTGACCGCCCCGACCCCGGAAGAAATGTACAAGCGTGCCGAGTACGCCAAGGAAATCGGCGCGCCCATCATCATGCACGACTACATCACCGGTGGGTTCTGTGCCAACACGGGGCTGGCCAATTGGTGCCGCGACAACGGCATCCTGCTGCACATCCATCGCGCCATGCACGCGGTGATCGACCGGAACCCGCACCACGGCATCCACTTCCGCGTGCTGGCCAAGATCCTCCGCCTGTCGGGCGGCGACCACTTGCATTCGGGCACCGTGGTCGGCAAGCTGGAAGGTGATCGCGCGGCGACCTTGGGTTGGATTGACCTGATGCGTGATTCATTCATCAAGGAAGACCGCAGCCGCGGCATCATGTTCGATCAGGATTGGGGCTCCATGCCCGGTGTGTTCCCGGTCGCATCCGGCGGCATCCACGTGTGGCACATGCCCGCGCTGGTTGCCATCTTCGGCGACGACGCCTGCCTGCAGTTCGGCGGCGGCACGCTGGGCCACCCCTGGGGCAACGCGGCCGGCGCCGCGGCCAACCGCGTGGCACTGGAAGCCTGCGTCGAAGCGCGCAACCAGGGTGTGCAGATCGAGAAGGAAAGCAAGGCCATTCTGACCAATGCGGCCAAGTCGTCTCCCGAGCTGAAGATCGCCATGGAAACCTGGAAAGAGATCAAGTTCGAGTTTGACACCGTCGACAAACTGGACGTGGCTCATAAGTAATTCAGGATTCACGGAACAAGGGCGCGGCACAGCCGCACCTTCCCCGACCCCTGATCCCTGACCCCATTCCCGGAAAGGAAACATAATGTCTGAAATGATGGATTACAAAAGCCGTCTGAGTGATCCCGCCAGCCGCAAGTTTGAAACCTTCTCCTATCTGCCAGCCATGAACGCAGACCAGATGAAGAAACAGGTCGAGTACATCGTGAAGAAAGGCTGGAACCCTGCCATTGAGCACACCGAGCCGGAAAACCTGATGGACAACTACTGGTACATGTGGAAACTGCCGATGTTTGGCGAGACCAATGTCGAGCATATCCTCGGCGAAGCCGAAGCCTGTCACAAAGCCAACCCGAACAATCACGTTCGCCTGGTCGGCTATGACAACTTCGCCCAGTCCCAAGGCACCGCCATGGTGATCTACCGCGGCAAGACTGTTTAAGCCGCGACGGGAGACCGTACCGCCCCCGTCGCCGAATGGCGCGGGGGTTTTTTGTTTCTCCGCCGTATCACTTCAACAGTGGAAGGTGATTCCAGGTCAATCGATTCATTGCCGATGACCTGAAGCTTCATTTCTCACTCCCCCAAAGACTATTACTTAAGCCAACATGCCGAACATCATCGACCAATATCGCATCCAAAAGGAACCCTATTACCGCGCAGTTGCTGACGAAGTGGAATTGTATGAAGCCGCCTATTCGGTGCGCATGCCCATGATGTTGAAAGGCCCGACCGGCTGCGGCAAAACCCGGTTTGTCGAATACATGGCCTGGAAGCTCGGCAAGCCCCTTATCACGGTAGCCTGCAACGAAGACATGACGGCGTCCGATCTTGTGGGCCGCTTCCTGCTCTCTGCCGAAGGCACCCAGTGGCAGGACGGGCCACTCGCCCTTGCCGCCCGTCACGGCGCAATCTGCTACCTGGATGAAGTGGTCGAGGCGCGCCAGGACACCACCGTGGTGATCCACCCGTTGACGGACAACCGCCGTGTCCTGCCACTGGAGAAGAAGGGGGAACTGGTCCACGCCCACGCGGACTTTCAAATTGTGATTTCCTACAACCCCGGTTACCAGTCCTTGATGAAGGATCTCAAGCAGTCCACCAAACAGCGCTTTGGCGGCTTGGACTTCACCTATCCGGAACATGTCGTTGAGACCGAAATTGTTGCGCACGAGGCGGCGATTGATGCCGATGTGGCCGGCAAACTGGTTTCCATCGCCGAGCGCTCGCGCAACCTCAAGGGTCACGGCCTGGACGAAGGCTTGTCCACCCGCATGTTGATCTACGCCGGTTCACTCATTGCAAAGGGGGTCAATCCGATTGCAGCCTGTCGAGTCGCCTTGGTGCGCCCGATC
The DNA here is from genome assembly GCA_963782495.1 of uncultured beta proteobacterium. GTDB lineage: Bacteria > Pseudomonadota > Gammaproteobacteria > Burkholderiales > Thiobacillaceae > DASQBT01. The sequence goes on along the minus strand of CAWAJU010000006.1, from coordinate 447,796 downwards.
ACGGATGATCCGGACATGCGCGACGCCCTCGACGCGGCAGTGGGTACGTTCTTCTGATGCGAGCAGTAAGGGGCCAGGATTCAGGATTCAGGGGCCAGGGTTGGTGCTCCTCAGAGCCATGCGAGAATTCCAGGGCGCGGACTTTGTCCGCACATTCCCTGAGTCCTGAATCCTGACCTCCGACCCCCGGAAAAGCCATGTCCATCAATCTCGATGATTACGACGAACTGCTCGAACCCCTCTCCCCTCGCACCCGGGAGATGTTGCTGGCCGCCTGGCAGGACGCCACCAAGGTATTCTCGCCGCGTGGTCTGGACAATTACCTTAAAGGCGCCGCAGCGTTGCGCGGCCTGGGTCGTGGCGATTCGCTGGTTGAGACCTGGATAGACGAAGCCCCCCAGGTCGCCAAGGAAGTCGGCGAAGATGTGGTCGCCGACCTGGCTACTGCGGCACTCACGCTCGCTTCAAAAACTTCCGGCGCAGTGATCGAACTGCTGCTCGCCACCGCCCCGACAGCGGCGAACAGGTTGGGCGATCCGAAGTTGTTCATCAAGTACCTGCAATTCATCAACACCCTGATTGCCCAGGCGCCACGCGGGGTGCGGCCCATGCTGGACAATCTGGAAGTGTTATTCCGGCAGTTGACTCTGGGTGGCCTGCGGCGCTGGGCACTCTGGGGCGCCCATGCCCACCGCACCCAATACGAGGAACAGATCCGTTACTTCAGCCTGGAATCGAAGGAATCGCTCGCCATGCTGCAGAAGGAGCGCAAGGGCACCTTGCTGGTGGATGTGCAGCGCCGCATCAATATGTATCTGCGCGCCTTGTGGGCGCGGGATTTCTTCATGCGCCCGACTTCCGGTGACTTCGAGACACGGGAGGGTTACAGACCCTACATCGAGGACTATCTGCTCCATCTGCCCGATGCGTTTGATGATTTTGTCGTGCCGGTCCCGGATGCCGAGAACGGTCGCGTCTCCGGCCTGGAACTATACCGCGCGACTGCTGCGCATTGCGCCGCTCACGTCGTGGAAACCCGCCAGCCCATCTCTGCCGAGGCGCTGAACCCAATGCAGATGGCAGTGATCTCCGTGATTGAAGATGCGCGGGTGGAAACCCTTTCCATACGCCGCTTTCCAGGCCTCAAACAACTGTGGAGCAGATTGCACTTCGCCAATCCGAATATGCGCGTGAGTGCAGGCGATTTCCTAAACCGCCTTGCCCGTGCCCTGCTGGACGACAAATACGAGGACGGTGATTCCTGGATTGTCCAGGGTCGCGCCCTGTTTGATGCGGCGCAGGACAAACTTCATTCCAATCAGACTTCCTGGGAAATCGGCGTGCAACTCGCCCACCGCCTGGGCGAAAAGAGGATCCCATTCAATCCGCGCATCGATATCCTCACTGCGCCGTACCGCGACGACAACCGCTATTTCTGGGCGTTTGAGGAATTTGATTTCGACAAGGCAGCCGGCGCTGGCTATGAATCCATCAAGCAAGTCCGCAAGTATGTGAGCGCGATGGAGATGGCAAATGAGCTCGATGTGGAATCCGCCGGCGACGACGCAAGCGAAATCTGGGTTCTCAGCACCGAGTTCTATCTCGATCAGGAAGGCTGCAGCATCAACGAACTGGAAGGCAAGGAGCCCTTGTCCCAGCCCTTCCATTACTCCGAATGGGACTACCAGATCCAGCTTGAACGCCCATCCTGGGCGACAGTGCTCGAAAGGCGCGCCAAATCGGGTGACCTTCAGGTCATCGACACCATCACCACGCAATACAAGCGGGAAATCCATCGCATGAAATTCCTGCTCGACGCCATGCAACCGCAGGGTGTGCAGCGCATCCGCAAGCTGGAAGACGGCGACGACATCGACATCAATGCGGCGATCGCCAGCTTCATAGACATACGCATGGGCAACCAACCCGACCCGCGCATCATGATGCGCTCGGTGCGCAAGACCCGGGACTTTTCCATTCTGGTGTTGCTTGACCTGTCCGAATCGACCAATGAAAGGGTCGCCGGTCAGGATTACACCGTGTTGGATCTAACGCGGCAGGCCTGCGTCCTGCTTTCGGACGCGATCCACAAGGTCGGCGACCCGTTTGCCATACACGGCTTTTGCTCGGATGGCCGCCATGATGTGGCTTACTATCGATTCAAGGACTTTGACCAGCATTGGGACGAGACTCCGAAGGCCAAACTGGCCGGCATGACCGGGCAGTTATCGACCCGGATGGGTACCGCCATTCGCCATGCCGGCCATTACCTGAAGCTGCAGAAATCCGCCAAGAAACTGCTTATTGTGATCACCGACGGCGAGCCGGCGGACATCGACGTTCGCGACCCGCAGTACTTGCGCTATGACACCAAGAAAGCCGTGGAAGATGTAGCCAAACAAGGCGTGGTGACCTACTGCATGACCTTGGACCCGCGTGCCGACAACTATGTGTCGCGCATTTTCGGCCAGCGCAACTACATGGTGGTGGACCATGTGCAGCGTTTGCCGGAGAAATTGCCGCTGCTATATGCCGGATTAACCCGTTAACCCAGCTATTTCAGCAGAATGCGGGATGATATGGGCGGCAATGATGCCGGAAATCGGCCGACGGCGCCCGCGAAGGGGTCTGGTACAGGTTGCATGCGACATCCACCGCGTATCCACTTTCGATGGGTCACGGGCCCGTCTCGGACGCCAGCAAGGCCACGGGAAAGTGGGCCAGCACCTGCCCCAGTGCCAGTCGGCTGGCCGCCGCCTGGCACTCGCCAGTGAAGACGTTGCGCCACCTCTTGCCAGCCAGTTTGGCGGGCAGTTCCAGCGTCGTGTCACCCCACACCCCCGGCCCCAAAGGCAGGATATTGCGGTCGCCCAACAGGCGGGCCGGCAAACGCGGCACGAGGGTAATCAGCGCACGGTCCCCGTGCTGCCTGGCAAAGGCGCAGGCGTGCATTGCAAGGTTGCCTCGCACCGTCAGGGGCCGGTAGTCGCCGTCGCGGAACAGTTCGGGCCATTGCGCCCGCAGGGCCAGGCTCTGCCACAGGGTATACAGCTTGACGCGACCATCCCCCATGTCCGCCAGCAGTGGTTGCAGGCGCTCTGGCCACTGCTCGGGCGGCGCGTCGACCAGCGCCCGGGTTTGCGCAAGCAGCTGGCGGCGTTGAGCAAAGTCTACGGGCCGACGGTTATCCGGGTCGACCAGATTGAACTGCCACAGCTCGCAGCCCTGGTAGATGTCGGGAACGCCGGGTGAGGTGAGCTTGATCAGTGTCTGCGCAAGGGCGTTCATCAGGCCGCGGGGAATGATGTTCTGCATCAGCGGCACGAAGTCTGCCAGGAACAGGTTCTTGCTGCCTGGCGCCAGCAAGGCCTGAACAAAACCGCTCACCGCAGCCTCGTAATCCGCATTGATCTGAACCCAGCTGCTATGCTCCTTGGCCTCGCGCAGCGCCTTGATCATGTAGGCGTCGATCCGCGTCCGGTAGTCGGCCAAGGCCTCGTCGTCCGGCAGGCTCAGCGGCCAAGTCCCGATCAGGGTCTGGTAGAGCAGATACTCCTCGTTGCGGGACGGCACCTCGATGCCATCGATCATGCGTTTGCGGCCGCGATTCAGGCGGCGCCAGCGTTTGAGCATCAGCTTCCAAGCTGCAGGTATTTCGGACAGAACGTTGAGGCGAGCACGCACGTCCTCAGAGCGCTTGCTGTCGTGTGTGGAGGTGGCGAGCAGATTGTGCGGCCAACAGGTCGCGCGGGCACGCGTCGCTGCGTGAAAGGCCGCCACTGAAAGACCGAAGCGGCGCGGCTCGCCGCCGACGTCATTGAGCGAAATCAGGCGGTGGTAACGGTAGAAGGCCGTGTCCTCGACACCCTTGGCCATCACCGGTGACGATACCTGCTGGAACTTCTGGGCGAAAGACTGCAAGCAATCGCGGAATGCGGCGTTGCGGCCGCTGCCAAGATCGGTGGTCAGTACGCCCTCGATAAAGTTGTAGATGCCAGTGTCCGCGTCCGGCGTGCGCTTCTTGGCTACGGCCACAGCCCAGGCAATGTGCCTGCGATCGTCAGCGGACAGGTGGCCTTTGACGACATAGCTGCGATAGACCGGGAAACACGCCACCACTTCCACCAGCGCCTGACGCAGCCCATTGTGGGTGAAGTCGCAGGTGTCCCGGCTGGCGGCGGCAATGCGCGCCAGGCGATTGGCGAGGACGTTGATCTCGCTCGACAGGGCAAAACGCATGATCAGTTTCCTGGCGTCGTAGGCCAGTGCTTCGAAGTCGCTGTCGATGCCGGTGAAGTCGCGGTAGATGCGTGTCATGCGCCGCTCGGCGGAACTGTCGACGAAGAGGTTGTTGACGAGGTTGGCGAAGCGGTAGCCGGTTGCGCCATGGATTGGCCAGTCATCCGGCAGACGCTCATGTTCGGCGAGTATCTTCTCGATCACCAGATACAGCGGCAGCGGCTCGCCCGCGGTGGATGGCCTGCCGCCCACCGCCTGCTGCAGGCGACGGAAGTACTCGCCCGGATCATACAGCCCGTCAGGATGGTCGATGCGCAGCCCTTCGACCTTGCCCTGGGCGACCAAATCGAGAATGAATCGGTGGGTGGCGTCGAATACCGCCGGGTCTTCCATACGCAGCGCGGCCAGATCGTTGATGTCGAAGAAACGCCGGTAGTTGACTTCCTCGGCGGCGACACGCCAGTAGGCCAGGCGGTAGCCCTGCACCTGGATCAAGTCGTCCAGCAGGTCGAAGCTCGCCGAATGGCCGGGGCTGCCGTTGAACTCCGCCAGGTTGTCGGCTATGTGATGAGCGATTTCGACTTGGGCCTCGGACAGGGCGGCGAGCTGACGCTTGTGCACCTCCTTGTCACGCTGGCGCTCTGCCATCCGTTCCGGGTCAGCGTTGGTGCGTGCCGGCAGATGGCCGAAAGCGGTAAGTAGCGCCAGCAGCGCGACGTAGCGTTCGTGGTCTTCCCCGAGGGCGGCTGCCAGACGTTCGCCGCGATACCCGACGATGCGAGGATACGTCGCCGGGTCCACCGGCAGCCGGTGCTGGTAGTAGAAGATGCTGAATTCCCCGCGCACCGCGTCGTAGCCCAGGCGCAGCTCGCCGCGGTCGAGCACGGTGCCGTAGTGGTCGCCCAGCAAGGGCAGCAGCACCTTGCCCCTGAGCTCCGGGTTGAGCGGCTCCCAGTCGATGTCGAAGAAGGCTCCCCATGCCGATGCGAGTCCGTTCTCCAACACGTCCAGCCACCAGGCGTTATCGGCACCCATGACGCCCATGTGGTTGGGGACAACATCGACGATTTGGCCCAGTCCTTCAAGCTTGAGCGCGGCAACAAATTTTTCGTATTCCTGCGCTGTACCGATTTCCGGATTGAGTGCGGCATGGTCGACAATGTCGTAGCCATGGCTGCTGCCGGGGCGCGCCTTGAGATAGGGCGAGGCATAGCAGTGGCTAATCCCGAGATCGGCGAGATAGGGCGCCAAGGCAGACGCCTGCGCGAAGGTGAAGCCGCGGTTGAACTGCAGCCGGTAAGTGGCGCGCGGTATGATGGCCGTGCGGTAAGGCGGCGGCCCGTCCTCGCGCGGGACCACCGCAGTGCCACGCTCGCTGCGCAGCACCTCGCCGACGGCGGTGAAACGGCCGTCATCCGGCCAGTCCTCGAGCTGCAGGGGCAGGCGCCGGCGCCAGTTGGGATGCTGTTCATCCCGGCTGCCCGGCAGGTTGGTCTGCTCGACGACGCCGAGAATGTCTTCAGGGTGGACCACCAGGACCTGCGCCTGCGTCCTCGCCAGGAAAGCGTGGATGGCAACCATCAAGGGCGGCGTGATCTCGGGTACCGAAAACGGATGAACGCCGACGCCCTCCGGCAGCAGTCCCTCGCGCTTCAGCGCCACCAACAGGCGGGCGCGATCCTGGGCGCGCTCCACCACCATCCGTTCCATCTGCTCGTGTGCAGGGAAGAGGCCGAGCATGGCACGGGTGTCGATGTCGCGGCCCTTCCAGAAGCCTTGCAGCGTCGGCATGTCGTGAGTGCTCACCGCCACCAGGGCCTGATGCGGATACTCGCCCGGTGGCGTGAAGCTGCCCTCCGCGGTCCGCTCGAACAGCAACGGCCGGTAGGACAGCACGCCGGCCCTGGCGAGGCGGGCGCGCAAGCCATCAGGCACCGTGCCGAGGTCCTCGCCAATCACCATGCAGTGGTTGCGCTGACTCTCCAGGGCGAGGATGCCGAGCAGATCCTGCAGCGGATAGCCAACGTAAGCACCCTGTAGCGGTGACAAACCGACCGGCACCCAGAACAGGCGCGAGAGTCCCATGACATGATCGATGCGAAGCGCACCGCAGTGGCGCATGTTGGCGCGCAGTACGGCGATGAAAGGCGCGTAGGCCGCCTCGCGCAGGCGATGCGGCACCAGGGGCGGCAGTCCCCAGTCCTGTCCCTCAGGGTTGAAGCCGTCGGCAGGTGAGCCGACGTAGGCGCCGCTGGCAAAGGCGTCCTGCCAGGTCCAAGCCTCCGATCCGCCCGGATTCACGCCGACTGCCAGGTCCTGATAGAGCCCCACCGCAAGGCCGCGCTGCCAGGATTGACGGCCGACGGCGGCGAGTTGCTCGTCCGCCAGCCACTGCAGCCAGGCGAAGAATTCAACCGCATCAGGGTGTTCCGCCGCGAACGCCGCCACCGCCGGCGCTTGCGGGTGGCGGTATTCCTCGGGCCAGGCCGGCCAGCCCCAGAGTGCGGAATTGTCGCTGCGGAAGTGTTCCTGCAGGGCCTCGAAGCGCGCGTGGCATTCCAGCGCTGCGCCCTGTTCTGCGCGGAACTGGCGGAAGGCGCGTGCCCGGTCACTGTCCTTGGCGAGGTGTTGATCGCGGAAGTGCCGGTATGCGGGGGCAAGCGCCTCGCGCTTGGCGGCGGACACCTCCTCGTAGTTAACCAGTTCGCTGGCCCGCAGCCGCCGCAGTCGGCCCTGGAAACGTTCGGAGGCGACGAGATTGCGTGCCGCGTCGCACTCGGCGAATTCCGCGACCGACTCCACGTCAATGTATAGGATGTTGACGAAACAGCGGCTGGATGGACTGTAGGGGCTGATCCGCGCGGGGTCGTCCGGAAACAGGGCGTGCAGGGGGCTGACCCCGATCACCCCGCCACCGGCTTGTGCCGACAGATCGACCAGGGTGCGCAGGTCGCCGAAGTCGCCAATCCCCCAGTTGCGCCGCGAGCGCAGGCCATAGAGTTGAACCGTCGGGCCCCAGACACGCCCTTCCCCTTGCACGGCTTCGGGCTGGTAGCAGCTCGGTGGCGCAACGACCAGGGCCATCGCCACCTGCGCCATGTCGTCCCCGCCAGGCTGCTCGATTTCAAGACGGTGGTAGCCAGTCGTTGCCAATGGCGGCAGGCCTAACTCGCCGCGCAGCCAATCCACGCCGTCCAGCCGCTGCCGACCCAGCCGCGGCAGCTTGGCCGGCTCGAACTCGCCCGTCATCGGAGTGCCATCCTCAAGCGTCAGAATCCAGCGATGCGGCTTGCCTGCCTGTGCAGCCAGCAGCGAGACCGGAACAACCAGGGCATCGCCAGCCTGCATGACCATGATCGGCGGCAGCGGCCGGCGCCATTCCTGTTCCTCCATGCTACGCAACAGGCGTGCAGGGTCCGCCTCAGCAGGGAAGTGCATGGCAGCTAAAAGGGCACGTAGCGTCTGCTCCGGGATCGCATGGCGCTTGCCCCAGATGTCGTGGTACTCGGCGGCGATGCCGCAATGGGCGGCGAGTTTCGCCAGCGCGTCAAAGCCCTTCCGGGCGGAGCGGGTCATGATTGCTCAGTTGCTTGCAAATGCCATGCTGTCGACAAGGGGGGCAAGTACCCGGCGTCGAGCACGGCGGCGTCGAGGTTGGCGGTGGCGAAGACCAATTCTCCATTGACAGGCGCCGTATCGACCCTGTCCTCGCCCAGATTGGCGAGCAACGAAAGCTGGCTGCCGTCACCCAGGCGCCAGCGTACGGTCAGCGCATGCTTGGACAGGCGCGTCACTTGCGGTTCGCCGTTGCCCATGCCGGCCAAGCGCGGGGCGATCCACTGCCGCCGCAGCTCGAGCAGCCGCCGGTGGAGTTCGAGGGTGGCGCGGTGCGGTTCGCGCTTGATGGCGCTCCAGTCGAGTACGCAGGTCTCGAAGGTGGCCGAAGCATTCGGATCGGGGATGCGCTCGCGCGCGGCCGGGTCGGCGAAGCGGGCGAAACGCGAGAACTCACGCCGCCGGCCTTTGGTCACCGCGCGGGCCAGATCGGGGCCGAAGTCGCAGAAGAACAGAAAAGGTTGGGCCGCGGCGAACTCCTCGCCCATGAACAGGAGCGGCGGCTGCGGGGCAAGCAGCAACACAGCTGCGGCGGCTTCCAGCGCGGCGGTGGAGGCGAGATGGCACAGACGTTCGCCGAAGGCGCGGTTGCCCACTTGATCGTGGGTTTGCAGAAAGCCGACGAAGGCGGCGGGCGGGAGGTGGGCACTGGGTTCGCCGCGCGGTTCGCCGTCGCGGAAGGAAGAAGGTTCGCCCTGATAGGCGAAGCCCTGCGCGAGACATCGGCCCAGAAGCCGCACCGGATCGGCAGCGTAGTCGGCATAGTAACCGTCGTTCTCTCCGCTGGTGAGTACGTGCAGGACGTGGTGGATGTCGTCGTTCCACTGCGCCGTGGCCTGACGCGGCTGGCCGCGATCGTCGCGGCCAAGGTAACGCGCCTGGTTGCGGTCGTTCTCCAGCACCAGGTGCACATGGCGTTCACGGCCCGGACCTTGCCTGATAGCGACAGCAAGTTCCTCGATGATATCCGCCGGGCTGTCGTCGCAGATGGCGTGGATGGCATCCAGGCGCAGGCCATCGAGATGGTATTCCTCCAGCCAGTACAGCGCATTGTGGATGAAGAAATCACGTACCGTGCGGCTGGCTTCGCCATCGAAATTGATGGCCGCTCCCCACGGCGTGGCGTGACGCGGATTGAAGAAGTCCGGGGCGTAGGCGTGCAGGTAGTTGCCCTCGGGGCCGAAGTGGTTGTAGACCACGTCGAGCAGCACCATTAGCCCACGCTCGTGGGCGGCGGCTACCAGACGTTTTAAGTCTTCCGGCCGGCCGTAGGTGGCATCGGGCGCAAAAGGCAGCACGCCATCGTAACCCCAGTTGCGCCGGCCAGGAAAATCGGCCACCGGCATGATCTCCAGCACGGTCACGCCAAGCGCGGCGAGATAGTCGAGCCGCTCGATGACGGCGTCGAAAGTACCGGCCGGCGTGAAGCTGCCCACGTGCAGCTCGTAGATCACCGCCTCCTCCCAGGGCCGGCCAAGCCAATCGCCATCGAGCCACTCGAAGGCAGCCGGGTCGATCACTTCGGATGGGCCATGCACGTCCTCGGGATTGCAGCGCGAGGCCGGATCAGGCACCAGCAATCCGTCGGGCAAGCGAAAGCGGTAGCGGCTGCCGGCTCGTGCCCCAGGCAACGTCAGTTCAAACCAACCTGAGCCCGCAGCTGCCATGGGCAATTCCCGCGCCTCGTCGAGCCACAGCGCAACGGCCGCGACGCCAGGCGCCCAGAGGCGAAAGCGCACGCCGTAATCGTCAAGCAATTCGGCGCCGAAGGGCATGAGGTGGCGGCGCCTCATTATGATCTCCGCTGGACAAGGAGCGCGAGGGAGCGAGCGTCGAGGGCGTAGGTATCGCCGCCCCGAAACTGGCCGTCAGGCTCCAGGCTGCCACCCAGGCAGGTGTCGAGGACGCTCTGCCACGCGCAGCCTTCGCACAGCGCCGGCAGCATAAACGGGATGGCCTCGTGGTGGCTGTTGAACAGCAGGAGAAAATTGTCGTCGCGAATGGGCTGGCCGCGCCTGTCGCGCTCCTGCATGGCATCACCGCCCAGATAGACGCAGAGGCAGCGCGCAAAATCCTGTGCCCACTCTTGGTCGCTCATCTCCTGGCCGTCTGGTTTGAACCAGTGGATATCTTTGACACCCGAGCCGTGAATGGCGCGGCCCTGGAAAAAGTTGCGCCGACGGAATACCGGGTGTTCTCGGCGAAGGGCGATGACGCGCCGGGTGAAGTCGAGGAATTCCCGATCTGCAGCGGATAGATCCCAGTTCACCCAGCTGATCTCGTTGTCCTGGCAGTAGGCATTGTTGTTGCCGCGCTGGGTGCGGCCCATCTCGTCGCCGGCCACGAGCATCGGCACACCCTGGGAGAAGAACAGGGTCGTCAAAAGGTTGCGCTTCTGCCGCGCACGCAGGGCGTTGATCCTGGCATCATCGGTGGGGCCCTCGGCGCCGCAGTTCCAGGAGTTGTTGTTGTCGGTGCCGTCGCGGTTGTCCTCGCCGTTGGCCTCGTTATGCTTTTCGTGGTAGCTCACCAGGTCGTGCAGGGTGTAGCCGTCGTGGGCGTTGATGAAGTTCACGCTGGCATAGGGCTTGCGGCCGCTGTGATCGTAGAAGTCGCTGGAGCCGGTGAGCCGGCTGGCGAAGTCGCCGATCAGGCCGCCGTCGCCCTTCCAATAGGATCGCATGGTGTCCCGATAGCGGTCGTTCCACTCGCCCCAGCCGGCCGGAAAGTTGCCCACCTGGTAGCCGCCCTCGCCCAGGTCCCAAGGCTCGGCGATCAGCTTGACCTGGGACAGCACCGGATCCTGGACCAGGATGTCGAAGAAGGCGCCGAGGCGGTTGACCGCGTGAAGTTCGCGCGCCAGGGCGGAGGCCAGATCGAAGCGGAAACCGTCGACGTGCATCTCCAGCACCCAGTAGCGCAGCGAGTCCATGATCAGCTGCAGCACACGCGGATGTTGCAGGTTGAGCGTGTTCCCGCAGCCCGTGTAATCCATGTAGTAGCGCGGATCATCGCCGACCAGCCGATAGTAGGTAGCGTTGTCGATCCCGCGAAATGAGAATGTCGGTCCGAGCTGGTTGCCTTCGGCGGTATGGTTGTAGACCACGTCGAGGATGACCTCGATACCGTTTGAATGCAGCGTCTTGACCATGGTCTTGAATGCGGACACCACGCCGCTCGAACCATAGCGACGATCGGGGGCAAAGAAGCCAATGGAGTTGTAGCCCCAGTAGTTGGAAAGACCTCGCTCGATGAGATGGCGGTCGTCGACAAAGGCGTGCACCGGCATCAGCTCCACCGAGGTGACCCCCAGCCGCCTCAAATGATCGATGACAGGCGCCGTCGCCAAGCCGGCGTAGGTACCGCGGAGCGGAGGTGTAATATCCGGGTGGCTTATGGTGAAGCCGCGCACGTGCAGCTCGTACACCACCATGTCCGACCAGGGAATGTGTGGGGCCTTGTCCTCGCCCCAGGTGAAGGCGGAATCGATGACCCGGCACTTGGGCATGCCGGCGGCATTGTCGCGGCGGTCGAAGGACAAATCCTCGCGGCGGTGGCCGATGCGGTAGCCGAAGTGGGCGTCGCTCCAGCGCAACTGGCCGACAATGTCCTTGGCGTAGGGCTCGATCAGCAGCTTGCTGGGGTTGAAGCGGTGGCCGCGCGCCGGGTCGTAGTGGCCGTGCACGCGGTAGCCATAGAGCAGGCCGGGGCGGGCCTCGGGCAAGTAGCAATGCCAGATCAGGTCGGTCCGCTCGCGCAGTTCGATACGCTGTACCTCGCGCCGGCCGGTCGGGTCGAACAGACAAAGTTCGACGCGTTGCGCGTTCTCGGAGAAGAGGGCGAAGTTGACCCCCTCGCCGTCCCAGGTGGCACCGCGCGGAAAGGGGTCGCCGGGCCAGACGGCGCTGATGGGGAGATTCATCGTAGTCTCCTACATCTGATAATGGGTTACGTCTGGCACGTCCGGCCCCTTCGGCAGCACGACCACGCCCCCTTCGCTGACAAGGTAGCGGGCGCGGTCCAGCGTCGCATCAAAACCGATACGGCTGTGAGGCGCGATGTCGTTGTAGCGGTCGACGATGACGCGCTTGAGGCGCGCACCGTGACGGATGACGGTATAGTCCATGATTACGCTGTCCTCGATTTCGACATCGTCCTCCACGATCACCTCGCGGCGCAGGATGGAGTTGCGGATGCGCGCGCCCTTCACCAGGGAGCCGGCGCCGATGGCGCAGTTCTCGAGCTCGCCCAGGACGATGCGTGGCGCCGGGCCCTGGTAGTTGCTGGAATTGATGAACCACTGCGGATTGAAAAGATTGAAGCGCGGCTGGCCGCCCAGAACGTCGCGGTGGGCGGCGTAAAAGGCATCGATGGTGCCGACATCGCGCCAATAGGGCTGCTCCTCGTAGCCGGAGATGCCGGGGATGCGGTTGTCGGCGAAGTTGTAGGCAAACACGCGATGCGTGTGGATGAGGCGCGGCAGCACATGCCCGCCAAAATCGTGCTCGCCGCGCTCCTTCGCTTCGCGCAAGGCCGCCAGCAGGACATCAGTGTCGAACAGGTAATTGCCCATCGAGCCGTAGGCGCGACCCGGATCGGTGGGGATGGGCGGCGGATTTTCCGGTTTTTCCAGGAAGCCGTGGATACGGCCCTGCGCATCGGCGTCGATGATGCCGAAAGCCGATGCTTGCTCCAGTGGTACGGGAATCGCCGCCACTGACACGTGCGCCGCGTTTTGATGATGAAAGTCGACCATCTGCCGCACGTCCATGCGATAGATGTGATCGGCGCCGAATACCGCGACCATGTCAGGCGCATGGCGCTTGATCAGATTGATGTTCTGGAACACGGCGTCGGACGTGCCCTGGAACCATTCCGGCCCGGCGCGCATCTGGGGCGGCACGATGGAGACGAACTCCCCCGGCAAGGCGTTGGCATGTGCCCAGGCCTTGTTAACGTGCTCGATCAGCGACTGGGACTTGTACTGCACCAGCAGATAGATGCCGCGTATCTCGGAATTGCGCATATTGCTGAGGACGAAATCGGCGATGCGGTAGCGGCTGCCAAAAGGTACCGCTGGCTTGGATCGTTCTGCCGTGAGGGGATGCAATCGCGAACCCTGGCCACCGGCGAGGACCATGGCAAGCACTTTCATGACATGTCCCTCTCTTGCGGGTCCAGGATCCTCAGCAGGCTGAAAAGCGGGATGGCCAGCCAGTCAGGTCGGTTGTCCATTTCGTAGCGCAACTCGTAGAGCGCCTTTTCGATGACGAAAAACTCGATCAGCCGCTCCATCGCGCCGGGGTCGGCCGGGCAAGCCGGGCAGCCCTGTATGGCATCACGATAGGCCTTGAGGAAAGTTTCGGCCGCCTCCCGCTCCCAGGTCCGCACCAAGGGGCCGAGACGGTGGCGGTCGGCTGGGCGCTCGGTGGTGGCTTGATTCGTCGCCACCGCCGAGACGTAACTGAAGGAGCGCAGCATGCCAGCAACGTCGCGCAGCGGCGAATGTTTCTGGCGCCGTTCGTCCAGGGGCCGCGCCGGCTCGCCTTCGAAGTCGGTGATGATGAAATCGTTTTCCGCCACCAGCACCTGCCCGAGGTGGTAGTCGCCGTGGTAGCGCATCTTGTCGGCGGAAATGCCCGCCAGAACCTGCGGGGAAATGCGGTCAAGCAGCGCGGGCCGCAGCGACAGCAGGTGGTCGGCAGCTGCGCGCAACTCCAACGACAGACCGTCACGGCGATTTTCCAATCCGTTGAGCGTGGCGACAGCCTCGTCGTGCAGCTGGGCCGACCAGGCGGCGAGATCTTCCGGCGTGATGGGTTCGGGTTCGAAATCAGGGTCGCCGGTGGAGCGGCAGAAGGCCCGGTGCAGTTCGGCGCTGCGGCGGCCGAGCACATCCATCAGCGCGAGGAAGAAGCCGTGGGGACGCTCCTCCCGCTCCACCGCAGGGGGCACCGAGTCTGTCAGCTGCTCGGCCAGGAAGCGCTCGAGGTAATCCACCGCGAAGTTCCAGGCCGAGCCCTGGTTCCGCATGTAGGCCTGGAGAATCGCCAGCGTCAACGTCTCGCCGTTTGGACCGCGGAATTCAACCGCGCCGGCGACCGGCACGATGTGCGAGAAGGGCGACCGCTCGGTGAGGAAGCGACCCACTTCCACCTCCGGGTTGGTGCCGGTCTGGAGCCGTCGGTAGCCCTTGAGAAAGAGCCGGTCGCCGAAATAGACTGCCGTGTTGCTCTGTTCCAGCGCCGGGTGCCGCACCGGCGCCTCGATGCCACCGGCCAATTCGCCGAACACGCTGCTCGCGCGGAACTCGAGCCTTCCCTTGCCCAGCGCCAGATCGATGTTTTGGCTGATGCCCTGAACCAGCTCGCGGCAGAAGCGGTCGTCGCCGAAGGCATCGTAGAGCACGCCGGTGCGATCCTTCTGCCGCACCCTTGCCAGGGTCCAGGGCGCCAGCGCCTGAAGCTTTTCCTCGCCCGCCTCTTCCTCCCAGCAGACGGCAAGGGGCAGGAAATAGAGCTGGGACGCCAGGTCGGTGCATTGCACCTCGATGATCGTGAGCAGCCAGCTGCCTTGGGCGGTGTTCCACTCGCCCTGCTCCAGAACCTCAATGCGGACAATGCGGTAGCCCTTGGCAGCAAACCAGCGTTTGTTGGCGAGATAAGGCGCGAGTACCTTGTGCTGCAGTTGCTCCTGAGTGGCGACGGCAATGGCGTTCCGCACGGTGCTGGTTCCGGAGCGGCCCCCGAAGAAAGTGCGCAAGCCCTCCGTGAGCACCAGGATAGGCAGCTCGGGACGCGCCATGCGCTCCTCGTGCCAGTAGGGAACCTCGGCGTCGGCGGCCAGGCGAAAAGCGTAGGTGCCGTAACCCTTCAGGGTCAGCAGATAGGGCAAGTCGCCGATCGGCGGAAAGGCGGTGCGTCCAAGCAGTTCAACCGGCACCCGGCCCTTGAATGCGGCAAGATCCAGTTCCACCGGCTGGGCAGTGCGCGAAAGGTTCACCACGCACAGCAGCGTCTCGTCCTGCCACTCGCGCACGTAGGCAAGGATCTTGCGGTTGCCGGGCCCGAGGAACTGAATGCTCCCGCGGCCAAACGCCTTGTAGTTCTTCCGCACGGCAATGAGGCGTTTGGTCCAGTGCAGCAGAGACGATGGATTGCGCGCCTGGGCCTCGACGTTGACGGCCTCGTAGCCGTAGATCGGGTCCATGTTGGGCGGCAGGTAGAGCCGCTGTGGGTCGGCTCTGGAAAAGCCTGCGTTGCGGTCCGGACTCCACTGCATGGGGGTGCGCACCGCGTTGCGGTCGCCCAGATAGATGTTGTCGCCCATGCCGAGCTCGTCGCCATAGTAGATGATGGGCGAGCCCGGCAGGGTCATGAGGAGAAAGCTCACCAGTTCGATCTTGTCGCTGTCGTTTTCCATGAGTGGCGCCAGGCGCCGGCGAATGCCGACGTTTACGCGCATGCGCGGGTCGGCGGCGTACATCTGGTACATGTAGTCGCGCTCGCGCTTGGTGACCATTTCCAGGGTCAGCTCATCATGGTTGCGCAGGAAGATGGCCCATTGGCAGTTGGCGGGAATGTCCGGCGTCTGCTCCATGATTTCGACGACGGGATGGCGGTCCTCCTGGGCCACCGCCATGAAGATTCGCGGCATGACCGGAAAGTTGTAGGCCATGTGGCATTCGTCGCCGTCCCCGAAGTACTCGCGCACGTCCTCCGGCCATTGGTTGGCTTCGGCCAGCAGCATGCGGTTCCGGTAGTGGGCGTCGATGACCGCACGCATCTGTTTGATGACGGCATGGGTCTCGGGCAGGTTCTCGTTGTTGGTGCCCTCGCGCACGCACAGGTAGGGGATGGCGTCCAGGCGCAGGCCGTCGACGCCAAGATCGAGCCAGAAGCGCATGATGCGGATCACCGCTTTCACGACCTGCGGGTTGTTGTGGTTCAGGTCGGGCTGGTGGGAAAAAAAGCGGTGCCAGTAGTAGGCGCCGGCCACCTCGTCCCACGCCCAATTGGATTTTTCCGAGTCGGTGAAGATGATGCGGGTCTCGGGGAACTTCCGGTCCGTGTCCGACCAGACGTAGAACTCACGTTTTTTAGAACCGGGCGGTGCGCGGCGCGCGGCCTGGAACCAGGGGTGCTGGTCTGAGGTGTGATTGATGATCAGCTCGGTGATGATCTTCAGTCCGCGCCGGTGCGCCTCGCGGATGAAGTTGCGGACGTCCGCGCGAGTGCCGTACTCCGGATGGATGTTGCGATAGTCGGAAATATCATAGCCATCGTCCTTGAACGGCGAGGGATAGAACGGCAGCAGCCACAAGGTGTTGACGCCGAGATCCTGCAGGTAGTCGAGCTTCTCGGTCAATCCCCTGAAGTCGCCAATGCCGTCGCCGTTGCTGTCGTAGAATGCCTTGACATGCAGTTCGTAGATGACGGCATCCTTGTACCAAAGGGGATCGCTTTCCCAGTCCGGGTCGATCGGGAAAATGGCATCGCGATTGTTGCCCTCTGTCTTGTGCATCTTGCCCTCTGCTCAAAGGAAATAGTCGAAGTCGCGCTCGCTGCGCAGACGGCGGCGCAGGCGCAGGATGTGTACCGGCGAGGCCAGGGGATCAAGGCGGACGAAGCTGCGCGTTCCCTGCCATAAGAAACGTGCGCCCGAAAGCAGGTCATGCGCCTGAAAGGGGGCGTCGCCGGGCAGCCCCAGCTCGGTCAGGGGCAATTCGACCCAGCCAGCCTGGACATTGTGCGGATCCAGGTTGGCGACCATGACCAGGGTGTCGTCGCCGGCCGACTTGCTGTAGCAGAGCATGAGCGGATTGTCGATCGCGTGGAAGCGCAGGCTCCAGTCCGACTGCAAAGCCGGGTTGTCGCGGCGGATGCGATTGAGTCGGGCGATGTAATCGCGCAGGCTGTCCGGCCGGCCGAGATCCCAGTTGCGCAATTGGTATTTCTCGGAATCCAGATATTCCTCCCCGCCTGGCTCGCGCGGCTCATGCTCCATCAACTCGAACGCTGGGCCGTAAATGCCATAGCTGGCACCCAGGGTGGAGGCAAGGGCAACCCGGAGCATGAAGGCGGGCCGGCCGCCGTACTGGAGAAATTCGGACAGGATGTCGGGCGTATTCGGCCAGAGGTTGGGGCGGAAATATTCGCGCGAGTCGTGGCGAGCGAGTTCGATGAAGTAGTCGGTCAGTTCCTGCTGTGTGTTGCGCCAGGTGAAGTAAGTGTAGGATTGGCTGAAACCGAGCTTTGCCAGACGATGCATGATCTTGGGCCGGGTGAACGCCTCAGCAAGGAAAATGGCTTCCGGATGTTCCGCCTTGACGCCGCCGATCAGCCATTCCCAGAAGGCAAAGGGCTTGGTGTGCGGATTGTCGACGCGGAAGATGCGCACGCCTTCGCCAATCCAGTGGTCCACCACGCCCTTCAGTTCCTGCCACAACGCCGCGCACTCCTCGCTCTCGAAATCGAAGGGATAAATGTCCTGATACTTCTTGGGCGGATTCTCCGCGTACTGGATGCTGCCGTCTGGTCGGTGGCGGAACCATTCGGGATGTTGGGTCACGTACGGGTGGTCCGGGGAGCACTGGAAGGCGATGTCCAGGGCGACTTCGAGACCAAGTTCGCGAGCCTTGACGACCAACTGGCGAAAATCCTCCGAGCTGCCCAGCGCCGGGAGGATGTCATGGTGGCCGCCCTCGGTGGCGCCAATAGCCCAGGGGCTGCCGGGATCGTTCGGACCGGCCTCGAGACTGTTGTTGGGACCCTTGCGGAAGGTCCGTCCGATAGGGTGGATGGGCGGCAGGTAGAGTACGTCGAAGCCCATGGCGGCGATGTCGGGCAGCCGCGCCATGACGCCGGCGAAGCTGCCGTGGGCCGCGCCCCCGGTGCGGCAGGAGCGGGGGAAAAGCTCGTACCAGGCGGAGAAACGCGAGCGCTCGGTGTCGACAACCACCTCCAGCACGCGGTCGTACGCCGTGACGAACAGGCGTTCGCCATGTGCCGCCATCAGGGCGGCCAGGCTTTCGCTTTGAGCCATGTCCTGTCCGACTTCAGGCGTGCCGGCGTTACGCAGCTCGGTGGCCCACTCCCCGAGCTGGCGACGCCCATCGCCGCCAGCTCGATCTGCCGCAGCTTCCACCAGCGCGGCGCCAACCTGCAGGGCGACGGCGATGTCTTCGGCCTCCTTGCGTCGGGCGAAATCGTGGCGCCAGGTCAGAAAGCGATCCACCCAGGCAGCGACAGTGTATTCGTGCCGACCCAAAGCGGAAACATGGAAGCCGGCCTGCCAGCGGTCGTTGCCGGTGGACATCATGGGCACTTCGTCCCAGGTCTGGGCGCCTGCCGGTCGATGCAGCAGCAGGCAGCGCAACTGGTCGTGACCGTCGACAAAGATGTCGGCCTCGACCCGCACTTCCTCGCCCACAATGCGTTTGACGGGGAAACGGCCGGCGTCGATTTCGGGCCTGACCCGCTCGATCACGGCGCGTGCTCGGCTGGGCTGGGGGAGGTCACGGTGCTTCATGATGCATCTCCATTACCATCCATCCGTTTCAGATACACCACCCCCAGCGGAGGCAAGGTGAGCGATAGCGAATGATAGTGCCCTTGCGCGGCCACCGGCGAGGCCTCCACGCCGCCCAGATTGCCGACGCCGCTGCCGCCGTAGATGACTGCGTCGCTGTTGAGTATCTCCCGCCAGTAACCGCCGCGCGGCACACCGACTATATAGTTTTGTCTTGCCACCGGCGTGAAATTGCACACCACCAGCACGCTGTCCTCGGCTTGGCGACCATGACGCAGGAAACTGATCACGCTCTCCTCCCAATCGCGGAAGTCCACCCAGCTGAAGCCGTCATCGGAAAAATCCTTCTGGAAGAGGGCCGCTTCCGCGCGATAGCAGCGGTTCAGATCGCAGGTCCAGCGTTGCAGGCCGGCATGCAGCGGATACTGCAGGACATGCCATTCCAGGCTTTCATCGTGTTGCCACTCGCGCTTCTGGCCGAACTCCCCGCCCATGAACAGCAGCTTCTTGCCGGGATGGCCCCACATGTGTCCAAAGAGCAGGCGCAGGTTGGCGAACTGCTGCCATTCGTCCCCCGGCATCTTGCCGATCAGCGAGCCCTTGCCGTGTACCACCTCGTCATGGGAGAGCGGCAGGATGAAGTTTTCGCTGAAGGCATACCAGATGCTGAAAGCGAGCTTTTCGTGGTGAAATTTGCGGAATACCGGGTCCTGCTGGAAGTACGTCAACGTGTCGTGCATCCAGCCCATGTTCCACTTCATGCCAAAGCCCAAGCCCCCTGCATAGGTAGGGCGCGACACCATCGGCCAGGCGGTGGATTCCTCGGCGATGGTCAGGGTGTCCGGGTGATCGCGATAGACTGCCTGGTTGAGCAGGCGCAGGAACTGCATGGCATCGAGGTTTTCGCGACCGCCATGGGCATTGGCAACCCACTCGCCCTCCTTGCGCCCGTAGTCGAGGTAAAGCATGGAGGCGACAGCATCGACGCGCAGGCCATCGATATGGTATTTGTCGAGCCAGAACAGGGCGCTGGACAGCAGGAATGCGCGCACTTCATTGCGGCCATAGTTGAAAATGGCGCTGTTCCATTCGGGATGGTAGCCCTGACGCGGGTCAGCATGCTCAAACAAGTGGGTACCGTCGAAATAGGCGAGACCATGCTCGTCGCTGGGAAAGTGTGAAGGCACCCAGTCGAGTATCACGCCGATGCCCGCCTGGTGCAGGTGATCGATCAGGGCCATGAGATCCTGCGGCGTGCCATGGCGCGAGGTCGGGGCGAAGTAACCGGTGGTCTGGTAACCCCAGGAACCGAAGAACGGATGCTCTGTTACCGGCATCAGTTCGACGTGAGTGAAGCCCAGTTCGCGCACGTGATCCGCCAGCAGGGGCGCGATTTCCCGGTAGCTGAGGGAACGATTGTCCTCTTCGGGCACCCGTCGCCACGATCCAAGATGCATTTCGTAGATCGACATCGGCGCATCGAGCGCGTTGGCCCGGCGTCTGCGCGACATCCAATCCCCGTCATTCCAGGTGTAAGCCATATCCCAGACTCGGGAACCGGTGCGTGGCGGAACTTCACTGAACATACCATAGGGATCGGCCTTGTCGACTTCGTAGTCGTGGTCGTGCGAGGTAATGTGATACTTATAGCATGCTCCGCTGCCGATGCCCGGCACAAAGCCTTCCCACACGCCACTGCCGTCGGGCCGCGGCGCCAGAGGCTGAGACGACTTGTCCCACCCGTTGAAATCGCCGATCACCGATACGGCTTTGGCATTCGGCGCCCACACCGCAAAATGCACGCCCTCTCGTCCCTCATTGGCAATGAGATGGGCGCCTAGCCTTTCGGCAAGGCGCGTATGGGTTCCTTCCTTGAACAGGAATATGTCCTGCTCGGTGAGCAGGGAAGACCTGACATTTTGACTGTGTGCTTGCTGCGTGGCGGTTTGATTCATCTGGGAAACTCCTCGGTCGTGATCGCGCGCCTATCGGCGAATGCGTTGGCATGTTGTCGCGCTGATGCGGGGCGGCGGCAAGGCAACGCGCAATAGGCCGGGCCGAAACAATGGCCGAATTGCGCTGGCGGCGGAACGAAGACAGGCAATTGAGGCCGACTGTCCCATCGCGGTTCGCTGCTATTCGAGAAAGCTCTTGACTTTACGCTGTTGCCCCAATGATCGGGGGACGAATACTTTTGCGCAAAACATTTTTACACTATATGTTTTTCTCGGCAAACCAACAGGGCAAATATTGGAAAGGGAATCGAGGAAACGCGGGGAAGGGTTCGCCATCGCCACTGTTATCAGCCAGCCGGCCGAATGCGGGAGGCCAGTGACCTCCGCCGATGAGGCCTACAGCACGCGCCTGTAATTAGTGCGCACGATTCAGTCTGGCATGCAGAACACCGACGGCGGCCACGGCCTGAGCGACTCCCAACTGTGGATGCTGTGGCTGATCACCGCGCAACCGGGCTTGCGCATGAAGTTCTGGCCAAGGCGCAAGACATCCGTCCCTCGACCGCCAGCCATCTGCTCGAGGAGCTTGAGGCGCGAGGATCGGGCCGGCTGCCACTGGCATTGCGGGAAGTGGCAATGCCGGTTCTGGATGGTTTGCTTGAGGGGTTGACGTCAGTGCAGGCTATCATGTGCAATTCGCCCGCAAGGAGAGAGGTGGAGTTTCCCTCTGAGCCCTGACAGTCTGCCTTTACGCACAGCCTGAAGTAGATACGCGAGTTCATGCCCTGCCGGCGCTTTGCCTGGCCGCGAACGCTGGTCATAAGCGGGTTCGGCGGCCAAACTCAAGTGGCTTGTCCCGACTGGAGATGCGGCATTTCTCTGTTCATTCACCGCGGTCGGCCCCGGCTGACGCATTGCCCGGACACGTCTCTTCGCAGCTCTATTGCGCGGGCCATCGGGACTGGCATGACGTAAACAACAAGTAGGCAACATGCTCACATGCTCGAATCGCCAGGAATAGTAACTGCTCCGCCTGACCCTGACCTCGCCGAGGCGCTGCGGCTGCTGGAAAAGCCAGACTTCCTGCTGGCGGTACACGATGCAAGTTTTCCAAATGCGGAAGGCGAAGACACTGGGCGCGGCAGCCCCTACGGCTCAGGCGGCGTGGCACTGGCTCGATTTGCCCGTTCCTTGGGCTTCACCGGTTTGCAATTGGGCCCGCAGGGACTGACTTCCCGAGTGAATCGCTCGCCTTATGACGGCACGCTATTCTCCCGTAGCTTACTGTCCCTCGATCTGAAGGCCCTTGCCCGCGATGCCGAATGGGGGGGCTTGCTGGGTGAAGACACGTGGCGCGAAATCGTGGCCGGCAATCCCCGTCCCGACGGGCAACGGGTGGCCTACGCTTACGCCTTTGACACGTATGAAACCGCGGTGGATGAAATGCATTGCCGCTTTGATGCGGCGCGCCAGCGCGGCGCGCCGGAGGCGGTGCGACTGGCAGCCGCGCTGGCCGCTTTCTGGAAAGACACTCGCTGGCTGCGTGACGACGCCCTGTATGCGGCCCTATGCCTGGAACATGGCCACCTGCCCTGGCGGCAATGGCCGCGAGTGGGGGCGAGCGACCTGGACCGGCAGTTGTGCAGCCCCTCGACCCGGGACGCGGCGGCCTGCAAACAGCGCCGGCGGGCGCTGGAGCAACGCTATAGCGCCATGCTGGAAAGCTACACCCTGGTCCAGTTCATCTTGCTTGAACAACACCGCACCTTCCGGCGCCGCATGCAGGCGCTCGGCCTCAGGATCTACGGGGACGTGCAGGTGGGCTTGTCCGTGCGTGACGCATGGAGCCGGCAAGGCCTTCTGTTGCACGACTACGTCATGGGGGCGCCGCCCAGCCGCACCAATATCGAGGGGCAGCCCTGGAATTACCCGGTGCTGGACCCAGCCCTCTACCGTGACCCCCACGGGGGCCCAGGCCCGGCACTCTTGTTCGTCGCCGAGCGATTGGGCAAGATGTTGACGGAGTTTGACGGCCTGCGCCTGGATCATCCTCACGGTCTGGTCTGCCCGTGGGTCTATCGGGCAGATGACCCCGACTCCTACCACGCGGTGCAGAATGGGGCACGCTTGTTCTCCTCTCCGGATCTGCCTGATCATCCCGACCTCGCCCGCCACGCCATCGTGCACCAGGACCAGTGCAATCGGGCGCGGCCTTGCTATGCCGACGACTGGGTGCGGGAATTGACGCCTGAGCAGGAGAGTTGCTACGCAGTGGTGATGGATGCCCTCATGGATCAGGTCCGCAGCCATGGCAGGCGCAGGGAGGACATCCTGTGTGAAGTGTTGTCCACCGAGACCTTGCCACTCCGGCGGGTGCGCTTGCGGCATGGGCTGGGCCGCTTCCGGGTCACGCAGAAGGCGGATTTGGCCGATCCCGCAGATGTCTATCGAGGCGAGAACGCACAGCCCGAGGACTGGATTATGGTGGGCAACCACGACACACCCCCCATCTGGCGCCTGGCGAAAGATTGGCAGGGGCGACAGGAGGGCGTCCGGCAGGCGGCCTATCTTGCCCGTCGGTTGCGCCCGGACGCTTCCGAACCACTGGCCTCCGTTCTGGCCGGCGATTACCGCAAACTGGCCCACGCCAAGTTGGCTGACCTTTTCCTGAGCCCCGCCCGCCACGTCATGGTGTTCTTCGCCGACCTGTTGGGGCGGGAAGACGTCTATAACGTGCCGGGTACGTCGAATGAGGACAACTGGACCCTGCGCGTGCCACCGGATTTTGCTCGCCGCTATGCGGATGCCCGCCTGTGCGGCGAGGCGCTCAACCTGCACGCGGCGCTGGCCTTGGCCCTGCGCGCGCGCGCAGAAACAGCTCGTGCCCGACCCGAACTCATTGCTCGGCTGGAGGCCCGGGCAGGCTGGTCCATCGATTGACGGCGCGAGGTGGTCCGTGCGCATCATCGGCTTTCCCATTGATATTGGGGAGGAAATCACCGAAGCGTGATCCATGAGCTCATTCAACGACGCCATCACGCAGGAATTGGAAAGTTGGGGTGGGCGCTTTCGCGGGCCTGATCGCGAACCAGGGCAAGCGGAATAAGCCGGGGGGTCAACACGACCTGGATGCTGCCCTCCCCTTCTCTGCTGCGTGCGACAATGGCTACGAAATTGCCGCTTGACATAACGTCCAAGCCGGAATCGGCAGCTCAGCTGGTGCACGGAAACTCATGCGTAAGCTGCGCAACCGGCAGACGCACCTTATCACCGAACCGGTCATCATGCGGGCTTCCGAACCACCCTGAACCAGGTTGGACGACGCATCGGCGGGTTCATCCAATCCCCACCTTTTGAGGATGGTCCGGAATGAGATACCAGCTTCACGCCGAGTCTGCATATCCGAACAAGCGGACAACTTCGGCCAAAAGAGAAGTGCGGGAGGAAATCCGAAGGCGCATTACTTCAAGCCTGTGTGCCAGGCGTCGACTGTCATCCTGTCGACTGTTTCCAGCCGGGCAAAGTCCCAGTTGAACGCCTTGATCAGCCAGGCAACTGCGCACATCCTGATGGCGCGCATCACGCCGTAGATCAAGATGCTTCGATACCCGATATCGTCACAATCGATCCGCTACGCTTAATCTTCGGCGGGAGACGCTGACCTGGCGCGAGGTCATTGGTCCGCTGTGTGCCCTGCTTTTGAGACGCTCGCGACGATTTCTGGTGTTACGTATAAAATGCGGCTGAATGGATAATGGAGAATGTCATGGTCCCCAGCCCGGCTTATCTGGTCATTACCGCTTCGGGCGAAGATAATGTGGGCTTGGTGGACCGCTTCTCCAGCCAGGTGACCGACTCCCGCTGCAACATCGAGGAATCCCGCATGGTGGTGCTGGGTGGTTCGTTTGCCCTGGTGGTCCTGGTTTCCGGCCAGTCCAGTAGCATCGACGCACTCGAGCGCTCGTTGCCCAAACAGAGCGAGTCTCTCGGTCTGAGCCTGAGCGCGCGACGCACCCAGATGCGCAATCCGCAAACGACGTTGCCCTATGAAGTGGAAGTGGTTGCCCTTGATCACCCGGGTATCGTCAAGAATCTGTCCGGTTTCTTTGCGCAACGCGGGATCAATATCGAGGAGCTTTCCACCGACACCTACTCCGCTCCCCATACCGGAAGCCCCATGTTTGCAGTGCAAATGACTTTAGGCGTGCCCCCCGGCTCCTCGCTTATCGCACTGCGCGAGGAGTTCTTGCTTCTGTGCGACAGCTTCAATCTCGATGGTTCCCTGGAGCCCCGACGCTTCTAAGTCCTGGCCAATCGGCTAGAATCATTTCATCAGGATCGAAAGGCGCTCAATGCTGCAACAACACAACCGGATGGCCTTGACCCTCCTGCAATGGGTCGAGAATCTCGGCCTGCTGATCATACTCGCTGCCACACTGTCGGCAGGATTTAGCGAGGTGCAAAACATGCTCCAGGTCGGCAGGGTTACTCTGGCAGACTTGCTGTTGCTGTTTCTGTATCTGGAAATAATCACCATGCTGGGTCTGTACTACAAGGAAGGCAAGCTGCCGGTGCGCTATCCGATCTACATCGCGATCGTGGCCTTGACCCGCTATATCGTCCTGGGCATGAAGGAAATGGACAAGCTCACCTTGATCGCCATCACCGGCGCCATACTCATGCTGACTGTCAGCGCGCTGCTGCTGCGCTATGGCCAGACCCGGATGCCCTACAAGGATAACGAATGAAAGAGGTGTACGTTGGCTTGCACAATGACAAGCATGGCATGACCCAACTCGGCCGCATTGTGCTGGATGGCTGGTTATTCGGGCTGATTGCCGAAACGGAGGACTGCACCGGCTGGGACCTGGGTCGCATGCAAGTCCTGATGGAAAAGATCGAAATCGAGTGGGACAAGTACGGCAACCTGCCAAGTCGGCTACCGCCTGAACTCAGACAGCGGCATACTGAACTTTATTCTCGCGCCACTGCAATTGCCAAGGATAAGGGCTGGGATCCGGAACTCGGAGACGAAGATTAATCGTCCTTGACGCGCGAAAACCGGGTGCTCAGTTCCAGAACCACGGCTTCTTCCTCTGGCCGGTTTCGCTCGGCAAGCTGGTGCAGCGCACGTGCAAATTCGGTTTGCAAACGAACCATGATTTGCCGGCTATCCGGCATGTAGTAAACCACTTCATAGGGCACTCGCTCATCCAGTCCGGCGCGCGCCTGGGGCCGAAAATGCTGCCATGCCAGTTGAACCAGGCGGGACGCCTCGCGATCGACAAACACGATTTCCTCGGCATCGACAATTGCCAGGTATTGCATGGTGCGGATAGGCACAAAGACGCAGCCGTTGGCACGGGTCAGCAGCGTGTGGGCCAGATTGTAAGTAGCCGCGGGAAGGTTGCGGGGTTCGCGTAGAATCTCATCGCCTCGATATAACGACATCTTCATGTTTGGTCCCCCATGCCCCTAAATCTTGCCGCCCCTCTTTTGCGCGAAACCAGCTTCCTGCTGGGGGACGTGTTGACCTTCGCCGCCCCCGCCGATAGTCTGCTCTCCAGTCATTTCCGCCGCAACCCCCAACTGGGACGGGAACAGCGCGCCTTCATGGCCGACAGCATCTTCGGCGTGCTGCGCCATTTGCGCACTCTGCAATGGCAGAGCGCCAATCCGAGTCCGCGCCTTCTGCTGCTGCTCTGGCTAATGAAATTCAGCGGCATGAGTATTCGGGAACTGGAGCCGGCGATGAAGAAGCGTGAGGGGGAAACCCTGGCCGAGCTAAAGGGTGCCGCGCTTGCCGATCCGCCTCTGGCGGTCAGGGCTGAATGGCCAGATTGGATAGTCGACGCCCTGCGTCTTCAGCATGATGAGGAAGAAATCCTGGCCTTGGGTCGTGCAATGCAAAACCCGGCGCCGCTGGATTTGCGCGTCAACACCCATAAATCCAACCGGGAAATGGTCTTGGGCGACCTGGCAGCTCTGGGACTTGAGGCCAGCCCCACCCCATATTCCCCGACCGGGATAAGGCTCACCGGTCATCCAGACCTGGCCAGGCTGAGTCTGTTCAAATCTGGCGCCATCGAAGTACAGGATGAAGGTAGCCAGATCATCGCGATCCTGTTGGGCGCGCGCCGCGGTGAAATGGTGGCGGACCTGTGTGCGGGCGCGGGCGGCAAGACCCTGGCCCTGGGCGCGCTCATGGCCTCCAGCGGCCGGTTGTATGCGTTCGACGTCAGTGACAAGCGTTTGGGCAAGTTGGCACCCCGCCTCAAACGCTCTGGCCTGTCCAACGTCACGCCCCAGGTAATCGCCAGCGAACAGGACGGTCGGCTCAAACGCCTGGCCGGGAAACTGGACCGGGTACTTGTGGACGCGCCGTGTTCGGGCCTGGGCACCGTGCGCCGCAACCCGGAGCTGAAATACCGGCATAACCTGGAAAGTGTTGCCGAGCTGAATCAAAAACAGGCGAGCCTGATCCGTGCCGGCGCCAAACTGCTCAAGCCCGGTGGTCGCTTGGTATACGCCACCTGCAGCTTGTTGCGGGCAGAGAACCAGGACATCTTGGAAGGCTTCCAGGCAGAACATCCTGCCTTCAGGCTGATTCCAGCCGGCGAGGTTCTCGCCTCACAGCGCATCCCCTTGCCCATGGGCGGCTATCTGGAAATGGACCCGGTTCGACACCACACCGACGGTTTCTTCGCGGCGATTCTGGAAAACCGGGCCTGATCGACAGCCTCGCCGCGGAGCTAGGCAAGCAATATTTGACATGATTGAATTGCACGATGCCCGTTAACGCCCCTCTCCAACCTGATCGCGTCGGAACCCTGAGCGGGCTTTTCCAGGCACGGGTAGCCGCAACCCCGGAGAAGGTCGCCTACCGGCAATTTGATACCGCCACAGGAACCTGGCAGGCATGGACCTGGCAACAGGTCTTGCGCGAGGTGGCACGCTGGCAAGCCGCGCTGGTCAGGGAGGGCCTCGCGCCCGGCGACCGGGTCGCGGTCATGCTTAAGAATTGCGTGGAGTGGATCATCTTCGACCAGGCCGCGCTAAGCCTCGGCTTAGTCACCGTGCCGCTTTACCTGGACGACCGGCCGGACAGCGCCACGTGGATCATTGACAATGCAGGAGTTAGATTGTTGGTGGTGGAGGGCCGCTTCCAGCACCGCAAGGTGGCGGAAATCGTTTCCGGCTCGGGCAAGTTGGAACGCGTCATCAGCCTGTCGCCGCCCGAGCATCTGGGCGAGTGGAGTTCAAAATTTACTGTAGCCGATGTCTGGCTGAAGACAGCTGCGGGCACGGTCGTTCCGCAGCGCCGACTGACTCCGGACATGCTTGCGTCAATTGTCTATACGTCCGGCACCACCGGAAAACCGAAGGGAGTCATGCTGACCCATGACAACATGCTGTGGAACGCCTGGTATGCGAGCCAATGTCTCGCGTTTGCACCCGACGAAGTCTTCCTATCCTTCTTGCCCCTCTCACACACCCTGGAACGTACTGCGGGATATTACCTGCCCTTGCTGTTAGGCGCTGAAGTCGCATTTGCCCGTTCCATTGCGTTGCTGGCCCAGGACCTGCAAACCGTAAGGCCGACGGTGCTGGTTTCGGTGCCCCGCGTCTACGAGCGCATCTATGCCCGCATCCAGGACGCGCTCGCCAAGAAGGGCGCCGTCGCGCAACAGCTATTTCAGTCCGCCGTCCAAGTCGGCTGGCACCGCTTTGAACAAGAACAGGGGAGGGCCGGCTGGCACCCCAAGTTGCTGACTTGGCCATTGCTGAAGAAGCTGGTGGCCGACGGCGTTGTGGAGAAATTGGGCGGCAGACTGAAAGTCGCCATATCCGGCGGTGCGGCGCTGTGCCCCGATATCGCCCGCGTCTTTATCGGGCTGGGAGTGCCCATCTATCAAGGCTATGGGTTGACCGAAACCAGTCCGGTTATTTCCGTCAACCGCCCGGAGTCCAACATCCCCGCCAGCATTGGCAAGCCCTTGCCCGGGATCGAGGTCAGAATTGATGAGAACAATGAACTTCTCAGCCGCAGCCGCTGCGTCATGCGCGGGTACTGGGACAACCCGGAGGCCACCTCCGCCGTCATGGATGGGGCCGGTTGGCTGCACACCGGAGACCAAGCCCGGATGGATGGGAGAGGCCACCTCTACATTATCGGCCGCATCAAGGATATTATTGTGCTAAGCAACGGGGAGAAGGCGCCGCCCGCGGATATGGAGGCAGCCGTTACGCTTGACACCCTGTTTGAACAGGCTATTGTCGTGGGTGAGGGCCAGCCCTGTCTGGCTTGCGTGGTCGTGTTGAACGAAGAACACTGGCGGACGTTCTGCCAAGAACAAAAATTAAATCCTGACCTGCCAGAAACGCTGGCCGATAGCCGTGTAAACAAGAAGCTGCTGTCCCGGGTCGCGGACCGGCTCAGGGGTTTTCCGGGCTATGCGCAAGTGCGCCGGCTGCATCCGACTCTGGAGCCCTGGACAGTGGAGAATGGTTTGCTTACACCCACCCTAAAGATGAAGCGCGAACAATTGCAGGACAAATACCAGAAAGCGATCGAAACCATGTACAGGAATTTGTCCGGCTTGTGAAACGGCACGTTGTTTGGCTTGCGCAAACCCGTGTCGGGTTGCAAAGCTGAAACTTTGGTCGGCCGCCTAAATAATCGGATGTTCTGGTCCGTTATTGACCCTACGGCCTGCCATATGGGGCCAGTCAGGGGCACAATTGCGTCCTGAGACCCTTTCAAGCTGGCGGGCACAAATCGACACGGCAACGCACAACACCAGGGACAACCATGAATTCAATTCGCATCATATCTTTAGCAACCCTCATCCTGCTTGGCCTGCCAGGCCTCAGTATCGCGTCCGGCTTTGCCTTGACAGAGCAAAGTGCAAGCGGGCTGGGCAATGCCTTCGCCGGCGCAGCAGCGTCGGCGGAAGATGCCAGCACCCTATTCTTCAACCCTGCAGGCATGACCAAACTGCCCAACCGCCAAGTTGCAGGCGCGCTGCATCTGATCCTTCCCAGCGCAACATATTCGGATGCAATCGCGGGCAACAACGAGGGGGGCGATGCCGGCAGCCTAGCCCCGGTGCCCAATTTCTACTACGTTATGGCCTTGTCCCCAGCGACCTGGTTCGGCCTGGGCGTCAACGCCCCGTTCGGACTGAAAACGGAATATGACCCGAACTGGTACGGCAATACTGCCGCAATCAAGTCTGACCTAAAGACGATCAACTTCAACCCCAGCCTGGCGACCAAGCTCAACGATCAACTTTCAGTCGGCATAGGGCTCAGCCTTGAATACGCCAGGGCCGACCTGTCCGGCTTTGCGGGCGGCGCAGGCATCCTTGACGTAAAGGGCGACGACTGGGGCGTAGGTGGAAACCTTGGCCTGTTGTACGAAATGGACAATGCCACCCGAATTGGCCTGTCCTATCGTTCGCGGATCAAGCACCAGCTAAAAGGTGATGCCAGCTTCAGCACAATACCCGCATTGAATGGCGACATTACGGCTGACCTCACCCTGCCTGATATCGCGTCGCTGAGTATCGTCAGACAGATCAGCCCGGATCTGAGTTTGCTGGGCGACATCAGTTACACCACATGGAGCGTATTTCAGAAGTTGGCCATTGTGCGCACCAGCGGCGCCACAATCACCTCGACTACGGAAGATTGGAACAACACATGGCGGTTCTCCGCAGGCGCCACCTACAAGCTCAACGATGCGCTCAAGCTGCGCGGCGGGCTGGCCTACGATCAGTCACCCGTACCTGACGTTCGCCGCACTCCACGCATCCCGGATAACGACCGCACCTGGGTCGCGCTGGGGGTGGGTTATCAGGCCAGCAAGAGCGCCGTGATCGATGTGGGCTACGCGCATCTGTTCGTCAGAGATCCGAGCCTGGACCAGAACGCGAATCTCAATCCCCACTTGCCCGGCAGTTATGCCTTTCACGTGGACATCCTGAGCGCCCAGTACACCTACACCTTTTGATCCTTCCGGGCCCGGTATAATCAGCAGCACGGCCACTCGTGCTGTTCTTTATGCAAACCCGAACCGGATTTACCAATCTCGTCACACTTCTGATCGAGGACAGCCACAGTCTTCCACTGTTGTGGCAAGTGGCAGCCTTGGCCCTTTGCTCAGGCCTGTCCTGGTTCTTGATGCGACTGCTTCAGCCCTATCTGCTGAGGGAGGACGACACCTGGGAAACGGGACGCGCAACCTTGCGACGCATCGGCTTGCCGCTGCTGATTCTGCTGGGCGTGGTCATTGCGCGAGAAATCATCGGTCTTTGGCAGACCGAGCTTCATCTCCTCAACGTCGCGATTCCGCTGCTGCTCGCCCTGGTATTGATCCGGGCGTTGATTTACGCACTTCGTTACGTCTTCAAACCGAGCGAAAGGCTGAAGAGTTGGGAGCGCCTCGTCGCATGGGTCATCTGGATAGGCTTTGCCCTGCATGTCACCGGCCTGCTGCCTCACATTTACCGCGCGCTCGAAGCGTTGTCATTCGAAGCGGGGAATCACCGTTTCTCACTGCTGCTGCTGTTCCAGGCCGCCACCACGATTGTTCTTGCCATCATCGCCGCCCTGTGGGGCGCCCAGTTCATCGAGAGCCGGTTGATGAGCATGCCCCACATGGACTTGAGTCTTCGTCTGGCGTTGTCCAAAGCCATGCGCACCATCCTCCTTGTGCTGGCGGTGCTGGTGGCGCTGTCCGGAGCTGGCATCGACCTGACCGTGCTGTCGGTGTTTGGGGGCGCATTGGGCGTGGGCCTGGGGTTCGGTCTGCAAAAGATCGCCAGCAACTACGTATCAGGATTCATTATTCTGCTCGACCGCTCCATCCGCATCGGCGATCTGATCACGGTGGACACCCGCTATGGCCAGGTCACCCAGATCAACACCCGTTATACCCTGCTGAAAGGCTTGGACGGAACTGAAACCATCGTTCCCAACGAACAACTTATCACCAATTCGGTAGTCAATCATTCCTTGACCAAACCGGATGTCAGGGTGGAGCTTCCCGTCCAGGTTGCCTATGACACCGACCTTGATCAGGCAAAGGACATCATGCTGGAAGTTGCTCGCGGCCAAGTTCGAGTCACCAAGGACAACGCAGCAGAGGCTCCCAAGGTACTGCTGCAGAGCTTCGGTGACAACGGCATCAATCTGGAACTGATATTCTGGATTCGGGATGCCGCAGAGGGTCAACTCACACTGCGTTCCGATCTCAACTGGGAAATCTGGCGCCGCTTTAAGGCCGCCGGAATCGAGATTCCCTATCCTCAGCGAGTGATTCATATGAAAGCTGTCAAGGGTCGCGACGTTGACTCTGGGGCCGTTTCCGCATAGAATTGAGACGTTATTGTCTGATTTTTAGGTCCGTCCCGCATGCACTTATCTCTTTTGACGCTCCCCTGGTGGGGTTATGTGATCGTGACCTTGGCGCTCACCCATATCACGATCGCTGGTGTCACGATTTTTCTGCACCGCTCCCAGGCCCACCGGGCACTGGACCTGCATCCTGTGGTCAGCCACGTTTTCCGTTTCTGGCTGTGGCTAACTACCGGGATGGTCACCAAGGAATGGGTGGCCATACATCGCAAACACCACGCCAAGTGTGAGACTGCAGAAGATCCGCACAGCCCTCAGGTTCTGGGGATCAAGAAGGTGCTGTTCGAAGGCGCCGAACTCTACCGCGCAGAATCCAGGAACCAGGAAACCCTGGACAAATACGGCCGCGGAACCCCGGATGACTGGATCGAGCGCAACGTCTACTCGCCCCACTCTGGCAAGGGCCTCGTGCTAATGTTGGCGATCAATCTGGTACTGTTCGGACCGATCGGCCTCACCATTTGGGCTGTGCAAATGGCCTGGATTCCTGTAACCGCCGCCGGGATTATCAACGGCATCGGCCACTACTGGGGCTACCGCAACTTTGCCGCGGAAGACGCCTCCACCAATATCGTGCCTTGGGGCATCATCATTGGCGGCGAGGAATTGCACAACAATCACCATGCCTATGGCACTTCGGCCAAGCTCTCCGCCAGATGGTACGAGTTCGACATCGGCTGGATGTATATCCGCATGATGTCTATGTTGGGCCTCGCGAAGGTCCTGCGCGTCGCACCCAAGGTCAACTGGCAACCGGTACGATCCAATGTCGATCTGGGCATGCTGCAGGCCGTCATCACACACCGCTATGACGTGGTCACCCGTTACGCAAGCAGCATGAAGCAGGTGCTGGCGGATGAAGTCAACCGCCTCAGAGCCAATGCCCACATGCCCCAAGTCGACCTGAGCCACCTGCGTCAGTGGCTGCGGCTTGAACCCGCTGCCATGCAGACCCGGGACAAGGCCGAACTGGACAAGATGTTGGCCGGAAGCGATAAGCTCAACACCATCTACCGCATGCGCACCGAGCTTTCCGCGGTATGGGAACGTTCCAGCGCGAGCAAAGAGCAACTGGTAAAACAATTGCAAGACTGGTGCCAGAACGCTGAAGCCAGCGGCATCGAAGCTCTGCAGGAATTCTCCCAGCGTCTGCGCCGCTACGCCTGACTCTGGGTATGACCCAATCAAAAAACCCGCCACGCGGCGGGTTTTTTGCTGTCGGACCCAGCTCAATTACTTTAGCTTGGTTTCCTTGTACATCACGTGCTTGCGAGCCTTGGGATCGAACTTCATAAACTCCATCTTCCCCGGCGTAGTCTTCTTGTTCTTGGTTGTTGTGTAGAAGTGCCCAGTGCCAGCGGTGGATTCCAGCTTGATCTTGTCGCGGTTCTTGCTCGCCATATTGTGCTACTCCTTAAATCTTTTCGCCGGCGGCGCGCATTTCGGCTAGAACGGCATCAATGCCCCTCTTGTCGATGGTGCGGAGCCCCGCATTGGTCAAACGTAGGCGGACGTACCGGTTTTCACTTTCTACCCAAAGGCGGCGCTCCTGCAAATTGGGCAGAAAACGACGCTTGGTCTTATTGTTGGCATGGGAAACGTTGTTCCCGACCATGGGTTTCTTACCTGTTACTTGGCACACGCGAGCCATGATGCGCTCCAACTCAATTCGGAAAAGCGAGATTTATACCATGAAACGCCGGCTCAGAGCAAACCGGCCTCCGCAAACGACAGGATTTGCGCGCCGGCCACAATGAAGTGGTCGAGCACCCGTACGTCAACCAGACCGAGCGCCTGCCTGAGCTGCTGGGTAAGCAGGCGGTCGGCCTGGCTCGCCTCAGCCACCCCAGACGGGTGGTTGTGCGCGAGAATCAGCGCAGCGGCGTTGTGAGCGAGCGAGCGCTTGACGACTTCCCGCGGATAGACGCTGGTTTGCGTCAAGGTACCTCGAAATAATTCCTCCAAGCCGATAACCCGGTTCTGCGCGTCTAGAAAGACCGCGACGAATACTTCATAGGGTCGTTCCTTCAGGGTGAGGCGCAAGTAATCTCGGACCGCCCCAGGCGAACTCAGCGCATCACCCTGCTGCATCTGCTCGGCCAAAGCGCGCCGAGCCATTTCCATCACGGCCTGGAGTTGAGCATACTTGGCCAACCCCAGCCCAGGCGCAGCACAGACGTCGCCTTGCTCGGCGTTGCAAAGCCTGGACAAACCGGCAAAGCGCTCCAGCAGCTCACGCGCCAAATCCACGGCGCTTTTTCCTGCGATACCAGTGCGCAGGAAAATCGCAAGTAGTTCCGCATCAGTCAGGGCCTGCGCGCCCCGCTCCAGCAGTTTCTCCCGGGGCCGTTCATCCGCCGGCCAATCCTTGATCGCCAAATCCTTCTCCCCCCCTATAAAATAGGCACCATTCTTTTTAAGTTTAAGGCCATGCCGGATCTACAGGGCAAAACCATTATTCTCGGAGTGACCGGCGGCGTGGCGGCTTACAAGACCGCCGAGTTGACCCGCCTGTTGAAGAAGGCAGGCGCGCGGGTGCGCGTGGTCATGACAGAGGCTGCCCAGCTCTTCGTCGGGACCGCAACATTTCAAGCCCTCTCCGGGGAGCCGGTGTTTACTGACCGAATGCTTGATCAGCACGATGGCATGGCCCACATTCATGTTAGCCGCGCTGCAGACCTAATCCTGGTTGCGCCGGCCACCGCAGATTTCCTTGCCAGACTGGCCAACGGCTTGGCAGACGACCTGCTTGCCACCCTGTGCTTGGCGCGCGCTTGCCCACTGTATGTCGCCCCGGCAATGAATCCGGAAATGTGGGCGAATCCGGCCACTGTTCGCAATGCCGCCCAACTGCGAACGGACGGAGTCTTCTGTCTCGGACCCGAAGCCGGCGACGCGGCTTGCGGCGAAATCGGGCCGGGCAGAATGCGCGAGCCCGTAGACCTACTGGCGGATCTGGCTGCCGCGCTTGCGCCCGGACCCCTCAATGGAAAAACCGTGCTGATTACCGCCGGTCCCACGTATGAGCCGATCGATCCGGTGCGGGGACTAACCAATCTGAGTTCGGGCAAGATGGGCTACGCGCTTGCTCGCGCCGCAAGTGAAGCCGGAGCCCGGGTTACCCTTGTTTCCGGCCCCACCTGTCTGACAACGCCGGCGGGGGTCGACCGGGTGGACGTCATGCGCGCGGCTGACATGCGTGACGCCGTCATGCAGCGCGTGAAAAGGACCGATGTCTTTGTCGCCGTTGCGGCCGTTGCTGACTTCGCGCCAGCCAATTCGAGGACACAAAAGATCAAGAAAACCGAGGCTACGCTGACACTGGAACTCAGACGCAATCCGGACATCCTCGCCGAAGTGGCCGCCACCGAGCAGCCACCCTTCTGTGTGGGATTCGCAGCGGAGACGGAAGACCTGGAAGAGCACGCCCAAGCCAAACGGAAGCAAAAGAACCTGCCCTTGGTGGTCGGCAATCTTGCGCAAGATACTCTGGGTAGAGACGAAGCCGCTTTGGTCCTGTTCGATCGAAACGGGAGCCATCCGCTCCCAAAAGCCGACAAACTCACCTGCGCTAGGCAACTGGTCAAAGAGATCAGTCTTCGACTGCAAACGACGAAAACCTGACAAAATGACCTCATGATATTGGAAGTGAAAATCCTCGACCCACGCATGCGAGAACAACTCCCTCACTATGCCACGGCGGGAGCCGCAGGCCTGGATTTGCGGGCGGCCACTGAGAGCCCACTCAAGCTCGATCCAGGTGAAACCCAACTTATCCCAACGGGCATGGCCATCCACATCGGTGACCCGGGCTATGCCGCGCTGATCCTGCCCCGCTCTGGCTTGGGCCATAAACATGGCATCGTGCTGGGCAACCTTGTAGGCCTGATTGACTCTGATTATCAGGGCCAACTTTTTGTTTCCTGCTGGAACCGGGGCCACACCGCATTCACCCTGAACCCCATGGAACGACTCGCGCAACTGGTCATCGTGCCCGTGTTTCAGGCTGAATTCAAAATTGTCGAGGAATTTGCCGAAAGTCATCGGGGCACGGGAGGTTTTGGCAGTACCGGCAAACACTAAATTGCTCGCCGAGCGAGGCCGTGCCTCATGTAGGGTCCACATGGCACGAGGCTTGCTCGATAACTCAACTCCAGGGCCGCAGGCCCGGCATTTACCAGAAGAACACTGCCTTCCATTATGGCACGGCCATCATTACTGCGATTCGGTCTGCTGCTGTCCTCGGCGCTCGCGATCATCAGCGCCCTTGCGGTGGGCGGATTTTATTGGCTCACTCCCAAAGCGGAAGAGGCATCCAATCAGGCGAACAACAACCCGAAGCAACCTGTCATTGCCAGTCAGATCGAATTTCTGGCGGCATCGATGCAGCGTTTGGCAGAGCGCATTGCGACTCACCCTCAGACTCTGGCCTGTTTCCAGACCCAAGACGCAGAAGTATGCCGTGCACAGGCTGCGAACCTGCATGCCTTGAACCAGGAAGCCTCTATCCTGTTTGTAACGGGCAAAGGCAACAACGAGCAACTGCTGCCCGGCTTTGTGCCCGGCGACACCCGACAGTTGATCAACCATGCGCTCGGAAACAACAATAGCCTGTCGGCTTCCGGCTTAAGCCTGTCGGTGTCAAAGCCGGTTATCGCTGCGGATGGCACGCGACTGGGGTTTGTCATTGTCGAGCAAACCATGCCTCAGGTGCAGAACCTGTTCGATGCCCTTCCCATGCCATACTCTGGAACCTATGGCGAACTCCAGCAAGCCAATGGGAACGGTGACGTTACGGTGTTGATGCGTCGTGGCAACCAGAATGCCCGGACAAACAACACGCCAACCGCGCAACTTGCCCTAACCGGAACCCCGTGGACGATTGCAGTCTGGAAATACAGTGGGGAGAAGTTTCTGCAGGCATTGCCCTACGTGCTTGCCTGGCTAGTGATCTTCCTGGCCATGGCTGTGGTCGTTGCAGCGATCATTATCAGTATTCGAGATCGGGTAACCGAAAACCTGAAGGTGATCGTGGGCTTGGCCAATGATCTTAGGCTCCAGCGCTTGCGGGCCGAGTACCCAACCTCTCTGGTCGAATTCGAAGGACCGATGCGCAATCTCATCAAGCTCGGCAGGCAGTTGGCGGGCAAGCAGAAGGAAGTCAGCACCCAAGCCAGACTCGATCACCTGTCCAAGGTACACAATCGGTTGTCGTTCGAAGAAAAGCAAAGCGAGCTGTTCAAGACGCTTAAGGACGGCTGGACCCACAGCCTGCTGATCCTGGACATCGACAACTTCAAGCAGATCAACGACACCTTCGGCCATGAAGCCGGCGACCAGATGATCATCGCTTTCGGCAAGGCCTTGAGGGGAAACCTGCGCAACAGCGATTTCATCGCTCGCCTCGGTGGTGACGAGTTTTGTGTCATCTTTCCTTATACCCCCTTGGATCGGGCAGAGGACCTGGCCGAGCGGTTGCGGGACAAGATGCCGGAAACCGTCGAACTCATCCCTGGGGTGACGCACAAGCTTTCCTGGAGCGGTGGGCTGTCTGAGTACAGCAAGAAGGACACGGCGGAGTCCGCTGCATTGTCGCGCGCCGATGCGGCACTGCTGACGGCAAAACGGGCGGGCCGAAATACCACCCGAACTACCGCTGCCGCTTGATTAGCCGCTGTCCAGATCCCGCAGAGATTAGCAAGATCACCAGACCCAGCACCACGGGAAGGTTACCCGCGCGCGCATACGGTGTCATGCCCTGATACCCTTGGGCCTGACCTTGCAGAATTCCGCGCTGGAACAAAGGCAACTCCCTGACCACCCTGCCTTTGACATCAATGATTGCGGTGGAACCCGTATTGGTGGCACGCAATACCATGCGCCCCGTCTCCAGTGCCCGCATTTGGGAAATCTGCCGATGTTGACGCGCTGCGAAGCCATCACCAAACCACGCGTCATTGCTGACGTTGACCAGCAGCGTGGCTGCTGGCAAGGAGCGGATGATCTCTTCGCCGAATACGTCTTCGTAGCAGATATTCACCGCAACGCTTTGGCCTGCCACAGACAACGGCGCCTGGCTAATATCGCCACGCGAAAAGTTGGCCAGAGGAATGTGCAACAATTCCAGCACCCAGCCAAATCCTGGCGGTATGAATTCGCCAAAAGGCACCAGGTGATGCTTGTTATAAAACTGGCTGGGCGCTGCCCCAAAACTGGCCACGCTGTTTAAGTAATGTCCCGAGGGATCACCAGTGGGCACGCCGGCCAACACGTCTCCGCCCCGCTCCTGACCAATTATTCTCAACTCATTCTTGTACGTGTCCGGCAGGTCGTGGAAGAAGACGGGCA
This sequence comes from uncultured beta proteobacterium, assembly GCA_963782495.1. Taxonomy (GTDB): domain Bacteria; phylum Pseudomonadota; class Gammaproteobacteria; order Burkholderiales; family Thiobacillaceae; genus DASQBT01. The sequence goes on along the minus strand of CAWAJU010000006.1, from coordinate 409,688 downwards.
AAGCAGTCTCAGGCAGCACCACCAATCTGGAATGCGTGGATTCGACCAGTTGGCGGTAGGTCCCCAACGTGGCCGCCGCCACTTCGGGTCGCCATTTCAGCTCTTGGGGTATGTTGCCCTGCACCAGCGCCACGGAGAGAGGCTCGCCTAAGGGTTGAGTCCACTGGACGGTCTTAAGCACCATCCCGAGCCCGATAAAAGCCAGGACCAACATCAGGCCTCTTGACGCCATGGCCAGACTGGCCCGGTTGCGCCATGTCCATGCCAGCGTACCTGCGGTCAGGGCCGTCACAAAACTGACGCCGTATACTCCAAGTACAGCCGCATAGCCAGCAAACGGACTGTCAGGTACCTGCGAATAGCCTATGGCTAGCCAGGGAAAACCTGTGAGTATCCACCCGCGCACCCATTCCAACAGGGTCCAGGCGGCCGGCAGCACTACCATTAGGTGGATTGCTGCCCCGGCATTGCGTTGATCCTTCACGCCGCTGGCAATTGCCGGGAACAGTGCCAGCAAGGCACAAAACAGAAACGTGGCCAACAGCGCCAGAGGAATAGCCATTCCGCCGTAGACATGCAAGCTGACGTAGACCCAACTCACCCCGGCTCCAAAAAAGCCCAGACCGTAAGACCAGGCAGTCAGAATCGGATGCGCTTCCCTCGTCTCCGACAACATTACAAACAGTATCGCAAGGCCCAGGGGAGCGAGTGCGTAAGCGCCAACCGGCGCAAATGCCAGCGAACTCAAGGCACCGACCGGCAGCGCAAGGGCATAGCGGGAATTCATGGGCAAAATGCCGTAGGAAACAACGAGGGCGTCAGGCCAGCTCCTGCCGCCTTTCCTGGTCGGCAAAATCGAGCATGCGCTGAATCGAACGGACCGCTTTCACCCGCAGCACTTCATCGACATGGATCTCATTGGTACACGTCTCAAGCACTTGGGCCAGCTTCTGCAGCCCGTTCATCGCCATCCAGGGGCAGTGGGCGCACGACCTGCAGGTTGCCCCTTTTCCCGCGGTGGGCGCTTCTAGCAGGAGTTTACCGGGCGCGGCCGTGCGCATCTTGTGGAAGATTCCATTATCGGTGGCGACAATGAATTCCGGGTTAGGCAGGTCCTTCACAGCCCGGACCAACTGGGTGGTGGAGCCTACCACATCCGCCAGTTCGATCACACTCGCAGCGGATTCCGGGTGCACCAGCACGGCCGCCCGCGGATGCTGTTCCTTGAGTCTTCTCACCCCCTCGGCCTTGAACGCTTCGTGCACCACGCAGCTGCCCTGCCAGAGCAGCATGTCGGCACCGCTGACTTTCTGAACATAAGCACCCAGGTGACGGTCTGGCGCCCAAATAATCTTTTCTCCCCGCCGATGGAGGTAAGTGACGATCTTTGCCGCAATACCAGAAGTCACTACCCAGTCCGCACGGGCTTTAACCGCGGCGGAAGTATTCGCGTAGACGACCACAATACGATCGGGATGAGCATCGCAGAACTGGGTGAATGCATCCGCGGGGCAGGCTAGGTCGAGAGAGCAGTCAGCGTTGAGATCGGGCATGATGACGCGCTTTTCGGGATTGAGAATCTTGGCGGTCTCACCCATGAACTTCACCCCCGCCACAATTAGTGTCGTGGCCGAATGGCGATGGCCAAAACGGGCCATTTCCAGTGAGTCGGACACCATGCCGCCTGTTTCCTCCGCCAAGTCCTGCAGGTCCGGATTGGTGTAGTAGTGCGCCACCAGCACGGCATTCCTTTCTTTCATCAACCCCTTGATGCGGGCTTTGAGCGCATCCCGCTCGACCGGAACAAGATGCTCTTCGACCATGGGTGGCGCAACTATTTTCCGCGTGGAAACACGTGGATAAGCGACTTCGGTCATGACGGAATCCTTCATTTGATATAGTCCACCCGGTTTGGGTGACTGGCACGATACAGGGCGGCGGGGCGGTGATTTCCATCCCGCCGCTGATCGCCGGTCGGTTTCACCAGACCCAGGGCGCTGATGCGCTTGCGGAAATTTCGCTTGTCAAGCGGCTCGCCTAGTATGGTCTGATACACGGTCTGCAACTCGCTCAGGGTGAATTTCTTCGGCATGAACTGCAATGCAATGGTGGAATAATCCAGCTTGGCGCGCAGTCTTTCTCTGGCCTTGGCGATGATCTCAACATGATCAAAAGCCAAATCCGGCAGCCGGTCTGCATCAAACCAAGCGATCTGGGCGGCGTCGGATCCGGACCTGGGTTCCAGGGCCGGCAGGGGCATCAGACCATAGTAGGCTACGCTGATGACGCGCTCACGCGGATCGCGTTCGGGTTTGCCGAAAGTGTAGAGTTGTTCCAGATAGACCCCCTCCACGCCCGTTTCCTCCATCAGTTCGCGCAAGGCGCAATCCTCCAGGCATTCCTGTGGTTCCACAAACCCTCCAGGCAGGGCCCAGAACCCGGCAAATGGAGCCCCGTCTCGCTTGATCAGCAGCAACTGAAGACGCTCTTGTCGAATGGTGAACAGCGCCACATCCGCGGTCACCGCTGGATGGGGATAGACGTAGCTGTATTGCGCACTCAAGTCATCAACCTGCATCAATTAGTGTAAAACGTACACCAAATGTAAGTGTTGCCCTGACACCAGGTCAATAGGTTGAGACAAAATATTTCGGCACGACCAACCGATCGGATAAGCTAAGCGGCTGCCATGCAACAACTCACCTTGAATATCCAGCCATTGGCCCGAGCCAAATTGGAAGACATCGTACCCGGACGAAATGCCGAGGCTCTAGGCATGCTGTTTGCGATCAGTGAGGGAAGACAGCATGAACCTATCTACCTCTGGGGCCCGCGTGGTTGTGGCAAGAGTCTCATGTTGACCGCCCTGGCCGCCTCACTGCCCGGCGCGAGCCTGGTCAACGGAAGCACGTCCAGTTGGCCCATTCAGACGGGTGCCTTGTTAGTTGATGATGTCGACCATTTGGACGGCAACGACCAGATCGAAGCCTTCAAACGTTACAACCGTAACAAGAGCGCGGCCTTGGTTTGGGTGGCAAGCGGCTCGCAGGCCCCTGCGGGTTTGGCAAACCTGCGGGAGGACTTGCGCACGCGCCTGGGTTGGGGGCTGATCTACCATCTTCACCCACTCAATGACGCAGAAAAACGCCAAGCCCTTGTCAAACGCGCCGATCAACTCGGCTTCGAACTGGAAGGTTCGATTGCCGACTATCTGCTGACCCGCTATTCAAGAGACTTGCGGCAGTTACTGGCAGTGGTCGATGCGCTTGACCTATTCAGCCTTGAACAGCATCGACGAGTCACCCTGCCGCTACTCAAGTCTCTCCTGCCCGGTCAAGGCTGAAGAGAGCGCGCGGGGGCTAGGCGTTTTTCGCCTGGTCGTCGGCAATTTCTTTTCGGACCATTTCCATGTCCAGTTCCATCACCTTGCCGATAAGGTCGTCCAGCGCAGGTCCGGGCAATGAACCCGGCTGTGAAAACAGAATGATCTGCTCGCGGAAGATCATCAGAGTTGGGATGGAGCGGATACTGAAAGATGCCGCCAGTTGCTGCTGATCTTCGGTATTGACCTTGGCAAATACGATACCCGGGTGTTTCTCGGACGCAGATTCATAGATCGGCGCAAACGCACGACAGGGCCCGCACCAGGGAGCCCAGAAATCCACGATCACGAGTTCATTGTTGTTGACGGTCTGGGCGAAATTTTCTTGGGTAAGTTCAACAGTAGCCATATGGATTTTCCAAAAGAAACAAAGACGGCGCGGGGAAAGCCGCGCCGCAAGTGGCACCCTATCACGGGGCCGATACCACGCCAAGTACGCGGTTTTTTTGGTATGGGGTCGCCCCCTTATTCACCCCGAAGCCAGGGTGATCGAAATTCACTTAGCAAACAGTTGCCGGAGCATGCCGCCGTTCGCCGCCGGCTGATGCAGGCGCGGCTGGCTGTGGCCACGCTTCAAGTTACCCCTGACTTCCGCCCGGTTCACGGCCACGATCAACTCAGTTGCCAGTACCCGCGCCTGGTAGGGTGTAAGCTTCAAGACACCGCCGCTATCCACGGAAAACACAACTTGGTCTTTCCCGCTCTCATCTTCTTCCAGGCTGATGCTCACCGCGCTTCCGTTGTTCAGTTCCGTCATGGTTTTTTGCTCCTTGTGGTTGCGCTTTCTCACTTGCAGGCTCCATGCCACCCGCGAAGCTTAGGGGAGGCCAATTAAAATATTGTTAAATCAAAGGCTTTTCTGTGCCGCCTCGGATCAGGTCCGATCAAGTACCGGACTCGGCTGACGATGAGTCAACATTCCCATAGGCAGTTTCATCAGCGCACTCCCCTTGGACAAGATGAACTCACTAATGCAGCGAAATTCAATTCTTCTCCGGCCCAGAATTTCCGGTCACCGGGGCAGCGCTCATCGATTCCCTTCGACGACACGTTGACGAAAACCCTCTCCTTCTCTCGCACCCGATACGTATGAGCACTGCGAATAAGAGGCTCTTCTTTGGTGGATGTCGCCGACGCTACACCTCTTGTAGGTTGCGCGGGCTGGTATCCAGAACCATTCGTGGCACATCAAATTGAAGTCCGGGCTAGGCTGTAGCGGCGGAGGCAGAGTACAAGCAAGCCGGCCAGCCAGATTAGAGCCTCTTCGACCTAAAACACATGCTGCGGATAGTTGGCAGCCTCCTCGATGGAAGAAGTCGCTGGTTAAAATCCATTCTGTACGGCACATACACATCGGTGACACGAGAGTTCAAGGACATGGGTAACAGTGGGACTACCCTGCATGGATGTCTTCGAGAGGAGGCGGCCATGCCTTGGAGAGAAATGAAGCCAATGGAGAGAGTACTGTCTATTGCTGACTGTCTGCGCGAAGCGGGCGATTTCAGCCAACTGTGGCGCATGATGGCATCAGCCGCAAGACCGGCTACACATGGCTTGACCGTTACCGATGCGAAGGGCCGGAGGGCTTGGAGGAACCCAGCCGCCGGGGCCGAAGAAACTCCAGGTGCTGCCGGCAGCCCGCGTCCCCGATCAATCGCCCCCCTCAAAGACGACGATCTGCATCATTCTCAAGCGCACGGGAGAGATGCGCCACAGCGGCGTCGACGCCGCGTGCCACCCCAGCCCGGACGGCTGACGCAGGCGCACAATGGTTTGAGCCCCGCGTCAACTGCATCCCTTATCAAAGGGCCTGGTGAAATAATCGCCTGGTAACGCAGGATTCAGTGCCTCGCTCCGCCCGTTCTTCCTCGAGATGGGATCAACGCCATAATCAAGCCCGCTTGAGCGGAAGCACGCAACAGCATTGATGGTGGGCATGCTTGTCTGGTCTGGTGTGCCGTACTCAACTAGCCCGGTTACAGGACCGATTGCTTGTCTCAGCACAAAGAATTGACGGCTCACCTTGTTTCTTTGTCGAGGCTGCTGCAGGCTAGGCTAATGGCCCCGAGGTTGGGGCCAAGAGAGTAGAGACGAAATAAAACGGGGACCCGAAGGCCCCCTTAAGCTCGAAACCCGACTATTAAAGGCCGAAGGGCTTGATAACAGGCGCCGAAGGCATCGGAGCGGGTGCTGCCGGAGCCGGCGCAGGGGCAGGCTTGGCAGGCGCCGCTTTCTTTGCTGCGGGCTTTTTGGCCGGAGCTGCCTTCTTTGCTACGGGCTTTTTGGCCGGAGCTGCCTTTTTGGCTGCGGGCTTTTTGGCCGGGGCTGCCTTTTTGGCTGCGGGCTTTTTGGCCGGGGCTGCCTTTTTGGCTGCGGGCTTTCTGGCCGGGGCTGCCTTTTTGGCTGCGGGCTTTCTGGCCGGAGCTGCCTTTTTGGCTGCGGGCTTTCTGGCCGGAGCTGCCTTTTTGGCTGCGGGCTTTCTGGCCGGAGCTGCCTTCTTAGCAGCAGGTTTCTTGGCCGCCACTTTCTTCACAGCAGCCTTCTTAGCGGCAGGCTTCTTGGCCGGTGCAGCCTTCTTAGCGGCAGGCTTCTTGGCCGCCACTTTCTTCACAGCGGGCTTCTTCGCTGCAGGTTTCTTGGCCGGTGCAGCCCTCTTGGCGGCAGGCTTCTTGGCAGAAGCCGCCTTCTTCTTTGCAGCAGGTTTCTTAGCAGGGGCCGCCTTCTTGGCGGCAGGTTTCTTGGCAGTCGCCATATTTCACTCCTTAGAAGTTGAACAGATTCACCACTTAACTACCTTGTACTTCCCTTAATACCCAATTACTACGTGCAGAGGTTGTAAATGCACTTCCAAAGCGTGGCATCCACTCTCGATGCCACCCTCCCACTACCACTTTGTTAAGGCAACACCAAAGCTCCGCTTGGTGAATCTCATTCTAGAAGCTTTTTCGAAAGCTTCAATGAGATGTCGAACTACTTAGCGGATATTATGCAAAAAAATGTAGCGGTCTAACAAACGGTATCGCGTCGATACTTATTTTGGTGGAATTTCTGTAGTGGCACCATGGAACGCATGGCTAGTAAACAAGCCGTTCTCCGTACATCAGCTGATCAATGGTCTCCCGTTCCCTTACTAGGTAATCTTTGTTCTTGTTCACCATCACTTCTGCCGCCCGGGGTCTGGAATTGTAGTTTGAGCTCATACTCATGCCATATGCGCCTGCAGATAAGACGGCTAGCAGGTCTCCTTCTTCAAGGCACAAGGTCCTCTCCAGACCAATGAAATCGCCAGTCTCGCAAATCGGGCCGACCACGTCATAGCGGCTCGGCACCCCATCATGTTCCACGACAGGTCGGATATCGTGAAAGGCATCGTAGAGCGCCGGCCTCATCAAATCATTCATGGCGGCATCAACTACGGCAAAGTTCTTGGTCTCTCCAGGCTTCAGATACTCGACCTTGGCAAGCAGGATTCCTGCGTTGCCCACCAGGGAGCGGCCCGGCTCCACCATCAAAGTCTGCCTGCGCCCCGTCATTCGCGACTTGAGCATGGCACCATACGCCATCAGGTCCGGGGACGATTCCTCCCGATAACGAATGCCCACCCCACCACCCATGTCGATGTGCTCAAGATGAATACCGTCTGCCTCCAATCCCTCCACCAGAGTCAATACCCGGTCCAACGCGTCGCCCAACGGACGAAGGTCGATCAGTTGTGAGCCGATATGGCAGTCAACTCCGATAATCCGGATGGCGGGCAGGCCAACGGCGGCCCGGTACAGACCGAGTGCCTCCCCCACGGGAACGCCGAACTTGTTTTGCTTTAGCCCGGTAGAAATGTATGGATGGGTCTTCGGATCGACGTCGGGATTAACCCGAAAAGAAATGGGCGCGGGTTTACCCAGTTCTCTGGCCACCCGGTTCAAGCGGTAAAGCTCGCTTTGGGACTCCACATTGAAGCAGTGAATTCCGGCTTCCAGGGCCTGACGCATCTCCGCTTCGGACTTGCCGACACCGGAAAAAACGACTTTGTCCGGCGCCCCGCCAGCCGACAGAACCCGGGCCAGTTCGCCGCCCGAAACGATGTCAAAACCTGCGCCCAAGCGGGCGAAATGCTGAAGTATGGCAAGGCTGGAATTGGCCTTGGCCGCATAGCAGATCTCATGTGGAAGGCCGGCAAGGGCCTGGCTATAGGCTTGGTACGCGTCTGTCAGGGCGGCGGAAGAATAGACATATAACGGCGTTCCATAGCGGTTGGCCAAGTCGTCAAGGGGCACATCTTCCAGAAAGAGGCGCCCGTCAATACGGTGCAAATGGGTCATTATTTTGCGGGTCGGGTGTCATCAGTAGTCTTGCCCGGCAGGCTGAGTGGGCCTTTGGACCCACAGCCATAACCCGATGCCACGACCAGGACGAGGAGGGCAAAGAGGACTCTTTTCATGAAGCAGATGTTATCACCCCGTGCCTGGCGGCGCATTGCCCCTGGGCTCGGCGAAGCGCAGAATTGGACTTGGTAACTTCACTTCTAACGGACATGGACCACAAGGAATTTGGCTTGCTTGCACAGGCCGCCCTCACCCGTATTCAGTCAGGACTGGAAAATGCGGAGTTGGACTTCGAGAGCCCGGCTGACGGCATACTCGAAATCGAGTTCGACGACGGAAGCAAGATAGTCATCAACCGACACGCGGTTGCTCAGGAGATCTGGGTTGCCGCTCGATCAGGTGGTTTTCATTTCCGTCCGGCGGACGGCAGTTGGAAAGACAGCCGGGACGGGGAAGACTTATATGTCAAGCTTGCCAGGCTGATTGGTCAACAAGGTGCCGTTACCGCGCTATTTTGAGGGCAATCCGCGCGCCCAGTTTCGCGGTTGCCATCCGGAGCGATTGAACAACATTCACGGTCGGGCCGCGATGCGGCAGCAGCGGCCCGTTTGGCCTTTGGCTCGATTGGGCCGTGCTTCCATTTTCCCCTCGCCGTAGAGCCAAGCCGTCTCCTGCTGCGCCCCTCCACTTCGCGACCCCTGCGGCAATCCTTTTGCGACCGGAGTTCCCTGGACCAAACGTCGTTTCGCCGTGACGCCGATCGGCTCGGGGACTCGTCGTTGCTTTGGGACCGGCACGAGCTGGATGCATTGGCGTTGGCGTGTTTGAGTGGCGGGTGTGGCTGGCTTGCAGCGGCTCCAACCAAGGCCAACCTAGACCTCCAACCAAACAGTCGCTCGCCCTGAAGGCATCAACCCACTGACCGGAGCCGAAGCATATCCGGCCCAACACCAAATTTACCAATGGCCTATATAATAGTATCGACACGCTACGTAGCGAATCGCTACTATTTAGAAACGGCGTTGTGCTTGTCAAGAGTAGGGCCGAGTTCTACCATGGAAGCCATGAAAAATCAGTCGCTCGTCCTGCTCGACACCGTGGAGCGTCTGGGCAATGTGGTCCGCACCGGTCTCCGCCAGGCGGGCGCAGCCCAAGGACTTCAGCCCGTTCATATTCAGGCACTGATGTACTTAAGCGAGGCTAACCGCTACAGCAACACGCCTCAAGCTCTGGCTGAATACTTGGGTTTGACCAAGGGGACGGTTTCCCAAAGTCTGCTGGTCCTGGCCCGGCGCCGGCTGATATCCCGCTACTCGGATGAAAAGGATGGGCGTGTGGTGCGCTTGGCCCTCACCGACAAGGGCAAGGAAGCAATGAAGGAGGTCGGCCTGGCCGGGCACTGGCGCGAAGCCCTGTCCCAGGCCAGCCCGGCCCGGCTGAACTCCGCCATCAAAGTCTTGAAAGAAGCCTTGGGCGCTCTGCAAGCCAAGAAGGGCCAAAAGACCTTCGGGGTGTGCGTCACCTGCAGGCATCACCTGCACATCGGCCCGCGCAGCTACGTCTGCGGTCTGACCAAGGAGAAGCTCGCCAGCGGCGAGGTGCGCAAGATTTGCCGGGAACACAGCCCGCCTGAGGAAGCACCTGTCTAACCGGCTTGCACGGTCAGTCTGCGGCGAGTCGGCCCCGGGCAACCGCCGCGCGCACCTGTTCCGGCGCCGTGCCGCCAATGTGGTTTCGCGCGGCCAGCGAGCCTTCCAGGGTCAGCACAGAGTAGACATCCTCCCCCACCAAGCTGCTGAATTGCTGCAATTCGGTCAAAGATAAGGCTGCCAGATCGCAGTTCTTTGCGGCGGCAGCTTTGACCACGCATGCCACCGCTTCATGCGCATCGCGGAAGGGCAGACCTTTCTTGACCAGATAGTCGGCCAAATCAGTGGCGGTGGCGTAGCCCTGCAACGCCGCCGTTCGCATTGCTTCAGGTTTGACCTCGACGCCTTTGAGCAAATCGGCGTATAGCGCCAAAGTGTCGGCCAAGGTGTCCACGGTGTCGAACAGCGGTTCCTTGTCTTCCTGGTTGTCCTTGTTGTAAGCAAGCGGCTGGCCCTTCATCAGGGTCAACAGTCCAATTAGATGGCCAAACACCCGGCCGGTCTTACCCCGAACCAGTTCCGGCACATCCGGGTTCTTCTTCTGGGGCATGATGGAAGAGCCCGTGCAATAGCGGTCTGGCAAGTCGATAAAACCGAAGCGCGGGTTCATCCACAAGATCAGTTCTTCCGACAGGCGGGATAGATGCAACATGATGAGTGCAGCGGCGTGGGTAAACTCAATTGCGAAATCCCTGTCGGACACTGCGTCCAAAGAGTTCTCGCAGACATCGTCAAACCCAAGCAGCACGGCCACATAGGCACGGTCAATCGGGTAGCTGGTTCCGGCCAGGGCAGCTGCCCCAAGCGGTAGGCGATTCACCCGTTTGCGGCAGTCCAGCAGCCGTTCTGCGTCGCGGGACAACATTTCAAAATAAGCAAGCATGTGGTGGCCAAAGGTCACCGGCTGTGCCACCTGCAAATGTGTGAAGCCCGGCATGACCGTGTCAGCGTGGGCTTCCGCCAAATCCAGAAGTACAAGCTTGCAGTCCCTTATCAGGGCCAGGAGCCGGTCAATCGCCGCCCGCAAGTAGAGGCGGATATCCGTGGCCACCTGATCGTTGCGTGAGCGCCCGGTATGCAAACGCTTGCCCGCATCGCCTATCTTCGTGGTCAAGGCGTTTTCGACATTGAGATGAACATCTTCCAGGTCCAAGGACCACTGAAAACTCCCGGCCCGAATTTCTGCCAGAATCTCCTCCATGCCCCGACGGATATCCGCCAAATCCCGCCCTGACAACACCCCCACCTTGTTGAGCATGGCGGCGTGGGCCAGAGATCCCTGAATGTCGAACTCGGCCAGTCGACAATCAAAGGGGATGGAAGCGGTATAACGCTTGACCTTCTCATCCACAGGTTCAGCGAACCGGCCAGACCAGACCTTTTGAGCCTCGGGTTCTAGGTTCATCACAGGAGCTTTTGCGTGGAAAGTAAAAATCATAACAACCGGGACGGGGTTTTGCCCAATTTCTGTCACTTGGGCGTCAGCCTCAAAGTTCTCCTGGCCGTAGAAGCCGCCGCCTACGCACAGGCCTGGGCCGCGAGTGGCGGCCCGGTCAAGGCCTTGAACCAGTTGGTGGGGCAATCTGCACTACTCCAGCCCGCACTGTTGCTGACCCTCGTCACCCTCTGCCTGAGCGGGCGCGCGCTGAAGAAATTCTCCTATCAAGCCGGGCTAGCCGCATCGTTTTTTATCTGCCTAAGTATTCCCAGTCTGCTTTGGGTTTCGACCCGCGACATATTCGGCGATATGCCCGAGATAAGTTTACCAGGCGTGTTGGTGTTCTCCGGCGCGCTCAGCGCCCTGTTGCTCGGATACTTTCACTTGCGTAGCAAGGCCTTGTCGCCCGCCATAACCGAAGCGCGACTGGAAGCGCTGCAGGCCAGAATCCGCCCGCATTTCCTGTTCAACAGCCTGAACGCAGTATTGTCCCTGGTCCGTTCCGATCCGAGGCGGGCGGAGCAGGCACTCGAGGATTTGTCCGATCTGTTCCGCGCCCTCATGTCAGACACCCGCCAGCTTGCGCCGTTGCAGGAGGAAATCGCCTTGACCCGCGCCTACCTAGGGCTGGAACAGCTACGCCTGGGCGATCGGCTAAAAGTCGTCTGGTACATCGAAAAGATGCCGGCTGACGCCTTGATTCCACCGTTGGTCATCCAACCACTGGTGGAAAATGCCGTTTATCACGGCATCGAGCCCCATCCCCAGGGGGGAGAAGTCAGCCTCAACATCTACCGCAGCCAGGAAATGGTCCACATTGTCATCCGCAACCCCTACGCCGGGGAAGGCGATCACCATGCCGGCAACAAAATCGCCCTGGCCAACATCCGCGAACGCCTGTCTTTGCATTTTGATCTCGACGCCACATTAAAGTCCGAACTGCTGGGGGCCGTATATCAGGTGCATATCACTCTGCCATATACCCGTGCCCGCACCACTCCGACTGCTGCTCGTTGACGATGAAGCGCCCGCCCGCCGCCGGCTGGTGGAGGTACTGTCTGACTGTGCGGCAAGCCTGCCGATCCAGATCGTGGGCGAAGCCGAAAATGGCATGGACGCCTTGAGTCTCCTGCAAAAGCTGCCCGTTGACGCCTTGCTGCTTGATATCCGCATGCCAGGGATGGACGGAATCGAGGTCGCCCAGCACCTGCAGAAACTACATCGCCCCCCCGCGGTAATCTTTACAACCGCCTACGACACCTATGCCTGCCAGGCCTTTGAAGTGAATGCGGTGGACTATCTGATGAAACCAGTGCGGGCCGAACGGCTTAAGGCCGCTCTGAGCAAGGCCCGTACCTTGAGCCAAGTCGCCCTCGATGCCTTGCGTCAGGCCCACCCCAAGGCCCGCAGCCATCTGTCTCTGACCGAGAAGGGCCGCATGGTATTGATCCCGGTGGACGACATCGTTTACCTGAAGGCCGAGGCCAAGTATGTCACGGTCAAGACGCTGGCCCGCGAATTTCTGATCGAGGAATCCCTGATCCGGCTGGAATCGGAGTTTGGCGAAAAGTTCGTGCGCATTCACCGCAATTGTCTGGTCGCCCGTGACCGAGTAGTGGAAATTGGCAAGCAAGCCGGGGAGCAGGACGCCCATTACCTTCGCCTGTCCGGGCTGAATGACAGGCTTGCTGTCAGCCGGCGGCAATATTCAATTCTGCGCGACGCGCTGGGAGACTGAGCGCGCGGCCGGCCCCGGCGCAAAAATATCTGTGCATCAGTGATCTTCGGCAATGGCCTTGCCCTGGCGAATGTTCTGGCTGCCGTCGTCAATCCCCATGTCCAGATAGCCCTGATAATAATCGGGCGTCAGCAGTCCCACGATCCCCTTGGCCACTTCGCGTCCCTTGGCGTCGAAAAACTTGATCGTCGGCACCATATAGATGTTCAAATCGGCGGCAAACTCGCCCTCGGTGACTTTCTTTCCATCAAACCCGTTGAACGTCGTATCCGATCCCACCTGCACCTGTCGGATCACCACCTTGTCCTTGTAGGCCGGATCCTTCAGCATCGGGACGAGGTACTCGTTCTTTACCGTAGCGCAATAGTGGCAGCCCGGACTGGTAAACACGACCATCAGCGGCGCCTGATGAGTCGCCGCGAGCTTGCTGTCCGCCTTCAGGTCGCGGCTGTGGGGCACGTCTTTGATTTCGCTGGCGGCCAAGGCGGACGTGGTCAGGGCCCATGCTAGAATTGGCAGCAAAAGCAGCGCTCGTTTCATACAGATTTCCGACCCTTTGGTACTTCCGTTAGAGTAACTTCCGTTAAATTACGCTTCTGAGCGCAATTCCCAATAGTCACTGTTTACCATCAGCCTTCCCACCGTGCAAACACCCGCCACCCTCATCATCGCCTCGCGTGAAAGTGCCCTCGCCATGTGGCAGGCCGAACACATTCAGTCGCGGCTGCAAACCATGCATCCGGGACTGACAGTCCCCATCCTGGGCATGACCACCCAGGGCGACCAGATACTCGATGTGACGCTGAACAAGATTGGCGGCAAGGGACTGTTCGTCAAAGAGCTGGAACAGGCTCTGGAGGAAGGCCGCGCCGATCTGGCCGTGCATTCGATGAAGGATGTGCCCATGCATCTGCCGGAAGGGTTTGCCCTGCCCGTCATTGGGGAACGCGAAGACCCGCGCGATGCCTTTGTCTCCAAACGCTACCGCCTGTTGTCGGAACTACCTCCCGGCGCGGTGGTGGGCACTTCCAGCCTGCGTCGTGAATCCCAACTGCGGGCGCGCTATCCCCACCTAATCATCCAACCCCTGCGCGGCAATGTCGGCACCCGCCTGAGAAAACTGGACGAAAGTCAGTATGACGCCATCATCCTCGCTGCAGCCGGACTCATCCGCTTGGGCCTGCAAGATCGTATCAGCGCCTACCTGTCAGTGGAAGACAGCATTCCCGCCGTCGGGCAAGGCGCGCTAGGGATCGAAATCCGCGCCGGACGCGATGATCTGCTGCCGCTGTTGGCCCCGCTGAACCATGCGGAAACAGCTGCCTGCGTGCGCGCCGAGCGTCAGGTCAGCCGCCGCTTGGGCGGCAGTTGCCAAGTGCCGCTGGGCGCCCACGGTATGCTCAAGGCAGGCCAGCTCCATGTGACCGCCTTCGTTGCAAGCCCGGACGGAAAATCATTTATCCAAGATCAGGTGGAGGGCGATCCGTCCAATCCGGAAGCCCTGGGTGACGCCCTGTCGGAAAAACTCCTGGCTCGAGGAGCTGGCGCCATCCTGGCAGCTCTTGTCGGGACATGAATCCGACCCCGCTGCTTGGCAAGACTATCGTCATCACGCGTCCCAAGGAGCAGGCTGCCCATCTGGCCGACTTGATCCGCCAAGCCGGCGGCGCGGCGCTGATCTTCCCGGCCGTGGAAATCCGTGAGGTGGCCGACACTTCCGCAATCAAGGCGTTGATCGACCGGCTGGACGACTATGATCTGGCGATTTTTATCAGTCCTACTGCCGTGGCCCGGGCCATGGCGTTCATCTGTGCTATCCGTTCTCTGCCGGCCACGCTGCAAATCGCCGCAATCGGCCAGGGTAGCGCGCGCGAATTGAGGCAACGTGGGGTCGAAAGGGTGCTGGCCCCGACCCACAGATTTGACAGCGAAGCCTTCCTCGACCTGCCCGAAATGCAGCAAATGAGCGGCAAACGAGTTGTGATCTTCCGCGGCGCCGGCGGCCGCGAACTGTTGGCCGACACCCTCAGACAACGCGGTGCGATTGTGGATTACGCCGAATGTTACCGGCGGGTACGCCCGGATACCCTGCCCGCGGAATTGCTCGGGCGTGGAACCCGAAACGAGATTGATGCCATGGTCGTCACCAGCACCGAGGGCCTGCACAACTTGTATGAGTTGGCCAGAGAGCAGGGTGCAACCTGGCTCGAGCGCACCCCTATGTTTGTTCCTCACCCCAAGATTGAACAAGCGGGCCGCGGGTTGGGTCTGACCCGTCTGATTGTCACGCGTGAGGGCAATGAGGCATTGCTGCAAGGTATCATTAGCTATCTCACCGAACCCACATGAGCGAACCCAGTCCCCCACCGCCGCATCCCCGTTTGATCAACTGGGGTCTGATCGCGAGCATTCTGGCAGTCGTGCTGGCGGCGGCCGCTTTCCTTGCCGGACGCGACGAGGTCAGGAATGTGCGCAGTGAGCTGTCGCAAAAGCTGGCGGAGTTTCAATCCAACATCAAGGAAGACCGACTGGTAACGCACAGTGCGGAAGAATCGGCCAAACAGTTCAACCAGCGCCTGACCGACCTGGAAACCCAAATATCCAAGTCGCAGGAACAACAACTGGCGCTCGACGCCCTGTACAAGGAACTTTCCCGTGACCGCGACCAGTGGGCATTGGCGGAGGTCGAACGCATCCTGCTTACGGCCAGCCAGCAGTTGCAACTGGTTGGCAATGTCAAGGCCGCGATACTCGGCTTGGAGACCGCCGATGCCCGGCTCGCGCGCAAGGACCTGCCGCAATTTGCCCGGCTGCGGGCAGCCATCGCCAAGGATCTTGCGCAACTGCGCAGCGTGCCGCAGGTCGATTACACCGGTCTGTCCATCCGCTTCAACAATCTGGTGACGAGCGTCGACAGCTGGCCCTTGGTCAGCCAGGCAACCGCCAAGCGGCCCAAGCCGACCACTACGGGCAAACTTGATGGCTTCGGCCAGGACATGTTGAGCGAACTCAAGAACATTGTTCAGGTGCGCCGCCTGGACCAGGGCGAGCCGGCGCTGCTGGTGCCGGAACAGGAATATTTTCTGCGCCAGAACTTGAAGCTGCGCCTGCTTTCGGCCCGGCTGGCCCTGCTCAACCGGGACGAAACCAACTTTGTCGCCGATCTGACCGCAGCCGAAATATTACTTTCCCGCTACTTCAATTCGCATGACGACAGTGTGTCTGCAGCACGGCAGGAATTGGCCCGGCTGGCGCGCCTGAATGTATCTCCCCCCCTGCCCGGCCTGGATGCCAGTCTTGCCATCCTCCAGCAACTTCGGCAGATTCCATAGATGCGCTGGCTGCTGTCTGTTCTGATCCTGGCAATCGCTGCTGCCGGACTGGCCTTGGCAGGACGTTACGACCCGGGTTATGCAGTACTGGTATTTCCACCATGGCGCATCGAATTGTCGTTCGTCACCTTCGTCATCCTGCTGGCGCTGCTGGGACTGCTGGCGTATTGGCTGACGCGTCTGACGGTTACCACACTGAAGTTGCCGGAATCTGTTCGCGCCCATCGGGAAAAGATTCGCCGCGAGCAGTCTTACCTGGAATTGGAAAATGCGGTTCAGGCCTACCTGGAAGGGCGCAATCAGGAAGCGGAAAAACTCGGTGCCGGGTATTCGGGCAACGACAAACAGACTGCCCTGGCTCGCGTGATCGCGGCCCGCGCCGCTCAGGAAATTCGTGCCACGACCAAACGTGACGCGTATCTGGCCCAGGCAGCCCAGAGCAAGACCGCCTTGGCGGCCCACCTGTTCGAAGCGGAAACGCGCCTCAAGGAACGCGATGCTGCCACGGCCCTGGCCGCCATTTCACGAGGCCGCGCGTTGGCACCCAACCACACTGCGCTAACCCGGCTGGAACTGCGTGCCCGGCAGATGCTGGGACAATGGGAGGAAACGCTGCGCCTGGTCGAACAACTCGGCAAGGCCAACGCGCTGGATCAAACCACGGCAGCCCAGACACGGCACCGCGCCCAATTGGAAATCGTCCGGCGCAAGACCGGTGACGCTTCCGCCATCCAGTCCTTCTGGAAGAAACTCGCGCCCGAGGACAAGGCCTATCTGCCCAGCATCCAGGCGGCCGCGGATGCCTTCATGCACTCGGGTGACAGCGAGGCCGCGCGCGAATTACTGGAGAAATCCTTGGCCACGGAATGGCAGGAAGAACTGCTGCCCCTCTATGCGCAAAGTGGCAGCCAACCCCTAAAGCAGATCGAAAAGGCGGAATCCTGGCTCGCGGACAGGCCGCGCGATGCAGGACTGTTGCTGGCCCTGGCCCAGCTCTGTGCGCGCGAAGCCCTGTGGGGCAAGGCGCAGAGTTATCTGGAAGCCAGTCTGGCGCTTGCGCCAACGACCGAAGCCCATCTGGCCATGGCCGAGATCAATCAAAAGGCGGGAAAAGCCACCGAGGCTTGCACCCATTACCGGCAGGCGCTGGAATTGTGCCGGGCGGCTAATCCCAATCGCTAACCGGTGCGAGCACCGGACGAAACCGAACTCAGGTCAGAGCCTCGACAGCCGCACCATAAACGAAGGAATCGGCAAGAAAATCTTCCCCGGGCAGGCCGCGCAGAGCAAAGCTCTCGCGCGCCGAATCGACCATGGCGGGCGCGCCGCAGGCGTAGACCTGATAGCCGGACAGATTGGCGACGTCTTCCAGGACGGCCTCGTGGACATAGCCGGTGCGGCCACCCCAGCGGTCTTCCACTCTGGGTTCGGATAGCACCGGTATGAACCTGAAGTTGGCGTGTTCCTGCTGCCAGCGAGCCGGCAACTCGTTCATGTACAAGTCCTTCAGGCTGCGCACACCCCAATACAACACCATCTGGCGCGGCGATTTCTCCTCAAACAGGTGTTCGAGCATGGCCTTGATCGGGCCAAAGCCGGTGCCGCCCGCGACGAAAATCATGGGCTTGTCCGAGTCCTCGCGAATGAAGAAGCTTCCCAGCGGCCCATTGATGCGCACGATGTCTCGAACTTTCATGGCGGAAAAAACATGGTCGGTAAACAGTCCGCCCGGCACATGGCGCACATGCAGTTCTATCAATTCATCGGCGTGCGGTGGATTGGCAATGGAATAACTGCGCCGCTTGCCGTCCTTGAGCAGAAAATCGAGATACTGGCCGGCGAGAAATTGCAGCCGTTCGCTGGCAGGCAATTTCAGCTTCAATACCATTACATCGTCCGCCCGCTTTTCCATTTCTTGAACCCGGCTGGGCAAGGTCTTGGCGGCAATGTCCTTCGCGGCGGAGATTTCCCTGGCTTCGATCACCAGGTCGGACAATGCCTTGCCCATGCAAAACAGCATCCTGCCTGCGATCCTTTCTTCCGGCTTGAGTGCCGTTTCCTGATACTGGCCATAGTCCACCCGGCCCTCCAGAAGCCTCCCCTTGCAGGAACCACAGGCGCCGTTGCGGCAGCCGTAGGGCAAGGCGAAACCTTCGCGCAGGGCGGCAGTCAGTATGGTTTCATCTTCATTGACGTTGAAACTGTGGCCGCTGGGCTGAATCGTGACCTGGTAAGGCATGGCTTAGAATTCTGGCATGAACAAAAACAAACTATTGATTGTGGGCTGCGGCGACATCGGCGTGCGAGTGGCGCAGCGATGCAACGCGGTTCAGGTCCGCGGACTGGCGCGCAGCAGTGAATCGGCCCAACGCCTGCGAACCCAAGGCATCACCCCCGTGTCGGGCGACCTCGACGGACGCGCCAGGCTGGACCGCCTGTCCGGCCTCGCGCCCTGGATACTGCACCTGGGACCGCCGCCCGGAGATACTAGCGACGACCCGCGCACCCGGCGTCTGATTGCCGCCTTGGCAAAGGGGGGCAGTCTACCACGGCGCATGGTCTACATCAGCACCAGCGGGGTGTACGGCAATTGCAATGGCGAACGGGTTGTCGAGAGCCGCCCGTTGGCGGCGCAGAGCGCTCGCGCCCAGCGCCGCGTGGACGCCGAGCGCCAGTTGCGCCGCTTTGCTGCGGGTCATGGCATCCAGCTAAGCATCTTGAGGGTCCCTGGAATCTATGCCCCTGACCGGCTGCCGCTCGAACGCATCAAGAAGGCCACACCGGCAGTATGTGCCGCAGAAGACAGCTACACCAACCATATTCACGCGCAAGACCTGGCAAGGATTGTCTGGCATACCCTGTTTCGCGGCCGCCCTAACCGGATCTATCACGCGGTGGATGGCAGCGCGAAAAAGATGGGCGACTACTTTGACCTGGTGGCCGACCATTTCGGCCTGCCCCGCTGCCCGCGCATATCCCGGGCCGAAGCCCAGCGGGTCTTGTCCCCGGCTCTGCTGTCCTTCCTCAATGAATCTCGCATACTCGACGATTCGCGGCTCAAGAAAGAACTGAAAGTCAGGCTCACTTATCCTGATGTGGAGGCTGCCTTGGCAACCATGAGTCGGCCTCGCGGCGAAACTCTCCCTCAATCACGTCGTCGTTAGCCGCCTTGGGAGCCAAGGCTCCGGGGCGCCGCCAGGTGCCGGGAAACAGCAGCAGGAGCAGCGCCAGGACATCGGAAATCACGCCGGGAAAGATCAGCAGGCCGGCGGCCAGGAACATGCGACCACTGGCAAACAGGGCGGATATTGGCGATGTCCCGGCCTGCAGGGTAGAGAGCACACGAGCGCCCCAAAGTACCCGTTCAAGTCGAATCAGGGCCACTCCCAAGGCGGCGGAAGCAAGCAGCCAGGCCAGAACCCACCAGCCGTAAAGACCGGCCAGCTTGAACAGAATATAAGCTTCCAATACCGGGAAACCCAGCATCAACAGCGCGATTGGCCAAAGTGGCATAAGCATTTCCCCGCATCCAATTAATACAATATTGCGCCGTACCGGCACGATTCAACCAGCTCATTTCTTGCAGCCCGGAATTACAATCCAACCATGGAAGCGCAAACCCTGCTTGTCATGACCACTCTACCCGACACAGCCAGTGCAGAACAGACTGCGCGGATATTGGTGGAAGCACGGCTTGCCGCCTGTGTCAGCGTGCTCGCCTCCTGCACTTCGGTGTATCGGTGGCGGGATGCGGTGGAGACCGCGGGCGAAGTGCCCATGCTGATCAAGACCAGCCGGGAAGCCTACCCCAGACTTGAGCAACGCCTTAGGGAATGCCATCCTTACGAACTTCCCGAAATCGTGGCCATCTCAATAGAGAACGGCCTGCCTGACTACTTGCAATGGATCGTCCGAGAAACCGAATCAAGCGATACCGAATCCGTCGAGAAACCCGCCTCATGAAAATTCTGCTTTACTTCGCTCTTGCCCTGCTCAGCCTGGCCGCACTGCCGGCCCGCTCCGATGATTTTCTTGACCCGGATGAGGCATTCAAATTTTCCGCGCGGGCACTGGATAGCCAAACCCTGGAGGTCCGCTGGCAGATCGCCGACGGCTATTATCTATACCACAAGAAATTCAAGTTCGACCTACAGGGTGCCAAACTTGGCCGGCCCATCCTTCCCGCCGGCAAAATAAAGAAGGACGACACCTTCGGCGATGTGGAAGTCCACCGCAAGGAAATCGTGATCCGGCTCCCAGTGCAGAGAGATCCCGGTGGCATGCTCCCCGTCACCCTCAAAGCCACTTATCAGGGCTGCGCCGATGCTGGCCTGTGCTACACGCCCATTAGCCAGCTTGTCAGTCTGAAACTCCCTTCCTTGGAAGCACAGGTTCCCGCACCCGAGGCTGACGCAGCTGCCAAACCAGGTATCCCCGCGGCGACGTTGGAAGCCGCGGCGCCAGCCGTTCAATCACGCGCGGCGCTGGCGGGATTGCGAAGCATGACCGAAGACGCCGCCGGTCAAATGGACATCGTGCCGCCTGAAAAAGCGTTCAAGGCCGAAGCGGAACTCAGCGATCAACAGACGATCACGGTCCGTTACAGCATCGATCCGTGCTGCTACCTTTACCGTGACCGGCTCAAGTTCGCCATAAAGGCGCCCGATGGCGTCAGCGTTGACCGAATCGACAGTCCGGCCGGCGACATGAAGGACGACCCGGCCTTGGGCAAGGTGCAGGTGTATCACCACTCATTTGCCGTCAAAGTCCGCTTGAGCCGTCCGCTTGCCACCGGCGAAGCGTTGCAGGCCGCAGCTACCTACCAAGGGTGCAACCAAAAGATTGGAATCTGCTATCCGCCCAATACCCAGACCCTTCTTCTGGCTGGCGTCTCCAGCCCAGCCGCGTCAGCTTCGCCAATCACGTCCGCAGAAATCAAATCCGCGCCGCCTGCCACAGGCTCGGACGTGAACCGGATCGAGCGCGTACTCAAAGGTGGCAGCTTCTGGACCGTGATGGCCGCCTTCTTTGGCTATGGATTGTTGTTGTCCCTCACGCCATGCGTATTTCCGATGATTCCCATCCTGTCCGGGATCATCGTCGGGCAACAACACGTGACCAAGACCAAGGGCTTCATCCTGGCGCTGGGTTATGTGTTGGGCATGGCGGTCACCTATGCCATCGCCGGGGTCGCAGCGGCCACGTCCGGTACCCTGATTTCCAACGCGTTGCAAAACCCGTTAGCCTTGAGCATCGGTGCCGCCATTTTTGTCGCTCTCGCACTTTCCATGTTTGGCTTCTTTGAGCTGCAATTGCCCTCTGCGCTGCAAAGCAAGCTGACCGAAGCCAGCAACAAACTGCATGGCGGCCACTTGACCGGGGTGTTCGGGATGGGCGCGCTATCGGCCCTGATCATGGGGCCCTGCGTGGCGCCGCCCCTGGCTGCGGCACTCGCCTATATCGCGAAGTCCGGAAACATGGCGTTGGGTGGCTGGGCCTTGTTCATCCTGGCCTTGGGCATGGGCGTGCCCCTGCTGGCCGTCGGGCTGTCTGCGGGCGCCTTGCTGCCCAAGGCCGGGGTCTGGATGAACGGAGTGAAATCCTTCTTCGGCGTATTGATGCTGGGGGTGGCCATCTGGCTGATTTCGCCCCTCATTCCCAACTGGGTCAGTATGCTGTTGTGGGCTGCCGTCCTGATCATCTCCTCGGTTTATCTGCATGCGCTGGATTCATTGCCTTCACACGCATCCGGCTGGCGTCGCCTGTGGAAAGGCGTTGGCGTGGTTTCCCTGATCGCCGGGCTGTCCCTGGTGCTGGGAGCGCTGGGCGGCAGCCGCGATCTGCTACAGCCGCTGGCGGTATACAAGGGCGGGTTGGCGGCCGGAACTCCCGAAGCCGCCGGATTTGAATCATCGCACCTCAATTTCGACAAGGTCAGGAACCTTGCCGAGTTGGACGCCCGTCTGGCAGAAGCCAGGATCAGCAGGGCGCCAGTCATGCTGGATTTTTACGCGGACTGGTGCGTGTCCTGCAAGGAAATGGAGAAGTTCACCTTCAGCGATGCCAAAGTTCAAGAGCGCCTGAAAACTGCGGTGTTGCTGCAGGCTGATGTCACCAGCACCAGCGATGAGGACAAGGCCTTGCTCAAGCGCTTTGGCCTCTTTGGCCCACCCGGAATCATTTTCTGGACGGCTGCGGGCACGGAATCGGGCTACAAGGTAATCGGCTACGAACCCAGCGAGAAATTCCTCGCCAGCATCGGCGAGGCGTTCAAGTGCGATCTCATCACCTGCTAGTGGGCCTGGCTGCCGCGGCCGCCCTGGCGGCAGGAATGCTTGTATCGACGCGCTTGCACGAACCCGGCCTCAAGACCGAGGCAGATGGGGACAGGATGCTGGCGGCCACCTTTCCTGATCTCAACAGCCAACGCCAGCCCTTGTCGCAATGGCGCGGCAAAGTGCTGGTGGTCAATTTCTGGGCCACATGGTGCGCTCCTTGCCGCGCCGAAATTCCCGGCTTCATCGAACTGCATCGGGAACTGGCTGGCCAGGGAGTGCAGTTCGTCGGCATTGCCATTGATCAAGCCACCAAAGTGAACGACTTCGCTCGCGAGTTGGGGGTGAACTATCCCTTGTTGCTGGGTGACGAAAATGCCCTGGAATTGCAGAGGCAGTTGGGCGATCAGGCCGGCGTGCTGCCTTTCACCGTAATTCTTGACTCCAACGGCAGACTGATCGCCCGACACGCGGGCAGCATAAGCACGAAGCAGCTGCGCGGCATCCTTTTGCCATTGATGCGCCACTCCTGACCTCGTCATGACGAAATCATGTGCGGGATAGCCGGCCACTTCCTGCGCTCACCGCCCGCAGCTTCCGCGGGCCCGCTGCTGCTTGAGGCGCTGGCCCACCGTGGTCCTGACGGCGCGGGTCTGCATGAGGCCGGGGCGGTGCTGCTGGCCCACACCCGCCTGTCCATCATAGACCTCAACACCGGCGCCCAGCCCCTGTTCAACGAAGACCACTCCCTGGCCCTGGTGGCCAATGGGGAAATATACAACCATGTGGAATTGCGCCAGGAACTGACAGCTCTTGGCCATCGCTTCGCGACCGGTTCCGACTGCGAAATCCTGCTGCATGCCTATGAGCAGTACGGCGACGCCTTCCTCGAACGCGTGCGCGGCATGTTCGCCTTCGCCCTGCATGACCTGAAGGCCGACAAAGTTCTGCTGGGACGCGATCGGCTGGGCATCAAGCCCCTATTCATCCGGTCGACGACTGACGGCGTGTGGTTTGCGTCCGAACTGAAAGCGCTCTACCGGGTGCTGGGACGGCCTGAGATCAACCCCGTGGCGCTTGCGCGGGTCATGCAGTCCGCGTTTGCGGCTGGCAAGGAGACGCTGGCCGCAGGCTATGAGCGGGTTCTCCCGGGTGAACTGGTCTGGATCGGTCCCGCCGGCATCGAGAAGCGCAGCCGCTACTGGACACCGTGCCTGCCCGATTTGCCCGTAGGCCTTGAAGCAGCACTCGATGCCTTCGATGAACTGATGGCTCAGGTGATGTTGGAACATAGTCGGGCCGACGTGCCCTTTGGTCTGTTCTTGTCAGGCGGCGTCGACTCTTCGACCCTGCTGGCCTTGCTCGCCCACCACCAGGACGCACCGCTGCAAACGTTCAGCGTGGGCTTCCCGGATTCATCCGTGCATGACGAGTTGGACGCTGCCGCATCCATCGCGCGTCGGTTTGATGCACAGCACACTGCCCTGCGCCTGACGGAAGATGATCTTCTCAAACAGCTCCCCCTCTCGGTCTGGGCCGCCGACGAGCTGATGGGCGACTACGCCAACCTGCCGGTACTGGCCTTGGCGGAACAGGCCGGCAAACAACTGAAAGTGGTTTTCTCCGGCGAAGGTGGCGACGAAGTCTTTGCCGGTTATGGCCGCTACCGAAGCCCGGCTGCGCTGCGCTGGCTGCGCAGCATGGTCGCACCGGGCAGCGGTGGATTTCGCACCCGCGGCATGCTGGCCGGCCTGCCCAAGCTGTGCGGGCCCGAATTGATGCAGGCCTTGTCCGCTTGGCGCCAGCCTTTTGTCGATGCCTGGGCTGATGCGCCGCGCCAGGATCAGTCCTTGGCGCGCATGCAATGGGTCGATATGGCCACTTGGCTGCCCGACGATCTTCTGGTCAAGGCCGACCGGATGCTTATGGCATGGGCCTTGGAAGGCCGGGTCCCGTTTCTCGACCATCGGGTGATCGAGTTTGGCCTGGCCTTGCCCGAACGTTGGAAAATCCACCGGCGCACCGGCAAAGTGTTCCTGCGCCGCTGGGCGGAACGGCGACTGCCTGCCGAGCACCTCTGGAGCCGCAAGAAAGGCTTCACCGTGCCGGTTCGGGACTGGATGCATGGGCCCTTGCTGGATGTCCTGGAACAACGGCTGCCGGCCAACCCGGCCGTCCGCACCTGGTTCTCCGCCACCGGCCTGAAGGCCTTGTTCGAACGCCAGCACAGGACCGGCGCCCACGCTGGAGTTTTGTGGCAGCTGTTCCAGTTGGCGCTATGGCATCGGATGTTTGTAGAGGGTGATGGGCAGCGACCGGACCCCCAGCTACACCCGCTGGAAATCTTATAGGATTCAACGCCCCGGGATCGCAGGCGCAGTTACCGGAAACGTGATTTTCCGTCAACATCTGGACAAATTGCGGTAACTTGCTGCAAACTTGCGCCCATGCCGACAAAGCCCCCTCCCCGCAAGCTTGCCCGGAAGGCACCGGAATTGCCCAAGACCATCCTGGTCTTGCACGGCCCGAACCTCAATTTGCTCGGCAAACGCGAACCCCAGCATTATGGCTGGTCAAACCTCGACGACATCAATCAAACCCTGGAGGATCGAGGTGCCGCGTCCGGCGTCAGCGTCGAATCCTTTCAGAGCAACCACGAAGGCGCTTTGATCGACCGGATTCATCAAGCGGCCAGGGATGCGGTGGACTTCATCCTGATCAATCCAGCCGGCTACACCCATACCAGCGTCGCGCTTCGCGACGCCCTGTCGGCGACCGCCATTCCCTTTGTCGAAGTACATTTGTCCAACGTGCACAACCGCGAGCCGTTCCGTCGCCATTCCTATTTCTCCGACCTGGCCATCGGCGTGATCGCCGGGCTGGGCGCCCAAGGTTACGAGCTGGCGCTAGAATTTGCGCTGCGATATTTACATGTGAAAGTCTTGAACAATGGATCTCAGAAAACTGAAAAAACTCATTGATCTGGTGCAGGAGTCCGGCATCACTGAGTTGGAAATCAGCGAAGGCGAGGAAAAAGTCCGCATCTCCAAAGGGCCGCTGGCGGGTGCGATGATGATGGCCTCCCCCGCGCACATGTTCCAGGCCCCGACCGCCCCCTTGGTCGTCCCGGCCGCACCGGCGGTCGATGTCCCCCCGGCCGAGCCCGAGGGTCACGTGGTGCGCTCGCCCATGGTGGGCACGTTCTACCGTTCCCCTTCGCCGGAAGCCAAGGCCTTTGTCGAAGTGGGCCAGTCCGTTTCCCCCGGCGAAACCCTATGCATTATCGAAGCCATGAAACTGCTCAACGAGATTGAGGCGGACCAAGGTGGCATGATCAAGGCCATTCTGATCGAGAACGGCCAGCCAGTTGAATATGGCGAACCACTGTTTGTTATTGGATGAGAAAGGATTCAGGGAGTGTGCGCGTTTGGCGCCCTTGAGAATCAAGGCGCGTCGCTCTTCGTTCCACTGACAACCGCATCCTGACCCCTGGCCCTTAAAACATGTTTGAAAAAGTCCTTATTGCCAACCGTGGCGAAATCGCCCTCCGCATCCTGCGTGCCTGCCGCGAGCTGGGCATCAAGACGGTTGCAGTGCACTCCGAAGCTGACACGGATGCAAAGTACGTCAAATTGTCGGATGAATCGGTGTGCATCGGCCCGGCGCCTTCCAACCTGTCCTACCTGAACATTCCCGCCATCATCGCAGCAGCCGAAGTTACCGACGCGGAAGCCATCCATCCGGGTTATGGTTTTCTGTCCGAGAACGCCGATTTCGCCGAACGGGTCGAATCCTCCGGCTTTGTCTTCATCGGCCCGCGCGCCGAATCGATCCGCTTGATGGGCGACAAAGTCGCAGCCAAGGATGCCATGAAGGCTGCCAAAGTCCCCTGCGTGCCTGGTTCCGAAGGCGCGTTGCCGGACGACCCGGAAGAGGTGCTGCGGATCGCACGCGAGGTCGGCTATCCGGTACTGATCAAGGCGGCTGGCGGCGGTGGCGGGCGCGGCATGCGGGTGGTGCACGTCGAAAGCGCTTTGCTCGCTGCGGTGCAGATGACCCAGGCCGAGGCGCAATCCGCGTTCGGCAACCCGACCGTGTACCTGGAAAAATACCTGCAGAATCCTCGCCACATCGAATTTCAGGTGCTGGCCGACGAACATGGCAACGCCATCCACTTGGGCGAGCGCGACTGCTCCATGCAACGGCGCCACCAGAAAGTGATCGAGGAGGCTCCGGCCCCCGGTCTTAACCCCAAGCTGCGCACCAAGATCGGCGAACGCTGCGCCGAGGCCTGCCGCAAGATCGGTTATCGCGGCGCTGGCACCTTTGAATTTCTCTACGAAAACGATGAGTTCTATTTCATCGAAATGAATACCCGTGTGCAAGTCGAGCACCCCGTGACGGAACTGGTCACTGGCGTCGATATAGTGCAGGAACAACTCCACATTGCGGCTGGCGAGAAGCTCCGCTATCAGCAGAAGGATATACAGCTCAAGGGCCACGCCATTGAGTGCCGGATCAATGCCGAGCATCCATTCACGTTCGTGCCTTCGCCCGGCCGGCTCAGCGCCTGGCATCCACCCGGGGGCCCCGGCATCCGCGTCGACTCCCATGTCTACTCCGGCTATTATGTGCCGCCGCATTACGATTCAATGATCGCCAAGGTGCTCGCCTATGGCGTCACCCGCGACCAGGCCTTGGCCCGCATGCGCGGCGCCCTGCTGGAGATGATCGTGGATGGCATCCACACCAACATTCCCCTGCACCAGGAACTGATGAACGATGCGGCCTTCATGCAAGGTGGCACCAGCATCCATTACCTGGAGAAAAAGTTGGCTGCGGACAAGGAAGCGAAAGCAGCCCTCGCTGAATAAGTGTTCCATGCCCTGGCAATCCCTACGCATCACGGTCAATGCCAAACACGCCGAAGCCCTGTCCGACGCTCTGATGGAACTGGGCGCTCTGTCCGTATCGCTTGAAGATGCCGCTGCCGGCACCATCGACGAATCCCCCCTGTTTGGTGAGCCGGATCAGCCCGATGCCGGGTTGTGGAACAGTTGCACCGCCACTGCCCTGCTCGAACAGAAGATTGACGCGGCTACCTTGCTCGCCGCCGCCGCCAATCGCGCTGGTCTGAATCAAGTGCCCAGCTATTACTGCGAGGCGGTGGCAGAGCAGGACTGGGTACGGCTGACGCAGTCCCAGTTCGAGCCCATACCGATTTCTCCGCGGCTCTGGATCGTGCCCACCTGGCATCAGCCTCCCGACCCGGCGGCGCTCAATATCCAGCTCGATCCCGGCCTCGCTTTCGGTACCGGCTCTCACCCCACAACCCGGTTGTGCCTGCGCTGGCTTGACGAGCATATTCGGGGCGGCGAATCCGTGCTCGATTACGGCTGCGGCTCCGGCATCCTGGCGATTGCGGCAAGCAAACTTGGCGCAAGCAAGGTGTGGGGGGTGGACATCGATCCGCAGGCTGTCGAATCCGCCGGCTACAACAGCGCGCAAAATGGGGTTGATGCATCGTTCCATCTTCCCGGGCAGGCGCCCCAACAACAGGCAGACATGCTGGTGGCCAACATCCTGACTAACCCGCTCAAGGCCATGGCGCCTATGCTTGCGGAGTTGGTGCGCCGCGGCGGGTGGATCGTGCTGTCCGGCATACTGGACAGCCAGGCGCAGGAAGTGGAAACAGTCTACTCGGCGTGGTTCGATTTCGATTCGCCTGCATTCGACGAAGGCTGGACCCGACTTGCTGGACTGAAGCGATGAATCTGCACACCACCTGTCCGCGTTGCCACAGCTTGTTTCGCATCACCGAGCAGCAGCTTGCCGCCGCGGACGGCTGGACCCAGTGCGGCGTATGCGCAGCACCTTTCGATGCCCTGGCCGGATTGCCGGAAGATGAGCGAACCCTGTACCTGACGCCGCCTGCGCCCGAACCGGAAGTCCCGGTTGATGCCCCCATTGCCGAACCACTAGCGCCAGAAGCCGAGCCTCGGCAGGAAGTGGCGCCGGCGCCACCAGCCGCAGAAGTTCCCGCAGCCGCCCCGCCCCCCACGGAGTCCGAACCGCAAACGTCTGCGTCTGCCGGCCCGCACCTTCCTGGATTGGAACGGCGCATCGCCGAAGAAGCCGCCCAAGCGCAGGGCACGCATCCTGCCGACTTGCCTTCCATCATCATCCTCGACCCGGATGTCAAGGTTTCGGAGGAATACGGTCCGCTGCCCGTAATTCCCGATCACGCGTCGCATGGCGAAGACACCCTCGAACTGGAGGACGACGACGACGAGGGCGAGGCAGAGATCGCCGGCGAGACCGCCGCTACAATTGTTTCGCGTCCCGTCCCCAACGAGTCCACGCTTGCCCCGGTGCCCGCGCAGGCAAGTCGCCGGGGCGTGTGGGCATGGATCATCGTGCCCCTGCTGCTGCTGTTGCTGCTGGGCCAGTTGATCTACTTCCTGCGCGATCCTCTGATGACCAACTACCCGGGGCTGCGGCCCGTTCTTTCGTCCATATGCGATATCTTCGGCTGCAAGTTGGGCCTGCCCCAGGACGTCGAGCAAATCAAGATTCTCGGCTCCGATCTCCAGGCCGAACCCGGCAACGCCAAGCGCATGACTCTGGCACTGACCCTTGCCAACCGGGCCCTTTACGCGCAGGCCTGGCCGATGCTCCAGTTGAGCCTCACCGACACCAGGGACAAACCCCTCGCCCGCCGGGTATTTGCTCCCAGCGAATATCTCAATCGATCGGGCATGTTGGAAGCCGGCATCCCGGCCTTGAGCGAGACGCCATTGAGCCTGCATCTTGAAACTCGCGATGTGAATGCTTCTGGCTTCCGGGTTGAAGTGTTCTATTAGCGGTTGCGGGTACTCGTACACCCCTGCATGGGGGTCTACATCTCGCTCACAACCCGACCGAATGCCTCGACTTGTTGCCAGTCAGTGAATTCAGCCACCGTCTTGGGGTCGGTTGGACCACCGGTGATCAGCATGATGAAGCGGATCATCATGCGGTCCATGGGGCGATACTTTGGATAATCCAGCTTGCCGGCAAAGACCGCCAGTTCCTGCGGCCTCCAGGAAATGGTCTTGAGAAATCGGCGCATATAAGGATTGGTTTCCGGCCGGTTCTTTTCCAGCTTGCGGGCGACAATATTGACCGAGAAGAAGGCGTTCGGTTTAGTCTCCAGCAGCGGTAAGTGATCTTCGATGAAGTCAACGATCAGCTTGCTATGTCTTCCATAGCGAATGCTGGCTCCAATCACGATCTTGTCGAAAGTCTGCAAATCCAACTGACTGCAATGCTCCACGGAGATGACCGTGACAGGCTGTGCAAACTGTTCGATCGTCTGCCTCAGCCGGTTGCATATCTTTAGCGTGTGGCCGTCGGTCGATGAATAGATGATCAGTACCTTGCTCATTTCCCGATTGCCTTGACTTTTCCCGGGCATGGTCGTTGCGACGGGACTTCAAGCGATTTCATTTGCCGTGATTCCTCAATTCCTGCGCAACACTAGTCGAAAGACTGACTGACCGCCAGGGGTTCGCGTGCTGAAATTCGGAATTCCAGGGTAGTGTCCGCGATAGCGATGGAAGGAAGAATGGGTCTGCCAAACAGAAGATCAACAAGACAATAAAGTTAGCAGGCAACACCAGCTACCTTGAACCAAGGTCCTCAATCCAGATCACATGGCATTGCCACTCTCCCGGTCGTCCCCGGATGAGCGCAAAATGTTCTCCACCCAGCCACCCTCAAGACCCGCTATGCCAAAGTCCAAACTCCCCGTAACCCTCTTGATCTGCACGCTCTCCCTGGGCGCTCAGGGGGCGGGCGCTGCCGGCTCCTGTGGACAACCGGGCCAATTCCTGGCACCTCCAGCATCTGCCTCCGATTCCGCGACGTCCGCTCTGTCGCCTCGCAAGCTGTTTGAACAACTGGCCCGCGATCAGGTGGTCCTGCTGGGCGAGAAGCACGATTGCGCCGACGACCACCGCTGGCAATTGCAAATGCTCACTGCCCTGCACCAGCTTCACCCCAACCTGGCCATCGGCTTCGAGATGTTCCCGCGCCGACTCCAGCCGGTGCTGGACCGCTGGGTAGCGGGGCAATTGTCCGAAGCAGAATTCCTGCAGCAGGCGGAGTGGGAGAAGGTTTGGGACTACGACCCCCGGTTCTACATGCCCCTATTTCAATTCGCCCGTCAGTTCCACCTCCCGATGCTGGCCCTGAATGTGGATCATGACCTGGTCAAGAAAGTGCGGGCTGCCGGCTGGGAAGCGGTGCCGGAAAGCCAGCGCGAGGGCGTGGGCCGGCCGATATCACCGGCGCCGTCCTACCGGGCGGAACTGCAGGCCATCTTCGATTTCCACCCCAGACCAAACGACAACCCCCAGGATCGGGCAATTCAGTTTGACCACTTCGTCGAGGCCCAGACCCTTTGGGACCGGGCCATGGCCGAGGGCATCGCCCGATTCCGCCAGAGCAATCCAAACACCCTGGTGGTGGGGATCCTGGGCTCCGGCCACCTGCGCAACGGCTTTGGCGTGCCACACCAACTTCGGGCTCTTGGAAGCAAACAAATCGCCAGTCTGGTGACCTTGCCCAGCGACCACGCCTGTTCCGAAATCACACCCGGCCTGGCGAATGCGGTGTTCCTGATTCCGCCCCAGCCTGAGCAGGCAGTTGAACCCCCGCCGCGCCTCGGAGTCGGCCTTGCGGAGGCGGAAGGCGGAGTCAGGATCGAAACAGTGATGCCGGGCAGCCTGGCGGAACGCAGCGGCCTCCTGGCCGGCGACATCGTCCTCCGGGCCGCCGGCGACAAGGTGGACAGTCCCGAAGCCATGCGAGGCTATGTGCAGCGCCAGCCCGCCGGCACCTGGCTGCCCTTGCTGATCCGTCGCGGGGGCGCCACCCTGGAGATCGTGGTGCGCTTTCCCGGCCAGCCTGAAGCAGCGGCGGCGTCCCACCCTTGATGCGCGCCTTGCTGTTCCTGTTGCCGTTCATCACCGCTCCAACATGGGCGGCAGGGCCGCCCCATCTCGACCTGGACCTGCGCCTGGATCCCGGCACGGGAACCCTGGCCGCCCAAGGCACGCTGAGCTTTTATGCCGACAGGCTGGATTTCCGCCTGGTGCCGTCATTGCAGGTGACGAGCCTCAGCATCGACGGGCGCACGCAGCCCTTGCCCCGCCGAGGCGGGGAACCGATCCGCCTGGCCGTGGCCAGCGGCGCCCACACACTTCGCTTGACCTATCGGGGTACCCTGGGCCCACTGCAATACCCGGACCAGGGCGGGGTCCTGGGCCCGCTGCCGCCCATGCTGGACGCACGTGGCAGCTTTCTCCCAGCCGGTAGCGGCTGGTATCCGGACCCCGGCGTTCCCTTCAGCTACCGACTGAAGCTGCAACTGCCCGCAGGGCAAAAGGGCCTGGTTCCCGGCACCCTCGTGAAAGAGTCGGATCGCAGTGGCTACCAAGCGGATTATGTCTTTGACCATCCCGCCGAGGGGATAGACCTGATGGCCGGGCCCTATGTGGTGCAGGAGCGCCTCATTCCCCGGCCGGGCCGCTCTCCCCTGCGGCTGCGCACCTGGTTCTATCGGGACATGGCGGATCTGGCGCAAGCCTACCTGGCCGACTCGGCGCGCTACATCGCGCGCTATAGCAAATCCATCGCCCCCTACCCGTTCGACGACTTCAGCGTGGTGGCCAGCCCCCTGCCCACCGGCTTCGGCATGCCCAGCCTCGCCTATCTGGGCCGCGACGTGCTGCGCCTGCCTTTCATCCGCGCAACCTCATTGGGACACGAGGTGCTGCACAACTGGTGGGGCAATGGCGTGATCCCCGACTGGCCCACTGGCAATTGGTCGGAAGGGCTCACAACTTTCATGGCCGATTACGCCTACCAGGAAGACAAGTCGGAAGAGGCCGCCCGGGCGGCGCGCCTGGGCTGGCTGCGCGACCTGGCCGCCGTGCCGGAGGCGGCGGATACCCCACTCGCCGCCTTTACCGCCCGCCGCCACGGTATCTCTTCCATCGTCGGCTACGACAAGGCGGCCATGGTGTTTTTCATGTTGCGGGACGAGATTGGCGCCGATGCCTTTGCCAAGGGCCTGCGCCTGTTCTGGCAGCGCTACCGCTTCCAGCGCGCCAGTTGGAGCGACCTGGAACAGACCTTCGCCAAGGTGGCGGGCCGGGACCTCGGTGCCTTTTTCCGCCAATGGGTGCAACACGCCGGCGCGCCCCGGCTGAAGATAAGCCAGGCCCGCTGGGCCGGGGGCAGTCTGAACCTGACCGTTGAGCAGGAGGGACCGGCCTATCAGCTGCGCTTGCCCCTGCGCCTGCTGGTCTACCCGGATCAGGTCGAAACTCGCACGGTGGAGGTCAAGGAACCCGTCACCCACCTTGCCTTGCCCGCTTCCAAGCTGGTCCAGGCAGTGGAACTGGATCCGGATTACAGGCTCTGGCGGCGGGTGGAGCCGGACCACTTCCCGCCCATCCTGCGGGAGGTGTTCGTGGCGCCCAAGGTTGGCCTGCTGACGGTAGGAGACGACATGGCGCAAGCCGCCAAGTCCCTGGCCGAACGTGTGCTGGATGCCCAACCGCAGCTCCTGCAAGCGACCGGGCCCGGTCTTCCCGGGAACGACCCCGTGTTGATCGTCGGCCAGACCGACCGGGTCAATGCCCTGCTGGCCCGACTGGGCCTGCCGCCCGCGCCACCCGAGTTGACCGGCAAGGGCAGCGCCCGGGTCTGGGTGGCAAGGGATGAATCGGGACGGCCCTATGTGGTGATCGCGGCTCAGCAAGCCGACGCGCTCAAGGCATTGCAACGCCCCCTGCCCCACTACGGGCGCCAGAGCTGGCTGGTGTTCGACTCCGCAAAGGCTTCAGACAAGGGCATCTGGTCGGCGCGCGCCGAACGGATCAGCGTCGAGACGCCAGCAATCACGTCGCCGACCAGTCTGGCCCATTGATTGGGGTAAGCGTTGTGCGGCGCGCAGATCAGTGGATCAGATTGGCGGCGGTCGCGCGTTGGAAACAGCAGCTGCCTGGCTCTCCAGGGAAGCGTCCGCAGCGTTCGAATTGTCAACCTTGCCCAGCGCTTGATCAAACATCGAAATGGAGACGGAATTGGCGCTTGGCAGACCCATCGTGAAGATCTTCCCCAACGCCTGCCGGATCTCCTGCACTGTCAAATGCCGCTTCATCGGCGTGTAGTTTTGATTGCTTTGGCAGGTCATCTTCAACACATCGGGCTGGGAATCCGAATGAAGCAGAAACTCAGTCTTGTAATAGTAGTTGGTCGGTCCCGAGGAATCATCGCCCATGCCCACCTTGACGAGCCCGACCGGGAAGGATTCTCCGCGGGCGATGGTGCTGGTGCTGCGTTGGACCCGAGTCACGCTGAACGCATCCGGGCTCACTCGCTGCGGCCCCGCGGACACTGTGGAAAGCTCAAAGATACAGTACGGGTCTTGCTCCTGGACGCCGTTGCGCGCAACCACCTGGCCGTACTGCAGGCGCACGGTGGCCGAATCAGGAGGGATTTCCAAGTCCTGGTTCAGAATCAGGCGCACACCCGCGGGATAGAGGTAATAGGGTGAATCCATCCCGTACGGTTCGGTCATCCCGCAGCCGGTCAGGACAGGCAGCAACCCAAGCCAAACGGCAACTCTTATCACGGCGCGGGGCCCTTCCGGCTCACGTCGCGGTGATTGCGCGATGCTGAAGGCGGCTGACTGCAACATGCGCCTCCACGAGACAGGGCGTTGGATCGGGCATTGTCATCAAGAAAACGGTACCAGGCCGACTTGACGCGCCACCAGGAACTGGGCGAGCGCCGTACTCCTGCTTCGTCAAGAAACCGTTCGATGTCACGGATGCTGACACAGGAAGCGTCGTACCGAACGCGTAAACGGCCTTGTCGGTCCAGACGGGCGTCAACAACGGGTTCAAGACCGGAAATCTTCTCCACGGCTTGCCGAAGTTTCTCCGCCGTCGCGAGGAACAATGGGATGGTTCGGTTCACGTCAAACGATCCATTGCGCGCCTCTTGCACTGTCTCATTCACCTTGTTTCTTCCCATACTCACGCCTTGCAGAGGAAATCATTCATCATGCCTATGACCTCATCTTACAGACTGGCGCGAAACCCTGTCAGACTGCGACCTTGATGCGTCTAATGGGCGACTCCTGCAGCTCTCGCAGCGCAACCTCCAATTGCCAGGAGGGTTAGGCGAACCCGGCCTCTTCTTTGACCTGTCTGCCATCGAATGGTTGCCCGGGTCCGGACTTCCCGCTCGCACGCGCCACGCCAAATGTCGCCAATCAG
The DNA here is from genome assembly GCA_963782495.1 of uncultured beta proteobacterium. Classification (GTDB taxonomy): domain Bacteria; phylum Pseudomonadota; class Gammaproteobacteria; order Burkholderiales; family Thiobacillaceae; genus DASQBT01. The sequence goes on along the minus strand of CAWAJU010000006.1, from coordinate 375,217 downwards.
CTCAGAATCGCTACTCCGCCCCATCAACTCGAAAAGCCCGACAGGACATGATTACGAACGTGGTGCATGATTACCATGAACGTTCCAAGCACCATTTGGATCGTTACGCCCCCGGACCAGGCGGATTGGATTGGGCCACGCAGCCCGACCCCTTCCGCCGCTTTGCCGCTGCGCCTCAGCTGAATTTGCCGCTGCTGGCGGGTGAGTTGCCGGCCTGCTGGGACGACCTGTTCCGGCCAGACGGGGTGCCGGTCGAGGCGTTCAGCCTGGACACCATCGCCCAGCTGCTGCAACTTTCACTGGGGCTCTCCGCCTGGAAATCCTACGGCAGCATGCGCTGGGCGCTGCGATGCAATCCTTCCAGCGGCAACCTGCATCCCACCGAGGCTTATCTCATCAGTACCGATCTGCCCGGCCTGGCAGCGGGCGTGTATCACTATCAGTCCAAGGAGCATCAGCTTGAGCAGCGTGCTGCGGCGCCACTGGCCCTGCCGCGCGGAGTCCTGCTTGCCCTGACGAGCATCCATTGGCGCGAGGCCTGGAAATACGGGATGCGCGCCTTCCGCTACTGTCAGCACGATTGCGGTCACGCCCTGGCGGCCGTGTCTTACGCGGCGGCCGCCCTGGGCTGGCCGGTGCGCCTGCTGACGGAATGGGACGATGCGCAGATCGCCGCCCTCACGGGCGTGGATCGAGAGGCCGACTTTCAAGGCGCCGAGGGCGAAGTGCCGGAGGCCATTGTATGGATGGGGCCGGGCGAGCCGCCCGGCGCGCAAGCCGTGCTCGGCATGCTGGCAGGCGCCAATTGGACCGGCCGCGCCAATACGCTGAGTCCGGACCATCGCGACTGGCCCGATATTCCCAAGGTAACGGCTGCGACTCACAAGCCAGCCAAAGAACATTGCCCCGCGGGGAAGTTGCTGCCGCTGCCGGCGCTGGCATCCGTGTCGCGCCAACCGGTTTCGCGCCTGATTCGCCGCCGCCGTTCGGCCCAGGCCTTCGACGGCCTCACCGGTCTCAGTGCCCCAAGCTTCTTTCGCATGCTCGACGCCCTGCTGCCGCGTGCAAGTGTGCCGCCCTGGCCTATGCTGAACGCTGCGCCCCAGGTCCACCCGGTGCTGTTCGTGCATCGGGTGGACAGCCTCGATGCGGGGATCTATTGCCTGCCGCGCGACCCTTCCCAACTGGCAGACCTGCGTGCCGAGATGCGCGAGGACTGGCTCTGGGCAAGGGTTTCCGGTTGCCCTGAACACCTTCCCCTGTATCTGCTCGCGCCTCTGGATGTGCAGAAGTTCGCCGCCACCGCGTCGTGTCATCAGGACATCGCCGCGGACTCGGCTTTCTCCCTGGCCATGTTGGCGCGCTTTGATGACATCACTGCGCAGCAAGCCTGGCTATATCGGCAGCGCTTCTGGGAGACGGGTATGTTGGGCCAGGTGCTTTATATGGAGGCCGAGGCCGCGGGCGTGCAAGGCACCGGCATAGGCTGCTACTTCGATGACACAGTGCACCAGGCGCTCGGGCTCAAGTCCACGCGCTTTCAGGACCTCTACCACTTTACCGTCGGCACGCCCCTGGCCGACGCGCGACTCGTCAGCGAACCGCCCTATGCGCACCTGGCGAACAGGCCGTTGGTTCGCATTCCAGCGTGAGGTTCAGCCTGTGCTCGGCACAAGTTGAGTTGCCCACAAAAGGAAAAAGCCGGCATCCGCCGGCTTCTTGTGACTCGCCCTAGTTTTTGGACGCCGGAAGCTTGCTTGTTTTTTGCGGCGTGATGAAACTTGACGGCGGAACGACCGGCTGTTTCGCCTTCTTGGGTTTCTTCGCTTCCTTGTTTCCGCGCAATTGGCCTTTTGCCATGGTGCTTCTCCTTGCAGCGCCGGCGTCCTGAGATGGAATCCCGGCTGCCGCTTCAAATTCGGTTACACATGAACCACGGTAGCTGGACCGACCTGGGATACGATCGGATTTAGCATGCTCCGATCATAGGCCGTAATGCGAGGATTCGCAGTTTTTTCTTCAGCCAGGTCGGCCCTGTGGGTCGGTCGGACGAGCTTTCGTTGACGCAAATCAGGATGATTGCTATCAAGTCCCTGGCCTTGCCGGCCAGGCTCATTTCACCAAGTCGAACGCCATGCGCACACAGTTAGCCCCACTCAAGCGTGACCAGTCGCGCGGAGAAGAAATCGCCAACAGCGTCAGCCACGGCATCGGCCTGCTCGCGGCGCTCGTGGCAAGTCCGTTTCTTGTCATTCATGCAGCACGGACCGGCAATGCCGCGTTCGTTATCGGCGTAAGCATCTTCGTCACGACCCTGGTGCTGCTCTACCTCGCTTCCACTCTCTACCATGCCCTGCCGGCAGGCAAGGCCAAGCGCGTGTTCCGGGTCATCGAGCACTCGGCGATCTATCTTCTCATCGCGGGCACCTACACGCCGTTCACGCTGGGCGTGCTGCGCGGCGCGATCGGTTGGACGCTGCTGGGTCTGGTCTGGGGCCTCGCCGTCACCGGAGTGGCGCTGAAGGCAATGGCGAGGATGGCCCATCCGATTGTCTCCACCAGCCTTTATCTGCTGATGGGGTGGCTGATTGTCATTGCAGTCCATCCCCTGACTGTCCGCGTTCCCGCATCCGGCCTGCTCTGGCTGGTTTCGGGAGGGCTGGCTTACACGGTAGGGGTTGCGTTCTTCGCGGCCGATTCGCGTCTGCGCTACGCCCACTTCATCTGGCATCTGTTTGTCATGGCGGGTAGCGCATGCCATTACTTCGCCGTGCTTTGGTATGCGGCCTGACGTGCCCGGATGAACTCCGCCGTTTAGACCGGCCGGATGAACTTTCGGAACCCGGTCACAAGAGTTGCATCGCAGTGATCAAAGCGGCCGCGCGATAACCACGGCGCCACGCAATTCGCCCACGCTGTAGCCCACCGCCTTGTCATCCGGGTAGTCCGCCTTCAGGCGCGTCTTCACCTCGTCGGGTATGAAGTCGGGCGCGCCATGACAGGTCAGGCAGACCGGCTGCACGCCAATCGCCTTGGCGTAGACCAGGGTCGGCTTTCCGCTTTCCTGTATGACCTTCCAGGATTCCATGCCCTCGATCTTTTCACCGCTCGCCATGCGCCGGGCAAATTCATCCAGCGCAGCCTGCTGCCAGACATTCGGGGTGTTCGACGGATTGCGCACCCGGGTACCGACGCGCCCCACCTGCCATCCGGTGTCCTGGGACAGTTTGGCTGCAATTTCCGGCGCCGCCTTCTTGCACACGTCCACGGCTGCCGCCGGTCCGCTGGCCATCATTTCAGCTTTCAGCCTGCCGCCCAGCTCGGTCACCAGCTTGCCGGCTACGGCCCTGGTCTCGCTCAGCGTCTTCTCATCTACCGAAGCGGAAGTACGGTCTGGCGTGCTGCACGCCGACGCGATGACGGCTGTTGCAACGAGTGCCAGTGGAAATAGATGTTTCATGCTGAACTCCATTTGAGCGCTGAGTAGCGGGTGATCCGGGCTTGATCCTGCCAGGGCAAGTAATTGTTCAGGGGTGCGATGCAGATGCATCCAAGTGTCTCGATTTTAGGGTAAATTGCCTGGCAGGCGCCAATCAAAGCAGTTGAGGCCGCCCTGGAAGCTTGATAAATTCACTGCATGACTTACCCCTCGCGTTTCGAACAGGCCCTCATGTGCACCTCTGGCAATCCTCTCGCCATGGTCCGCGCTCAGACCAGACGAAAATCCATCCGGGCAACACGGTGATGGAATGGTTGAAACCGCGCCACATCTGGCTTGCCGTCGCAGCCGTCAGCATCGGCCTGGTGGCCGCGAGCCTTGTCCTCACTGCCTGGCTAAACCTGCACCCCTGTCCCTTGTGCATTTTCCAGCGCCTGCTGTTCATGATCTTGAGCGTGCTGGCACTTGCGGCCTTCCTGGGCGCCAAGGCCCGTTCCATATGGGTGGCCGGGATTCTGACTCTGATGACGGCGTTTTCAGGGGCAGCGGTGGCAGCCTATCAGATCTGGCTACAGGCTCAGCCTGAGGCCATGTTTACCTGCGGCGGCGCCAACCCCAACCTGATCGAACGCCTGGTGGACTGGCTGGGCCAACGCCTGCCCTCGCTGTTCCTTGCCACCGGGATATGCGGGGACAAGGAACTGCTCATACTGGGCCAGTCCCTCGCCGTCTGGTCGGCGCTTGCCTTTGTGGCCAGCGCGCTTGCCGGTGTGTGGGCCCTGCTGTGGGGGCGGCGTTCTTTGACTCCCCACCGGGCTTGACGGATAATTCGCCGGTCGGGAGAGAGCACGTTGGCGTGCCGCCGAAGGCGTAATCACCCATAACCGCTCAGGCAACAGGAACCGACAGGAACAAATCTCTGGAGAGCGCCGCGCCCCGAATTCGGGGCTGAACGGCCACCGAAGGGGCACGGGGGGCAACCCCCCAATCTCTCAGGTACCAAGGACAGAGGGGTGAGGCAAAGCCGGGCTTGGCCTCGCCCCTTATTCTTTTGTGAGCGACCATGAGCGAATTGAAGCAAACTCCCCTGAACGCAACCCACCGCCAACTGGGCGCCAGGATGGTCGACTTCGGCGGCTGGGACATGCCGGTCAATTACGGCTCGCAGATCGAGGAACACCATGCGGTGCGCCGCGATGCCGGCATGTTCGATGTGTCGCACATGCTGCCTGTGGATGTGGAAGGCGATCAGGCGCGGGATTTTCTCACCCATCTGGTGGCCAACAACGTGGCCAAGCTCAAGACGCCGGGCAAGGCGATCTACTCATGCATGTTGAACGAGACAGGCGGGGTGATCGACGACCTGATCATCTACTGGCGCGGCGAGAACCGTTTCCGCATCGTGGTGAATGCCGGCACGGCGGACAAGGACCTCGTCTGGATGCACAAGCAGGCCGAACCCTTCGGGGTGAAGCTCGCGCCGCGGCGCGACCTGGCGATGATCGCCATCCAGGGTCCGAACGCACGGCAAAAGGTCTGGGAAGCCATGCCCGGACTGCAGGATGTCTCGGAAGCGATGACCCCCTTCAATGCGGTGGAAGTGGGCGAGATGTTCGTGGCCCGCACCGGTTATACGGGCGAAGACGGATTTGAGATCATGCTGCCGGTCAAGGCGGCGCCTTATTTTTGGCAGGCGCTGGTGGAAGCCGAGGTCAAACCCTGCGGACTGGGCGCGCGCGACACCCTGCGGCTGGAAGCAGGCATGAATCTCTATGGCCAGGACATGGATGAAACCACCTCGCCGCTGGAATCGGGCCTGGCCTGGACCGTGGACCTGAAGAGCGAACGCGACTTTGTCGGCAAGGCGGCCCTGCAACAGAGCGAAATCACCAGGCAGCTCGTAGGCTTGCTGTTGCTCGACAAGGGCGTGTTGCGCGGCCACCAGAAGGTGGTCACCAAACATGGTGAAGGCGAAATTACCAGTGGCACATTCGCGCCCACTCTGGAGCGATCCATCGCCCTCGCACGCATACCCCTGGGCATTGCACCGGGTGAAGACGTAGAAGTGGACATTCGCGACAGGAAGCTGAAGGCGAAAGTGGTGAAATATCCCTTCGTGCGCAATGGCAAGAGTTTGATTGAAAACTGACCACAATTGCCGCGAAGGACATCGATGGCTGCCCTTCGTGGTTCTCAAGAGAATCAACTGGAGCAAAACATGAGCATCCCCACCGATCTGAAATACACCAGGACCCACGAATGGGTAAGAGCCGACGCCGATGGCAACGTGGTTGTCGGTATCACCCATCACGCCCAGGACTTGCTCGGCGACATGGTGTTTGTCGAATTCCCCACGGTCGGTCGCATGCTGTCCGCGGGCGAGGAATGCGCCGTGGTCGAATCGGTCAAGGCCGCTTCCGATGTGTATGCGCCGGTAACCGGCGAAGTGATCGCGAGCAACACCGGCGTGGAGGCCTCGCCCGAAATGATCAACAAGGACCCATACGGATCCTGGATGTTCAAGCTCAAACCGGCGAATCCTGCGGACCTGGGCACGCTGCTCGATGCGACAGCGTATGAAGCGCAAGTGGCTTCCGAAGCACACTAGGGGTCGGGATTCAGGGGTCAGGGCAGGTGCGGCTTGAGCCGCGCTGATCCTGGACCTGGCGCTGAATCCCTCTGATCCCTGAATCCTGATCCCTGCGAAAATGCCCTTCATTCCCCATTCAGAAACTGACATCACGGAGATGCTGGCCGCCATCGGCGTGCATGGCGTTGACGATCTGTTCGACGAGATTCCTGCCGCGCTCAAGGCAGGCAAGCTGACCAAGGTCCCCGAGGGGGCGAGCGAAATGGAAGTCACGCGCCTGATGCTGGAGCGCGCCGAACAGGATGGCCGCTACCTCGGCTTTTTGGGCGCCGGCGCCTATGACCACCACATCCCTGCGGCGGTCTGGCAGATCACCACGCGCGGCGAGTTCTATTCGGCCTACACGCCTTATCAGGCCGAAGCGTCGCAAGGCACGCTGCAGCTGATCTACGAATACCAGACCATGATGACGCGCCTGACCGGGCTGGATGTGTCAAACGCGTCGATGTACGACGGTGGTTCCGGGCTTGCCGAAGCAGTGCTCATGGCGGTGCGTGCCAACAAGACGGGGGCACGCAAGGTGCTGATGCCCAAGGCCGTGCATCCGCTGTACCGGGCGGCCTGCCGTGCCATCGTCAAGAACCAGAAGATCGACCTGGTGGAAGTCGGATACGATGCGGCCACCGGGCGCACGGTGCTGCCGTCAAACGCCGACAACTGCGCTGCCCTGGTGATCCCCCAGCCCAACTTCTTCGGTGTGCTGGAAGATGTCGATGCCCTCACCGACTGGGCCCATGCCAACAATCTGCTGGCGATTGCACTGGCCAACCCGATGAGCCTCGCGGTATTGAAAGCACCGGGCAAGTGGGGACAGACCGGCGCCGATATCGCCGTGGGGGACGGCCAGCCGCTCGGCGCACCGCTGGCTTCCGGCGGCCCCTACTATGGGTTCATGTGCTGCAAGCAGGAGTTCGTCCGGCAAATGCCGGGACGCATCGTCGGCCGCACCGTGGATCTGGAAGGCAAGCCGGGCTTTACTCTCACGCTGCAGGCGCGCGAACAGCACATCCGCCGCTCCAAGGCAACGTCGAATATCTGTACCAACCAGGGCCTGGCAGTGACCGCTTCGACTATTTACATGAGCCTGCTGGGGCCGCAAGGTCTGAGCCGCGTGGCGAGCGCCTCGCACGCCAATACCGCCAGGCTGGTCGAGAAACTCGTTGCCTCAGGCGCGAACAAGGTGTTTTCCGGCCCTGCCTTCCACGAATCCGTCATCAGCACGCCGGTGGCCAATGCCAAGGTATTGCATGCCCTGCTGGGCCAGGGCATCGTCGGCGGCTATGACTTGTCGCGCGATTACCCGGAACTGGGCAACGCCATCCTGGTGTGCGCCACGGAAACCAAGACTGATGCCGATCTGGACCGCTATGCCCAACAAATGCAAAGGATCGTAGCTAAACTGAACGAGCCGCCGCCCTGCGCGCGGAAATGATTTCGAACATGGAGGACGGGAGGACAAGAGGAAACCTCCTGTATGCATTCCTCCTGTCCTCATGTCCTCTTGGTAGATGATGAAGGAGAGCAACATGGCAACAGTAACCAAAGGCGGTGAACCCACCGAAGTGGCCGGCAACTTCCCCAAGGTGGGCGACACGGCCCCGGACTTCAAGCTGGTGAACAAGGATATGGCCGATGTCGGGCTGGCCGCTTTCGCCGGCAAGCGCAAGATCCTCAACATCGTGCCCTCGCTCGACACCGGCGTCTGCGCTGCGTCTGCGCGCCGGTTCAACAGCGCCGGCGCTGGTCTGACCAACACCGTCGTGCTGGTCATCTCGGCCGATCTTCCCTTCGCCTCGGCGCGCTTTTGCAGCACCGAAGGGCTCGACAATGTCACCACCCTGTCGACCATGCGCGGCTGGGAATTCAAGAAGAACTATGGCGTGGACATCGCGAGCGGCCCGCTCACCGGCCTGTGCGCCCGCGCGGTCATCGTGCTGAATGAACAGAACAAGGTGATCTACACCGAGCTGGTGCCCGAGATCGCGCAGGAGCCCAACTACGATGCCGCATTGGCGGCTTTGAAAGGCTAGGGATCGGGATTCAGGGGTCAGGATTCGGGGCTGGAGCGGCTTCGCCGCACAATGATCTTCCCTGACCCCTGACCCCTGACCCCTGACCCCTGACCCCTGACCCCTGACCCCTGACCCCTGACCCCTGACCCCTGACCCCTGACCCCTGACCCCTGACCCCTCGTCATGCTGATCTTCGACCACTCCCACCCCGGCCGCGCGGCGCACGCCCAGATGCCCGCAGCGGACACGTCCTTGTCCGATCTACCCGCGGATCTGTTGCGCGATGCTCCGCCCGCGCTGCCCGAGTGTTCGGAGCTTGACGTGGTGCGGCACTACACGCGGCTCTCGCAGAAGAATTTCTCGATCGACACCCAGTTCTATCCGCTGGGTTCATGCACCATGAAATACAACCCGCGTGCCTGCAACTCGCTTGCCATGCTGCCGCAATTCCTTGCGCGCCATCCGCATGCGCCGGCCGAGACCGGGCAGGGGTTTCTGCAGTCCATGTTCGAATTGCAGGAAATGCTCAAGGACGTGACCGGCATGGCGGGTGTCTCGCTGGCGCCGATGGCGGGCGCACAGGGTGAGTTTGCCGGCATTGCGATGATTCGCGCCTATCATGATTCGCGCGGAGACAGCGCGCGCAGCGAAATCCTGGTGCCCAACGCCGCGCACGGCACCAACCCGGCGACCGCCGTGATGTGCGGCTACACGGTGAAGGAAATCCCCACCGACCGCGAAGGCAATGTTGACCTGGGCACGCTCAAAGCCGCGGTCGGCCCGCACACCGCCGGGCTGATGTTGACCAACCCGTCCACCCTGGGCGTATTCGAGAAGACCATCCAGGACATCGAGGCCATCGTGCACGAGGCCGGCGGACTGCTCTATTACGACGGCGCCAACCTCAACGCCATCCTGGGCCGCGTGCGGCCCGGCGACATGGGCTTCGACGTCATCCACATGAATTTGCACAAGACCTTTTCCACGCCGCACGGCGGCGGCGGGCCGGGCGCGGGACCGGTGGGAGTGGCCGAGCGCCTGCTGCCCTTCCTGCCGGTGCCGGTGGTGATCAACGACAAGGGCTTGTACCGCAATGCTGTCGAAGCCGACCTGCCCCAGTCGATCGGGCGCATGAGCGCCAACGGCGGCAATGCCGGCGTGCTGCTGCGTGCCTACATCTACGCGCGCATGCTGGGAGCGGAAGGCATGCACCGGGTTGCCGAGTTCGCCACCCTGAACGCCAACTATCTGATGGCCAGGCTGCGCCAGGGCGGGTTTGACCTGGCCTACCCCACCCGGCGCGCCAGCCACGAATTCATCGTCACACTGAAGAGGCTCAAGGACGAGACCGGCGTGACTGCGATGGATTTCGCCAAGCGCCTGCTCGACTACGGCTTTCACGCGCCCACCACCTATTTTCCCCTGCTGGTCCCCGAGTGTCTGCTGATCGAACCGTCCGAAACGGAGAGCAAGGAAACGCTTGATGCCTTTGTCGATGCATGCAGCAAGATCAAGGACGAAGCCTACAACCAGCCCGATCTGGTGAAAGGTGCGCCCTACACCCTGCCGGTGCGCCGGCTGGATGACGTGAAAGCGGCCCGGGAACTCGATCTGGCGTACAAGGGCGCTTGAGCAAGACGGTCGCGGGCAAGCGCGAAACGCGTCGAGCGCAACTCCTGATTGCCTGCGAAGCCGCATGTGCCCGCAGCCTCTTTGCGGCATAATCACGGCCCATGACTCCTCCCTCCCCATTCAAGGGCAAGACCGGACTCAGGCGCATCTGGAACGCCTTGTTCTATTCCATCGACGGCTTTCGCGCTGCCCTCCGCCATGAGGACGCGTTTCGGCAGGAAGCCCTGCTGGCCGCGGTTCTGCTTCCCCTTGCGTTCTGGTTGGGCAAGACCGGGATGGAAAAGGCCTTGCTCTCCGGTGCGGTATTGCTTGTTCTGGTGGTCGAACTGCTCAATTCGGGAATCGAAGCCGTGGTCGACAAGGCTTCCCCGGAGACCCACGAATTGGCCAAACGGGCCAAGGACATGGGTTCCGCCGCCGTCCTTCTTTGTCTGCTAAATGCACTGATTATCTGGGTTTGTGTGCTGACGGGCTAAAGATTCGGGGCTTCGGACCCGAAAATCAATTATGGAGTCAACCGTCAGTCAATCTTGAAACTGTCAAACCACGCGCTTTTGCCGACCCTGCTGGGCTGCCTGATGGCTGGTCCCACCGCGTCCTGGGCGCTTGGCTTCGGCGAACTCGACTTGCAATCCCACCTGGGCCAGGCCTTCAAGGCGAGCATCCCGCTATTGGCCGGGCAGAATGAGGCGATCGAAGAAACCTGCTTTCAGGTCGGTTCCGAGCATGAAACCGGTCTGCCAGGCGTGGCGGGAATCAAAGTCGTTTTGCAAAGACACGCGGGTGGCGCGCGTCTGCTGTTGAGCTCTCCTCACGCGGTCAATGAGCCCGCAGTGGCAATTTCGGTAGCGACCGATTGCCCGCAGCGCGTGAGTCGGCAATATCTGGTGCTGCTTGATCCGCCGGTAATTGCGGCCCCTCCTGTCCTGGAGAATCTCAAGGCCGCACAACAAAGCGCCGTCTCGGCCCCCCGGGAGCGCATCAGCCATTCACGCAACTTCGCAAACCACCGCGCTGCCCATGCCGGCGCCGGGTCCAGACGAGCCGGGGTACGCCATGCCGTTCGCAGGCATTTGGCAAGTTTGCCGGGTCCGCGCCTGGTACTGTCGGGACGCAGCCGCGCAGCGATCGATATCCCCTCCTTCGGCCTGCGTCTGGATACGAGCCTGCCGGTCCAGGGAAGATATCAGGACACGCCGCTGAGCCCGGATGAAGTATCGGATGAGAACGCGTCGCTGAACCACAAGCTCACCTACCTCGAGCAGCAATTGGCTGGCCTGCAGCGGCGCAATGCGGAACTGGAGCAGGCCGCGCTGCGCGCCCGCGCCGCACAGCCTTCGAGTCGCGCAGCCTCTGTTGCCGGAGCTTTGCCGGGCGGTCTGGCCTTGCTGACGGGCGCTGCGCTGCTGGCCTGGCTGTGGCGCAGCCGGCGAATGGCCATTCGCTCCGTTGCGGAACCGATATTGTGGGTTCCACCAATCGAAGCGGCAGAGGCGACTGTGCAGCCGGAAGCTCTCCCGGTGGACGGCGCTGCTCAGCCAGATTCCCCGATCGTTCCTATCCCATTGGCGGCGCCCGCAGCCTTCTCGATGCCCCCGGTTCAGACACGTGCGCGCATCCTGGACAAGTGGGCTGAAAAGAAGCGGGCGGAGAGCGGCGTCGAAGTCGACGACAGCCTGGTGGACGAAGTCGAAGTCTTCATGGCGCACGGGCATGCGGAACTGGCCATCAATTTGTTGGAGGAGCACTTGCGCGCCGCGCCGGATGAGTCACCCATTCCGTGGATGCTGCTGCTGGATTTGCTCAAGCGCCAGAAGCTGGCCAAGTCGTACGAGCAGGCACGCGTCGCGTGCAAGAAACATTTCAACATCCGCATCCCTGATCTGGATGAGGACGAGCCCGGACCGGGGGCAGCCGGGCTGGAAGCCTACCCGCACCTGCTTGCCGAATTGACCCGGCTGTGGGGCACCCCGGAATGTGAAACCTACCTGGATGATCTGATCTTCGACCGGCGCGGCGGCAGCCGGGTTGGCTTCGATCCGCCCACCTATCGCGAGATCATGCTGCTGCGCACCATGCAAGGCGATGAAGTGCCCCCGATTACGGCCCGCTACCAGACGGCTTAGCCCGGATCTGCACAGACACACTCGGCGTCGAATGGTCGCCGATCTCGAAATAGCGCTTCCTTCTCCGTCATCGACCCAAGATCCGGGCGTGCGCTTGGGCACCTGTTGACACCCATTTTGCTCCGGCGTTGTTGCGAGAAGTGGCGCTGGGCAGGCCGTAATCTCCTTTCCGTCGCTTCTCCCTGGTCATCAAAACTTAACCGCTTGGTCACGGAAGTGTCGCCTGGGCTATTGAAACTGGCCGCATGCAGTCGGACACCTTCATCCTGGAGAGTCTTCCTGTCCACCATCCCCACCTGCGCGTGGCCGTGGTAACGGAAACCTATCCGCCCGAAGTCAACGGCGTTGCCATGACCATAGGCCGCATGGTGGAAGGTTTGCGTCGGCGCGACCATCAGATTCAACTGATCCGCCCAAGGCAGAACCAGGCCGACCAGCCCGCAGACGAAGCCAGCCTGTCCCATCACCTGCAGCGCGGCGTCTCCATTCCCCGCTACCAGGGCCTGAAAATGGGCCTCCCTGCAAGAGCGGGGCTGACCAGGCTGTGGGCCGGCCAGCGGCCGGACGTGGTCCACATTGCCACCGAAGGTCCGCTCGGCTGGTCGGCCCTGGGTGCCGCCAACAAGCTGCGCATCCCGGTGGTCACGGACTTCCATACCAACTTCCACAGTTACAGCGGCCACTATGGCCTCGGGTTTCTGCGCCCCGCCATCGTCGCCTATTTGCGCAAGTTTCATAACAAGGCGGCCCTGACGCTGATCCCCACCGAAGGCATCCGGCAGGAACTGACCCGCCACGGCTACAATAATCTGGGCATACTGGCGCGCGGGGTCGACACGCGTTTGTTCAATCCGCAACGCCGCTCGCCCGCGCTGCGGGCGCAGTGGGGCGCGGCCGACGATGATCCTGTGGTGTTGTACGTGGGTCGCATTGCGCCGGAAAAAAATCTCGACCTGGTGTTCAAGGCGTTTGCCGCGATGCGGGAACAGACTCTCCAAGCGCGTCTGGTCCTGGTCGGCGACGGGCCGGATCGCGCACTCTGGCAAAGTCGTCAGCCGGAGGTGCGCTTCTGCGGAGCCAAGACCGGCGTTGAGCTGGCGAACCATTATGCCTCGGCCGATATCTTCCTGTTTCCCAGCCTCACCGAAACCTACGGCAACGTCACCCTTGAAGCCCTGGCCTCGGGCCTTGCCGTCGTCGCTTTTGACTACGCCGCCGCGCAAGCCCACATCAGGGACGGCGTCAACGGACTCAAAGCGCCTCCGGAAGATGCTGACGAATTTATCCGCAAGAGCCTGCAGGCGCTTGATCCCGAGTTGCGCCGCCGCTCGCGGGCCGCGGCCTGGCAGAGCGTCCAGGCACTCTCCTGGGAAGATATCCACCAGCAGTTTGAATCCGTGTTGCTGTCATTGGCGAGGGCGTGATCATGACCATGATGGAACGGCTGCGTTATCCCCGATTTGCGGCGCGCGCCGGCGAAGGCCTGGACCGCCTGGCGCTCAAGGAATGGTCCTGGCTGTCGCGCGTCAACGGCTGGGGCCAATCGCGCAGCCTGCGGCATTTCTTTCGCCTGGTCAGCCGACTGGGTGACGGGCTGTTCTGGTACGCCCTGATGGCCGGAATGGCGGTGGCAGACGGCACCGATGCGCTGCCGGCCGTCACCCACATGATCCTCGCCGGACTGTGCGGCACCCTGGTTTACAAATGGCTGAAAGATGCGATCCACCGTCCCCGGCCCCACCATGCACTGCCAAATATCTTGTGCCTGACCGTGCCGCTGGATCGCTTCAGTTTTCCTTCCGGTCATACCCTGCATGCGGTGGTATTCAGTCTGGTCGCCGCAGCCTACTATCCGGCCCTGGCCTGGCTGGTGTTTCCGTTTGCCGCCCTGGTCGCCTTGTCCAGGCTGATATTGGGCCTGCATTATCCCAGCGACGTCATTGCCGGCAGCCTGATCGGCGGACTGATCGCCCTGGTCTCGCTCGCCATCTGAACAACCGGCCGCCGGACAAGCGCAAAGCCGGGCCGCCTTGTCCCGCCTGCAGGCCAGCGCACCAGCCGGTGTCGATACGAGAACGCCCAGCCCACACTTTGGATGATCCCCTTGCGAACGCTTGCGGGTAACACTCAGACACCCATGGCTCCCTGCAATCGGGTGAAGTTTTCCCGAAGCCGATACAATTCGGAAACACACACAACGATCCACACCTGCTATGCGCACGCTGATCTGCGGTTCCCTGGCCTTCGACTCCATCATGGTCTTCCACGACCACTTCAAGCATCACATCCTGCCGGACAAGATACACATGCTCAACGTCTCCTTCCTGGTGCCCGACATGCGCCGCGAATACGGCGGGTGCGCAGGCAACATCGCCTACAACCTCAATCTGCTGGGCGGTGAGCCGGTGATCATGGCGACGGTAGGGGATGACTTCGCCGCCTATCAGGAACGCCTCAAGCAGTTGGGCTTGAGCCAGGAATACGTGCGCTGGGTTGACGGCACCTATACCGCGCAGGCCTTCATTACCACCGACCTCTCCGACAACCAGATCACCGCCTTTCATCCGGGCGCGATGAACTATTCCCATCTCAACGACGCCGCTTCAGCGCGCGACATCAGGCTCGGGATCGTGTCGCCGGACGGACGTGAAGGCATGCTGGCGCATTGCGCACAATTCCACCAGGCCAACATTCCCTTCATCTTCGATCCCGGTCAGGGCATGCCGCTGTTCAACGGCGAAGAGCTGATGCAGATGGTGCGCGAGGCCGACTACGTCAGCTTGAACGACTACGAGGCCGAACTGCTGCAGGCGCGCACCGGGTGCACGCTGGCACAACTTGCACGCGAAGTGAAATGCCTGATCGTGACGCGCGGCGCCGAAGGATCGCGTTTTTACGCCGACGGCAAGGTTCTCGACATTCCCGCCGCGCCGGTTCGGGAGGTCATCGACCCCACCGGCTGCGGCGACGCGTTTCGCGCCGGGCTCCTGTACGGCATCGTGAACGGGCTGGACTGGGAAACCACCGGCCGATTGGCAAGCCTCATGGGTGCGATCAAGATCGAAAGCCGCGGTGGGCAGAACCACGCGCCCAGCCGGATGGCCATTGAAACGCGATTCGCCGAATCCTTCGGCTATCGAATCTAGCCTTGTCCTTTGGCAAACGCCCGGTGAGGGGGGCTTACGGTGAACTCTCATGCTGCACCAAGCCTCATTCGCGCTTCAGCCTTCTTCGTCTTCGAAGGTAAGCATGGACTCGGTGAGCGAAGTCAGCATGAAGGTAGCAGGACTCCGACAGGCGCGGGCGCGTTAGCCTCGCGAACGATCTCACTGAGCACATGAGGCGCGTTGCTTGCCGTACTGATCTAACCGGCAAGACACTGAATTGACATAAGCCTGCCTAAACAATTGGCGGAACCTGCCGAATCAGCAGAGGCGGGCAGGCCGCGAACAATTGGTACGCTCATGTCTGAGGCGGAAAATTACCTGGTGATCTCAAGCATTCAGGACAACGGCAAGAAATTCCGCCCGGCTGACTGGATCGAACGCATTTCATCCACACTTGCCAGCCTTGACCCATCCAACCGCCTGCATTATTCGTCGAACGTCCAGCCCTGCACCATTGAAGGGGATAGATGCCTGCTGGTGGCGCGAAGCCTGGAACAGTCGAATCCCCGCGCCTATGAATACATCATGGAATTCGCGCGCAGCAACAAGCTGCGCATCCAGCCTGATCGTCGGCTGGGGAGCCGCTCCTTGTCCCACATGATTCCAGACTGACCCCGGCGTCAAATCCCGCCCGCCTGTGACGCTTGTGTTGTCGGCGAACTGTCTTGCACTGGCTGTCCGACAGGCAACGTGCATCTGAAACCGAGCCGTCACTTCCTCGTAACCCGGTCTTAACCGCCGGTCTTTAGGCTGGAGCCCATCTGCCAAAAGACCACAAGGACCTGCCATGCATGAATCAAGCGCACAGCTCCAGCAACCGGCCCGCAGTCGTTTCTGGGTAGGGCTGGCGCTGGATGACGTCGAGATTGCCGAGGCGCAGCAACTGCGCTATCAGGTATTCGGCGAGGAAATGGGCGCCCACCTGCCTTCCGCCCGCCTGCATCTGGATATGGATCATTACGACGCCTGGTGCGATCACCTGCTGGTGCGTGATCGCGAAACCGGCGAAATCGTCGGAACCTATCGCATCCTGTCTCCGTCGCAGGCGCACAAGGCCGGCGGCTATTACTCCGAACAGGAATTCGACCTGGCGCGCTTTCACCATCTGCGGCCGCGCATGGCCGAGTTGGGCCGTTCCTGCGTACACCAGAACTATCGTTCCGGCGTAGTCATCGCCCTGCTGTGGGCCGGCCTGGCCGACTACATGACCCGCCACGGTTACGATCACATCATCGGCTGCGCGAGCATCACCATGGCCGATGGCGGCTACGTCGCTGCCAAGGTTTATGAAAAGCTGGTCGCCAAACACCTGAGTCCGGTTGAGTGGCGCACCAACCCGCGCAACCGGCTTCCCCTGGAACAGCTGTCCAGCAGCATGGATGTCCTGTTGCCACCGCTCATCAAGGGATATGTGCGCTGCGGCGCGTGGGTCTGCGGCGAGCCCGCCTGGGACCCCGACTTCAATACCGCCGATGTGCTGATGATGCTGCCCATGGAACGGCTCAACACGGCTTACGCACGCCGTTTCCTGCCCGCCTGAAGGGCGGCGCGCAGCGCTACGCCATGGCCGCGTCGACGCTGGGGCGGCTAGAATGGGGCATGGCTGTTTCCGCCCATCTGCGTCGCACCTACCGCCTGCCCCGCCTGGCCCTGCATGTCGCATGGGGCATGCTGCTGGCGGCAACCGTTTCGCGCTGGCCAGAGCCCGCGCCGTGGGACCGCACCATTTCCATCTGGTCTGCCAAACTATTGCGCATACTTGGCGTTCACCTGACTGTCATCCCCACAGCGCAAGCGATACACGGTGGCTTGCTGGTCGCCAATCACATTTCCTGGCTGGATATTTATGTCATTCAAGCCGCGCAGCGCGTGCACTTCGTCTCCAAGGCCGAAGTGCGTCGCTGGCCGGTGGTCGGCTGGCTGGCCTGGAAAATAGGCACGCTGTTCATCGAACGCAGGAAGAAATCCGATACCGCCCGCATCAACCGGGAAATTCGCGCGATCCTGGAACAGGGCGGCTGGGTCGCCGTGTTTCCTGAAGGGACCTCTTCCGATGGGCGCCAAATCCGCCGCTTCCAGCCTTCCCTGCTCCAGCCCGCGGTGGACCTGGGACTGCCCGTTGTGCCGGCCGCCATAAGCTACAGTCGGCCCGATGGCAGCCACTGCGACGCCGTCAATTACATTGACAGGATGAGTTTCGGCGAGTCGCTCTGGAACATCCTGGGCGAGGCGGAAATTCACGCTACGCTTGAATTCGGCGCCTCTCAAACGCACACGGACCGGCGCGGCCTGGCCCTGGCGGCGCAAACCGAAGTCATTAGGCTTTTGGGCGTTGCAGTGACGGACAAGCCACCTGTATGGGCAGCCGATCCTCAAGACGCAGCGCGGTAAGCCGGCCGCCCCACAGGCAGGCCGTATCCAGCGCCATGATGTCGTCGCGCAACAGCAGTCCCAGTGCCGACCAGTGGCCGAAGACCATGGGGACGCCCGCGGTCTTGCGCCCCGGTACATCAAACCAGGGCATCAGACGGGACGGCGTGGTGCCGATCCGGCCCTTGTGGTGGAAGTCCATGACTCCTTGAGCGGTGCAAAACCGCATCCGGGTAAACACGTTGGTGATGACCCGCAAGCGGTCCGGCCCGCGCAGAATATCGTTCCAGGTATCGGGCACACTGCCATACAGACGGGCAAACAAACTGGCGAAATCGTCGCTGCGCAAGGCGCTCTCCAACTCATGGGCGCAGGCCAGGGTCTGTTCCAGGGTCCAGCCCGGCCAGGCGCCCGCATGGGTCATCAACACCCCGTATTCGTAATGCGCCATGGGCCGGCGTCTGAGCCAATGCAGCAGCTCATCGCAATCGGGTGCTTCCAGAATGTCATGCAGCGTGTCCGACTCGTGGGTCTTGCGATGGCCGGCCCACACGCCGAGCAGATGCAGATCGTGATTGCCCAGCACCGTGACGGCGGCGTCTCCCAACTCCTGAACATAGCGCAGCACCTGCAGCGACTCCGGACCGCGATTCACCAGATCGCCCACCAGCCACAGCCGGTCGCGGCCCGGATCGAACTCCAGCTTGTCCAGCAATTGACGCATCGCCGCGTAGCAGCCCTGCACATCTCCCATCACATACGTAGCCATGGCGTCCCGTCGGGTAGTTTTGCCAATGATACAATTCCTGCCCGATTGCTTCGTTACACCTCATGCTGTCCCAACTCAATTCCCCGCAGCGCGAAGCCGCCAAATATCTGGACGGACCCCTGCTGGTGCTGGCCGGCGCCGGTTCCGGCAAGACCCGCGTCATCACCCACAAGATCGCCTGGCTGATCCGCGAGTGCGGCTATCGGGCCGCTTCGGTCGCCGCCATCACCTTCACCAACAAGGCTGCGCGCGAAATGCAGGAGCGCGCCGGCAAGCTGCTGGAAGGTCGGGAGGGCAAAGGCCTCATGGTCACCACGTTCCACTCCCTGGGCCTGCGCCTGCTCAGAGAAGACGCGCCGCTGGCCGGCCTCAAACCGGGCTTTTCCATCCTCGACAGCGCAGACGCGCAAGGCATCGTGGCCGAGATATTACAGACCACGGACCGCAAGCTCATCCGCCAGGCCGCCGCGCGAATCTCCGGCTGGAAGAACGATCTGCTGTCGCCCGACGCGGCGCTGAAGGCTGCGCAGACCGATGCCGATCACACCTGGGCCAAACTCTACGCGCGCTACGCCGCAACCCTGCTGGCCTATCAGGCGGTCGATTTTGATGACCTGATCCGCCTGCCGGCCGAACTGCTGGAAACCCAGCCCGAGGTCCGCGAAAAATGGCAGAACCGCCTGCGCCATGTGCTGGTGGACGAATACCAGGACACCAACGCGGCCCAGTACCGGGTGCTCAAACGGATCACCGGCCCGCGTTCGGCCTTCACCGCCGTAGGCGACGACGATCAATCCATCTACGGCTGGCGCGGCGCCTCGGCGGACAACCTGCAAGCCCTGAGCGTGGACTACCCGCATCTGAAGGTCATCAAGCTGGAGCAGAACTACCGCTCGACGGTGCGCATCCTCAAGGCCGCCAATGCGCTGATCGCGCACAACCCCAAGTTGTTCGACAAACAGTTGTGGAGCGAGCTGGGCCTGGGCGACGCGATCCAGGTCACGGTCGCCAAGGATGATGCCGCCGAAGCCGAATCCGTCGTGATGCGACTGATGAACCACAAGTTCCAGCACCGCACCCGCCATCAGGACTACGCCATACTCTATCGCGGCAACCACCAGGCCCGGTTGTTCGAGCAGGCCCTGCGCAATGAAAAAATTCCCTACCGCCTGTCCGGCGGGCAGTCGTTTTTCGACAAGGCGGAAATCAAGGATCTCACCGCGTGGCTCAGGCTGATTGCCAACCAGGATGACGATCCCGCCTTCATCCGCGCGGTCACCACACCGAAGAAGGGCGTCGGCGCCACCACCCTGGAAAAGCTCGGCGAGGCCGCAGCCAGAAGTCACACCTCGCTGTTCGAGGCCGCCTATTCCACGAGCGCCGCACAGGTCCTCGCAACGCGTCAGCTTGAGCCCTTGACGGAATTCTGCGAATTCATCAACCGCATCAGCCACCGCGCGGCGCGCGAACCGGCGGCCCAGGTGCTGGATGATCTGATCGCCGCCATCGGCTATGAGGCGCATTTGTACGACAGCGAAGAGCCGCGCGCCGCGGAGAGCAAATGGAAGAACGTGCTCGACTTTCTCAACTGGCTCAAGGCCAAGGGCGAGGAGGACGGCAAGAACCTGCTCGAATTGACCCAGATGGTGGCCCTCATCACCCTGCTGGAAGAGAAGGAAGACGCTGACGTCGACGCGGTGCGGCTTTCCACCCTGCATGCCGCCAAGGGCCTGGAATATGACCACGTTTTTCTGGTGGGCGTGGAAGAGGGCGTTTTGCCGCATCGCGAAGCGGTGGAAGAACAGCGCCTGGAGGAAGAACGCCGCCTGATGTACGTGGGCATCACCCGCGCGCGCAAGACTCTGAGCCTGAGTTACTGCGAGCGGCGCAAGCGGGGAGGGGAGTGGCTGGGCTGCGAACCGAGCCGCTTCATCGCCGAGATGGGCGACGAAATCCGTCAGCAGGACAAACCCGACAGCCCGGCAGCGCGGGAAACCGGCAAGGCGCGCCTGGCCATGCTCAAGGCCATGGTGGCCGATGCCTAGCGGGTACTGATCCCAGGGGTGGTGACGCTAGTTTGGCGCCGCCGCCGGATCAGGCTTATCGGACTCTGAAACAGCTGTTGCGTCGGGCACGTTGGCCGCCATCCTTTGTGCTTCTTCCTGCATGGCCTTGAGCTGATCGGACTTGAGTTGTCGTCCGACACTGTCGCGGGACTTGGCCGCTTCGTCCAGGCCTTGTGCTGCTGCCAGGTTGAACCACAGATAGGCCTTGGCCTTGTCCATCTCGACGCCTGTGCCAAACCGGTACAGTTCCCCCAGCGTGTATTGGGCCGGGGCATAACCTTTCTTCGCCGGTTTCTCGATCCAGGCGAAGGCGGCGCGGAAATCCTGCACCACGCCTTCGCCATCAAGCAGAGCCAAACCCATCTGGTACTGGCCTTCTCCGGAACCGTGCTTGGCGGCCTTGGCAAACCAGAGCACCGCTTCCTTGGCATTCTTGATGAAGCCGTCGCCCTGGGCATAGCGCAGGCCCATTTCCAGTTCGGCCTGGGGATCGCCCTTCTTGGCCCGTTCGTAAAGCGCATCCTGGGGTGACACGCCTGCCAACGCCGGCTTGGTCGAATGTCCGCCCAATTCGTGCACCATCAGGCCCAATCCGAGCAGTATCAGCAAACCCAGCACGGCAGGCTTGGCGCGGCTCCTCTGCCAAAATCGGCGCTTGCACTTGTGACAACGCATGGGCCGGTAGAACAGCAGTTTGTTCAGGCCATCACTGGCGTGCATGGACGCCCCGCGAACCTGTCCGCTGCCACAGTGCGGGCAAACTTTCAACATGTCTTACTTCGCTTTGCTAACCATATAGTCAACGGCAGCCTTCACGTCAGCATACGCAAGACTGGCATTGCCGCCCTTGGGTGGCATGGCGTTCTTGCCTTTCACCGCACTGGTGTAGAGCACCTGGTATCCCTGCTTGATGCGCGGCGCCCAGGCCGCCTTGTCGCCAAACTTCGGCGCGCCGGCCACGCCCGTTTCATGACAAGCCTTGCAGGTGCCTTCAAACACTTTCTCGCCCACAGCCAGTTCGGCTGAATCAGGCGCCGCCGGTGGGGCCACGGTCGCGGCAATCGCTTTAAGTTCGGCGACAGCGGGCGGGGGAGGAGGCGCGGCAGGTTCCTTGAAGTTTGCGCCCGCTGCGTTAGCCATATAGACGATCGCGCGACCGACCTCGGTGTCCGACAGGTCCGGATTGCCGCCGCGCGCCGGCATCTGCTTGAAGCCTTCCAGCGCATGCTGGGTCAGAATATCCAGTCCCTTGCCGATACGCGGACCCCAATCGCCCTTGTTCTGGTACTTGGGCGCGCCCAGCGCGCCGCTGCCGTGACAAGCGCTGCACACCGAGTCATAGACTTCCTGGCCGGACTTTTCTTCCTTGAATGCATTGGCATCCACGGCTTCCAGTTTGGCAAAAGGCCTGATGTTGTTTTCCACGATCTTGGCCGCAACCTCCGGGCTGTCCGTGTCCGTTTGCCTTGCCTGGATACCCGAAACCAGCTCAAAGATGAGGAAGATGGCGATCAGCGGAGCGAACAGGCCCGCCACTGTGGAAATGATGATTTCCTGAGGCGTGGCCTGGGTCATCTTGGCGTTATCGGCCATGGGGATTCCTCGAAGTACGACTGAAACCCGAGATTATAAGGAAAAGCCCTGCTGCGGGGAACCGCGTCACTGTGTCGCTTGCTGGACGCAAAATGGCAAACCCGCTATTCTTGCGCGTCTTGGCGCCCGTAGCTCAGCTGGATAGAGTACTGCCCTCCGAAGGCAGGGGTCGCACGTTCGAATCGTGTCGGGCGCGCCACAACGATCAATGAGCCACACATTTCCCCCGCCTTGCATTCTGGTCGCGACACGCATCGGAAAAACGGTTTGGCCTGCGCTGATCCCGACATCGCCGCACGCTTGCATCTTCGATGCTTGAGGTGACCAAGGTGTGACAGCGACGCCGATGCTGGCAAACCGAAGCAAGGCCGCCCGCCTTTGCATATCCGCTCGCCTCGACCTACGCGCAAAATGTTTGAACGTATCCTGATCATCTGCACCGGCAATATCTGCCGCAGTCCCATGGCGGAAGTCCTGCTCAGGCAACAGTTGGGTCTGGCCGGCCATGACGCGATGATTCAGTCTGCGGGAACAGACGCCCTGATCGGCAGTCCCGCCGACGAACCTGCCCGTTCACTAATGCGGTGCAGAGCGCTCGATATGAGTGCACACCGTGCCATACAGGTAAACCAGGACCTGACGCGCTGGGCGGAACTGATCCTGGTCATGCAGACCCATCATCGGGACAGCGTTCTGACGCTGGATCCCACCGCTCGCGGTAAAACTTTTCTATTGGGTCACTGGAGCGGCGAAGAGATCCCCGATCCCTACCAACGCGGCGACGAGGTCTATGCGCGTGTCCTCCAGATGATCGAGCGCGCAGTTGAGGCCTGGACCAGGAAGATATTGCCCGCTCCCTGAGCAGCATCAACTGGATCCCCGCAGGCCCTCGACCCCCGCGATGACGCCCCCCGCCGTCTTTGCGAGGAACGCAGAGACGAAGCAATTCAGTCAGAACAGGCCAAGCCTCATCAACTGGATCGCCACGGGCCGCCGGCCCTCGCGACGACGACGCCTGTCTTTGCAAGCCCCGCAGGGGCAGGGCAGTCCAGTTCTTGTTCGCTCTTCAGGCAGCCTGGGTATGGCGTACCTCAAACGGATAAGCGCCATTCGCCCTCGCGTCGAGCAATACCACCTCGACGACACTGCCATCTTCAGCATAACTGATATGCGTGTTCCAGTCCTGGGACACCTCGCGCACAATCGGCTTATTCGACAGACGAATCACAAGAATATCGTCCTCGTCAAAATAGGTCGTATGCATGCTCTCTCCTACATCACCCGCTGTACCTGGCTACAACAATTGAGTCAGTTTGGCAATGAGTAGTCTATAAACTACACTCAACAGTCCCGGATACCGCATCTACTTTCAAAGGCAAGGCAACACGATCATCGTCTTGCTGTGCGGCGGTGATATAGAGCACGCAAGCCCAGGACATCAAGACGGCAAAGCGCCTGGCAGCTAAATGGAGTGAATGAGATGGCCAAGAACGTCAAATGCCGTCAGGACGGCCATTACACCTTCGGAACATCGAAGTTGAAGAAGCGGATCCGCCCGGTGTGCCCTGTCTTGGACCTCTCTGGACTCGCGCCGGGCGCGCCAGGTCTCAGCATTTCCCTTTCCCTGCTTCCTGCTTTGTGGTGCAATGCAGCAATACCCTAGCAATTTACTCAGGAATCAGCATGTCAGGTTTGAACAAAGACACCCCCAACCCCACCGAAATCAAGCTCCATCAGGCTTCCCACAAGATGGAAATCGCATTCGACGACGGCAGCCGGTTTGATTTGCCCTATGAATACCTGCGGGTCTACTCCCCCTCTGCCGAAGTGCGCGGCCATGGACGGGGACAGGAGACGCTTCAGGTCGGCAAGAAGAATGTGACCATCGACCACGTCGAGCCGGTCGGCAACTATGCGGTCTGCCTGTTCTTCAGTGATCAGCACAACACCGGCATTTATTCCTGGGATTACCTGTACGACCTGGGTGCTCACTACGAGGTGTTCTGGCAGGAGTACCTGACGCGCATGGAAGCCGCCGGCGCCTCGCGCGAGCCGGCCAGTGCGCAATACGAACAACGCCCCAAGAGCAAATGACAAACCGCGCAAGCGGTTGACGCAATCAGCATGATGTCCTGCAGCAGTCCAGCCAGCGCGCCCTCCGGGGCGCGTGTCGTTTTGATCAGCCCGTACGAACTGGGTCGCCAGCCGTTCAACCTGGCCGAGCCGGCTGCGTGGTTCGGCCGCGCCGGCATCGCCTGCGCCTGTGTCGACCTGTCGCAGCAAACGCTCGACCCCGCATTGCTGCGCGAGGCGGATTATGTGGCGCTCTACCTCGGCATGCATACCGCCACCCGCATCGCCGCCGCGGCCCTGCCGAAAATCCGCGCGCTGGCGCCCAAGGCGCGGCTCGCGGCGTTTGGCCTGTATGCGCCGGTCAATGCAGCGTGGCTTTCCAGCCTCGGGGTTGAATCAATTTTCGGCGGCGAGTCCGAACCGGACCTGCTGGATTGGGTGCTAGGCGGAGACGCATCTCCACACCCAATCGTGCGTCGCGACAAGATCGAATTTCTGTTGCCGGACCGTTCGGGGCTGCCTGAACTGAATCGCTACGCAAGCCTGGTGCTCGCCGACGGCAGCGCAAAACGCATCGGCTTTGCCGAAGCCAGCCGCGGCTGCAAGCACCTGTGCCGACATTGCCCGGTGGTGCCGGTGTATGAAGGCAAGTTCCGCATTGTGCCGGTGGACGTGGTGATGGCCGACATTGCCCAGCAGGTCGAGGCGGGTGCGCAGCACATCAGCTTTGGCGATCCGGATTTTTTCAACGGCCCGACCCATGCGCTGAAGATCGCCGAGGCGCTGCACGGCCGCTTCCCGCAGTTGAGCTGGGATGCCACGATCAAGATCGAGCATTTGCTTGACCATGCGGAACTCCTGCCGCAACTCAAGCGGCAAGGCCTGCTGTTCGTGGTGTCGGCGGTGGAATCGGTTGACGATCGCATCCTGCAAACCCTCGACAAGGGTCACACCCGCGCCGACTTCGTTGCCGCCCTGGCACTGTGCCGTCGACTGGACATTGCACTGGCGCCCACCTTCGTGCCCTTCACGCCGTGGACCACGCTTACCGGCTACCGCGACCTGCTCGCCAGCTTGCTGGAACTGAATCTGGTTGCCGCCGTGCCGCCGGTGCAACTGGCCATCCGCCTGCTGGTGCCGCAAGGCTCGTACCTGATGCACTTGCCGGAATTTGCCGCCCGGGTCGGCGCGTTCGACCAGGCCATGCTCGGTTTTCCATGGCGGTCGGACGACCCGGCCGTGGATGCATTGCAGGCCGAAATCATGGCCTGGGTGATGGAGACCGAAAAGGCAAACCTGGCCCGCGGCGAAATCTTTGCCGGCATCTGGGCGCGAACCCATGCAGCCCTGAACGAAGTCGCGCCGCCGCTTGATCCTGCGCAGTTCGGCACGCCCATCCCGCACCACTCCGAGCCGTGGTATTGCTGCGCGGAACCGACCGAAACCCAGCTCGCGAGTTTTTGATGCCCCTGTATGATCTATTTTGGATTGCTTCCCCGGTGCGCTTCGTGTTCCCGGTTAAAGGCAGAAGCGCTCGCCATGATGTCATCGCGAGGCCAAGGGCCGTGGCGATCCAGTTGAATTATCGATTGATTCACCTGCGCTAGTGCTTACTCAAGAACCGCCACGCGTCCTGCTATTGCTTCCGGCCGCCGGCTACGCAAGCGAGGACTTCCTCCGGGCCGCCGACAGCTTGGGCATCGAACTCGTCACCTGCGCGGATTACTGCCATCGCCTGGCGCCCGGCTGGGGCATGCCGCCTCTCATGAGCGTGCCCTTCGACCAGCCCGAAGTGGCGTTGCCGCAGGTGTTGGCCGCGCTGAAGCTGCCGGTCGACGCGGTGCTGGCAAGCGACGATCATGGCCTGGCGCTGGCCGCGCGCCTGCGCGAGCACCTGGGTCTGCCTGGCAATTCTCCGCAGGCCGTGGCGCAACTCGCCGACAAGCTGATGTTCCGGCGGTTGCAGCAAGGCATGGGCCTGGCGCATCCCGAATTCTACTGGTTGCGACACGATGAGGATCTGCAAAGCGCGGCGGAAGCAGTGCGCTTTCCGCTGGTGGTCAAGGCCAGGCGCCTCAATGCCAGCCGGGGCGTGATTCGCGCCGACAGCGTTGATGAATTGCGCCGCGCGGTACAGCAGATCACGCGCATTCAGAAGCGTTCGCAACGCGACGCGGAGGGCCTCGGTCTGCTGGTGGAGGCCTTCATTCCCGGCCAGGAGGTCGCGCTCGAAGGCGTGTTGCAAGGCGGCACGCTGCGGGTTTTCGCGTTGTTCGACAAGCCCGATCCGCTGAACGGCCCCACCTTCGAAGAGACCCGCTACGTGACCCCGTCTCGCCTGGCTGATTCCGTGCAATCCGCGATTGCCGAGGACGTGAGCCGAGCCTGCGCCACTGCGGGGGTAACGGAAGGGCCCATTCATGCGGAAGCGCGCATCAACGAACAAGGCGTCTGGCTGCTGGAGATCGCGCCGCGCGCCATCGGCGGATTGTGCGGACGCATCCTGCAGGCCACGGTCGGCATGGGCACCGCGGAATTGGCCTTGCGCCATGCCGTCGGCCTGCCCTTGCCCGATGCGGCACGACAAGGCAACGCGGCTGGCGTCATGATGATCCCCATCCCTGCCACCGGCATCCTGAAAAGCGTGGAAGGCACGGAAGCGGCCACTGCCGTGCCTCATATCACCGGGATCGAAATCACCGCAGCCATCGGGCAGCTCATCGCGCCGCCGCCCGAGGGAGCCAGCTACCTGGGCTTCATTTTCAGCCGCGCGCCCAGTCCCGAAGCTGCCGCAGCGGCGCTGCTGGCCGCGCATGCCCGGCTGAGCATCGACATCCAGCCGACCGTGCCATGATAGAAGCCATCGCCGCCGCGATTCGCCAGGCTACCGGAGCGCCTTTCGCACCAGGCCGCCAGGCATCGATGGGCGGCGGCTGCATCAACCAGGCGTTCAAGCTGAGCGATGGACGCCAACATTTTTTCGTCAAGACCAACGCAGCCGATCGCCTGCCGATGTTCGAGGCCGAAGCGGCCGGACTCGACGACATCCTCGCCACCCATAGCCTGCGCGCGCCGAAACCCGTTTGTTATGGAAGGTCTGGCGGCAACGCCTGGCTGGTGCTGGAATTCCTAGAACTAAACGGCCGCGGCAAGGCCGCAGAGATGGGCCGGCAACTTGCGCAAATGCACCGAAGCACCGCGCCGCAATTCGGCTGGAAGCGCGACAACACCATCGGCAGCACGCCGCAGCCGAACGCGTGGACAGCACATTGGGTGGATTTCCTGCGCGACCAGCGGCTGGGCCACCAGTTTGAACTGGCGGCGCAAGCATGGCTATGGGGCTGGCCTGCGACGCAAGGGCGAGCGATTGCGCGCCGGGCTGGGCGCGTTCTTTTCCACTTACCAGCCTGTCCCCTCGCTGCTGCACGGGGATTTGTGGGGCGGCAATGCCGGATATCTGGCCTCGGGTGAGCCGGTGATATATGACCCGGCAGTCTATTACGGCGACCGCGAGGCCGATCTCGCGATGACCGAGTTGTTCGGCGGATTTGGCGCCGATTTCTATGCGGCCTACCGCGAGGCCTGGCCGTTGGATGCGGGCTACGCCACGCGCAAGACCCTCTACAACCTCTATCACGTCCTCAACCACGCCCATCTGTTTGGCGGCGGCTACGTGGGGCAGGCGCAATCCATGCTGGACCGGTTGCTGGCCGAGATCAATTGATCGGCCGGTTCACGCCGCAGCCGACTGTCAGTCCACCCCTTTTGCGTGCAGGTATTCTTCGTAGTTGCCCAGGTAGACTTCCGGCCCTGCAGGCGTGAGTTCGATGATGCGGGTCGCGAGGCTGCTGACGAACTGCCGGTCGTGGGACACGAAGATGAGCGTGCCCTTGAACAGATCCAGCGCCAGGTTGAGCGACTCGATGGTTTCCATGTCCATGTGATTGGTGGGCTCGTCCATCACCAGCACGTTGTGGCGGCCGAGCATCAGCTTGCCGTACAGCATGCGGCCCTGTTCGCCGCCGGACAGGACGCGCACCGGCTTCTTCATGTCGTCGCCGGAAAACAGCAATCTCCCCAGGATGCCGCGTATCACCTGGTCATCATCGCCCGGCTTGCCCCAGCGGCCCATCCACTCCAGCAGATTCATGTCGTTGTCGAAATCGGCCGCGTGGTCCTGGGCAAAGTAGCCCACGTTGGCGTGCTCGGCCCAGCGCACCAAACCCTTCTGCGGCGTCAACTCGCGCATCAATAATTTCATCAGCGTGGATTTGCCCAAACCGTTTCCGCCGATCACGCCGAGTTTTTCGCCCGCCTCCAGGGCGAAGTTGAGGTTGGAGAACAGCGGCGTGCCGGTGTAGCCGAAGGCCAGCTTCTCCACTTCCAGCGCCCGGCGGTGCAGCTGTTTTTCCTGCTCGAAGCGGATATAGGGGTTTTGCCGCGAAGACGGCTTGATGTCCTCGACCTTGATCTTCTCGATCTGACGCGCCCGGCTGGTCGCCTGCCTGGCCTTCGAGGCATTGGCCGAAAAGCGCGCGACAAAGGCCTGCAGATCAGAGATCTTTTCCTTGGCGCGCACGTTCGCCGCGGCCTGCTGGGCGCGCGCCTGGGTGGAGGCGAGCATGTAGTCGTCGTAGTTGCCGGGGTAAATCTTGATGGTGCCGAAATCGACGTCCGCCATATGGGTGCAGACCGAATTAAGGAAATGGCGGTCGTGCGAGATGATGATGATGGTCGAAGCGCGCGCGTTGATCACGCCCTCCAGCCAGCGGATGGTATTGATGTCGAGGTTGTTGGTCGGTTCATCGAGCAGCAGGATGTCCGGATTGGAAAACAAGGCCTGGGCCAGCAGCACCCGCAGCTTGTAGCCGGGCGCGACTTCGCTCATCGGGCCGCTGTGCTGTTCAATCGGAATGCCCGCACCCAGCAGCAGCTCGCCGGCTCGGGCTTCGGCATCGTAGCCACCCAGTTCGCCAAACCGGCCTTCCAGTTCGGCGGCGCGCATGTAATCTTCCTCGGTCGCCTCCAGGTTCATGTAGATGGCGTCCTTTTCCTGACGCACCGCCCACATTTCCTGATCACCCTGCATCACCACGTCCAGCACGTTCTGGTCTTCGTAGGCAAACTGGTCCTGGCGCAGCCAGGCCATTTTCTCGCCCGAATCGAGGGCCACGTTGCCCTGGCTGGGGTCCAGGGTGCCGGCCAGGACCTTCATGAACGTGGTCTTGCCGCAACCGTTGGCGCCAATCAGGCCGTAACGGTTGCCCTCGCCAAACTTGACGGAAACATTTTCGAACAGGGGCTTGGCGCCAAACTGCACGGTGACGCCGGCGGCACTCAGCATGGGGATGACCTCGGAGACGTTCTGGAAAAACCGTTGATTTTAACATCCCATCCGCCCGCGTTTGGCTGGCCAAACGCGCGGTAGGGGAATGTCAGGGCTCAGGGAGCGGGTTGATCCGTGTTTTCCAAGCCTGGATGGTCGGCCACCGGCCGGTCCAGGTAATAGCCTTGCACCAGATCGACGCCAAAGGTTTTCAACATCTCCAGGACGCTTTCGCTCTCCACGTACTCGGCGATCACCTGCTTGCCCAATCCCCGGGCGATCTTGATGATGGCCTGGACGAATACCTGATTGTCGGAGTGCCGGTGCAAGTCGCGAATGAACAAACCGTCGATCTTGAGGATGTCGGCGTCGAGATGCTTGAGATACGCGAACGAGGAAAAGCCGGTGCCAAAATCATCCAGACACACACCGCAGCCCATCTGGCGCAACGCGTCGATCAGCCGCTGGGTATCGTGCAGGTCGCCCACCGCGTCGGTTTCAGTCAGTTCCACCATGAGGCGCCGCGGCTCGACGTGAAACTCGCGCAACTGGTCGGCAATGAACTGCGGCAGCGCGGCTTCGCCCAGGGAACGGGCAGAGACGTTGACGGCGATGGCGTTGAGGTGGGGCGAATGAGCCAGTTGCTGCGCGACTTCACGGATCACCCAGCGGTCGATGTCCAGGATCCGGCCGCTCTTCTCCGCCAGCGGGACGAAATTGCCCGGCAGGATGAGATGATCGGGGTGTTGCTCGTCGACCATGCGCACCAGGGCCTCAAGGTGCGACAAGCGCCCGTCGTTCGCATGATAGATGCCCTGGTAGTGGAGAACGAAGCCCTTTGAATCGAGCGCGCGACTGATGCGCTCGTTCCAGTTGAGCCGCGCGAGGGTTTCCTGGTTGCCCACATCGTCGGCCCGGTAATTGCGCCAGGTGTTCTTGCCTGCCTGTTTGGCCTGGTACATGGCAATATCGGCGCGCGCCACCACTTCCTCCGCATCCGTCGCCTGATCGGGATACACGGCGATCCCCAGGCTCGCGGTCACCCGCAGGTTATGGCCCTCGAAACGGAAAGGAATCTGGGCAACCGCGCGCACCACCCGCTCCGCCAGCACCTCGGCCTGGCTGTCCTTCAGATTCGGCAACAGGATGGCAAACTCGTCCCCGCCCAGGCGCGCAAGCACTTCGTTGCGCCGCACCAGCGCGCTGATCTCCCCCGCAACCCGGATCAGCAGGGTATCGCCCGCGCGGTGGCCAAAGGTATCGTTGATCGCCTTGAATTCGTCCAGGTCGAAGAACATCACCGCGCAGCGACTCGCTTCGCGCTGGCATTCAAACAGGATGCGGTTCAGCTCGGTCTGGAAGCGATGCCGGTTGTACAAGCCGGTGAGCGGATCGCGCTCCGCCAGATAAACCAGCTGCTCCGCAGTCTGGCGCTCCCGGGTGACATCTTCATAAATCCATAAGTGGCCGATGAAGAGACCGTCCTTGTCGCGCACCGGATAGTCCAACTCGGTGATCACGCGCCCGTCGTTCATCTGGATTTCAAAGCTGTCGGAAACTTCCCGGGTGGCCAGGGCGGACAACAGGTGGCGGGAAAAGTGATCGGGACGGGTCAGCTGTCCAGGCGATTTCGCAATCGCCGCATCCACCTCCAGCCCGATGAGCTGCTCCGGTTCGGGAATCATCCACATCCGGTTGAAGGCCGGATTGTGGAACACCACCCGGCCTTCAGGATTGACGAACAGGATGCCCAGATTCATCGCCGACAGCAGGGCGGAAAGCCGCGCGCGCTCCTGTTCGGATTCCGCGAGATAGCGGCTTTTCAGATTCTCCGCAGTGCGCAGCTCGCTGAGCGCCAAACGCAGGGAAGCTTCCACATGCTTGAGATCGTCTATGTCCCGAATGCTGGCGCGCAGTCCCTGGTCGTTGCCGTTCTTGTCATAGATCGGCTGCCAGTTGGCGCTGGCCCAGAACTGGCTGCCATCCTTGCGCACCAGAATGAAGGTATAGCCGCTGCCGGATTGGCCCTTGAGCGCTTCCCGGAGTTGAAATTCCGCCGCCACCCGGTCACTGGGATGAATGACGTCGAGCGGGAAGTTCATTCCCCCCATGCATTCCGCCACGCTGTAGCCCAGCATCCGTTCAACCGAAGGATTGACCCACAACAACCGTCCCTCCGCCGACAGCCACAGCTCCAGGTCATAGGTGTAATTGGCAATCGCCAGGAAGCGCGCCTCGTCATCCTTGGCCTGCTTCACATGATCTTCCACCGATTGGGCCAGTTGGTTGAACACCTTGGCAATCTGCCCCACTTCGTCGCCCCCCCATTCCGGCGCGCGGGCCTTGAAATCGCCTTGCCCGATCCGTCTGGCTGTTTCGCTGAGCGTTTCGAACTGACGGCTGATCAAGTAGCCGACCAGAAACAACAGCATGCCGGTGCCGAGAAATGCCAACAGGCCAATACCTATGCTCTCGCGGACAAGCTTGGACCGGACCACGTCGATGGAATCTGCGGAAAACTCGTAGTCCACCCAGCCGAAGGAATGGGTGCCCACGGCAATGGGGACTTTGCCCGCAATGGAGGTTCGTCCCTCGGCTTGTTCAGAACCTATTCTGACCAGCTCCTGCCCGGCTTCGTCGCGCACTACCAGGCTGAGCAGATTGGGTTCCCGCCCCATCAAGCCAACCAGGTCGTGCAGGGTCGCGAGATCCCGCTCCATCAAGGGTGCAGTGAGCGCCGCAGCGAGCAATTCGGCACTCTTGTGCGCATGGTCCCGGGCCTCGGATTCCATGGCCCGATCAATCAGGCGCGCGCCGTTGATCACCAATGCAGCCAACACCAGGGCCTGGATCACGACAGCCGCAAGCACGAAACGATGGCGCAAGCTGAGTTTCAGGAGCATGGGCTTCATGGCCGGGGCCAGCTTGCAAGTCGCCGCGCCGCTTCGGCGCCGTAGGCGCTGAACGGCTGCAGTGATTCGGAGGAGATGGACACCAGGCCTCCCAGCGCCCCGCGGCGGAAGAACTTGCGACCGGCCGCAGTATCGGCGAACCCTTTGAGCGCCCGGTTCAGTGCTGCAAATTCGGCGTCAGGCATTCCGGGGTTGGCCAGATACACCTGGCTCAACACCGGCTTGGTAAATGCCAGGGGGCGCAGTTCCTGGCGGACTTCCGCAGGCAGTTGCCGGAACGGCAAGACGCCCAGCACCGCGCCCTGCGCCCTGCCTTGCACGACCAGCAGGGCAGCGTTGTTGTGGCTGCCCGCCTCCAGCCTGGCGAAATCCCGGCCTTCCAGCAGGCCGGCCTGGCGCAGGTCGGCTTCCATCATCATGACGACGATGGCCAACGGATCCGCCATGGCAATGGTCTTGCCTTGCAAATCCATCAAGGTCTTGAACGGCGCTTGCCTGCGTACCACCAGCATGCCCTGCACCGGATTCGCATAAGCGTAGAGCGGCCGATAACCCGCCTCGGTGTGGGCCAGATAAGCCAGATGCGGCGCCGTCAGCAGCAGATCGTAACGACCTTGCCGGGTGCGGGTCACGAAGCTGGCGAAATCCGGCGCCGTCTCCAGATACACCGGTCGCTTCAGCGCGTGCGACAGATAATCCGCCAGCGGCTGATGCGCCGCCACCAAGACCCGGGCGGACAAATTTGGAAACACCCCGAAGCGCAAGGGCAAGCCTTGCGAAAGCCCCGCCACCGGCGCCAGGAAAACGAACAGGAGGGTCGCCAGGATACGGATCATCAAAGCCTTGAAGAAGGTGTCCGCCTAAGCCAACTCTTTGAGTAGAACCTTCGACCGGCGCTGGTAATTGTATAGCGCCTGCCGGCTTGCCGGCAGCTGCGCGAGCGGCACCTCTGCATAGCCGCGCTCTTCGAACCAGTGCTCGGTTTGCGTGGTGAGCACGAATGCCTTCCGCGCGCCGGCCTTGTGGGCGCGTTGTTCCGCGGCTTCGCGCAGCCGTTCTCCCAGGCCGCGCTCCCGGTAGTCGGGGTGCACCACCAGGCAGGCTATCTCGGCAGACTTCTCCCTGGCAAACGGGTAGACCGCCACACAGCCGGCCACCACGCCGTCGGATTCCAGCACCAGGAAACGGTCTATCTCCATCTCCAATAATTCACGCGAGCGGCGCACCAGCACGCCGTCGCGCTCCACCGGCTCGATCAGGCCAAGAATATCGCCCACGTCTTCGATCGTGGCCGTGCGCAGGGTTTCCAAGGGGGTAGGGGTGATAAGGGTGCCCACGCCCTCGCGGGTGAACAACTCAGCCAGCAGCGCGCCGTCGCGGTGGCGCGATATCAGGTGGGCACGTTTGGCCCCCTTGCTGCAAGCATGGATGGCACTGGGCAGGAAATAGCCCACGTCCTCGGGAATCTTCTTGCTCTTGGCCAGCCAGGCCTGTGCTTCCTGCACGGTCAGGGTGGACAGAATACGCCCACGGCCTTTGCCCACGCCCTCGGTTTCCATCAGATAGACCAGCTTGTCGGCACGCAGGCTTGCGGCCGCTTCCGCTGCGACGCTCTCGACCGTCAAATTGAAAATCTCCCCGGTGGGGGAATAGCCGATAGGGGATAGCAGCACGATTTCACCATCTTCCAGCCGCCTGTTGATGGCCTCAAAATGGATCTTCCGCACCGCGCCGGTATGCAGCAGATCCACGCCATCCCGGACCCCCAACGGCTTGGCGGTGACGAAGTTGCCTGACGCGACCCGAATGTCCGACCCGGCCATTGGCGTGTTGGCCAGGCCGAGCGAGAGCAGGGCTTCGATTTCAACCCGCACCGTGCCCACCGCCTCCTTGACGCTGGCGAGCGCCGCGTCGTCGGTGACGCGCAAGCCGTTCACGTAGCGTATCTCCGCCCCGCGCTCCTTGAGTTGGGCCTCGATTTGCGGCCGCGCGCCGTGTACCAGGACGAGCCTTACGCCCAGACTGTTGAGCAGATTGATGTCATGGGCCAGGCCGACGAACTGTCCGTCAGTCACCACTTCGCCGCCAAACGCAATGACGAAGGTCTTGCCGCGAAAGCCGTTGATGTAGGGCGCTGCGGAACGGAACCAATGGACAAAGGCGGTGATGTCTTTATTCATCTTCTTGGATCCAAGGATTGAGCACGCCAGGTGGGGCCAGCCGCTACTTTGCCCGTTCGGGCCACGCTGTACAAGCCGTCAGAGAAAATCTCCCCAGCGCGCCTGCATTGCCGCCAGGGCCGCCAGGGCCACGGTTTCGGTGCGCAGGATGCGCGGCCCCAGGCGCAGCGGCAGAAATCCGTTGTCCTGCGCCAACCGGGCCTCGTCGGGATCAAACCCGCCCTCCGGTCCGGCCAGCAGCCAGACCGTTCCCGCGGGCGCGGACAGATCCTTCAGCGTCGTTTCAGCTTCCGCAGACAGAAACACGCGCAAGCCCTGCGGATGGGTCGCCAGCCAATGCGACATGTCGAGCGGCGCGGCCACCTCAGGTATGCGGTTGCGACCGCATTGTTCGCAAGCGGCAATCACCACCCCTTGCCAGTGATTGACGCGTCGCTGCGCACGCTCGGCGGACAGCTTCACCACACTGCGCCGCAGCGAGAGGGGTTGGATCACGGTCACTCCCAGCTCGACCGACTTTTGCAGCGTGTAATCCATGCGCTCGCCGGTCGATATGCCTTGCGCGAGACGGATATCCAGGTTGGATTCCCGCTCCATTCCCCCGCAGCCTATTACCGTCACGAACAACTCATCCTGGACCATGCGGTCGATGCGAGCCAGGCATTCGCCGCCCTGACCATTGAACAGCGTGATTCCGTCTCCCACCTGAAGACGCAGGGAGCGGGCGCCATGCCGGGCTGGACCCGGCGGCAGGGAAAAGCGCATGCCAGGGCCAAGTGGGAGGGAGACGAAGAAGCGCGGCATGGACATGATTAATTATTAACACAGTGCGGCCGGCAGACGCAGGGGGATGCAGGAGAATTTCGCCATTTTATTGATCCGGCATGGGCTAACTTGAAACCGGCATCGTCGAATGGCCGAACCTGTCACGCCGAACGGCGCATCACCCGGGATATGGACGACCCCGGGGCGATGCCGGGATGTCTGGGCCGGAATGGGACTTTGTTATTATGTTTGGCTCATACACCTCATTGAACCGATAGGTCAGATCATGGTTTCTCTCACTACCCCTGTTTGTGACTTTGGCTGGAAAGCCGTGGACTTCAACTTGCCGGGCGTGGACGGCAGGCATCACACCCTGGCGGACAGCATGGGCGCCAACGGCCTGCTGGTCATGTTCATCTGCAACCACTGCCCCTACGTCAAGGCCATAAGACCGCGGCTGGTGCACGACTTGAAGGAGCTGAAGGAAAAACATGGCATTCATGCAATCGCCATCATGAGCAACGATCCGGCCGAATACGCTGAAGACAGTTTCGACAACATGAAGCAGGTGGCAGAGGAATTCGATTTCCCTTTTCCCTATGTGTGGGACGAGAGCCAGGAAGTAGCCCGCGCTTATGGCGCCGTTTGCACGCCGGATTTCTTCGGCTTCAATCGAAAATTCGAACTGCAGTACCGCGGCCGCTTTGACGAATCGCGCAAGGACACCGCACCGGAAGGTGTGCGCCGCGACCTGTTCGAGGCCATGAAGGAAGTGGCGCAAACACAGGCCGGTCCACGCGAGCAGATCCCCTCCATGGGTTGTTCGATCAAATGGAAAAGCGAGTGAGGGGGAGGATGCGAGCAGTAAGGAGGGGCCCCGCTTGCGGGGATCCGCACGCCCGAGAGCAGCCTCAGCCCCCGACACCGCAGCCTGATTCGGTAGCGCACCGGCTGAGGGGGAGGTTGCGAGCAGTAAGGAGGGGCCCCGCTTGCAGGGATCCGCACGCCCGTGAGCAGCCTCAGTCCCCGACACCCGGCACGCCTGATTCGGTAGCGCACCGGCTGAGGGGGAGGATGCGAGCAGTAAGGAGGGGCCCCGCTTGCGGGGATCCGCACGCCCGCGAGCAGCCTCAGCCCCCGACACCACGTACTCTCAATCTGGCACAAGGGTCACGGAGGGGGCGGCGTGAGGCGTGAGGCGAAAGGCCCACCGGCCAACGCCCTCGATCAGGTAGTCGCGCTGGTACGCGAAGTCGCCCGCACGGAAGTCGTGCCGCGTTATCTGAAAGTCGCGCACAGCCGCAAAGCCGACGGCAGCCTGTTCACCGTAGCCGATGCCGCCGCGCAGAAGGCCCTGGAATCCGCCTTGCCGAGCATCATTTCCTCCCCGGTTCTGGGCGAAGAGATGACCGAAGCCCAGCACCATGCGGCTTGGGCCGCAGGCGAAAACGGCCTGTGGTGCATCGATCCGATCGACGGCACGTCCAACTTTGTCGCCGGCATTCCCTACTTCGCCATATCCGTTGCCTATCTGGAGCATGGCAGGCGCAAACTGGGGGTGGTCTACGATCCCGTGGCCGGTGAGTGCTTTTTCGCGGAGCGCGGCAAGGGTGCGTTTCTCGATGGCGTGCCGCTGCCGATCCGCACCCCGGCGAGCGAACTGCGCCGCGCGCTGGCCGGTATCGAGCCCAAACGTCTGCCCAAACACCTGATCGCCAGGCTGGTGGCCGAACCGCCGTATGCCTCGCTGCGCAATTTCGGCGCGTCGGCGCTGGACTGGTGTTACCTGGCGGCGGGCCGCTTTGACATCTATGTGCACGGCAATCAGAAACTCTGGGACTACGCCGCCGGCGCCCTGATCCTGGAAGAGGCGGGCGGCAAGCTGAGCTGCCTTGAGGGCGCGTTTGACGATGGCCCGGTGTGGGAGCGCTCGGTCATCGCGTCGGCAAGCCCGGAGTTGTTCGAACTGTGGCGGGCGTGGTTGGTAGCGGCCGGGACGTAGTGACGGAACGGTAGCCGAAAGCGAACGCCCTTCGCTCATTCGGCCGGCTGATCAAGGACCGCAGATAAACTTTGACCCAAGCCAGATAAAAAACTTTTAGAAACCGCGCCTTGGCCGGCCTTACCACGCAAATTCAAGGCTTTCCCGGCTATTAGCCGGTAACCACCCATCTGTCCGCCGGTTCCCGGCCTTGCCTGGGCCGCTTGCCTTGGAGGATAATTAGCGTTTTTCTTCGGGCCTCCCCGCCTCATAAAGGCCCTGTCCGAAGCGGCGCCGTTAAACCCCATTCTGCGCCACAACAGAATTTATTCACGCTATCTGAGGACTATCATGCCAACTCGCACTGAACTCGCGAATGCCATCCGGGCGCTTGCCATGGACGCTGTGGAAAAAGCCAAATCCGGCCACCCTGGAGCTCCCATGGGCATGGCAGAAATTTCCGAAGTGCTGTGGAACCACAACCTGCGCCACAATCCGGCCAACCCCAAGTGGCCCGACCGCGACCGTTTCGTGCTGTCCAACGGCCATGGCTCCATGCTCCTGTATGCCTTGCTGCACCTGACCGGATACGAACTCAGCATGGAAGACATCAAGCAGTTCCGCCAGTTGCACTCCAAGACCCCAGGACATCCGGAGTATGGCTATGCGCCTGGCATCGAGACCACCACCGGTCCGCTTGGCCAGGGCATCAGCAACGCCGTCGGCATGGCCCTTACAGAAAAACTGCTGGCCAACGAATTCAATCGCCCGGGGCATGACATCGTCCACCACCACACCTATGTGTTCATGGGCGACGGCTGCATGATGGAAGGCATCTCGCACGAAGCCTGCGCGCTGGCCGGCACCTGGAAGCTGGGCAAGCTGATCGCGTTCTGGGACGACAACGGCATCTCCATCGACGGCCACATCGAGAACTGGTACACCGACGACACCGCCAAACGCTTCGAGGCCTATGGCTGGCATGTCATTCCCCATGTGGACGGTCATGACTTTGGCGCGCTGGAAAAAGCCATTGCCGAAGCCAAGGCTGAAACCTCCCGGCCCACCCTGATCTGCTGCAAGACCATCATTGGCAAGGGCTCGCCGAACAAGGAAGGCACCCACGACGTGCACGGTGCGGCGCTGGGCCATGACGAAGTGGAAGCGACGCGCAAGAACCTGGGCTGGAAATACCCCGCGTTCGAAATTCCGCAGGAAATCTATGACGGCTGGAATGCCAAGGTGAAGGGCGAAGGCTTGGAAAAGCTGTGGAGCAACAAGTTCGCCGAATACGCCAGGGAATTTCCCGCTGAAGCCTCAGAATTCAAACGCCGCATGGCTGGCGAGTTGCCGGAAAACTGGAAGCAGCACGTCGCCGGCAGCATTGCCGCAATCAATGCCAAGGGCGAAACGGTCGCCACCCGCAAGGCCTCACAGATTGCCATCAATGCACTGGTCAAGGTGCTGCCTGAGTTCCTGGGCGGCTCCGCCGACCTTACCGGATCCAACCTGACCAACTGGGAAGGCTGTCACCCGATCCGGCATGGCAACCCCGGCAACTACATCAGCTACGGGGTACGCGAATTCGGCATGGCCGCGATCATGAACGGCGTGGCCCTGCACGGCGGCCTGCTGCCCTTTGGCGGCACCTTCCTGATGTTCTCCGAATACTCGCGCAATGCGCTACGCATGGCCGCGTTGATGAAGCAGCGCGTGATCCATGTGTTCACCCACGACTCCATCGGCCTGGGCGAGGACGGCCCCACCCACCAGCCAGTGGAGCAGACCTCCACCCTGCGCATGATGCCCAACATGGATGTATGGCGCCCCTGCGACACGGTCGAGACCATCGTCGCCTGGGTGCACGCGGTGGAAAACCGCAGCGGCCCCACCAGCTTGATCCTGTCGCGCCAGAACCTGCCTTTCGTCAAGCGCGACGATGCCACCATCGCGAATATCTCCAAAGGCGGTTACGTGCTGAAGGATGCGGCCGGTGCCAAGGCCATCATCATCGCCACCGGCTCGGAAATCGAACTGGCGCTGAAAGCCCAGGAAACCCTGGCGGCCGCAGGCACTCCGGTGCGCGTGGTGTCCATGCCGTCGACCAACACCTTCGACAAACAGGACGCCGCCTACCAGCAATCCGTGCTGACCAAGGGATTGCCGCGCGTCGCGGTGGAAGCCGGCGTGACCGGGTTCTGGCGCAAGTATGTGGGCCTGGAAGGCGCGGTGGTGGGCATCGACACCTTTGGCGAATCCGCGCCCGCCGGCCCCCTGTTCAAGCATTTCGGCTTCACGCCCGAGAAGGTCGTCGAGGCGGTGAAGAGCGTTCTTTGACAGGAATCAGGATTCAGGAAATGACCGGGTTGCACCCGGGTCCAGTACCAAGCGCGGCCTTCGGCCGCACCTTCCCTGGCCCCTGAATCCCGACCCCTGGCCCCTATTGGTATTTTCAACTCACTGGAGAATGACACATGGCAATTAAAGTCGGCATCAACGGATTTGGCCGCATCGGCCGCATGGTGTTTCGCGCCGTCGCGAAGGACTTCAAGGACATCGAGATCGTTGCAATCAACGACCTGCTCGACCCCGAATACCTGGCCTACATGCTGAAATATGACTCGGTGCACGGCCGTTTCCAGGGTGACGTCAAGGTTGAAGGCAATACCCTGATCGTCAACGGCAAGAACATCCGCCTGACCGCCATCAAGGATCCGACCGAACTGAAGTGGAACGAAGTCGGCGCGGACATCGTGATTGAATGCACCGGTCTGTTCCTGACCAAGGAAACCTGCGAGAAGCACATTACAGCTGGTGCGAAGAAAGTCGTCCAGTCCGCTCCCTCCAAGGACGATACGCCGATGTTTGTCTATGGCGTCAACCACAACAGCTACAAAGGCGAAGCCATCGTCTCCGCGGCCTCCTGCACGACCAATTGCCTGGCCCCGGTGGCCAAGGTGCTGCACGACAACTGGGGCATCAAGCGCGGCCTGATGACCACCGTACACGCCGCCACGGCAACCCAGAAGACTGTCGACGGGCCATCGATGAAGGACTGGCGCGGCGGCCGCGGCATTCTTGAGAACATCATTCCGTCCTCCACCGGTGCTGCCAAGGCCGTCGGCAAGGTGCTGCCCGAGCTGAACAAGAAGCTCACCGGCATGGCCTTCCGCGTACCCACTTCCGACGTGTCCGTGGTTGACCTGACCGTGGAGCTGAACAAGGAAGCGTCCTACGAGGAAATCTGCAAGGCGATGAAAGCCGCCTCCGAAGGTGCGCTCAAGGGTGTGCTGGGCTACACCGAGGAGAAGGTGG
Source organism: uncultured beta proteobacterium (assembly GCA_963782495.1). Taxonomy (GTDB): domain Bacteria; phylum Pseudomonadota; class Gammaproteobacteria; order Burkholderiales; family Thiobacillaceae; genus DASQBT01. The sequence continues at coordinate 334,841 of CAWAJU010000006.1, read as the reverse complement.
TCTCCACGGACTTCCGTGGCATGTCCGTCCCCTCCGTGTTCGACGCCGATGCCGGCATCGCCCTTGATTCCACCTTCGTCAAGGTGGTGGCCTGGTACGACAACGAGTACGGTTACACTTGCAACATGCTGCGCTTCGTGCAGCACGTAGCCAAGTAAGGATTCAGGGATCGGGATTCAGGATTCAGGGAAATGCGCGGGCTCAGCCCGCACCAACCCTGGCCCCTGGATCCTGAATCCTGACCCCTCAACTGAGTCGTAAGGCATAGGCCACCTATCCCTTACCGCTTACTTATCCAGGAGTAGCAATATGCCCAAGTTCATTCGCATGACCGACCTTGACCTGAAGGGCAAGCGTGTGTTCATCCGCGCCGACCTGAACGTGCCGGTCAAGGACGGCAAGGTTACCTCTGATGCGCGCATCACCGCCTCCATGCCCACCATCGAGCACGCGATGAAAGCCGGCGCCAGGGTCATGGTCACGTCCCACCTGGGCCGCCCGACCGAAGGCGAATTCTCCGAGGAGAATTCTCTGCGACCGGTCGCCGATGTCATCTCGGCCAAGCTCGGCAAACCGGTGCGCGTGGTTCGCGACTGGATTGACGGCGGCTTTCAGGTTGCCGAGGGCGAGGTCGTGTTGTTGGAGAACTGCCGGATCAACAGGGGCGAAAAGAAGAACGTCGAAGAGACCGCAAGGAAATACGCCGCTCTATGCGACGTCTTCGTGATGGATGCGTTTGGCACTGCCCACCGCGCTGAAGCGTCGACCTACGGCATCGCGCAGTTCGCGCCGGTGGCCTGTGCGGGCTTGCTGCTCACTGAAGAACTGGACGCGCTGGACAAGGCCTTGGCGAATCCGGCACGCCCCATGGTCGCCATCGTCGGTGGCTCCAAGGTTTCGACCAAACTGACCGTGCTGGAATCCCTGTCCGACAAGGTCGACCAGATGGTGGTGGGCGGCGGTATTGCCAATACTTTCCTCAAGGCCACCGGAAAGAACGTGGGTAAGTCCCTGTGCGAGGACGACCTGGTGCCCACCGCCCAGGCCTTGATCAAGAAGATGTCGGCCCGCGGCGCCACCATCCCGATCGCGATCGACGTGGTGTGCGGCAAGAAATTCGACGCCAACGAACCGGCCGTGCTGAAAGATGCTGGCGCCGTGACTGACGACGACATGATTTTCGACATTGGCCCCAAGAGCACGCAGGACCTGGTCGACATCATCATGAAGGCCGGCACCGTGGTGTGGAACGGTCCGGTTGGTGTGTTCGAATTCGACCAGTTCGGCGCCGGCACAAAAGCCATCGCCATGGCCATTGCCGAGACCAAGGCCTTCACCCTGGCGGGCGGCGGCGATACCATCGCCGCGATCCAGAAGTACGACATCTACGACAAGGTGTCCTACATTTCCACCGCCGGTGGCGCCTTCCTCGAATACCTCGAAGGCAAGGTGCTGCCCGCCGTGGCCATACTGGAACAGCGCGCGAAGTGAGGCAGGATTCAGGGGTCGGAATTCAGGCGTCAGGGAGACAAGTGCGGGTGCAGCCTGCAAACCCCCTGGCCCCTGCATCCTGAATCCTGACCCCCAAGTATTTCGAAGTCCTACCCTCACCCCTAACCGCAAACGAACAACCATGACTCGCAGAACCAAGATCGTCGGCACACTGGGGCCTGCTTCCAGTGACCCCAAGGTGCTCGACAAGATGATGGAAGCCGGACTCGATGTGGTCCGGCTCAATTTTTCCCACGGCAAGTCGGAAGACCATATCGAACGCGCTGAACTGGTGCGTTCCCTGGCCCGTGCGCGTGGCCGTGCCGTGGGGGTGCTGGTCGACCTGCAGGGTCCCAAGATCCGCATCGGCAAGTTCAAGGACGGCAAGATCCAACTGGCAAAGGGCGACCTCTTCGTGCTGGATGCGGAATGCAAGCTGGGCGACCAGACCCGTGTCGGACTGGACTACAAGGATCTGCCCAGGGACGTCGCACGCGGTGCCACCTTGCTGCTGGATGATGGCCGCATCGAGATGTGGGTGGAGGAGGTCAAAGGCAGTGCGATCCATTGCAAGGTGGTGCAGGGCGGGTCGTTGTCCAACAACAAGGGCATCAACCGCAAGGGCGGGGGACTGTCCGCGGCCGCCCTGACCGAGAAGGATATTGAAGACATCAAGACCGCGGTCCTGATGAAAGCGGACTATCTGGCGGTCTCGTTTCCCAAGACCGCGGCCGACATCCAGCAGGCCCGCGACCTCGTCAAGGCAGCCGGCGGCAAGTGCCTGATCGTGGCCAAGATCGAGCGCGCCGAGGCCATCACCAATTTGGAAGATATCCTCGAAGTATCGGACGCCATCATGGTGGCGCGCGGCGACCTGGGCGTGGAGGTGGGCGATGCGGCGGTACCGGCGCTGCAGAAGAAAATGATCCGTCTGGCCAGGGAACGCAACAAGCTGGCGATCACTGCCACCCAGATGATGGAATCCATGATCTCCAGCCCGATCCCGACCCGGGCCGAAGTGTCCGACGTGGCCAACGCGGTTCTGGACGGTACTGATGCGATTATGCTGTCGGCCGAAACCGCGGCCGGCCAATATCCCATAGAGGCAGTCGCCGCCGTGGACCGGGTCTGTCTGGAAGCGGAGAAAGAGTCCGAACCGATGTTCACCAACGCGCGTCTCGACCACAGTTTTCTGCGCGTGGACGAAGCCATCGCGATGTCGGCAGCCTTCACTTCGCTGCACCTGAACATCAAGGCGATTGCCGCCATGACCCAGTCCGGCAACACCTGTTTGTGGATCTCGCGCATGAGCACCAGCGTGCCCATCTATGCCTTGACACCTGAGGTGGAAACACGTAGAAAAGTCACTCTTTACCGCGGCGTTTATCCCATAAACTTCAAGAGCACCAAGGATAGCGACCGGGAAGAACTGCTGCAGGCGGCCGAAGAGGAATTGCGCCGCCGAGGCGCGGTGCGGGACGGGGATCTCATTATCCTCACGATAGGCGAGCCCATCGGAAAATCCGGCGGCACCAACACCCTGAAGATCGTCAAGGTGGGGGGGCACAGGAAGTAATGCCCACTAATGGCAAAGGGGCTTAGCCCGGCAAATGGCCGTCGCCCCAAATCAATTTTGGACTACGTAACGAGGAGCAAGAAATGGCACTAATTTCCCTGCGTCAACTGCTGGATCACGCCGCCGAACACGGCTACGGTGTACCGGCTTTCAACGTCAACAATCTGGAACAGATGCGCGCCATGATGGAGGCCGCCGACGAGACCGATTCTCCGGTCATCGTGCAAGCCTCCGCTGGCGCGCGCAAGTACGCTGGTGCGCCTTTCCTGCGCCATCTCATTTTGGCTGCAATCGAAGAATGGCCGCACATTCCGGTGTGCATGCACCAGGACCACGGCACCTCTCCCTCGGTGTGCCAGCGCTCCATCCAGCTGGGTTTTTCTTCCGTGATGATGGACGGCTCGCTGAAAGAAGACGGCAAGACGCCCGCCTCGTATGACTACAATGTGGACGTTACCCGCCGCACTGTGGAAATGGCGCATGCCTGCGGCGTCTCGGTGGAAGGTGAGCTGGGTTGCCTGGGCTCGCTGGAAAGTGGGATGGCGGGCGAAGAAGATGGTATTGGTGCGGAAGGCAAACTGGACCACAGCCAGCTGCTGACCGATCCCAACGAAGCCGCGGACTTCGTCTCCAAGACCAAAGTGGACGCGCTGGCCATTGCCATCGGCACCTCCCACGGCGCTTACAAATTCACCCGCCCACCAACCGGTGACATCCTGGCCATTGGCCGCATCAAGGAAATTCATGCGCGCATTCCCAACGTTCATTTGGTAATGCACGGCTCCTCCTCCGTTCCCCAGGAATGGCTCAAGATCATCAACAGCTACGGTGGTGACATGGGCGAAACCTACGGCGTGCCGGTGGAGGAAATCGTCGAGGGCATCAAGCACGGGGTGCGCAAGGTCAACATCGACACCGACTTGCGCATGGCCTCTACCGGCGCGGTGCGGAAGTTTCTGGCGGAGAACAAGAAGGAATTCGACCCGCGCAAATTCCTAATCGCCTCCACCAAGGCCATGAAGGAAATCTGCAAGGCACGTTACGAAGCCTTCGGCACTGCCGGCAACGCGTCCAGGATCAACGTCATGAGTCTGGATGCCATGGTCAAACGCTACGACAAGGGCGAGCTGGATCCTCGCGTCAATTAAGGCAAGCTTCAATCCAGGGAAAAGGCAGCTTCGGCTGCCTTTTCCATTTGCGCGAGTCTGTTACGAGCGCTCGCTCGCCAAGCCACAGACGCGCCCGTCGCGCCGGCTTCCTCAGCCTGGGCATCACCACGCCGTCGCACCCGCGGGCAAACTTGTCGCAATCGCACTGACTGCCGTCGCCATCGCCATTGCGGCGGGCCATTTCACCGCGTCGTCTGCCGGTCGCGCAAACTCAATGGGCAAAGACGAAACCCCTGTGCCGGTCGCCCCATCAGGCCACCTGCCAGCAAGCACGCATACCATGGGAAGCAGCCACGTCCGGTTCGGCATCGGAAGCATCCGGCTGCCCATCGCCATAACCCTGCCGGGTTCCCAAACTGACAGGCCTAATGGCATCGACCCCATACAATTGGCCTCTATGGATTGGGCGTCGCAAATCGCCCGGCCTGCGCCCGCGCCGGCACGCCAGCCAACTCCACGACTGACGTCCGGCATGCCCGTTTCAAACACGCATTGGCCCCATAGCGGATCGGCGCCGCCCGCAGGACCTCTTGCCCAACCAGGCTCGGAATTACAACCGCCGGCAAGGCCGAACGATCAACCGGGAGCCACCTTGGGCGATCACGGCGAACCGAGGCCGCCGACTGATTCTTCGCGCGCAGATGCGGACGCGCCAGGCGGGCCATCCAAACCTGGCGGCAATCAGGGCACGTCCTTGGTGCCCGCTGACGAAGTGGACGTGCCCACGTATGAAGATGCGACGCACGGGGGATATTTACCGCCTGCGCCACCCGAGCATCGATCAATTGACAGTCCCACGCCAGACTTATCGGCATTTACGCCGCCTGATCCGGCCGGGGATTTGCCGCCCGACAGTATGTTCGACCTGGCACGGCCCAGCGCGCCTACAGGACTCGACCAGAATTCCGTACCCGAACCCTCGACCATGGGTTTATTGGCGATAGGGCTCTTCGCGCTCGGCTGGAACAGCAAGGGAACCGCGTGCTGAACCCGGACTGACCGCGCGATTGCTTCGTGTCGGCAGGCCCGGTGACACGCCGCCCTGGCGACCATGCGGGCGTCCACCTTTCCCTACGCGAACGAACTACGACCCCGCTTCAGACAGTGGGCGTTCATCTCTGCACATGCTGATGAAATAATCCTGTAGTACCATTCATCCTTTGTCTGTTGCCGTAGGAGTTGATAATGCGTTTGCGTTCCGGCCTGTGCTTGCTTGTTCCCGCCCTGCTTTCCCTTGGCTGCGCTTCGCAGCAAACCCTGGAATCCCAGGCCGCCTCCGCCAATCGGCAGTTTGAAGACATGAAGCAGGCGCAAGCGAGCCTGGCCGCAGATCAACAGAAGTTGGAGGCCAGAATTGCAAAACTGGAAGCGAATACTGCAGCGCAAACTGCGCGGCTCGACCAGATCGGCCCCACCAGCACAGAATTGAAGAATCAGCTTAACGCCCTGCAAGACCAAAGCGCGGCCCAACAGGCAACGCTCTCCGCCCTTACGAGCCGGGCGGACAAGCAGGACGCGGCCTTGGCTCAGGCGCGAGAAAATGCCGACGATGCGGTCAAGACATTGCACGACAGCAGCACCGCACAACAAGCTGCACTCGCGACCCTCACTAGCCGGGCGGACAAACAAGACACAGCCTTGGCACAGGCCCGGGAAGCTGCCGATGATGCAGTGAAGATTTCGCGCGACAGCCGCATGGTGTCGGGCAAGGTCGTGGATACCCTGACCCTTACCGACGACATGGTGTTGTACAGCTATGAGCAGCCCGACCTGACCGAAAAGGGCAAGGCGGCGCTGAATGAGCTGATCGCCCGCGCCCGTCCCCAGCTACCCTATATTTTCATTGAGATCATCGGTTACAGCGACGATTACAGCCTGAACAGCCAAAATCGCCGCATCGCACTGGATCGCGCCGAGTCGGTGCGGCGCTATTTGTTTGAGGTGGGTGACATCCCGCTCCACCGCATGTCGACGATCTCCTTTGGCGACCTCAAGCCGATTGCCAGCAACGACTCGATTGAAGGCCGTAGCCGCAATCGGCGGGTCACGATCCAGGTACTGAAATAGCGTGCATCAAGGCACCCGCAAAAAAGCGGCCCGCGGGCCGCTCTTCATTTGCCTGATTATAGAGACGCTTACACGTCCAAAGGTAATTGCGGCGCAGCAACCTGCCGTTCGATCACCAAGGTGTGGACCCTGCGACTGTCGGCGCGCAGGACCTGGACTTTGAGTCCATCAAACTCGATGACTTCACCGCGTTTCGGAAGATGGCCAAAGCGGCTGATCACCAGGCCGCCCACGGTATCGTAATCCTCATCGGAAAAGTGCGTTCCCATCACGGTATTGAAGTCGACAATTTCGGTTGCAGCCTTGACCCGATAGCGGCCGGCTTTGTCGCGGATGACATTGTCTTCGGTCTCGTCGAAATCGTATTCGTCCTCGATGTCGCCGACGATCTGCTCCAACACGTCCTCAATGGTCACCAACCCCGCCACGCCACCGTATTCATCGACGACAATCGCCATATGATTGCGACTGGCGCGAAATTCCTTGAGCAGTACATTGAGTCGCTTTGATTCGGGAATGAACACCGCAGGACGCAGCATGCTGCGTATGCTTTCGTCCTCCCCAGCCTGCAGACGCAACAAATCCTTGGCCAGCAAGATGCCGATTACATCGTCCTTTTCGCCATCGACGGCCGGAAAACGCGAATGCGCCGCCTCGATGACTTCGGGCAGGAACTGCTCAGCTGTATGGTTGAGATCCACCACATCCATCTGCGAGCGGGGGATCATGATGTCCCGCACTTGCAGTTCGCCCACCTGCAACACTCCCTCTATCATCGCCAGGGCGTCCGCATCCATCAGATTGCGCTCGTAGGCGCCGTGCAGTAACTCGATAAGTTGCTCCCGGTCTTCGGGCTCCCGCGTCAGCAGCGCGGAGAGCCGTTCCAGCCAGGAGGGCCTAGGGTGTGAGCCTGAGTCCATGAGACCAATTGGAGTGGAAAAGGATAAGCACTTATGCTTAGCGCTTTCCGCTCATTACTCTCCCGCGTAGGGGTCGCCGAAACCCAATTTTGCCAGAATTGTGGCTTCCCTTGCCTCCATGATGAGCGCCTCCCCATCCGCTTGGTGATCATAACCCTGCAGGTGCAGCATGCCGTGCACCGTCAGGTGCGCGTAATGGGCCAGCAGTTCCTTGCCCTGCATTCTTGCTTCTGCCTCCACCACCGGGGTGCAAAGCACGATATCGCCGCTCATTGAGGACGCCGGACCAAAGTCGGTTTCGCCATAGGCGAAGGTCAGCACATTGGTGGCGTGGTCCTTGCCCCGATAGTCGCGATTGAGCGCCTGGCCTTCAGCGCCATCCACCAGGCGCAAGGTAACCTGAACAATCTCTCCCTCATTCCTGCCTCTATCCCGCTTGGCAAGGGGTAGCAGCGCGGCGCTAACCCAGCGGCGAAACTGCGCCCGACTGGGAACCTGTTCGGCATTGTGAGCGTATTGCACCGACAGCGAAAGTCGGGGGCGATCGCTCACTGACTTATTCTTTGTTGATGTCGGCCTGTTTCTTGTGCTGGGCATATGCATGGACAATGCGGGCAACCAGGGGGTGGCGCACCACATCCTCATGGGTGAAGCGCGTGAAGGCAATGCCGCGCACGTCCTTGAGCACGCTCTGGGCGTCCACCAAACCGGACTTCATGCCCTTGGGCAAATCGATCTGGGTGACGTCACCGGTAACCACTGCCTTGGCGCCGAATCCGATGCGGGTCAGAAACATCTGCATTTGCTCCCGGGTGGTGTTTTGCGCCTCATCCAGAATGACAAAGGAATGATTCAGGGTGCGGCCGCGCATGAAGGCCAGGGGCGCCACTTCGATGGTATTGCGCTCCAGCAGTTTCGCCACCTTGTCAAAGCCCATCAGGTCATAGAGTGCGTCATACAAGGGGCGCAGGTAGGGGTCCACTTTCTGCGACAAGTCGCCGGGCAGAAAACCCAGACGCTCGCCCGCTTCCACTGCCGGGCGGGTCAGCACGATGCGCTTGACCGCATCGCGCTCCAGCGCGTCCACTGCGCAGGCTACCGCCAGATAGGTCTTGCCGGTACCGGCAGGGCCGATGCCGAAGGTGATGTCGTGGTTGAGAATCTGCTCGATGTATTCGCCCTGGCGCGGGGTGCGCGGCCTCAGGTCGCTGCGGCGAGTGCGCAGCAGCGGCGCGTCATCAACGTCCGCGACACCGCGGGTCAGTTCCACGATCCCCAGTTGAATGTCATCCAGACTTAGCCCATCGCCCGCACGATTGTAGAAATGTTCCAGCGCCACCAAGCCTTGCTCAGCCCGGGCCTTGGAACCGGATACGGTGAAACTTGCGCCGCGGCGCCGGATCGCCACGTCAAACGCAGTCTCGATCTGCCGCAGGTTTTCCTCAAGCGGACCGCACAGGTTGGACAGGCGCCGGTTGTCCACCGGTTTGAAGCTCAGTTCAAGACTGGTAATCAATGGGTGACGATCTCGCCGCGCAGGGAATGGGGGTAAGCCTGGGTAATGGTGACATTCACAAACGATCCGATCAAGCGCGGCTGGCCCTTGAAATTGACTACCCGATTGTTGTCGGTGCGTGCCGCCAGCTCACCGGCACCTTTCTTCGCCATGCCATCGACCAGCACGCGCTGCACGGTACCTACCATGGCAGCGGAGATCATTTCCGCGTTCGCCTGGATGGTCTTTTGCAAGCGCGCCAGCCGCGCCTGCTTTGCAGCGTGCGGCACGTCGTCTGCGTAATCTGCCGCGGGCGTTCCGGGGCGCTGGCTGTAGATGAATGAAAAGGACGCATCGAAGCCAACCTCCTCGATCAGCTTCATGGTCTGCTCAAAATCCCCATCGGTCTCGCCGGGAAAACCGACGATGAAATCCGACGCGATGGAAATGCCGGGCCGGGCGTCTTTCAGCTTGCGTATGAGGCTCTTGTACTCCAGTATTGTGTAACCACGCTTCATCGCTGCCAGGATGCGGTCCGAGCCGGACTGAACCGGCAGATGCAGATGCGACACCAGCTTGGGCAGATGCCGGTAGGCTTCAATCAGCCGCGAAGTCATTTCGCGCGGATGGCTGGTCGTATAGCGGATGCGCGCTATGCCCGGCACCTCATGCACGAGCTCCAGCAGCAGAGCAAAGTCAGCGATTTCGCCTTCGTCCATCACACCCCGATAGGCATTCACGTTCTGCCCCAATAGGGTAACTTCCTTCACGCCTTGCTCTGCCAGTCTCACCACTTCTGCAATCACGTCATCAAGCGGGCGGGACACCTCTTCGCCACGCGTATAAGGCACCACGCAGAAGGTGCAATACTTCGAACAGCCCTCCATGATGGAAACAAAGGCAGTCGTGCCCTGCACCTTCGTGGCCGGCAGATGATCAAATTTTTCGATTTCCGGGAACGATATGTCCACCTGGGCCCGGCCGCTGGCGCGTCTTTTGGCGATCAGCTCTGGCAGCCGGTGCAGGGTCTGGGGACCGAACACCACATCCACGTAGGGCGCGCGCGACACGATTGCCGCGCCTTCCTGGGAGGCGACGCATCCACCCACGCCGATGATCAAGTTTGGATTTCGTGCCTTCAAGGGCTTGACCCGGCCCAGATCGGAAAAGACTTTATCCTGCGCCTTTTCCCGCACCGAACAGGTATTGAACAGGATCACGTCCGCTTCCTCCGGGTTGTCCGTTTGCACCAGCCCGTCGGACTCGCGCAGCACGTCGGCCATCTTGTCCGAGTCGTACTCGTTCATCTGGCAGCCGAAGGTTTTGATAAATAGTTTGCGGGGCGGAGCGCTCATGGATGCCGGGGCAGTGAATAGACTGGGGGCAAGAAAAATGGTGGTGAGGGCAGAATTGAACTGCCGACCTGTGGGTTATGCGTAAGCCATTGAATCGCAACGATACTTTGAGCGCCGCCGGGATTCGGTTGATGCAATTGTGTCCCACCTATGTGGCACACCCGGGCCAAAGTATAAGGGTTCGAGAGCGCCGTGTCATCCACACGCCGTTCCTTCATCTGCCGTTTTCGTCCTGCCCCCGGCATAAGGATTTGTACCGAGAACCCAAACAATATTTCCGATGCTCGGCATCACGGGCGATCGCCAAACCTAAGACTACCGACCCCCAGCGGGTGGGTTGAACAAAATCTCCGCGACAATGTCCAGCATGGCCCCATGAAGTTCTCCTCGACCCCACCCCCCAAAATCGCTCTGGAACCCTTCTTTCCACGCTCGGGGATGGGTTTCAGACCCGGTCATCGCAGCACCTGCAACAGCACCGCTATTGCACCTGCCGTCGCGCCTAAGCCGAAGAGCCACAACTGCGCGGTCAGGAGTCGCCAAGTTGTCTGCCCGAGCAACTTGGACTTCTGCCGCTTCTCGGCCAAGCCAACGGCTACTTCTTCCCTCGCACGTACGATCTGTGTTGTAAGCCGGTAATCGAGCAGCCTGTTTACGCCGCGCCAAGGCGCAAACCCGATTTAGAGGCCCAGGAGAACGACGGCCAGGAGGCCCAACGAAAACGCGAATGGCGTGGTGAACTTACTTTCGAGCAAGAGCGTTGATTCGAATGCGAGCAGCCCGGCAGCAAGACCAAGCACTGTGATAATCAAGCTGCCCAGTTGCTCACCTGTGGCCTTTTGCCATCGAGCGAAACCACTGGATTCGTCACGGCCACTGTTTGCGCCCTCCACCGCTGAAGCCCGGTTCGACACAAATGCCACTACCGTCGCGGCTGAATTGGCAAGGCGCGTGTTCAACTTGTAATCCGTGGGAGGCGCGGACCACCTAGTTCCGTCGCCCTTGAAAATTGATCGGGTTCGCGGCACGATGCGCCAATGGAAACACTTCTTATACAGCCTCGTTCTCGCACATGAGAAATGAGTCAGAGTAATGGTGTATTGAAACCCGAATAACAGGCTGCCTTCTCACAGTCGGCTGAGAATGTGCGGAAGACAGCGGTGAGTCACTTGAGCACCCACCATAGTGAAGATTCGGTCATCACCTTCGTTCGAAACCTCCACCAGGCAGTAGACCGAGTCCTTGGCGCAGCGGTTCATCGAGGAACGCACATCGACTGCAAGGCCGGTTGCAGTTTTTGCTGTAGCGCACGAGTCGAAGCCATTGCGCCCGAGATCTTTCTAATCGCGAGGGAACTCGAACAGCGACCGACTTTAGAACTCGCAGGGATTGTCGGGCAGCTACAAGCTCACGTCGCAGTTCCCGACCCGGAAGCCGGGCCCTGGGACCACAGGAAGAGTTGTCCATTCCTCAAAGACCAGCTGTGTTCCATCTACTCGGTCCGCCCCGCAGCTTGTCGCAAGGCACATTCGGCCGATGTCCGCCAATGCGAGGCGCATGCGCCCACGATTCCGCAAAGCCTGGCGATCGTACTCAATGCCGAGGCGCTGCTCAGAGGCACATCCGTCGCGTACTGTCAGCGCGGCTTCGATGCAGCGCGGCACGAGCTGGTCCGCTCTGTGCTGCTCGCGTTACTCGACCCCTCCGCACAAGCACGTTGGTACAATGGCGAACACGTCTTCGAGCCTGTCACGGCAGAGCCATCGAAGCTCATCGGCGATGCGGGTTAACTCTTGGTACGACCACCGTCCGCCGCCGAATTCAACCTGTAAATTCTACATATGTCCAAAGTTGAGATCATAGACCCCACTTTTGCCGCTCTCCTCGGGTACAACACCGTTCTGTCGGTTGCGCTGGGTTACCGTGATCTCATGACACGACTTCATTCCTAGCGCGTGCTGAGTCTTTGCGATGCAATTGGGGTGCGTTGTGGTGTGTCTGACGAAGAACTCGCTATCCTGGACATTGCTGCTTCGCTCCACGATATTGGCAAGATTGGGATACCCGACCATATCCTTCTGAAGCCTTCACTACTCGACTAGACCAAGAGGGAAAAGATCAATTTGCACTCCCAGATAGGACAGAGCATCGTGGCCGCGATGGAACGCCAAGGAGCACAACAGGCTGCCCTGGCAATTCGTCACCACCACGAGCATTACAACGGTCTAGGCTATCCAGACGGCCTTTCCGCAGAGGCCATTCCAATCGGCTCCCGCATTATCAGCATCGCGGACAGCTACGACGCGATGGCGGTGACCAGGTCATACCAGACCCCGAAAACGCACTTGGAAATCATGGCTATCTTGCATGAAGAAACTGGAGTAAAGCACGACCCTGATCTGCTGCGCGTTTTTTGTGAAATCATCGAATCCAGTCAATTCAGGGCGCCTAGGCTTTAGCTTCTCTTATGCGGACTCCGGACCTAAGGAAACTGATCGATAGTTCTGGCTGCCGGATAATGTGCACGGTCGTATATACGACATCCTTCGGGGTTTCCGGGTGCTCAACACCGACACAAAGTCGTTCGCGACATCCTTGATTCCAAGATGGTGGAATGTGAACATTCCCATACACTGCTCTCGCGTAGAATCCCCCTGGGCCAACAGACAGAGGCTCACAGCGAATTACAGAAACGGCTTCATTGATGTACCAAGTGACTTGCTTTGAACTTAGGCCTTCCAATACCATCGAAATGAATGTTTTTGTCCAACAGGAAGTAATATGCGTACACCCTTTATTGCCCTAACACTGCTGTGTCTGATGGGCTTTTCTTCAGCATGGGCCGACACCTTACCCAGCATTCAGCAGGTCTATGCCGCCGCAAAAGCAGGTCAACTGACCCACGCACGTGCAATGGTGGACGAGGTACTGTCAGCCAAGCCGAACAGCGCCAAGGGCCACTTCGTGAAAGCGGAGATATGTGCGGCCCAGTTGGACCGTTCGTGTGCGCGTGACGAACTATCCAGTGCCAAGTTCCTTGAACCCGGGCTCACCTTTGCCAGCCCGACCTCAGTTAATAAGCTCAAATCATTCGCACTGGGCCTCACCCCGTTCAAACTCGCCAAGCCGAGCAGTGAACCAAGACTTAATTGGACGTGGGTTGGCATCGGACTTGGAATCATCGCACTGTTGTGGTGGGTGGTCTCGATCGCGACCCGCCGCGCTGCCCAAAATGCGAATCTAACCTACGGAGGCGTCGCGATGGCCCCCGCGACGCCCGCAAACACCATGGGTGGAGTACCCCCTGGCTATGGGGCACCCGTCCAGTCTGATGGATTTGGCATGGGGTTGGGCAAAAGCCTTGCTACCGGGGCGGCGCTGGGTGCTGGCATGGTGGCTGGGGAAGCGCTAGCCGATAGCTTTCTGCATCGAGGCCAGAGCGCTCCGCTGATGGATACGCCATTGAACGCCCCATCGCATGACATCCCTTCGGAATTTGGGGGCAATGATTTCGGCATCGGTAATGTGGACAGCTGGGATGACAGTTCCGCAGACTTGGGCGCAGCTGACCTGGGAGGCTCCGACTGGTAACCCGGCATCATCCGGCCTGGAACAACACCGAAACCTTCGCGCCGAACCCGCTCGCCCCGTGACCTTCCTGCAAATCCTTATTCTCGCCAGCATACAAGGCGCTTGCGAACTGCTGCCCGTGTCCAGTTCGGCCCACGTCATCGTGGCAGAGAAGCTGATGGGCCTCGACCCCACCGCGCCCGAGATGACGCTGCTGCTGGTCATGCTTCACACCGGAACGATGTTCGCCGTGATCGTCTACTTCTGGCAGTCATGGCGGGACCGCTATTTCGCCTCCAGCGGCGCGATCTGGCCCTTTGCCAAGGCGCTTGCCATCGCGACCGCCTTGACCGGGGTCATCGGGCTTGCGCTGATGTTGTTCATCGAGCATGTTGTCTTACGTGACTCGGCCCATGCCGAAATTGAGCAGTTGTTCGGCAACGCCTATGTGATTGCGGCAGGACTCGCCACCGTGGGCGTGATGATCGTCATTTCTGGAATGAGGGCGCGGGTTGCCGGTGGTCAGGCACCGCTGGGACTGAGCCAGTCCATCTGGATTGGCGCCATCCAGGGACTTTGCCTGCCGTTCCGCGGCTTTTCCCGTTCCGGCTCCACCATTTCGACCGGCCTGCTTCTGGGGGTGGACAAGGAGCGGCTGGAGGAATTCAGCTTCGCCCTTGCCGTCATCCTGACCCCGGCGGTGATCGTGAAGGAGGGCTATCGGCTGTTGAAGGCGCAGGGCGGTTCGCTCACGCAAGCGGGTGGTTTCCTCCACCTTGTCGGGCCTAGCTTGGTGGGGATGGGGTTCAGTTTTGTTGCCGGGCTGGTGGCGTTGAAATGGCTTTCCCGCTGGCTTGAAAATGGGCGTTGGCATCTGTTCGGCTACTACTGCCTGTTCGCGGCGGTCGTGGAGTTGCTTGTTGGCAGGCTGACGCGCTAGCCTCTATGTCAGTCGAATCCGCCATGTCCCATGGAATGGCCGAAGGCCGCAAATTCAGGAGATCAGGATGCCAAATATCCATGAGGCAGCGATTGGTACGCTCCGTCCGACCCAACTTACAGTCGGCATGATTGAGGTCCAGGACAAGAAGACACACCTAGCCTCATTGAAGCCGCAGGTTCAACAGTCGTTCATGCAAGCGCACCCCATGCCTGCAGTCATCGGGCCGGGCGGCAATCTTTACATCACGGACCATCATCACTTGGGGCGCGCCGCGCTTGAGGCCGGGGTTGCGAACGGGTTCTTTCTTGTGGAGGCCGATCTGTCCTCCCGCGGTCTGGACGAATTCTGGAGGGAAATGGACCGGACCCTGTGGGTCCACCCTCTGGATGAAAACGGGGTGCGGCACTATTACACGGCCATTCCCCAGAGCCTGGAGAAACTGATCGACGACGCTTACCGCTCCCTGGCTGGGTACGTCAGAAATGCGGGCGGGTTTGAAAAAACTCCCACTGCGTTTGCGGAATTCGTGTGGGCGGATTTCTTCCGCCGTTCCATTCCCATTGAGGATGTCAAAGCCGACTTCCAGGCAGCGGTACGAACCGCCCTGCCACTTGCAAAGGGCAAGCTGGCGAAAGGATTGCCGGGATACAAGGGTTAGCGAGACCGCCGCCAGATGGGTCCCACGAATTTCATGTCATCATCAGTTTCATTGCGCCGATTCTGCAGAAAAGATGCTCACCATGCGTTCCACCCTCACGCTGTTCATCTCTGCCCTGTTCACGTCGTGTGCGACATTCGTTTACGCTGGTGAACCCGCCTACCACGTCATTCGGCAAGAGGTTCTTCCTGGCGATGTCAAATGGGACTACCTTGCCTTCGATGCGGGAAGCGGGCGGTTGTTCATCACTCGTGGCGATCATGTCGATGTATACGATACTGCGCTCGGCCGGGTGGTCGGCACCATTCCCGACACGCAAGGAGTTCATGGCGTTGCACTGGCTCGTGACCTCAATCGGGGATTCACCAGCAACGGCCGCAGCGATACGGTCACGGTCTTCGATCTCACCTCATTGAAGGTACTCGGGACGCTGCCGACTGGGAAGAAGCCCGACGCAATCGTTTATGACCCGTTCACCCGGCGTGTCTTTACCGCCAATGGCGATTCGGGCAGCCTGACCGTCATTGATGGCCCAACCAGTAAGGTTTTCGCCACAATCGACATTGGTGGCAAGCTCGAATCCGCTGAGGTGGACGGGAAGGGTTTGCTCTATGTAAACGTCGAGAACAGGAATGCCTTGGCGGTGGTCGATACCGTCAAGCTGGCTGTGGTTATCCGCCATAATTTGTCAGCGGCTTGCACTGAACCGGCGGGGCTTTCCATCGACCCTGCCAGTGAGCGTCTGTTCGTCGGCTGCCGTAATCAGAGGATGGCGGTGGTGTCGGGCAAGACCGGGGATATCCTGGCGAGCGTCCCGATTGGCAAGGGTTGCGATGCTACGGCCTATGACCCCAAACTGAACCTTGTCTTCAGCTCAAATGGCGAAGGCACGCTCTCGATTATTTCGGCTGATACCTACACCGTGGCGCAGACGCTTCCCACACAGCCTACCGCCCGCACCATGGCACTCGATGTTTCCTACCATCGAATATTCACCGTTGCCGCAGACGTGGAAACACCCGGCACTGTTGGCGTCAGGCCCCGGCTGAAGCCCGGCACGTTCACGCTGATCACGGTCTCGCGATAGTCGCGAACAAAGCGCCAGGTTGATCGGGAGCGGTGGACTGCATCATCGGATGCTACGGTCAGACGGCGGGCTTTTATGTGCTTCCGACTGCCGGCGTCAACCGCTTCGAGTAGATGAAATGGCCCAGTTGAACCGCTCGCAACTGCAGGTCCAGATTCCTCATTGCATCGCCAGTCTTTGCAGAGTGACACGATGGGGGCGCGAGAAGTGGCTGTCCTTCACATCCAGAACCATATGGTAGCTATCTGGAAATGAAACGTCGGCTTCCCACAATTTAGCCCACTTGCTATTTCCGGCGATTTCCACCATGAGTCCAGCGCGTCCCACCACCCAGTTGCCCACAAAGCCCAGTCCTGAATTTGGGTCGATCATGAAGAAGATGCCATCAGGAGAGAAGAAGACTCGCATCCCAATGTTCTCGATCTGCTCTGCATCTACTACGGCCCATGGCCCCATCATTCTGGGATCTGGGGAAGCCGCGATTGATCGCTCGGCGAAAACACTCAGGGAAACAAGTACGCACAAAACGGCGAAAGTTCGCGAAAAACCAATGTGAAGAAATCTATTCATGACCTTCTCTCCCTTCTTGCAAGCGATCTTGAAGCAAGCAGTGGCCCAAAGAACATCACGGGCCAGGGGCTTGGCCTGGACAATCCGACATCGGGTAATAACCATAACCCGAACGGCAGTATAGCAAGCCTTTTGCGAGGCGTGACTTACAGGCCAGCGACACCCTGGTTATGCCGCCTAGAGTGGTCCACGGCTAAGCTCCCCCGCATGGGGTCGTGACGCTGGCCCTGTGATTAAGACGCTGGACATCGGCGGGCAATATTTCCAAGGAGTGCAATCGATGATCAATGCGGGTCACCTTCCCGACCGCGCAAGACTCGCGGCAGCGATGCAACGATTTGGACTGGTGGCACGCTCCCTGGCGTGCCGCAACACTACCGATCGCCGACCTGCTCAGCTCACCAATTTCGCCGGTATCCCAACCCCCACCGCTGGACGAAAGAGTCGTCATCTCTGCATTCCTGTCCCGACAACCCGTCCCGTCAGTCTGCCGCGTGCCTCTGGTGGTCAATTCCAGAACAATGACCGGCCGCTAATGGTGCAGACTATGCCCGCGTGTGCTGCTTACGTGCCTTGAGCTGGCTTAGCCGACCGTTTCTTCGCGTGGCGATGAGGGCGGTGATGTTCGGCGTCGTGGTCGGTGACATAATGTAATGAAGATGGCCTTATAGTGTGGGCTGATCGCGAAGTTTGAATAATTGAGAAAAGACATTCGCTGTGCACAAACTTGCTCAAATTGCCGTCCTTGGCCTCTTGCTTTCTGCGTGTGGGCGGAAGGCGGAGTCACCCCCGGCATCACCGCCTTCGCAGGCAACACCAAAATCAACCGGGACAGCGACCGCTGGCTTGGGCGAGCACGTCTTCAACATCGTTTGCATCGCGTGTCATGGAATGGGCGTAGCGGGCGCCCCCAAGATGGGAAACAAGGCAGCCTGGGCGCCGCGTATCGCGCAAGGCAAGGATATCCTGTACGAGCACGCCCTCAATGGCTTCACAGGCAAGAGCGGCACCATGCCACCCAAAGGGGGCCACAGCGAGTTGTCGGACACTGATGTAAAGGCTGCCGTGGACTATTTGGTGTCCAAGGCCAACGAGTGACGGGACTGTTTTGGCCTTCGGATACCACCGTATTGCTTTGACTTGAGCAGGCCGCACGTCCACCCTTGAGAATTCCCACTTCAATCCTGTTCTGGTAACGATGCACAGTGTCTCGGTTCACGCTTGGATGATCATCACCCACCTCGGTTCGGCCAGCATCATGCTACCGATGGCGGCAATGATCTTCATTGGGTTTTCGCTGGCGGGGCACAATGTGAAGCTGGCGACGTGGGCGCTGACCATGCTTGCGGCGGCCATGCTTGTCCTGATCAGCAAGATCGCGTTCATGGGCTGGGGGGTAGGCAGCGCCACGCTCGACTTCACCGGCATCAGTGGTCACGCCATGTTGTCCGCGTCGATTCTCCCGGTTTGGCTGGGCTGGCTGCTGGGCACTTCGGAACAGAAGCTCCATTACGCCGGAATTATCCTTGGCCTGATGCTGAGTGCCCTGATCGCATGGTCTCGCGTAATGCTCGGCGAACACAGTCTGAGCGAAGTTGCCGCTGGCTGGCTGCTAGGCGCGATCGTCAGCGTTTCAGCCTACCGGCTACTTCGCGGTCCGCTTCCATCACGCCAATTTGCCCATCTAGCCGGCGCGTTTCTCTTGTTTACGCTGAGTCCTTCGCTCTCCGACTATCTGCCGACCCGAACCCTGGAAATTCGCGCTGCGCTCGCGCTGTCGGGCCATGCCCATCCCTACACTCGGATGGACCTTCATCGCTACGCACGCCTCGTCAGAGCTTGAATTGCCGCGTAGCGACTCCCATTTGGGCGATTTCTCTTTCTCGCCGGATTTGAAGACTCTGATTAAGAAGTTAGTCTCAATAGACAAGGCGGGGCGTCGGTTCCAGCGCCGGCTGCGCCGCCGCCATCACCGTGGGAATGAGATACACGCCGCGTCGGAATAGATGAGACCCCATGTCCCTTTCCACAAGGACTGCCGAGGATCACCCGGATGAAGAAACAAACCACTTCCGCCACGACCTGTGCGCCTAGCACATCGCCTCTTTGGAATGAGGTCTGCATTCCCCTTTCTTGCATACGGTTACCCACTCTCACCGGGCGCGGCCCTGACCGTCCTCCTCAACCAATTGTTGCCCGATGGGGTCACGCTTGCAGACCGTCAACCACCAACTTTTGCACGATCAAGAGCGGCGCGATATTAGGACCCTGGCTGCGTTAAACTTGCCTGATTGACCGGGGGAGCTGCACACCCGAATAGATTGAGGGCGCGATCGCCTTTCTATGCGTGGGCAGTGACCGACCCTGCGACTATGTGGCAATCGGCGCGATGCACCCCGCATCGTCGTTTTTCAAGTTGCTCACTCGCTGCGAGACCGGGTAGGTAATAAGCAATTCAGACGGAAGCGGCCTGAGCAATTCCTGAGCGTTCGGATTGTTGGCGTTCAACCAGGCAGCGTGATTACCTGGTGCCAGAATCACCGGCACCCGGTTATGCATTTCACCGACTAGGGAGTTGGCATCGGTGGTGATGATGGTGCAGGTTTCCACCGGCAGGCCGGACGGATTCACCCCATGCTCCTGGCGTTTGTCCCTGCCGGTATCAGCCTCGTGGTTCTTGGGTCGCTGGTGCTAGTCGGATAAATTCTCGTGGCCCATGCCTCTCCATTCCCGTTACCGCTTCTGCTTCCATTACTTATTGTCTGGGCTTCCGTGGCTTGGATTTCCCTCTTTATCATTTGTAATTATTTTGTTACCAACCGTGTTTCGAATCTCCCCCACTGCTTGTTTTGCTGAAATCCGTCCCTCATACCACTGATGTATCTGTGGCCATCCAAGTACGATGATGACGATCACAACCACCAACCCAATTAAACGCAACATAATCATTTCCTATACACGCATTTTGAAATCAGTCGGCAATCCCGGCACTGCCGCTCGCCTTGTATCAAGGTACAGTGTTGATTATGGCTAAGCATATGGCACTTTCAAGGCGGGCATGTCCGCCAGCGTTTCCGCCCGAGCATTTATCAGCTTGACGCCGATCGTCTGGTCCTTGCCCCGAGATGGGATAAGCCCCCACTTGAGCAAGACCAACTCGCGGCCCCGCCCGGTATCGCGCACCACCGGAATCATCTGGGTCGGGGCGATGTTGTATTGCGCCGACATATCCGGCACCCACAGCAGGCCGAACCGCTGGGCAATCTCTTCGGGAGTGGAAGATAGCCGCCATTCTAAACCTCGATGAAGGCGTATTGCGTACTCGGCGACACCTTTGACCAAGACACGACGTAGGTTCCCTTTACAGTTACATACGCTGTCCCGGCGCCGGTGGGCTTCTCGATACGACCAGTAATTGGTCTCGCGGAACGAAAGAACCCGTAGATTCCGTCACCTGAGCCACTGTAAAAAAGTCGGTCGTCTGCGAAAATGAGCAGCGCGACGTTAGTGAAACCAATGCCCTACAGCTCTTCCACAAACGCGATTTCTTTGCAGAAGCTGAACATCTGCTCAGGGTGCTGGCCATTACGTGGATATTTAAGCTCGAGCGGAATGAATGAAACGTCTATCGACTGTTGCCAGCCCATTTACCCGTCTCGTTCTGCCTCTCAAAGCCGAGACCTTCGCCCACACCCACACCGACCAACCTACGGTAGGCTGTGAATTTTCTAGACGGCTCTTTGCCGAAGTCGTCCTTCCTGGCTTTGTTCTCTGGCAATATAGGGAAGATGCGCCCGGCCGTGATCGTGGCAACGTTGTCGATGAATCCAAGCTCAATCAACTTCGAGTGTATGGGAATAATGCGCCGTGAAGCCTCAGTCTTCAGTCGCTTCAGGTCTTCATCCAAGACACTGATCGTCTCGACGCCATCGTGTCGCCCAACGTCGGCAGTCGTAAGTTGGCAAAGTTCATTGAGCCTTGCGCCGGCAAACAGGCCGAGCAAGGGCAGCCAGAATTCCGATGCAGTCTTGAACCTCCCCTGCCTGTAGGGTTCCGACTCGAACAGCGCCTTGAGATCAACCTGATCGAACTTGAGGTAGGGCTTTTTCGGAATCTCGCCGGGGTAGCGAAACAGTTCCTGAAGATCGTCTGTAACGCCCCATGTCCTTTTCTACTTTGCCCACCTAAGCAACGCTCCGGCCCGGGTGGGCCGCTTGTCCTTGTTCCGAGCAGATTCGTCGGGCTTGTCGGACAGGATAAACCGCTGGAATCGTTCGGCATCCTCTGCTGTGACTTGACTGATCGGCCTGTCGCCCACCACTTCAATCAAGTCTCGAATGTGCGGCCAGTGATGATACTTGACTGTGTGTTCGCCATCTACCCAGGCTTTGGTCGCGATCTTCTCTGCCTTAAACGCTTCCCACGCTTGCGTAAGCGTCTTACTCACGGCCTTGCTGTCGCCATCGGTTCCGGCATTGGAGCGCCATACAGGTGCGCTTGGAGCGTGGCAACCGCGACTGCCGCCGAGACTTCCTCGTCAGGTTTCACGTCGTGGGCAATGGCACGTTTTCCGACCGCTGGGTGGGGTTCCCACGATAAGACAAAGTCGACTGGGAGGCCCTCGGAGTTTTTCTTTCTTGGTGGCATGTTTCGTAATGCAATGAAATAGCAGTCCGTCTGCGCCGCGAGCGAACGAGCGCGAATGATAGCTTCGCGCCGTTGCCCGGTAAGTAGGGATTTAACCAAGTACGGCTTGCCAATGATCGGGCGAAGATCATCGGGAACCCGACGCCTGAAGTAGTACATCGTCCCGTGACGGGAAACCTTGAGGTAGCCGCTTGCCATTGTGACCCACCTTTGTGGTACACCCGGCGGGGCTAGAAGCAAGCAAAGAAGCCGCTGTCCATAGCGATTCAATGGCTTCGCATGAAAATGGTGGTGATGGGCAGAATTGAAC
Source organism: uncultured beta proteobacterium (assembly GCA_963782495.1). Classification (GTDB taxonomy): domain Bacteria; phylum Pseudomonadota; class Gammaproteobacteria; order Burkholderiales; family Thiobacillaceae; genus DASQBT01. The sequence goes on along the minus strand of CAWAJU010000006.1, from coordinate 312,983 downwards.
TGCCGACCTGTGGGTTATGAATCCACCGCTCTAACCAACTGAGCTACATCACCGTCCGTACGCTGCGGCCCGGGCAATTGCACAGGTCCGGAACGCATCGTAGAAAGCTGATTACTATACCTTTTTTCCGAGCCCCCTGTCAAAGTGTATGTATCCTGAACGGGCCGGGAGCAATAGCGGACATTCTCATCCTTTTTAACTAGACTTAGATTTTAATGCCTCAAAAGGAAACCCCATGATTCACCATGTTAGCCGCGATATTCTCCTCTCCAAAACTCAGGTGCTGGCCCACAGTATTGCCCCCAATGACCCCTTTTCTTCCGGCTTGACACTCAGCCTGCGGGAACACTGGCCTGCAATGTACAAGGATTCCCGTCATTTTTGCCAGAGCAGCCACCCCAAGGAAGGGACCGCGTGGACCGGGAGCGGGGCCGACGGCCGGACGATTGGCAAGCTGCTGACCCAGGAAGCCGCTTACGGTCAGGGCGGCAAGCCTGGCAGGGCCACGCTCGAGAACGTCAACCATGACCTGCGCGAGTTGCGCCGCCTCATCGAGTCGGAGAAATTCAGCAGTGTGGCGCTGCCCCGCGTGGCCACCGGCGTAGGCGGCTAGCGAAACTGCCTGATCTTCCATGGGACAGGAAATCAGCCAGACCCGCTTTGCCGCGCGAGACTACGTAGAGTATGAGCGGCGGCTGCGCCAAGAGGTCGCCCTGCTTGGTGCCTGGCTGGAGGAGCGTCGCTTCTCCTCCCGCGGCGAGGTAGGCGGCTATGAGTTGGAGTGCTGGCTGCTGGATCACAACTACTACCCGGCCCCGATCAACCAAGCCTACCTTACACGCCTGAACAGTCCCTTGGTGGTGCCGGAACTGTCGCGTTTCAACATTGAGCTGAACGGCGCACCCCAGCCCCTGCGCGCAACGGCCCTGGCAAAGATGCAGGCTGAACTTCAGTCCACCTGGGACCAATGTCAGGATGTCGCCCATCAACTGGACAGCGTGCTGATGATGATCGGCATCCTGCCCACCATCCGGCAAGAGGACTTGACCCTGGCGAACATGGCCAACGTTCACCGCTACCGCGCCCTTAACGAACAGGTGATAGCAAGGCGCGCCGGCCGGCCATTGCACATCGAAATCGAGGGCCGCCAGCGCCTGGACCTGGTGCATCCGGACGTCATGCTGGAGTCTGCTACGACTTCCTTTCAACTGCATCTTCAAACTGCTCAGGCCGACGCGGTTCGCTATTTCAACGCGTCGCTCATTGCAGCAGGACCGTTGCTGGCGGCTTCAGTCAATTCTCCCTATTTGTTCGACCACGACTTATGGGATGAAACCCGCATTCCGCTGTTCGAACAAGCAGTAGATGGCGAGGATACCTGCTCGGCGCGCCGGGTGGACTTCGGCTCCGGCTATGCGCGAGACTCCTTGTTTGAGTGCTTTGACGACAATCTCAGTCGCTTTCCAGTACTGCTGCCTCTGCTGATGGACGAACCGGCGGAACGCTTTGCGCACCTGCGTCTGCACAACGGCACCGTCTGGCGGTGGGTGCGCCCGCTGATCGGCTTTGATCCGGATGGCACGCCTCACCTGCGAATTGAGCAACGGGTTCTGCCCGCCGGGCCAACAATCGCCGACATGCTGGCAAATGCTGCCTTGTATTTTGGCCTGGTGAGCTTTCTTGCCAGACTGGATGACGCGCCGGAAGGGAGCTTCCCTTTTGAACAGGCAAGGGAAAATTTCTACGCCGCCGCGTCCTGCGGTCTCGAAGCGGAATTACACTGGCTTGGCAGCGGCCAGATCGAGGCTCGTACATTGCTGATGGAGGAGATACTCCCCATGGCACGCCATGGACTGAAGGCGCTGGCGCTGGATCAAAACGACGTCGACGCGGCGCTGGAAATTCTCCACGACCGGATCGCGTCCGGACAGACCGGCGCGGCCTGGCAGCGCAGTTATCGCAAACGGCATCATGCCGACAGCCTGCACCTGGTGGTCGCTTATCTCGAACAGCAACGCTGCGGCGCGCCGGTGCATCAATGGGACATTTGAATGCTGAACGAACTCGATCACTTGCCGACAGGATTTCTTCACGCAAGGGCAACTGAGCTTTACCGTGTCCTGCCCGATCCCACGCTCATCCACCTGCCAGGTCGGCGGCCCGAACCCTTGTTCGTGTCCATCCTGCTGCACGGCAACGAGGACACCGGCCTGGTCGCAATGCAATCCCTGCTTAACAAGTATGCAAACCAGCCCTTGCCGCGAGCCCTTTCCCTATTTGTCGGCAATGTCCAAGCGGCGCGCCACGGGCTGCGCCGCCTCGATGCGCAGCCGGACTTCAACCGCGTGTGGCCAGGTGCGCCGAGCGTCCCTGATGACGAGCACCGCCTCATGCGCGACGTGGTCGATCGAATGTCCGCCCGCAGCGTGTTTGCCAGCATCGACCTGCACAACAACACCGGTCTCAATCCCCACTATGCCTGTGTCAATCGGCTTGAGCACCGTTTTCTCCACCTTGCCTTGCTGTTCTCGCGCACCGTGGTGTATTTCACCCAGCCAGCCGGCGTGCAATCGACCGCGTTCGCCACGCTCTGCCCGGCTGTGACTGTGGAATGCGGCAAACCGGGCGAGGCCAGCGGCGTGGAACACGCCGCCGCCTTTGTCGAGGCGGCCCTGCACTTGTCCGGATTTCCCCTCCATCCGGTCCTGCACCAGGACATCGATTTGTTCCATACCGTGGCGACGGTCAAGCTCCCCGAGTCCCTGGAGTTCAGCGTCGGTAGTCCGGGAGCCGGGCTGTCCCTTGTTGCCGACATTGACCACTACAATTTTCGGGAACTGCCTGCCGCCACCCTCCTGGGTCACTACTCTCTTGGACCGGAGATGCCGCTCGATGTGACCGACAATGATGGATGGCAGCGTGCCGCGCGCTACTTCGAAGTGAGAAATGGCCGGCTTGTCACCTTGCGGCCGGTCATGCCCGCGATGCTCACCTTGGATGAGCGGGTCATCCGCCAGGATTGTCTGTGCTACCTGATGGAACGGATCGATATGGCTCAAGTGAAGGCGTGACTCAGCCAGAGAGCTACCGCGGGCTGAGATGCAGCGCCTGAATGAATCCCTGCGGCCTCGCAACAATGTCGGACGATCGCGGCGCTGCGAACAATGCTGGTCAGCGCAGCTCTTTCAGTGTGGGCGAAGCGCTGCCAGTTCGCTCAGAAGGTTCAACACCAACTCCCTGCCCAGCGGTCCCATACTTTGGGTGAGCTTGTCCGCATCCCGCTCGCCGTCCACCAGGCGCCGCATTTGGCCGCCCAAACGGGCCATGTCTCCACCCGCCTTCATCATCTGCTCTGCCATGTCCGCCAACACCGCAAAGGCCTTTACATCGCCGGTGCCTGCAGCGTAGATCATGGCCGCCAGTCCCGGTGCAGCGGCAGTGCCATCCGGCGCTTCCAACGAGGGCAGGGTGGCTGGGTTGTCCAGGCCGCGCAGAATCGCGTCGACCAGGATGCGGTCTTCCTCATCCAGGCCGAGTTTGAGGTCTTCACCGCGCCTGCCATCCGCAATCTGCCGAATGACGCCTACCAGACGGCCCCAGCCCGCGTCCTCGGCAGCCTTCAAGTGTTCCTGCAACTGGGGCAACAGACTGCGGTCACGCAGCGCATTCACCACGCTGTGGATGAATGTCGCGTGCAGTCGCAGGACTTGGTCGACAGCATTGGGAAGTTGGGCCATGGCGTGTATTCCTCCTAGAACGCTTTTTATCACACCGAGGGCGCAGGGGAGCCGGAAGATGGACAAAGGGTGCGGCGCCAGGCTTCGGTTGCCCATTGCAGGATTTCCGTAACCGGGGCGCAGCCCAACGCCGACGGGGGATGTTGGCCCAGAACACTTAGCGCCGCCAAAAGATCGCGGCTCGCATTGCCCGGCTCCAGCGCCGGTGCCAATGTCTGCTTGCTGAGTTTCTGACCGGCTTGGTTCAATACCACGGGCAGGTGAGAATAGTCCGGACTGGCGTAGCCAAGCATCTGTTGCAACTGAATCTGCCGCGGTGTCGAGACGAGCAGGTCGGCGCCTCGGACGACGTGATTGATAGCCTGATCGGCATCATCCACCACCACCGCAAGTTGATAAGCAAAGTAGCCGTCCGCCCGACGAACCACAAAGTCGCCAACGTCATGTGCCAGGCGCTGACAATGGCGGCCCTGCAAGCGATCATCGAAGCAAATGTTCGCATCGCTCACCCGCACCCGCCAAGCGCGTGCCACGCGGCCGTTCAGGCCCTCGCGGCAGGTACCCGGATAGACCGGCCCTTCTATGCCCTTGAGCGACGAGTCGGCGATCTCCCTGCGCGTGCAGGCGCAGGCATAGGCATGGCCGGCCTCAATGAGGCGGTCGAGTGCGGCCTGATAGTGTTGCGTGCGCCTGCTCTGGTAGACGACGACGCCGTCCCACTTCAGACCAAGCACTTCAAGGGTGCGCAGGATGTCATCCGCATGCGTCTGGCTGCATCGCGGCTCATCCAAGTCTTCCATGCGCACCCGCCACTGGCCGAATTGGGCGCGGGCATCGAGATAGCTGCCCACGGCCGCGACCAGTGACCCGAAATGCAAGGGTCCGGTGGGGGAGGGCGCAAAACGGCCGATGTAGTCACGGAGATTTGCATTCACCTAACTATTATTGATGCGCACCCAGCCAAGTTCAACGCTCGGCCCATTCCGGCATCAGATCAAAAGCCGGAGGATTCAGCACCCAGCACATCCGGAGCGGAGCGGCGCTGCTCGGGCTGGATCAGGGACTGGTAGAGTTGGGCCATGCGGCCCGCCATGGCTTCCGCCGTCCAGTGGGCAGCATAGGCGCGGCCCCGTTCGCCCAGCGCGTTGGCAGCGGCTGGATCACCCAGAAGACCCGCCACGGTGGCGGCAAATCCGGCAGGATCATCGGGCGCGATGTGGCAGCCCTCGCCTTGCTTAAGCACATCGCGGGTGCCCATCTCGGCCAGTGCGACTACGGGAGTCCCCAGCAACATGGCCTCAAGCAAGACCAAGCCCTGGGTTTCGGTGCGGGATGCGAAGACGAAAACATTGGCGGCGCAGTAGCAATCGGGAAGTTCGCTGCGCCTATCCAGGTAACCGATAAAGCGCACCTGCTCTTGCAAACCGCGCCGGGAAACGTCCTTCTGCAAAGTCTTGCGCGCCGGGCCTTCCCCCGCGATCAGCAGCAGGGCATCGGGCTGTTGGCTGCGCAGTGCTTCCATCATTTCCAGCAGGAAGTCGAGGTTCTTCTCAAACGCCACCCGACCCACATACAGCATGACGGCGCGTTCAGAAGTGATACCCAAGCGCTGGCGAAAGACTGCGCCATCGCAGCCGGCAAAGTCCGCGCGTTCCAATCCGGTGGGCAACACCGTGATGGGCACCTTAACCCCGTAAGCCCGTAGCGCTTGCAGCATGGGCGTCGACGGCGCCACCACGCCATTCACCCGGTTGCACTCCTTTTTCGAAATCATGCGTGCCAGAGCCTTGAGCCAGGACCGCGGCAGGAAAGGCAGATAATGGTAGAAGTATTCCTCGAACAGGGTGTGATAGGTCTCTACGCAGGGAATGCCCAGCTTCTCCGCCAGCCGAACTCCGGCAAGGTGAGCAAAGAAAGGCGTGTGAATGTGGATGAGGTCGAATTCGCCAGGCTGTATTTGCATCAATCGGGCCCATAGAGCGCGCGGCCCCATCAGCCGGTCCTCGGGGTCGCGCGGCACTCGAACTCCGGGAACCCTCCACAAGTCCGGTTCTTCCGCTTCGTCCTTGTAGCGCGGCGCCACCAGAACGGTTTCCACACCGCGGATCTGAAGCGCGCGACGGAGCATCTGGATGGAAGTGGACACCCCATTGACCCGAGGAAAATACACGTCCGAGAGCATGAGAATGCGCAAGAGAGATTCCGCCTTTGAAAGCTTTCTTTTAAGACACGCTGATGACGGGCTGATGACAGCCCGCCGGAATCATACGGTGAGCGGTGAGTGGTGAGTGAGCTTCCAGCCCAGTCCAAGCGGAGCCAGGTAGAGAAAGGCACTGCCCAGGTAAGGCAGCAAATATTTCGCCACCGCAGCGGCGTATTCCACCGCGCTCAAATCGGTTACCGTATTGGAAAATCCAAACCAGAAGGCATTTGAAATCAGGAACGCACCGCACAGCGCGGCCAGGCTCACGCCTGCAGCGATCGCCAAATCAAATCGCGCCTGCCTGCCCAGCCAGCGCCCGGCAAGCCACAACACACCATAGGTCGGAACCATTCCCCAGTAGGCAGGGGTCAGGCACCAGCCCGCTTCCACAGCGGTCTTGGCGGACAACACATCAACGCCAAATGCCAACGCCATCAGAAGGCTGAATCCCCACAATCCCTGGATCGCAAATCCGCCGATCAGGAACACGGCCAGGCTGGCATCCGGCAGCAGGGTGCCGGTGCCAAAATGGCTCATGCGAGTAGCGACCATGGCAGCGGCCAGACCAACCAGGACAAGCACGCGATATTTGATTGTCAGGCGCATAAAGGCTTCCTTTCCCTTTCAAGGTATGTCTTCAGGTAAGACTCGTCCCCTCGTCGTATCACTTGAATCGGTATTCCGCACTTGCCCAAGCGTGTCGGCCAGGCAGCGGGTAGGCCGCGTAACGATCCGGAGTCAATGCATTGGTACTGCGAACAGCATAAGTGTAGTACTTCTCGTCCAAAAGATTGGCGAGCGAGAGCGCAAACGTCCAGTTGTGAAGGCGATGTTCCAACTTGGCGTCGAGCAGCGTATAGGCGGGAATCCTGGCGCCCAGGGTGTTGGGTTCATTGTTGTCCATGAATTGGCTTCCCACATAACAGACGCTGCCCGTCAACCTGGTCTGTGCAGTCATTCCCCATGTGGCGTTCACGGCCGCCTTATGCCGCGAGACCAGAGGCACCTGCTTACCCGCCAAGTTGATGCCGCTGAAAGTGCCGCCGGTGAATTGCGCATAGGTGAGCGTGTAGGTAGCGGACAGGTCCAGTGCGCCCAAGCTGCCGCGACCTTCCAACTCCAGGCCATAACGGCGTAGCGGCGGCAGGTTGGTGTTGCCAATGCCGGTCGCATAGGGATCCAGATGAATTTCGTCCTCCACCCGCGAAAAATAGATTGCTGCCCGTCCTCCGAGTTTGCCCGAACCGGTCTCCCAGCCCACTTCGGTGTCCTGCGCCGTCTGAGGTTTGAGAAACTGGAAAGCGTGAGTGAAGCTCGGAGAAAATTCATAGACCTCATCCACGGTGGCAAATCGGAAACTGCGGCCGGCCTTGGCGTAAAACGCATCCAGCGGCGCGACACGGTAGCGCAGGCCAAGCTCCCAGGCGGTTTGGCGTACACTTTGGCGCCCCGGCGGCGCGCCGGAACCGAACGCGGCCCCAGGCGCCCCCGGATCAAAATTGTCATCCGTGATAAAACGAAAACTCTCCAAGCGGGCGCCCGCCGTCACACTGAGGTCCTCGCTTAAGCGCACATGATCGTTGGCGTACAGCGCGGCATCGCGTTGGTCGGCCTGCACCCGGTTGATCGGTTGGACGATGTTGGCCGGGGCGTTCGAGGTGCGCAAGTCATACTTCCACAGGTCCAGGTCCAGCCCCAGTATCAACTCATGTTTCAGCCCCCATCCCGCAAGCGGCATTTTGATCCGCGGCGAAAAGCTCCACATGTCCAGGCCGGTCTTGCGGTAATCGGGAAATCCGCCGAAGTCGTAATATGACTCTTGCGCCTTGTTACGATAATCGAGATCCAGGACAAGTTCGCCGAAGGGCAAGTCAAACTCGCCCGAAAGACCGCCCTGCAAGCCATCGCGGCTTCCCCAGTCGAATGGTGTGGAAGTGCCTTCCGGGTCAATGGCCAGTTCATTCAAACCCGCACTGGGCTGAACCAGCCTTGCGCCCGGCAGGCCCTGATTCTGCGTATCGGCGCCAAGTTTGAAACTGATTTCGCCTTGATCGAACGTCCAGCGCGCGTTGCCATAAAAACTGTCTTGGCGGTTTTCATTGTTGTCGCGCCAGCCGTCCGAGCGGTAGCGGTTGGCGGCCAGCGTCACTCCGGAATGTTCTCCCACCAGGTTGCCGGATGCTTGCCAAGCCTGGCTGTTGAAACTGCCCAGCCGCGCCCCGACCTCAGCTTCGTCCGGTCGGTTCAGAGGAGTGCGAGTGATGATGTTGATGACTCCGCCAACTGCGCCCGCGCCGTGCAATACGCTGGCCCCGCCACGAATAATTTCAATGCGTTCGATGGCTGAAAGCGGGATGGATGACCACACGACACCGGAGAGATCAATGTCATTCATCCTGCGGCCGTCGACCAGCACCAGCGTGTTCTGCCCGGCATCCGCGCCAAAGCCGCGCAGGTCTATCGTACTGTCGGAAGCGTTGTTGCCGAACAGGTCACGTGAACCAATTCCCGCTTGTTGAGAGAGAATTTCCGGCAGGCTTGTTGTCGGACTGCGTTCAATTTCCTCACGGGTGAGGACGGTGGAATTGACCGGCAACTCGCGGGCGTTTTCGATGAAGCGCGTAGCGGTAACGAGAATTTCATCTGCCAGCGGCAAGACCGCTTCTTCGGCCCGTGCCGGCAGCGCAAGGGCCAGCGCAAGGGCAGCAACAGTGATACGGAACATGGAAATTCCCGGTCTTGCGTCCGATTCCCCGCGGACGGGTTGATGGGCGACAGCATGGCTATCGTTTCGGGCCGGTATCCGGGCTTGCGCGTAAAGCTCGCCGCCTTCCCGGAGAAACTCCAGTGGCGTGGGGGACGAACCGTTGGGCGCTAACCGTTGCGGGGGCAGCACAGGATTGAAGCGCCCCTCGCCTCTCTGGTAGAGGGGTTGGAGTGAAGGCTTCCACCTGTTTCCCGTTTAACCACGGACCATGATCAAGTCCGCGGCACCCGAGGAAAAATTATACGAGAGTTTTTTGCAGAGTCGATGGTCCGTACCCCAAATGGGCGTGCCGACAGTCGCGCCCCTGGCGCGCCGCTTGACACCTATCTTGGCGAATTGGGCCGGGACTTTCGTATCCGGCCCATGAAATATTTAACCGGGCCAATGATTTCGGTATAGTTCCGCCATGGACACGCAACTGGCAGCCTTGGAAGAACGCATCCGGAAGGTGGTGGCTCTGAGTCAAAATCTGCGCCGGGAAAACATTGCGCTACGCCAGGACCTGGCTGCGAGCCAGCAGAAGCTGAAACAACTCGACGCCAAACTGGAGGTGGCCAGGACCCGTGTGTCCAGCCTCATCGAACGTTTGCCGGAGGATGTCTGATGGTTCTGCCGCGCAGCGTCGAAGTCACCATCATGGGACGCAGTTTCAAGGTGCCCTGTGTTCCGGAGGAGGAACCTGCCCTGATTGCCGCGGTGGGCTATCTCAACAACAAGATGAAACAGATCCGCGACCACGGCAAAGTGGTGGGCACCGAGCGCATCGCCATGATGGCCGGCCTCAACATTGCCCACGAGCTGCTGAGTCAGGGTGGTGGGGACCACGTTGCCCGCTTGAAGAAATTAGCCGAGATGTCGGAACTGCTGGATGGCGTTCTCGACGAACAGCCCCCGCTATTCTAGACCGGTCGTGCCGCCAGTCCTGCTACACTAGGGATGCTCCCTGCGGTGTTCGAGGTTGTCCGCAATTTCTCTGAACCAATGCCTTAGTGCAAGGCCGCGACTTAGCTTGGCGAGGTGTGCGCGCAACACGTTTTGCGCGCCCAAAACGCCGTTAGTTGCAGCCGACTTGAACCCAGGTTCAAGAGTCCGCTGGCAGTCACGGCACAGGCGGGGAGTCTTCCCATTTCCATCCCAATGAGTAATCCTGACTAAAGCTGACCTGCGCCGCCGCTATCGTTCAGCGCGCGCCGCACTCTCTCCTCATGCCCGGTATCGGGCAGAACGACAGGCTTTGCGCCATGCGTTGAGTGCGGGGTTGTTTCTCAAGGGCCTGCGCTGGGGCGTGTATCTGCCTTTTGGTGCGGAATTTGACGTGCTGCCACTGGCCAATCAGGCCCTGTGGATGCGCAAGCAGGTATTTGTTCCGGTACTCCCGCAACGCTCGGCAAAACCCTTGCATTTTGTCCAGCTAAGAAAGGGACAGCAGCTCGACCACAATCGCCATGGCATCGTCGAGCCTTGTGAAAGGCAGCGTATTGGCGCCCGCCAGTTGGAAGTCCTGCTGGTTCCCTTGGTCGCCTTCGACGATCGCGGCGTGCGCTTGGGCATGGGCGGCGGCTATTACGACGCCACTCTGGCCTACCTGAGAACCCGTCGCTACTTGCGGCGGCCACGATTGATCGGCGTCGCCTATGCGTGCCAACAGGCCCCGGAACTGCCCATCGACGATTGGGACATACGGTTGGACAAGGTATTGACTGAATCAGGCTTGACGCGATTTAGCCAGACTTAGTTACCACGTATTTGACGCCCCTAGTAACGCTGCGGCGGTATCAGAAATGCCAAGGACTTGGCCTCGGTTCTGTGTTCGGCAGATCTTGTGACTTGGGGCAAGGGTCGCGTCATGATCCGCATCCAGCCACTATTGGACCTTGGCTCCAGCCAGTTCCCCAGTGGTCCGGCAGAAAGATGACCATCAGAGTTCACCTTCATCCACTGCGTGGGCGCATCGAATACCGCGACGGCGGACTGGAAATAAGCCGGGTCACGCATTGCTGCCATCCAGCCCCCCGCCATTTGGGGATCCGTCGCCCGGCTCAGCAGGGCATTCTCGAATTCGGGGTCCATGGCCGAATAGACCCAATCCATTGCAGATTGCGCGGGTAGGAGTTTGAGCCCGTTGCGCAGGGATTCCGGGTCTGGAAGACGCTGCAAGAAAGACAAATAGGCTTGAGGTTTGGCGCCCGCGAGCATGGCCGCGGCCAGAAAGCGTGGATCGCTGGCTGTGTCCATCAGCGCAGCAAACGCCTTGGGATTCCGTGCGCTCAGATCACTTAGGCGGAAATCGCTCAGATGATCCTTCGACCCCAATGGAGTAGGGGAAAGCGCCTTGTCATCTACGACACTGCCGGCATGAGATACCCCAGCGCTGAATGACAGCAAGCAAACAAGGAATAATCGGTTCTGCATCTACCCTATGACTGCCAACCAATTGAGGAAGGCCTCCATTTTAGTTCATCTGTTCTGAAGACAGCCAGTAACGCTGTTGCACCCAATCTCTCGACAAATAAAAACGCCCCGGCCAAGAGGACGGGGCGTCGCTTCGTCAAGCCGAAATTACTTGGCGGGCGCAGGTGCCGCAGCCGCCGGGACTACGGGTGCCATGAAGGCGAACGGGTTGAAGGCTTGGGTGGCCCCAGTGTAGGTGCTGGGATTCAGGAAGCTTCCCCAAGTGCCGTAGGTCTGGGGACTCACCGCCGCGTTCGCCCAGTTGGTATAGAGCGCAGGGTTCATCGGCGCCATCATCAGATTTACGTTGGCGGGGTTCATCGGCGCCGTCATCCAGTTCATGTACATGCCCGGGTTCATCATCTGCAAGCCGGCGTTCCACATGTGGGGATCCATGGGCGCCATCATCCCCTTCAAGTAGGTGTTGGGGTTCATGAAGGGGGTTGCCATGCCCATGTAGAAGTTGGGATCCATGGAGGCAGCCATCCACTTCATGTACATGTTGGGGTCCATGAACTGCATGTACTTTTGCATGGTCCGTGGATCCAGCGCGGCCTGGCCCATCTGGGTATAGGTGGCAGGGTTCATGCCTTGGGTCATCATGGCTCCGAGGGTCGCGGGGTCCATCAGCATGATCATGGTGCTGACCGCTGCCTTGGGGTTCTGGAGGGGTTCGACCATGGTGGCGGGGTTCAGCAGCATCGAAGCTGTGGATTCCGGGGTGGCCGGGGTGGCAGCGGCCGTACCGTTGGCAAAAGCGGGAACCATCACGGCGGCGGCGATCAGTGCTGCGGTTAGTTGAGCAACTTTCATTTGAACTCTCCTAGAGTAACGAGGTTGTGGGGGAAAAGCGAAATCAATTCAAGATGTAGCGTGTGGCTATATTAGGATATTCATATACTGTCCGTCAATGCATTATTGCTCAGCGCCAAAGAATTATTTGCGCCTGTGCAACAATGTTGTCAGTCCGCCACACAGACTTAGTGGACTAATTGGAGACCAAAATATCTTTATAGTTCAAACAAGGCTACAACTCACCCAAGTAAGCAGTTTTGACGGCAGGATCCGTAGCCAGAGCATCGACAGAATCAGCAAGGATAATTTGGCCGCCTTCCATGACATAGCCCCGATCGGCGGTTTGCAGGGCCAGGTGAGCATTCTGTTCGACCAGCAAGAGTGTCACGCCTGATGCGGCGATTTCGCGGATGATGCCAAAGACTGTTTGCACAAGCATGGGGGCCAGACCCATGCTCGGCTCATCCAGCATCAGCAACCTGGGTCGCGCAAGCATGGCGCGGCCCAGGGCCAGCATTTGTTGTTCACCCCCCGAGAGCAAACCTGCTCTTTGATCGCGCCGCTCCGCCAAGCGGGGCAGGAGACCGTAGACGTTTTCAAGATCGCGCTTCACGGCCTGCCGGTCGGTACGGACATACGCGCCCATCAGCAGATTTTCCAGCACCGTCATGCGTGGAAATACGCCTCGGCCTTCTGGCACGAGATTCAGTCCCATGCGGGCAATCGCAAACGCGGGCTTGCGACTAAGGGACTGGCCCGAGAAATGCACGCTGCCGCCGGAGACCGGCAGTATCCCGGCGATGGTCTTCAGGGTAGTGGTCTTGCCAGCCCCGTTGGCACCGATGAGGCAAACAATTTCGCCTTCGCCCACGGTGAGATCGATGCCCTTCACCGCCTTGATGCTGCCATAGGATACCGCCAGTCCTCTGATTTCCAGCAATGCGCCCATCAGGTCGCCTCGGTGCCGAGGTAAGCGGCAATGACCTTGGGGTCGGCGCGCACTTGCGCCGGCAAACCGTCGGCAATCTTCTCGCCATAGTCCAACACCATAAGCCGGTCGGAGGTGCCCATCACCAGCTTGACGTCGTGTTCGATCAAAATCAGGCTCAGACCGTCCTGCTTCAGACTCAGCAGCAATTCCCGCAGAGTCTGCTTTTCCGCAGAATTCATACCGGCCGCCGGCTCATCCAGCGCCAGCAGTTTGGGCTCGGTCGCGAGCGCCCGGGCAATTTCCAGCCGGCGCTGGTCGCCATAGGCGAGATGTTTCGCCAGCACATGGGAATGATGGTCGATGCCCACTTTGCGAAGTAGCGCGCGGGCCCTTTCCCGACTGTCTGCTTCCTCCGCCCGGGTCCATGCAGTTCGCCAAACTGCCCCAAACACCCCGGAGGTGGTACGGGCATGCCGTCCCACCATGACATTCTCCAGTGCCGACATGTCGTGGAACAAACGAATGTTCTGAAAGGTGCGGGCCAGGCCGGCCTTGAGGATCTCGTGCGGCTTGCGCCGAAACAGCGGAACACCATCCAGACTCAGGTCTCCGCCATCCGGCGTATAGAGCCCGGTCAGGGCGTTAAAAAGCGTAGTCTTGCCCGCTCCGTTTGGGCCGATAACTCCAAAGATTTCTCCGTGCCTCACCTCGAAGCTGACCTCGATCAGCGCTTTCAGCCCGCCGAAGCTCTTGGTAAGCCTGTTGACTTCGAGCAACGCCATCAAATGGGCCCAGCCTCGGAGAACTCGCGTTTACGGCGGGTCGAAGGCATCAAACCGGCAGGCCGGAACAGCATCATCAGCACCAGGGCCAGGCCAAACAGCAACATGCGCAGATCCGCCGGATCGACGATCACCCGGCCAAGAGTCGCGCGCTGCAGGTCCCCCACATAGCGCAGTGCCTCGGGCAGGACGGTCAACAAGACCGCCCCCAGAATGACGCCGGGGATGTGGCCCATGCCGCCCAACACGATCATGCACAAGATCATGATGGACTCCAGCAAATTGAACGACTCGGGACTGACAAAGCCTTGAAAGCTGGCGAAGAGGCCCCCGGCCAGTCCGGCAAAAGTCGCACCCATGGCAAAAGCCAGCAGCTTGATGTTGCGGGTGTTGATGCCCATCGCGGCGGCAGCGATTTCGTCCTCGCGGATCGCGACCCAGGCGCGGCCGATACGGGAATTCTCGAGTCGCAGGGAAACAAAAATCGCGCCGCAGGCAAACAAGAGGAAGACGTAATAATATAAATGCGGGCCGGAAAGCTCCAGGCCAAGCACCGTATGGCTCTGTCCCAGTGAAAAACTGCCCAGCATCACGGGGTCGATGAGCGTGACGCCTTGCGGGCCGTTGGTAATGTTGACAGGCGCATTCAGATTGTTGAGGAAGATCCGGATGATCTCGCCAAAGCCCAGGGTCACAATGGCCAGATAATCTCCCCGCAAGCGCAGCGTGGGCGTGCCCAGGAGGATGCCAAAAAATGCCGCGACGCCTGCGCCTATGGGCAGGATGGCCCAGAAGGGCAGATGCAACCCAAACTGGGGCGACGCAAGCAGGGCCCAGGTGTAAGCCCCGACCGCATAAAATGCGATGTAGCCCAGATCCAGCAGGCCCGCATAGCCCACCACGATATTCAGTCCCAGAGCAAGAATCACATAGAGCAGCGCAAAATCCAGCACTCGAACCCAGGACCGACCCAAACTCGCATCCGCGACAAAGGGCAATACAAGCAGGGCAGCCACCAGCAACGCGATTCCGAGCCAGGGCCGCGAACGTATCACGCTCACGATCGTACCTCCGCCGGACACTTCAAGTTTGCCCGCACTCCGTGTCGGCGCGTGGCGCTCATTGTGGACCTTCGGTCCATCCCTCGCGTCGCTCGGGACCGCCACTTCGTGGCCTCCTGCGCCCTGCGGGTTGGTCGCGGGCGTCCAAATCGCCGCAAGCGAGGCCCCCCTTACTGCTCATGAGCGCTCCACCCCTTTCTCACCCAATAGCCCGGAGGGCCGGAACACCAGCACCAGGATCAGCACCGCGAATGCGAACACATCCTGATATTGGCTGCCAAGGAAGCCGCCCGTGAGATCCCCGATGTAGCCCGCGCCCAGCGATTCGATCACGCCCAGCAAGAGTCCCCCCAACATGGCGCCGGCGATGTTGCCTATGCCCCCCAGCACCGCGGCAGAAAAAGCCTTGAGCCCGAGAAGAAAGCCCATGTAGTAATGAGCCTGGCCATAGTTGGCGCTTACCATCACTCCGGCGATGGCAGCCAGCCCCGACCCGATCAGAAAGGTCGCCGAAACCACCTTGTTCACGTCGACACCCATCAACTGGGCCACCGCCTTGGACTGGGCCACGGCGCGCATGGCTCGTCCCAGCTGCGTGCGGTTCACCAGCCATACCAGAGCGACCATGATCACCAAGGTCAAGCCCAGGATGACGATTTGCACGTCAGTGATGCTCGCGCCCAGAATATTGTGCCGGGCTTCGGGCAGGATGCGGGGGAAAGGAATGTATTGCTTGCCCCAGATCATCATGGCGATGTTCTGCAGCAGAATGGAAATGCCAATCGCGGTAATCAGGGGCGCCAGCCGCGGCGCCTGGCGCAGCGGGCGGTAGGCGGCGCGCTCGATGGTGTAGCCTAGCGCCATGCATACAAGAATGGCCGCCATGAGCCCCAGCAATGCTATCCAGATGCCGGGCAGATCAGGCGCAACACCCGTCAACATGCCCATGACCGCCACGGCAACCATGGCGCCGAACATGGTAACCTCGCCGTGGGCGAAGTTGATCAGCTCCAATATGCCGTAGACCATGGTGTAGCCGAGGGCTACCAGGGCGTAGACACTGCCCAGCACCAAACCGTTGATGAGTTGCTGGATAAAGATGTCCACCGCGACGACGACGCCGTGCTTATTCGGCGCTCTTCACTGTCTCCAGCACGGTCCACTTTCCGCCCTTGACCTGATACAGGGTGATGGATCCACCTGCCAGGTCACCCTGCGCATCAAAGCGAATGTGCCCCGTCACCCCCTGAAAATCAGTCTTGGGCAATTCCGCCAGATACTTGGCCGGCTCCGCCGAGTTGGCGCGCTTCATTGCGTCCACCATGACGCGGGCGGCGTCGTAGGCATAAGGAGCATAGTTCTGTATCTGGCCATACTTGGCTTCGAACTTCTGTTCGAAGGCTTGCCCGCCCGGCATGCTCTCCAGGGGCAGGCCAGGCATGGAAGCGATGCTTCCTTCCGCGTCGGGGCCAGCCAGCTCAATGAACTTGGGGGTCTCGGACCCATCCGCCCCAAGGAATTGCGCTTTCATGCCAAGCTGGCGCATTTGCTTCACCAGCGGCGCGGCTTGAGGGTCCATGCCGCCGAAGAACACGACGTCCGGACTCTTGCCCTTGATGCTGGTCAGGATCGCCATAAAATCGCTTGCCCGATCAGTTGTGTACTCCCGTGCCACCACATCTTCGCCGGCCGCCTTGGCCGCCTTTTCCACTTCATCCGCCAAGCCCTGCCCGTAGGCGGTGCGGTCGTCGATGATGGCGATCTTTTTGCCCAGCTTGGCCGCATATGCGCCCAGCACCTTGCCCTGCTGGGCGTCGTTGGTCATCACCCGGAACGCCGTCTTGAATCCCTGGGTGGTGTATTTGACTGCGGTTGCCGACGGAGAGATTTGCGGTATACCCGCGTCCGAGTACACCTTGGATGCAGGGATGGTCGCGCCGGAATTGAGATGGCCGATCACCCCAACCACGCCCTCATCCACCAGGCGTTGCGCCACTGTGGTGGCGGTCTTGGGATCAGCGCCATCATCTTCACTCATCAGTTCGAACACCACGGGCTTGCCGCCTAGCGTGGGGTTGGTGGCATTGATTTCGTCAATCGCCAACCGTGCGCCGTTGTCGTTGTCCTTTCCCAGATGCGCTTGGGGACCAGTCAGCGGCGACGACTGGCCGATTCTGATGACCTGTTTCCCATCCGATGCGGCCTCCGGTTTCTTGCCACAAGCGGAAAGGGACAGGGCGGCGACCAGAGCAACAACTAGGGCGGACCACTTCACGGAGCGTCTCCAGGGAAATTTGCGTATGAGCAAATTTTACACCAGTGGATAGGTTGACTCCCGGAGCAAAAAACAAAGCCGGCACCAAGCCGGCTTGGAGATGCTATTCAAACGCCTTACAGACTCAGCACCCACTGAATGATCTTATGCAGATCTTCGTCCTTGACTTGCGGGTTGGGTGGCATTGGTACCGGACCCCACACGCCTTTTCCGCCAGCCTTTACCTTGGCGAACAGCTTGGCCTCGGCGCCTTTGTCGCCCCTGTACTTGGCTCCCACATCCTTGAATGCCGGGCCCACGATCTTCTTGTCCACGCCATGGCAGGACATGCAAGCATTCTTCTGTGCCAGCGCCAGGTCGGCAGAGGCTGCACCGGACAAAGCCATCAGCGCTACAGTAATACCGGCCGCAATCAGGGTTTTCATGAAGTTCTCCGTTTCGTTTGTTGGAGCGGACAATCCGCGTCTATGCCTATGTTACGAAAAACGGCGAGGTAAACAAGACCGCGATCTGGTATTTGCCTACCAATTGAAGGCATGAATTCGGCTAGTTAGGATTCTGCAACAAGATTTGTAAGGCCTGCGTAAGTTCGAGCAGACTGGTGACCGGCGCCAGGCAGCGCTGGCCCAGACAAATCCATGCTCGGGTTTTCTCGGCTTCAGGCTTGTTGAGGGTGTCAGGCAACCCATCCAGCCCGTTGGGCAACACAAAGCCCATCACCCCCTGCATCCGGCCCAAAGCTTGGCGCCAATCGGCGAGATCGCTCGGCGGCCCCCTCACCACGACCAACGCCGGTGGTGCCAGCCATTCTTCCAGCAAGGCCAGCATGCGCGTGAAGCCCATCGGCATCTGCTGAACCCCGGGCCAGAACAGGCCGAGCGTGCGCGCCGCCGCCTGGTGGTAACGCGGCTCGTCCAGCAACACGCCCAGCCGGTTCAAGGCCCAAGCCGCCACCGCATTGCCGGACGGCGTGGCGTTGTCGTACCCCGGCTTGGTTCTGTGTATGAGTGCCTCGTGATCATGGGCGGTGAAAAAGAATCCGCCGGCCTCGGCGTCTTCGAAATGCTCGAGCAGTGCGTCCGCGATTTGCCGAGCCCAATCCAAGTCCGCGTGGCGGAACTCCGCCTGCAGCAGTTCGAGCAGGGTCTCGAGCAGGAAGGCATAGTCGTCGAGATACGCTGTCAGCTTGGGTCCGGACGCGGTCAAGCTGGCGTAAAGCCGGCCGTCCCGCCAAACGCCGGCACGCAGGTGATCCGCCGCGGCCTGCGCCTGGCCCACCCAGTCCTGACGACCCATGACGCGGCCGGCATGCGCCAGTCCGGTGATCATCAGTGCGTTCCAGCTGGTGAGGATCTTGTCATCGCGCCCCGGGTGGACGCGCTTTTCACGCGCCGCAAACAGCGTGCGGCGTGCGCCCTCCAGTCGAGCCGTCGCTTCCGGCTGGGGGACATTCAGGGCTTGCGCCAGCTCCACTTGAGTATGCGGCTGCTGCAAATGCCAGTATTCGGCTTCGAAATTGGCCGGCTGATCCAGCGCCCAGACTGGCGCCGCCACCGCCCATTGCTCAGCACTGAGCAAGCCACGAACCTCATCCGGCGTCCACACGTAGAACTTGCCTTCCACATGTTCGGAGTCGGCATCCTGGGCCGCATAGAATGCACCGCCAGGCGCTGTCATCTCGCGTGCCAGCCAGCCCGTCGTCCGTTCCGCGGCATCGGAAAAGATCGCATCCCCGGTCAGCGCCCACGCATCCGCCATCAGGCCCAGCAGTGGACCGTTGTCGTAGAGCATCTTTTCGAAATGCGGAATCGCCCAGCGTTCATCCACCGAGTAACGGTAGAAACCGCCGCCCAGTTGGTCGATGAGTCCGCCGCGCAGCATGCGTTCGAGGGTAAACAAGGCCATGTCCCGGGCCTTCTGGTCTGAAGTCTGGCGCAGCAGGAATTCTAGTTCAGCCGGACGGGGAAATTTCGGCGCCTTGGAGAACCCGCCCCAGCGCGGATCGAAGGACTGGGCCAGTTGCCTGCGCGCGACTTCCAGGGGCTCGGGATCAAATTGCGCCTCGACCGAGACTGCCGGCTCATATTGAGCGAGCGCGGAGAGCAACTCCTGATTCTGTGCCTCGATGTCCTGCCGCCGTTCCCGGTAGGCCCGCTCGACCTGCTGCATCAACTGGATGAAACCGGGCAGACCCTGACGCGCCTGCTTGGGAAAATAGGTGCCGGCAAAAAATGGCACCTGGTCGGGCGTGAGGAACATCGTCAGTGGCCAGCCACCGCCGCGCCGTGCGAAGATCTGGTGCACCGTCTGATAAATCTGATCGAGATCCGGCCGCTCCTCGCGATCCACCTTGATGCTGACAAACAGGCGATTCATCACTTCCGCCACTTCAGCATCCTCAAAGCATTCGCGCGCCATGACGTGGCACCAGTGGCAGGTTGAATAGCCGATCGACAGCAGGATGGGTTTGTCCTCGGCGCGCGCCTTGTCCAGCGCAGCCGGGCCCCAGGGATACCAGTCAACCGGATTGTCGGCGTGCTGAAGCAGATAGGGCGAAGATTCCAGCGCGAGTCGGTTGGGCATGAGCCGCTACCTGTGAAGCCAGCGGCTGATTTCCAGCCAGTCTTCCTGGTCGCGCTCGGCCAGATGGGGGGGCAGGTCAAAGATCGTCTTGCCCTCGAAGGCAGCATTGACGTAGTTCTGCGCCTCGCGCAAATGCGCAAGCACGGGCAATTCCAGGCCGGCGAGAAACTGCTCCAGCGTCACCGCTGCGCGGGTGCGCGGCGCCATGCGCATCCCCACCACCGCCACATCGATCTTGCCCTTGCGCACCACTTTTTCGTCCGCCAGTACCTGCAGAAAATCCCGGCTGGCCTGGATATCGAAGAGCGACGCACCGATCGGGATCAGTACCTTTTGCACCAGCTTGAGGGCATGTTCCAGATTCTTGCCGTGCAACGCGGCAGGTGTATCGATGATCAGCCAGCCCTTGCCGTCTGCCTCTTCGCCTTCCACCCTGGCAATCGCCGGTAACTGGGCGTCACGCCGGGAGAGCCACTGAGTGGCAGATTGCTGCCGATCCAGGTCTAGCAGCCGAACCTGATTGCCTGCGACCGCCAGCATGCCGGCCAGATTGGTCACCACCGTGGTCTTGCCGCTGCCCCCTTTGGGGTTTGCCACCAGGATCGCCTTCATATCGTGCTCTTTGGAGTGCTCATCTGTGGTTCAGTCTTATTCCTCCACCTGCGTAACATCCCTCACCGCCCCAAACGCGGCGCTGGTCGTCATCGCCGCGTAGGCCCGCAACGCCTCTGACACCAGGCGCTCGCGCTTGACTGGCTTCCACGCATCATGACCCTTGGCCTCCATCTCGGTTCGGCGTCGTTCCAACTCCGCCTCGTGCACCACCAGATCGATGCTGCGCTTGGGGATGTTGATTTCGATCCGGTCGCCTTCATGCACCAACCCGATCACACCGCCCTCTGCCGCTTCAGGCGAAACATGTCCGATGGACAGCCCCGAAGTGCCACCGGAAAAGCGCCCGTCAGTGACCAGCGCACAAACCTTGCCCAGGCCCTTGGACTTGATATATGAAGTTGGGTAGAGCATTTCCTGCATGCCCGGCCCGCCGCGCGGACCTTCGTAGCGGATCACCACCACGTCGCCTTCCTTGACCTGATCGGCGAGGATGGCCTGTACCGCCGCCTCCTGCGATTCGAAAATGCGCGCGGGACCGGAGAACTTCCAGATCGATTCATCCACGCCGGCCGTTTTCACGATGCAGCCGTGCTCAGCCAGATTGCCGTATAGAACCGCGAGCCCGCCTTCCCTGGAATAGGCATGCTCGATATCGCGGATGCACCCTGCGGCGCGGTCGTCATCCAGCGTCTTCCAGCGCTTGTCCTGCGAGAAGGCGACCTGGGTCGGCACATTGCCCGGCCCGGCCCGGTAGTAATGCTTCACGTCCTCTTCCTCGGTGCGGCGGATGTCGTACTTGTCGATCTGCTCGCCCATGGACTTGCACAATACCGTGGGCAGGTCGCGGTGCACCAGGCCGCCGCGATCGAGTTCACCCAATAACGCCATCACGCCGCCCGCGCGGTGAACGTCCTCCATGTGGAACAGCTGGGTGGCGGGCGCCACCTTGGACAGATTGGGCACCTTGCGCGACATGCGGTCGATGTCTTTCATGCTGAAATCGACTTGGGCCTCGTGCGCAGCAGCGAGCAGGTGCAGCACGGTATTGGTCGAACCGCCCATGGCGATGTCGAGGGCGATGGCATTTTCAAATGCGTCAAATGTTGCAATCGAGCGCGGCAGTACCGATGCCTCGTCGCCTTCGTAATAGCGTCGCGCCAATTGCACGATCAGCCGGCCGGCAGCCAGGAACAGATTTTTCCGCTCCGCATGGGTGGCCAGCACCGAGCCGTTGCCCGGCAAAGACAGTCCCAGCGCCTCAGTCAGGCAGTTCATCGAATTGGCGGTGAACATGCCCGAGCACGACCCGCAGGTCGGGCAGGCGGAACGTTCCATCTGCATGACTTCTTCGTCAGTGTTCCTCGAATCCGCCGCGCTCACCATCGCATCAACCAGGTCGAGCTTCATCAGCTTGCCGTGAATATTGGCCTTGCCCGATTCCATCGGCCCACCCGAAACGAACACCGTGGGGACATTGAGGCGCAAGGCCGCCATCAACATGCCAGGCGTGATCTTGTCGCAGTTGGAGATGCATACCAGCGCGTCCGCGCAATGCGCGTTGACCATGTACTCGACCGAATCGGCGATCAGGTCGCGGCTGGGCAGCGAATACAACATGCCGCCATGGCCCATGGCGATGCCGTCGTCCACCGCAATGGTGTCGAACTCCTTGGCCACGCCGCCAGCCGCCTCGATTTCGCGTGCCACCAGCTGGCCGAGGTCTTTCAGATGCACGTGGCCGGGCACGAACTGGGTGAAGGAATTGGCGATCGCGATGATGGGTTTGTCGAAGTCGCCATCTTTCATGCCGGTAGCGCGCCACAAGGCGCGGGCGCCAGCCATGTTGCGGCCGTGGGTGGTGGTGCGGGAACGATAAGCGGGCATTTCGGTCACTCTCGGTATGCTGCACGAAAATACCTGGATTGCCGCGCCCCTGCGCTGCTCACAATGACGTTCTTGCGAAGAGGCAAGGCCGGAGAAGCAATCCTTCTATTGTCGAACAGCCTCAATAACAAAATGGGATAATCCTTCCATTTTAACCCCTCACGCCTCACCCCTCACGCCTCACCATGCTCGTCCACCCCCAGTTCGACCCCGTTGCCGTCCATCTAGGCCCGCTCGCCGTGCACTGGTATGGCCTGATGTACCTGCTCGCCTTTCTGCAGCTCTGGTGGCTGGGCAAACGCCGGCTAGCCGCCCGACCCGAATTGGGCGTGACGGAACAAGGCCTGGACGACCTCCTGTTCTATGGCGTACTTGGCGTGGTGCTGGGCGGAAGGCTGGGCCAGGTGCTGTTCTACGATCCGGGTTACTATTTCTCGCATCCGGGCGAAATCATTGCCGTGTGGAAAGGCGGCATGAGCTTTCACGGAGGCTTTCTTGGGGTGCTCATTGCCGTCGCCTTCTGGACTCGCAAGCACAAAGTCAACTGGCTCTCCACCATGGATTTCATCGCGCCGCTGGTACCGCTGGGACTCGCCGCCGGCCGCATCGGAAACTTCATCAACGGCGAACTTTGGGGCCGGGTGGCGGACCCGAGCCTGCCCTGGGCCATGGTGTTTCCGCAAGTCGACAACCTGCCGCGCCACCCCTCTCAAATCTACCAGGCGCTGGGCGAGGGCCTGATGCTGTTCATCATCCTGTGGTTCTATTCGCGCAAGGCCCGGCCGACTGGTGCCGTCTCTGCGGTGTTCCTGATCGGCTATGGCGTCTTCCGCTCTCTCGCAGAATATTTCCGTGAACCCGACGCCGGCATCTTCGGCCATTCCTACCTGGTCAGCATGGGCCAGTGGCTGTCCCTGCCGATGATACTCGCGGGCGTCATCATGCTGGTCTGGTCCTACAAGAGGCGCTAATGCGAACGTATTGGAAGGCAGCGGGGTGGCTGGTGATCGCCGCAATCATCTTCCTTTCACTCACCCCCCACCCGATCGAACTCCACTTCCGCCACGGCGACAAGCTCAACCACCTGTTGGCCTATACCACACTCATGGCCTGGTGGTCGCAGCTGCACCTTTCATCCGTCCACCGCCTGCGCCTGGCGCTGGACTTTGTCGCATTGGGCATCATCATGGAACTGGCTCAGGCCCTGACCCCCCACCGCCAGCCCGATGTCTACGATGCCCTCGCCAACTCCTGCGGCATCCTGCTCGGCTGGCTCGCCGCCCCGCCGCGCATACCCAATTTCTACGCCAAACTCGCCGCCGCCTTTCCCGGCCCGCCCGGCTAAGGCTATAATTCCGGCCTCGTGGGGCGGTAGCTCAGCTGGGAGAGCGTCGCGTTCGCAATGCGAAGGTCGGGAGTTCGATCCTCCTCCGCTCCACCACCGAAAACATTGATCAAATTAATCCTACATTTATGCAATTACAGTCGAGCGTTTGGTCGATGTAGGAAAATTGTAGTATATGTATCGCCGCGACGGCCCGTCAAAGAACTGGCGCTTATTTTCATTCGAGATTACTTGGCCTATTCAGAAGAGTACACTTTGTGAAGATCTACCGCTTGTAGGCTGTTCGAAACTTACTTAAACATCCCTAGGCGATGCTAAGTACCAAGACTCCTCACAACTCTCAATAGATCGCATGTCACGATTATTCATACCTCCAAAACGTCTCGATCCTTTATTGAAACTAGCCAAGCTTTCAGAAGATTCGATAGATGAGCTCTTCACCGTTTTGGCCAATCAGCCAGTCCAACTGTATCTGCCAGACGCACCGAACTCAATCGCGAAAGATCTACGATCTATCCCGTACCAGGATGGGGTAACAATTGTTGAAACGCTACTGTCCTTGTATCCTGCCATATTGGCTTCTGACAGCCCCGTCAACATTTTTATCGACGATTTGGTCGAAGCGTTTACTGAAGAATTCGGCCAGAAAAAAGATTTTCAGCCCGACGTAGCGTTGAGCTTATTAAATGCGCTGCAAAAACTGCTAAGGGTTCCATCCCTGGCCACCGGGGCGAAGGCTACCAATGTCCTCTATCAAATCGAACGAAATCTTGTCACTTCGAGAGTGATTTCAGACATTCGTCCAATCTTTGACCTAGAAAGCGACGAAATCAACGGCGCCTTGGTAATACACACTTTGAAGCTGGAGTATTTTTCAGACGATACCGACAACACGAAGGAATTTTTCGTCTCTCTTAATGCGGCTGACATAGATCAGCTGATTCACAATCTTACGAGAGCAAAACGCAAGGCGCAAAGGCTAAGAGAAGCACTACAACTTGCCTCAATAACATATATTGACTCGGAGGGAACATGAACGAATACGGCCTCCAAAACCCCAATTCCTTCAGAAGCCGTAAGCCATTCTCTCAAGGGGCCGAATGGTTCACAGAAGATGATCGCGCCAAGAACAGCGAAGTAGACGCCATTACGTTGTCCATTGAACCCGCCAAACCATACTTCGATAAGAAGTTGGTCTTAGCGCTTTATCAAAGCGCGAGAGCCGCAGTCAGGCACCGCAGGGTCGCAGCACTCCATGCTGCACAACAGAATGTAACGGCATTTGACACGACTGATCTAACAGCCGAGTTTTCCGACTTAGTAGCCAAGTGGCGCGAAGAAACAAAGCTGTCATCTTCGACAACCGAGATTGTTATGCATCCAGCGTACCAGCGCATTATTGGGCTCGGACCCAAAGTGATCCCCTTGGTTTTAAGGGATTTACAGGTTAACAGCGGCCACTGGTTTTGGGCCCTTATATCACTAACCGGCGAAAATCCGGTAAAGGCCGAAGATGCCGGCAGGGTGAAGAAAATGACGCAGGCGTGGTTGGAATGGGGCAAAGCGAAGGGTCTTATAAGCTAAGGAAGGTCTGAAGAAGCCCCAATTTTCATGAGCAAATTGGATGCATGATCATCAGCGGCAAGGCTTCGGGTTGATTCCGGGTATTTTACCCCGGCATCGTTCGGCCTTTCTGGCCATTTCTCATTCATTGGGCGCACCTTGCCCCTTGAGGTCGCAACAGGTGATGTCGCGCCAGGTACAAATTCGCCAGGGCGCAGGTGGCGAACAATCGGTTCGCATTCTTCTCCAGTCCCTTGTAGCGCACCTTCACGAAACCGAAGATGTTCTTGATGACACCGAACGCGTGCTCGACCTTCGCGCGCACACGGGATTTGTTCCGGTTCTTCGCCCGTTCGATTTCATCGACTTCGCCCTTGCGGCGGCAGCGCCGGTTGGTCATGTCCTGCGCTTGGGGCGCGCATTGCTTGATGACCTCCGTTTGCCCCTGATAGGCACGGTCGCCCCAAACCTTGGTTTCATCTCCATGCAACAGGTCAGAGAGCACTTGCGAATCTGCCACGTTGGCGGCGGTGGCCACCACCGAGTGGATCAGCTTGTTCTTGGAATCGACCCCTATGTGCGCCTTCATGCCGAAGTGCCACTGGTTGCCCTTCTTGGTCTGGTGCATGTCCGGGTCGCGCTTTTGATCGCGGTTCTTGGTCGAGGACGGCGCAGAGATGATGGTGGCGTCGACGATGGTGCCTCGGGCCACCTTCATGCCTTGCGCCTCCAGGTGGCGGTGCACCTGCTCGAACAGCTTTTTGCCCAAGTGGTGCTTCTCCAGCAGATGCCTAAAGCGCAGAACGGTGGTCTCGTCCGGCGCGGCTTCACGCCCGAGATCGATGCCGACGAAGCGGCGCATGGCAGCCGAGTCGTAGATGGCCTCTTCCACCGCCGGGTCGGACAGGTTGAACCATTGCTGCAGGAAGTAGACGCGCAGCATGCGCTCCAGCCCCACCGTCGGCCGGCCGCCTTCACCTGCAGGGTAGTACGGCGCGATTACCGCGCACAGTTCAGACCAAGGCACCACACGCTCCATCTCGGCAAGAAACGTCGCGCGCCGCGTGGGCTTGGCATGAAGTTCAAAGCTGCCTTCGGCAAAGGTTTGTTGTCTCATTCGTCTCCCTCCCAGTCACGCACCAATATTAATGCACGACACGGTTGCTTGATGACTTTTGCTGGGTTTCCCTAATAAGCAAACCGCTCCTCCGAATATCAAACAACCCGCCATAACATGTATTCGCAAGACATAAATACAGCCCTTCCAAATCTTGAACAAAGCAATCACCAGATAACAAGCCCCCCAGATTACAGTTACAACTGCATTGCCTGGGCAGCCGGTGAAGACGACCGGTGGTGGTGGCCTGACCTCCCGCCTGACACATACTATTGGCCGGAAGATGTTCCGCGCGCAGTGACAATTGATGCGTTTGTCCAAGCCTTTAAGACGAAAAATTACAAGGTTTGCGAAGACGGCAACCTAGTCGAAGGAATCGAAAAAATCGCGTTGTATGTGGACGCCAACGACAAGCCAACCCATATGGCCAGGCAGTTGCCCAGCGGACGTTGGACGAGCAAATGTGGCAGCTGGTGCGACATCTCTCACGAAGACCCAGAGGTGGTTGCGGATGGCACCTACGGAAAGGTAGGCGCGTACCTCTATCGAGAACTCGCCTGACACAATCCCGGAAAGACTCCTGTTGTTGCCTTAAGTGTCCCATATTTCTAGTCTAGGGACGGCGGCTCCGCCGACGCCCGGACCAAGGTCCCGGCCGTGGCGTCGCGAGCTTTTTTTGGGGGGCCACAGACAAAGATTCCCAACGCATGCCCTCGCCGGTTTTACCCGACTGGTTCCTCGATTGCGTTCATGATGGGGTCGCATATGTAGAAACGAGCCCACTGGCGCCCGGTGATTTCCTTGAGAATTTGGTTTTCCTCAAGCACGGTGATGGCAGCCTTTGCGGTGGGGTGGGTCTTGCCCAGTACCTTGGCGGCACGCCCGATAGTCATGTATGGGTTGGTGAATAGTTCGTCGATCAGCCCGAGGGCGTTTGGCTTGTCCCGCAGTTTAGCGCGGTATTGCTCCCGCAGGCGGTGCAGCTCCTTGGCCTGTTTTCCTGCTTCGGTTGCGATCTCTGTGACGCCCTGAAGGAAGAACCGTATCCACGATATCCAATCGCCGTGGGTACGCACGCGTTGCAATAGATCGTAATAGTCGCCCTTGTGAGCATCGATGAAGGCAGACAGGTAGAGCAACGGCTGGGATAGTCGCCCTCGCTCCATGAAGAAGAAGGTTATCAGGAGGCGTCCGACGCGCCCATTACCGTCTAGGAACGGGTGGATAGATTCAAACTGGACATGCATCATCGCGCACTGGATTAGGTCCGGCACTACGTCTCGGGCGTGCAGAAAGTTCTCCCACTCGCCGAGGCAGTCCATCATGGCGTCCACGGGCGGCGGAACGAACGCCGCGGTCATGGGCGTGCTGCCGGTCGGGCCGATCCAGTTCTGCGACCTCCGAAATTCGCCCGGCGTCGCTTTTTCGCCGCGCACGCCTTCCATAAGCTTGGCATGAATATCTCGGATCAGCCTTAGCGACAGGGGCAGTTGGGGCAGCATGGCGACGCCATGTTCTAGGGCACGGATGTAGTTGCGAACCTCTTTGATATCGTCTCTGTCTGAGGGCTTGGTGTGGCTGTCTTCGATTTCGTCGATTAGCAGGTCGGAGAGACTAGCCTTGGTGCCTTCGATGCGTGACGAGAGGACGGCCTCGCGGCGGATATAGGGAGAAATCAGCAGATGCGGATTTGGTAACTGACCGCCCAGGCCGGAAAGTTCGGACAAGGCTGCATCGGCCTTCGAAAGTGCCAACGCGAGCCCCATATCGAACTCGATGTGCGGTGGTAGGGGGTTGGGGATAAATGCCAGGTAACCCTGTAGGGTACTTATCAGTCTGCCGCTCTTGCTTTCCGAAAAGTCTTTTGGGTTCATTGCGTTACAAGCCTGAATAGAGATTATTTTCAAACGATTTTAGGCTTTGAAAGAAATAAGTCAATTTTTTTCAAAGCAGTCTTGGGTTTGAAAGTTTTCATTGACCGCTGGGGTGGGCAAATGGCCTCTACAATTCTTCCAACCGACCTCTGCGCTCGATATAACAGCGCCCCCTTCAGGGTTGGTTTCCCTTGAAATACAACCCGCACGCTGCCATCTGACTTGTTGCAGCAAACAGGAGCCATGCCATGGGTGATTTTCCTCGAGCCCTCATTCCGCAATTTGTCCTTGACGAAGTCGACGCGCTTCCGCCCGAGATCGCGGCGGGCCTGAGCGCGAATGACGACAGCGCAGTCCTTGACGCCTATTCGCGCGTGGTGTCCTCGGTGGCTGAGCGGGTCGGACCGGCGGTGTGCCTGATCGAGGTGCAAAACCAAAGGCGCGGCGGGCACGGTTCGGGGTTTGCCATCTCGGCCGATGGCCTGGTGTTGACCAACAGCCATGTGGTGCACGGCGCTGCCAAAATCACCGCGCGCTTCCAGGACGGAACGCCGCGGCCCGCCCGGCTGATCGGCGAAGATCCGGCCATCGATGTGGCTCTGCTGCGCGTGGACGCTAGCGAACTGCCCTACGCGCGCCTGGGCCGATCGAGCGTGCTGCGCGTGGGCCAGATCGCGGTCGCGATCGGCAATCCGCTGGGCTTCCAGACCACGGTCACCGCGGGCGTGGTCAGCGCGTTAGGTCGGGCGCTGCCTTCGAGCAGCGGACGGTTGATCGACGATGTCATCCAGACCGATGCAGCGCTCAATCCGGGCAATTCGGGCGGGCCGCTGCTCAATTCCCAGGGCGAGGTGATAGGTCTGAATACTGCCATCATCCCGGGTGCCCAAGGCATCTGCTTTGCGGTGGCGGTCGATCTGGTGCGGGTGGTAATCGGCGACCTGGTTCGCCATGGTCGCGTCCGGCGGGGTTACCTGGGCATCGGCGGCGCCGACATCAGGCTGCCCCGGGAGGCGCTCGAGCGGTTTGGCTTGACGGAAGCGCGCGCGGTGCTGGTGATCCGGGTGGAGCCGGAAAGTCCTGCGGCGCACACAGGGGTGCGAGAGCGCGACATCATCGTCGCCTTGCGGGGCAGTCCCACCACTGGCGTGGCGGCGCTGACCCGCCTGCTTGATCGCGAGAGTGTCGGCCAGCCTTGCGAGTTGACGTTACTGCGGGGTGCCACCGTGGCGACGATGACCGTCATCCCGACTGAGATGGCCGCCGCCTGATTTTTGTGGCGGAGGCAGAAAGCGCAATGTGCGGCAATTGTTCATCCGCGCCCATCAGCGGTATCCGGTCATCCTGTCGAGTCAGGAATGCACAATGCGGTGCCTCACGTTCCTGGAGCATGGCGATGATCGGGCCCCACCCAAACGAATCGGACTGAGAGCCGGCCGGTTGCGGTGGCAACCGTCCCGCAGCGATGCCATAGTGAGTGGACCCCATGTCGCTTTGAGACAGGGGATCAGCACTTCAGGTCGAGAAAGGTCCGCAATATGGCGAATGAAGCAGGGAGGAACATTGGGGAGCCAGACAGGCCTCCAGGTCAGCAGCCCGGACAGACATTCCGGGTGCTTTGCCTGCTTGCCATCATGCTAATCGTGCCCGCGGCGCTTACCCTCATCAGGGTCGAGCATCCGGGCATGTTGAGCATCGCTTCGGACAACCCCACTCCGTACGGCTACACCTGGAGCCTGCTGTTGTTCATCGTGCCAGTGGCGGTGCTGGGCGGCTGGTTTGCCCGCCGGACGGAGTTGCACTTCCCGCGCCAGGCGTTCTTGCGGACCCTCGCCGTTCTGGTGCCGCTGGGCTTCTTCCTCGATCTGGCCTTCGGCAACGCCTTCTTCATCTTTCCCAATCATGGCGCGACCCTGGGGATCGGCGTTCCTGCCATGGGCGGGACGGTTCCGCTCGAGGAGTTCGTGTTCTACCTCACCGGCTTCATGGCGGCACTGATGAGTTACATCTGGGCCGACGAATACTGGATGAGCGCCTACAACGTTCCCGATTACCGGGAAGCGGCACGCGGCATTGCGCGCATTGTGCGCTTTCACGTTCCTTCTGCCCTGTTCGGGATCGCGATGGTTGCTGCGGCGGCTATCTACAAACGTTACTTCTCCGGCTCGCCAGAAGGCTTCCCCTGGTATTTCACCTATCTCGCACTGGCCGCATTCGTGCCTTCCGCCGGCTTCTTCCACACTGCGCAACGGTTCGTGAACTGGCGCGCATTCAGCTTCACCTTCTTCCTCATGGTGCTCATCAGCCTGCTTTGGGAGGTGACCTTGGCGATGCCGTACGGATGGTGGGGATTTCGCCCGGAGGCCATGATGGGTCTGCACATCGGTGCGTGGTCCGACTTGCCCATCGAGGAACCCTTGGTCTGGATGGCCGTGAGCTACGCCACGGTGATCGTCTACGAGATCATCAAGATCTGGCTGGCGCTGGGAACACGGGCGCTGGAGGCGTTTTTCGGCGTGAAGGCATAGGGTGGCCTCCCGCCGCGACGAAGGCGCTGCCCGTCGAGGCGCAGGCTGTCGCGCGCAAACGGCGCCGGCTCAGTACATCTTGTACGGCAGGAACTTGCCGTTGAGCACGATCTTCACCCGGTCGCCCTTGGGATCAGGCACGCGCGAGATGTCCATGGAGAAGTCAATGGCGCTCATTATGCCGTCGCCGAATTCCTCGTGGATGAGCTCCTTGATGGTGGTGCCGTAGACCATGACCAGTTCGTAGAAGCGGTAGATCAGCGGATCGGTGGGCACGGTGCCGGGCAACGAACCCTTGTAGGGGACGACCTGCAATTGCGCTACAGCCTCGGCAGGCAGGTCCAGCATCGCGCCGATGGTCTTGGCCTGTTCAGGAGTGAAGGTCATCTGGCCCAGGCAACCGGCGGTGACCCATTCCTTGCTCTGGCCCACAGCCTGGGCTATCGCTTCCCACGTGAGGCCTTTCTTGAGCCTGTTGGTGATGATCAGTTCGGTCACGTCGAATCGATTCATGTGTTCCTCCTTTTGGTAATTGATGCTGGCAAGCCTGCCGGCCCAGCCGGCGGTCGTCAAGTGCCCAGCCCCTCTCCCGATCCGCCCCGCCGGTCGGGAAGTTCAGACAATCAAAGCGCGAAGAAGGACGACAATTGAGCCGAGGAAGCGCATGGAATCGATTCGCCGGCTGGCGTTGGAACCATTGTGCCTACTTGGCGATCAACCGTTCTATCTCGGCCCCTGTACCGCCGCGCCGATCACCCCACCGAGAGGATGGCTTTGACCCGGGCCATCCAGCCGATTTACCGGAATCTGCGCCTCTAGGTACAATGCGCCAGCACTCGGCTGTCAGGCCGTTTCTAACTCGGAGCTCAGCGTGACACGCCATCTCGCCCCAAACCTCGCCCTTTCCCTCATGCTCGCTGTGCTCACTGCCTGCAAGCCTTCCGGCGGCCCCGGCCACCAGGGGCCCGGCATGGGCGGTGGAGGCATGCCGCCTCCAGAGGTGGAAGTGATCACCGTGGCCGCAAAGACGGTGCCGCGCACCGTGGAAGTTCCAGGTCGTTTACAGGCGGTGCGTACCGCCGAAGTGCGCGCCCGGGTCGAGGGCATCCTGGAACGGCGCGAATACAAGGAAGGCAGCGAGGTGAAGGCGGGCCAGTTGCTGTTCCGGATCGACCCGCGCACGCTGGCAGCCAATGTGGAATCGGCCAGGGCGGCCCTCGCCAGAGCCAAGTCGCAGGCCCTCATTGCGGCGCAGAACCTGGATCGCTTGCAGGCCCTGGTGAATACCAAGGCAATCAGCAAACAGGAATACGACCAGGCGGTCGCAACCAAGTCGCAGTCCGATGCCGACGTGGCCGCCGCGCAAGCCGCGCTGACCCGTGCCAACATCGACCTGTCCTACGCCAGGGTGACCGCGCCGATTTCTGGGCGCGCAGGGCGTGCACAGGTGACCGAAGGTGCCTTGGTAGGCCACGGGGAAAGCACTTCGCTCGCCATCATCGAACAGTACGATCCGATCTGGGTGAACTTCTCCCAGTCCAGCGCCGACTTCCTCGACCTGCGCGAGGCGTTGCGCCACGGCCAAGCTGTGGCCAGCAAAGCACCGGTGCGGCTGGTGTTGGAAAACGGCCAGGAATACCCCCGTCCCGGCAAAGTGCTGTTCAGCGATCTGGCGGTGGACCCGACCACCGGCTCGGTGGGCCTGCGCGCCGAATTTCCCAATCCGGGCCGCGAACTGCTGCCCGGCCAGTTTGTTACCGTGCGCCTGCCGGTGGCGACTGCCGAGAACGTGATCGTCGTGCCACAGCGCGCGGTGCAGGTTGCGTCGCAAGGCCAAGTGGTCCTGATTGTGGGTGCGGACGGCAAGGTGGCGCCGCAGCCGGTGAAGACAGGTGGGCTGTCGGGAGCGGACTGGATCATTGCCGAAGGTCTCAAGGGTGGCGAACAGGTGATTGTCAACGGCGTGCAGAAGGTTCGCCCGGGCATGCCGGTGAAGCCTGTTCCTGCCAAGTAAGGCCGAGAACATGCTGCCGCGTTTCTTCATCAACCGCCCTATCTTTGCCTGGGTCATCGCCTTGTTCATCATCCTGGGCGGGGTCCTGGTATTTCCCAAACTGCCGGTCTCGCAGTATCCCGAAGTCGCACCACCTGCGTTGACCATCACTGCCGTCTATCCGGGCGCCAGTGCGCAAGTCGTGGAAGATGCGGTCACCAGCCTGATCGAGCAGGAGATGAACGGCATTGAGCATCTGCTCTACATGGAGTCCAGCAGCGACGCCAGCGGCACCATGACCATGACGCTGACTTTCGCTACCGGCAGTGACCTGGACATTGCTTCGGTGGAGGCGCAGAACCGCATCAAAAGGGTTGAAGCACGCCTGCCGGACGAGGTGCGGCGTCAAGGCATCACGGTGGCCAAGGCACGGCGCAACTATCTGATGTTCGTCACCATCTTCTCGCCGGACCAAAGCCTCAACGGGACGGACCTGGGCAGTTTCACCGCCGCCAATGTGCTGAATAACATCCGTCAGGTGCCAGGGGTCGGTGAGGCAACCCTGTTCGGTTCAGAATACGCGATGCGCATCTGGCTTGATCCGCTCAAGCTCGCCTCGTTCAACATGACACCCGGCGAGGCGCTGGCGGCAGTGCAGGCGCAGAACGTCCAGCTGGCAACCGGTGAGCTGGGCCAGGTGCCGGCGGTGAAGGGCCAGCAGCTCGCGGCCACGGTGATCACCCAGGGCAGGCTTTCCACGCCGGAACAGTTCGGTAATATCCTGTTGCGTACCGCTTCTTCCGGGGCCGCTGTGCACCTGAAGGACGTGGCGCGTGTGGAACTGGGCGCCCAGGACTACGGTTTCAGCGCGCGCCTGAATGGCCGCCCGACCGCGGCCGTGGGCATCAAGCTGGCGCCCGGCAGCAACGCGCTGGAAACGGCGCAGGCGATCAAGTCACGCATGACCGAGCTGGCGCGCTTCTTCCCCAAGGGGGTGAGCTGGGACGTTCCTTATGACACTTCGCGTTTCGTCGAGATCTCCATCCGCGAGGTGGTGAAGACTTTGGCCGAGGCCTTCTTCCTGGTCTTCCTGGTGATGTGGGTGTTCCTCGGCAAGCTGCGCGCGGCGATCATTCCCACCATCGTGGTACCGATTTCGCTGGTCGGCACGCTGGTGGGCCTCTACTTGCTGGGCTATTCCATCAACGTGCTGTCGCTGTTCGCCATGGTGCTGGCCATCGGCATCGTGGTGGATGATGCGATCGTGGTGGTGGAAAACGTCGAACGCATCATGTCGCATGAAGGCCTGTCCTCGCATGATGCGACATCCAAAGGCATGGGCCAGATTTTCGGCGCCATTGTAGGCATCACCACCGTGTTGTCGGCGGTGTTCATTCCCATGGCCTTCTTCAGCGGCTCGGTCGGCGCGATCTATCGTCAGTTCGCGGTGACCCTGGTCATCACCATGCTGTTCTCGGCGCTGATGGCCATTTCCCTCACTCCGGCCTTGTGCTCGCTGCTGTTCCGTGGACTCAGCAAAGAGAAGCTGGAGCAACAGCGCGGCTTGTTCGGCATGTTTCACCATTTCTTCGAACGCACCACCAGCCGCTATGCGCGTGGGGTCGGCGCCGCGGTGCATCGGCCGCTGCGCATTCTGGCCTTGTTCGCGGTTATTGCGGCTGCCACCGCATTTCTGTTTCTGCACCTGCCCACCGGTTTTCTGCCCGACGAGGACCAGGGTTACCTGATCAGCATCGTGCAGCTGCCTTCAGGCGCGACTCAGGAACGCACCGAGAAGGTCCTTTCTCAGATGGAACAGTACTACCTCAAGCAGCCCGAGATCGCCAAGGTGGTCGGCGTGCTAGGCTTCTCCTTCTTCGGCAGGGGCCAGGATGCAGCCATTGCCTTCGTCCGCTTCAAGGACTGGGACGAGCGCACCAAGCCGAGCCAACAAGCCCTGCAGATCGTACAGCGTGCCAACATGGCCTTGTCCTCGATCAAGCAGGCGCTGATCTTTGCGCTGAATCCGCCACCCATTCCGGAACTGGCGGCAGTGGGCGGCTTCGACTTCCGCCTGCAGGACCGGACCGGCCAGGGGCGCGAGGCATTGATGAACGCGCGCAATATGGTACTGGGCATGGCCAGTCAGGACCCGCGCCTGGCCGGTGTGCGGCCCGAGGGCAAGGAGCCGGCGACCCAGCTGCTGCTGGATGTCGACCGGCTCAAGGCCAGCAGTCTAGGCGTCGATCTGGGAGAGCTGGACCAGACTCTTGCCGTCGCGCTCGGCTCCGCCTACGTGAATGACTTCATCCGCGACGGCCGGGTGCTGCGCGTCGTGATGCAGATCGACGCGCCCGCCCGCGCCACGCCTGAAGGCCTGCTCTCGCTGCGGGTGCGCACCCGCGCAGGCAACATGGTGCCGCTGTCGGACATCGCCACGCCACATTGGGTGGTGGGCTCGCCCAAGCTCGATCGCTACAACGGCGTGCCGGCCACCAAGATCGCCGGCGGTCCCTCCCCCGGCCACAGCACCGGCGAGGCCATGCAGGCGATGGAAGAGATCGCCGCCAAGCTGCCGCCGGGCCTGGGCTATGAATGGTCAGGCACGTCCTTTGAGGAAAAGCTTTCCGGCGCCCAGGCGCCCATCCTGTTTGCGCTATCCATCATGGTGGTGTTCATGTGCCTGGCCGCCCTGTATGAGAGCTGGAGCGTGCCGCTGGCAGTGCTTCTGGTCGTCCCGCTAGGGGTGTTCGGCGTGGTGCTGGCGGTAACCTTGCGCGGGCTGCCCAATGACGTCTATTTCAAGGTCGGCTTCATCACCATCATCGGCCTGTCGGCCAAGAACTCCATCCTGATCGTGCAATTCGCCCGCCAGCTTGAGGCTGAAGGCAAGGCCACACTGGAGGCCGTGGTGGAAGCGTGCAAGCTGCGCTTCCGGCCCATCGTGATGACGTCGATCGCCTTCATGTTTGGCGTGCTGCCGCTGGCCATCTCCCGGGGCGCCGGTGCCGCCAGCCGCCACGCGATTGGAACCGGCGTCATGGGCGGCATGATCGCCGCCACCGTACTGGCGGTGTTCATTGTCCCGGTGCTGTACCTGACGGTGCGCCGGCTGTTCCCGGGGCCTATCCACTATCACGGGGCGGCGCTTGAGAACAAGGACGATCATGCGTAAGACGGTTCTGGCCCTGATCCTGCTAAGTTTGGGCGGGTGCTTCACCCTGCCGGAGATGAAGCAGCTGCATACCGAGCTACCCGCCGCGTGGCCGCAAGGACAGGCTCAAACACCCCTCGCTGGGGACTGGTGGAAAGCGTACCGCGACCCGATCCTGGATGCGCTGATCGAAGAGGCGCTTGCCCACAACACCGACATCCGCCTGGCTGCGGCACGCATCGACGCGGCACGTGCCAATCTGGGCCTCACGCGCGCGGACCAGTATCCAACCGCACAGATCGGTGCCCATGCCGGCCGCACTCGGGTAAGCGAGTTGGGCAGTTTCCCGATTCCCTCCCCGATCAACAACGATTTCAAGCTCAATCTGCAGGCTGCCTATGAGGTGGACCTGTGGGGACGCTACCGCGCGGCCACCGACGCGGCGCGCGCCAACCTTCTGGCGACCGAATACGCGGGCGAAGTCGTCCGCACAAGCCTCGAAAGCGATGTGGTGAAGGACTACTTCGCGCTGCGCGCCCTGGACGCCAAGATGGAACTTGCGCGCGAGACCCGCAGCAATCGTCAGGACGCCGCAGACCTGCAACGTCTGCGCGTCGAGCACGGTGTCAGTTCCGAGCTGGATCTGCGCCAGGCCGAGGGCGAGTTGGCCGCCACGGACGCTTCCATCGCCCAGCTTGCCCAGTCCACCCGCCAGCAGGAACTGGCCTTGGCGCAATTGCTTGGACGCAGCCCGCGCGCCCTGGTCGAACAACAGATGGCACGCGGCGCCGAACTGGAGAAGATGGGCCAACCACCGGCCGTCCCTGCCGGTCTGCCCTCGGAATTGCTGGCGCGCCGGCCGGACTTGCGTCAGGCCGAACAGGGTTTGCTGGCCGCACAGGCCGGCATACGGCAGGCCAAGGCCGCGCTCTTCCCCGACTTGTCTCTGACCGGCAATTTCGGTTCGGAGAGCAAACGTCTGGCCAGCCTGTTCTCCGGGCCCACCACCATTTGGGGCTTGAGCGCTGATCTGGTGGAATCCGTGTTCGACGTCGGCCGCACCAAGGCCGGCCTCCAGGCCGCCGATGCGGGCCAGACCCAGGCCTTGCTGACCTACGAGCAGGCCGTTCAGGGAGCGTTCCGCGAAGTTCTCGATGCCTTGGTCGCTCACCGGCAGTCGGCCGAACTGGCCGCCGCCGACCAGCGCCGCAGCGAAGCGTTGGCGCAGACGCTGGAGCTAGCCGAGCTGCGCTACAAGAATGGCGTGGACAACTATCTGCAGGTGCTGGACGCCCAACGCAATCTCTATCAGGCCCAGCAGGACACGATCGACGCCCGCCGCGCGGAGCTGGCGGCCACCGCGGATCTCGTCAAGTCACTCGGTGGCGGGTGGAACGGGATGGTCGCCGATAACCCGGCCAACACCTTGAAACTGGAGCGGACACTTAGTCTGGGATCGCCACAGTCCAGATAGTCCATGCAGCGTCCGACGCCGCTGCGACAGGGCAAGCCGGATTAGCTATCGCGCTGAGTACGCCTATGCGTGCAGTTGCTCGGGCCTGGGCGACCGCGCATGCCGGTCAAGCAATTCCTCGAATTCACTCCTTGGGAGGGGGCGGCCGAACAAGTAACCCTGGAAGGCGCTGCAACCATTCTGATAGAGAAACTCATGCTGCTCCTCGGTTTCGACCCCTTCGGCGATTACCTCCAGACCCAGGGTGCGACCCATTGTGATAATGGTGCGCACGATGGTCGCGTCATTCGCATCGGTGCTGAGGTCTTGGACAAAGGAGCGGTCTATTTTCAGCTGGCTCAGGGGCAGCTTCTTGAGATAGGAAAGGGATGAGTAACCGGTGCCGAAGTCGTCCATCGAAAACTCGAGCCCCAACGCGCGCAGTGCATGCATCTTCTCGATGCTGTCTTCGACATTGTTCAACACCAGGCCTTCGGTCAGTTCCAGCTTGAGCCGTGATGGGTTCACGCCGGTCTGTTCCAGCACCTCCAAGACCTGGCTGATGAAATTGTCCTGGCGGAACTGGCGCGGGCTGATATTGACTGCCAGTTGCAGGTTGCGCCGGGCCGGATCCACAGCCCACGCCTTGAGCTGAGCGCAGGCGCTCTGCAGAACCCAAAGCCCGATCGGCGCGATCAGCCCGGTTTCTTCCGCCAGGGGAATGAACGCGACCGGGGAAACCAGTCCGCGAGCGGGACTGTTCCACCTGAGCAGAATTTCGGCGCCGATCAAGCTCTGCCGGCGATCGACCTGGATCTGATAATGGAGCTCGAATTCACGATTGGCCAGCGCCTGGCGCAAGTCGGCTTCCATCGCGGTGCGGATTTCCAGCGTAGCCTGCATGTCGGGATCAAAGAACCGGACGGTGTTGCGTCCGGCTGATTTCGCCTGGTACATGGCCACATCGGCGCGCTTGAGCAGCTCATCGGCCGTTTCCATATGGCCCATGAACAGGCTGATACCTATGCTGGAGGTACAGTGGAAATCCTGGGGCCGCTGCTCTTCGCCGCATCTGAGCGCATAGGGCCTGCTGATGGCGGCCTGGATTTTCTCGGCCACCGCCTCAACCTGTGCGGCCGCCTGGGCGCGGTCATTGCTCAGATTCTCCAGCATGATGATGAACTCGTCGCCACCCAATCTCGAGACAGTGTCACCTTCTCTGATGCTGGCTTGCAGCCGCTGGGCGACCTCCACCAGCAGAAGATCCCCCACCGCATGACCCTGGGTATCGTTAAGCGCCTTGAAATGATCGATGTCGATGAACATGACTGCGCCATAACGAGCGTAGCGCTGGCTGCCGGACAGGGCGTGATCGAGCCGGTCGAGAAGGAGCCGCCGGTTGGGCAACTTGGTCAACGGATCGAAAAAGGCCAGGCTGCGTATCTGGTCTTCCGACGCCTTGCGCTGGGTGATGTCGGTAGATGCGCCGACATAGTTGGTGACCGCCCCGTCCGGACCCTTCACTGAACTGATCGCCAGCCACACGGGAAAAATTTCGCCGTTCTTGCGGCGATTCCAGATTTCACCCTGCCAATGACCGGTCTGCTTCAGCCGCTCCCACATCTGCCGATAGAACTCGTCGTCGTGGCGCCCCGACTTGAGGAAGGCAGTCGTCTTGCCTATGACCTCCTCGGGTGCATAGCCGGTCAATTCGCTAAACGCGCGGTTGATCTGCAGGATGCGGCCGTCTGCGTCTGTGACGGTCATGCCATCAAGCGACTCGAAGGCGGTGGCGGCGATGCGCAAAGCATGTTCAGCTCGATTGCGCTCGGTGATGTCACGGAAACTCCAGACCCGACCCACCACCTCGCCGTCCAGGCGCTGTGGTTGCGAATAGCGTTCCACGGTCCGTCCGTCGGCGAAATTAAGCAAATCGAATGAAGACTCGTCCGGGCGCGCGTAGAGTTCGCGAACCTTGACCAGGAAACGCTTCGGCTCAGCCATCTGGCCGCAGACGAAGTCGAGCAGTTTCTGGTCGTTGTGACTGGCAAGGAGCGTTGTTGGCACATGCCAGATGTCGACGAAGCGCTGGTTATAGCTTGTGACCTGGCCATCGCGATCCACTACCAGGATGCCGTCGGCAGTCGATTCAATGGTGGCGCGCTGCAGCGACAGGGATTGCGCCATGCGGCGCCGCGCGTCGCGGTGGATGAGAAAGACATTGATGGTTCCCGCAACCATCAGCAGCAGGACCGAACCTGATATGGCCAGGAGCAGAAAT
Source organism: uncultured beta proteobacterium (assembly GCA_963782495.1). Lineage (GTDB taxonomy): Bacteria > Pseudomonadota > Gammaproteobacteria > Burkholderiales > Thiobacillaceae > DASQBT01. Next base: position 273,591 of record CAWAJU010000006.1, on the reverse strand, counting down.
TGTTGCAGCCTTTCCTTCTCGTATGCCACGACCGCGGGAAGCCGCCTAAGTACATGGACCTCGATGCCACTGCCCGGAACTGCGCGACGCGCCATCAGGCTCGGTACGTCATCGTGGTCGATGCGCAACAAGCTTGAAAGACGCGCGTTACCCCAGGACTGAATGAACAGCGGCGGAAAGTCCCTACGCTTGTAGCGGGCCATTCGTGCGGCATCGGAAAGCACGAAAACTGAAGCCCCGGGGAGCGCGCGCATTTCGAGGCCCTGGTCCTTCGCCAGGATTACAACACCATACATGTCCGAGACGAGGGCCTCAGCCTGGTTGACCCAGAACGACAGTTTGGGCAAGTCAGTCTTGGCCGTCACCACGCCGACGATACGGCCATCCACCATCACCGGCGCACTGAAGAACAGTCCCGGAATATTGGTTTTTCTTCCCATCGCGTACTGCTGCCCCAGCTTGCCACCCATGGCGGCGGTGAAGTATTCCCGGTCGGCATAATTCGTTCCGACGAAACTCTGCGGTTTGCCTGCATTGCTCGCGGCGATTGAGTCCCCCGACGCGTTCATGACCCACAACACGTCCACTCCCAGAGATCGGGCGACCAGATCCAGATGCCCATCCAGCGCCAGCAGCAGTGCGTCAGCGGACCACGCCTGCTTCTTCAATTCGGGTGCGAGGGATGCCGATGCAGAACTCACCCCCGGACGACGCAGGGCCCTTAGCGTACGTTCGTCTTTTGCGATCAGTGACGGGATGCCATGCAGATAGGTGATGCTCTGCGCGACGTTTCTTGCGATATTCTGGGCGCGCCTCTCCACCACCGTCGATTCTTCCTTGACCAGGTTCTGCGAGGCCCTCTGCATGATGCGGTTGGCGATGAACCAGGACGCGGCCAGCCAGAGCAGCAGCACAACGCTCAATGCGGCGAACAGCGATGCTCGCGTGACTATGCCGTTCCGGACTTCCAATAGGGGGAGCCTCCAATTGACCCATCAAGGGCCTGTTAACGCGCCCTAGATACTATTTCGGGACTATCCTGGCCAAAGTTGAGGCAGGGCCGGCCAATCGACCGCTTTTCCGCAAGGAACCCGCACTGCCGGAGAATGGATGCCGGCGTGCGCCGCATTGGAAATTGGAGGCTGACGACCTGTTATTCTTGGGGCGTTGCCAAGGGAGGAATATGAGGCCGGCCGGAACCCCTTGTTCGGACTGGGGAAATTCCCCGAGACCATTGCCCCGCCCCTCGGCTTGGCGCTAGAATGAGATCCTTTTCGCCCAAATTTCGGGGCCGGTTTTTTGGATGTCATCCATGCAAAGACAACGCTGGCTTGAGGGGACGCTCTACTCCCCGGATTTCGAGCAGGATTCCTGCGGCTTTGGGCTGATTGCCCAAATGGACAACCAGCCCTCCCACAAGCTGGTGCAAACCGCGATCTCCTCGCTCGCCTGCATGACCCACCGCGGCGCCATTGCCGCCGACGGCCTGTCGGGTGACGGTTGCGGACTCTTGTTCAAAAAGCCGGATGCCTTCCTGCGTGCCGTCGCACAGGATGCCGGCGTCAAGCTCGCCGAACGTTACGCCGCTGCGCTGGTGTTTCTGTCCCCGGACGCCACCCAGCAGCAGGCCGCCAAGGATGCGCTCATCCAGGCGTTAAGCGCCCAGGGTTTGGGGGTCGCGGGCTTTCGCAAGGTGCCGGTCGACACCACCGTTTGCGGCCAGTATGCCCTCAACACCCTGCCCCACTTCGAGCAGATTTTCGTCAACTGCCCGGCGGACGTGGATGAAACCCGCTTCGACCGCAAACTCTATATTGCGCGTCGCCTGGCGGAAAAGGCCACGAAAGGTGACCGCTATTTTTACCTGCCAACCCTGTCCTCACAGGTCATTTCCTATAAGGGCCTGGTGCTGCCGTCCAATCTCCCGCTGTTCTTTCCGGACCTGAAAGACCCGCGCTTCGCCTCCAGCCTGATCGTATTCCATCAGCGCTTCTCCACCAACACCTGGCCGGAATGGCGATTGGCCCAGCCGTTCCGCTATCTGGCGCACAACGGCGAAATCAACACGGTGCAGGGCAACCGCAACTGGAACCAGGCGCGGGAGATGAAGTTCAAGAGCGAACTCATCCCGAACATGGATGATGTCCGTCCCATGGTCGGTACCGACGGTTCCGACTCGATGAGCCTGGACAACATGATCGAAGGCTTGGTGATGGGCGGCGTGCCGCTGTTCCGCGCCCTGCGCCTGGTGGTGCCGCCGGCCTGGCAGAACGTGGAGAACATGGACCCGGATCTGCGCGCCTTCTACGAAGTCCAGTCCATGCACATGGAACCCTGGGACGGCCCTGCGGGCGTGGTGATGACCGACGGCCGCTACGGGGTCTGCATGTTGGACCGCAACGGCCTGCGCCCGGCGCGTTGGGTGTTGACCAAAGATCGCATCCTGACCATCGCTTCGGAGGTCGGGGTGTGGAGCTACGGCCCGGAAAACGTGGTGATGAAAGGCCGGGTGCGCCCCGGCCAGATGGTGGCGGCTGACCTCGCCACCGGCAAACTGCTTCTACCCGAGGACATTGACCGCGAACTTAAGACCCGCCATCCCTATCGCGAATGGCTCAAGCAGGCACGCAAGCTGGAGTTCGGCACCTATCAGGATGGCGATCTCGAACTCATGGACACCTTCTCACTGCTCACCCAGCAGAAGCTGTTCAATGTCAGTTTCGAGGAACGCGACCAGATCATCCGGGTATTGGCGGAAGACGGTCAGGAAGCGCTGGGCTCGATGGGCGACGATACACCCATGGCCGTGCTCTCGCAGAAGGTGCGCTCGCCCTACGATTACCTGCGCCAGCAGTTCGCCCAAGTGACCAATCCGCCGATCGACCCGATCCGCGAGGCGATCGTGATGTCGCTCAATACCTGCTTCGGTCCGGAACGCAACCTGTTTGAGGAAACCCCGGAACACGCGCGCCGGCTTGAAGTGCATTCGCCACTGCTGTCGCATGAAGCCTTCGTCGCGGTGACAGGTCAGACCAATGCGGAATACGCGAGCATTACCTTGTCCCTGCTGTATGACCCCGCCGCCTGCAACTTGAAATCCGCAGTGGAAAGACTTGCGGCCGACGCAGTGGCCGCGGTCAAGGCCGGCAAGGTGATCCTGGTGCTGTCGGATCGTGAATTCAGCCGGGACCGATTGCCCATTCCCGCCCTGTTTGCCACCGGCGCGGTGCACCATGCGCTGATCACCGCGGGCATCCGCTGTGACGCCAACATCGTGGTGGAAACCGGCACCGTGCGCGATCCGCATCATTACGCCTGTCAGATCGGCTATGGGGCTACGGCAGTCTATCCCTATCTGGCCTACCAGGTGATCGGCGAGTTCGTGAAATCTGGCGAGGTCAAACTGGGCCTCGACAAGGCCCTGGCAAATTACCGCAAGGGCATGGACAAGGGCCTGTACAAAGTGCTGTCCAAGATGGGCATTTCCCTGGTGTCCAGCTACCGCGGCGCGCAGTTGTTCGAGGCGGTGGGCATCCATGAGGAGGTCATCGAACTGAGCCTGAAAGGCACGGTTTCGCGCATCTCCGGAGCCGATTTTGCCGATTTCGAAATCGACCAGAAGCTGCTGCACAAGGCGGCCTGCAATCCGATGAAGCCGCTTACCGCAGGCGGGCTGCTCAAGTTCATTTTTGGCGAAGAGTTTCACGCCTACAACCCCGACGTGGTGCAGCAATTGCAGAAGGCGGTGCAGGACGGCAGCTATGACGAATACAAGAAATACTCGGCGCTGGTAAACACCCGGCCGGTGGCGATGATCCGCGACCTGATGAAACCGAAGTTTGGCGCGAACCCGATTTCGCTCGACGAAGTGGAACCGGTGGAATCCATCCTCAAGCGCTTTGACAGTGCCGGCATGTCGCTTGGCGCCTTGTCGCCGGAAGCCCACGAGGCCCTTGCTGAAGGCATGAACCGCATCGGCGGCCGCTCCAATTCAGGCGAAGGCGGCGAAGATCCCAAGCGTTACGGCTCGATCCGAACCTCCAAGATCAAACAGGTCGCTTCCGGCCGATTTGGCGTGACGCCCGCCTATCTGGTCAGCGCCGAGGTGCTGCAGATCAAGATTGCTCAGGGTGCCAAGCCCGGCGAGGGTGGCCAGTTGCCCGGTGACAAGGTGTCCGCCACCATCGCCGCGCTGCGCTATTGCAAGCCCGGCACGCCGCTGATCTCGCCGCCGCCGCACCATGACATTTACTCCATTGAGGATCTGGCCCAGCTCATCTTTGACTTGAAGCAGGTCAATCCGAGTGCGCTCGTGTCGGTCAAGCTGGTCGCCGAACCCGGCGTGGGTACGGTGGCCGCCGGGGTGGCCAAGGCCTATGCCGACCTGATCACCATCTCAGGCTATGACGGCGGCACCGGCGCCTCGCCCCTGACTTCGGTGAAATACGCCGGCACGCCCTGGGAACTGGGGCTGTCCGAAGCGCAGCAGGTGTTGCGCGCCAACGGCTTGCGCGGCCGGGTACGGGTGCAAACCGACGGTGGCCTCAAGACCGGGCTGGATGTGATCAAGGCCGCGATCCTGGGTGCCGAGTCCTTCGGCTTCGGCACCGGCCCCATGGTCGCGCTGGGTTGCAAATACCTGCGCATCTGCCACCTGAACAACTGCGCGACCGGGGTCGCAACCCAGAACGACACCTTGCGCAAGAAATACTTTATTGGCCTGCCCGACATGGTGGTGAACTTCTTCACCTTCATGGCTCAGGAAACACGCGAGTTGATGGCGGATCTCGGGGTGAAAAAGTTGACCGACCTGATCGGCCGCACTGATCTGCTCGAGCTGATGGAAGGCGCGACCCCCAGGCAAAGGAAACTGAAACTGGCTGTGCTGCTGACCCAGGGTGGGATTCCTGCCGACGAGCCGCGCTATTGCCTGCAGGAGCGCAATCCCAGCTTCGACAAGGGTGAGCTGGCGGAACAGATGGTAAAGGATGCGCTGCCTTCGATCCAGGCCAGGAAGAGGGCCCGCTTTGACTACGCGGTGCGCAATGTCAACCGTTCGATCGGCGCGAGGTTGTCGGGGGAAATCGCCAAGGCGCATGGTGATACCGGGCTGCCGGATGACACCATCCATTTGATGCTGAGCGGTTCGGCAGGCCAGAGTTTTGGCGTGTGGAACGCCAAAGGCCTGACGATGGAGTTGGAAGGCGACGCCAACGACTATGTAGGCAAGGGCATGGCCGGGGGCCGGCTGATCATCTACCCACCCAAGGTTTCAAGCTACGAAGCCCACCGCAACATCATCATCGGCAATACCTGCCTGTATGGCGCCACCGGTGGCGAGATCTATGCGTCAGGCATGGCGGGCGAACGTTTCGGGGTACGCAACTCCGGCACCCTTGCGGTGGTGGAAGGGGCGGGCGACCACTGCTGCGAATACATGACCGGCGGCTGTGTGATTGTGCTGGGCGACACCGGAATCAATTTCGGCGCCGGCATGTCGGGCGGAATGAGCTTTGTCTACGACGAGTCGGGCGACTTCGCCAACAAGTACAACAAGGAACTGATCGACATCGCGCGCCTGACTACCGACGAAATGGAACCCTATCGCGTATTCCTCAAAGCGCAGATCGAACGCCACCTGGGCTTCACCGGGTCGGTCCGCGCCACTGCGCTGCTGGCGGATTACAAGGCAGCGCTGGAAAGGTTCTGGCTGATCAAGCCCAAGCGCGTCAGCATCGAGGCCCTGGTCGACGACCTTCCCGGCAGCAAGCGGGAAGCCGTGCCGGCCTGAGCTCCACTCCCTTCATACTGACAAGATAACCATGGGTGATGTATTTCAATTTCTGAATCAGCCGCGCCGCGACGGCGACAAGACGCCGGCGGTGATCCGCATCCACGAATTCAAGGAGATCTACGCGAAGATGGACGCGGGCCATGCGGCTGAGCAGGCCGGGCGCTGTCTGGGTTGCGGCAACCCCTATTGCGAATGGAAGTGCCCGGTACACAACTACATTCCCAACTGGCTCAAGCTGATCAACGAAGGACGCTTGTTCGAGGCGGCGGAGCTGTCGCATCAAACCAACTCGCTGCCCGAAGTCTGCGGCCGGGTCTGTCCCCAGGACCGGCTGTGTGAAGGTGCCTGCACCCTCAACGACGGCTTTGGCGCGGTGACCATCGGTCAGGTGGAAAAATACATCGCCGAGGAGGCGTTCAAGGCTGGTTGGCGTCCCGACATGAGCCAGGTCACCCCGACCGGCAAGAAGGTCGCGGTCATCGGCGCCGGGCCAGCAGGGCTGGGCTGCGCCGATGTGCTGGCTCGCAATGGCATCACCCCCGTGGTATTCGACCGCTATGAGGAAATCGGTGGCCTGCTGACCTTTGGCATACCCGAATTCAAAATGGAAAAATGGGTCATGACCCGCCGTCGCGAAGTATTGGAAGGCATGGGCGTCGAGTTCAGGCTGGGGGTCGAGGTCGGCAAGGACATTCCCATGCAGCAGATTCTTGCCGATTACGATGCGGTTTTCCTCGGAATGGGTACCTATACCTACATGAAGGGTGGCTTCCGGGGCGAGGACTTGCCCGGGGTTTTGGAAGCCCTGCCCTACCTCATTTCAAACGTGCGCCATTGCCTCAATTTGCTCAAGCCTGACGAAGCCTTCCACAATATGAAGGGCCAACGCGTGGTGGTTCTGGGTGGCGGCGATACCGCCATGGACTGCAACCGCACCGGCATCCGCCAAGGCGCAACGTCGGTGACATGCGCCTATCGACGCGATGAAAAGAACATGCCTGGCTCCAAGCGCGAGGTGACCAATGCCAAGGAAGAAGGCGTTTCCTTTCTGTGGAACCGCCAGCCGGTGGAAATCGTCGGCTTCGACAAGGTGGAGGGCGTAAAGCTCGTCACCACCGAGCTTGGGCCCCCGGACGCGCGCGGCCGCCGCACGCCCGTGGTGGTGCCGGGCTCTGAGGAAATCATTCCGGCCGACCGGGTCATCATCGCCTTCGGCTTCCGCCCCAATCCGCAGTCGTGGTTTGCCGAACAGAGCATCACCACCGACCAGACCGGTCGGGTGATTGCCAAGGGCCACACGCATGCCTTCCAGACCGGCAACCCGAAGATCTTCGCCGGAGGCGACATGGTGCGCGGTTCAGATCTGGTCGTCACTGCCGTCTGGGAAGGACGTGAGGCGGCCAAGGGCATACTCAATTACCTGGAAGTCAGCTAGTTCCGGATTCAGGCGCCCACCGCATGTGTAACTGTCACGTTACATGCGCTTACAAACCGATACGCCACCGACACGCCTCCGTTGCACCCCTTGGATAAAGTGTACTTGCCGACCGAATGAACGGCGGTCAATCAAGCACAAGGAGTGTAGACATGAAGAGCAGCAGCAAAATCCTGGCAAGTGCCCTACTGGCAACCGCAGGTCTGATTGGAATCCAGACTCAGGTCTTGGCGGACAACGACCGCGATTTCCGGAATTGGGGACACGGCGAGTATCAGCAAACCATGAGCGCGATGCAGGAAAGCTATCGCTTGTCCGGACTAATCGACGAGCGGCAGGACAGGCAATATGATCGCGTCCTGGAAGGTTTGCGCAGCGGCGCGCTGACTCAGAATGAGTTCTTCAAACTGATGCAGGAACAACGCAGCATTCGCCAGCAGGAACGTCAGTTTCTGGCCGACGGCATCCTCGGCCAACGCGAATATGAGAGCCTCGATCAGGCGTTGAACCGGGCTGACGAGCACATCCGGGTAGAAAAGCATGATCAGGAAACGCGGTATGGCCGTCCCGAACCGCGTCCCTACGGGGCTCCGCATCCGTGGTCTCACTAGGCTTTGCAAGGGCCGCTGTGAGGTGGCCCTTTACTTAACCCTGGCCAGCCAGACGGAAGAAGATTCAACGTCCGGATACCCATGCAACGTCAGCCCCGGCTTTGTGGTGATGTAATGCACGTTACTGGCCCGGCCTATTTCAACGCCCTGTTGTCCAAATCGAGAACCGTGCTTTCAAACTGATCGGCCGGGCGATCTGGATTCGCGTCACTCACGCGGACCGCGCCCGTCCCAAATGATCCGGAGCGGGTTGCTTTGGTGGGGTCTGACTGCGTCCACGCTCGACTATGCCGAGCGGATCAGGCTGCAGATGCGCGTCAAGGACTCAGCATGAGTGCCCTGTTTGCGCGTGCAGGGCCCTCTGATCGCCAAGGTGCAAGTCAAGTTTCGTACAAGAATGCGTGCACCTACTGAGCAGCCCCCGCAAGCAGTGGCGCAATTCTCACCCCGAGGTGCGCGGGGATTCGGTAAACTGCGGGTTTTGCCTTTGCGCCGAATCGACACCGCTCATGTCTGTACCCAAGAATGACACCTTCCTACGTGCCCTGCTCAAACAGCCGGTCGACTACACACCCGTATGGCTCATGCGCCAGGCTGGGCGTTATATGCCTGAATACAACGCCACCCGCGCGCGCGCCGGAAATTTTTTGAACCTGTGCAAGAATCCCGATTTCGCCACAGAGGTGACCCTGCAACCCTTGGCGCGCTATGACCTGGACGCGGCAATCCTGTTTTCCGACATTCTCACGGTGCCGGATGCCATGGGACTGGGACTGTATTTCTCCCAAGGCGAGGGACCGAAGTTCGAGCGCCCGTTGCGCGAGGAATGGGCGATCCGGGATTTGAGCGCGCCCGACCCGCAAGAGCATCTGGGCTATGTCATGGACGCGGTGAAAAGCATACGCCGGGCCCTTGACGGGTCGGTGCCCCTGATCGGTTTTTCCGGCAGCCCATTCACGTTGGCCTGTTACATGGTGGAGGGCGGCAGCTCGGATGATTTCCGGGTCATCAAGACCATGCTGTATCAGCGTCCGGATCTGCTGCACCGGATCCTCGAAGTGACGGCCAAAGCGGTCGTCGGCTATCTCAATGCCCAGATCGACGCGGGTGCACAGGCCGTGATGATATTCGACACCTGGGGCGGAACCCTCACGCCCCAAGCTTATGGCGAGTTTTCCCTGCGCTACATGGAACAGATTGTGGCCGGTCTCATCAAGGAAAGAGAGGGGCACAAGGTGCCCAATATCGTCTTCACCAAGGGCGGAGGACTGTGGTTGCAGGACATGGCAGCCATAGGCTGCGATGCCTTGGGTTTGGACTGGACCATCGACATTGGCGATGCTCGCCGCCAGGTAGGCGGCAAGGTAGCGCTTCAAGGCAACTTCGATCCCTCCGCCTTATTCGGTTCCCCTGACAGCATTCGTCGCGGCGTCACCCAAGTGTTGGACTCCTACGGCCATGGAAGTGGCCACGTGTTCAATTTGGGCCATGGAATCTCCCAGTTCACCGATCCTGATAATGTCCAAGTTCTGGTCGAGACCGTACACTCAGAAAGCCGCAAATATCACAGCTGAAACATAATAAGCAAGCACTTATGCACAATTACAGGGCCATGACAGGGAAATATTGGAAATCTTGATTGACAACTCGCTAATACTTTCAAGTGATTGATAAATAACGAATTGATTGAGCGTATAAATTTTCACCAAAATGTAAACAGCCCGCTATTCTGGGCTTTCAAGGAAAATTCAAGGGAATCATGCACAAAATTATCCACAGATTTGGTGGACAACCATAAAAACCTTTTGAATGTAGTGTGTTGCCGAATTCTCCTGCATTAGAAAACAAGATTAAGGGCTAAGTGCATGCCGACTTCAGCCGCATCCTTTGCTCCATCGATCGCGCGGGTTGCGCTGAATATTCCGGTCCCTGAGTTATTTGACTACCGTCTGTCGGACGATGTTACAACCCTGGACTTGGGTCGACGCGTCGTCGTGCCGTTTGGCCAGAAGAAAAAAGTCGGCGTGATCATGGAGCTTGCTGAGCACAGCGACATTCCCCACGGTCGACTCAAGACCCCGCTGGCGCTTGACCGGGACACCCCGGCCCTGCCGCCGGACATACTTCAGCTTTGCCGCTTTTGTGCGGCTTACTACCATCACCCGATTGGGCCGATCACACATCTCGCCCTGCCCACTGCCTTGCGCCAGGTTCAGACATGCGCGCCCTCCAGCCCGACTTATTACAGGTTGAGCACCCAAGGCAAACACGCACTTCCATCTGCCCTGCCTGCTCGATCCCGTTTGCAAAGAATCCTGTTTGAACGGCTGAGTAATCAGGACTGGACAAGCAAAGCGTCCTTGCAGGAATTGGGCGAGAATTTCAACCCGATCTTGAGACGCTGGCAAGAACAGGGTTGGCTGGAAAGACAGCAACGCCTGGCATCGGGACACCCGCCGACCACACCCGCATCCATACCGCAATTGAATGAGGAGCAGCAAGCCGCCGCCTCAGCCCTAGCGCGCCCGGGTTTCCGCACCAATCTTTTGTTCGGCATCACCGGCAGCGGCAAGACAGAGGTGTATCTGCGCCTCATTGAAACAGTGCTCGCGCGCGGCCGGCAAGTGCTGGTTCTTGCGCCGGAAATTAATCTCACGCCGCAACTCACCGCCCGCTTCACCGACCGCTTTCCCGGCGTCCCGATCGCTGGCTTGCACAGCGGATTGGCTGAGGGCGAACGGCTGGCTCGCTGGCTTTCGGCGAGCCGGGGCGAAGCGCGCATCGTTTTGGGAACGCGATTGGCGGTCTTCACGCCTCTGCCCGATTTGGGATTGATCATTGTGGACGAGGAACACGATGCATCCTTCAGCCAGCAAGACGGACTGCGCTACTCGGCCCGCGACCTGGCGGTGTATCGAGCCCAGTCGCGTGGCACGCCCGTGGTGCTGGGTTCTGCCACTCCATCGTTGGAGACTTGGCGCAATGTCACGCAGAAACGCTACGGCCTCTTTCGCCTGGGCCAGCGCGCCGTGCCCGGGGCCAGTCTGCCGCAGATTGAACTCGTCGATACTCGCGTGCACAAGCCCGTGGATGGGCTCGCACCCAAGACCCTGATGGCCTTGCGCGAAACCCTGGCGGACGGGGGACAAGCACTCGTATTCATAAACCGCCGCGGCTATGCGCCGGCCCTCGTGTGCCCGGCCTGCCGCTGGAGCGCGCCGTGCCCGCGTTGCTCGGCACGCCTGGTTCTGCACCTTCGCGCCAGTCGGCTCAAGTGTCACCATTGCGGCCACGAGGAAGCCATACCCGCTGCCTGTCCCTCATGCGGCAATTCCAGCCTCAAAGCCTCAGGCCACGGCACCCAAAGGCTTGAGGCCGCACTCGCTGAAACCCTTCCCCAGGCCCGTATTCTGCGCGTGGACCGCGATGCCACGCGGCGCAAGGGTAGCTGGGAAGCCATGCAGCAACGCATCCATGCCGGTGACGCCAATCTACTCGTGGGCACCCAGCTTCTTTCCAAGGGCCATGACTTTCCCGGACTGAATCTGGTCGCGGTCATCAATGCCGATGCCGCCTTGTTCGCCCAGGATTTTCGCGCTGCCGAACGCCTGTTTGCGCAACTGCTCCAAGTCAGCGGGCGAGCCGGACGAACTGGGGACAGCGGCCGAGTTCTGGTGCAAACTGGTTTTCCGGAACATCCCTTGTACCAACACTTGCTGAAGCATGACTTCGAAGGCTATGCCGAAATCCTGCTGACCGAGCGCCAGCAGACCGGCTTCCCCCCTTTTAGCTTTCAAGCGGTGCTAAGGGCGGAAGCCACACAACTGCGCTTGGCCACGGCGTTCTTGGAGCGCGCGCGCAGTCTTGTGCCCGCGATCAAGGGCGTGGAAATCTATCATCCGGTAGAGGCGGTCTTGGCCAAGAAAGCTGGCATGGAACGCGCCATCCTGCTTGTCCAGTCCGATAGCCGCGGGGCGCTCCAGCAATGCCTGGCTGAGTGGGCGCCGCAATTGTATGCAGGCAGGCCCGGCCCGGTGCGCTGGCAGCTTGACGTTGACCCTGCAGAAATTTGAATGGTGCGCGTCCTGCATGCCGTAAACCATGGGAGTCTGGCCGGCAGCGGAACACGTTATACTTGACGAGCAATTTGCCTCAGTCCTCTCCCATGACCCAAGCGCTCGAAATCGTAATCCTCGCTGCCGGCAAGGGCACCCGCATGCGCTCAACCCTGCCCAAGGTCCTGCACAAGCTGGCCGGACGTCCCTTGGTAAGCCATGTCATCCGCAGCGCCGGGTTGCTCAGGCCGGGGAAACTTTTGGTGGTATATGGCTTTGGTGGCGAGGCACTGCCCCGCACCCTCGCGGAGGATAGTGTCACATTCGTGCAGCAGGCCGAACAACTGGGCACCGGCCATGCCGTGATGCAGGCCACAGGACTGCTCACGCCCGGCACCGTGACCCTGGTCTTGTATGGTGACGTTCCCCTCACGCGGCCGGAAACCCTGGGCCCGCTGGTCAACGCCGCACGCGCCGGAAAACTGGGCCTGCTGACCGTCACCCTGCCGCATCCCGAAGGCTATGGCCGCATCGTTCGCAACGGGGCCGGCCAGGTTGTGCGCGTCGTTGAACAGAAAGATGCCACCCCGCAGGAGCGTGCAATCCAGGAGGTCAACACCGGCATCGTTGCCATGGCAACCAACCAGTTGTTCGGCTGGCTTTCCCGCCTGGACAACAAGAACGCGCAGAAAGAATATTACCTGACCGACATCGTCGCCATGGCGGTAGCCGACGGGGTGCAAATCCAGACCAGCCAACCGGCGTTTGACTGGGAAGTACTCGGGGTCAACAGCAAGGCGCAGCTGGCCGAGCTGGAGCGGGTTTACCAGCAGTTGCAGGCGCGCAGCCTAATGGAAAATGGAGTGACCCTGATGGATCCGGAGCGTATAGACATTCGCGGCGAACTGAGTTGCGGCCAGGATGTAGTGATCGATGTGAACTGCGTCTTTGAAGGCCAGGTGGAATTGGGGGATGGTGTGGAAGTCGGCCCCAACTGCGTACTGCGCAATGTGATGGTCGCGGCAGGCACACGCATCGATGCCTTTACCCTGATGGACGACGCCCAGGTCGGGCGGGATGGCAGACTCGGACCGTTTTCCCGCATCCGCCCCGGCACGGTACTGGGCAATGACGTGCACGTAGGAAATTTCGTTGAAATCAAGAACAGCCAGGTAGGCCAGGGCTCCAAGATCAATCACCTCTCTTACGTGGGTGACGCGACCGTGGGAAAGAAGGTCAACATCGGCGCCGGTACCATCACCTGCAATTACGATGGCGCAAACAAGCACCGCACTGTGATAGAGGATGAGGCTTTCATCGGCTCGGATACCCAGCTCGTCGCCCCGGTGACCGTAGGCAAGGGTGCCACATTGGGCGCTGGCACCACCCTGACTCAGGACGCGCCGGCCGGCGAGCTGACTCTGTCGCGCGCCAGACAAACCACTGTTGCCGGCTGGCAGCGACCGGTCAAGAAACCCAAAGGAGAATAAGCATGTGTGGGATCGTCGGTGCAGTCGCCCAACGCAATGTCGTACCCATTCTGCTGGAAGGATTGCGGCGGCTGGAATATCGCGGTTATGACTCGGCCGGGCTGGTCACCATCAACGGCGGACTTCATCGCGTGCGCAGCGTGGGGCGAGTCGCCTCCCTGATGGACGAAGCGGCCACGCAAAAAATCCATGGTCATCTCGGCATCGCCCACACCCGCTGGGCCACCCATGGCGCGCCGACGGAGCACAATGCCCACCCCCATGTCAGCGGCGGCCTGGCGGTGGTACACAACGGCATCATCGAGAACCACGAGCAGCTACGGGAAAAACTAAAGGCTCTCGGGTACCGGTTTGAATCGGAGACCGACACCGAAGTCATCGCCCACCTGATCCATCATCATTACCAGCAGACCAAGGACTTGCTGATTGCTACTCGCGAGGCGATCAGGGAACTGACAGGCGCGTATGCCATCGGCGTGGTGCACGAAGATGCTCCGCACCGGCTGGTTTGCGCGCGCAAGGGCAGCCCGCTCCTGATCGGCCTGGGCATCGAGGAAAACTTCATCGCCTCCGACGCTTCGGCCCTGCTGCCCGTCACCCAGCGCATGATGTACCTCGAGGAAGGGGATGTGGCAGACATCGGCCTGCTGGCAATCAAGGTCTTCGACCGCAACGGCGAAAAGGCGGATCGCGCGGTCCATGTCTCGGAACTTTCGGTGGACATGGCCGAACTGGGGCCCTACCGGCATTTCATGCAGAAGGAAATTCACGAGCAGCCGCGCGCCCTGACCGACACGTTGGAAGCAGCCATGGCACAGGCCCGCATCACCCCGGAGCTGTTTGGCCCCGAGGCCAGCCGTACGCTCGCCCAGGTCGATGCGGTCACGTTTCTGGCGTGCGGCACCAGTTATCACGCGGCGAAAGTCGCCACCTATTGGCTGGAAGAGATTGCCGGCCTGCCCGCAATTGCGGAGATCGCCAGCGAATACCGCTACCGCACCTCGGTGCCCAACCCCAACGCGCTGATCGTCACCATCTCCCAATCCGGTGAGACCGCCGACACCCTGGCTGCCTTGCATCACGCCCAGGAATTGGGCCAGTCGCTGACGCTGTCCATCTGCAATGTGGCGGAATCCGCCCTGATCCGCCAATCCACGCTGCGCTTCCTCACCCGCGCAGGACCTGAAATCGGCGTGGCCTCCACCAAGGCCTTTACCACCCAACTGGCTGCCCTCTATCTGCTGACGCTGGTGCTGGCCAAGCTGCGCGGCCGGCTCAGCCCCGAGGCGGAAGCCGGCTACTTGGCCGAGCTGCGCAGCCTGCCCGAAAAAGCCCTGCAAGTCCTGGCCCTGGAACCGCAGATCGAGGCCTGGGCGCAGCGTTTTGCCAACAAGCATCACGCCCTCTTCCTCGGCCGCGGGGTGCACTACCCCATCGCCCTGGAGGGCGCGCTCAAGCTGAAGGAAATCTCCTATATCCACGCCGAAGCCTATCCAGCAGGCGAGCTCAAGCATGGCCCGCTGGCGCTGGTGGACGAGGATATGCCGGTGATCGCCATCGCGCCCAACGACGCGCTGCTGGAAAAACTCAAGTCCAACCTGCAGGAAGTCCGCGCGCGCGGCGGTGAACTCTACGTATTTGCCGATGAGGACGTAGGCATCAGCAGCAGTGATGTCATCCACGTCATCCACCTGCCCGGCAAGGGCGGCAGCCTGTCGCCCATCCTGCACACGCTGCCGCTGCAACTGCTGTCCTACCACGCCGCCCTGCAAAAAGGCACGGATGTGGACAAGCCGCGAAACCTGGCTAAGTCTGTAACGGTGGAATGAGCTGAATTGCGATGAGTTTCGCAAGTGGCACACGTTTCGAGGTTTACGGCGCAGGCTAAGCTGCGCAGCAGCGGCATCCTCATTACGTCTCAGTCTTTGAATCACCGTGTCAACATTGTTGACACATCGCTCCGGCGGGAGTAGTGTATCGACACCGTTTATACAAGGGGTCCTTAATGCGTGTGATCGTCAAGAAATGGGGCAACAGTGCGTCCGTGCGCATCCCGGCGGCCATCATGGCAGCGGCCCGTTTGCGCCTCGATGAGGCCGTGGATGTACGCGAGGAAGATGGCCGGATCGTCATCGAACCGGTGAGTCCCAAGGAATACGAGCTTGACCAACTGCTCGCCGCCATCACGCCCGGTAACCTGCATGCCGAAGCCGATTTCGGCGCTCCGCTGGGCAAGGAATCGTTTTAGTGGCGCGGCGCTATGTGCCTGAAGCGGGCGACATAGTCTGGCTGTTCTTCGACCCGCAGGCCGGACACGAACAGGCGGGTCACCGGCCGGCGCTGGTGCTGAGCCCGTCTGCCTACAACAGCAAGACCGGCTTGCTGTTGTGCTGCCCGATGACAACCCAGATCAAAGGTTATCCCTTCGAAGTGCTGATCGCCTCGGGCAAACCCGGCGCTGCGCTAGCCGATCAGATCAAGAGTTTGGACTGGATCGCGCGCAAAGCGGTTCGCAAAGGGAAGGCAACGCCAGTTGAATTGGCCGAGGCGAGAGCCAAGATCGTTGCGCTTTTGGGTAAATGACCCTGTCCCGGTTAGTTGCTCCGGCCCAATATTCTGGGGTCGCCATTTAAGTCAGTGCTTGGTTTGTGAGTTATTTTACCAACATTGCAAAGTTATTGTGAGCCTGGCCCCTTTGATTTCGTCTTTACGCCTTCCAAGTCAGCAATGATGCTATACCGACTTGACGAATAATCTGCGTTGTTAAAAGGCGGTTTGCTTGTAATCATCGCCATGTTTATCTTCTCCCAAGCCAGTATTCAAGTTTAGTCATTGGTTAAGTTGCATTGAGCGGGTATTGTGAGGGGGTATTGCTAATGATGTTTGGCGGGCACCCAGTCGATCCAGCAGGCAGGTGCAATGCCATGCACATCTACGCTGTATGCCATGACACTTGCTGTAGCGCCGATCCTCTTTAATCCCATGCCCCTGCCGAGATAGAAATCCTCGCCATGTCCCTGTGAACTCCCTATCGTGTTCCAATTGAGCAGGTAAAAGTGATTTACGTGTGAGTCGTAGATCAAGTCGCTTCCAAGTCCGTTCCCAATCACAATACTGGAGAAAATATTTCCAAAGTCGGTGCTTGGCGCATTCAAAACGATTTGTCTGCTGTCAATGTATGAACAGTACGGGTGGGGATGCTCCCCAATCCATACATGGTTAAGACGCACAAGGGTTTCCATTTGGCCGTTGCTCAAGAGATCAGCATTGAGCCGCCACAATTTCACCTCGCCCGACGCGCGTGCTGCCTCGGTCAGTTTGAGCCAACGCTCCCACCCGATGTCGCTGTAAGGCGCTTTAATAATTTTCTTCGCGATGTCCATGTCCCAGGGAATCTGCTCCCAAGCCGGTCTCACCAGCTGCGGATACTTTGGCGAGAGCCGACGGTCGCACGTGTCAAAGTCGAGATGACGGAACTGGTTGAGGTTGGCTGTGAAGTCCTTGCAAAAGCCACTGTCCGGTGGCGCTGCAAGCCGTAAGAGGAATCGCCCCCTGGGCACGCCTTTGGAAACACTATCCTGCGCCATCGTGTTAAAGGGCACGGCAAGCAGAAAGGCCACGAGTAGCTGAGCAGTCGACAAATTGGAGATTGGTTTGACCGCGTAAGCCATGCCAAAGTAGCTTCTTGCAAGTGACAAGATCCGCAATGCAGGCTCGAATGCCTTGATGCTTCGCCCCGCGCAAACCTCCTTGCACGAATACCTCACGTCCGACTCGTCATTTTCAATGACTTGGGACAGACTCCCCTTCTGTTCTTTCGGCAACGCCGAAAGGCTTAAATTTCCCATAGTTCGATTCCCCAATGCACGATGCCCACCCCTCATTCTCCTCTCCCTACCTGCGCCACCCCGACGGGCGCGAGCCCCCCCACCCCGATCCGCACCACCTCATCGACCTGCAGATTCTTCGGCAAGGCATGGGCGATGAACAGCATCGTCACGTTACACCTAAGCTGATTCACCGTAGCAGCGAAGTGCTCTGACGTCTGCGCATCCAAGCTGCTGGTCGCTTCGTCGAAAAGCAAAATCTTGGGTTGTTTGAGCAGCGCCCGCGCAATGGCAATGCGCTGCTTCTGCCCACCCGATATCCCCACCCCCCGTTCCCCAATCTCGGTCTGATAGCCCTGCGGCAGCTTCTCGATCGCCTCATGGATCTCCGCCATGCGGCAGGCCCGCACGATGTCTTCGAAGCTGACATGGGGGTTGGCCATCTGCAGGTTGTCGTAGAGGGTGCCGGAGAACAGGATAGTCTCCTGCGGCACCACGCCGAAGCTGTGGCGCAATTCGTTGGCTGAGAGGTTACGGATGTCGTTGCCGTCCAGTTTGATCGTGCCATCAACGGGCTGGTAGAAGCCTTGCAGGAGCTTGGCCAGCGTGCTCTTGCCTGAGCCGGAGGGGCCCATGATGGCCACCACCCGACCGGCCTGGACGCTCAGGTGGAAATGCTGATAGAGGAACGGCAGGGTGTCGGTGTAACGGAAGCTGAGATCCTTGATCTCGATCTGTCCCCGCCCTTCCCGTACCCGGCTGGGGAGGATGGAATACGGTTCGGGTGGGGCGTTCATGATGTCGCCCAGCCTTGCGACCGAGAGGCTGGCCTGCTGGAACTGCTGCCACAGCCCGACCAGCCTTAACATGGGCTGCGAGACGCGGGCGGCGAACATCTGGAAGGCGACCAGCATGCCGATGGTGAAGTCGACCCGGTGCATGATGAGATAGGCGCCCATAACCAGGATGAGCAGGGTCATGGTCTGCTCCAGGGCATTGGCAATGACGTTGTAGGTGTTGGCGACCTGGCGCACGTCGAAACCGGAGCGCAGGACGGGCCCGCTTACGGTCACTGCGTTTGATCAGCGCCGCTTCTGATCCGCCTTCATCGCCAGGGTCGCCACCTGCACCCGGTTCTGTAGCCCCAGTTTTTCCATGATGTTGCGCAGATGGTTGCGCACGGTGTTCTCTGATAACTTGAGTTCGTAGGCGATGACCTTGTTGCTCATGCCGCGCTTGACGTACTCGACGATTTCCAATTCACGCGCGGTCAGTGCGCTCAGCGCGCTCTGGTTGAAATCGCCCTGCGCCATGCGCTGCATCACTTCCAGCGGGAAGCTGCCCTGTCCTTCGCAAACGCTTCTGATCGCGGCAATCACCTGATCGGGCTCGCTGGTCTTGATGACATAGCCGTCTACGCCGGCCTTGATCGCCTGGGAGATTTCAGCATCGCTGTCGGCGATGGTAAACATGATGACTTTGGCGCCCGCTGCCCTGATCTCGGCAACCAACTCCAGCCCGTCCACATCAGGCAGGGATCGGTCCAGCAGTACCACATCTGCCCGGTTGCCTGCTTTGAGCCATTCGCGCAGACTGGCTCCGTCGGTCAGCTGGGCGGCCAGCGTGAAGCCAGCCGCCTGGGCAATGTAGCTGGACACCCCCATGCGCAGCAAGGGATGGTCGTCCACTAACACTACATCGATGGCTTGGCTCATGCGTGTTGTCCTCGGCAGTTCAGGTTGGCAATCCCCTGGGTTTTCGCTTGGCGTTTTCGAACAATCTGTCGTAGATCCAGCCCGGCGCGTGCTCAAGTATGGGGGCGACGAGCGCCATTTGCCAAGGGATAACAGTGTAACGCCGGCGTGATTCTATGGCCCGCTCCACCTTGCGTGCGGCAGACTCCGCGCTCATGCGGAAGGGCATGGAATAGGGATTGACCCGGGTCATCGGCGTATCGATATATCCGGGCGCGACCGTCACCACTGCAACGCCACTGGAGCGCAGTTCCAGGCGCAAGGCCTCCAGATAGACCCGGACCGCCGCCTTGGAAGCCGAATAGGCGCCACCACCGGCCAGGCCACGCACTCCGGCAACACTGCCGATGCCGCACAGAACCCCCGCAGCCCGGTCAGACATCGCTCGCACGAACGGACTGAAGGTGTTGACCAGTCCCATCAGATTGGCGTCCATGACGGCCTGAAATACCGGCAGATCTTCCGCGTGCTCGGTCAGGGCACCGACTGAAATACCTGCACAGCCGATGACAATGTCGGGCGTCCCGACCTTTTCGATGAAAGTCCGCGCTGCTGCGCGTATGGCTCCGGCGTCCCTGACGTCAGCACGATAGATCTGCGCGCCATATTTCGCAGCCAGGTCCTGCATAGGCCCGACACGCCGCCCGAGCAGTCCCAGCCTCGCGCCCCGCCGGCCGTAGAGATGGGCCAGCGCGCGGCCCAGTCCGCTGCCGGCCCCGGTAATGAAAACGACAAGAGAATTACTTGCGGCGGACAACCGGCTTGGCGCCCGCCTTGCGGGATTTGGGCGAATGCTCCTGACGTATCTTCTGGATCAGATAATTCAGTGTTTCGAACAGGCGATCTTCGGTGATGGTCTGGGACTGGGAGGTCACGTACTTGCCACCCACCATCAAGGCAGGCACGCCATTGATTCCGGCATCGCGGGCTTCCTGGGCGCCCTTGGTAACACGCGTCTGGGTGGAAAACGATTTGTAGGCCGCCTCAAACTTGGCCCGGTCGACGCCCTGCTTTTGTACCCAGGCGAACAAAGTGGGCTCGTCGTTCAAGTTGATGTTCTGCACGTGATAGGCTTCGAACACCTTGTCATGCAGCTTGTCCAGCGCATCGACATCCTCGAGCGCGTAGAGGATCTTCGCTCCTGGCGCCCACTGCTCATTGAACACGGCCGGCACATACCGCAATTGCACATCCTTGGGTAGCTTCTTCGCCCACGCTTCCAACGCCGGGCGCAGATGATTGCAGTGCGGACAACGGTACCAGAAGAATTCCACTACTTCGATCTTCTTGCCGGTCTCCACTGGTTGCGGCACTTTGAGCGCGGTGTAGTCCTGCCCTTCGGTGATGGGCCGCAGGTCGGAGGTGCCGGCGTGCGATATCGGGACAAGGAACAAGGCTGCCAACATGGACAAGACGCGGACGTACATTCGCATTGGGCTATCTCCTGGGGTTGGTTTAGTTTGGGTCGCCATTCTTTACCGGCTCCGCGGCAATCGCATTATCACTCAGACGCTTGCGAGTGGCTTCCAGTTCCTCTTGCGTATGCAACGGTCCAATACGCACCCGGTAGAGCGTGCCTTGGCTCGCGAGTTCGACGGGCTGTATGCCGGCTTCCACGCCCAACAAGGCCAGCTTCGCTTTCATGTTGTCGGCCTCTTCCACGTGCTGAAACGCGCCGGCCTGCAGCCAGAGCTGCGGAACAGGTGTTTCAGCAGGCTTTGGGCTGGCAGGCAAGGTGCGGTAGAAATCATAGGTCGGTGCCTCTGCGGGCGTCACCGGTTTGGCGGACTTGATTGTCTGCTGGACCGGTGCGACGGGTGCCGTGGGCGCCGCAACGAAGGGGTTGTTGCGGGTGACCCCAAGCGTTACCGCCAATGCCAGCGCCAGTCCAACCAGCAGCCCCAATGCAAAGCCGCCCCAAAAGCGGGACTTGCCAGCGGAAGTTGTGGAACTGCGCGCCATTACATTTTCTCCGGGGCTGAAACGCCCAATAGTTCAAGACCGTTACGCAATACCTGGCGGGTCGCCAGGATCAGGCACAGCCGGGCTCGCCTGATGGATTCATCCGGCACCAGAAACTTTTCTGCGTTGTAATAAGTATGCAAGTCCGCCGCAAGATCCTTGAGGTAATAAGCGATCTGGTGCGGCGCCAGTTCGCGGGCCGCGGTGTCCACGGTTTCAGGATATTCCGCCAGACGCTGCATCAGACTCTTTTCATGAGCGGTCTGCAGGGGCGACAGGTCCGCGCCGACCAGATCTGAAACATTCCCACCCCATTCGGCAAGCACGCTGCAGATCCGGGCGTGCGCATATTGCACGTAGTAAACCGGATTGTCGTTGCTCTGCGACTTGGCCAGATCCAGATCAAAGTCCAAGTGTTGATCGGATTTGCGCAGCACATAGTAGAACCGTGCAGCATCATTGCCTACTTCGCCACGCAGTTCGCGCAAGGTGACGAATTCCCCCGACCGTGTCGACATCGACACCTTCTGCCCATCCCGGTACAACACCGCGAACTGCACCAGCGCGACGGTAACCCTGTCCGCATCAAGACCGAGCGCGGCCAGCGCCGCCTTCACCCTTGGAATATAGCCGTGATGATCCGCACCCCAGACATCGATGATTCGATCGAACCCGCGTTCATACTTGTTGGCGTGGTAGGCGATGTCGGAAGCGAAATAGGTGTATTCGCCATTGGCGCGCTGCACCACGCGGTCCTTCTCGTCGCCAAAGGCGGTGGCCCGAAACCACAGCGCGCCATCCTGCTCATACACCTGCCCGGCCGCATTCAGGCGGTCGACGGCCTGCGCCACCGCACCCGTATCGAACAGGCTCTTTTCCGAAAACCAGTGGTCAAAGCGAACGCCGAATTCTTCCAGATCATCTCGGCCATCGCCCAGTTGCTCGTTCAGGACAAAGCCGTGGAAGTAGGAATAGTCAGCGCCCAGCAAACGCTTGGCCGCGACGATCAGTCCATCGAGGTGGGCTTCATTCTGTCGCTTGGCTTCCGGATCGTCCGCTGTGAGCTGCTCTTCGGGGGGAGTGGCGGGGATGCCATCCAGTATCTTCCAGGGATCGTGGATGTATCGATCGCCGTGCTCATCGAAGATGTCCTGGGCCATCTTCCTCACGTACTTACCCTGATAGGCATTGGAAGGAAACGGCAGAAGAATGCCGTTCAGTTCCAGGTAGCGCAGCCAGGTCGACAGGGCCAGGATATCCATCTGCCGGCCCGCATCGTTGACATAGTACTCACGGCTCACCCGGAACCCGGCAGCCTCCAGCACGTTGGCCAGACTGGCGCCGTACGCCGCCCCGCGGCCATGACCCACATGCAGCGGGCCGGTGGGATTGGCGGAAACGAATTCTACTTGCACCTTGTGTCCTGCCGCGGGCAGGCGTCCGTAATGTGCGCCGACCTCAAGCACCTGTGCCACTCCGGCAGTCCAGGCCCGCGCGCTGAGGAACACGTTGATGAACCCGGCGCCGGCGATTTCCGTTCTTGCCACCAGCGGATTGGGCGACAGCGCGGCCTGAACTTCTTCGGCCAGTTCGCGCGGATTGCGCTTCAGTTGTTTCGCCAGCTTGAGCGCGGCATTGCTGGCAAATTCACCGTGTTCGGCGGTCTTGGGCCGATCCAGTACCAGCGTACCGTCGAACTCCGGCGCCACGACGAACACTGCCTGAGCCAGCCACTGGGCGATCTGGTCCTTGAGGGAAAGAGACATGGTCGGAAAAGAAAATGCCCGGGATCGGGCGCCATTTCATCCGTATTGAAACGGCCGCAATTATATCAGCTTGGTGTCGCTGAACCTGGGTGAAGTCGGCCCGGACTGGCGGCGCCGCCTCATGGCTCTTCATCCAGGCGCTTGCCGTGGCGGATATTGAGCTGCTTGAGCTTGCGATACAAATGGGTGCGTTCCAGACCGGCTCGTTCCGCCACCCGGGTCATGCTTCCGCCTTCCTTCTGGATCAGGTGCTCAAAATAGAGCCGTTCGAAGGCGTCGCGCGCTTCGCGCAACGGTGCATCCAGGGAAATGGAATTGCCCAGGCCGGGGGTGGCGGCCTGTTTGAGAGGGGCCAGCACCCGCGCCACTTCATCGCTGTCGATTTCCTCCCCCAGCGCAGTGATTGCCAGAGTTCGCACCACGCTGTTGAGTTGGGGTAGATTGCCCGGCCAGTCAAAATTCCGCAGCGCGTTGAGCGTACCGATGGTGAACTTTCGATTGGTGGTTTCGCCTGTTTCCATCAACTGAGCCAACATGAAATTGGCGATGTCCGGGATGTCCTCCCGATGCTCACGCAAGGGAGGCACGCGCAGGCGCACGGAGGAGAGCCTGTAATACAGGCGGCTGTCCAGTTCACCGTCATTCACCAGACTGTCCAGATTGCGGTGGCTGGACGCCACGACCCGGGCGGAAGAACCATCCATGCGGTCAAGCAGCAGGGAAAGGCCTTTCTGTTCGAGTTTGGAGAGTTCTCCCAAGTCGGACAGATACAGGGTGCCATTTTGAACTCTTTCCAGATAGTTGAGCGGATTGGATACCAGCAAGGCCCGGTTGTCGATTTCTATCCAGGGAGCACCGGGTTGATGCAGGAATCGCGCGCATTGGTCGAAGCCACATCCCGCCTCTCCCATCAACATGACCGGGGTAGTGTGGCCGGCAATCTGAGTAAGCCGCTTCTTCAGTTCCTGGATGACCTGACTCTTGCCCAGCGAGGACAAGTCCATTGAAGGCGCCCGGCGCGGACCCTCGGATTTCTTGATTGCCTTGCTGACGGTGGCCAACAGCTTCGCCAGGGCGATGGGTTTCTCGAGAAAATCCACCGCGCCCATCTTGGTCGCTTCCACCGCCGTATCAATGGTGGCATGGCCGGACATCATCACCACCGGCATGGTCAGCAAGCCATTGGCCGCCCACTCCTTGAGCAGAGTCACGCCATCGGTATCCGGCATCCAGATGTCCAGCAGCACGAGATCCGGACGGTGTTGCGCCCGAAACGCCCGGGCTTCATTGGCATCTTCCGCGAGATGAACATCGTAGCCCTCCTCCGCGAGGATTTCCGACAACAGTTCGCGAATGCCGACTTCGTCATCCACTACCAGCACATGTCCGCTCACTGAATTTCCCCTTGGTGAAAGATCGGCAGGTAAACACTGATGCGGGCGCCGCCCGAGGTCTGGTTTTCCACCCTTATGCTTCCCTGATGCTCTTCCACAATCTTCTTCACGACCGGCAGCCCCAGCCCGGTGCCCTTGGGCTTGGTGGTTGCATAAGGCTCAAACAGCCGCGCGATCAAATGTTCGGGAAAACCCGGGCCATTATCGCTGATCGTCAGCACCACCCGCTCCGCTTGTGCGTGGGTGTTAATGAGAATGTGGGCATCAACTTTCCCACCCAGCGCATCCTGAGCATTCTGCAGCAGATTATGTATCACCTGGCGCAATAATGTGGAGTCCCCCGCGACCGGGGGCAAGTTTTCAGCAAGTCTCGCCTCGATGCCCAGGGCGTGCGTGTCATAGAGCGTCAGTACCTCGCGGATCAGCGCATTCAGGTCCAGCGTGGCAATGTGGGCGCGCGGCATGCGCGCGTAGTTGGCAAAGGCATCGACCATGGACTTCATCGCGCCCACCTGATTGACGATGGTCTGGGTGGAGCGCATCAGGAATTCCCGTTCCGATCCAACCAATCTGGCTCCCAACTTGTGCGCCACGCGCTCGGCCGCGAGTTGGATCGGGGTCAAGGGATTGCGAATCTCGTGCGCCAACCGTCGCGCCACCTCACCCCAGGCCGCATCGCGTTCAGCCCGTATGAGTTTGGTCACGTCGTCGAACACCAAGGTATAACCGCGCGCCACGCCCTGGGGCAATGGCGTACCCCGCGCCAGGAGAATTTGTGCGCCTTCCGTCCCACTGAAATCCATTTGCTGCTGCCACAGTCTTTCGCCCTGAACGTCGAACTGGGCCGCCACTTGCTGGCCGAACGCCTGCAGCGCGCCATCCGCGTCAGCCCACTCGGAGGGGCTGTGCGCTTCCAGATTGCCAGGCGTGGTTCCAAGTATTCGCAACGCCGCCGGATTGAGCGCCCGCACCCGATAATCCTGATCCAGCACCACCACGCCTGAAGACAAATTGGCAAGCACCGTTTCCAGATAAGCCTTGGCCTGTTCGGTTTCCTGGTGGTTGTGTTCCACCTCCGCGCGGGCCTCGGAAAGCTGTTGGGTCATGCGGTTGAATGAGCGGATCAGGGCGCCCAACTCGTCCCGGCTATGGACCGGGCGCATCTGCGAGAAATCACCCTGCGCCACAGCCCGGGTCCCACGCGCCAGGGTACGCAGTGGCGCCCCCAGCCGCTCGGACAACAGGTAGGCAAGCGAAATGGTCAGCAGCAAGGCAATCAGTAGAGTCAGCGTGAGCGCGATTCCGTACAGGCGCTTCAGGCCCAGACGCGAGACCGCAATCTGTTGATACGCTCGATAGGCGTCCTGCACCACGCCCGCGTCCTGGGCCAGACTGTGGGGGACATTCTGCAACACCTGAAGCACCCGGGTCTTGCCGGAAAAACTGGCGGAATAAACCGGCACCAGCACCCGCATGACCAGGGATCCGTCACGCAAGGCCTCGACCCGGCTGTAGGTTTGCTGTTGGCGCACCCGCCAGATCAGGTTCTTGTCCGGCATTTCCGGTAACAGACTGGTCTTCTCACCGCCTGCGTAGGCCACTACACCGCCCCGATCATCGAACAAGGTGAGTTCCTGCACGGCCGACTGCTCGCGCATGGTCGACAGCAGGGTGATCATGGACCCGGAACCCTCATCCGACAGGGACAGAGCGAGCCGCTCGGATTTCTTGCTGAGCTCTTTCAACAGGTCGTCCAAGGCGGCCTGCCCAAGATTCACGCCGGAGGTCAGCGCATTATCAACCCGAACATCGAACCAGGTTTCGATGCTGCGATTGAGAAAAAACACCGATGCCGAAAACACCACCGCCGAAGGCAATATGGCAACCAGCCCGAACCAGAGCAGGAGCTTGAGTGTAAGCTTGCTGCCGAATACCCCATTGCGAATACGCCGGCGCAACACCACCAACTGCCAGCCCACCAACCCGAACAGCAGCGCTGCCGCGACGGCGCCGGCGACAAGCAGGGCGGGAAAGCCTTCCGATAGCAGGGGACTGTCCTGGCTGGCGGTGAACAGCAGGTAGAGCAGAACCCCCACCAGGGTGGCGGCCGCGAGAACTACGTAGCGCATGTGAGGAAATTCATTTCCAAGTCAGGGGCTTCCACGGCGCGGAGTGTTAACACGCCCCAGCCGCCAGCGCAGGGATCCGGCGGGGAGATATCGGCCCGACCACAACCTGATGCAAAGCGACGATCAGAGTTCGAATTTCCATTCGTACCATTCGCCCTCCGCCTCCCATTTCACCCCGCTCAGCGCGTTGATCTGAAGGGGTTTGGGCAGCTGGCTCACATCCAGCCGCAATCGGAGCTCGCCCTTATACGTCTGTCTCGGCTTGAGCAGTTTTTTTTCCGCGACCGCCCAGCCTTCAATATGCCCCAGCGCTGTTAGCGCCTCGCTGAGCGTGTCGTAAGTCTTGAGTTGGTAATTGGTTTCGAGATAATAGCGCCGCAACAGAAGATGGTAGGACAGAATGGAGGCTCGACTGGCCTCGGCCACGGACTCGTTGAACCACCAGTCGCGCACCCGGCTCAGTTCAAACTCGGTCTGGAAATGCAGGACCAGCCCTTTCCTTAGCGCATCTTCCAGATTCTTGTTCAGGTTGACGGCTATTTCCGCGTTCAGGTCATACGCATCGTTGTTAAGTTTGAGCTCTGCCGACTTGACCTCTATGCCTTCGGCCGCAACAGTGTGCACAACAAACACCAGTCCCAACAGCGTTATCGCCAGCCAAACCAACAAGCGATTAGGCGAGTTTCTCCAGCAGGGCGTAGTAAAAGCCGTCGTGTTGATCATCGGGCAGCAATTGACCTTTGTCCAATGCAGGGGGCAAGTCCAAGCGCCTTGCATTCTCGTAATGGGAGAGAAATGCCCCGATCTGGTTTTCATTCTCTTCGATAAATATCGAACAGGTTGCGTAAAGCAATTTACCACCCGGGGCCAGGGTCTGCCATAGGGCGTCAAGCATTACCTTCTGTCTACGGACAAAACCCCCAATGTCTTCAGGCCGCCGCAACCACTTGATATCCGGATTACGGCGCACCACGCCGCTGGCCGAACACGGCACATCCGCCAGGATCCGGTCAAACGGGAGGCCATTCCACCATGTGTCCGGACGGGCCGCGTCCCCGGCCTTGATTTCGGCCGATAGTCCCAATCGCTCCAGATTCTGTCGTACCCGATCGAGGCGATGCTCGTCCACATCCAGTGCCGTCAATCCGACATCGTGCAATTCCAGAATATGGCCGGTCTTTCCACCCGGGGCGGCACAGGCATCCAGTACCCGCATGCCGTCATGTAAATCGAGAAGGTCCGCCGCCCATTGTGCACCGGCGTCTTGTACCGAAACACGTCCGTCGGCAAAACCCGGAATCCTGCTGACCGGCACGGGTCGATTCACGCTGAACGCCCAAGGGCCGGTTTGGGTCCCGGCCAGTTCTGCCGCCTGAAATACAGCCAGCATCTCGTCCAGCGTGGACCGCCTGCGATTGATGCGCAGGGTGAGCGGGGGATGGATCTGATCCGCAGTGAGGATGGCCTCCCACTGATCCGGGTACGCGCTCTTGAGTTTGTCTACCCACCAGGCAGGATGGTTGTACCTGCCCTCGAGCGTGCTCCGGGCCTGGGTCAGCAGGGCCTCTTCCCTGCGCTGAAAGGTACGCAGCACGGCATTCACCAGAGCCCGGTACTTGCGCGGCGCCGCTTCGACGCCATTGTTCACGACCGCATGTGGCGCGGCGCGCGTGTAGATCAGCTGAAACAGGCAGACCAGCAGCAGGGCTTGTGCATAGCGATCGGATAAGGGTCTTTCGACCAGCTGCCCCACAACCGCCGAGAGGGTCCCGCGGTGGCGCAGCACGCCGTAGGCTGCGTCCTGCACCGCGCCCCGCAGCGATCCCTGCTCGCGGTCAAACTGTGCCGCGTCGAGGGCCTGGGTAAGGGTGCGGCCCGCCAGCGTGTCCGCGATCACGCCGGCTGCGATGGCTTGTGGACTTGGCGAATTGATCAACTGCCCCGCGCCATCTGCATCAGGCGGGCGATTCGTTCTTCAGTCGCAGGATGGGTTGAAAACAGCCCCTTGATGCCGTCGGCTGAGAGCGGATTGATGATCATCATCTGCGCGGTTTCGGGATGCATTTCCGCCGTCGGCATGGACAAGCCCTTGGCGTACGCTTCGATTTTTCTCAGGCCCATTGCAAGTGCTTCGGGGTCGCGTGAAATTTCGGCGCCGCCTGCGTCCGCACCGAATTCGCGGCTGCGTGAAATCGCCATCTGGATCAACATTGCGGCAATCGGCGCCAGAATCATCACAACAATCGCAGCCACGGGATTGCCTCCGCGCTCGCGGTCACTGCCGCCGAAAAACATGCCGAAATTGGCCAGCATCGAAATGGCGCCCGCGACTGTGGCGGAGAGCGTCGATATCAGGGTGTCGCGGTTTCGGACGTGGGTCAGTTCATGCGCCATCACCCCGCGCAGCTCGCGCTCGGATAGCAACTGTATGATTCCAGTGGTGGCGGCCACCGCGGCATGTTCCGGGTTGCGCCCAGTGGCGAAAGCATTGGGCTGGGCTTCGTCAATGATATAGACACGCGGCATGGGCAGGCCGGCATTTTGCGCCAACTCCTGCACCAAGGCGTAATATCGGCCGCCGCTCAGGGCATCGACCTCGCGCGCATGGTACACGCGCAACACCATCTTGTCCGAATTCCAGTAGGCAAAAAGATTCATTGCCCCGCCTATCAGCAGCGCAATCATCATGCCGCCCTTGCCCCCAAGGACCAAACCAACGGCGCCAAACAGGGCAACGATGCCAGCCATCAAGATCGACGTTTTCAGCCAATTGCCGAACATGTTTCTTCACTCCAATTGAGATCTATCAGTTCCCATTAGATGGGATGGGGCGCGGGGAATTCAATTAGCTTGCCGGCCAAATCTCATTTGAGCATGGCATGCCGCCCCTGACCACCCGCTGGCGCGAATAATAACTATAAATACGTTATGGGATAGTAGGTTTGGTTTACTTGTGGGCGCGAGCCCGTATGAGGAGGGATCATGAACAGAAGCTCAGCATTGATCGTGGCTGCCGTGTGCGCGGCGATGAGTACAGCCTCCGTCGCCGCGGGTGATCCCGCGGCCGGTAGAGACAAGGCCATCACGTGCGCCACCTGCCACGGGGTGGATGGAAGACGGGAAATTCCACTGTTGCAAGGCGGCATGTCCAAGCTGGCCGGGATGGACGAACACAAACTTCTTGATTCGCTGATAGCGTATCGTTACGGCCGACGGATACATCCGATGATGCAGTTCTTCGTGCTGCCCTACAGTGACAAGGATTTGGAAGATATCGCGGCCTATTACTCCAGCCTGAAGGACCCACTCTTCACCCCCCAGAAGTGAGCCGGCGCACGCCGCTAATTCATGTGTCTTCCAGCGCTTGACCTGGCGTGAGTGGATAGCCTGGCAAAAAAGCGGCGGCAGTCATTCGCCTGCCGCCCGCCTTCTGCAATTCAGTGATTTGCAGCGCGCCGCTGCCACAGGCCACGACCAGCGCTTCCGGGCTGGCAGAAAGCAGTTGGCCGGGTAGGCCCTTGCCATCAACCGAAATGGCCTGCCAGACCTTGAGCGCCTCACCGTTCAGAAGCGTCCAGGCGGCGGGGGAAGGATTGAAAGCCCGCACCTGACGCGCCAATATCTCTGCGGGCCGGGACCAGTCGAGTCGGGCGTCATCCCTGCTCACTTTGGCCGCGTAAGTCACCCCTTCGCCCGGTTGTGGAACGGGTGTAAGCGCGTCGAGCCGCGCCAGCGCATCGACGATCTCCTTGGCTCCGGCGCTGGCCAGCCGGTCATGCAGGCTGCCGGCCGTGTCGCTGTCGGCAATCGGAATCACCGTCGCCTGCAATACCGGCCCGGTATCCAGCCCGGCCTCCATTTGCATGATCGAGATGCCGGTTTGCCTGTCCCCCGCCTCGATCGCCCGTTGGATTGGGGCTGCTCCGCGCCAGCGCGGCAGAAGGGAGGCGTGAATATTGAGGCAGCCAAAGCGTGGTATGTCCAACACCGCCTGGGGCAGAATCAGCCCGTAGGCTGCCACCACCATCACGTCTGGCCGCGCTTCGCGAATCGGGCCATGCGTAGCAGGGTCGCGCAGGCTCGCAGGCTGGTAAACGGGAATCCCGAGCGTTTCTGCTTGCTCCTTAACGGGGCTGGGGTTCAGCTTCATTCCGCGGCCGGCGGGACGATCCGGTTGAGTCAAGACCAGGGCGATGGCGTGGCTGGCCCGCGCCAATGCCGACAATGCGTGGCGCGCAAATTCGGGGGTGCCCGCAAAGACGATACGCATCAAAGAATGGTGTGATGGCCGTCGCTGGGAACTTTGTGCTCGCGCGCTTCTTTCAGCAGTTTGGTCTTGATGCGGGTTTGCTTCAGCCGGGACAGGTATTCGACAAACACCTTACCCAGCAGGTGATCCATTTCATGCTGGATGCAGACAGCCAGAAGTCCGTCTGCATCGAACTCGCAGGCCTCGCCCCGCCGGTCGAGTGCCCGGACTCGAACTGTTTCGGCGCGGTGCACCTTGTCGTAGATGCCGGGTACCGAGAGGCAGCCCTCTTCCCATTCAATATCGCCCCGCTTCTCAACGATTTCCGGATTGATCAGCACGCGCAAGTCATTTCTTTCTTCAGAAATGTCGATCACGATCACTCGCTCGTGCACATCAACCTGCGTCGCAGCCAATCCGATGCCGGGGGCGCCATACATGGTCTCCGCCATGTCGTCCACCAGCTTCTGGATGCGCGCATCCACGGCCTGCACGGCCTTGGCCACGGTATGCAGGCGCGGATCGGGATAGCGAAGTATGGACAGTTTGGCCATAAAAGCTTGTTTCTATAAGAGGTTAGGCGCAAACTTTCGCGGCAAGTTGAAAGTTGGGCTAAATCTGATGATATTTCATCCGTTATGATTGAGAGTATTCCACAATTTTCGGATTAGACAAGGTCTAAATAAAGGGTTCTCCATGCGCAAATTCCTGACTGCTGTCGCCATTATCACGGCTTTCGCCCTACCCGCTTTAGCCGATGAACTTCAGCTGAGGAAAGACGCTCCGGACAAATACGTTGTCGTCAAGGGCGACACATTATGGGACATCTCGGGGCGCTTCCTCAGCAGTCCCTGGCACTGGCCCGAAATCTGGAACATGAACAAGGATGAGATCAAGAACCCGCACTGGATTTATCCGGGGGACATGATCGTGCTGGACCGTTCCGGCGCCCGTCCCCAACTGAAGCTCGTGCCCGGCGCAGAGCATGGTTTGGAGACGACCAAGCTTTCTCCCCATACGCGTGAAACCGCTATAGAAACCAACGCGATTCCCACCATTCCGGTTTCAGTCATCCACCCCTTCCTGTCCCAACCCCGCGTCGTCGCCGCGGGCGAAATGGACAAGGCGCCGTTCATCCTGGGCAGCAACGAGGAACGCTTCGTGCTGGCCAAAGGCGACACAGCCTATGCCACCGGTGGCCCCGCCGGGGTAACACGCTGGAACATCCTGCGCCCAGGCAAAGCGCTCAAGGATCCGGAAACGGGTGAAGTGCTGGGCTACGAAGTCGAGTATCTGGGTGATGCACGTACTTTGCTGCCGGGTGCGCCGCTCAAGATTCTAATCACCAGCGTGACCCGGGAGATTCTGCCCAGAGACAAGCTCTTGCCCGCCAACGATGACGTGCCCTTCGAATATGCGCCCCACGCGCCGGAACGACGCGTCACGGGCCGGATCATTTCGGCTTACGGTGGCATCTCGGATTCCGGCCGCTATCAGACCGTGGTCATTAATCGCGGCGCCCGCGACGGTCTCGACCCCGGCCAGGTCCTCGCCATCTATCAGGCCGGCGAAACGGTCAAGTTGTCAAAAGCGGAGCAGGAGCGGATCACCTGGCTGGCAACCAAGGCCGGCGCACCGGATACCGCATGGTTGACCAACGATGTGCGTTGCCTGAATGCCGACGGCAAGGCAACCTATGATCAGCCCACCGACACCAAGGGAGTCTATCGTTCGTCCTGCCTTGAGGATGCGGACGAAAATGACATCAAGTTGCCGGATGCGCGAAGCGGCCTGCTGATGGTCTATCGCGTGTATGACAAAGTGGCTTACGCCCTCATCATGCAGTCGGACCGCGCCGTCCATTTGCTGGACACCGTCCGCAATCCCTGAGACAGAGGCTTGAGCCACCGCTCGTTGCCCGAGCCTTGGCTCAGGTTCTGCCTGGTTCCCGGCGTCGGTGACGGCGCGATCCGCAAACTGCTGGAACACTTTGGTGGAATTGACGCCGCGGCTGCGGCGTCGGCTACCGCCCTCAGACAAGTTCTTCCGGCCCGGCTGGCCGACGCGCTGCAGAACGGACCTGATCCGGACTTGCTGTTACAGACCCTGGCCTGGCTGGAAAAACCCCGGCATTTTCTGCTCACTCTGGAAGACGACGACTACCCGGCCCTGCTGCGGGAAATAGCGGATCCCCCTCCGGTGCTTTATGGCCGCGGCCGCCGTGATCTGTTGGCCAGGCCCGCCTTCGCCATCGTCGGTTCGCGCAGTGCCACCCACCAGGGAGAAGCCAATGCACTGGCCTTCGCCGAGGCCCTGTCCGGCGCCGGGCTGACCATCGTCAGCGGTCTGGCTCTGGGCATAGATGCCAGCGCCCACCGTGGTGGATTGAAGGGCGAGGGTTCCAGCATAGCCGTGGTAGGCACCGGACTGGACCGAATCTACCCGGCGCGCAACAAGGCGTTGGCGCATGAACTCGCCGACCAGGGCTTGCTGCTGTCGGAATTCAACCTGGGCAGTCCCTCGACAGCAGGACACTTCCCCAAGCGCAACCGCGTCATCAGCGGCCTGTGCCGGGGCGTGCTGGTGGCCGAAGCAACACCCGACTCCGGCTCGCTGATCACGGCCCGCCTGGCGTTGGAACAGGGCAGGGATGTGTTCGCGATTCCGGGCTCGATACATTCGCCCCAGTCGCGCGGCTGTCACCAACTCATCAAGCAGGGGGCCAAGCTGGTGGAAACCGCAGCGGATATTCTGGAAGAGCTGGCTTGGCCGGTGATGCCTCCCGTGGCCGGTGCATCCGCCGCGCCACAGGACAGCCTGCTTGCCGCCATGGGCCACGAGCCGGTCAGCATGGAGGCTCTGGTAACAATCACCGGGTTGACGGTGGAGACGCTTTCGGCCAAGCTGTTGGCGCTCGAACTGGAAGGCCGCATTGCGCAGCTTCCAGGCGGGCGTTATCAACAACTTTCCTAGCCATGTTCGAAATCCTAGTCTATCTGTACGAGAGTTACCGCCACGCCGACCTGACCCCGGGCCGCGACGCCCTGGAAGAACGCCTGTTTGCCGCCGGCTTCGAAGAGAAGGAAATCGATCATGCACTGGACTGGTTCACCCGCATGAGCGTATCGCCCAGCCATCCGCGCCTGGCCGAGGCTGGCTTTCGGCACTTCGCGCCGGAAGAAGCCGAGCGCCTCGATGCGGAATGTCAAGCGACGCTGCGCTATCTGGAGCAGGCGCAGATTCTGGATGTCGAATCGCGCGAGTGGGTGATCCATGGCCTGCTCAATCTGCGCGGCGCGGAGATCGAACCCGATCATGTGCGCTGGATGACCCTCATCGTGTTGTGGAGCCGGGGATTCATCGAGCACTACACCTTTCTCGAAGACCTGCTGATCAGCCCCGCCGATTACCCGTTGCACTAAACTGGCACCTCACATATGAGCAAGCTGGTCATCGTCGAGTCGCCCTCCAAGTCAAAAACTTTGAAGAAATACCTGGGCGACGATTTCGACATCCTCGCTTCCTACGGCCACGTGCGCGACCTGGAACCGAAGACCGGAGCAGTCGATACAGCCAACCACTTCGCGATGAAATACCAGCTGATCGAGCGCAACTCCAAACACGTCGAGGCGATCTGCAAGGCGGCGAAGAAAGCCGATGAAATCCTGCTCGCCACCGACCCGGATCGCGAAGGCGAAGCCATCTCCTGGCATATCGCGGAGATCCTCAGCGAGCGCAAGCTGCTTAAGCCCGGCAAGCTCAAGCGCATCGTGTTCTATGAAATTACCCAGAGTGCGGTCAGGGACGCGGTCGCCAACCCGCGCGAAGTTTCAATGGACCTGGTCAACGCCCAGCAGGCCCGCCGTGCGCTCGATTACCTGGTCGGCTTCAACCTCTCACCCCTGCTGTGGAAGAAGATTAGCCCGGGGTTGTCCGCCGGCCGGGTGCAGTCGCCAGCCTTGCGCATGATCGTTGAGCGCGAAGATGAGATCGAAAAATTCCAGGCGCGCGAATATTGGACCCTGCACCTGGACAGCCACCAGGGCAAGCAAAGCTTCAGCGCCCGGCTGGTGCAATTCAAGGGCGAGAAACTGCAGCAGTTCTCGATCGAAAACGAAACCTCGCAGGCCGAAGTGCTCAAGTCCCTGGAGGGCAAGACTGCGCGCGTGGTCAGCGTGGAGAAGAAGCGCCGCGCCCGCCACGCCGCGCCGCCCTTCACGACCTCCACCATGCAACAGGCGGCGGTGCGGCAGCTGGGCATGACCACCGACCGGGTGATGCGCACCGCGCAACAATTGTATGAAGGCATCGACATTGGCGGCGGCGCGGTGGGTCTCATCACCTATATGCGGACCGACTCAGTCAACCTGGCGAACGAGGCCATCGCCGACATCCGCGACTATGTTGGCAAGCACTTCGACGCCGACTACCTGCCTGCTTCCGCCCAGCACTACAAGGCCAAGACCAAGAATGCCCAAGAGGCGCATGAGGCGATCCGCCCCACCTCGGTCCAGCACCGGCCTCAGGCGCTCAAGGACCATCTGTCCAGCGACCAGCTTCGGCTGTATGAACTGATCTGGAAACGCGCGGTGGCCTCGCAGATGACAGCTGCCCAGTTCGACACCGTGGCGGCGGATATCGCGGTCGGCGAAGGCGTGTTCCGCGCCACCGGCCAGACCTTGGCCTTTCCCGGCTTCCTCGCGGTTTACCAGGATGCGGAGGAAGACGAGGAAGAGGCCAAACTGCCGCCGCTCAAGGAGGGCCAGGACTTGCCGGTGGACAAGCTCTATGGCGAACAGCACTTCACCCAGCCACCGCCGCGCTTCACCGAAGCCAGCCTGGTGAAGACCTTGGAGGAATACGGCATCGGCCGGCCCTCCACCTACGCCAGCATCATCTCCACCCTGCAGGACCGCGAATACGTGGTGCTGGACAAGAAGCGCTTCACGCCCACCCCCATCGGTCGGCTGGTGAACTGCTTTATCACCCGTCATTTCACCCACTACGTGGATTACGATTTCACTGCCAACCTGGAAGACAAGCTCGATGACGTGTCCAACGGCAAACGCGTTTGGACGCGCTTGATGGGGGACTTCTGGAAGGATTTCAACGACACCCTGGTGCAAAAGCAGGATGTCGAGCGCGGCTGTCCGATCCCCGACGAAGTCTGCCCCAAGTGCGGCAGCCCACTCAACATGCAAGCCAGCAAGAAGGGCCTGTTCATTGGCTGCACCGCTTATCCCAAGTGTGATTACACGCGGCCGCTGTCCGGCAACGAGGAAGGCCCCACCATCCTTGGCCAGGACCCTGCCAGCGGGCAGAATATCCTGCTGCTGAGCGGTCGCTTCGGTCCGTATGTGCAGATCGGCGAAACGCCGGAAGACAAGAAGCTCAAGCCGCGCCGCGCGTCGTGGCCGAAGGGGATTCCGCCGGACCAGGCCGATCTCGCCACCGCGTTGAAGTTGCTCTCGCTGCCGCGTGAAGTGGGCCACCATCCGCAATCCGGTCTGCCGATTGTCGCCAACATCGGGCGCTTCGGGCCCTACCTGCTGCATGACGGCAAGTTCAAGTCCATCCCCAAGGAGGACGACGTCTACAGCATCGAGTTGCAGCGCGCGGTTGAAGTATTGGCCATGGAACGCGCACCGCGCGGCGCCGCGGCCGGTGGCGAAGGCAAGACGCTGGGCAAGCACCCGGAAGACGGCAAGCCAGTACAATTGCTGAACGGCCGCTATGGATGGTATGTGAAGCACGGAAAGGTGAACGCCACCGTACCCAAGTCCCAGGAGCCGGAGACCGTCACCCTGGACGAGGCCCTTGCCCTGATCGCCGCAAAGGTCGCCAAAGGTCCCGCGAAGAAGCCTGTCCGCAAAGCCCGGGCGGCCTGAGTCGCCGGGGCTGTGGCGAGCGACGCTCCCAGAAAGTCGCTGTTGTCGTTGATTGAGCTGGGCGGCTATCCGGATTTCCGGTCCCTGTATGAACGCCTGGGCTATGAAGTCATCACCGAATTCTCCACCCGCCGTGCCCAGGCACGGCTGCGGGCGTTCACGCCGGACGTCATCGTGGCAGACTTCTACAAACGTCACTTTCACGACCGGCTGAGCAACCTGGAATCACTGCTGGCGCTCAAGGCGCGCCTGCCGAACACCCGCGTCATCATCATCTACGACCCGCTCAACCAGGCCGACATCGAACAGCTCAGGTCGCGTTGCGCCATCGATGCGGTCTTGCCACTGCCGGTCGCCGAACAGGCGCTGGCGGAGGCAATTGCACCATCAAGCTGAATGGAACTCAGTTCTCAACCAGACCGGCGTCCGTTACAACCTGTTACACAGGCTTACACAAATGCTGCCCGGCGTAATTGTTCGCTTACAGTCCGCTCCTAACATGAAATCACCTCATCGAGGCGAAGGTCCAAGAACATGGACGACACATTCAATCTGAAACCAGGAGCAGGAAATGAACAAGACGCTTAAAACCTATTTGCTGGCGCTGACCGGGGCAGGCATGTTGCTCGGCGTACAGGCTTCCTATGCGGGCATCCACGATCCGGTGGTGAACCGCCACCAACGCCATCAACATAACCGCATCGTGCAGGGCGTACGTAGCGGTGAACTGACCCGACAGGAGGCCAAAGGGCTGGCCCAGCAACAGCACCAGATTCGCACCGAGGAACGCGCCTATAAGGCGGATGGCAATTTAAGCCCGGCCGAGCGGCGCGACCTTCGCCAGGACCTCAGACGGTCCAGCCACCATATCTACCGGCAGAAACACAACGCAGAACAGCGTTAGGCCAGAAGATCCGGCGCAGTGTGCACCGAAACCTCGGCCGCACTGCGCGCTCGGCGCCGTCTCAATCAGGGTGTCTCCAGCCAGCGCCACTGGCCCGGGCCCAGATCGGCCGGCAACTCGTATGGTCCGACCGACTCGCGATGCAGTGCTTCGACGCGGTTGCCGCTGGCCGCCACCATGCGCTTGACCTGATGGTATTTGCCTCCGGTGACAGTCAGCCGCAGGCTGCATTCATCGATCTTTTCCGCCGCCGCGGCGGCAATCGGCACTGGCTCGTCATGGAGCAGCACGCCTTGCAACAGCGCGCTGAGTTGTTCGTCGGTGACGGCATGTTTGGTCGTTACTCGATACACCTTGGGCACCCGCTTCTTTGCCGAACTCAAGGCGTGGATGAAGGCGCCGTCGTCAGTCAGAAGCAGCAGGCCGGTGGTGTCCTCATCCAGCCGGCCCACCGGTTGGATTCCCCGTTCGAGTAACTGGGCTGGCAACAGGCTTAGTACCCCCGGGTGATGCTTGGGTTGGCGAGAGCATTCATAACCCGCAGGCTTGTTGAGCATCACGTAGACGTGTTCCCGGTACTGCCAGACTTGGCCGTCAACATAAAAGTAGAGCCCCTGTTCCCCGACCTCGCGCTCCGGATCCCTGATGCTTTCGTCTCCCACTGCCACCCGACCTGCCGTAATCAATTCACGGCAGGCGCGGCGGGTACCAAAGCCCTGGGACTGGAGGAGGCGGGTGAGGGTCATGGTGCGCAAGCGCCGGCGGAACAGGTCTGAATTTTAACCCGCGCCTGTAAGGCAGCTCGCAGATACACGACTCATATGCACAATGGACACGAAGGACGGGATCCGAGCCGAGGGATAAATTTTCCGGCCTTGTCAGCGCATTCCTTGAGATCGACTGGAGGCACACCATGATCAGCCGCCGAAATTTCCTCCTCGCCAGCTTCGCCGCCGCGCTTCCGGGTCCGCTTTTCGCGCAATCCTGCAGCTCCGCGCCGGACATCGTCGGAGCCGGCCCCTGGTTCAACAGTCCGCCGCTCGAGTTGGCGCGGCTCAAGGGCAAGGTCGTGCTGGTGGAGTTCTGGACCCACGGCTGTTCCAATTGCCGCAACGTCGAACCCTACGTCAATCAGTGGCATCAACGGTACGCCGGACAGGGTCTGGTGATTGTCGGCGTCCATACCCCCGAATTTGCCTATGAGGCCGAGCCCAAAGGGGTCAAGGACTACCTTTCCAGACACCACATTCTGCATCCGGTCGTGATGGACAACGACCACGCCATCTGGAACCGCTGGGGCAATCAGTACTGGCCGGCGCTGTATCTGGTGAACACCACCGGCCAGCTGTGCTATAGCCATATAGGCGAAGGGGCCTATGCGCAGACCGAGGCGGAAATCCGCAGCTTGCTTAACGGCGCAAGCTGAGTCATCGCGTCGCAGCGCCACTAATTCTCCTCGATCCAGTGTGATCCGCACTTTTATCTGGTGTCCGCGTGAACTAATATAGGACTGAATCAGTCTTCTATAGTATCGAGGATTGCAGATGCTGCGTTTATCCAAGCTTTCAGACTACGCCACGGTACTCATGTGCCGCATGGCCGCCCAGCCGGACGCTGCCTATTCGGCGGCGAAACTTGCTGCCGCGCTGGAGGTTCCGCAGCCGACCGTGGCCAAGCTGTTGAAACTGCTGGCGCGGGCCCAGTTGCTCAGCTCGGTGCGCGGCGGCAAAGGCGGGTATCTGCTGGCGCGCAGCCCGGCGGCGATATCGCTGGCGGATGTGATCACCGCCATCGATGGGCCGCCCGGGCTGACCGAATGCATTACCTCACCCGGCACCTGCGGCATCGAGAGCAGTTGCGACATGCGCCGCAGTTGGTCGGCGATCAATGACGTCGTCGTCGGCGCGCTGGCCGATGTGAGTCTGGCCCAAGTGGGTGGCCTGCAGGCGCCCCTGCGCAGAATGCGCATCAGTTGAGCACAGCGCAGAATGCCGGCGCGATGATATTGGAGATTGAACATGGCTGAGAATCTTGCCCTCCAGGAAGCAGTGGACCGCGAATACCGCTGGGGTTTCGTCACCGACATCGAGCAGGACACCTTTCCCAAGGGCCTGTCGGAAGAGGTTGTGCGCATGATCTCGGCACGCAAGGGCGAGCCGGAATTCATGCTGGAATGGCGGCTCGGTGCCTATCGGCACTGGATCACGCAGAAGGAGCCGAACTGGGCCAGCGTGCACCACCCGGCCATCGACTACCAGGGTTTCAGCTATTTTTCCGCGCCCAAACGCAAGGGCGGACCCAAGAGTCTGGAAGAGGTGGATCCCGAACTATTGCGCACCTATGACAAGCTTGGCATTCCCTTGGAAGAGCGCGAGGCCCTGGCCGGCGTCGCGGTGGACGCGGTGTTCGACTCGGTCTCGGTCGCCACCACCTTCAAGGACAAGCTCGGCAAGCTGGGCATCATCTTCTGCTCATTCTCCGAGGCGCTACGCGAGCATCCGGAGCTGGTGCGACAGTATCTTGGCTCGGTCGTGCCCCCAACCGACAACTATTTCGCCAGCCTCAATTCCGCGGTGTTTTCCGACGGCTCCTTCGTCTACGTACCAAAGGGCGTGCGCTGTCCCATGGAATTGAGTACTTACTTTCGCATCAACGCCAACGCCACCGGTCAGTTCGAGCGCACCCTCATCATTGCGGACGAGGGCGCCCGGGTGAGTTATCTGGAAGGCTGCACTGCACCGATGCGCGACGAGAACCAGTTGCACGCCGCGGTGGTCGAACTGATCGCGCTGAAGGATGCGAAGATCAAGTATTCCACCGTGCAGAACTGGTATCCCGGCGACAAGGACGGGCGCGGCGGAATCTACAACTTCGTCACCAAGCGCGGCGAATGCCGCGGCGACAATTCGCACATTTCCTGGACGCAGGTGGAGACCGGGTCGGCCATCACCTGGAAGTATCCCAGTTGCATCCTGCGCGGCGACAACTCGGTGGGCGAGTTCTATTCGGTCGCGGTCACCCGCAACGTGCAACAGGCCGACACCGGCACAAAGATGATCCATATCGGCAAGAACACCCGCTCCACGATCGTCTCCAAGGGGATCTCCGCCGGACGCGGCTCCAATGCCTATCGTGGCCTGGTCAAGGTACTGCCCGGCGCCGAGCATGCGCGCAACTACACCCGCTGTGACTCGCTGCTGATGGGCGACCAGTGCGCCGCGCACACCTTCCCCTATATCGAGGTGCGCAACCCCACCGCACAGGTCGAGCACGAGGCCAGCACCGGCAAGATTGGCGAGGACCAGTTGTTCTACCTGCGCAGCCGCGGTCTGTCCGAGGAAGACGCGGTCAACATGATCGTCAACGGGTTCTGCAAGGAAGTGTTCAAGGAACTGCCCATGGAATTCGCGGTCGAGGCACAGAAACTGCTCGCCGTGAGCCTGGAAGGGGCGGTGGGGTGATCAGCAGTCAGGAATCAGAGGACAGGGATCAGTAAGACCAAGCCAAGGAGCACAAGCATGCTGCACATCGAAAATCTACACGTAACGGTGAATGACAAACCCATACTCAAGGGCATAGATCTGCAATTGGCCGCCGGCGAGGTGCACGCCATCATGGGCCCGAACGGCTCGGGCAAGAGCACGCTCGCGCAAGTGCTCGCAGGGCACGAAAGCTATGTGGTGACGCAGGGCAGCGTGCGCTACCTTGACCAGGACCTGCTGGCGATGAAGCCCGAAGACCGGGCGCGCGCCGGGCTGTTTCTGGCCTTTCAGTATCCGGTCGAGATTCCCGGCGTGGCCAACGTGCAGTTCCTCAAGAGCGCCCTCAATGCGCGGCGCCAGTACCAGGGCCTGCCCGAGCTCGACACCATGGACTTCC
Organism: uncultured beta proteobacterium; assembly: GCA_963782495.1. Taxonomy (GTDB): domain Bacteria; phylum Pseudomonadota; class Gammaproteobacteria; order Burkholderiales; family Thiobacillaceae; genus DASQBT01. Next base: position 232,454 of record CAWAJU010000006.1, on the reverse strand, counting down.
TGGTCATGATCAAGGATACCTTGCAACTGCTCAAACTCGACGAGGGGCTGCTTTACCGCGCGGTGAACGAGGGCTTTTCCGGCGGGGAAAAGAAGCGCAACGAGATCCTGCAAATGCTCGCGCTGGAACCGCGGCTGGCCATCCTCGACGAAACCGATTCGGGCCTCGACATCGATGCGCTCAAGATCGTCGCCGAAGGCGTGAACCGGCTGCGCAGCCCGGAGCGCGCCATTTTGCTGGTGACCCATTACCAGCGCCTGCTCGATTACATTACCCCGGACCAGGTGCACGTCCTCTACGACGGCCGCATCGTGCGCTCCGGCGGGCCGGAACTGGCGCATGAACTGGAGGCGCGCGGCTATGGCTGGATCGAGGAAGCCACGCAGGAGACGGCAGCGCCATGAAAGCGAGCACCGAATTCACCCAGCGCTTCAACAAAGTGCTGTCCGACATCCTGGGACGGCCGGAGCCGGACTGGCTGCAGGAGAGGCGCAGCGAGGCTTATGTCCTTTTTCAGCGTTTGGGACTGCCGACCACGCGCCAAGAAGACTGGAAATACACCTCATTGGCAGGCATCGAACGCGCGCCCCTGGAAACCTGGGTCGACGAGGCGCCTGTGCAGGCGGGCCTGCCGACCGCCAGTTTCAGCTGGGACTACGCGCATCGGCTGGTGTTCCTCGATGGGCGCTTCAATCCCGGGCTTTCCATCCTGCGCGAGCCCGAACCGGGTGTCACCCTCATGCCACTTTCCCAAGCAGTGTCCCTGAATCGGCCTGCGGCAAGGAAGTTCATGGGGCAGATCGATGGCGAGGCAGAGGCGCTCGACGCATTCAACACCGCGCTGTGGCGCAACGGCGTGTACCTTGAGATCGAACCCGGCGTGCAGTTAAGTCGACCCCTGCTCGTACATTGCGTCTCAACCGCGGGACGGCTGGTGCCGGTGCACCACCTCATCGTCCTGGGCGAAGGCGCACGCGCGTCGGTAATCGAACACTACCAGTCGGCCCAGACCGGGGTGCATTTCACCAATGCGGTGACCGAATGCCTGCTTGGGGCTGGCGCCGAGCTCAGCCATATCAAACTGCAGGACGAGAACGATCAAGCCTTCCACACCGCGCGCATTGTTACCCGACAGGAGGCCGGCAGCCGCTGGCTGAGCCTATCGCTGGCGGCCGGCGGCGCATTGACGCGCAACGACATCATCAGCCATCTGGACGGCGAGGGCGCGTCGTGTACCTTGAACGGCCTGGCCATCGGCGCAGGGCGCCGTCACGTCGACCACCATACCTACATCGATCACGGCCAGCCCGGTGGCATCAGCCGTCAGCATTATCGCGGGGTTCTGACCGGACGCTCGCGCGTCGTGTTCAACGGCCGGGTCAAGGTGGACGAGGGCGCGATGAAGACCGACGCCCAGCAGCTCAACCGCAACCTGTTGCTGTCCCGCGATGCGGAAGCCGACAGCAAGCCACAGCTGGAAATCTACGCTGACGACGTGAAATGCAGCCATGGCACTGCCATCGGCGGCCTCGATGAAGCGCAATTGTTCTATCTGCGGTCGCGCGGAATTCCGGAGCCCCAGGCGCGTGCCATGTTGGTCCAGGCATTCGCCGCCGCAGTTCTGGACGTGATTGAGCAAGCAGACCTGAAACAGGCGCTCACCGACTGGGTGATCGCCAAACTGCCTCCCGGAGACACATGATGGACATGGACATCCGCGCGCTTTACGAGGAAGTGATCCTCGACCACAACCGCAACCCGCGCAACTACCCGAAGCGGCCGAAAGGCGCCGACCATCACGCCCACGGCTACAATCCGCTGTGCGGTGACGAGTTCACCGTGCATCTGAAAATCGACGACGGACGCATCGTCGACGCCGGTTTCGAGGGCGCTGGCTGCGCCATTTCCACCGCCTCGGCCTCGCTCATGACCGAGGCGATCAAGGGCAAGACCGTGGACGAGGCGAAGGCGCTGTTCGCCAACGTTCATGACCTCATCACCGACACGGGCGAACCGGGCAAGGTCGGCAAGCTGGCCGTGCTGCAGGGCGTCAAGGAATTCCCCATGCGCATCAAGTGTGCGACGCTGGCTTGGCACACCCTCAATGCCGCGCTCGACAGCCGCGCCGACACCGTGACAACGGAAGACCCCGAGCCCTACTGCGAGCAGCCGCGTGAGCAGTAACGAGGGGCCCCGCCCAGCGGGGATCGGCACGCCCGCGAGTGCGGCCAATCCCCGACGCGATGAACGTGAAATCATGCAGTGCCTGACGGAGGATATCGCATGAGCCTTGACCTGGTGAAACTGGCCAAATCTTCCACCCCCGATTCCTCCGAACTGCGCAGCGCAGTGATCGAGGCGCTGAAGGGCATTTACGACCCCGAGATTCCGGTCAATATCTACGACCTCGGCCTGGTTTACGAACTCAGGATCGACGCGGTTGGCAAGGTCGACATAGACATGACGCTCACCGCCCCCGGTTGCCCGGTGGCGCAAACCTTTCCCGGCACAGTGGAAGCACAGGTAAAGGCCGTGCCCGGCGTGAGCGATGCGCATGTCGAAATCGTCTGGGACCCGCCCTGGGAAAAGAGCCGCATGAGCGAACTCGCGCGGATAGAACTGGGGATGTTCTAGAGGGATGCGAACTATCTTGTGCCATTGCGCGCGCAGCGTGGGAATCCAGTTTAATCAACATCGCCACTGGATTGCTTCGTCGCGCGGCTCCTCGCAATGACGGCAGTATCGCAGTGCTCACCATACTTTCAGCATCGCGCGCAAGAAGGCCTGAAGAAGGAAATGGATGAGCGACTGGACCGACGTAGCCACGCTTGAAGATCTCCCCCCCGGCGCCCGCACGGTAGTCGACGTCGACGGCGCCCAGGTCGCGGTCTTCAACCTGAATGGGGAACTGCATGCCATCGAGGACATCTGCACCCACGACGGAGGCGAACTCGCGAGCGGCGAGTTGGAGAACGAAGTGATCATCTGCCCGCGCCACGGCGCGCGCTTTTCCATTGTCACCGGCGAAGTCCTCGGCCCCCCCGCCTACGAAGCCGTGCATGTATTTCCCCTCCGGCTGGAGGGCGGGGTCATACAGGTCAGGGATGACCGCTGGGATTGAACCGGTGCGCCCGGCGAGGCTTATATCTCGCACGTCACAGGGCTATGCGGCTTGGGCCAAGCGGTCCCGGTGCAAAGACCAACCCGAGGCCGCCTGAGCTTGCGCGAAATGCCTACTTCGTCTTCGTGCTGTTCTTGCTGTATGCCAAGTGAACGGTAATGGCATCGCCGTCGTTCAGTTCCTTGATGGTGGGCGGCGGGAAGTGCAGCATCAGGTCTCCCGCCCCGGTTTTCAAACTTACCATGCCCGTGGCGTGATCGACCTTGTCTACCGTGCCGCTCATTGCGTGCCTGCCCATCATTTTTCCACCCGCCATCGAGTGGGGCCCTGACATCTTCCCCATGCCAGGCATGCTGGTATCAGCAGCCTGCGCAGAAACGGTTAGTGAAGCAAACAGCAGACTGGCCAGCAAAAACGAAGATTTCGTCATATTGAGTCCCCTTGCCAAATACGAGCCTCTGCTCAGCGCGGTGATGGCGCGAAAACTTCCACCATTCGATTGATCCTACTGAAGAGCGTCCTGGATTGAATGACCCCCTCGGGGGGGAGCGAAATCGCAGTATAGGAAGAGAGTCCAGTCTCGTTGCCATCTTTTCAGTCTGCCCAATACCGATTCCAAAACCGCTTGGACACCAGGGTGGAACCGGCCTCGATTGTCATGGTCAATATCGTACAAGGTTTCTCGAGGTGGACCATCATGGACACAATGCGCGACTATCGTCTGGCGGCATACGTCCTCGTGCTGCTTGGATTTGCCCTTGCCTTTGCCGCGGCCCTGGTGCCTTTCTACGGCGCGGCCTACCATCTGAAAGTAGCGGTGCTGCTTGCGGTGCTGACACCCTTTGTGCTTTACGCGATGTTCACCGAATTCCTGCGCGGACCGTGGCTGCTGACCTCAGGCTTGGTGCTATTCGGTGTCTGCTTTGCGATCACGGTGTTCGAGCGTTACCTGCACTATGACGGCTACGCTGACGGAGCGATCTATTGGGTACCGCTGCTGACGGGAGCGATCGTGCCTCCTACAGCGCGCATGCTCCGCCGGCGCCGCGGAGGTATTCCGTATTAAGAGTTGCTCTGTCAGAACTTGGTTGCGCCTGGAGCCTTCATTTCAGTGATTTCATCGCAACGCTTCAGATGGCGGCTGGATTTGGCCTTCGGCTTACGCCAGGTTTCAGGCCCAAATGCCGCTCTCTAGCGCGTAATTTTGGGTCGTCGTCAAACATCCAGATTCCTTACCCCAAGTGCATTCCGCTCGATGAACGCTCTTCGCGGCTCGACCTCGTCGCCCATCAGGGTGACGAAGATGGCGTCTGAGGAGATCGCGTCTTCAATGCGCACTCTCATCAGCCGCCGCACCTTGGGGTCCATGGTGGTTTCCCACAACTGCTCGGGGTTCATCTCGCCCAGTCCCTTGTAGCGCTGGATGCTCATGTTGCGTTTGACTTCGGCGATCAGCCAGTCCATGGCTTCGGCGAAGCTGGCGACTGGGGCTTCCTTTTCACCTCGTTTGATGGTGCCGCCGGGGCCCACCAGATCACGGATCAGATCGCCGGTCTTGGTGAGTTGGCGGTAGTCGCCTGAGTTGATCAGGTCTTCTTCCAGGAAATAGGCCTGAACATTTCCATGGTGGGTTCGAGTGATCTGCAGGCGATGGGTTTCGTTTTCGCTGTCGTATTGGGCCTGGACGACAAACTTGGTGCCATCCAGTGCGGCGCCCAACGAGGCCTCGGCCAGCATCGCCTGGGTGGCGTCGGCCAGCGAAATGGCAGCGACGCGTACCAGTGCATCCAACACTTCCAGAGGCAGGATGCGCGACAGACGCACCATGACTGCCTCGGCAAGAAAATATTCGTGTGACAAGGCTGCGAGGCTGTCGCCCGACAGGGCTTCGGCGCCTGCCATGGGAACTAGGGCCGCATCCTTGAGCGCTTCACTCATCAAGTATTCTTTCAGCTCGTGTTCGTCCTTGAGATATTGTTCGCGGCGCCCGGACTTGACCTTGTATAGCGGCGGCTGCGCGATGTAGATATGGCCGCGCTCGACCAGCTCGGGCATCTGGCGATAGAAGAAGGTGAGCAGCAGGGTGCGGATGTGGGCGCCGTCCACGTCCGCGTCGGTCATGATGATGATGCGGTGATAGCGCAGCTTGTCCGGGTTGTAGTCGTCCTTGCCGATGCTGGTGCCCAGTGCGGTGATGAGGGTGGCGACTTCCTGGCTGGAAATGAGTTTGTCAAAGCGGGCGCGCTCAACGTTCAGAATCTTGCCCTTGAGCGGCAGAATCGCCTGGAATTTGCGGTCGCGGCCCTGCTTGGCCGAGCCGCCGGCGGAGTCACCCTCCACCAGGTAGAGCTCGCACAGGGCCGGGTCTTTCTCCTGACAATCAGCCAGCTTGCCGGGCAGGCCGAGGCCATCCATCACGCCCTTGCGCCGGGTCAGTTCGCGTGCCTTGCGCGCCGCGTCGCGCGCCCGTGCGGCGTCAACGATCTTGCCGCAGATGATCTTGGCGTCAGTGGGATTCTCCAGCAGATAATCCGACAGCTTCTGGCTCACCACTTCCTGCACTACCGGCTGAACTTCGGAAGACACCAGCTTGTCCTTGGTCTGCGAGGAAAACTTGGGCTCGGGAACCTTGACCGACAGCACGCAGGTGAGGCCTTCACGCATGTCATCTCCGGTGGTTTCCACCTTGGCCTTCTTCGCCAGTTCGTTGTCTTCGATGTATTTGTTGATCACCCGGGTCATCGCCGTGCGCAGCCCGGTCAGGTGGGTGCCGCCGTCGCGTTGGGGAATGTTGTTGGTGAAGCACTGGACCGTTTCGGAATAGCTGTCGTTCCACTGCATCGCCACTTCCACCGTGATGCCGTCCTTTTCCCCAACCGACTGGAATACGCGCGGATGCAGCACGCTCTTGGCGCGATTCATGTATTCAACAAAGGCCTTCACTCCGCCTGAGTGGGCGAAGTTTTCGCTCTTGCCGTCGCGATGGTCTTGGAGTTCGATCTTGACGCCATTGTTGAGGAAGGACAATTCGCGGATGCGCTTGGCGAGGATGTCGAAGTGGTACTCGATATTGCCGAAGATTTCATCGTCGGCAAGGAAGTGGACTTCGGTGCCGCGATTGTTGGTCTCACCCACGATCTTCATTGGCGAGACTTCAAAGCCATTCTGCTTTTCGATTTCGCGATTGACCACCTTGCCGCGCGCGAACTCCATCTGGTACCGCTTGCCTTCGCGTCGCACCATGAGCTTGAGCCACTTGGACAAGCCATTCACGCACGACACCCCGACCCCATGCAGGCCGCCGGAAACCTTGTAGCTGTTCTGGTTGAACTTGCCGCCGGCATGCAGCACCGTCATGACGATTTCCGCCGCCGAACGCTTGGGCTCGTGCTTGTCGTCGAATTTGATGCCTACCGGGATGCCACGGCCGTTGTCGGAGACGGAAATGGAATTGTCCGGATGGATGATGACCTTGATATCGTCACAATAGCCGCCAAGGGATTCATCGATGGCATTGTCGAGCACCTCGAACACCATGTGGTGCAGGCCGGTACCGTCCGAGGTATCACCGATATACATGCCCGGCCGCTTGCGTACCGCTTCCAAGCCCTCCAATTGCTGGATGCTGTCTTCGTCGTAGGTGTCTGACATCTATGTTTCCTAGTTTGAATTGCTTACCGTCTCCGAGCGGGAGAGAGGTTGGAGTGAGGGAAAAGCGCCTGAAATTCAATCCACCGTGACGCCTGGTATCGTTGCCTTCGCTCACCCGCCCTTTGAGCACCCTCTCCCTGCGGGAGGGGGGTCTGCTGCTATATGCGCATCGGCATCACGACATACTTGAATCCCGGCTCGCTGTCACAAGTCAGCAGCATGCTGCTGTTGGGGTCGTTGAACGCCAGCACCACTTCGTCGGATGACAGCGATCCTAGGCCGTCCAGGAGGTAGCTCACGTTGAATCCAATATCAATGGGGTCGGAGTCGTACTTGGCTTCCATTTCCTCCTGGGCCTCTTCCTGTTCGTTGTTGTTGCAGACCACACGCAGGGTATTGGTACCCAGCACCAGCCGTACACCGCGAAACTTTTCATTGGACAAAATGGCCGCGCGCTGCAGGGCGGAAATACCGACCTGGCGGTTGAGCAGCATTTTCTTCTCATGTCCGACCGGCACCACGCGCTGGTAATCGGGAAACTTGCCGTCCACGACCTTGGAGACAATTTCGGTGCTGCCCAAGCGGAACATGACCTGGTTCTCACCCAGGTACAGGCTGACCGGATCGTCACTGTCGGAAAGCAGTTTGACCAGTTCCAGCACAGTCTTGCGCGGCACGATCAATTCCCGCTTGCCGACATCCTGATCAAGGTTGGTTTCGGCCAAAGCCAGGCGGTGGCCATCAGTTGCCACCACGCGCAGAATCTTGCCCTCCAACACCAGGAGCATGCCGTTCAGGTAATAGCGGATGTCCTGCTGAGCCATGGAAAACTGCACCAATTGCAAAAGTTTCTTCAACAGTTTTTGCGGCACAATAACTTCAGCGGCACTGCCCGCGCTCGTCTCCATGCGCGGAAAATCCACTGCCGGCAAGGTTTGGAGCATGAATTTGGAGCGACCTGCCTTGACTTCCACCAGGCTGTCTTTGCTTTCCAGCTTGAGCTTGGCGCCGTCCGGAAGGGCTCGGACGATATCGAACAACTTTCGCGCAGCGACTGTTATGGCGAAATCACCATCCGTTGCAACGGCGGACAGTTTGGTGCTGACCTGCAACTCCAGATCGGTAGCCTGCAGGACCAGATCCGCTCCCTTCTTTTCCAACAGGACGTTCGACAGAATCGGCAGAGTGTGACGCCGCTCCACAACACCCACCGTGGAACCCAAGGGCAGAAGCAAACTGTTGCGGTCTGTTTCCATCAATAGCATTTAATTAATCCTTTGTGTTTGTTGTTGAGGGGAGCAGGTTTGGGTGGATAAACCCGGCAAGCCAGAAAAACAGGACCAATCCGCTCGGCTTGCCACTGTGGGCAAAAACGGGACAGCTGTGGATGACTGTGGGGCAATCTCGTCCCCTTCGGAATTCCTTCAAAGTTATTCATGGGCATACGGGACTTATCAACTGGTCAGGGTCTGTAACAAAACCAGGTATTCGCGACTGATATCGTGGTCTTGTTCACGCAATTCCTGAACCTTGCGGCAGGCGTGCAGCACCGTGGTATGGTCGCGACCACCGAATGATTCGCCGATTTCTGGCAGGGACAGCGTAGTTAGTTCCTTGGCCAAGGCCATGGCAATCTGGCGCGGACGTGCCAGATTGCGGGTGCGCTTCTTGGAAAACATGTCGCCGACCTTGAGCTTGTAATAGTCGGCGACGGTCTTCTGAATGTTCTCGATCGACACCTGCCGGTGGGTGGAGGCAATGAGGTCGCGCAAGGCGTCCTTCACAAGATCCAGGGTGATGGGCTTTTCAGTGAAGCGCGCATAGGCGGCCACCCGCTTGAGCGCACCTTCCAGTTCCCGCACGCTGGAGCGAGCCTGCTTGCCGATGAAGAAGGCAACGCTTTCATCCAGGTTGATGCCTTCCTGGACTGCCTTCTTGAGCAGGATGGCGACGCGCATTTCCAGCTCGGGTGGCTCGATGGCAACGGTGAGCCCCCAGGCAAAACGCGATTTGAGACGGTCTTCAAAGCCCACCAGATCTTTGGGATAGGTGTCGCAAGTGATGACGATCTGGCGATGGCTCTCGGTCAGCGCGTTAAAGGTGTAGAAAAATTCTTCCTGGGTGCGGTCCTTGCCGGCAAAGAATTGGATGTCGTCGATCAGCAGGAGATCAAGGGACTGGTAGAGGCGCTTGAAATTGTCGAAGCTTTTTTGCCGATAGGCCTGCACCAGGTCGTTGACGTAATCATTGGCATGGATGTATTCAATGCGGGCATTGGGTCTGGCGGCGCGCACTGTGTTGCCGATGGCCTGAATCAGATGGGTCTTGCCCAAGCCCACCCCGCCATAGATAAATAGGGGGTTATAGGCGGTGCCCACGTTTTCCGATACTTGCAAGGCTGCGGCTCGGGCGAGTTGGTTGGCGCGCCCGCCAACGAAGTTATCAAAGGAAAAACCCGGGTTGAGCCGCAAACTGCCAACGCGTCCACTGGCCGGCGCGGAGATGGGAAGCGGAAGGTCAGACCTGGTGGATGGGGCAGGCGGCGGCGTATCCGGGCTCTTGCGTTTGAGGCTGAACTCGACCAGGGTAGGTTGGGTAAAATGCTCTTCCGCCCAGCCTTGGATATCGGGGCCGAACTTGTCCTTTACCCAATCCAGAATGAAGCGATTGGGCGCAACGATGCAAGGGGTATCGTTCTCCTCCCAGGCAAGTGGCTTGATCCAGGTGTTGAACTGCTGAGCAGTCAGGTTTTGCCGAAAGCGCAGCAAGCAGAGGTCCCAGAAGGATTCCATTAGGAAGAATTTTCTTGATCGTTAGACGTGGGGTCGGTGCGAAATCTTACTCCTATGACCATGAGTTATCCACAGGGACCGGATAATTAAACTTGGTGTCTAGCTTGACAAGAAAGAGCTAGATTAGGTCTAATATACGGTTTTTTCAGGCAAATCTCCGCGAATTACGTGCTTGAAGGGCGGAGCGCAACATACCAGAAAGGATAGATTGATGAAACGTACGTATCAGCCTTCAGTTACCCGCCGAAAGCGCACCCATGGCTTTCGCGTGCGCATGAAAACCAAGGCCGGCAGAGCAATCATTAATGCGCGCCGCGCCAAGGGCCGGCATCGCCTGGCGGTCTAGAACCCTCCTTGCCTGGCCGCTACGCATTCACCCGGCGCCAGCGGCTGATCAAGGGAACAGAGTTCGCCGCGGTCTTTGCCACCCGCCGCGCCCTGCGCTCCCAGTCGTACCTGGTCATGAGCCTGGCCAACGAACTCGGCCATGCCAGGTTGGGCATGGTGGTGGCCAAGCGGCAGTTCAGGCGCGCGGTGGATCGCAATCGGATGCGCCGCATTATTCGCGAAACCTTTCGGCTTTATAGTTCGGAACTGCCCGCGCTGGATGTGGTGGTGAAGGTGCAGGCCGTGCCGCCGGAAGCTGAAGCAGCGGCCGAACTGGGCAAGCTCCTGGCGCGCCTGAAATGATGGCGTGGATCGCATGCAAGCTGGTGCGGGCATATCAACTGTTCATCAGCCCCATGCTCAGGCCCAGCTGCCGTTATCTGCCCACTTGTTCGGACTATGCGCTGGAAGCGCTGCAAAGGCATGGGTTCATCAAGGGCAGCTGGTTGACACTCAAGCGCTTGGGGCGCTGCCGGCCGGGTTGTCCCGGCGGCCATGACCCCGTTCCCTGACACGGTACAATTCTCCTCTATGGATACGCAACGCCTCATACTCTTTGCCATTTTTTCCTTTTCCCTGCTGTTGCTTTGGGAGTCCTGGCAAAGCAAGGACCAAATACCGCCTGCGGCCCAAACACAGCAACAGGAGGCCAAAACTGCTCAAAGCGGCGCTGTGCCAACCCCAACGAGTGGCCCCGCGGCGAGCGAACAGTCTGCTGCGCCCGTATCCGCTGTCCAGGCAGCGGGACTGTCGAAGGGTTCACGGGCGATCGTGAAGACCGATTTGTTCGACGCACAAATCGATGCAAACGGGGGTGACCTGCGCAGCCTGACACTGGACCGCTATCACGAAGTCGAGGACAAGAATCAGCCCTTGAGATTACTGCAAGACGATCCAGCGCACCCCTACATCGCGCAATCGGGGCTGCTCGGGCAGGGTCCCAACCACAAGACTCTCTACCAGTTGACTCCGGGGACATATGAGCTCAAACCCGGGCAAGATGCGATTTCCATCCCCTTGACCTACAGCGATCCTAGCCGTGGCCTGACGGTGACGCGTACCTACACCTTCCACCGCGACAGTTACAGGATCGACCTGAGCACGCGCGTGGTGAATGCCGGCACCCAACCGGTCAGTCTGGATGCCTATTACCAGTTGGTGCGCAATGGGGACAAACCCCTGGGCGAAGGCCGGTTCCTGAATACCTTCACCGGGCCGGCCATATACACCGACGAACAAAAATTCCAGAAGCTGCAGTTCAAGAAGATTACGGACGGCAGCGCCGAATTCCAGAAGAACTCAAGTTCCGGCTGGGTGGGGATGCTGCAGCACCATTTCGTCTCGGCATGGTTGCCGCAGGCGGGCATCAAGCGGGAGTTTTACGCCAAGAGCCTGGGCACCGACCTGTTCTCCGCTGGAGTCATCTTGTTCAACGGCAGCGTTGCGCCGGGCCAGGAGAAGACGACCACGATTTCGCTCTACGCCGGACCCCAGCTGCAAAAACAGTTGGAGGCGGCGGCGCCCGGCCTGGACCTGACCCGGGACTATGGTTGGCTGACGCCCTTGTCCGCACCCATCTTCTGGGCGCTGAGCAAGATCGAGAAATTCGTTGGCAATTGGGGCTGGGCAATCATCATCCTCACCGCGCTCATCAAGCTCGCCTTGTATCCCCTCTCCGCCACCAGCTACAAGTCCATGGCGCAAATGCGCAAGCTCGCACCGAGGCTGCAGAAACTCAAGGAAATGTACGGGGAGGACCGGCAGAAATTGCATCAGGGCATGGCCGAGCTGTACAAAAAGGAAAAGATCAACCCGCTTGGAGGCTGCCTGCCCATCGTGTTGCAGATCCCGGTGTTCATCGCGCTCTATTATTGTTTGATCGCGGCGGTGGAGATGCGCGGTGCGCCCTGGATAGGCTGGATCCATGACCTCAGCGCGCCGGATCCCCTGTACATCCTGCCGGTGGTCATGGCACTGACCTCAATCCTGCAAGTTCGGCTCAATCCCACTCCGCCCGACCCCATGCAGGCCAAGATGATGATGATCATGCCGGTGGTGTTTTCCGTCATGTTCCTGTTCTTCCCCGCAGGGTTGGTCTTGTATTGGGTAACCAGCAATATCCTGTCCATCGCCCAGCAATGGGCCATCAACAAGCAATTTGATACCGGCCGCGCCAAGCCCGCCTGACCTTGTCGCCGCCATTGCCACTCCGCCCGGGCGGGGCGGCATCGGCGTGATCAGGGTTTCTGGCCCGGGTGCGGAGGCCCTTGGATTGGCTCTGACCGGGCGCGCACTGAAGCCTCGACACGCCACCCGTGTAAGCTTTCTTGATGCCGCCGGCGCGCCCCTGGACGAAGGCCTGGCCTTGTTCTTTCCTGGCCCCCATTCCTTCACCGGCGAGGACGTGGTGGAACTGCATGGCCACGGCGGATCGGCTGTCCTGCAGGCGTTGCTAGCGCGCTGTCTGCAACTGGGCGCGCGCTTGGCACAGGCGGGGGAGTTCACCCGGCGAGCCTATCTCAACGGCAAGCTGGATCTCGCCCAGGCCGAAGCAGTCGCCGATCTGATCGATGCCAGTTCACAGGAAGCCGCCCGCTCGGCGCTGAGATCCCTGAGCGGAGAATTCTCCCGCCGGGTCCAGGCCATGCAGGAAGCCTTGACCGAATTGCGCATGCGGGTCGAGGCGAGCATCGATTTTCCCGAAGAAAGCGATGTGGTCCAGGCAGAAGTGGAACGGGTCGCGTCCGGCCTGTCGCGCACGCTTGCTGCCCTGGATGAAGTGTTGGCCACCGCCCGGCAAGGCGCCTTGTTACGCGAGGGGGTGAAGGTGGTGCTGATCGGCCAGCCGAACGTGGGGAAATCCAGTCTGCTGAATGCCCTGGCCGGCGATGAGATTGCCATCGTCACCGAAATTGCCGGCACCACGCGCGACGCCATCCGTCAGGAAGTCCAGATCGAGGGTGTGGGCTTCCACCTGATCGACACGGCTGGTTTGCGCGCGACCGAGGATCCGGTGGAGAAGATCGGTATCGCACGCGCGTGGAACATGATCGAGCGAGCCGGCGTTGCCCTGCTCCTGGTGGATGCCCAACATGGTCTGGGATTCGCCGAGCACGCCATCGTCGGGCGTCTTCCTGCCGGGATCGCCCGGCTCAGCGTGCACAACAAGATCGATCTGGCGGGCGAGACGGCGCGTGTGGTGGAAACGGGCGGCAGCGCAGAAATCTGGCTGTCGGCAAAGACCGGGGAGGGGGTGGATCTGCTGCGCCGCGAACTTCTGCGTCTGGCTGGCTGGCAGCCGACGGGTGAGGGCGGCTTCATGGCCCGCGCGCGCCACCTCGTGGCACTCAACAATGCCCGGGACCATTTGCACAGTGCGCAAGGCCTGGGCGAGCGGCTTGAGCTTCAAGCCGAGGAGTTACGCCTTGCCCAGCAATCCCTGGCGGAAATTACCGGGGAATTCAGCCCGGACGATTTGCTGGGCGAGATTTTCAGCCGGTTCTGCATCGGGAAATGAGACCGAATCCGACACTGATGTCAGTGCAATGATCCGGCCCATTGCGCTGGCCAAGAATGATTTGCGGCTGTGCCATCCAGGGATAGGCGCAGGCGTCTGAAGGCAACTTCCGTCAGGGCCCGCCCCAACGACAAGGTCTTGTGAAGCAGGTGCGGGCCTGGCGATGTCGGGAAATCATACATCCAGCTCGATGGCCATCGCCTAACTAACTAATATTGATACGAATAATTTTCTGGCACGGCGCGTGCTTAGCCGGAGGCATGCGTTCATGCATATCTTTTTAGGTGCTTTTCATTCCTTCTCGGTGCAGAAGGTAACTTTCCATTGCACGGTTGTCAGAAATCCTGACTGGAGAAAATCATGCGTATTGCGTTGCTTAAATCCGTAGCTCTCGCGGGCTTGTCGCTGCTGGCCTGTATGGCCCAGGCGGTCCCGCTGCCGAATCTGCAGAATCTCAACTTTCTTCAGTACACCGGCTCGGCGCCGAAGAATTCCTTTGGGGCCGTTAATCCAGTTGGCTGGACGGGCGGGACGGGCCTTATCTTTATCGATGCTCCCGGCACTTCCAGTTCGTCTCCGGTAACCGCCTGTGGACCCACGTACTTGCAGACTTATGGCTGCCCGAGCACCCTGGCCATTCCCGGGGGCTACAACCTTGTCGAGGCGGACGGCAATCCCTCGTTTGAGAGCGGGTTCAACTACATGGTGACAGGACTGACCCCGGGAGATACCTACACACTGAGCTTCTACCAGGCGGGCAGTCAGCAAACGGGTTTTGCCAACGGCTTAGACACGACCGAGCAGTGGATCGTATCACTGGGCACCGCAGGGATGAGCTTCTGCAATGGTTGCGGTCCTGCTGATGCTTACTACGGCGGACACGATAGTACGTATTCCAACTCGGACCCAACCGCATCTATCGTCGCAACCCCGATGATGGTCACCCCCTCTGGAGGCATGACGGATTGGCAGTATGTCTCGATCGACCTTACGGCCGATGCGACGAGCGATTTGTTGAGTTTCCTGGCTTGGGGCGACAACGGCAACACGGTCAATCTTCCGCCGATGGTGTTCCTGGCCGGCGTCAATTCGGCGGGGGGCCTCAATGCGGCGCCGGAACCGGCAACGCTGGCGCTGTTTGGTCTGGGTCTTCTGGGCCTTGGCGCAACGAAGTTGCGCCGGCGCAACGCGCACAACACCGCAGTCTGATCCACCCCCGCGCCCAGGGCGGGGGTCTCCCTCGCCTGGGCGCAGACACCGTACCCGCGGTCAAGTCAGTACCACATCCATGCCGTCTTTCCTCGACTACCAGCATCTTCGTGCATTCCTGATGGAGGGGCTGAGGCTTTGCGCCTGGCTGCTTTTGCTTGCCCTGATCTTCTTGCCGCTTGAGCGCCTGTTCGCACTGCATCCTCGAAAATTCTTCCGCAAGTCCCTCGCGCAGGACGTGGGCTATTACTTCATCAACGGTCTGGTGCCCAGCCTGCTGCTGGCCGTGCCGCTTTCCCTTGTCGCCCTGGGCGCTCACGCTATCGTCCCCTGGCGCCTGCAATCTGCGGTGGGCGCTTGGCCGCTGTGGGAGCGCGTCCTAGTCGGATTCTTCGTCGGCGAGGTCGGTTTCTACTGGGGCCATCGCTGGGCGCACCAGATCCCTTTCCTTTGGCGCTTCCACTCCATCCACCACAGCGCCGAACAAATCTACTTCCTGATCAGCTCGCGCGCCCATCCGATCGACAACGTGTTCATCCGGTTGTGCGGCCTGATCCCGGCCTACATTCTGGGCGTGGCGAGCCCCTTGACGCCCACGGGCAGCCTGGTTCCCGTGCTGATCGTGCTGGTCGCGACGACGTGGGGCTTCTTCATCCATTCAAACTTGCGCTGGCGGCTGGGGCCGCTGGAATGGCTGATTGCCACCCCGGGCTTCCACCACTGGCACCACACTATGGGCGAGGAGCGGGATCGCAACTACGCGTCGATGCTGCCATTGATGGACTGGATCTTCGGGACCTTCCATCTGCCCCGTAATCAATGGCCGGCTGCATATGGGATAGAGGCGAAACTGCCCGCTTCCTTGGGCGGACAACTGGTCTATCCCCTGCGGCCTCTGCCGCCTGAAGTCAGCCTGCCGGCGCCTGTTGCGGCGGATCGGTAATCGCCGGTGCCCGCTGAACCAAGGAAGCCCTTCTAACTTAGGCCACAATCTCGGTCCTGCTGCCTGATTCGGCAAGAGCTCGGCTGAGATAGAAATGCAAGCGGCTGGTCGGTGGGCGCAAGAGGGAGAGCGCCGACCCCCCCGTTCGCGAGCGTTTGCGGAGCAGCGTTTTCCCGTTTCGAGCCTTGTGTGTCAAGTCCTGCAGTGGTTCCGGATCTGCTTGAGCCAGGCATTCTGGCAGATGCGTTTGCGCCGGTTCATCAGCAACTCGCGGATGTTGTCCTTGACTTGGTCGAAGGCCAGTATCCTGGACGTCGTAATCCTGTCGCAGCGCAGCAGGTGCAGGCCCAGGGGGGACTCCACGACCGGGCTGAGCTGCATGGACGCAAGCCCAAAAAGGACGCCGTCCAGCTCCGCATAAAGTTGTCCGCGCTTCACTTCGCCAAGCAGACCGCCCTGCAGGGCGGTGGGACATTCGGAGTGTTTGAGCGCCTGTTCCTCGAAGCGGGCGGGCTCCTTGAGCAGGCGAGCGGTGATGGCATCCATGCGGCTTTGGGCGGCGGCCCGGGAGTTTTCCGCCAGGTCTTGGTTGATGGTCACCAGGATGTGGCGGGCGAAGCGGGTCTCCGGTCGCTGGAACTGCTCCGGGTGATAACGGTAATAGAGCTCCACGTCGATTTCGCTCACCTGCGCTGCGCGGCCGCCGACTCGCTCCAGCACTGCCTCCACCTTCAATTCCCGTTCCAGCGCGGCGCCGAAGGACGCAAGGTTCAGGCCGTTGCCCGCCAGGTCTTGGAGCAATTCCTCTTCGCTTGCATAGCGTCCCTGTATGTCTGCCAGCGCTGCGTTCAGGGTGGGGGACGGTACCACAACGTCGCGCGCCTCGTGGGTGGCAAGCACCAGCCCTTCGAGGTCGAATTGACGCAAGGCCATCTGTTCCACCCGCGTATGTTCCGCCGGCGCCAATGCGGCGGGCGCCTTGCCGTACAGGTTATGGGCGGTCTTCAGCTTCAGGTAGGCGACGTCCATGCGCATTCCTTTAGCCCTGCGGCGCGGCTGGCGCAGCCACCGTCGGGGGGTCGCTGGGCATCAGCGCCGATTCGGGCACCTGCAGGGTGCGGCCAGGAAAGCGCACGTGGTATTGCACGCTGCTGGTGTCGCCACGCAGCACCAGCAATACTTCCCCTTCGGTATCCGCCGGCACCAGGACTTCGCCGCGCACGGCCAGGGCGAGGCGAC
Source organism: uncultured beta proteobacterium (assembly GCA_963782495.1). Classification (GTDB taxonomy): domain Bacteria; phylum Pseudomonadota; class Gammaproteobacteria; order Burkholderiales; family Thiobacillaceae; genus DASQBT01. The sequence continues at coordinate 215,595 of CAWAJU010000006.1, read as the reverse complement.
TGCGCACTTTCTCGCGAGTTTCGAAGCGGCTCGGGTTCCAGGCTTCGTCCGTACCGATCAGTTCCTCTTCCCGGCAACCGACGATGCGGTCCTGGTCGAGGAAATTCACCGTGTAAATGATCTGGTCCTGGAGAAAGGTGCCGACATTCATCACGAAGCCCACCGATCCCCGGCGCACCAGCAGGTTACCGACGTCCATGCCCGGGTAGGTGCCGTCATTGCGCACGTTGCGGGTGACGCGTACCTGGTCGCCGTAATCGAAGCGGGTTTGCATCGCCGTGCCTTAGTTGTGCAGCGCCGCCTCGGCACTGGTGCAGGTGCCGCCGCATCCGCAGCCAGTCTCGGGCGCTGCGGGAGTCTGGGTGAAATCAGCGCGATTCATGGTAATGGCAGTCAGGGGCACGAAGCCGGTCTGGGGCTCGTGCCTATGGAAGACCTTGAATACTTTTTCGGTCAACGCATCCGAGCTGACGAAATCGCCATAAGCCTGTTGCAGCAGGCGCTTATACACGGCGCTGCGCCCGGCCTCGTCGTCGTCCGCAGGCAGCCCGCCCGCCCTGGCGAGGTAGTCATGAAAACGTTGCAGAATGTGCAGGCGGTTGACGTGCACCACGCTCGGGTTGAATGCGATGCCGAAATAATTCAGAAAATCCTCGGCCGATTCCAGTTCTTCCATCGCTTCGTCCAGGGTCAGTTCATCCATGATTTGCCTTTCCGTTTGATTGTTCATGCCGCTGCTTCATTAGCCGCGTCCAGCACTGCCAGCAGTGCCTTGCCGCCGAGCCGGTCATGGCTGTCGAGCTCCACCAGTTTCTCCAGCAGGGCGCGGCCCTGTTCAAGCCGGCCGAGGCGCAGATTGATGTAACCGGCGGCCTTCAGCACATTCAGATAGAAGCGCAGCAGGCCGATGGAACGCAAGGCGCCCTGGCCGAGGAACTCGGGGTTCAGACGCTGCCACTCATCCGGAAAATGCATGCGCCGTCCCACGACGCTCATGGCTCGGCCCGCCACCAGCAGCGCGTCTTCCAGGCGGTGCTGGTAGAAGTAGTAGCGATACAGCGCCACCAGCACCAGCAGGGATTCCGGTGCGCGGAAGTAGGCCTGGTGCAGCAGCAGTTCGGCCGCCTCGTGTCCGTATTCATCGCCGGCCTCGGCAATGAGCTTCGACACCGACTCGTCCAGGGGGTCGTCAAAATAAAGCGTGGCTTGGTCGAAATCCATCAAGTCCATCACATCTTCCTCAGCTTGCGGGCCGTTTCGGTCCCGCACAGATCATCCGCTTCACAGACGCTGCACTGACTGTCCACTGTCTCGCCCTGGTTACGCAACTTCGCTTCCAGCACTTCGATGCGCTCCATCAGACAGACGATGGCCTTGCCCACCGGGTCGGGAATCAGGTGATGATCGAGATTGATGCCCAGCGCGTTCTCGCCGCCCGCCTCGGTCCTCAACACCATCTTGCCGGGTATGCCCACCACCGTGCGGTCGGCTGGAACATTCTTGACCACGACCGAATTGGCGCCCACCCGGACCCGGTCGCCCAGGGTGATGGCGCCCAGGATCTTTGCCCCGGCACCGATCACCACGCCGTGCCCCAGGCTTGGGTGTCGCTTGCCCTTGTTCCACGTGGTCCCGCCCAGGGTGACACCGTGGTAGAGGGTCACGTCGTCGCCGATCTCCGCCGTCTCGCCGATTACCACGCCGGCCCCGTGATCGATGAAGAAGCGCCGGCCTATCGTGGCGCCGGGATGAATGTCGACGTTTGTGAACAACCGCGCCAGGTAGGACAGCACCCGGGCTGGATAACGCAGCCCCCAAATCCACAATCGGTGGGCAATGCGATAGAGCAGGATCGCATGCACGCCCGGATAAGTGGTGAGCACCTCGACACGGGACCGCGCCGCGGGATCGCGCTGAAACACGCAGGCGATGTCGTCGCGCAGCAGGGCGTAGAGACCGGGTCGCGCAGTCGCAGCCCGCAAGGGGTTGGCCACACTCGCATCCATTAGTGCATCGCTCCCGGCGCAGCGCGACCAATGAGGCGCTGGTAGATGTACAGCAGTTCGTGGCTGGCCGGCGAACGCTTGGTCTGTTCGGCGAAGGCGCGAATATCCGGCAGCAGTTCGCGTGCTTCGGCAGGGCTCAAAGTCAGGCCCAGGTGCGCGTATGCGGCCATGATGCCGTGCGCGCCGGAATGCTTGCCGACCACCAGGGTATGGACCCGTCCGACTTCGCTCGGGTCGAAGCCCTGGTAGTTGCCGGGGTCCTTCAAGAGACCGTCCACATGGATGCCGGCTTCGTGGGTGAACGCGCCTTTGCCCACCACGCTTTTCTGCCAGGAGACGGGCCGGCCGGAGGCGGCCGCCACCTTGTCCGACAACGCAGGAAAACGGGCCAGGTCGAGGCCCGTGCCCATGTTGTACAGCTTGCTCAGGCCCAGCGCCACTTCTTCCAGCGGCGCATTGCCGGCGCGCTCACCCAGGCCGTTCACCGTCGTGTTGACATGCGTGGCGCCAGCCTTGCAGGCCGCCAGCGTGTTGGCGGTGGCAAGGCCCAGGTCGTCGTGAGCATGCATCTCGATCTCCAGGTCCACCGCCGCACGCAGGCTGGCGATGGTCTCGAACACGCCGAAGGGTTCCATGATTCCCAGTGTGTCGGCAAAGCGGAAGCGCCGCGCACCGGCTGCCTGGGCTGCAGCCGCGACCTGCAGGAGAAATTCCGGGTCGGCACGCGATGCGTCCTCGGCACCGGCAATCACGTCCAGTCCCATGTCCAACGCACGCGGCACCATCTCAGCGATGGTATTCAATACCCAGTCGCGGTCACGATTCAGTTTCTTGCTGATGTGGATGTCCGACACCGGTATGGACAGGTCCACCATGTCCACTTGCATGTCGCGGCAGGCCGCCAGATCGCCGCCATGCATGCGGCTCCACACGATCAGCTTCGCATTCAGGCCGAGACCCGCGACGGCGCGGATGCCGTCGCATTCCGCGCGACCCATCGCAGGAATGCCCACTTCCAGTTCAGGCACCCCCAGTGCGTCCAGTCCCCGGGCGATGTCCAGCTTCTCTTCCAGGGTGAAGGCCACGCCGGCCGACTGCTCGCCGTCGCGCAGGGTGGTGTCGTCGATGGTGATGGTGCAGTTCATGAATGGGAAGAATCAGGCGTACACCGGCGCGAAGGCCCTCTCCGGCTCCTCCGCGGGGCCGTTCTCGCCCCAGTAGGGTGAGAGTTTGCGCAACTGCGCGATGATCTCCGGGGTCACCTGGATGACGCGATCGATCTCTTCCTGTGTCGAATAGCGGGACAGGGAAAAACGTATCGTGCCGTGCGCGGCCGTGTAGGGGATTCCCATGGCGCGCATGACGTGGCTGGGCTCCAGCGAGCCCGAGGTGCAGGCCGAACCGGACGAGGCGGCGATGCCGAACTTGTTCAGCAGCAGGAGGATGGCCTCGCCCTCGATGAATTCGAAAGCAATGTTGCTGGTGTTGGGCAGCCGGTTGCTGGCATCCCCGGTGACGAAGGCGCGCGGCACCTTGGCAAGTATTCCGGCTTCCAGCCTGTCGCGCAGACGTTTGACTTCGGTGTTCTCGAATTCCATTGCCTGCATCGCCTGTTCACAGGCCTGACCAAGGGCGACAATGGACGCGGTGTTTTCGGTGCCGGCGCGGCGCCCACGCTCCTGGTGGCCGCCGCGCAACAGCGGACGGAAGCGCACGCCGCGCTTCAGATACAACACGCCGATGCCCTTGGGCGCATGCAGCTTGTGGCCCGAGAGCGAGAGCATGTCGATGCTGGAATTCTTGAGATCAATCGGTATCTTGCCGACGGCTTGGACTGCATCGGTGTGGAACAGCACGCCCGCGGCATGGGCCATCTGCGCCATCTCTTCCACCGGGAACAGGGTGCCGGTCTCGTTATTGGCCCACATGACGGAAGCCACGGCGACCTTGTCGGAAAGCAGCCTGGCATATTCATCCAGGTCGACGCGGCCTTTCTCGTCCACCTTGAGAAAGTGTGTCTTATAGCCTTCCTTCTCCAGATGGCTGCACAGGGCCAGCACCGCGGGATGCTCGATGCTCGTGGTAATAATTTCCTTGCGCCCCGGGTTCACTTTCAATGCCGAGAGAATGGCGGTTGAGTCCGATTCCGTCCCGCAGGAGGTGTAGATGATCTCCGATTCGTGCTCGGCGCCGAGCAGTTCCTGCACCTGCATGCGCGCCTTCTTGATCGCCAGTCCGACCCTGTTGCCAAAGCTGTGCATGGATGAGGGATTGCCGAACTGCTCGGTGAAGTAGGGCAGCATCGCTTCCACCACCGCAGGGTCGACCCGGGTGGTGGCGTTGTTGTCGAGATAGATACCTTCCATGGCTGTTTCCTCGGTGACTTAGACGTGGCTGGTGGCGCGGGCGTAAGCCCCGGTTCGGGTCGGCACCACCTTGATGAATTCGCCCAGGTCTTCCATCAGCTTCTGCTGGATGCCTTGCAAGGTCACCGCTTCGAGTTGGCAGCCGGCGCAGGCACCGGTCATGTTGACGTAAACAGTCTTGCCGTCCACATCCACAAGTTCGATGTCGCCGTGGTCGCGCTGCAGTTGCGGCCGCACGGATTCGAGCACCGCTTCGATGCGGTGGATGCGCTGCAGATTGGTGAGCTTGCCGGGCTTGGGTTCTTCCTTGATCTGCACGGTGTAGGGATTAAAGGTTTCGCCGCGTTCGGCCAGCACTTTCACCAGGATTTCCTCGATGCCTTCGTGGCAGGAGGAACAGCCGCCGCCGGCCTTCGTGTAGTTGATCACGTCTTCCACCGTGGACAGCTTGTTGGCTCTCACGGTTTCCTCGATCAACACGGCGTCGATGGCGAAGCACTTGCAGATCAGTGCGCCTTCCGCATGGTCGTCCTTCCACTCCTCGCCGCGATAGTTGGCAATTGCCGCCTGCAGGGCCTCGCGGCCCATGACTGAACAGTGCATTTTTTCCGGGGGCAGGCCGTCGAGGTAATCGGCGATGTCCTGGTTGCTGACCTTGAGCGCGTCATCCAGCGTCATGCCCTTGATGATCTCGGTAAGCGCGGACGAAGAGGCGATGGCGGAACCGCAGCCGAAAGTCTGGAAGCGTGCGTCCTGGATGGTTTCGGTTTCCGGATCGACCTTGATCATCAGGCGCAGCGCGTCGCCGCAGTTGATGGAGCCGACATCACCGGTGGCGTCGGCATTTTCCAGAACCCCGGCGTTATGGGGGGCGAAGAAATGTTCCTTGACCTTGTCTGAGTAGTCCCACATGGCTAATTCCTTAGGCTGAGAAAGACGTGCCGCACGCGCAGCTGCTGGTCGCGTTGGGGTTTTCGAACTTGAAGCCGGAGCCGTTCAGGCTGTCGACGAAATCCACGGTGACGCCATCGAGCAAGGGCGCGGAGAAGGGGTCCACCAGCAGGATCACGCTGCCGCATTCAACCACGACGTCATCCTCGGCCTTGGCTTCTTCCAGGCTCATGCCGTACTGGAAACCGGAACAGCCGCCGCCAGAAATGGCGATGCGCAGGCCGGCCACCGGCGTGGCGGAAGTGCCGATGAACTTTTCCACGGCGGACAGCGCGTTGGGGGTCAGGGTGATCATGTGCGGCTCCTTGGATTGGCGATTCTGACTAGCTAAGTGCAACGCCCATGCCAAGCCTGGACCGGGCGGCAAGGCTTTGTTTTTTATGACGCCAGGAGGTCTTGAGCGCGCGGACCACCTGTATGGAAGCGAACGGGACAGGAGGTTTGTCGCGTTTGCGACAGGGCGCGACTCCGCATTGCAGTTCAGGGGTTCCCGGCCTTGACGATGCAATACAAGGTCTGCAGCGCGTTGCGCCACATCGCGCACGCGGAATCACGGCAACGGAAGATCTGGCTTGCCGTTTGCTACTGACATGTCAGGGGCGCATTAAAGCGCTCCATCGACTCATAGAACAGGACCCAAAGGAAACCCATGGCCCGCATCGGCATATTTTTTGGCAGCAGCACCGGCAACACGCGCAAGATCGCCAAGATGATCAAGAGGCGCTTTGACGACGAGACCATGGCCGACCCGCTCAACGTCAACAAGGCCACACCAGAACTGATCGCAAGCTACGATTACCTCATACTCGGCACCCCGACCCTGGGAGAGGGTCAACTTCCTGGGCTGGAGGCGGACTGCCAGAAGGAGAGCTGGGCCGAGTTTCTGCCCCAGCTTGCAAACGTGGATTTCAACGGCAAGACCGTCGCCTTGTACGGCTTGGGGGATCAGGAAAAATACCCGGACAATTTCGCCGACGCGCTGGGCGAGCTGCATCAATTTGTCAGTTCGCGAGGCGCCCGGGTGGTGGGCGGCTGGCCTAGCGACGGCTACGACTTCATCGCTTCGAAGGCAGAAATCGACGGCCGCTTCGTCGGCCTGGTGCAGGACCTGGACAACCAGAAAGTGCTCCTGGAAGACAGGCTGGAAACCTGGCTGCTGCTAATCGCGAAGGACTTTGGCCTGACGCTCTAGAGAAGCGCCGAGTGACTGGTTGATTCGAATCGTCCTCGTCATTGAAGACCGCTTGCTTCGGCAGCGGGCCGGCGATGATGAAGCGCTGAAACCAATCGGACGCCGCAATCGTCGTGCTGCGGCGTCCATTCAAGGTGTTTCAGTCTTTGTGATCCCGATTGCGATCCTGCTCCTGGCCTTTGCCATCCTTACGTTCGTGCGGGGCCTCCTTGTCCTGCCATTTTTCTGTCTGACCCTGCGAGCCTTGGGCCGGCTGCTTGTATTGGGTTGCCGCTTGCGGGGGCTGATTTCCCTTATTCTCGTTTGTAGCGCCTTTCTGTTGAGGAGGGGCTTGGGTTGGGGCTGACCGCTGCATGTTCCCACTCGACTGCTGCGGCGCTTGTGCGCGAGGGGCGGTTGGCGAAGTTTGTCGCGCCGCTGGTGGCGGATTGTAGGCAGGGTTGTTCTGCAGCCAGGGATTGGTCCGCTGTTGCGGGCCCTGCTGAACGGGCGGCGGGTTGTAACGCGGCCCCCCCTGCTGAGGCGGTGGCGGTGGGTTGTAGCCTGGGGCGCCCTGCAACCGGGGGTTCCCCTGTTGGCCCTGATTTATTGGGTGCAGCACAGGTGCGTTCGGATGGGCCTGCTCATACCGCCTGTTCAGTTTTTGCTGCTGTTTCACGTCTCGAGGATACCGGTCCCCTGAATACCGCCGCTGATAGTCAGGCAACGGGGCGGGCGGCGGCGCTGCGCGGCGGTCCCATCTGTCCCAATCGGCTCTGCGCTGTTCCCAATCCCGGCCCCAGTGCTCACCCCAGTGGGGCGGCGCGTCGTAGCCCCAGCCGCGGAAATAGGCTGGAGGTCGCCGATAGTAGCGCACCGGAATTCGCAGGATGAATTCCGGCACGTCCACGGGATTCACAATCCCCCAGGGGCCGTCGTACCAGGAACTCGCGTACCAGTTGTCATTCAGGTACAGCCAGTACAGACCGTCGTAGAAAAAGTAATTTGCATCCAGCTGTGGCGCATAGTAGACCGGGTAGCCGGGCACGACTTCGAGTTGAGGGTAGGCCGGCAGGTAGAATCCGATGCGCACCCCCGGAACCGCGATACCGATATTCACTTGTAACGCGGACGCATACCCCGAGTACAACAGCGTCCCCAGCACAATGATAAGGCGGCTAATCTTGAGCATTTTCCTGGACCCTAAGTTGGATAGAAAAAGATGGCGTCATGCTTGTCACGGCAAGGCGCTGTGTCCGCGGGCCGGGCAGCCGTCGAGGACAAGGAGTGGGTTGAAGTTCGAGGCACGCCCAATCATTGCACGCTGCCGCCTGGCAGGGGCTCACGGGGCTCATCGTAAATGGTTCGGCGCGGCGGGTTGCCATCGTAGACTTCGAATTCGCGATGCTGGAGATACGATTCGCGGGTGAACACGTAGGGGTCCAAAGCGGCCTCATCACGAAACTGCACGAAACCTTCGTGTCTCGCCCGCAAGTCCACTACCTGCAGCAGACCCAGCGGTATCGACACCGGCGCGGTCGCATAGTAGATCGGATTGGTCAGCAGGCTGACCACAATGCCGCCCGTATCGCGCACCGTGCTGGGACCCCAGACCGGATACATCAGATACGAGTCGTTGCGTGCACCCCACACGCCCAGGGTCTGGCCAAAATCCTCGTTGTGCAGTTCCAGCCCCATTGGGGTCGCAACGTCGAAAATGCCGATGATGCCTATGGTCGAGTTGACAAGGAAGCGGCCGAGATCGGAGGCACCTTGTGCGCCCTTGCCCTGCAGGAAGTCGTTCAAGGTGGTGTCGAGATAGGTGATATTGCTGTAGAAATTGCTCACACCCGTGCGCACTGGCTGGGGCAGCGTTCTGGTGTAGGCACTTGAGACCGGCTTCAGTACAGCTGCGTCAAGCTTGTCGTTGAACCGGTACATGGAGCGGTTGAAACCTTCGTGCGGATCCTCCGGGTCGCGCTCACCGGGCGGGACCGATGCGCAACCCGTCACCGCCAGCACACAGGCGATGCTCAAGCAAGCTTGCCAGGGAGAGGTGGGTGAAGCCATCGTCTTGGGCATATGCGACCGCATATTTCACCATCTCTTTATAAGGTTTTGTCGGTTCAGTATAGCCTCGGGCAACGCCAGAATTCAAATGCTCGGTCTCTGATTGCCGATCAGGCCGCTTGAAATTGGCCTTGCTTGCCTTTGAACGTTTCCACGCTGGCGCAATCGACCGCCTGTTGCAGTGCGGTGAATTCGCCTACAAGCGGCGCCGCATCCAGCGGTACCGTCTGCGTCACGCGCGTTCTGGCTCGTGGTTCAGTTCGTCGCTCAGGCAGCCGATCGGTTCGGCGAGCTCCGATTCCTGGATGGTCTCGAAGCGCACCAGGTAGATTTCTTCGTCGGGCATTGCTTCGGCATGGCCCACATTGACTACCATCCCCCGCGTGCCGCTGGCGGCCAGCAGCGCGCCGGGAGCGACGCCAGGGATGGCGCTCTCGCCCGTTTCCTCCACCGGATCGTTGTACAGATCCCGGGCAGCGTAAACCAGATCACCCAGTTGAAAGCGACTCATGCGAGGTCTCGCGTTCTGACTTCCGGGGGCTGGACCACAAAGCGAACACGCTTCGCCATCGACGGGGTGAGTTGCACCCGTCCCTGATCGTCCACGATCATCACGTTTTCCAGATGCATGCGCCGGGCGACCTCGGTCCATGCCTCGGGTCCCGCTACCACCAGCGCGGTTGCAGCCACATCCGCCCTCGCAGCGTCTTGATGCAGCACGGTGGCCGAAGCCACATGGCTGGCCGGCTCGCCGCTGCGAGGGTCAATGATGTGTGGATAGCGCCGCTCACCGTCCTGGCGGTAACGTTCGTAGGTGCCGGAAGTGACCACCGCCATGCGGCCGCTTGCCTCCAGTGAAGCCAGTACGCCCCTGCCCTGGGGGTGACGCACACCAATGCGCCAGGACTGTCCGTCACGATCTCCGGACACCGCGAGATTGCCGCCCAGATTCACCATGGCATTGTTGAAGCCGTGTTGGGCGAGCCGGTCCAGCGCCTGATTCAACGCTACGCCCTTGGCATGTCCGCCCAGATCGATCTGCACATGGGGGTTGCGGCTGCCGACCCGATTGCCCTTGAACACCAGGTCTTCCATGCTGGGCGCAGCCGCGACCAGATCAGCGAGGTCCGCGGCATGGGGTGGCGCCCCAACCGGCAGTTCATCATTGTGAAATCCCCATAGCCCCACCAGATGACCGATGGCCGGGTTGAACAGGCCACCAGTGTCCCGGGCCAGTTCACGCGCTTCGTGCAATAGCGGCAACAGGATGGTCTCGACTTGATGTTCCTCACCGGCGGCAAGAGCGCGGTTGAGATCACCCAGCGCACCCGGCTTCCAGGCATGCCAGTCGCGGTTCTGGATGGTGAAATTGCGGGACACATCAGCGATGGCCGCGCGTGCCGCCGCCTGATTGGAGGTCAACACATCGACGTCAACCAGGGTGCCGAACACGTACATCTGTTCGCTGACCATGCTTTCAGCGTGCAAGCGGCCGACGGCAGGCAGCAGGCAGGCGCCCAGCCCGAGTTTCAGAAAATCACGACGATTGAGCGACATGGTTTGACTCCCTCAAATAATGACGTCATTGCGAGCGAAGCGCGGCAATCCGGTCTTATGTGTTTCGTAGCCGTCGTTCATCCCAGCATCACCGTATAAGCCTGGCGCAGCAGTTCCATCTCCACCGGCGTGCCGCCGATGGCTTCGGTGATGGCGATGAACTTGCCGTCCAGAACGCTGGCTTCTTCGAACGGCGGATCAATGGTGGTGAAGCTGGCGAGGTGCAAGGCAACCGGGCCATCGGGCGTATCGACCGTGGCATGAAATTCGGCTTCGTGAACCAGGCTGCCGGGGGGCAGGCCCAGTCTCTCTTCAGCTGAGTTCAGAAAGCCGGCCGGGTGATGCACCACCGCGGGCTGCCCGTCTTCCTTGAGTTTGGACAGCGGCGGCAGCGGCGTGAACGCCACGATGCCGTGCGGAAATCGCAGGAAGCGCAGCCGGCCGCTGGTCTTCTGCTTGTGGGCGAGGATCAGGCGCAGGTCGATAGGAAAATCAGGCATGCGAAATTCCTTACGCCATCGGAAGCAGGCGGGGTTCCGCCTTGACCGTGCCATCCCGACCCCATGCGGTCACCGCCTCGATGAACCAGCGCGGGCGCAGCGGATGGATGACACACAGATCGTACTCGGCGAAATAACTGCCGTCGCTGTTGATGATGAGCTTGCCCACCCGCTCATTCAGTGCATTGCGCCACACGCCTTCGTAGCCCGGCTTCCCATTGGCAGGGTCGATGACCGAGGTAAAGGCGAGCGCTTCCACCCGGATATCCGGCAGCTTGGCAGCCGACAGATATTGCGTGGCCTCGCTGCGCAGCGTATCCGCCAGGAGACAGGCAGAAGCATTGGCCGTTGCGGGAAGAAAGGCCTCCGTCACCATATGTCCGCGGGCACTTGCAAGCGCTCGACGGGTTTGCCGCCCAGCAGGTGTTCGTCGAATATGGCCGTGACGTCGTCCTTTGTCACTGCGCCGTACATCACGCCTTCCGGATAGACCAGCACGCTGGGGCCGCTGCCGCAGGGGCCGAGGCAGCCCGTGGCAGTGATGGCCACTTTGTCGAAACATTGGCGCTGCTGAAATTGGAAATAGAATTCGTCGAGCACCTCACGGCAGCCTTTTTCCGTGCAAGAGCTGCGGGGGTGCCCCGGCGGCCGTGCCTGTGAGCAAACGAATACGTGTATTTGAGGTCTGGGCATATTTAGTCCTTGCTACCAATTCCGAGCCGGGGCACGCGAGCGACTCGCGGCCGGTCGCACCTCCCGCTGCGCGGCAGGCACTGCTCCCTGCTCGCACTCGCGCCCCTCTGGCCGTGCCTGTGAGCAAACGAATACGTGTATTTGAGGTCTGGGCATATTTAGTCCTTGCTACCAATTCCGAGCCGGGGCACGCGAGCGACTCGCGGCCGGTCGCACCTCCCGCTGCGCGGCAGGCACTGCTCCCTGCTCGCACTCGCGCCCCTCTGGCCGTGCCTGTGAGCAAACGAATACGTGTATTTGAGGTCTGGGCATATTCAGTCCTTGCTGCTTCGCATGAAAATTACGCCGCCACCGGCATGGACTGGTGCGTGTGGCAGTCCTTGGGACAAACCCGTCCGCACGCGCCGCAGCCGATACAATCCAGCGCATTCCTGATCGACATGACACTCATCTGATCTTCATCCAGATCCTCGTCCAGCTCATCCTCTTCACGTTCCACCAACTCAAAGACATCGCGCGGGCAGACCTTGTAGCAGCGGCCGCAACCGATGCAAACCTTCTGGTCAAGATCAACCACGAAGGTGGGCGTCCAGGCAGCGCCACCCCGGGTCAAGGCGGTATAGGCATCGGCCATCAGGCGCCTCCCTGGGCGGCATTGAGTCGCGCGACGGCGTCGGCCCAGTCCTTGCAAGCGTCGTAAGTCGCCTGGGCGATACCGTGGATCTCCTCGTAGGCGCCGGGCAGCCGGTCTTCCACCAGGTCGTGCAACTGCGAGGCCTGTTCGCTGGCCATGCGCTTGAGTTTCTTGACCTCGCGATCGAGGTCCTTCAGTTCATCTTCGGTCATGGCGGCACCTTACAGACCCGCCACTTCGGGATATTTCCCAATGATCTCCAGGGCCACCGACAGGTACTTGTCCGCCTCGTCCTTCATCCTCGACAGATTTTCGAAGCTGAACCGGTGCACATCGCGCAGGGTGCGGTCCATGGCCACCAGCTTGCCCACCGTGATCACCGCGCGGCCGAAGCCTTCGTGGGTGATGTTGATCATGGGCACGGCCATGTGGCCGCATTCCGTTTCGATCAGCACCGCGATTGCGTTATAGAAGGCTTTTACGCGCGACAGGATCTGCTCGTCCGGATCGCCGATCACCGGGATCTGCCGGCGTTGGTCCTTGGTCATGATGTAGGGGGCCAGAATGCGCTCCACCGGCCAGCCGTCGTAGGTGCCGTAACTGTCGATGGCGCGCATCTGCTTGACCATCTCGCGGATGAAATCGGTGCCGAGGATGGGATCTTGTTCGGCTACGGCCGTTGCGGTCATGGTGTTTCTCCTTCAGGAATGGAAATCGACTTGTGTCGTGCATATAACTTGGAGGGCCCGGCCAACAGGCGGGCGCCGAACAGACCGAGAATCACGCCGGCCCCCATCCCGCCCACGGTGCCGGCGTCGCCCAGTCCTTCCAATGCGGCAAGGCTGGCGCCCAGCACCGCCAGCACGGCGGGCAGCAGATAGGCCATGAGGCCTGCCTTGAGCAGTTCGGACCCGCTGATCGCCACGACCAATTCGTCGCCGGCCTGGACCGAGCGGTCACAGGCCACCGGGATCGAGCGTTGCTGGCGGGCGAAATATTTTGCCAGGCCGGACACGGCGCAGCTGCTGCGCGCGCCGCAGCCACCGCAACCGGAGTCCTCCGTCGCTCGCACCCATGCGGTGCCGTCGGCGGCGCTGATGACGTGGATGCGGGTCTCGATCATTCCTGCCAGCCTTCCTGATCGATGGCGTCGAAGCGGCTTGCGTCGCGGGGTTTGAGGTTCTTTTCCAGCCAGGCCGGCGGCGTGTCGGTTAGGCTCTGGTTCAGGCCGCACAGCAGTTGGTCGATATCCGTGCCTTCGACAACCTTCATGGGCTGGATGCCGGCGGCCAGCAATTGTTTGATCGCAGAGGCGCCCACTGCGTTGCAGTACACCGCAGCGCAGCCGGAGAGCAAGGCGATCTTGGCGGCCAGTTTGCCTTCGTGGCCGTCCATTGCGGTGTCGTTGTCGTGGAACTGCAGCGCTTCGACCAGGCGGGCATCATCTTCGGACAGCTCGTAAATGGCAAAGGCTTCGGCCGCGCCGAAGTGCTGGTCGACCTGTTTTCGGTCGCTGCTGGCGAAGGCGATTTTCACGCTCATGGTCGGTGGGGCCTCAGTGGAATGAACGAGCTTGAGATGTCTCATGCGCTTCCTCGTCCCGTTCCGCGTAGATGGATCGATAAGGCATCATCTCGTGATGGCTGTGGGTCACCATCAGGTTGGCCAGGTCGAACAGGGTCTGGCGCGTGCCGCGGTAGCCGACCCACAACTTCTGGTAGCCGCCGATCAGGTCGTATTGCGGGAAGCCTGCGCGGTACAGGGGCAGTCCTAGACGCCGGGCGGTATCGAGCGCGTGGGAGTTGCAGATGATCAGGTCGGCGCCGTTGGCAGCGATCGCTGTTTCCAGGTCTTCCAGATCGCCCAGCTTTACCTCGGCGGCGGGCACGGATGCCAGCACGGGTGACTTGGACGGCGCCACGGCAGCGGTGACTTCGCAGCCCATGTCGGCGACCAGTCGGGACAGGCCGAACAGCAGGTCCGGGTCGGCGGCGATGGCGACTCTGGCGAAGCCCAGCATGAAGTGGGTGTCCACCATGGCGTCCTGGAGTTGTGCGCGCTGGCGCTCGATCTTTTCCGGCACGGGCTGTGCGGAAATTTCGGCCAGGGCCGCAACGAATGCGTCCACATTCTCCAGGCCCATGAGGGAGTCGAAGCGGAAGTCCGTCACACCGGTGCGCGTCTTGAGCAGATCCGCCGCCTCGTAAAGCGAATGGCCCAGCACCAGCGTGGCGGCGGATTCGCCCATGGTCGCAATCTCGGTCACCGGTGTGCCGCCCACAGTCAGCGGGCTGAAGGCAGACTCGGTCAGATGTCCGTCCAGTGCATCGCCCACGTCCGGCAACAGCAGGGGCCGCAGGCCGAAGGCCTCAACCAGTTTCTTGATGTGCTCCAGGTCGCCCGGCGTCAGATGTGCGCCGGCCAGGATATTGACCTGCTTCTTGCGCCGGCCGACCCTGCTGGTGTCTTCCGGCACGACGAATTCGATGATGGCTTTCACTGCAAGTGCGAAGCCCGATTCCAAGCAGCCGGTGAAGTCCGGCGTGTTGACCGGCACCACCGGGATGTCGTTGTACTCGGGATGCTTTTCGCGAAATTGCTTCACCAGGCGGCGGATGTCGGTGCCCTGGGTTTCCGACAGGCCGGTGGTCGGCAGGCCGATCAGGGCTGGCTTGCTCTTCTCCGCGATGGTTTTCAAGCCCAACACCACGTTGTCATCGGCGCCCATCACGGTCGCCGACTGGTCCATCGCCGTAGTCTGGAGCGGGATCGGCTCACGGAAATGGCGCACGAAAAACACCTTGGCAAATGCGGTGCAGCCCTGAGATCCATGCATCATCGGGATCGCCCGGTTGATGCCGAGGAAGGCGAGCGAGGCACCGACAGGCTGGCTGACTTTCAGCGGGTTGACCGCGAGGGCTTTGGTGCGTTTGATGATCTCGGCCATGACAGGAATGCGAAATTGACAAAGGTATTGCTTGCATCGCAAGCCCCGTGCCATCATAAAAAGCTTTTAATTTCATGGGATTAATTTGACTCTGGCGTGTCGTAAACATCACAATTTGGAGTGGTGAGCTTACAATCCGACGAGGGAACGCAGTCTGCGTCCAACACCCATGCCATTTATGTGCTCAGGAGGGCCAAGTAATGTAGATGAATATTGACTGCATATAGATATTCATCTAGCATGAATATCATCCTGTATTGGGCGGGGGTGTAAAATGACTGCCGATTTTTCCAAGAAGGCATTGGTCAGGTTTCTTGATACAGTCGTCGAGAAGGGGTTGATGAATTCGAACACGGCAGGCGGACAAAAGGCCGCATGCTCCAAGATTCTCGACGATGTCGCAGATAGCGATGACGTTCGGGGCATTGACATCAACACGGCGGTGATCCGATATAACAACCGCAACCCCGGCGTTTTATCCCCAAACAGTCTGGCGGAGTACCAGCGACGGGTATCGCGGGCCATCTCGGATTTTGTCCGATATGTTGAAAATCCAGCCGGTTTCAAGCCACGCAACCGTGGCGCTACGACAAGGACTGGGCGAAAAAGCGAATCCAAGCCCGAACCTGCCGCTAAGCACGAAGTCTCGCCGCAACCTGTACATAGTGCGCCAACCAGTCCTACCTCTTTGGGCTTGCCGCTGAGCTTTCCTTTGCGCCCCGATTTCCTCGCCCAAGTGGTCATACCCCGCGACCTGACAGTGGAAGAAGCCAAACGCTTGGGGGCTTTCCTGCTCACGCTTGCGTCAGACTTCTCTCCCGCGGGCTTCTCGATGCGCGGTCAGGATTAGGTCCATGGCCTCGTCAGAATTGTCCGTTTCCATGGGTTCTATTGAAAGTTGTATCTACGTGTTGCGCGGCCATCGCGTTATCTTGAGCGGGGACTTGGCCGTGTTCTATGGGGTGGAGCCACGTACGCTGTCGCAGGCAGTAAAACGGAATGCTGGGCGTTTTCCGGAAGACTTCATGTTTATCTTAAGTGCAGATGAATGGCAAAACTTGAAATCACAAAATGTGATTTCAAGCTGGGGTGGGGCACGCAGCACACCAATGGCGTTTACCGAACAGGGCGTTGCGATGCTGTCCAGTGTATTACGCAGCGAGCGCGCCATACAGGCGAACATACAGATCATGCGCGCATTCGTGCAGATGCGGCGTGTTCTGACCGAACATAAAGATCTGGCCTCCAAGCTCGACAAACTTGAGAGAAAATACGATGAGCAGTTCAAAGTCGTCTTTGATGCAATCCGACAACTGATGACGCCACCGTCTCAGAAGAAGCGACAGATTGGGTTTGTCAAAGATAAAGGCTGAACAAACTACTGATCGCGCTGAATGGGGATCAACGCAAGGACCCGGAGCCTGCCTCGGGAAGATCTGAACTGCGAGCGATAGCAGCCCCGATAATTCAGACTCCCGTCATCGCCACGCCGGGAACAGCCGGCCCGGCCCACGGCGCAGCACTTCTCACCTGACGCCACACCGGGCTTTCCATGGTCAGTGCCAGTTGCCGCGCCAGCTCTGCCATCCCTGTGTAACCGGCGTAGGCGAATTCGCGCTCCTGGTTGATGTCGAGGAAAGGAATGCGCGCCTTCAATGCGGTGTACATGTTGCGTCCGCCCGCAATCAGGATGTCGGCCCGGTATTCCTCGACGATGCCGATCAGGGCCTTGGGGCTGCCGTCGGTGATCATCTTGGTTTTGTCGCCCATCAGTTCGCGAATACGTTGCTTGTCTTCCTCGGTCGACTTGTTGGTGCCGGTGGCGACCACATCCATGCCCAGATCCTGCAGCGCGGAGACGATCGACCAGGATTTCACTCCGCCGGTATACAGCAGCACGCGCTTGCCCTTGAGGCGCGCGCGCCAGGGTTCCAGCGCGGCGTGGGCCTTGGCTTCTTCCCTTGCGATCATGGCTTCGGTGCGTGCTGTCAGGTCCGGATCGTTAATCAACTTGGCGAACTCGCGGAAGGCATTGGACGTGTCGGTAACGCCGTAGAAACTGCCTTCGAAGAACGGAATCTGATACGTGCTCTGCATCTTGCGCGCGACGTTGAGCAGTGCCTTGGCGCACACCACCATGTTGACCTCGGCGCAGTGCATGGTCTGCAATTCGCGGAAGCGGCCGTCGCCAGACAGGGAGCAGAGGATGCGCAGGCCCAGTTCGTCAAACAGCGGCGCAACATGCCAGAACTCGCCGGCGATGTTGTATTCGCCGATCAGGTTGACGTCGTGGGTGCGGATGCCGGCCGGGTGCGGTTTGGCCGGCTCCGGTTCGCGGGTGCCGATGACGTACTTGAACATGGACTCGCCGGCGATGCGGTTGCCCAGGTTCTTGGTGCCGTAGAAGCCGGCTCCGTCGACCGGTACCACCGGCACGCCGACCTTCTCCGACGCGGCCTTGCACACGGCTTCCAGATCGTCGCCGACCAGGGCCGGCACGCAGGTGTTGTAGACAAAGACCGCGGGCGGATGGTACTCGTCCACCGCCTGCTTGATGGCATGAAACAAGCGCTTCTCGCTGCGGCCCATGATCACGTCTTGTTCGGTGAGGTCGGTGGTCATGCCGATCTTGTACAGCGTCGGGCCCGAGGACCGGGTGCCACGGTTGTCCCAGCTTGATCCGGCGCAGGCGATCGGGCCGTGAACGATGTGGGCAACGTCGGCAATCGGCAGGAGCGCGATCTGCGCCCCATCGAAGGCGCAGCCGCCGGCTGTCGCCCCCGGCTTGGGCTTGGCGCAGCCGGATTTCGACTTGGCGTTGTGCGCGCAGGAGGGCTCGTTCAGCAGTTCGGCGATCTGTTTGTTCGATTGCATGGCAGGGTTCGCAAGAGGTTCAACGGATACGCTGCAATCCCCGTGCCTGAAGCCAGATCCTTGATTTCAGTGGACTTCCAGGTGGCACGTCGTGTCGCAAACCTTACATGCGGCGATCCTGGCGAGGGAAGAATTACAAATGTGGGCCCAACTTACACTGCATAGGGAGAGTCCAGCCATTGCTCAAGCAAGGCGATATCTGCCTCCGGCAGATAACGGAATCCGGCTGCCAGGTCGCGGGCGATGGCGAAGGCCACATCGCGCGGGACCAGCGCGCCAGCCACCATATGAAAGTACCAGGCGGATGGATAGCCTGCGGCACGGTCAAAGTCGAGAACTTGTTGAGACAGCTCCGCGCCCCGAGTGTCGGGAAGCCATTGGAATGACTTGAGCTTGCGCCCCTGCAGGGAGATCGGTGCGGCGCTCAATACCGAGTTGCGGTAGCGGTCCTGATGTTCCCGCACGCCCACGATCCAGTGTTTGCAGAAATGGCCGCGTGCGCCCCGGTTGCTGTAATCCCATTCGGCCATGAAGCGCGCAAGCGGCGGCACCCCGCCAAGCGGGGCATGCTGGCGAGCCGCAACCTGGCGCATGTCGGTCATGCGGCGGAAGCGATACCACGGCCGGCTCACCGCCTGGGGCTCCACCTTCAGTGGCAAGAGCGGATCGGTCAGCTCCGGCAGATCGGTGGCCAGGTGGTCGGGATCAAAGAGCCTGCGATCCAGCAATTCCTGCAATTCCTCAATTTCGACCTGCACGAAATCCGCCGCCTTTGGCCCCAGGGGCGCAACGAAATAGTGAGTGCGGCCAGACAGGCGGGTGGCCAATAAGCCATCTTTGGCGTGGCGCTCGAGCAAGACCTCAATCTCACCGTCGCAGGCGTCAACTTCGGCTTCCGCCCAGCTTTCCAGATCGTCCGCAAGGCGGGTGCCGTCAGGGCGAATCACGCCCCCCAGCCGATACCAGCCGCCGCGGGTCAGCACATGGCGGAATTCGCAGCCTGGCACCAGCCGGTTCGCCGCGGCCAGCACGCCGCTGTGATGCGGCCGCGGCGCGATGGCGCCGAGTTCGACAATGAATTGCTGCAAGCTGGGATCGTCGGGATTGCAGGCGATCATGATGTTTCCTCTTTCTTGATGAAACCTTCCATGCGTTGCCGTGCCGCGTCCCGCACTTCCTTTTCAGGATCGTCGAGCAGTGCTGCAAGCGAAACTTGGGGCGCACGTAATGCTGCTTCCAGGCGGACCATCCAATCCGGGTCGGCAAACAGGGCCGGCACCTCATCGCGCAGAATGCGGGCTGCAAGGATGCGGCGCACGTCGGCCTCAGGGTCCCGCGTCATCTTCTTCAGGGCAAAGGCGGGCAGGCGGCGCGCCACCTCCTTGCGCACTTCCACATCCGGATCGAGCGCCATGCGCGGCAGCCGCCCATGGGGCAGACGACGGGCCACCTGAAGGCGCACCAGGTAATCGGGATCGTTGGCCAGCGCGCCCAGTTCAGAATTCGGCAGGCGGCTTGCCACCGTCACCCGCACTTCGCGGTCCGGGTCGCGCATCATGATGTTCAACTCTGCCGCCGGCAGGCGGCTTGCCACCGATCTGCGCACCACTTCGTCCGGGTCGCTCACCAGGGGCCGCACTGAGTCCAGCGGTGCATAGCGCGCCGCAATGGCCCGGCGCTCCCAAAAAGGATCGGCGACATAAGCGGCAGCAAATTCGGGATTGCGCCCGAGAAACCGGTCGATCTGGCGGCCGCTGTGGGCGCGGACGCAGGCATCGCCTGGCCGGCATCGTCCGATCGCCAACAGGTCGTCCCGGTAGCTGCAGTCGGCGCAGGCTGCGGCTGCACCGTGCAAGGGAACAAGGGGCGAATCAGGCATGGGTTGGAACTCGGGATGGTGACACTAATTGAACTAGAGCAACCCTTATGCCATGGCCTTGCCTCGCCGCAAAGTCTTTATTCATGCGGCCCGGCTGACATACGCAATTCACGGCCGGACGACAAAATCGACAGTCGGCCCGGTCTTTGTCGCATTTGCGACAGGCGGATTCCTGGCTTCCGCGGGGCACACGCAAACTGAGCCCTTGTCGTCTTCAACACATGAGCATTTCTGCCCAATGTGGCGTTTGCAACACCTGTTTGGCCCACGGGTTCATCGCCAACATGCTGTTTACAAAGGCGTTCGCGGCCTTTCATCGCCACGGGCACGGCGCTTGCAGCTAGCGGGTCGTATCCATCCGGAGGACAAGCTGTGGACCTGCCCGTACTCAATACTGCGCCTGAAGCCTCTGCAAGCGGAGGTTGCGCGTCCCATTCATGCGGATCGACCGACGACCAACTCGGACATCTGCCCGAACACATCCGCGCCAAGGTGCACAACCACCCCTGTTATTCCGAACAGGCCCACCATTACTTCGCGCGCATGCACGTCGCAGTTGCGCCAGCCTGCAACATCCAATGCCATTACTGCAACCGCAAGTACGACTGCTCCAACGAGTCGCGGCCCGGCGTGGTATCCGAGGTGCTGACACCCGAGCAAGCGGTCAAGAAAGTCATGGCGGTGGCGGCCAACATCCCGCAGATGACGGTGCTGGGCATTGCGGGTCCCGGCGATCCGCTGGCCAACCCGGAGCGTACCTTCGCCACCTTCCGTGAACTCTCCGAGAAGGCTCCGGACATCAAGCTGTGCGTGTCGACCAACGGCCTGGCGCTGCCGGAAAGCGTGGAGGAATTGGCCAAGCACAACATCGACCACGTCACCATCACCATCAACTGCGTGGATCCGGACGTCGGCGCGAAAATTTATCCCTGGGTGTTCTGGAAGAACAAGCGCATCAAGGGCCGTGCGGGTGCCGAGATCCTCATCGCGCAGCAGCAGAAGGGACTGGAAATGTTGGCCGCGCGCGGCATCCTGGTCAAGGTCAACTCGGTGATGATTCCAGGCGTCAATGACGCTCACCTGGCCGAAGTGTCCAGGGTGGTCAAGTCCAAGGGTGCCTTCCTGCATAACGTGATGCCGCTGATCGCGGAGCCGGAACACGGCACCTTCTACGGCCTGATGGGCCAGCCCGGACCTACGCATGAGGAGTTGCAGAAGCTGCAGGACGCCTGTTCCGGCGACATGAACATGATGCGCCATTGCCGTCAGTGCCGCGCCGACGCGGTGGGCCTGTTGGGCGAGGATAGAGGCCAGGAGTTCACCATGGACAAGATTGAGGACATGGAAATCGACTACCCCGCCGCCATGGTCAAGCGCGCCGAGGTCCACGCGCAGATCGCCAGGGAGCTGGAGATCAAGGACCAGGCCCGCGCCGCGAGGGTCGAACTGGTTTCCATCCACGGGCCGAAAGATGACAAACCCGCGACCCGGCCGGTGCTGATGGCCGTGTCCACCAAGGGCGGCGGCGTGATCAACGAACACTTCGGCCATGCCCACGAGTTCCTGGTCTATGAAGCCTCCTCTGCCGGCGTCCGTTTCATTGGGCACCGCAAGACCACGCCTTATTGCGAAGGCGGTTCCAGCTGCGGCGACGGCGAATCCGCGCTGGACGAAACCCTGCGCGTGCTCAAGGGCTGCGAGGTGGTCTTGTCGGCCAAGATTGGATTCGAACCCTGGGGCCCGCTGGAGGCCGCGGGCATCCAGCCCAATGGCGAACACGCCATGGAAGCGATCGAGGATGCGGTGGCGGGGGTGTATGAAGAAATGCGCACGGCCGGCAAGCTGGAAGTCGTGCGGCAAGCCCAACGGAAAGTAGCGTGAGGAGGAACAACCATGGCTCTCGAGATCATCGAATCCTGTGTCAACTGCTACGCCTGCGAACCCTTGTGCCCCAATGACGCGATCTATCAGGCGAGTCCGCATTTCCTCATCAACCCGGACAAGTGCACCGAATGCCTAGGCGACTTCGATGACGCACAGTGCGCCAGCATCTGCCCGATCGAAGGTGCGATATCGGACGAACTGGGCTTGGCGCTGAACCCGCCGGGTTCTCTGACCGGCATCTCGCCGGCGATGCTGGTCAAGTATCAGGCGGCCGTGGAGGCCACCTACCAGGCGGCGCTGGAGGCCAAGGGCGGCTGACGATCATGGCCTCCGTCGTGTTCTACGAAAAGCCCGGCTGCGTGAACAACACGCGGCAAAAGGCCTTGCTGGCCGCGGCCGGCCACAGCGTCTGGGCGAAAAATCTGCTCAGCGAGAAGTGGACGCCAATGCGCCTGCGTCCTTTTTTCGGCGATCTCCCTGTGGTCATGTGGTTCAACCTGAGCGCCCCGCGCGTCAAGTCCGGCGAACTGAGCCCCGAACGTATGAGCGAGGACGAGGCGCTGCTGCAGATGGTGAAGGATCCACTGTTGATTCGTCGCCCCCTGATGAAGGTCGAGGATGAGTGCCGCGTGGGGTTCGATCAGGCCGAGGTCGACCGCTGGATTGGCTTGCGGAGCTGGTTGATCAATCAGGATTTGGAAGCCTGCCCAAAACGACCGCTTGAGCAAGCTTGCCGGGAGCGGGTCTCATGAGCACCGATCCGGGTGCGGTTGAACTTGCGCCTGGCGTCCACTGGGTGGGCGCCCTGGACCAGGGCTTGCGCGACTTCGACGTGATTCTCCGGACCGCCAACGGCACCAGCTACAACGCCTATTGCGTGCGGGGCAGCGCGGGCGTGGCGGTGATCGATACGGTGAAGGAATCGCATGCCGATGACTTCTTCGCCCGCCTGGAACAGGTCGCCGACTATGCGGAAATCACCGCCATCGTGCTCAACCACCTGGAGCCCGACCACACCGGCGCGCTGCCCGAGTTGATGCGGCGCGCGCCGCAGGCCCGGCTGTATATCTCGGTGCGCGCCCAGATGATGTTGAAGGGTTTGCTGAAAAGCGAGGACCTGGTCTTCACCCCGGTAAATACCGGCGATACGGTCAGCCTGGGCGATCGCACCCTGCGCTTTCTGCACACGCCTTTCCTGCACTGGCCCGACACCCAGTGCAGCTATCTGGTGGAAGAGGCCATGCTGTTTTCTGGCGACGTGTTCGGCTGCCACTTCTGCGATACGCGCCTGTTCAATGACCAGGTGGGCGACTTCCGCTTTTCCTTCGAGTACTACTACCAGCACATCATGCGGCCGTTCCGCGAACATGTGCTCGATGCCCTGGACCTGATCGAGGCGCTGGAGATCCGTCTGATCGGCCCCGCTCACGGACCCATATTGCGCGACGCACCGCTGAGTTACGTACAACGCTACCGGCAACTCGCCGCCCCGCTGCTCGCCAACGAGGCGGCCGGCCGGGACAAGACCATGATCATTTTCTATATCTCCGCTTACGGCAACACCGCACTGATGGCCCAGGCCGTCCGACAGGGGGCCGAGGAAGTGGAACACGTTCGGGTGTCGCTGTACGACCTGCAGGGCGGCGAAGTGGCGCCCTTCGTCGATCTGGTCGAGGAAGCCGACGCCATCGTGTTCGGTTCGCCCACCATCAACGGCGATGCGGTCAAGCCGATCTGGGATCTGCTGTCCTCACTCGCGGTGGTCAACGTCCGGGAAAAGCTCGGCGCAGCATTCGGGTCATTTGGCTGGAGCGGCGAGGCCGTCGCCATGGTGGAAGACCGCCTGCGCGGACTCAAGCTGCGCGTGCCGGTCAAGGGCATCAAGGTCAAGCTCATCCCCACCGAGGCGGAACTGGCGCTGTGCCGCGCCTTCGGCCGCGACCTGGCCCTGCACCTGACCGGCCAGATCGCGCGCAAAGTCATTTCCATGGAAGAACTCAACGCAAGGGAAGCCCACCATGCCCAAGGCTAACGTCACGTTTGAAGACATCGGCATCACCGTCACGGTGCCGGCCGGCACCCGGCTCATCGAAATTTCGGAAAAGGTAGGCGCCGGCATTACCTATGGCTGCCGTGAAGGCGAGTGCGCCACCTGCATGATGAAGATCGTCTCCGGCATGGAGAATCTCGCCGAGCGCTCGGTCCTGGAAGACAAGGTGCTGAAGGAGAACATGGCCGGGCGTCAGACGCGGCTGGCTTGCCAGGCCCAGGTTCTGGGCGGCGAGGTGGTGGTGCGGCCAGGATGAATCGGCACCCCACGCATTCGTAACTTATCCATTTCATAACACAGGAGCACCCAACATGCCCAACGTCACGTTTTCCAGCCCCTTGCACAAAGACAGGACGGTCTATGCAGTCGCCGGCAGCCATACCAAGACCTTGCTCGCGCTCGCCAAGGAGAACCACATCCCCATCGATTTCAACTGCCAGGATGGCGAGTGCGGCACCTGTGTGGTGAAGGTTACCAACCTGTCTCGCAAAGGCCCCATGGGCGGCCCGCTGACCGAGCGGGAGATCAAGGTGTTGAAGGAGCTGGGCAAGATCAAGCAGGCCGATATCGATGCCATGGTGGTGGACGATGTGCCCCACAGCGCCTGGCGCCTGGCCTGCCAGATGGTGCTGCGCGATGAGGACATCGCGGTCGAATATCCCAGCGCGAACCAATGAGTAAAGTGACATGGATGGCGGAAGACGTGGGCGTCGGACTGGATTGCCACAGCGGCTCCGCCGCTTCGCGATGACGTCGTCGCGAGGCCCGGAGGGCCGTGGATCGGTTAAGCGCGGGGTTGTCTTCTAACCCACGAACGATGCAATGAGGTAATCAACATGAGCAGCGCCGGCGCATTGACGCAAACACCACAACAGGTTGTCGGCCTGCACGGCCGCCTCATGGCCCACGCTGCCGGCCTGCCCAATGACGAATTGTTTGCCCGCATGCTGGCCAGTCAGGCGGCGGGATCGGGCGCATTGCCAAGTGGTCTGGGCTTGTCGATGGAGGCGTTCTCGCGCCTGGCGTTGCGCCACTTCCCCCAGTCTGGCCCGCTGTTTGAGCTTGATTCGGCCCATTGGCCCGATGCGGCACGGGTCGCGGAACGCCAGGACCTGATCGATCTGATGGCGGAAGAACGCGCCGGCCGTGATGAGTCCGAAATGTGGATGGCGCAAATCGTGGCAGCGGCTTGCATGGGCAGCGATCATCTTTGGCAGGACCTGGGCCTATGGAACCGGTCGGACCTTTCCCGCCTGATCACGGAGAACTTTCCCGTACTCGCCGCCAGGAACACGGGCCACATGAAATGGAAGAAGTTCCTCTACAAGCAGCTTTGCCAGCGCGAAGGCGTGTATGTCTGCCGCTCGCCATCGTGCGAGGTGTGCGCCGATTACGCAGTGTGTTTTGGGCCGGAGGAGTGAGGACGCGAGCAGTAAGGAGGGGCCCCGCTTGCGGGGATCCGCGCGCCCGCGAGCGGCCTCAGTCCCCGACACGCAGGAGGTTGATCTTGCAGCATTCTGTCGGAGGGGGCGGGCGTGAGGAGTGAAGCGCTGCATTTGTCTCCCCTCGCCCCATTTAAGGGGAGAGGGGCTGGGGGTGATGGGGATTCAAGACAGGAGCGGCCGGGGGTGAGGGGCAGCAGTGACGCCTCACCCCTCACTCCTCACCCCTCACACACCACAGAATCCCGCGCCGTCGCGGCCTATCTCGGTCTGGCGATAGGTGATGCCCTGGGCGCCACGGTGGAGTTCATGACCCCGCGCGAAATTGCCGCCCAGTACGGCAGCCACGACCGCATCCGCGGCGGCGGTTGGCTCAGGCTCAGGCCAGGCCAGGTCACTGACGACACCACCATGGCCCTGGCGCTTGGCGAATCGATCCTGAATGGGGGGAAAGTCGATGCTCATGCCGCGGCGCAGGCCTTCGACGCCTGGATGCGTGCCAAGCCGGTGGACATCGGCAACACCGTGCGGCGCGGCTTGATTCACTTCCGCCAGACCGGCATGCCGGAAGTTCCGGCCAGCGAACACGACGCCGGCAACGGCGCCGCGATGCGCGTGCTGCCGGTTGCACTCGCCACACTGGGAGAGGCGGACGACGTGGTGCGTGCGGCGTGTCGCGCCCAGGCGCACGTGACTCACCACAACGAACTTTCCGATGCAGCCACTGAATGCCTGGCACTCATGGTGCAGGATTTGCTGGAAGGCGCCGACAGGAACGAGGTCCTGCGTACACGCGTGGATTGTCTAATTGGCCAACATCCCGAGTTCGATTATCGCCAACGCTACCGCGAGAATCCGAGTGCTTATGTGGTTGAGACCCTGCAGGCCGTGCTCCAGGCTTTCTCTCAGACTGGGAATTACCGCGATTGTCTGGTGGGCGTGGTCAACCGCGGCGGCGATGCCGACACCACCGGAGCCATTGCGGGCATGCTGGCCGGCGCGCTGTATGGACTGGAGGCCTTGCCCCGGGATTGGCTGGATGCGCTGGATGCCAGCAGCCGGCGCGCCTGCCAGGCCCAGGCGCACGCACTTCTGGACATTGCGTTCCAGGTCGGCAAGCCGGCATGAAGGCGAAAACGCCATGATCTTTTCCCGCACCAGTCGATATGCCATCCAAGCCTTGGTCTTCCTGGCGAACCGGCCGGCCGGCAACTACGTCATGTGCCGGGAGATGGCCGCGCAACTGGGCCTGCCCCTGGCTTACCTGAGCAAGCTGATGCTTCAATTCGTGCGCGCGAACATCGTTGAGTCCATGCGCGGCCGCGCGGGCGGATTTCGCTTGAGCCACAGTGCCACAGGTGTGACCCTCAAGGAGATCATGGACGTCATCGGGGCGGAGCGAAGCATGAAGGAATGCCTGTTGGGCTTCAAGGAATGCTCCGATGACACGGCCTGCGCCATGCATTGCCAGTGGCGTCCGGTCAAGCAGGGGATGTATGAGCTGCTGGAACAGCAAAGCATCGGAACCCTGGCCGTCGCCGTCCACAAGGGTCGCTACAAGCTGAGTGATCTCAACCTGACCACGCTCTTGTCGCCACGGCCGCAGACACGGGTAGACGCGAAAGGCAATGACGCTTGAAACGTGATCAGACGCCAGGAACCCGGCCTCGAATTTCTGGCGCTCCGGCCTGGTGAACTCTGGCCCCTTCACGCATTTCCAGTCTTTCTACTACTGGTCCGGCACGGAATACGCGCCCAATACCGCCGGCGCGTGGTCCTTCAATACCGACGACGGGAGCCAGGTCAGCAGTAATAAGGGCAGCACCTTTTATGCCATCGCGGTGCACCCAGGTGACATCGCCGCAGTTCCAGAGCCGGAAACCTACGCGTTGATGGTGGCCGGGCTGGCGCTGGTGGGAGTGGCGGCACGCAGACGCATCAAGCGCTGAGGGTGGGCAGGATCAAGGGACGGTGAACCCGGTTCGCATCCTCAAGCGCCGCTTGTTGTAGTCCCGCAGAGCTCGCCCCCGAACGTTGACGGTCGGAGGTGGAAGGCCGGTGCACGCGACGAACCGACCTTTCAATCCTCGTCATCCTCATCCCCCGTCCTGCGCCGCGGCACGGTCTTGGGGTCGGCAACGATGCTGCGGTAGATCTCCACCCGGTCGCCGGGCTTGAGCGGCGCATCCAGCTTGGTCAGCTTGCCGAAGATACCGACTTTCTGCTCAGTCAGGTCGATGTAGGGAAACTGGCGCAGGATGCCTGACTTGATGATGGCCTGTTCCACGGTGCTGTCTTCGGGCACCTCGATGCGCAGCCAGACCTGCTGGGCCGGCTCGGAGTAGGCGACGGCAATCTGCATGGGTTCGTCCTCGTTTGAGCGTTAAGCTGCCGCGGGTTCGGGCAGGGCTGCGCTTGCCGGGCGTTCGGCCAGGCGCCGGTCGAGGATGCGCTTGCCCGCGATCAGGAAACCGAGGACCAGGAATCCGCCCGGCGGCAAAATAAAGAGCAGGTACCCGCGGTAGTGGGGAATCACGGTGGTCTCCAGGAAGGCAAACGGCGGGCCGAGCAGCAGGTGGGCGTTGGCAAACAGGGTGCCGCTGCCGATGACTTCGCGGACGCCGCCGATCAGGGTCAGGGCGAAGGTGAAGCCCAGCCCCATCATCAGCCCATCCATGGCCGCATGCCCCACCCCGGCCTTGGCCGCGTAGGCCTCGGCGCGGCCAAGCACGGCGCAGTTGGCGACAATTAGCGCGATGTAGAGGCCCAGCACCTTGTACAAGTCATGTGCCCAGGCATTGAGGCCCACATCCACGAGCGTGACCAGGGTGGCGATGAGCACAATGTAGACGGGGATGCGCACGTCCGGGCTGATCAGATTGCGCGCGCTGGACACCAGGGCGTTGGCGGCAATCAGCACGGCGGTGGTGGCCAGCCCCATGCCCAGCCCGTTGGTGGCCGAGCTGGTGACGGCCATGGTGGGGCACAAGCCGAGGATCTGGGCGAACACGATGTTGTTGTCCCAAAGGCCATCGCGGGTGATGCGGGCGTATTCATTGCTCATGTTCGTGTTCCTCTTGAGACAAGCCTGGGCTTAAGCACTGGGGCCGGTCCGGGGTCGGCAGTTGTAGCGGCGGTTGCACTGCTGTCGTCGAGCAGGCGGGATTTCTCCTTGCGGAAGAATGCCAGCCCGCCCTTGACCGACTTCACCACTGCGCGCGGGGTGATGGTGGCGCCGGAGAACTGGTCGAAGGCGCCGCCGTCTTTCTTGACCGCCCATTTGTCCTCCGGCGGAGCGCCGAAGAAGGTGTGTTCGAAGGCATGGATCCAGTCGCTCTTGGCCGGTTCAACCTTGTCGCCGAGGCCCGGCGTTTCCTTGTGCTTGATCACGCGTACCCCCAGCACCTGGCCGTTGCGGTCGACGCCCATCATGCTGACCACCGGACCGGCGTAACCCTGGCCCTGGACCTGGAACACCACGGCCTCCACCTTGCCGGCGCGGCGTGCGCGGTAAACCGTGACGGGTCCGTCGGGGCCGGAAACCATGACGGTGTCCTTGAGCAGATCGTTGTCGTACTGGCCGGGCAGCACCTGGGCCAGCGACTGTTGCATGTCCCTGGTCTGGGCGGTCTGGATGTCGGCCTGCGTCGCATGGTCGGCCAGGGCGAGCGCTGCGCCGGTGAGCAGGGTGACGGAACCCAGCAGGATGCCCTGATAGAGAAGCTTGCCGCGCAGGTCGTCGAACTTCATCTTCAGCCTTTCTTCCCCGCCGCTTCCACCACCAGCGAGCGGCCCTTGCGGTCGCGGCCGTAGATGCGGGGCTTGACGTAGCGGTCGATGACCGGCGCACCGGCGTTCATCAACATCACGGCGAAGGCCACCCCTTCCGGATAGCCGCCCCAGCTGCGGATGATCCAGGTGAGCAGTCCACAGCCCAGGCCAAACACGAATTGCCCGCCAGGAGTACTGGGCGAGGTGACCGGGTCGGTGACAATGAAAAAGGCACCCAGCATCAGACCGCCGGACAGCAGGTGGGGCAGCACGCCAAGGTAATGCGCCGGGTTGATCGCATGGGCGATGAGCGCTGGAAGGGCGACGCCCAGCAGCATGGCGACCGGGGCGTGCCAGGTGATGATGCGCCGCGCGACCAGGTACAGGCCGCCCATCAGCAACAGCAGCGCAGCAGTTTCGCCCAGGCTGCCTGCGCGATGGCCCCAGATCGAATCCGTCATCGAGAAGTATCCCGGCAGGCTGTGAAACAGGTCCACGCCACGCGTGAATTCCGTTTTCACATGCCCCAGCAGCGAGGCGCTGGTGATGGCATCCCAGTGTGCGCCGCCGAAGGTGATGGCCAGTCCTTGGTGGAAGTCCGGCGCCTGTAACGCGGTCAACGGTGCCGGCGCCGCCCACTGGGTCATTTCCACAGGAAACGAGATGAGGAGCATGACCCGCGCCGCCATTGCCGGATTGAACACGTTCTGCCCCAGGCCGCCGAATACCTGCTTGGCGATCAAGACCGCGAACGCCGAACCCAGCGCAGCGATCCACCAGGGCGCGAAGGGCGGCAGCGACAAGGCCAGCAGCCAGGCAGTGAGCAGGGCCGACCCGTCCCACAGCGCGGGCATGATAGGGCGTTGATGCAATTCGAGTGCCAGGGCCTCGGTGACAATGGCAGTCACAACAGCCACCGCCCAAAGATTGATCGCCGGCCAGCCGTATAGCCAGAAGCCGTACACGGTGGCCGGAACCAGGGCCAGCATGACGGTGGCCATGACCTTGCCGACCGTGCTGGGCGCGTGTGCGTGGGGAGCGTGGGTGATCGCGATCATGTCGTCGCGGTCTCCTCTTGTTTGGCCGATGCTCGCGCAGCTTCAGCCTTGGCCGCATCCTGCGCTGCTTTTTTCGCCGCACGGGCGCGCGCCGCTTCCTCGCGTTCGCGCACGATGCGCTCCAGACGTTCGTTGCGCTGCGCGGCGAGTTTGCGGGTGCCTTCCTGCTTGAGCTTGCCCTTCTCCTGCGCTGCGAGCTCACCCTTGGCGTAGCTGAAGTAGTGCACCAGGGGAATATGCGCCGGACAGACGTAGGAACAAGAGCCGCAGGTGATGCAATCCTTGAGGCCGAGCCCCACGGCGGCGCCGAGATCGGCGGCGCGGATGTGACTCATCATCTCCAGCGGCAGCAGGCCGACCGGGCAGGCGCGCACGCAAGTGGAACAACGGATGCAGGGCGCCGGCTGAGTCAGGCCGATTTCACGCTGATTCAAGGCCAGCACGCCGCTGCTGCCTTTCACCATGGGCACGTGCAGATGGGAAATCTGGTGGCCCATCATGGGTCCGCCCAGCACCACGCGCGCGGGCGTAGCTGTGAGACCGCCACAAAAATCGAACAGATTCTGCGCGGTCGCGCCGATCGGGGCTTCCACGTTTGAGGGTTGGCCCACCGCCCCGCCGCTCACGGTAATGACGCGGGACACCAGGGGCCGGCCGTGGCGGATGGCCTGTTGCACTGCATAGGCGGTTGCGACGTTGTGCACCAGCACGCCAATCTCTGCGCTGCGACCTTCGGCCGGAACTTCTCTACCGATCAACACCTGGATCATCTGCTTGTCCCAACCCATGGGGTACATGGCCGGCACCGGGACAATCATTACTTCGTTTCCCGTCGCTGCCTGGCGCATGGCGGCCAGGGCTTCGGGCTTGTTGTTCTCTATCCCGACCAGGGCGCGTGTGGCCCCTGCCGCATACTGGATCAGCCGTATGCCTTCGACGATTTGAGCGGCGCGCTCGCGCATCAGACGATCGTCGCAGGTCAGGTAAGGTTCGCACTCGCCGCCGTTGATGATGAGGGTGTGCACTCCGTTCTTGCGCGACAGATTCAGTTTCACCGCGGAAGGAAAAGTGGCGCCGCCCAGGCCGACGATGCCGGCGTCCCCGACTCGAATCGCAATCTCGTCGGGCGAGAGAGAGAAAGGGTCCGCAGGTGTATCGGCTTCCAGCCAGCGGTCATCGCCGTCAGGCGCCAAGGTGATGGTTGGAACCGGCAGCCCCGAGGGATGGGGAGCGGGATGGTCGCCGATGGCGATCACGGTTCCCGAAGTGGACGCATGGACAGGCGCGGACACCGTCCCCTGGCCGGCGGCTATCAACTGGCCCTTGAACACCTTGTCGCCAACCTGTACCACCTGTTTTGCAGGCGCGCCCACATGCTGCTGCAGCGGGATGAACAGTTGTTCCGGCAAGGGCAGTGCGCGGATGGCGCGCTCGGCCGAGAGTTGCTTGCGCCCCTCCGGATGGACGCCGCCGCGGAACCGGAAGAGTTTCATGTGGTGCCTATCGCTATCAATGTACAGTCGTTGCAAGGAGCGTTCTCAGCCTTTAGCCGCGAGCGCAGCGCGGAGGGACGCCGCAATCCAGTAACAGAAGTTGAGCGCATGAACTGGATTGCTTCGCTTCGCGCGCAAGGACAGCTTGTATGACTCGGAGCGCTCATGCCGCCTCCGCGAATGCCGGTTTGTGCCAATACCATGACTGCAAGGTCACCGGTACGGGTCGCATGGCAATGGCCTCGGTGGGACAGGTGTCCACGCAGTTACCGCAGGCGGTGCAGGCTTCGCGGAACACGGAATGGATGTGCTTGGCGGCGCCCAGGATCGCGTCGGTGGGGCAGACCTTGTAGCAGCGGGTGCAGCCTATGCACAGGTCTTCCTTGACCTCGGCGATGGCGGGGGCCGTTTCCTTTACTCCGGCCAGATTGACTTCGACCCCCAGTTTGGCGGCCAGGGCCGCCACCACCTCGCGTCCGCCGGGTGGGCACAGGGTGACGGGCGCCTGGCCGCTGGCCAGGGCCTGGGCGGCACCGGCGCACCCGGGGAAGCCGCATTGGCCGCACTGCGACCCGGGCAGGATGGCCTGGATCTCTTCCACGATGGGATTGCCTTCCACCGCCAGGTGGCGTGAGGCCACGCCCAGCAACAGGCCGAGGGCGAGGCCGAGGAGGGTCATGCTGACAATGGCGATGATCATGTTTGCCTCATCTATATATGTCTTCAGTGGCTGGCCAGGCCAGCAAAGCCCATGAAAGCCAAGGCCAGCAGGCTGGCGGTGATGAAACCGATGGGCGGGCCGGCGAACACGCCGGGCACCTGTGCCAGGGCCAGCCGCTCGCGCAGACCGGCGAACAGCGCCAGCACCAACGAAAATCCCAGGGCTGAACCGAAGCCGTACAGCAGACTGGCAATGAAAGGCAGGTGCTCCTGGGTGGTGAGCAAGGGGATGCCCAATACTGCGCAATTGGTAGTGATCAGCGGCAGGTAGATGCCCAGCACCTGGTACAACGCAGGGTTGGATTTGCGCACCACCATCTCGGTGAACTGCACTACGGCGGCGATCACCAGGATGTACACCAGGATGCGCAGGTACTCGATGCCCAGCGGCGCCAGCAGCCAGTGTTCCAGCATCCAGCAGGATGCCGAGGCCATGGTCATGACGAAGGTGGTGGCCAGCCCCATGCTGATGGCGGTATCCATCTTCTTGGAAATGCCCATGAAGGGACACAGGCCCAGAAATCTCACCAGGATCACGTTGTTGACCAGGGCGGTGGACAGCAACAGCAATAAGTATTCGGTCACATTAAGCCTCCGCTTCTCCTATTGCACGGGCCATGCCAAATCCAGGCCCCGGTGCGGGTCACGGCAAATCAAGGCTTTGCACGGCAGCGATCCGAAATGGTGCGGGTTTTTCTTGTCGGGCTACGGCCAGCCTGCGCCCGCCTGTCGTAAAGACTACAAACGGCAAGGGTTGCGGGCCGATGGGCCGTTCAGCCAACGAATAGGCATGGACGTTGCTTACATGCAGATATCAAGGTCTGGATAACCCCGTACATGAACGATTCCACCACCCCGCAGCCTCCGCAGGACGTGCCCTTAGACGTGTTCCGGCATGCGGTGGCGCAGTCGGCCTTGGCCATCTCCATCACCGATGTCCAGGCCCGCATCCTGTATGCCAATTCCGCCTTCCAGCGGGTGACCGGTTATCCGCTTGAAGAACTGATCGGACGCAAGGAATCCATCCTGTCCTACAAGGTCACGCCCAAGATCGTGTACGAGAGCATGTGGGCGCAACTTCTGAGGCAGCGCCCCTGGAACGGGCTGCTGGTAAATCGGCGCCGCGACGGCAGCCGCTACCTTGCCGACCTGACCATCACCCCGGTGGTGAACGCGGCAGGCCTGACCACCCATTATCTCGGCATGCACCGTGACGTGACCGAAGTGCACCGGCTGGAACGTCAGGTGCAGAACCAGAAGGCGCTGATCGAATCGGTGGTGGACGCGGCCCAGGTGGCCATCGTGGTGCTGGACGAAAACGAGAAAGTCATCCTCGACAACCACGAATACAAGAAGCTGATCGGCGACCTGGGGGCGGAGCCCGCCGTCACGGTCCTGGCCGCCCTGCGCACCCGCATGGGTCCGGCCTTTGAGCAGGCCAGGACAAGCGGTCGGGGCTTCACCGGACGCGAGGTGCAGATCGACACCGTTGCGCGCAAGACCCGCTGGTTCGCCTGCGCCGGCTCCTGGATCGAGGAACTCGATACCAGCGCTGATGCTTTCTATGAGCCGCGCCGTCGCCAGTACATGCTGCTGACCGTGCAGGACATCACGCCCCTGAAGGAACAGCAGGAGGCCATCCGGGTCAATGCGCTGCGCGCCCTGCTGGCCGAGCAGGAACGCATCCAGAGCCTGCGCGAAGTCCTGGCCGGCGCGGTGTTCCAACTCGGCGGCCCGTTCAATATGCTGGCGGCTGCGGTGCGTCTGCTGGAACGCAACGGTGGCCACGGCGATCCGCTGCTGGCGAGCCTGCAGGAAGCCTTGAAGGCCGGCAGTGAGACCCTGGATACCCTGCGCGGCAGCATTCCCAGCGAAGCAAGTGAAGTCATACAACCGGTCAACCTCAACGAACTGCTCCGCGATGTGCTCCGTGTCACGACGCCCAGGATGCTGGCTGAAGGCGTGGTGGTGGAATGGCTCCCTGCTGCAGACCTCCCGCATCTGCACGGTCGCCTCAGGCAATTGTCCACTCTGTTCAAGCAACTGCTCGACAATGCGGTTGAGGCCATCCATGAGTCGCATGGCGGACCGCGTGAACTGAAGCTGGCTACGCTCGCCCATCCCGACCGGATCGAAGTGACCATCGAGGACAGCGGCCCCGGCGTGCCGGAGGAATGGAGGCTCAAGGCCTTCGAGCCTTTCTTCACCACCAAGGGTGCGGACCAGCAACACATCGGGATGGGACTCACCGTGGCGCAGGAAATCGTCGCCAGTCACGGCGGTCTGATCGAGATTGACCCTGGCCACGGCAACGGCTGCCGGGTGCGCGTGCAGTTCCCCTTCAGATCATGAACACGTATAGCCAGGACGCGGGCATACGCCGCAAAAACGAACAGCTCTCCGCCGATCTGGAAGCCCTGTTCCAGGTCAGCCAGGTACTGTCGCGCTCGCTCGATCTGAAGGAAACCCTGGCCAACGTGCTGCGTGCCCTGCACGAAAGTGGCGGCCTGGAGCGCGGCATGGTCACGCTGGCGGACGCGGACACCGGGGAGCAGCAGGTGGTCGCGGTACACGGCCTGGGCACGGTACGGCTGGACGAGATCCGCTACCAACCTGGCGAGGGCGTGGTGGGCATGGTCCTGGAGGCGGGCGACAAGGTCGTGTTGAAGCGCATCGCCGATGAACCTCGCTTTCTGGGCAAGCTGGGCATCTATGACAGCGGCGGTCCCTTCGTGGGCGTGCCGATCCGCGTCAAGCAGAGCGTGGTCGGCGTGCTGGCGGCGCAACCCAACTCGGAGGCGGCAGGATTGCTCCCCGAGCGCAGCCGCCTGCTGGAAATGGTGGCCAACCTGATCGGGCAGAGCGTGCGGCTGTCCTGGGAAGTGGAACAGGAGCGCCAGACTCTCAAGGACGAGCGCGACAGCCTGCGACGCACGGTGCGGGGCCAGTACGGCTTCGACAACATCATTGGCCACACCACCGGCATGCGCAAGGTGTTCGAGCAGGTGCGACAGGTGGCCAAATGGAACACCACGGTGTTGATCCGTGGCGAAACCGGCACCGGCAAGGAACTCATCGCCAACGCCATTCATTACAACTCGCCGCGCGCGCGCGGCACCTTCATCAAGCTCAACTGCGCATCGCTGCCGGAGACCCTGCTGGAAAGCGAGTTGTTTGGCCACGAGAAAGGCGCTTTCACCGGCGCCATGGCCCAGCGCAAGGGCCGCTTCGAGCAGGCCGACGGCGGCACCCTGTTCCTGGACGAGATCGGCGAGGTCTCCCCCGCGTTCCAGGCCAAAATGTTGCGCGTGTTGCAGGAAGGCGAGCTGGAGCGCGTCGGAGGCACCCGCACCATCAAGATCGACGTGCGCGTCATCGCTGCCACCCACCGTGATCTCGAGGCCGATGTCGAGGCCGGAAAATTTCGCGAGGACCTTTATTACCGCCTCAACGTCATGCCCATCTTCCTGCCCGCTCTGCGCGAGCGCATGGAAGACATCCCCAGCATCGCCCGCCACCTGATCGAGAAGATCGGCGGCCAACAGGGCCGCGAGCTGGAACTCACCGATTCCGCCATGCGCGTGCTCATGCACCACGACTGGCCAGGCAACGTACGCGAACTGGAAAACTGCCTGGAACGCGCCGCAGTGATGAGCGACAACGGCACGATAGACCGCGACGCGGTGCTGCACACCGGCATAGAGGAAACCGTTTCGGTCGGCAGCAGCACGCCGCGCGGCGTTGACCTTGACGACCCCAACCTGGACGAGCGCGAAAAAGTCATCGCCGCCCTGGAGCAGGCTGGCTGGGTACAGGCCAAGGCGGCGCGCCTGCTGGGCATGACGCCGAGGCAGATCGCCTACCGCATCCAGATCCTCAACATCAAGGTGCGGCAGATTTGACGGCCGGACAGCGGAGGGACAAATGAAAACCTTCAAGCCCTGCCAGGGCAAAACCGCCTGCCGCGATGACGGCAAGAACTGCCTGGTGTGCGGACGCGGCCTGGCGGAAATCGACCAGACCCGGCGCTTGATCGATGCGCTCGCGGAGCTGGCAGTCGCCCATGAATACGCGAACGTGAGTGAATTTGCGGCCTATGTCGTGGGGAAGGTCGAGAAGAAGATCAAGCACCGGCAGGAGGAAAGGGCACGGAACCAGGGTCGGTTCTGACCCTCCGCAGGAGTGGCACGTGCTTTGCAAACTGAAACCCGGCGGTTCAAGAGGGAATGACTGCGATCGGCTAAAGAGACGCTCGCCATTCCGAAAAGCGGACAATCAATTTGTGCAGATTACTTAGTAACAATCATGCGAAATTTGCAAACTGTTTCCGCTTTGATTGGCTTTCTACCGTCAGGCAGTTTTTCGACCCCCTGATACTTCAATACATCCGTATATTCGCGAGCTGGCGTGAGATTGCGCGGATCACGAAAATCACGAAAGTCTCTTAGCCACTTTCGATGGTAACAACTCAGGTAGGTCACCCCATCGTAGATAAACGGACGAACAAGATCGCATGAGGATTGCGGCCCGTAGATAATGGCAAGTGGCGGATGGTCATTTTGCCCCTTGAAGAACACATCCCATTCAATGGGGCCCAGCATAAGATCAATATCGCCTTTGCGGAAAATGGATAGATCATCTGCATGTCCCGCATCACAGCCTGGGATATAGCAACCCATGAAGGCATCTTTAACGACCGTCTCAACTTGGCCGTCATTGTTAATGTCCATGTCGGCAGCAATGAAAGGAGTGTTCAAATACGCATCGGCCACTCCACGGTAGTGATGCGTTTCTTTTCCCAGCTGCCATTTGATGGCATCGAATTCTGGGCTGGTTGGTTGAAAAGAAAACCGCATATTGATAAAACTTCCCAAATCTTCTTTTGCTCCCGGAAGCAGGGGTGGCAGAACTCCTCCACTTCCCACATATTCGGCTTCGTCATTTATCGTGTTAAACGGCTTCTTGAAAAACTTGTTGTACACACCGGCCATATGAGAACAAACCTTCTTGTTATTGTTTTGTTCGAGCTTGTAGCGGTAGGCATCAAACTCTCCTGCCACACCCTGCATTGAATTAGTCAGGCAAACCAGAAATCCCAGTATCCAAAGGATGTTGCTCATGCGGCTCCCCGCTAATATTAATTCAAGGTTGTTCGCTTTCGGTGCAGGCAATTTTACTGGTCTAAAAGAATGACACGCAAAGCCACTTGG
Organism: uncultured beta proteobacterium; assembly: GCA_963782495.1. Classification (GTDB taxonomy): domain Bacteria; phylum Pseudomonadota; class Gammaproteobacteria; order Burkholderiales; family Thiobacillaceae; genus DASQBT01. The sequence goes on along the minus strand of CAWAJU010000006.1, from coordinate 178,319 downwards.
GTGTACGCATAGCCAACGTCCGCTCTAGCACTACATGCTCATAGGCCGCTGTTGGCCGTACTGCGACGATTCAAGGAACAAAGTTCCCTACCCCAAAGCTGTCATTGACGGCAGAATCTCCATGAAGCGGTCGAGGGTCGCGGCACACTGGCCTGACTTATGTTTTGCTCGAACGCCGTACCAATCCCCTGATCGGTAGGTAAGCGTCAAGCCGGCAATCGATCAGCGGCGCAGGGTCCCAATGTCAAGGAGTAAGGCCTGCAGAACCGGCGTTGAATACATTTGAACCGGGATTCACTAGGGCCTGTTAACGCTAATTTCGCAGCAACCCTTCGGGACGGGCCGATTCGGGCGCATCCCTTTGTCGCAAGCCGCTTGCAGTGGCCGGCACTGCGGCGCGTCTCGCTTCGCGGGCTGCATCCCGAATCGGCCTCGTCGCAGGCGTGAAATTAGTGCTAACAGGCCCTACATCCACATGCGCCAGGCCGCCCCGAAATGCCACCTTCGCGAAACCGCTGACGGCAACGTGACGCCGGTATTCATCATCATCGTGACTGCACGCGGCCCATGCCAACGCTCCGGCAGGCTCCTCAACTGCCGCGATCCAGGCGCTTCTTGTGTTTCGCCACGGTTTCCGAGACTTGGGAAATGATTTCGGAGGCGGCTCGAATGATGTGATTTGGGGTGAATCCAGCGCGCGTCATCTCTCGAAAAAAGGACTTGGCGAGAATCTTCGCCATGCCGTCGGCGTCGTGGGCTGGATTGAATGCCATGCCGGTGGCGCTTTCCATGGCCTGTTCGGAGAGCGCGTGCTGTACAAAGCGTGACCGGAGCACGTTCCGCAGCTGGATCGCCTGCACCGTGCGGGCAGCGAATCCCCCGACCACCTCGAACAGCGCCAGGTCCTCTTCCGAGAACGGACCACCGCTCACCTTGCCAGACGCGTTGACCACCCCGATGATGTGCCCGGAAACCGTGAGTGGCACGACCATGAGACTGGGTGGACCCTCGCCTGTTCGGCGCGCGTGCGCGGCGAGCTGGGAGCGATGAACATCCTTCACCAGAAGCGCCTCACCGTGGGCCAAGACCTGACCGGAGATGCCTTCGCCGGCACCGACTTCCTGTTTCCACGCATCGGACGGAGGTTCGTCGCTCGCCGCCGCAAGCCGCAGGCTGGGCCGCGCCGGATCGCCGGCGGACAGGAGCATGACCGAAACCCGGTCGGCCCCGAGGATGCGCGCGGCAATAGTGGTTACCGACTTCAGGTTTACCTCCAGTGTCCCCTCGGTTTCGAGAAAGTCCGAGAGGTCATGGACGCGGGAGAGCGGGAGTTTGCTGGTCACGCGCCAATTATCCTCCGGAATGGCCTGCCACGGATGCGCCTGATCCGGCGCATCCACACGCGGATACCATGATCCCGCAAATCTGGCTGTAGCCGTTCCCGGGCCATAGGTCTGCCGCTTGTATCCATCTGGTGGAGAAGTCGTTACGGCGAGGGGCGGGCCCTGACTGAGCATCGCCACCAAATAACGCATCCGCCACGGCAGATTCCGCGTTTGGCATCAGGCTCCAGGTGACCCTTTGCTGTCCTTGCTTTCAATAATGGATCGGTAGGCTAACGCCTCGAAACGGAAATTCACGCGATTGGCTAGTGTCCGGCAGCAAACGAATCATTCAGCTGCCATCGGCTTGTGGGAGCGGACGTCAGCTGCTTGGCCATTGCGGTCAACAGCCAGCAACGTTCCAGCGATTGTCCCTGTCGCTCGTCCGCGTGCGATTGCAGTAGACGAAAGCGATCCAAGGCGTCGGTGATGGACAAATTCGTTCTTGAATCAACCCCCGCAACTTTTCATGGCTCGCCGCGGTAGCATGCTTGCCGACCATCATCGTCTCATGAACCCCCACCCCCAAGCGGGGACGTTTTCCGAAGGCATCGGCTCTGATATCAGGTTGGAAATGAGCCCAAGCATTTCCGAGCTATCCCAATCCATGGGCCCGAGCCAGCTGTAGCGAATGCGCCCCAACTTGTCCACCAGGAAACTGGCGGGCACCATCATTCCCCCCCACGCACGCAAATTGTGGCCGCCTTCATCCAGTCCGATGGGAAAGCTGGGGTGTGTCTGGTGGATGTAACCCTGAAGCCAATTCAATGATTGATCGGTATTAACCGCCAACACGATGAAAGGGCTGCGCCCCATGTTTTTGGCCAGGCGACTCATGGACGGCATCTCCATCAGACATGGTGGGCACCAGGAAGCCCAAAAGTTGACCAAGACCACGCGGCCACGCAATTGGGAGAGATCCGCGACGCCTCCGGTTGCAATGGGTACTACCAGGGACGGGGCGGGGCGTACGGAATCGGAATGGTCGCCTACGGCCTGGGCCGGCAGAGACAGGGCCCAGAGAAGGGTCACAACAGGCATGCGCATCATCGTGGATGGGTCTCAAAGTGAGTCTTCATGCTGCTCGGGTCAAGAACGCTTGCCTGCGCCGCAGTTCAAGGATTTGGCCAAGGTAAATGGTCGGCTTGCAGATCAATGTCGTCAATGTTTTGGCGCGTTTCGCAATTGTGCCTGTACTCTGACATGTCGCCCGTTTATTTTAATGGAAGATCGGGGCACGGCCTTGCGGAGGTGACGCAATGGGAAGACGGAGGCCTTTGCATGGCTTGTGTTTATGGCAGCGGAAGCCGTTGTTGTCTGATCTTGCTGTATGGTCCTGGATCCATTATCAATCATACGCGGCGCTGGATGATGCGACGCGCCAGTGTCTCTTCCAGATTCATTGCAGCCACCATCGCAAAAACGTGAAGTGCAGCTTATGGCCGATTGTGTTGAAAAACTCATTCCGGGCTGCTGTCGGAAGGTCGAGCTGAAAACCCGAGCTCTCAGGATCGCGCAAATTCAAAGATCGTTAGTGATTTGATGGTTCGAAGACCCCGAAAGCGCTGCCGGAAACCTGCCCCAAAGAGTTTTTCAACAAAATCGACCGAGTTCAGTCCTTGGTCAATTCCAAACCGATCCTATCCTGTCAAGCGAAGCCTCAATCCAACTTGCGTCTGAGCACGGTCATCGCGGACGCTCGGAACCCCATTCGTTCGTAGAAGCTCAAGGCCGATCCATTGTTCATGTCGGCCAGCAGGGTCACGCGGCTCATGCCGTTGGCATTTGCCCACGCCATGACATGCTCCACCAGCCGCCTGCCGAGCCCGGCGCCACGGTATTCCGTCTTTACAATGACGTCTTCGAGCAGCAGGACTCTCCCGCCTTCGGCGGTGCTGATGGTGATGAGTGCGTTGGCCATGCCGGCTAGGTTTCCGTTTACCCGCAACACGAACAGCTGGCCCAGTTCAGGGTGGTCAAGGATGAGTTTCAATCCCGCGAGTTGCTTGCCGCGGTCGGGCTGAAAGTCGGACTCCAGCGAGAACAGCTCCCCCAGCAGATCCGCCATGGCCGGCAGATCCTGGGGCGAGGCGAAATCGACGTTCATCGCGCCGTCCTCAACCAATCAGGGCCACAGCCTTGATCTGTGCATAAATGGGCATCCCAGGCGTGAGGCCGAGATTGCTTGCGGAACGGCGGGTAAGGCGCGCGACCAGGGCTGAATCGCCCACCTGCAGCTTGACCAGCGCGAGTGCTGGATGAGTGTCGTTGGCAATTTCCGCCACGATGGCGGGGAGAGTGTTCAGGATGCTGGTGCCTGCGTGTTTTTCCAGGGCCAGGCTCACATCCCTCGCCAGCACCCGAACCCGCACATGCTGCCCGGCGGGATGGCCGCCATCGCGCACCCAGAAATGTCCGCCGGCAAAATCGGCACGCACCAGGTGCCATGTCGCGTCGCGTTCGGCCACCACCGCGTCCAGCACCACGCCTGCGTCTTCGCCCAGGCGGATGGGCAGATCCAGGCGCGCCAGGGTTTCGGTGATGGGGCCGCTGGCCACCACGCGCCCGGCTTCCATGGCAACGATGTGATCGGCCAGCCGTGCTACTTCGTCGGGCGCGTGACTGACATAGAGCAGAGGGATTTCCAGTTCGTCATGGAGGCGTTCCAGATAAGGCAGTATTTCCTGTTTACGCTGCAGGTCCAATGCCGCGAGCGGTTCATCCATGAGCATGATTTTCGGACTTACGGCCAGGGCACGGGCAATGGCGACGCGCTGCTTTTCTCCACCCGATAGGCGCTCCGGCAGGCGATCAAGCAAGCTGCCGATGCCCAGCAACTCGATGGCGTGGTCGAGCGACACTCGACGATGCGCCGCATTCACCCGCTTCATGCCAAATTCCAGATTGCGTTTCACGGTGAGATGGGGGAACAGGCTGGCCTCCTGAAACACATAGCCCAGCGCACGCTGGTGGGTCGGCAGGAACACGTCTTCATCCTGCCAGACCTCGCCGTTGACCGACAGGACGCCACCCGGCACGCGTTCCAGTCCGGCGATGCAGCGCAGCAGACTCGTTTTGCCCGAGCCGGAATGTCCAAACAAGGCGGTGACGCCGCGGCCCGGCATGTCCAGATTCACGTCCAGAGAAAAGCCCGGCCAGTCCAGGTGGAAGCGGGCGTGAATCGCGCTGTCGGTCATCGTCTGGCGCCGTTTGGCTTGAAGGCATACAGCGCAAGCAAGACCAGGAAGGAGAACGCGACCATGCCTGCCGAGAGCCAATGCGCGTCCGTATATTCCAGTGCCTCGACATGATTGTAAATTTGCACCGACACCACGCGGGTCTTGTCCGGAATGTTGCCGCCGATCATCAGCACCACGCCGAACTCGCCTACTGTATGGGCAAAGCCGAGGATGATTGCAGTCAGGTATCCGGGCCGCGCCAGCGGCAGGACCACGGAAAAGAAGGTGTCGAGCGGCGAGGCGCGCAAGGTGGCAGCCGCTTCCAGAGGCCGCTCGCCGATCGCTTCGAACGCGTTCTGCACCGGCTGCACCACAAACGGCAGCGAGTAGAACACAGACGCCACCACCAGGCCCCAGAAGGTGAAGGGCAGCACGCCCAGGCCGAGCGCCTGGGTGAGATGCCCGACCGGCCCGTTGGGACCCATGACGACCAGCAAATAGAAGCCGATCACGGTGGGTGGCAACACCAGCGGCAAGGCCACCACTGCACCCACCGGGCCTTTCAGGATGGAACGGGTGCGCGCCAGCCACCAGGCGATGGGCGTGCCGATGAGCAGCAGCAGGAGCGTGGTGACCGTGGCCAGTTCCAGAGTGAGGCGTATCGCGCTCCAGTCTGTGGGGCTCAGCACAGTATGCGATTGCTACCGGTATCCATAGGCCTTGATGATAGCCCGGGCCTTGTCTTCCTTCAGGTATTTCATCAAGGCGAGCGCGGCCGGGTTGTCCTTGCCGGTCGACAGGATTACTGCATCCTGGCGGATCGGGGTGTGAAGATCGGCCGGGACCACCCAGGCCGAGCCGGCGCTGATCTTGCCGTCCTTCATCACTTGCGACAGGGCGACAAAGCCCAGCTCCGCATTGCCGGTACTGACGAACTGGAAGGTTTGCGCGATGTTCTCACCCTGGACGAACCTGGGCTCCAGGGCGGCGTAGAGGCCCAGCTTGTTCAACACTTCAACGGCTGCCGCGCCATAGGGCGCAAGCTTGGGATTGGCCAGCGCCAAATGTTGAAACGCGCCGCTCTTCAACACATCACCCTTGCCATCGACGTAGCCGGGTTTGGCTGACCACAGTACCAGGGTGCCTATGGCGTAGGTGTAGCGGGTGCCTGAAACGGCCAAGCGCCCTCTTTCAAGCCGGGCAGGCGTTTCATCGTCGGCGGACAGCAGCACCTGGAAGGGTGCGCCGTTCCTGATCTGCGCGTAGAACTTGCCGGTGGAACCGAAGGCGAGCTGCGCCTTGTGGCCCGTGTCTTTTTCAAATTCGCTGGCGATCTTCTGCATGGGCGCGGTGAAGTTGGCGGCCACGGCCACCTGCACGTCAGCGGCATGGACGCTAGGCGTGACAAGGCTGCTGAGGCCAAATGCAAAAAGGGTGTAACGAAGAAAGAGGGTCATGGAAGTTCCTTGGAGACGTCGATGCTATCAAATTGCCGACTTCTCCCGGCCACAAAGCCGTATCGCTTTGCTTGCCAAGTCTTCTTCCTGTGGTGTCATCGCGAGCGAAGTGTGGCGTTTCAGACACGTCCGTTGCCACACCAGGGTGGATTGGAAATCAATCGTCCGTGTCGATGGCAGCAAGGACTACGCCGCTCGCGGCATCGAGCTGACTGGTGAAGGCCACACAGTGCTCCGCATTGCTCACCAGGTAGAGACTGAATTGCCTGTTTTCCACAGCTGGCGCAAGCCGGGCGGGAATGTCGTTGTCGCTGCACAGGGTGAGGTGGAGATCAGGCCAAGCCTTGCGCAGGCTCTGCAGCGTGGCGTCGGACAGACCCAGAACGGCGGCCTGATCACAAACCGCGGCAAGGATTTCCGCCGTGATCATGCTTCCAGTTCTTCCTCGTTCTCGGCGAACCTGCTCAGGCTTTTGGCCTCGACGCCCATGATCCGGGCCAGCCAGGGCGGCGGCGCATCGAGCACGGATTGCAGTCGAACCAGGGTTTCCCTGATCGGACCCGCAGTGGGAATCTTCACCGGATGCACCCCGGCGCGCACCACCTTGGCGGCCGCGGGGCCGCCGATCGACTGTACGTAGACGATCTGGCAGTCGTTGATGAGTTCGGAGCGCGCGACATTCTTGTCTTCTGCTTCGTCGGCGATCAGCGTGGGGCGAACGTCGATGAGTTTCATGACCTGCCTGCCGACCTGGTAGATGAGGAAGCGCGGCGCCGAGCCAAAATGACCGTCGAGGTTTTCGCAGGTGTTGGAGGCCACCGCCACGCGCAGACTGTCGGACAGTTCGCCTTCGGTGTAGGTCTCGGGCCTGGGCAAATCTTCGTCCTCGCCGCTATCGCCCCACAGGTAGCGCACGGCGAGCTTGATGGACGCCATGTCCTGGTCGGGTTCGACGGTCTCTTCGCCGCTCAGGATCAGCTTCAGGTCGGCCACGGTCACTGAGAGGAGTTTTTCCTCGGTGATCGGCAGGCCCAGGTTTTCCGCCAGCTTGATGGTGAAGGCTCGCGGGTCGGTCTCTTCCAGCGTTTTTGCGGCGAGCGCGATGCGCAGTGCCGCGCCCTTGGTGATGGTGCTCATGCTTGGCTCCTGGGTCTATCAGTTGCTCCGGAAGCAGCTGTTCTCATACCGCCAGGGGAACGATGCAGCTGTCGATCGGGCACAACTCGACGCACTTGGGTTTGTCGAAATCGCCCTCGCACTCGGTGCAGGTTCCCGCGTCGATGGCGTACACGCCTTTCTTCGGCTTGATCGAGGTGGTCGGGCACTCCGGTTCGCAGTCGCCGCAAGCGGTGCACAGGTTGGAGTCGATCTTCATTGCCATGATGGTTTCCTTTCAGTTCATTCCGCTGCATCGAGCCGCTTGGCGCGCAGCGAATACGGCAGTCGGGCCGGCGCGGCCTGGGGCTCGATGAAATAGGCTCCACCGTTGTTGAGCTTGATCTCGCCGCCCCATTTGTCGGGGGTGTCGAATTCCATCGACACGATGGTATCTTCCAGGTCTCGCTTGGGCAGGTAGAACACATACTCGCCCTTGTCGCCGCGCCGGATCATGATGTTGGCCATACGCAATTCCTTTGGAACGGCAGGATTCAGGAGCCAGGATTCAGGGAGCCGGCGTGTGCGGATTTCCCTGAATCCCGAATCCCGGCCCCTGGCCCCTGCTTTATCGGATCAGGTCGTAGTTGTAGTCCGTCGTCCCCATCCCGCGGGTATCGTCGTCCAGCCGCTCCAGAACCGCGTTCACCAGAGTGGTGAGGATCTGCATGGCGCCCTCGTAGCCCAGGGTGGTCTGGCGGTGCAGGTGATGGCGGTCGAAGATGGGGAAGCCCAGGCGGATCAGCGGCACTTCGAACTCGGGACCCTTGTGCACGGTGTCGCGCTGGATGTACTTGCCGTAGCTGTTGCCGATGAGGAAATCCGGCTTGTCGGTAAAGCACAGGCTGCGCATGTGCCACAGGTCGGCCCCGGGATAGGTCTTGCACTTCACGCCGTAGGGCGAGGACTCCAGGACCTTCTTCATGGCCTTGTCCCACTTCTTGCTGCCGTTGTTGCAGACGATGTGGATGGGCTCGGCGCCCAGTTCGAGCAGGAACTGAGTCATGCCCATGACGAAGTCCGGGTCACCGTACAGGGCGAATCTCTTGCCGTGCAGCCAAGTGTGGCTGTCGGTCATCATATCGACCAGACGGCCGCGCTCCTTGGCGAGGGAGTCGGGGATTTCCTTGCCGGTCACGCGTGCGACTTCCATCAGCCATTCGTCGGTCCACGCGAGTCCCATGGGGATATTGAGTTTCGGCACTTCATGATGCCAGGTGGCGTCGACGAACTTCCTGGTCTTCTCCAGCTGCAGGGGTTGCAGCAGGAAAGTGTTCTTCCCGTTGGGCGCGTCCTTCACCTGGTCCTGGGTCGTACCGCCGGCATACATGCGGAACTGGCCGTCGGCCGGGGTGTCGAGAACTTCGGTGGGGTCGGACAGGAAGCTGTAGTCCACGCCCATCTCGCCCAGCATGCGCTTGATCACGCGGTAGTTGCCCAGGTAGGTTTCGAAGCCCGGCACGATGTTGATCTTGCCGTTGGTGCCGACTTCCTTGCCGTCCATGGTGTTGAGGGTGAAGTAGCGGATGATGCCTTCGAACATGTTGTCCCAGCCGGTGACATGGCTGCCGACAAAGCTCGGCGTGTGGGCGTAGGGGGTGGGGAATTCCTGGGCGATGAAGCCTTCCTTCTTGGCGTTGTTGATGAAGGCATTGAGGTCGTCGCCGATCACTTCGGCCATGCAGGTGGTGGACACCGCGATCATGTCCGGCTTGTACAAGGCCTTGGCGTTTTCCAGGCCGTCGAACATGTTCTTCTGCCCGCCGAACACCGCCGCGTCCTCGGTCATCGAATCGGACACGCAGGAAATCGGTTCCTTGAAGTGGCGGTTGAAGTAGGTGCGGAAGTAGGCCACGCAGCCTTGCGAGCCATGCACGTAGGGCAGGGTTTTCTCAAAGCCGAGGGCGCACAAGACGGCACCCAAGGGCTGGCAGGCCTTGGCCGGGTTGACGGTCAGGGACTCGCGCTTGAAATTCAGTTCCTGATATTCCAGGGTGGTGGTCCACTGGAAGACTTCGTTGATCTTGTCCTGCGGGACTTTCTCTTCGAACATCTCCTGCTTGTTGGTCAGCGAATCCTTGTATTCCTGCTGGCGGAACAGCGGATACGAAGGGACGATCTTGTCTGCGACTTGCATTTCTATCTCCTGGCCCGAACCGACAATCTGCGGACATGGGCGTAGGTTGATTTCAGCGAGGCGCGAGGGGCCAATCCCCACGCCATCCTTTTCCCGGCTCCTAATTCATCAAGCGGCTTTCGCCTCTGCTTCGTTCGTCTCGACGGGCTTCTTCCACGGCGGCACGAGCTTGCCCCAGCAGGGGTTGTTGAGCGTCATGTCCATGTCGCGGGCGAAGATGGCGAAGCCGTCGTAGCCGTGATAGGGGCCGGAATAGTCCCAGCTGTGCATCTGGCGGAAGGGAATGCCCATCTTCTGGAAGATGTACTTTTCCTTGATGCCGGAGCCGATCAGGTCGGGCTTGACGCGCTTGACGAATTCCTCGAATTCAAAGCCGGTGACATCGTCGTACAGCAAGGTGGCGTTGCCCATTTCCTTGATGGTGCGGTCATAGTCGTCGCCGTGGGCGAATTCATAGCCGGTGCCGACCACTTCCATGCCCAGGTCTTCATACGAGCCGATCACATGGCGAGGGCGCAGGCCGCCGACGTAGAGCATGACCCGCTTGCCTTGCAGGCGCGGCTTGAACTTGGCGATCACCGCGTCGACCATGGGCTGGTATTTGGCAATGACTTCCTCGGCCTTGGCCTTGATGCTGTCGTCAAAGAATGCGGCGATCTTGCGCAGGGATTCGGCGATCTTGGTTGGACCGAAGAAGTTGTATTCCATGTACGGTATGCCGTACTTCTCCTCCATGTGCCGGCTGATGTAGTTCATTGAGCGGTAGCAATGCAGGAGGTTCAGCTTGGCCTTGGGGGTGTTTTCCATTTCCGCCAGGGTGCCGTCGCCGGACCACTGAGCGATCACGCGCAGGCCCATCTCTTCGAGCAGGATGCGCGAGGACCAGGCGTCGCCGCCGATGTTGTAGTCACCGATGATGGAAACGTCGTAAGGGGTGGACTCGAAGGGCTTGTTGTCACGCTTGTCCAGCACCCAGTCGCGGATTGCGTCGTTGGCGATGTGATGGCCAAGCGACTGCGATACGCCGCGGAAACCTTCGCAGCGCACGGGAACGACGGGCTTGCTGATATTGGCGGCGGCCTTCTTGGACACCGCTTCGATGTCGTCACCAATGAGCCCGATGGGGCATTCGGACTGCACCGAGATTCCCTTGGAAAGCGGAAACAGGCCCTCGATCTCGTCGATGATTTTGGCCAGCTTCTTGTCGCCGCCAAACACGATGTCCTTCTCCTGGAAATCCGAGGTGAAGTTTATTTCAGCGAAAGTGTTCACGCCGGTGGTGCCGACATAGTAGTTGCGCCGTCCGGCGCGGCTGTACTGGCCGCAACCCACGGGGCCGTGGGAGATGTGGATCATGTCCTTGATCGGGCCCCACACCACGCCGCGCGAGCCGGCGTAGGCACAGCCGCGAATGGTCATCACGCCCGGCAGCGACTTGCGGTTGGACGTAATGCACTGCTTGGACTTCTCGATGCTCTGGTCGTTGACCGCCAGGTGCTTGGCGCGGTCCTTCTGGGCCTTCTCGGGATAGACTTCCAGCACTTCGGCGATGAGGGCCTCGGTTTCTTCACGCGTCAAATTCGACATTGCTTGCTCCTTTCACGCCGCCGACTATCTGCGGACAGCCTATGACAAGGTTTGGGGGTTCGCGGGGCGGGCGTAGCGCAGCATGCCCACCCCGCGAACGACATCAGGCTGCCGCTACGGCCGCTTCAGCTGCCGCGGTCTTGCCGATGATGGATTCGTCTTCCTCTTCCATGATTCCGAACTTCATCAGCAGGTCTTCCAGCTCGTCCATGGTGATGGGCGTAGGGATGACGAAGTTCTTGTTGTTGATGATCTTGTTTGCCAGATCGCGATACTGCTGGGCCTGGGCGGCGGTCGGCTCGTACTCGATCACGGTCATGCGGCGGATCTCGGCGCGCTGCACCACGTTGTCGCGCGGCACGAAGTGGATCATGGTGGTGCCCATCTGGCGCGCCAGTTCCATGATCAATTCGTCCTCACGCGCGGTGTTGCGGCTGTTGCAGATCAGGCCCGCCAGGCGCACACCGCCGGAGTTGGCGTATTTCACGATGCCCTTGGCAATGTTGTTGGCGGCGTACATGGCCATCATCTCGCCGGAGCACACGATGTAGATTTCCTGCGCCTTGTTCTCGCGAATGGGCATGGCGAAACCGCCGCACACCACGTCGCCCAGCACGTCATAGAACACGAAATCGAGGTCTTCGTCGTATGCGCCTTCCTCTTCCAGGAAATTGATGGCGGTGATCACGCCACGGCCGGCACAGCCGACGCCTGGCTCGGGGCCGCCGGATTCCACGCACTTGATGTCGCGGTAGCCGACCTTCAGTACGTCTTCCAGCTCCAGGTCTTCGACCGAGCCCGCATCAGCCGCCATCTGCATGATGGAGTTCTGCGCTTTGGCATGCAGGATCAGACGGGTAGAATCCGCCTTGGGATCGCAGCCGACGATCATCACTTTTTTGCCGGCTTCAGCCAGACCCGCCACCAGATTCTGGGTGGTAGTGGATTTGCCGATACCGCCCTTGCCGTAGATTGCACATTGACGCAAAGCCATCTTGATCTCTCCTTTGATACGTCACGTTGGAATGCGAATGAACCATTCGCTCGCATGCTCTTAGTCGCAAGCGTCGTGCCAGAAGCTTATGTGCGTTTAACTTGATGATATCTAATGGGAAAAACCAAGGAAGCGGGATGGGTTTGTGCGTGATGGACGCGACAATGGCGAGTCATTTGTAGGGGTGTCCACAACGGAACCGCGCCCCCCCAACAATCTCTCCCTGCCCCGGTCGGCGCGCCTGCCGATCAACCGCTGCAACCTGCCGGCGACCATCCTGGGCAGCCTGAGCTATCAACTCCATCCCGTCCCGCTCGCCTTGGACGGCGTGGCGGAGTTGCATAGAGACTTGTTTCGGCGCCTGGATGAAGCGGCCGATCCTCAGGTTCGGGCCGGGCTGTTCCAGCGTCACATGGCGGCGGCGTTCAGCCTGGACCGGCCCGAAGATGCAGGCTATTCAGCGAGTTCGCTGCGCGCCCGGGCCAAGGCAAGTTATCTTCGGATGGTGCGCGGCTGGGCGTTTGACAGCGACGGGCTGGAAGGTGCGGTGCTAAAAGGCTGGGTGGAATCGCGATTCGGTCTGCTGACCCGCTACCATGGCGGGCCGATCCGCGACTTCTCAGGCGAGGCCTACCGGCACTACCTGGAGATGCGCAGTCGAGGCCTCTATGGCACCAATTCGCTGGAAGCGCAGCTGGACCTGCTCTATACGTATTGCCAGTATGAATCGGGCAGACATTATCCTGAACAAACCCATGTCACCCTCTACCGGGGCGTGAACCGGGTGGGAGAACACGAAGTTCTGCAGGAACTGGAACGCGACCGCCGCGTGGTCCTGCTCAACAACCTATCCTCATTCACCACCGAGCGGGATCGCGCGGGAGAATTTGGCGATTACATCATGGATGTGCGCGTGCCCCTGGCCAAGGTGTTCTTCCTGCACCGGCTGCTGCCCGGCGTGCTGAAGGGTGAGGACGAGTACGTTGTGATCGGAGGCGTATACGCGGCAGGTTATGCGCTGATGTAGGGCGTCGCTTGCCGACAATACTGCCGGCCTTGGAGCAAACACGACAGCGCTTCAACGGCGCAAGGCCCGTGACTGCGTGACTTCCAATCTGGCCTGCTTCTTGCGATATCGATTGTGTTGATTGACCTGGAGCGACCCCATGCACGATTCCTTCGAACCCATCCTGGCCGGCCTGATGGACGGCTCGGTGGTCCCCTATCTTGGCGCTGGCGCCTTGGCCGGGGTGGTGGATACACAGTCCGGCCACCCCATCCCCGCCGACAGCGACAGCCTCATCCTGGCCATGAATAACGGCCAGCCCATGTCGCCCAGATTGATGTATGAATTTCCCCGTGCCGCCATGCATGTGGAACTGAAGAAGGGTCGTTCCGCCCTGAAGCGCTTTCTCGACACCACCTACCGGGATACGCTCTGGAGCGGTTCAGCCCTGCACGCTTGGCTGGCCAAGCAGAACCTGCCATATGTCGTGGATACCAACCGGGATACCTTGTTGCAAAAGGAATACGACGCCATGCCGCACACCGTGATCCTGGGTGTCTCCCGCATCGCCGGGACGGACTATCGGTTCAAGATTTTTCACTACGACGGAACGGCCTACCATGCAGTCGCGCAGGAGGACGTGGATGTTTCCCTGCCGGTTCTGTTCAAGCCTCTGGGCTCGCCTCTGCCCGAATCGAATTACATCGCTTCGGATGCGGACTTCGTTGACTACCTCACCGAGTTGATGGGCGGCTTCGCCATCCCTGATTTCGTCAAGCAGATGCGCAAGGGTCGCCGCTATCTGCTGTTGGGCGTGCGGCTTAACCGCGACACAGAGCGTATGGTGCTGGGCGACATCATGTTTGGTGCGGGTCAGCCAGCCGGCTGGGCGCTTATCCCGAATGCGACCGACAAGGAGAAACGTTTTCTGGAGAAACTCAAGATCGAACTGGTGCCGGCGGATGTTGCGGATTTCCTCGCAGTCGCGCAAGACACGATCGGAGTCAAGGCAGCATGATTGCGCACCGGGAGCAAGGCCAGCGCGCCTTGGGTGTGGAGGAAATTGACGCGGATCATCGCGAATTGCTTGCCCTGCTGGAAATTCTTTTGGAGGCAGAAGATGGAGAATTCCCCATTCTGTTTCAGAAGTTTGTCGACCATACGCGCCGGCATTTCGCCCACGAAGGCCGGTTGATGCGTCTGGGCAGGTATCCTGCACTGGGCGAGCACGAAGGCGAGCATCACCGGGTGCTGGGCGAAATGCTGCAGTTCAACCGCAATCTGAAGCTTGGCCGGCTTGTTCTCACGCGGGCCTATGTCAAGTCCGGGTTGCCGGAATGGTTCGCGCTGCATCACCGCACCATGGACAGCGACCTGGCGAATCACGTCAAACGCCACCTGGGCGATGAACGTGCATCCCGGGAAATCGCGAGCTCATCTCTGTCCTGAACGGTCACCGGCTGCGCTTGGCCAGCGAACCAGGGATCTTGCCGCCGGTTCGGTGTTTGCGTTTGGTCAGCACTTTGCTTCGGTAGGGGGCCATCAGGCGGATCTGGCGCCAAGTATCCTTTACCCAGGTGACGCGTATTGTTCGCGCGTGCGCGAGCCCCAGCCTCAGGCTCGATCAGGTCTTCAGAACCGGCAGGTGATCTGCCATAGCAATCCCAAACAAAGGGTCTATACAGAAAGCAGGCCATTTTATGGTTCAGTAAAGCCTTAGAGGAGTGAAATCATGAGTTTGATGGACAATCTGATGAACGAGCGTCCGGTGTTGCGAGATGCAAGGGGTGATTTGGTGGAACTGGATGACTGGTCCGAGGAAATTGCCATCGAGCGGGCCAAGGAAATCGGGCTGGAGTTGACCCCCGACCATATGAAAGTGATCAAGTTTCTGCGGCTGCATTACATGGACGGCGGCAATCTGGAGTCCGCGCCGATGCTGTTGCGGGATATGGAAGAGCGATTCCGGGACGAGGGTGGCGGCCGTTTCCTGTATCGTTTGTTTCCTGGCGGGCCTGTTACGCAAGGCCTCCACTTGGCTGCCTTGCCGAGCAAGAGCTATTCAACCGACAAATCGTTTGGCAGTGTGACCTGAGGATTCGTGCGCCCTAAGTCGTTGCGCCAGACAGGCGCACTGTCTTGATCATCGCTTCGAAATCGGCGAGGCCTTTGGGGAAGTAAACCAGCCCTGGGGCCTCGTACATCAGCAGCAGGCGCCCCTTGGATGTGAGGGTGGCGTAGATCAGGCGTTCCAGGGGCAAGCCGCGATCGTTTTTCCAGCGCACCAGCAATCGCACCGCGGGCCGGCCGTCGATCTGGGCAGGCTTGTTGGACAGCACTTCCATGTTGGCTGTGTCATCGGCCGCGCGCATTTCAGCAATCAGTAATTCGGCAAAGTCCTGCGGCAGCATGTCTGCCCGCGTCTTTCGCTTGGTGTGCGGCAACTTCTCGTCGTGTTCTTGCAGGTTGGCGGTGATCCGGTTGAGACTGGGGCCGTCCCGGCTCAGGAACACATCCTCGGCCATGTGGCGCGCACGCACCCATCCCTGTGGTGCAGTGAGGCTGTAGAGGTCCTTGATCTTGATGGCGGCGCTGTCGGTATCCATTTTTTCCCAGGTGGCGCAGGCGGACAGGAGCACCAGCAGGAAAATGGCAAAGAACTTCTTCATGGTTGGGGTCCGGGTTGGGCTACGGCGATCTGCGCCAGATAGGCTTCCACATACTCCCGATCCGAGGCATCGGGAGCCAGTTCCAGATAACGATGGAACAGGGGAGCGGCGCGGGCCATGTCGCCGCGGCGGTAATAAATCAGACCCAGAGCCCGGTAAGAAGGGGCAAACCGGGGTGCGCCTTGCATGGCAATTCGGTATTCCTGCTCGGCTTTGTCGCTGTCACCTTGTTCATCGCGCTGGCGGTAGGCCTCGCCCAGATAGTAGGACGCCTCGGGCGGGTATTCGGGCCGGCGTTCGGGGTCCGCCAGTACAAGAATCACCTGCTTGTTGCGGAAGGCCGCCAAATCCGCCTCGAATGAGGCAAGCCTCAGTCCTGCCGTGGCGAGGATGAATTCCTCCCTGCCGATCTTGCCGCCCTTTGCGTCCTTGGACAGTCCCTGGAAGCTTTCGATACGTTCCTGCAGCTTGGGGTGGTCGGCGAAAAAGAAGGGTTCCTTGATATCCGACGCCTTGACTTCAGCCAGCAGGTGTTCGAAGGTCCTGGTGCTCTCACGCCCATCGTAACCGGCCGCCACAAGCCGCTGGTAGCCCACTTGGTCCGCTTCCCGCTCGTGCTCGCGCGAGTAGCCGAACATCGAGGATAGCGCAACCAGATCCCCCACCAGGGGGACACCCAGCATGGCGACCACCAGAGCGAAGGCCGAGGCATTCTTCACCTGCTCGTTCTGCTGAAAGGAGTGGCGATGGACGAAATGGGCGCCCTCATGGGCCAGCACGGTTGCCAGTTGCGCCTCGTTCTGAAACCGGGCGATCAGGCCGGTATCGATGTAGACGCTGCCATTGGGCAGCGCGAACGCATTGATTTGCTGGGCATTTATGACGTGCACCCTGAACTGGCCCTGAAACTCGGGGTAGAGCCGGTCCATGATGCCCTGCACGTAGGTGGTAAGTTGGGGGTCCGGGTTGAGTTTTCCGGCCCGTGCCAAGGCCCGGTCGAATTCATCGGCTTCGGCCCACAGGCTTTTTTCTTCGCTCGACCTGGGGGCGGCGGCATGACCGGACCAAGGCTGGATTTCCGCCAGTGCGGCATGGATCTCGAGGGCGAGCAGCAGGGCCACGGCAACTTGAAAGCGTGACATTACTTGGGATACTTCTCGAACAGAGCCTTGATCAGACCCTGCACCTTCTCAGGCTCGCGGGTGTCCATGGTGGCGCTGGAATCAAAGCTCATCCACTCGATGTCTCCGGTTTCGAGATCGACCAGCCCGGCAGATACGAAGGACTGGCCCAGGGGAATGCCGACGCCCAGCAGAAGGCCGGCGACAAAGGCGGCCTTGCGCCCGCTGCTGGAAATATAGTCGGTCCCGACAAACACCAGGGCCGCGTCAGCACCGGTTTGCTCGGCCAAGGACTTGAGCCCGTCACCCAGGGTGTATTCCCAGGCGCGGCGGCGGTCTGCCCAGGCATCGGGCCCGCTGTTCTGGCCAAACTGGAACACCGCCGCGGCGACGCGATCATACAGGCCCAAGTGACTGGCGACCTGGTCTTCGTCCTGCGGGCTCAGCTCTGGCGCGGCAAGGGGTTCGAACAGGGCATGATCCTGCGCATAGTGCCGCGTGGCTTGGAGCAGATTGTCGGAGGCCTGCCTGGACCAGTCTTCCATGGGCTGTACTACGCCGCCCGCGGACAGCTCCGCGACGAGCATCTGGGGCTTGAGCAACAGGACTTTTTTGGGCCGTGCCTGGCTAGGGAAGCGGGGACTTTGGGCGAACTGAGCGGCCAGCGCCAAAGGCGGTAAACTCAGCGCGAGCAAGAGCAGAACGGAGACGATTCGCTTCATGGATACCTTCTTGGAAGTCCTCAAAAGTATGCAAACAAAGCCATCGAGTCAACCGGGCAAGAGCCATAGTCACGCGCGGTGTTTCACGTGAAACACCGATGGATGACCGACCGCGGGCTTTGGCTGGAAAGTGGCGCAGTCACCCTGGGCCTGATGCAGGAACTTGAAGCGGCGGAACTGCCGGAAGTGGAAGCCTTGGTGCCCGGGGATGGCAGCTTGTTGGTGGTGCTCAAACCGGGCTCGGGCGCAGGAACGGCCTTGCTCGATTTGGTAAACGAGGTACGGCCTGGCAGGGGTCCGCAAATCCAGGTCCGGCATCACGAAATTCCCGTCCAGTACGGTGGCGGTGCGGGACCGGACCTGGAAAAGGTGGCTGAGGCGGCAGGCCTGACGGTGGCTCAGGCTATCGAATTGCACGCCAACGCCGAGTACCGGGTGGCATTCATTGGGTTTCAGCCGGGATTCGCCTATATGACGGGCACCCCGGAATGTTTGCAAGTTGCGCGTCGCGCGACCCCCAGAATGCGAATCGCTGCTGGCAGTGTGGCATTGGGCGGGCCATATACGGGCATCTATCCAGGGGCGAGCCCGGGTGGCTGGCAACTGATCGGCCATACGCGGGCATGGGTGTTCGATCCACAGCGCCAGCCGCCCGCCCGATTCGCGCCGGGCGACAGTATCCGGTTCGTGCCGCAATGAAAGTCGTGGTGCGCAAGTCGGGATTGCTGGACACGGTCCAGGATCTGGGCCGCCCGGGCTACCGGCACATGGGCGTATCGGAAGGCGGGGCGGCGGACCGCCAAGCCCTCATTCGTGCCAATCGCCTGGTCGGCAACGCCGACGGCGCAGCGGGAATTGAGTTCACCCTGCACGGACCGACGCTGGTTTTTCCCCAAGGTGGGGCAGTCGCGTTGAGCGGCGCCCGATTTGAAGCCCGCCGCGACGGGGTAGGCCTGAACTGGAACGAGACCCTGGTATTGGCGGCGGGGACAAGCCTGGAATTAGGGCGCGCGCTTGATGGCTGCCGAGGTTACCTGGCAGTGGCTGGCGGCATCGAGCTTGAGCCCCTGTTGGGTAGTCGCGCAACCTTTCTGCCCGGCGCCTTTGGCGGCTGGGACGGCCGCCCCCTGGAGGCCGGGGACTCGCTTCCCATAGGGGCTGCCGGTCCGGTGCGCTTTGGACGCGCGGTCGGACTTGTCACGGGGGGACCGTTACGCGTGGTCGCAGGCCCGCAGCTGGGGTGGTTTACCGAACCTGCGCTAGTTGGGCTGTTTGGCGGCGAATTTATTGTGGACATGCGTTCGGACCGTTCAGGCATACGCCTCAAGGGTCCTGGACTTCGGCTGGAGAAGCCGGAAGAACTTGGCTCCCAGGGGGTGCTTCCGGGGGCCATTCAGGTGCCGCCCGACGGCCAGCCGGTAATCCTGGGCTGGGACGGGCCGGTCACCGGCGGGTATCCGGTGATTGCAGGCGTAATTGCCGCCGATTTGGGGCGGCTGGGCCAACTCAGGCCGGGGGATAAAGTCAGTTTTCGAGCCCTGGACCCGGAAGAGGCGAGAGCCGCCTGGGCGGAACAGGAAGAGGCACTGGACCGGAGCATTTTGTGGCTCGCCTGATGGAATTGAATGCGGACGTTGGAGAGGGCTGGGACGACACTCTGATCTTTCCTTACGTGGACCGTGTATCCATCGCGTGCGGCGGGCACGCCGGGGACGAGGCGTCAATGCGCAAGGCCCTGCGCCTGGCGCGGGACGTGGGTGTATTGGCGGGGGCCCATCCGGGCTATCCGGACCGGGAAGACTTCGGTCGACGGCTCGTGATGGCACAGCCCGGCGAGGTGCATCGGTGGGTGGCGGAGCAGACCCGCGCGTTGATGCGGCTGGCGGAACAGGAGGGGACCCGGCTGTTTCACGTGAAACCGCATGGCGCGCTATACAACCGGGCGGCACAGGACAAAGCCACGGGTGCGGAGCTGATCGCGGCCTTGCTCGACTTGGGCGGGATGGCACTGGTCTGCCTGTCCGGTTCGCCGCTGGTGGGGTGGGCGCGAAACGCCGGTCTCGTGGTTTTGGAAGAGGCGTTTGCGGACCGGCGCTATCTGGCTGACGGCAGGCTGGCGCCGCGCAGTCAGCCGGGAGGGGTCATCGATGATCCGGAGACAGCGGCCACTCAGGCGCGGCTTGTTGCCAGCGGGGAAGCAATCACCACGCTGGACGGAGGAAGATTGATGGTGCGCGCGGACACGCTTTGCCTGCACGGCGACCGGCAAAACGCGGTGGAATTTGCCCGGACCGTTGCCGGAGCGCTGGAAGACTGAGGCCTCAGGACCCCGGCGTATCGTCGAGAAACTCCCGTTCGCCCGGGACCTGAAACATGCCTTGCATGGTTAGCAGTTCGTCCCGATGCAGGCGCGCCACCTTGGTGACCATCTTGTCGCCCTCGACGGTGAGGTGAATTTCGACTTCGCGGCGGTCCTTGCGGCCGGATTGACGCCGCACCAGTCCCAGTTTTTCGCAACGATTGACCAAGGCCACCGTCCCATGAGGCTGGGCCTGAAGTCTTTCCGCCAATTCGCCGACGGTGGCCCATTCGCGTCCGGGATACCCTTTGAGGTGCAGCAGCAGCAGGTATTGCAGGTTGGTGACGCCTTCGTGGTGGGTGAGGTCTTCGCTGAAACGAAGAAAACGTCGCAGCTGATAGCGGAAACGGGACAGGGTTTCGAACTCTTTCTTGCTTACCGGGCGCTGGCTCATGCCACGATGCTATCGGATGCGGGGCGACAGGGAAAGGGGGAGGCCGCGAGCAGTAAGGAGGGGCCCCGCTTGCGGGGATCCGCACGTCCGCGAGTGGTCTCGGCGCCCGCTGCGCAGAGCGCATAAGTGTTTTGGGAGGTATAGGAGGGGGGGAGGCCGCGAGCAGTAAGGAGGGGCCCCGCTTGCGGGGATCCGCACGTCCGCGAGTGGTCTCGGCGCCCGACCCCGGGGCGTATGCCGTTTGAGGGGTCGTCGGGGGGGCACAGGGATGGTTTCACGTGAAACGGCAGTGCGTTCCTTAACCCGGCCCGCGCTTTGGCGTATCATTCGGGCCTCACAGGTCTATTCCATGCGCTATCCCGAATCCTTTGATGTCATTGTGGTGGGCGGCGGCCATGCCGGCACGGAGGCTGCGCTGGCGGCTGCGCGCAGCGGGGCAAAAACCCTCCTGTTGAGCCACAATATCGAGACGCTCGGGCAAATGTCATGCAATCCTTCGATTGGGGGCATAGGCAAGGGCCATCTTGTAAAAGAGGTTGATGCGCTGGACGGAGCCATGGCCATTGCCACCGACGAAGCGGGCATCCAGTTTCGCACCCTCAACGCTTCCAAGGGTCCGGCGGTGCGCGCAACCCGGGCTCAGGCAGACAGGGTGCTATACAAGAAGGCGATTCGCTTTCGGCTGGAAAACCAGGCCAATCTGACACTTTTCCAGCAGGCGGTGGACGACCTGCTGCTGGAGGCAGACGCCGTAACCGGTGTGCGTACCCAGTTGGGCATCGAATTTTCGGCCCGGTCGGTCGTGTTGACCGCCGGCACATTTCTCGCCGGGCTGGTGCACGTGGGGCTTTCCAATTACGAAGCCGGGCGGGCGGGCGATCCGCCGGCCCGCACCCTGGCCCATCGACTGCGCGAACTGAAACTGCCGGTAGGCCGCCTCAAAACCGGCACGCCGCCCCGCATTGACGGGCGCAGCATCGATTTTTCAGCTTTGCAGGAGCAGCCAGGCGATACCCCGACACCGGTATTCAGCACCCTGGGTAACCGGACCATGCATCCGCGCCAAGTGTCCTGCTGGATCACCCATACCAACGAGCGCACTCACGAGATCATCCGCTCCGGGTTTGACCGCAGCCCGATGTTTACCGGCGTGATCGAGGGGGTGGGGCCGCGCTATTGCCCGTCCATCGAAGACAAGATCAACCGTTTCGCCGACAAGGCCAGCCATCAGATCTTCCTCGAGCCCGAAGGGCTGGATACCCATGAGGTCTATCCCAATGGCATTTCCACCTCCCTGCCTTTCGATATTCAGCTTGCGGCGGTACGTACCATTCCCGGCCTGGAGAAAGCCCACATCCTGCGGCCGGGCTACGCGATCGAGTACGACTACTTCGACCCGCGCAATCTGAAGGCGTCGCTGGAGACCAGGTCCTTTCGCGGCTTGTTCTTTGCCGGTCAGATTAACGGCACCACGGGCTACGAGGAGGCCGCGGCCCAAGGACTGCTCGCCGGCCTGAATGCAGCCCGCCATGCCCGTGACGAGGAAGCCTGGCACCCCGGCCGCAGCGAAGCCTATCTGGGGGTGCTGGTCGATGACCTGATTATCCGCGGCGTGTCCGAACCCTACCGAATGTTCACCAGCCGGGCAGAATACCGCCTGCAACTGCGCGAAGACAATGCTGACTTGCGGCTGACCGACATCGGGCGTCGCTTGGGACTGGTGGGAGACATTCGCTGGGATGCCTTCAACCAAAAGCGGGATGCCATCGCCCGTGAACAGGAGAGGCTCAAGTCCAGCTGGGTGAGGCCCGACACGCTGGCGGCCGCCGAAGCCTTGCGGGTCCTGGGCAAACCAATCGAGCGTGAATACAACTTGCTGGATCTGTTACGCCGTCCTGAAGTAAGTTATGACTCACTCATGAGCTTTTCCAATGCTGGCGGCGGCTTGGGGGACGAGCAGGTGGTCGAACAGGTGGAAATTCAGGCCAAGTATCAGGGCTATATCGACCGCCAGCGTGAAGAAGTGGAAAGGCGGCGTGAGCAGGAAGACCTCAAACTGCCGCAGGATGTGGATTACATGCAACTGCCCAGCCTGTCCATGGAAGTGCGCCAGAAGCTGAACAAGTTCAAGCCGGAAACCCTGGGCCAGGCCTCGCGCATTTCAGGTATCACGCCGGCAGCGATTTCGGTATTGCTGGTTTATGCCCGGCGCGGGTTTCGCCCCGAGGGTGGCGATACGAAAAAAACCGCATGACCCCTGTGGACATGCTTGCAGAAGGGGTGGGAGAACTGGGGTTGGACCTGCCATCCCCAGCACAGAAGAAGATTCTTGCATTCCTGCAGTTGCTGGCCCGGTGGAACCGGATCTACAACCTGACTGCTAGGCGCTCGCCACAGGAATGGATGACCCACCACGTATTGGACAGTTTGGCCGTGCTGCCGCATGTTCGGGGCCCGCTGCTGGTGGACGTGGGCAGTGGCGCCGGCCTGCCGGGCCTGATCCTGGCCATGGCCCGCCCCGACTGGCGGGTGGTATCGGTGGAAACGGTGGACAAGAAAGCGTCCTTTCAGCGTCAGGCGGTGGCGGAACTGGGGCTTGTCAACGTCCAGGTCGAAGCTTGCCGGGTGGAAGAACTGGATTTGAGCGACAAGGCGGATACCGTGATCTCGCGGGCGTTTTCCAGTCTGGGGGAGTTCGTGACGCTGACTCGCGATCTGCTCAAGCCAGGCGGTCAATGGGTGGCCATGAAAGGCCGACTGCCGCGCGACGAAATCGCCGCCTTGCCTGACGATTTAAGGGTCAGCCAGATACTTGCACTGACGGTGCCGGGGCTCAATGCCGAGCGCTGCCTTGTATTAATCGAACAGAACTGAAAGCCGACAAGCATGGCCCGTATTCTTGCAATAGCGAACCAGAAAGGCGGGGTAGGGAAAACCACCACCGCGGTGAATCTGGCCTGCGGCCTGGCCCAGCAAGACCAGCGTGTCCTGTTGGTTGACCTCGATCCGCAAGGCAATGCCACCATGGGCGCGGGGGTGGAAAAGCGCACCGCCTTGCCCACCGCCTACCAGGTGTTGCTTGGCGAATCCGACATCTCCACAAGTCGCCTGCGGTCAGTCCACGGCGGCTTCGATGTCCTGCCCGCCAACCGGGAACTCGCAGGCGGCGAAGTGGAAATGGTCGAGATGGAGCGGCGCGAATTTCGCCTCAAGGCAGAACTCGTCAAAGTTGCAGATGAATACGACTTCATCCTGATTGATTGTGCGCCCACGCTCAATCTGCTGACGGTCAACGCGCTGGCCGCGGCGCATGCGGTGCTGATTCCCATGCAGTGCGAATACTATGCGCTGGAAGGCCTCACTGACCTGGTTGCCACCATTAAGAAGGTCAAGCAGAAGCTCAACCCCAACATCGAAATCGAAGGCCTGCTGCGGGTGATGTATGACCCGCGCTCCACGCTTGCCCAGCAGGTCGCCGGCGAACTCAAGAGCCATTTCGGCGATAAGGTCTTCAATACCGTCATCCCGCGCAATGTCAGATTGGCAGAGGCCCCCAGCCATGGCCTGCCGGGCGTCGTGTACGACCGCGCCAGCAAGGGTGCGCACGCCTACCTGCAACTGGCGGAAGAACTGCTGGCGCGTTACGGCATGCCCGCTGCTGTCGCCAACGCAAATTGAAAGGCAACGCATGGCAAGAATGAAAGGCCTCGGCCGCGGACTCGATGCCCTGCTAGGTGCCGATCCGCCCGCCAGCAGCGGTGAGCAGCGCCAGATACCCGTTTCGCAACTCAAGCCGGGCAAGTACCAGCCGCGCCGCCACATGGATGAAACCGCGCTCGATGAGTTGGCGGATTCGATTCGAGTCCAGGGCATGATGCAGCCCATTCTGGTGCGCAAGCAAGGCAACGGTTTCGAAATCATCGCGGGCGAGCGCCGTTGGCGCGCGGCGCAGCGTGCCGGGCTGCAGGATGTGCCGGTGCTGGTCAAGGACGTCCCGGAAGAGGCCGTTGCCGCGATGGCGCTGATCGAAAACATGCAGCGCGAAGACCTCAACGCCATTGAAGAAGCACAAGGTTTGCAACGCCTGATCCAGGAATTCGGTATGACCCATGATGCGGCGGCCGGCGCGGTGGGAAAATCCCGGACCGCGGTATCCAACCTGCTGCGCCTGCTCAATCTTTCCCGTCCCGTGCAGGACATGCTTTCCGCAGGATTGATCGAGATGGGCCACGCCCGCGCCTTGCTGCCGCTCGCAGCTGCCCATCAGCGGGAACTGGCGCACGAAATCGAGCACAGAGGCCTGTCGGTGCGGGAAGTGGAACGCCGGGTGCTGCGCCTGAAGGAACTGCCCAATGGTCAACCGGCAAAGAAGAGCGTGCCGCGTGACATACGCCGCCTGGAAGAAGCCCTGTCAGACCGTTTGGGAATGAACGCTCAGGTTCAGGTGAATGCCAAGGGTGCGGGAAAGCTTATTGTGAGTTTTGCCAGCCACGAGCAATTGCAGGGCATGCTGGAATTGTTGGGGATTAGCCTCTAACGCCGGGAGTCTCGGTCTCCGGCTGGCTTCTTATGGTTGCATCAGCAATTCTGATTCGTTTATCATAGCGGGCTCATGTGGCGGCCCACTCTCCGCGTTGCGGCTTCGCAGTTGTTATTGTGCGGCATAGCAGGTGGGGTGGCCTATGGTTTGGCAGGAAGGTCTGCCGCAGTATCTGCGGCAGCGGGGGGCGCGGTGGCCATGCTGGGCACCTTGGTACTCATGCTGCGGGAAAAGCAAAGCGAAACGCATTCCGGCTGGGGCGCAGAGCGCAATCTGCTGCAGTTCTACCGCTCCGGGCTGGAGCGTTTTGTATTGATGACTGCATTGCTCGGCGCGCTTTTTGCCTACACAGGGTCGGTTCCCCTCGCTGCACTGGCCGGCTTCATTGCCGCACAACTGGCCTGGCTGTTGGCATTTGGAAAATAGGTCGTGGGATGTTTTCTCTGGGCGGTGGACCGTCCAGAGAAAACCTTCTAGAGATTTGGCACTATGTCTGGCGAAGCCCTTACGTCTGGCGAATACATCAAGCACCACCTGCAGAATCTGACTTTCGGCAAGCACGCGGATGGCACTTGGGGCGTGGCTCACACCCATGAACAGGCAAAGGACATGGGTTTCTGGGCACTGAACATCGACAGCCTCGGGGTCGGCATCGTGCTGGCCCTGATTTTTTCCCTGCTATTTCGCTCCGTGGCAAGAAAGGCCTCCTCCGGGGTGCCTGGTGGGGTGCAGAATTTCGTCGAATGGGTGGTGGAATTTGTCGATGGTTCGGTTCGTGGTTCATTCTCCCATCGCAATGCACTGGTGGCACCGCTTGCCCTGACCATATTCATGTGGGTATTCCTCATGAACCTCATGGACCTGCTACCGGTAGACTGGCTGCCGCATTCGGCAGGTTGGGTCGGCGTCCCATTCTTGAAGATCGTGCCCTCGACGGATCCCAATGTCACTTTTGGCATGTCGCTCACCGTGTTCGCCCTGGTGCTGTTCTACAGCATGAAGATAAAGGGGCCGGGAGGCTTTTTTGCCGAATTGGCGTTCCAACCTTTCCCCAAGTACCTGTTCCCGGTAAACCTCCTGCTTGAAGGCGTTGGCCTGCTTGCAAAGCCCCTTTCCCTTTCCCTGCGGCTGTTCGGCAACATGTACGCAGGGGAAATGATCTTCATCCTGATCGCTCTGATGTTCGGCGGCGGCATCCTGCTCGGCCTGTTTGGCGGGGTGTTGCAATGGGCATGGGCGGTGTTCCACATCCTGATCATCACGCTGCAGGCCTTTATCTTCATGACCCTGACCATCGTGTATCTGGACATGGCCCACTCGGAGCACCACTGATTCGATTTTGGCATTGCGCGTTTAGTTAATTTAAATCTGAAAACCAAGGAGTAATTCAATGGATATGACTCATGCTCTGCTGTACATTGCCGGCGCCCTGATGATGGGCCTGGGCGCGCTGGGCGCCGCAGTGGGCATCGGCATTCTCGGCGGACGCTTTCTGGAAGGCGCCGCGCGGCAGCCGGAGCTGATTCCGATGCTGCGCACCCAGTTCTTCATCGTCATGGGTCTGGTTGATGCCGTGCCGATGATCGCGGTGGGCCTGGCCATGTACGTTCTGTTCGCCGTCGCGGGTTGATTGATAGAGCGGGCCAAGTGCGACTGTCGCCGCAGCCATGGCGGTGAGCCGTTTGACGCGCCATCAGGCGCAGCTTGTGTCAAGGTAAGAAAATGAACATCAATGCAACACTGATCGGGCAGTCCATCACGTTCATCATCTTCGTGTGGTTCTGCATGAAGTACATCTGGCCGCCCATCATGAATGCGCTGGAGACGCGCAAGAAGACCATCGCCGACGGTTTGGCCGCGGCTGACCGTGCCAAGCTGGACCTGGAACTGGCGCGCAAGAAGGCGACCGAGAATCTGCACGATGCCAAGGCTCAGGCGGCCGAGATCATCGTCCAAGCCGAGAAGCGCGGTGCGCAAATGGTGGAGGAAGCCAAGATCGCGGCCAAGTCCGAAGGCGATCGTCAGTTGGCTGCGGCCAAGGCCGAGATCGAGCAGGAAGTCAACCGGGCGCGCGAATCCCTGCGTGAGCAGGTGGCGAATCTGGCCGTGGCGGGTGCGGAAAAGATCCTGCGCCGTGAAGTCAACGCGCAAACGCATGCCGATCTGCTCAAACAGCTGAAGGCCGAACTTTAAGCCATGGCCGAACTTTCTACACTGGCCCGACCGTATGCCGAGGCAGTCTTCCGTCTGGCGCGGGATGCGGGTGACCTAAAAGCCTGGTCTGGTCGGCTGCAATCGGCTGCCCAGGTCGTGGCGGATCCGCAAATGCGTGCGCTGATCGCTGATCCCAATGTGGCCGCGGGCCGCGTAGCCGATGTCGTGGTTTCGGTGCTTGGTTCCAAGTTTGGTGAGTTGGGTGTCAATTTCATCAAGGTGTTGGCGGACAATGACCGGCTTGCGCTGTTGCCGGAAATCGAGGCTCAGTTCGAAGCCCTCAAAGCCCAGGCGGAAGGCAAGCTGGAGGCGCACATTAGCAGCGCGCTGCCCATGAGTGATGCGCAGGTCAGTGAGCTGGGCGCAGCGCTGAAGAAAAAATACGGCCATGAGGTCGAAATGTCGGTCAGCGTCGACCCTGCCCTGATCGGCGGCGTGGTGGTGATGATCGGCGATAGGGTGATGGATGGCTCGGTGCGCGGGCGTCTGGAAAAGATGGCTTTCAGCCTCAAAGCTTAAATTTTATACCTACGGGACCGACCCAGTCGGAGACAAGCATGCAACTGAATCCAAGCGAAATCAGCGAACTGATCAAGGCCAAGATCGAGAACCTGGCATCCGGTTCCGATCTGCGTACCCAGGGCACCATCGTGTCGGTGACCGACGGCATCGTCCGCATCCACGGGCTGTCCGACGTGATGGCGGGCGAAATGATCGAGCTGCCCGAGAATACCTTCGGCCTGGCGCTGAACCTGGAGCGCGATTCGGTCGGCGCCGTGGTTCTGGGTGACTACGAACACATCAAGGAAGGCGACACCGCCAAGTGCACCGGCCGGATTCTGGAAGTGCCGATTGGCACGGAATTGCTCGGCCGTGTGGTCAATTCCCTGGGCCAGCCGATCGACGGCAAGGGTCCGATCGCCGCCAAGCTGTCTTCCCCGATCGAGAAGATTGCCCCTGGCGTGATTGCGCGTCAGTCAGTCAACCAGCCGGTGCAGACCGGGCTCAAGTCGATCGACTCCATGGTGCCGATCGGGCGTGGCCAACGCGAACTGATCATTGGCGATCGCCAGACCGGCAAGACCGCGGTGGCGATTGACGCCATCATCAATCAGAAGGGCAAGGGTGTTTATTGTATCTATGTGGCGGTGGGCCAAAAGGCTTCCTCCGTCGCCAATGTGGTGCGCAAGCTGGAAGCACATGGCGCAATGGAATACACCATCATCGTTGCCGCCACCGCGTCCGACTCTGCCGCCATGCAGTACATCGCGCCGTATTCCGGCTGCACCATGGGCGAATACTTCCGCGACAACGGCATGGATGCGCTGATCATTTATGACGATCTGACCAAGCAGGCCTGGGCTTATCGCCAGGTTTCGCTGCTATTGCGTCGCCCTCCGGGCCGCGAAGCCTATCCTGGCGACGTGTTTTACCTGCATTCGCGTCTGCTGGAGCGCGCCGCGCGCATCAACGCCGATGAAGTAAGCAAGCGCACCGGCGGCAAGGTGACCGGCAAGACTGGTTCGCTGACTGCGTTGCCAATCATTGAAACGCAGGCCGGCGACGTGTCCGCTTTCGTGCCGACCAACGTGATTTCGATTACCGACGGCCAGATCTTCCTCGAAACCGATTTGTTCAACGCCGGTATCCGGCCTGCCATCAACGCCGGGCTGTCGGTGTCGCGCGTGGGCGGTGCGGCGCAGACCAAGGTGATCAAAAAGCTGGGCGGCGGCATCCGCCTGGCGCTGGCGCAGTACCGCGAGCTGGCTGCCTTCGCCCAGTTCGCCTCCGACCTCGACGACGCCACCCGCAAGCAGTTGGAGCGCGGCAAGATCGTGACCGAGTTGATGAAACAGCCGCAGTACTCGCCCATGAGCGTGGCGGAAATGGCGCTGACTCTGTTCACGGTCAACAACGGCTACATGGACGGGCTCGATATCAAGAAGGTATTGCCGTTCGAAGCCGCGCTGCAAGCCTACGTCAAGGACAAGCACAAGGACGTGCTCGACGCCATCAACGCCTCGGGCGAGATGAGCGGCGAGCAGGAAAGTGCCCTGAAAGCCGCCATCGAGTCTTTCAAGCAGACCGCGGTTTACTGACCAGGAGCATCCGCAATGGCCGCAGGCAAGGAAATACGGACCAAGATCAAGAGCGTGGAAAACACGCGCAAAATCACCAAGGCCATGGAAATGGTGGCGGCGTCCAAAATGCGCAAGGCACAGGAGCGGATGAAGCACGCTCGCCCCTATGCTGAAAAAATCGGCCATGTGGCGGTGCATATGGCCTACGCCCATCCGGAATACAAGCACCCCTTCATTTTGCGGCGCGAGGCGATCAAGCGCGTCGGGCTGATCGTTGTCACCTCCGACAAGGGCCTGTGCGGCGGCCTGAACACCAATGTCCTGCGTCTGGTGGTGAGCAGGATGAAAGCCTGGGACGCGCAAGGTATACAGGTGGATGTGACGGCGATTGGCAACAAGGGCCTGGGCTTCATGCAGCGCTCGGGCGCCGGCGTGGTGTCCCACTTGACCGGACTGGGTGATACGCCGCACATGGAAAAACTCATCGGCCCCATTAAGGTCATGCTGGATGCCTACGTCGAAGGCCGGATCGACGCGCTCTACGTGATCTACAACCAGTTCGTCAACACCATGAAGCAGGAACCGCAGGTGCGCCAGCTCCTGCCGCTCGAACAGGCAGCGGGAAACGAGGCGGAAGCCTTGCAGCACCACTGGGACTACATCTACGAGCCGGACGCCAAGCCGGTGGTGGACGCTCTGCTGACGCGTTATGTCGAGTCCCTTGTTTATCAGGGGGTAGTGGAAAATGTGGCCAGCGAACAGTCGGCCCGGATGGTGGCAATGAAAGCCGCTTCGGACAATGCGAAGAACGTGATCGACGAACTGAAGCTGGTCTACAACAAGACCCGCCAAGCCGCGATCACCAAGGAGCTGTCAGAGATTGTCGGCGGAGCGGCGGCGGTTTGACGCCGCGGCGACAATCGGGCGAGGCTAACGTGAGCGCAGCGAACGTTATGGCGAGACCAGATTGCAAAGCGCGGCGGCGGTCTAATTGGCCAAACAGAATTCAAATTTTGCTTAGGAACAAGCCATGAGCAACGGAAAAATCGTACAGATCATTGGCGCGGTGGTGGATGTGGAGTTCCCCCGCGATGCCATGCCCCGGGTGTTCAGCGCCCTGCGGATGGACCAGCCCCGACTGACCCTGGAAGTGCAACAGCAGCTGGGTGACGGCGTGGTGCGAACCATCGCGCTGGGTTCCACCGATGGCCTGCGGCGCGGCATGGCAGTTGGCGATACCGGCGCGCCGATTTCGGTCCCGGTCGGGCAGGCTACGTTGGGCCGCATCATGGACGTGCTGGGCGAACCGGTGGACGATGCCGGCCCGATCGCCACCCAGGATCGCATGCCGATCCACCGCAAGGCACCGGATTTCGCCGACCAGGCCGCAAGCGTGGAGATCCTCGAAACCGGCATCAAGGTGATCGACCTCATCATGCCGATCGCCAAAGGCGGCAAAATCGGCCTGTTCGGCGGCGCGGGCGTGGGCAAGACCGTGACGCTGATGGAACTGATCCGCAACATCGCCGTGCAACACTCCGGTTTTTCCGTGTTTGCCGGTGTCGGCGAACGGACCCGCGAGGGCAACGACTTCTACCACGAGATGAAGGAAGGCGGCGTGCTCGATAAGGTCGCCCTGGTTTATGGGCAAATGAACGAACCTCCGGGCAACCGCCTGCGCGTGGCGCTGACCGGTTTGACCATGGCTGAACACTTCCGCGATGAAGGCCGCGATGTATTGTTCTTCGTCGACAACATCTACCGCTACACCCTCGCCGGTACCGAAGTATCGGCGCTGCTCGGACGCATGCCGTCGGCGGTGGGTTACCAACCCACCCTGGCGGACGAAATGGGCCGCCTGCAGGAGCGCATCACTTCTACCCGCACCGGTTCCATAACGTCCTTTCAGGCCGTGTACGTGCCGGCAGACGACTTGACCGACCCCTCGCCCGCCACCACCTTTGCCCACCTGGATGCGACGCTGGTGCTGTCGCGCCAGGTTGCCGAACTTGGCATCTATCCGGCGGTGGACCCACTGGATTCGACTTCGCGCCAGCTCGACCCCCAGGTCGTCGGCGACGAACACTACACAGTAGCGCGCGCGGTGCAGGCGACGCTGCAGCGCTACAAGGAATTGCGCGACATCATCGCGATTCTGGGGATGGATGAACTGGCGCCCGAGGACAGGCTGGTGGTGGCCCGCGCCCGCAAGATTCAGCGCTTCCTGTCGCAGCCCTTCTTCGTCGCGGAAGTGTTTACCGGCGCCCCGGGCAAGTACGTCGCGTTGAAGGAGACCATCAAGGGCTTCAAGGACATTGTCGACGGCGAATACGACCACCTTCCCGAACAGGCCTTCTACATGGTGGGCACAATCGAAGAAGCGGTCGAAAAAGCCAAGACGGTCCAGTAAAGGTAAGGTCGATGGCAATGACACTCCACGTCGACATCGTTAGCGCAGAAGCCTCGCTATTTTCCGGCAGCGCGGAATATGTCACGGTACCTGGCGAGATGGGCGAACTCGGCATCTATCCACGCCACACTCCGCTGCTGACGCGCATCAAGCCCGGTGCGGTGCGCATCAAGAAGGAGTCAGGTGAGGAAGAGCTCATCTATGTGTCGAGCGGCATCCTCGAAGTGCAGCCGTTCGTCGTCACCATTCTGTCCGACACCGCGATCCGTGGTCAGGATCTCGATGAAGCCAAGGCCCTGGAAGCCAAGCGCGCCGCGGAAGACGCCATGACGGACCGCTCCTCGGCCATGGATTACGCCAAGGCGCAGGCTGAACTGGCGCAGGCGGTTGCGCAACTGGCCGCGATCCAGAAGCTGCGCAAGCGTCCCTGAGCTGCCCTGGCTTGACCAAACGCAAAGGCAGCTTCGGCTGCCTTGCTTTCTTGCTGGCTTCCGTTGACCGGCCACCTCGACCAAGTAAACTAGGATGAATGGACGAGCGCAGGCCAGGAAGATGCGATGCCTGCGCCGTCCTCGCGCTCCTATCCAGCCTCTGCCCGAGTGGCAGCCCATTTAGTCGTATGATCAAGCACAGAGGGGACACAGATTTTTTTGCAACTGGCCAGACTGGCTAATCGCCTTCCCTGGGTGCTGATTGCGCTCGCCGGCGTTTGGGTGATTTCAAGCGCGGTATATGGCCTGGACGTCAGGCAGTTCCTGACTCTTAATCCCGGTTGGGATGCTCCGGGCAGCGGGTCGGCGCTTGCGGCCGAGCGGCTCCGCGTCCAGCTTGAACGCGATGAAACCCCGGTCATTGTCCTGTTCAGCCCGCGTGCCACAGGCCCCCAACAGGTTGACAGCGCTGAATACCGGAGTGCCGTAGAATCGGCGCTCGCCCCGTTGATCGGCAACCCTCAGGTCAACAGCCTTCTGACCTACTACTCCACCGGCAATCCCCGCTTCAAGTCGCGCGACGGCAGCATGACTTATGCCGTGGTCAATCTGCAACGTGGCTCCGATGAAGGCGTGGCGGCTTATCGCGAATTGCGCAAGCGTCTCGTTAGCGACCGGCTCAAGCTCGGGCTCGGGGGCGAACTTGCGATCTATGTCGACGTGCGGGAGCAACTGGATCATGACCTGAAAATGGCGGAGGTCGTCAGCTTTGTCCTGCTCGCCGTCCTCCTGGTGTGGGTATTTCGCTCCCTGGTCGCGGCCACGCTGCCATTGCTGGTGGGTGCGGTGACGGTATTGAGCAGCCTCGCCTGGCTCAAGTTCGCCACCCATTTCACCGAGATCAACGTCTATGCGCCTAATGTGGTTTCCATGCTGGGCCTGGGCTTGGCGGTGGATTACAGCCTGTTCATGGTTTCCCGGTTTCGCGAGGAACTGGCATTGAACAGGTCGGTTGATGAGGCACTCAGAATCACCATGCTGACCGCGGGCCGCACCCTGCTGTTCAGCGGGCTGACAGTCGCTTCCAGCCTGTTTTGTCTGTTCCTGCTGCCACAGCGCTTTTTTCACAACATGGGGTTGGCGGGAGCCATTTCCGTGGGCTCGGCGATGATGACCGCCATCCTGTTCCTGCCTGCCTTGCTATCCTTGCTGGGATACAAGGTTGATCGGCTGACGCCGCCATTCATGAAGCCTTGGTCGGCGCGCCACGGCGAACGCGGCCGATGGTACCGTTTCAGCTATTTCGTGATGCGCAATGCGCGCACTGTCCTGGTCCTTTCTATCGGCCTACTTGTGTTGATGGGCTTGCCGGTCAAGGATATGAAAGTGGGACCGGCGGACAGCCGTTCACTGCCGGTCGATGCTGAAAGCCGCAATGTGCAGCGCAGTCTGGAGGCTAATTTCGCCACCGAGGAACTCAGTCCGATCGTGGTGGTGGCGCGCACAAGAGGGGACCTGACCTCGGCTGCCAGTATTGCCGCCCTTTACCAACTAACCGAAGCGATACGAACCGTGCCCGGCGTATCCCGGGTCAGCGGCCTGATGAGCCTCGACCGCTCTTTGGGATTGGCGGACTACCAACTGCTGTACAGCCATCCCGAGCAGTTTCGGCAAGCGTCCGAGGCGCTGAAGAATTTCAGCCGGCAGAACAGCACCCTGATGTATGTCGACTATGCGCTGGAGCCGACCTCGCCGGAGGCGCGCGAAGTGGTGGCGCGCATTCGCGCGCTGCCTACCCCGCCAGCCTTGCAGGAAGTGGTGGTCGGCGGCTTCCCAGCCTTTCACCTTGATTACCTCGACACACTGCGCGCCCGGGTGCCCTGGGTGGTCGCCGCCATCGTGGGGGTGATATTCTTGCTCCTGTTCCTGATGCTGGGCAGCGTGTTTGTGCCGGCCAAGGTTGTGCTGACCAACCTGCTTTCTCTTTCCGCCACCTTTGGGGCATTGGTGTGGATCATCCAGGAAGGGCACTTATCGGGGCTGCTGGATTTTACCCCACAGGGTGCGCTGGACGGGACGATACTGGTCCTGATATTCGCCAGCGCATTCGGACTCTCCATTGACTATGAAGTCTTTCTGTTGTCCCGCGTGAAGGAGATGTGCAATCTCACCAAGGGTGACAATCTGGTCTCGGTTTCCACCGGCATGCAGCGAAGCGGCCCCATCATCACCAATGCTGCGTTGCTGATCGGCATCGTGCTCGGTTCATTTGCCATGGGCCAAGTGGTCTTCATCAAGGCCATCGGCCTGGGCCTGATGCTCTCAGTGGCGGTTGATGCAACTCTGGTGCGGATGCTGCTGGTCCCCGCCACGCTGCGCCTGATGGGGAGGTTCAACTGGTGGGCACCCAAGCCGCTGCTCAGGGTCTACCAGCGCTTGAATCTCGGCGAAGAAACGGATCTTGAGGAGAATCACGGATGACAAGAATCTGCCGCCTACTCGGCGCGCTGTTGCTATTCATGGCCATGCCAGGTTCTGCGATCGCCGATCTGACCCTGTCCGGTTACAGCACGATTACGTCCTTCAACATGCCCATGTCAGGGCAGGAGAAGATCATGATACACAAGACCTCGATCCGGCGTGATTTCATCGATCGGGGCAGGGCTTACAGCCATATCTTTGACCTCGCCAATCATCGGGCCGTGGTCCTGGATCATTTGTTTCGGCGCGCGGAGGTGTATGACCTGGACGCGATCCGAACCAACACCGAGGTGAGCGCGCCGGTCAGTGGGTTGAAGCTGAGCATCAAAAGCACGGGCCGCACGCATCCATTGAGCGACTGGATCTGCAAGGAATATGACTTGACGGCGAGCATGCCCGCGGTGTTGGGAAAGGAAGAGATCATTTTCCACCTGAAGGGCCAGGTATGGATCGCTGAACGGGCTCGCGAACTGGCGCAGGTGAAGGATCTGGTCAGGCTTGCCAAGAGCAAGGATTTCTATCTCGCGATCCCGGAGA
This sequence comes from uncultured beta proteobacterium, assembly GCA_963782495.1. Lineage (GTDB taxonomy): Bacteria > Pseudomonadota > Gammaproteobacteria > Burkholderiales > Thiobacillaceae > DASQBT01. The sequence goes on along the minus strand of CAWAJU010000006.1, from coordinate 143,463 downwards.
TTGCCCGGATCATGCCCGCGCAGGCGCGCAGTTTGAGCGAATTGATACGCAAACTGGCTCCCAAGGGACTACCCTGCGCGGGACAAATCGACGTCAGTTACGAAGGCAACGGCCCGCTGGCCAACCTGGCGAGGAAGATGCCGACCCAGCTGCGAGTCGAGGTGCAGAATTACTCGACGAGCCCCCTCCCTGCCGACACGTTTGACATTCCGGCTGGCTATCAGACTGTGCCGGGCCAGCTGCCTGCCGGGTTTCCACACTGACTGGCCAGCATCAGGATGGATGCCGGTGGCGTCATTTCACGCCGCGTCTGAGCGGGGCAGATCCGCAAAGGTCAGGGTGGCCAGCCAGTCTGACAAAGGCAAGGGTCTGGAGACGGCGTAGCCCTGGGCATAGTCCACTCCGATGGAAGCCAATATGCGCAATGCCTCTTCCTCCTCGACACAGGTTACGATGGTTTCCTTGCCCATGAGTTGGCCGATGCGGTTTATGGACTCGACCAGGGCACGACTGACGGGATCGCTGACAATGTCCTGCACGAAGCGTCCGTCGATCTTCAGGTAATCCACCGGAAGGCCCCTGAGGTGAGCGAATGAGGCGTTGGTGCAGGCGAAATTATCCAACGCAAACTTGCAGCCGAGCCGGGCGAGATCCTCGATCAATTCGGCCGCAACGGGGAGCTGGGAGACGGCGGCCGTTTCCGCCACTTCGAAGCGTATGGCCCGTGCCGACACCTTGTGAGTGCGCAGTTCCTGGCGGAGGAAGTCAGCCAGGTTCGGGTCCGAGAGCGACATCGCCGCGAGATTGATCGCGACCTTAATTTCCCCCGAGCGACAATTGACCGAAGCCAACGCGTTCAGCGTATTCGAAATCACCCAGTGGTCGATCGCACCCAACAGCTTGTGGCGTTCCGCCGCGGGCATGAACTCGGCAGGCGGGATTTCCTCACCCGAGGGATCAATCAGGCGCAGCAGAATTTCAAAATAGGTGTCCTTGTCCGCTCCGAGCGGCCGGATTTCCTGGGCATAAAGCCGGAACCGGTCCTCGGCCAGGGCCGCGCAGATGAGTGTTGCCTGCTCATGGCAATCGTCCGGGTTGAGATCGGTTGCGGTGTGCGCTTGAATGCGGTTGTGGCCTGGTGGCATGCACTCGCCAATCACCGCGCTGCCCATCAATCGGGTGAATTCGCCTTGCAGGGAACCCATCGAGCGGGGCGTGCCGGAAGACTGTGCGCCCAGGGGTTCGTGGGCCTCGCTATGCTCGCGGGAAGCCGTCTCCAAGCTGCTGCGCAGCAAGGACAGGTGCCGCTCATGTTGACCATATGTCCTGCTGATGCTCTCCAGCAGCGCCGGAATGCGGTCCAGGGCGTGCGCCACTGGCGGGTTGTCGTGCGTCAGTTGGACCGAGAATTCCCCGATTGCCTGATTCAGCGCAAGCCAGTGGCCCGCGTCCTCAATCCCGAGTATGTGCCGAAGTTGGCGTAGCAATAGGCGGTGCATGTCATGCCGCCTTGTTGCCGATTTCAACGGCGGGATGAACAGAATCCGGCTCGCGAGAAGAACAGGCGGACAACCGGGATGATGGTTTCTTGCTGGGCGCCCGCGCGATAGCCGCACGGCCTGACGGTGGCTGATAGGTTTGCATGACTTCCTCCGGGCTTGTTGTAACCGGGGCTGCGCAGACACTGGCGCAAGACAGCGCGTGCACAAGAAGCGGCCCCAAGGTCAACTTATTGTTACTACATTTCCTATATCGGCACTTCGGGCAAATATTTTAAAGACATAGGGCAGAAGGACGTTAAGTCGCGGTGGGCCGACGCTGGCGTCGGCACTCGCAAGGAAGATCATGCTTGTGCATGAAATTGGCGGAGACGGGCCCTGGAAACCACGCTCTCAAGGGCGGTTGGGCCGAAGGTCGGGGTCGCCTTATAATGTTGTCAATCGATTACTTTTGGAGTGGTTATGTCCCGTATGGTGAACTGTATCAAGCTCGGCCGGGAGGCGGAGGGTCTGGCCTTTGCCCCGGTTCCGGGCGAACTGGGCAAGCGGATCTTTGAGCAAGTGTCGAAGGAGGCCTGGACTTCCTGGACCAAGCATCAGACCATGCTGATCAACGAAAACCGGCTCAACCTGGCGGACCCGCAGGCGCGCAAGTACCTGATGACGCAGATGGAACAGTATTTCTTCGGCCAGGGCGCGGAAATGCCTTCGGGCTACGTACCCCCGGCGAAGTGACAGCTCGGTAGGTCGAAGGCGTGCCGCTGCAGCTTCTAGAAGTGCGCTGTCTTTACCAGGATTGTCGAGCTTCGTCGAACCGGACAGCCGATCAATGCGATAGAAGGATCCATTCACGCGGCCGATAGGGCTATTGCGAAGTAGTGATTTGCATCCAGAGCGATCGTCTTCAAGCACGGCTTCTGCGGCTGATTTGACTACTGCTGCACCTTCACCTCGGACCAAACTGGATGCTCCCGTTACTTTACTGAACCATGCGACCACTGCTCCAGAATATCGTCGCTTTCATGCGCCCGTGGGAGTTTTCCCCGACGGTGCTGCTTGTTTGCGCGGGGAGCGCAGTACTCTATGTTCGTGGCCTGCGCTGCGCCGGCAGGAAGGCGTCACCCGGCTACTGGCGCAGTGCAGCCTTCTTCATTGGGCTGGGCTCGGTCTATGCGTTCCTCCAGACCCACCTGGACTACCTGTCCCAGCACATGTTCTGGGTGCACCGCCTTCAGCACCTGGTGCTGCACCATGCAGGGCCGTTTCTCATCGCATTGTCGGCACCAATGGAGACGCTAAGCCAGGGCACGCCAGCCTGGCTGCGGGAGGGAGTCTTTGTCCCGCTCTGGCACAACCCGCTGACTCAGTCTGCCTATCGCCTGGTCCAGAATCCCTTTGTCGCGCCGCTTCTTTTCACTGGGCTGATTGCCTTCTGGCTGATACCGTCGGTGCATTTCCGGGCAATGCTCAACCTTGCGCGCTACGATGCCATGAACTGGAGCATGCTTATCGACGGTCTGCTGTTCTGGAGGCTGGTCGTGGGCCCGGAAAAACCCGCAGGACTCAATCCGCTCGGCTATGGCGCCCGCATCCTCATGCTTTGGGCTATCATGCTGCCGCAGATTGCCATCGGCGCCTACATCGCCTTGAACAATTCGATTCTCTACACGATCTACGGCGTGTGTGGCCGTGCATGGTCCATCGCACCGATGACCGATCAGAATCTGGGCGGTTTGATCACCTGGATACCGGCTGCCATGATGAGCGTGATCGCTGCGCTGGTTCTGCTAAGGCGATGGCGGCACGATGATGTGGCCGTGGATTGCGACGAGTTGCGGGAGGCAAAGGTTGCAGTATGTCCTGCGGTGCAATGAGTCGCGTACCTGTTCGCAAGGTCGCTCGACAGCCCAGAAAGCCTTGCGGCCTGGCATCGCGGCCTGGCTGTGCCCCTTCAAAGCATTGGATCGCGCATTCACTCGCCCCTCTGGAGGTCGACATGTTTGTCGGCGCGCGCGCCGTGGGCGCGGCACATTGGGGCCAGCCCCGATGAGGGCCTGCAATCCGCCTCGCCGCCATGCGTGGCATGCGCTGCTCGTAGCGCTATGCGTGGTTGCGGGCGCATTGAGCGGATGTGCCCGGGACCAGTCCTGGCACCTGGTGAATATTACGGGCGTCATGCCCCCACTGGAATTCTCGCTTGCCGATGACGCCGGACAGGCACTCTCGGCAGGCAGCTATCGCGGCAAGGTCGTCATGCTGTATTTTGGCTATACAAGCTGTACTGACGTCTGCCCCACGACGCTGGCCAGGCTTTCGCAGTCCCTGGCAAAGCTGGGAAGCGCAGCCGCGAATGTGCGGGTATTGTTCGTGACCGTGGATCCCAAGCGCGACACCGCGGAGCGGCTCAGAAGATACACGCAGACCTTTGGCCCTGAGTTTGTCGGCCTGCGCACGGACGACGCTGAGCAACTGCGCGAGCTCAACAAACGCTACCGTGTCACATACAGCCTTGGCGAACCGGATGCCAAGGGAGACTATGAAGTCACTCACAGCAACGCCGTGTTTATTTTCGACGCCGCAGGCAGGGCACGACTGATTGCAGAAGCCAGTGACAGCGCGACCGCCATCGCCGAGGACTTGCGCAAACTGCTCGATGGAGCGTGACCCCGGAGCGATCAGTGGTTGAACTGGCGCCGATAAGTGCACCGGATCGCCGCAGGCCGGCGAGGCGGGCCGCAGGCAGAGTTGCGTGCGGGCGCCCCCCGGTCGGTCGCGCCACCTTCGCTTGCAGGCTGGCCCAGTGTGCAGGTTAGGCCGGCGGCGGAATTCGCCACTGCATCTGGTTGCACGAGCGCGAAACCTTTGCGCTGCGCTCACCCAGGCTTGCCGGTGCGGCCACAGACGGCCACGGGAGCTTCGATTTGTTTTCGCCGAAGTAGCAGCAAGACGGCAGCTTCCACGCCGCGATCCAATTCCACGGCAAGGATGAAAGGCTGGTCAAACGGCCGTTCAGCGGCACACTTGAGTTGATCCAGGGACGGATCCAGCACAAGCTCGCCTGCCGAGCGCACAGTTTCTGGCTGTTCCCAGGACTGGAGACCCGGCCCTAGGCCCCGTATTGGCTTGGCTCCGGCCCTTGCCTGTTGCATTGGTTTAGCGGGCTATCCGAGCGCTGAACATCCGTCTGTACTCGTTTGAGCAGTGCGGAGGCGCCGCCGCATGAGGTGGAATCGGGTATTCAGTTGCTCAGGTGGCGGCCCCCAGAGGACGCAGGGAGCGCAATTTGGCTGCGCCGGTTCTAGTCGAGTTCGCGCTCCACGTCTTCCAGGGAAGTGTGCCGCACATCCTTGCCCTTGACCATGTACACCACGTACTCGGTCATGTTCTTGGCGTGGTCGCCCATGCGCTCTATGGCCTTTGCCACAAACAGGATGTCGATGAATACCGAGATGGTGCGCGGGTCTTCCATCATGTAGGTGATGAGGTGGCGCAGGTTGAGGCGGAATTCCTCGTCCACCTGCTGGTCCTGGCGCAGAATGTCGGCAGCGCTGCTGACATCCAGCCGGGCAAATCCGTCCAGCGCCTTCTTCAGCATTTCCAGCACCAGGCTTGACATGTACTTGACTTCGTTGAAGCGCGGCAGAGAGATGCGCCCCGATGCATGAATGAGCTTGGCCATGCGCGCCACCTTTGCGGCTTCGTCACCGATGCGCTCCAGATCGGTAATGGTCTTCACCACCATCATCAACATGCGCAGGTCGGAAGCGGTGGGCTGGCGGCGGGCGATGATATGGGCGACGTCCTCGTCTATGGAAACCTCCAGGGCGTTGACGTTGTGGTCGCGGCTGATCACATCGTCAGCGAGATCAGTGTTGGCGGAGACCAGGGCTTCGACCGAGTGGATGATCTGTTCTTCCACCAACCCGCCCATCTTGAGCACGCTTGCGCGGACCCCCTCAAGTTCGGCGTCGAATTGTCTGTAAGTGTGTTCCATTGGCATGCTCAAGTCTCCACGTCACGCAAAATTATAGCCCCGACCGGGCCAGACTATATGACAAAGAGGTTAACGGCAAAAAGCCAGGGCGGCTTAACAAGATCTAGCGCGCTTGAAAGGATACCTGATAGCTCGACTCATCGAGCGTGAAGAACGCGCTCCAATCCGAGCGGGACTGGGTGCATACCGGCAGCAGAATCGACTCGGCCTTGAACAGCCCTTTGCCGCCGGCCTTGAAGTCATAACGGTTGAAGCCCATTTCCATGCCCCCCATCTGAAACCGGACCGTGGCCTTTGCCGCCGCCGGCGCGTACAGTTCAATATCAAATGCCTCCAGCGGTTTGGGTAGTGCGGAAAAGCGCAATTGCGACTGCCGGCCCTGGTGCATGAATCCGCAGCCCGCCACCGGATCGGTACAGCGGATCATTTGTACGGTCGCAGGTTCGGCCTGGTGCTGCCGGGCCCACAAGGCCAGACCGGCCAGGGCGCCGATGATCATCAGTGGTGGAAGCCACGGCCTCATTTCCAGGCCTCCCGCAGCATGGCGATGCCGTGGCCACCATGACTCAGCGCGTCGTTCATGCTGGCCAGGGTCTGGCCGCCCAGGGCAAAAACAGGGATGGAACTGGTGGCCGCCCACCGAGCAAACGTGGGCCACCCCAGGCCAGGTTCGCCGGGATGGCTGGCGGTGGGCAGTACGGGTGAGAGCAGGGCAAAATCCGCCAGGTCGGCCGCCCGAGCGAGTTCCTCCGGCTTATGGCAGGATGCGCCCACCCATTCGAAATCGGGCCGCGAGTCCAGCCGCGTCAGTGCGGTGCGGTCCAGATGCAATCCGTCTGCACGTGCCGCGCGGGCCAGTTCCGCGCTTCCGTTAACCAGCACTTTCGCGCCGTAAGGGTGGGCATATTTCACCACTGTCTTGGCCAGACTCAGGCGCTCGGCTTCGGGCAGTTCCTTGTCCCGCACCTGAATCAGGTGCAGGCCCTGTTCCAGGGCAGCCCTTAGCCGCGGCAGGAAAACCTCAAGCCCCATCGATTTGGCTTGGGTGATGCCATACAAGGACGGCAGCGAGAGGCCTTTGAGCACGGGGAAATTGGCCGGCAGCAGCGGTGCGGCATCGCAGTGGGCGGGCTCTATCCAGGCGAAGGTCTGGCCTTCGTGCGGGTGCGGCTCGCCATCCCATTCCCAGACCCGAAAGAAATTCAGGCGGACAGTGGCGTGAGGATAGGTGTGGAGCTTGGTGATCCAGCGGGTGGCGCGCAGCGGAACAATCCCGAGTTCTTCCTTCAGTTCGCGTGCAAGGGCGTGTTCAAGGCTTTCGCCGGGCTCGACCTTGCCGCCCGGAAATTCCCAGTAGCCCGCATAGACTTTGCCTTGCGGTCGGCTGGCAAGGAATACCCGGCCATCGGGCTCCATCAGAATGGCGGCGACGACTTCAAGGGGCACAGACATGGGAAGAACAGATAGTTTGAGCTGGCTGCATGAAAAATGCAGCAAACGGGAATATTACCTGAGACAGGCATGCGGTTGTCTGCCCGCGCACACCGGCAATAAAAAAAGCCAGCTGCGTAGCCGGCTGGTGGGGTTGCGCAAGCTCTAGGGGCTGGGGGTGTCCAACCTGGCCAGCAGAGGCGCAAGCTGCTGCTGGCGTGCGGGTTCCAGGCGCATGGCCTCCTCCCACGCGGCACGCGTCATGCTCTTGTCGCCGCTATGCAGGTAGGCAATTCCCAGGCCTATCCATGCTTTGGCATTCTTCGGATCCAGGCCGATAAGGCGCTGATACTCTTTTGTACTGGCGCTGTAGTTGTTGCGCGACAAAAGCAGGCCCGCCAGTCTCATGTGCCCTTCCACTGACTTGGGATCTGCCTTTACAGCGTTTTCATAAAGCTGCTGTGCCTTGTCCAGATGGCCATTCGACCACTCCTGATAGGCCTGGTTGAGAAGCGAGGAACTGGTGTCTGCCTGAGCTGATCCGATAAGCCATAGGCCAAGAAGAACTGAAGCGCAGCCAAGTGCACGTACCATGTAAGCTGATTTCATATTTCGTGTCATCTGCAGAAGAAAATGCCCTCCCGCGAGGGAGGGCGCTCAGACCGGGGAGGCTACTACTTTAAGGAACCCTTGCCGTAGCGTTCCTCGTAACCCTTGCGTACCTTGTCGATGGAGTCCTTGCTGATCCCGTTGAAGTACCAGTCATGGCCCTCGATGGGCTTGAAGTATTTTGCCAGCAGTTCGTCAGCAAACTTCTCGTTGCCATCCTTCTTGCGCACGACTTCGCGCATTTCGGGAATCCATTTCATGTATGTGTGCTTGGACACTTCATACATGCCATGCCACCAGGTGTAGTCCGGCCCGTTCATGGAGGCGCCATGGCGCGCGCGGCGGCCTTCATGGTGCCAGAGTTCGAACCAGGTCCACTTGATCTCTGCGTCGAGTGGTTCGGCGGTGAGGTAGCCCTTATCCTGCAGTTCCTTCATCATTGCCGCGATTGGCTTGGCGAACTTGTCATTGTAGAGATCTACCACGTCGTCAAACTGCTTGTAATGGCCCTCGATCATGTCCGGTGCATGGCAGGCCGCGCAGACTTGCTTCATCTTGTCGCGGCGCTGATCCCAGGTCAGGATTTCCGTCACCTTGGCACCCTTGATATCGTCGCCCACCTTGGGAAGAGGCTTGCTTGCAGGCTGGTCAAACTCATCACCATTGTCAAGGCGGACCAGGTTAATCTTGGTTGAGATGGCCGGACGCAGGGTCCAGGAGATCCGCTCACCCACATCGTGGGTGCGTTCGATGCCGGGGGCGGCACCCATGTGGCAGGTGGTGCAGGTGGGCGCGGCGGTGTAGTCCCTGCCGGCGACCCATTTCCGAGACTCCAGATTCATTTCATTGACCTTGGCGCGGTAAATGATGCCGTGCTTGGATTCGTTGTAGATCTCGATCTGCGGGTGATCGGGACCTACATGGCACTTGCCGCAGGTGTCCGGGGTCCGAGCCTGGGCAACGGAAAAGCGATGACGGGCGTGGCAGGCCGTGCAGGAACCGCGCGAGCCGTCCGGATTGTGCCGGCCGATTCCGGTATTGGGCCAAGTCTGTGGTGTGGGCTTGCCGTTGGCGTCCAGTTCCACGTTCGAACCGTGGCACTGGCGGCAACCTGCATTAACGGCGGCCGGACCACCGACCACCTCGCCTATGATGTTGTCCAGGGAGTTCAGAATATCTCCCGCCTTGGCGTGGTGGGATCGCGTCATCTCGGCCACTTCCTGGCTATGACAGGTGCCGCAGTCCTTGGGCGAAACGATGACGTGGATTCGGAAACTGTGATGCATGAAGCCATCCTTGTCGGTGGCGTCGGCCTTGTGGCAGTCATAGCAGTCGACGCCCTTTTCCCCGTGGCGGCTGAGTTGCCATTCCTTGAACAGTCCTGGCGTTTGGATCGCGTGGCATTTGACGCATTTTTGCCCCGGGTCCGCGTCGGCCAGGACTGTGCCTGAAAACAAGGCCGGGAATAGACAGAGCAGCGCAAGGCCGATCCAACGTAGCGGCGGAAACATTTTTTTCATAATTCCCTCTCCTGAATGGGCGAAACGGGCAAACACACGGCTAGCCGCGAATTGCTATTTATAGACCACAATATCAGGACAGGAAAGTATCACCGGATGACAATATTCCGCATTGATTTAAATCAAGAATCTCCCGGTTACACGGGGTTTCGCGTGCGGTCCTGGATGCCACCCGCCTTGGCTATCGGAAGGTCAAAAACCCTGCACCGGTCCGGGCGGTGTTCGCGCCGGACGGCGAAATGAAAAGGGCCGGCAATGCCGGCCCTCAGAGAGTTGCTTAGGCGCTTCTAGAGGTCGCCATTGGCGCCGGCTTTCATGATATCGGCCATCTTCTGGCGAAGTTCCCATGCGCCCTTGGTCAGTTCCATGCTCAGACCCATCTGCTGCTCGTAGCCAGCCACCCAAGTCATGTCCCAGTCCAGCATCATGACCCAGATGTTCTTGTCGGCATCCTCCATGACCGCGATGCGGCAGGGAAGAAACACCAGAAATTCCGGGCTGAGCTTAAGCAGGTCGCGCGCCACCTTGATATCGCAAAAGCTGTGGACCTCCATGCGCGGCGCATCCTTGTCGCCCAACACCGCCTGGAAATCCTTCCACATCAGGTTTTCGCTCACATGCTTGAAATTGAGCTGATTGGCGCGCAGCTTCATGGATTCCACTACATCGTCAAACGACAGGCCGGGCTTGGCCTTGATCTTGTAGGCGAACCAGTTCATCGCCTCCGGCATGGTCATGCGCAGCATGCCGGTCATCATCGGCATCATCATCTGCATCATCTGCTGCTTGGCCTCCTCCGGTATCACCCGATGCATGGTGTAGGGCTTGCGCGGTGGCTGCGGAGGTCCCAGATTGGGCAGCATATTGGGCATGATGTAGGGGAGGAAGGCGAAGGGCAGTCCATTAGCACCTTGCTGCGGCGTCTGGCTCACCCAGGGATTCTGCATGGGTTGTCCGGGAAGCGGTAACCCCGGAAAGGGCAACGTTGGAAACGGCAAAGCTGTTTGATTCATCCAGGGATTGGGCATGGGTGCCACAGGTGCGACGATAACCGGCTGCATTGCTTGCGGAACGGCTGGCATCGCTTGAGGAACTGGCTGCACGACCGGGGGAGCGCTTTGTGCTGCCACAGGAGCGGCTTGCGCAGCCTCGGGAGCGGCCGGTGCTGCGGGTTGCGCGGCTTCGGGAGTGGCCGGTGCTGCGGGTTGCGCGGCTTCGGGAGCGGCTTGCGCAGCCTGGGGAGCGGCTTGCACCGCTTCAGGCGGTGAATCCGCTAAAGCGGCTGGGACATTGAACAGGCTAGAAACCAGGATGAGCCAGTGTGACGCGCGCATAGTAAGAGTCCCCTTTACCATTAATGGTGAATCATCTGCCTCGTGTGCCACAGCAGATGTCGTTAACTCACTATATTACAAGAATTCGGAGATAGTTATCGCAAATCTGAGAAACGATTCATGAAGTCTGGCGTCGGCCCGGCGCCATTTGCCTCGGGCATCGCCCGGCGCACTACTCGATGCCCACCCAGGGGCCATCCCCAGCAGGGGTGCTCCGCGCCTCGATTGCGGTATAGATGGTGCGGCCAAAGAACAGCGGCAGACCCCAGTCAACGCCGCCAAATCCAGGGCCGGCGAGTTCCGCATCGGCCCTGACTGTAAAGGGCAGCGACTCGGGATTGCCTACGGTGAACGCGATGGCTTTTTTGGTTCCGTTCATGCCCTGCAGGACACCGCTTTGCGGTGCTGGTGAAGTCGGGCAATAGAAGCCGACGAAGAAATTGCAGTCTGGGAAAAGCCCGCTGCCATAAAACAACCCGTTAGACCCGCTGTCGATGAAACTGCCCGGATCGCCATTAATGCCTGGATAAGCCGTGCCATTTATGCTGGAAGTGAAATTCCCGTATAAGGAATCCACAGTCAGCACCGAAGCGGATCCCACGCCGTTATTTGTTTGTGTGCCTATGCCGAAAGTCAGGGTCCCGTTCACCTGGGCGGCGCCTGCTGACGACACGGCTGGCAGGCTGATCAACGTTCCGTTGTTGTCGGCCGGAAAGAGCGCCACCGGATTCCATACCTGATTTGCGACGGAGACGGTCGTGGGCGAACAACTACCGCCGCTGCAGGCATAGTAGTAGCCATTGGACGCATGGGATGCGCAGTATGCACCACAGTCCTGTGCGAAGGTGCTGAGTCCGATCGTTCCTTTGGCGCCCAGGGACTGCACGCTATCCTGCACCTGGCCACCCCCGTTGCTGCATGCGTTTGGCGCGGCAGGAACCGCGGGATCGGCAATGACCTGAATCATCGCATTTGAAGCCGTTTCTCCCCCAAGTTTGAGGTCCGCTGCCTTGATCGAACCCCAGGTGTAGCTGCTGATGAACTGCAGGCATTCGGCCACGCTTCGTCCTGAGCCATCGGTGGATTGCGGCAACGCCGCAAGCAGACCCGTCTGCAGCACAGAGGCCAGGATGCGTACCCCGGAGGCACCCGTGTCGATCAGCAGATGATCAATCGTCTGGCAATTTGTCGTGCCCGGCACGCAGACGGTGATTGACGCATAGGGCGCATTGATTGCGTTGGCGCCGGGCGGCCCAGCGTCCACGACAACGGCAATCTGGTTCGCGACCGCAGGGGCAGCAGTGTTGGCTCCTCCGCCACCTCCCCCTCCACCGCCGCACGAAACCAGTCCAAGGCAGGCCAGCCCGCACGCAAACCAAACGGGAAGATCACTGAGTCGTAAGACCATCGGGCTCGCCTCTACTTCACTTCTGTCGGATCGACATTGGCCGGTACCAGCGCGGGCACCCAGGCTGCGCCAGTGAAGTGGCGCATGTGGCCCGAAACCCTGAGGACAAAATCGGGCTGGTCGATGCGGCGCAACTGCCGTGCCATGCCATGTCCGGCGGACGCATCCCTATAGCGAGTGAAATAAGGGCCAAGCACCTGACTGAGATCCGGTTTTATGGGCCCGTCCCATGCGACGCCGAATACCTTGCCGTCCTGGTTGACATACTCGCGAACCCTGAGGTTTCGCGCCGTATCGCGCAGCTCATGCACACGAAAGTGCGTTGCGCTCGGCGCCATTGCGCGGAGTTCCATTCTGCTTACGGCGGCATCCGTTGAAACCGTCGATTCATCGTCTCCCAGCGCGGCGTAAGCGGGGACCGAAATGATTGTGCACCAAAGGAGTAACAATCTGATAGTCGATCTCATCGCAGCCTCCGATCATTGAAGATGTTTTGCACTGGGATCGCAATCAGCGTCAACAATTCATTTCTGTCGGAGCCCAAATCGGGCATGCGCGACAGCCGAGCTAAGGCGAAATCGCCTGAACGTTCTGGTCGATGCTTAATTTGTAGGTGCCCGGGCTGACTTCGCGACCCATCATGCGCAGCAGAGGCTCGAGTTGCTGGCGCGCGCTCGCTTCCGGCGTCGCCGTTACCTGAATGTTCGGCTGCTTGCCGGGGTGCCAACTGCCTGATCCGGTCAGGGTAAGCGGGCCCCGAATCGTGGTCAGGTGAAAGTCCAGCCCGTTGCCCTGCCCGTTGAGGTCCAGCAGGTAATTGCCCAAGGGACGGATGCGGCTAAGACTTGACCCTGCCCCCTTCCAGTAAGCGTGCGCCTTGCCGGCCGCATGACTGGAATCGTAGCGTACTTCGCTTACCTTCAAGCTAAGCTGACCCGAGAGTGCGGCCGCCTGCAGGGTGGGAGACAACACTCCCAGCAACGCCGCGGGCAATTCCAGCCTCGCGTCCTGAATATAAGTTTCGCCCGAGCGAAAAATGGCGTTCAAAACCGGTGTATTGTCACGCGCTGACTTCGCGGTGATATGCAACTTCAGCGCCAGCAACTCTCCGACGGCGATAGTCCAGCTTACCGGTACCAGGGTAACGGCCTCGCCGCTGGGCAGCAGGGCCTGCAGACTTCCTTCGCCCCGCCAGATGGTCCCCTTCACGCCGGTCATCGCAAGTGTGCCCTGGCTGGCGCGCTGCAGAACGGCATCCATCCAGGTTGCCGGCAACATGAAGAGATAGGTGAATACGAGGCCCAGGAGAATTAGACCCATCTTGGGCAAGCGTTTCATAACCGGCTCCCTGTCAGCGTCAGTTCCAGTTCGGCCAACCCGGACTGTGCGCCGGCACTGATCTTGCAGCGCGTGACGATGACCCCTTGCCGTTCCATATCAGCCAGCCAATCGGCCCAGGTATTGGTAGGCAAGGGTTGGGTGCCGAGCTGGATCTGATTGTCTGCCACCAAAACGAAGCGCGTGAAGCTCTCGCCCAGGCCAAAAGCCGCGGCCGATGACTTTACCCGCTGCTCCAGGCCGCCTTTTCCCGCGCTACCCATGCGGGTCCGGAGTCGCTGGATTTCGGCCGCCTGCACCCGCATCAAGCGCAGTTCGGCGCGTTCGGCGGGCAGGCGTTTTGCCAGTCTTGCTCTTGCCTCAGCCACCGGTTTGTATAACAAACCGTAGCCGAAAAGCACAAGGACAGCAACGCTTCCGGCTACCAAGGCCACACGCTCTCTTGAGCTTCGCCCGGCCAGATAATCACGCGCACGGCCGATCCATTCATTGCTCATGCCGACCCCCCTTCTCGATGGATCTGATGCTCAAGTGAATGCCTTTGGTCTTGTCCTTGTCCACATACGAACCGACCGTCAGCCCCTGCGTTGCCGCCGCCTCCTTGAGTTGGTCGAGCCAGGTCGTGTCCGCTTCGGCCAGTATGGCGCTGAGCGTGTCTCCCTCATAACTCAAGCTTTGGACCTGGATATTGCCGGCTGTGGGCCAGGCTTGGCTGAGCCGGTCGAGCAAACCAACGAGGGCATTGGGTGAAGGATCGCCGGTAACGGTCTGCATGGCCAGCAGGCGTTCCCTAAGTTGCCAGGGCGGGTCGACGATGGCGGAATTGGCGGGCAGGGCTTGCTCCGCCAACACATGCATTTCCCGCTGGATGCTGGCGCTTTCGTGTGACAGCATCGCGCAATCGACGCTCATGCCGACTAACTGAATGGCGACCAGCGCGATCACCCCCCAAACCACCGGGCGCGCGAGGCGAGTCCAGTCCATGCGCTTTAGGCCCGGGGCATGTTTGCCCTGCAAGAGGTTGGGCAGATCCGGCCATGCGGCGGCGCGCCAGTCCCAGGCGCCGACTGTCTCGACCGAGGTCTGGAGTGCCGCCCGCCAGCGGCCCAGATCGGGCGATCCCGCGTTGTCGTCCAGATAGACGTTGACCGCCACGGGACGTCCGCGTTGGGCAAGGGCCAGGATCAACCCGACCGGAGGTTCCCCATCGTCCAGCGCCGCGCCCTCGCTTCTGCCGAATCGTGCCACGGAGTTGCTGCTGCGCCAGCCGACCGACCAGTTTCCCTCTGTGCAGGGCAGAAGCAGATATTCCGGCAGTGCGCTCTCCGGACGCAAACCCAACTCGGCAAGTCTTGCCAGGATCCGGTGGAACCAGGCTTCTTCCACCACTGCCAGGATCGCTTCGCCATCTTTGGCGCGGCCCATGATCACCGCGTGAAGTGCATCCGCCTCGGACAAGGTCGCCGCCTCGGCGGCGGCAGACAGCAGCGGAGCGAGCCGGCGTTCGGGCAAATCGGGCAGGGCGGTCTTTACGGTCAGTACAAGATCGCTGGCCAGAACGAGGTTGCAACGCCGTGCTCGAGGCAGGTCCAAGAGTTGGTTCCCGCTGCTTTGAACGTGGCCCTTGTCGTCCAGCAGGGACCACGCACAGTCTGTCCCCTCCATGAAGCTGTCCCGGCGCAAATAGAGGCGTAGCTCACTCATAGCTCGGCCCTCCACACGAGTTTTGGCAGGCCCAGTCCTTCCCGGTGGTACAAGGCCTGGTTGCCAATCAGCAGGCGTTCATTGCGGACCCGCGCCTGTACCCGGAAATACTGGCTTGACACGGCAACCATATCGGCCATTACCGTCAAGTCTTCCGGTAGGGCCGCCTGAAAATCCTGCGCATTGCGGTAATAGGTGCGTTCACGTTTTGCGACCATGCTATACGCTTGTTGGGTGGACAGACCGGGCACCAGCGCGGCGAGCACTTCAGGGCTTGCGGTATTGACATTGATCGGCGTATGCGTGGGCAGAGCGGTCACATAGGGACGCAGTACCGACAGGATGTCACGGTCAAAACCTTTTACCCGCAGCAATTCATTGACGCTGACCAGAGGGCGATTGGCCGCGCGATAGGGCGTCGAAAGCGTTTCATAATAGGCCGACTCAGCGCCGTTTGCATTCAAGGGAACATCATCCGGGTCCATCCAGTCGGCCGCCGTGACGGCCAGGCTGTCCGGCAGGTGGAGGGTTTGCAGCAGCCGAACCAGAATCGCCAGCTGGGCTTGGTCGACCTGGCCATTCGATACCAGATTATTAAGGTTGAAACGCCCCTGTTCGTCTTCCATGCCGCCTGATATCTGGTAGCCCTCCGATTCCACGGGAGGCAACTGCGTGGCCCAGACTTCGCCGAGGTGATCCACGCTGCTGTGCAGCGAATCTTCCAGAAGCACCGAAGCTCCCCATTGTTCGGCGGCGCGCAAGACCGCATGGGCCTGGTCCGCGCGGGTCAGGTTTTCCAGGCGGCGCCATTCCACCTGGGAACGGAACATGAAACTGCTGGCAGCCAGCGCCGCAATGGCGACCACCAGCATGGCCAGCAGAACGGCGGCGCCTCCCTGTCTTCTGGCGAAGGCTCGAGCTCGCGGGGAAATCATGCGCTTGCGTTCCCTATTCAAAGGATTCGGGTTTCCGGAAAATCGCTCATTGCACATCCAGCACGCGCCGGATCGGCACGCCGTCAGCGTCGGCGAGGGTAAGCTCAACCGCGCGTGGAAACAGGCTTGCCGTTTGCGCCTGCCAGCCGGTCAACCATTGCCCTTGCGCGTCCAGGTACTTGAATGCGCATGAGCGCAGGCTGCTCAGCAGAGTGGTTTCTTTCGGCAATTCTGCGACATTGTTGATATCGGGCCATACCAGGCGACTGAGTGTATCGCCCACGCATCGATAGCCTACTCTCTGCAGGCCCTGATCGGCATCCTCGGGAAGCAGACGCACAAGGTCGAATTGTTCGGCACCGTCCTGTTCAACGAGGCCATGAAATTCGCTTCCACCCGGATTCAACGGATCGAGGCGCGTCGTGGTATTGGCCAGGTCTGTCGCCATTGAGGCAAAGGCGGTGGCCAGTTCAGTCAGGCGGTCCATCTTCTTGCTTGCATGGCGCTGGGCGTTGAGCACTGCATCAAGGGCACGATAGGCCACCACCGCAAAGATACTTAGCAATACCATGGCCACCAGAACTTCCATGAGAGTAAATCCACGCGCGTTCCTCATTGGGGCAAAGTCAGAAACGCCACGCTATGCTGCAGTGTTCTGCCCGGCTCCTCGCGATCAGCGATCATGACGTCGAGGCGCTCGAAGCGCGGATTGGGTGTGGCCTTCACTTCCTCGCGAACCACGAAGCGATGACCGGCAAACTCCTGCTCGGAAGTGGTGGTGTCTGGCTTGGGCCAATCGTTCCGCGCGATATGCTCGGCGACGATGTTTTGGGCCAGCCACAGCGCCAGCATGTGGCTGCGGTAGTCGCCCACCCCTTCGATGCCGATGCCGGACGCGCGCAGTGCCGCGGTCAGCCCAATCGCCACGATGGCAAGCGCGACCAGCATTTCCAGCAGTGTGAAACCACGGGAGTATTTCACGAGCCTTCTCCGGGGATAGGCGCAGACTCGAAGTGGCCCGCCTTGCCGGTCACCCTGACCCGTTCTTCTCCCAGGGCGAGCTCAACGGCAAGATCGTGCGTGCCACCCAAGGGAAGCCTCTGGCCGAACGCGAGGGATTGTCCATCAAACTGGATGTCGCGGATAGTCGCGCCAATCGGCAACTGGCGGGAATGAAGCAAATCATCACCCCGTAAGACTGTCCAGTCGGGTCCCTGATCGGTCAGTTCCCTGGCCTGGAATTCATAGCTGCTCTCCTTGCCTACCCAGGCCAGGGGCGCTCCATTGACGCCGGACTCTTCGTTTGCCAATCGCAAGAGGGCCGCCAGACGCTCACCCTCCTGACGAACGATGCCACGGTCATCGGGCCGCAACGCGATCACTGCGACCGCAAGCCCCACCGAGATAATGACCATCACCACCAGCAACTCGATCAGGGTGAAGCCCGGATCGATGGACCGGCCGGGACAGCACTTAAAGCATCCAGGAGCCGATGTCCGCATCCTTGCCTTCCCCCCCGTCTTGGCCGTCTGCCCCCAGACTGATGACATCGATCTCGCCGTGGCGGCCGGGGTTGAGATAAACATAGGGGTTACCCCAGGGGTCCCTGGGCAGCTTCTCCAGATAGCCGCCCGACTTCCAGTTGCTCGGGATGGGTTCGATGGCAGGTTTGCTGACCAGCGCCTGCAATCCCTGTTCGGTGGTCGGATAGCGTATGTTGTCCAACCGGTACAGCTTGAGGGCCTGGACCAGGGTGGCGATGTCCGCTTTGGCCGCGACGATGCGCGCCTCGTCCGGACGGTCCATGATCTTCGGCGCGATCATCGCGGCCAATACGCCGAGGATGACCAGCACCACCATGAGTTCGATGAGGGTAAAACCTTTGCTTCGCATGACGACCTCTTTGTTGCCGGGTGCTCAGTGCACCAGGCGATTCATGTCAATAATGGGCTGCATGATGGCCAGCACGATGACCAGCACCACGCCCCCCATGATCAGGATCAGCAGGGGCTCCAGCAGCGCGGTCAGGGCGGACAGGCGGGTCTCGACCGAAAGTTCCTGCTGGTGCGCGGCCTGTTCCAGAACCCTGGCCAACTCGCCGCTTGCTTCGCCGCTGGCAACCAGATGCACCAACATGCCCGGAAACACCCCGCTCTGCTTCATGGCGCGGCTGATGCTCTGCCCTTCGCGCACCCGGCTTGCAGCCTCGGCCGTGGCGCGACGGAATACCTCATCATCGAGTGCCGCGCCCGCATGGCCCAGCGCGTTGACGATGGGTACGCCACTGCCCACCAGAACCGCCAGGGTGTTGGCGAATCGGGCGCTGGCCAGTCCGGTGCGCAGGCGTCCGATGACGGGCATGCGCAGAAGAAAACGATGCCAGCGCTCGCGCATCACATCAATGGTCAGCAGGTAACGGGCGACGAATGCGCCGATGACCGCCAGGATCAGTACGATCCACCAGGTTGCACGGGCGATATCGGAAATCGTGATCATGGCGCGCGTCAGCCAGGGTAGCGACTGGCGCGACTGCTCGAACACGGCCACCACTTGGGGAACAACGTAGGTCAGAAGCACGCCTACGACCAGACAGGCCACCACGGTGACGATGATCGGATAAATCAGCGCGACCCCGACCTTTTGCCGCAACGCCTGACCCCGTTCCAGATAGGCGGCAAGCCGCTCCATAACCTGGGGCAGTGCACCGGCCTCTTCCCCGGCCTGGACGATGGCCCCATAGTATCTGGGAAACGCGCGGGTGTGACGGGCCAGTGTCTGGCCCAAACCATGACCGGCGAGGACATCCTGATGCACGCTGGCGAGCACCGCCCGTACCCGATCCTCGTCCTGCTGCTCGACCAGCGCGGCCAGGGCGCGTTCTATGCTTAGACCTGCGGTCAGCAGGGTCGAGAATTGACGCGAAAACAGGGCCAGGGCCAAGGGCGGCACCCGCCTGCCGCCCGCCCCGACTTGCGAGGCCGCATCGCGCGCCTTGACTTCTTCGGGCAATAGGCCAAGTTCGCGCAACTGAAGGCGCACTGCACGGGGATGGTCTGCTTCCAGTTCGCCCCGGTGGCGCGTGCCCTTGGCATCGACCGCCACGTAACGCCAAGCCGTCATGCCGCTTCCCGGGTCACCCTTAATACCTCCTCGATTGAGGTATCGCCTGACAGCACCCAGCGCAAGCCGTCCTCGCGCAGGATGTGCATCCCGTGTGTCTCGGCATGCTGGCGGATGAGATGCTCGCCCGCGTTGTCGTGGATCAGGCGGCGCAAGGGTTCATCAATGGTCATGAGTTCATACAAACCGGTGCGGCCCCGGTAGCCGGTGTGATTGCACAGCTCACAGCCGTTGGCTCGGTAGGCCTTGGCGGGCCGCCTGGACGAATCCAGAACGGCCCATTCCTGGGCGCTCGGTGCATATTCGGTCTTGCAATGCGGGCACAGCCTGCGCACCAGACGTTGGGCCAATACGCCGTTCAGGCTGGAACCCAGCAGGAAAGGCTCGATGCCCATGTCGGTCAATCGGGTCACCGCGCTCGCGGCATCGTTGGTATGCAGGGTGGCGATCACCAGATGGCCGGTGAGGCTCGCCTGCACTGCAATCTGCGCGGTCTCCAGGTCGCGTATTTCACCCACCAGGATGACATCCGGATCCTGGCGCAGGATGGAGCGCAAGGCGCGTGCGAAGCTCATGTCCACTCGCGAGTTGACCTGGGTTTGGCCGACCCCGTCCAGGTCATACTCGATGGGGTCTTCCACCGTCATGATGTTCAGTTCCGTATGGTCCAGACGGGACAGGGCTGCATACAAGGTGGTGGTCTTGCCCGACCCGGTCGGGCCGGTGACCAGCAGGATGCCATGCGGCTCCTTGATCAGATGGTCGATTTGCCCTAGCACTTCTGTGCTCATGCCGAGGCGATCCAATTGCAGGAATTCGGCATTTTTGGCCAGCAGGCGCAGCACCACGCGCTCACCATGGCCTGTGGGGAGCGTGGAGACCCGCACGTCGATGGCCTGGCCACCCAGGCGGATGGCGATGCGGCCATCATGCGGCAAGCGTTTTTCGGCAATGTCCAGATCCGCCATTACCTTGATGCGCGAAGCCAATGCGGCATGCAACGCCCGTGGAGGTTCAAACACATCCTTCAACACCCCGTCTACGCGAAAGCGGACCAAAGAACGGTTTTCGAACGGCTCGATATGAATGTCCGACGCCCCGTCCCGCAAAGCCTGCATGAATACCAGGTTGATCAGTTTGATGATGGGCGCGTCGTCATCGGTTTCGAGCAGATCCTGGATGCGCCGGCTGTCCTGCATCAGGTTGGCCAATTCTGCCTCATCACCCAGGCCATCCAGCAGGCCGCTGGAATTTCCGCCTTCGGAGTATGTCTGCGACAGGGCGGCCTCGAATTCATCTTCCTGCAGCATGTTTACCGACAAGGGCAGACCGAATTGGCGGCGCAATTCGGCCAGCGCTTCCGGGCGGGTTGTTGGCCGAACCCTGACAGCCAGCCCGCCAAACTGGTCCGGGGTGGCCAGCACACCAGCGGTGCGGGCAAATGAGTAGGGAATGCGCTTCAAGGTTGGGTCGGCTCCACGGCCGGAGCCTTGTCCTGTTGCTGGCTAATCGCACGCCAATTCAATTCATTGGTGAGCAACGGAGGCCGCGCGTCGGGCAGCATCGGCGTATGAACCGGTGTCAGGTCCTTTTGCTGGCCCAGGATGTAGTCATAGCGCGGGTTGGTCACGGCCGCGGCGTCATCCCCGTTACGCACGATCACCGGGCGCAGAAAGATCATCAGGTTGATCTTGGAATGGTCGCGTGTCTTGTAGCGGAAGAAATTGCCCACCAGCGGGATGTCGCCCAACAGCGGGATGCGGTCCTCACCTTCCTGCACCTGGTCTTCGATCAGTCCGCCCAGCACGACAATCTGGCCGTCGTCCACCAGCACGGTGGAATCCAGCGAACGCTTGTCGGTGCTGGCCAGGGTCGGGTCCGTGGCTTGCTGCAGCTTGGATACTTCCTCGGATATCTGCAGCCGCACCGTTCCTCCCTGACTGATCTGCGGTTTCACCTTCAGCGTCAGTCCCACATCCTTGCGCTCTATGGTCTGGAACGGTGACGCGGTGCCGGCAGTGCCGCTCAGCGTGAACTGGCCCGTCAGAAAAGGCACATTGGAGCCGACCGAAATCTTTGCTTCCTCGTTGTCCAGGGTCAACAGCGTAGGGGTGGAGAGAATGTTTGCGTCGGTCTCGGTCTGCAGCGCACGCGCCAGAACACCCAGGCTTTGATTGTTGAACAGGGCGAGGTTGAAGCCTTTGGCAATGCTGGCCGCGCCGCTCGCGCCGCCGGATGCGACCGCACTGGCGATAACGCCGATATTGGTCGAGCTGTTGCTGTTGCCGAATCCGGCAAACACCTTGCTGCCGTTGTGAATGCTGTTGGCGCTCGTGGCGCCCAGCCACTGAATGCCGAACTCTGCCGCCTTGTCCGCGGAGACCTCTGCAATCAACGCTTCGACCAGGACCTGAGCGCGGCGCACATCCAGCTTCTCCACCACTGTCTTGAGATTGGCAAATACGGCTTCAGGCGCGGTAATGATCAGGGCGTTGCTGGCTTGGTCGGCCTGAACCATGCCCGGTCCAAGGTCCTGACCGGAAGAAGATTTCGCTATCTGCGCGGTCGGTGACTGGGCTGAGGATTGGGCCGAGGATTGCGGTGCGGTCGTTTGGGCAAACGCTGAGGTATCCGCGGACAGGATGTTGCGCAGCGTCTTGGCCACTTCCACGGCCTGGGCATTCTTCAGGTAAATCACATGCACATTGCCCGCCACCGGGGTGGGTACGTCGAGCGAAGCCGCCAGATTCTGCACCTTGCTGATCAGGTTGCGGTCGCGTCCGCGCACGATCAGGCTGTTGGAGCGGTTATCCACGCCAACCTGCAGGAGGTCGAATGTGGCACCTCCTGGCGCTTGCCCAGGCGTAGCCATGAACACCCGGGAGACCAGGGCGGAAACTTCTTCCGCAGAGGCATACTTGAGAGGGATCAGGACCGGTTCGTCGGCAGTGGGAATATCCAGGCTGGCGATGACCTGTTCCAGCCGGCCCAGGTTGTCGGCGTAGTCGGTCACGATCAGGGTGTTGCTGTCAGGGTCTGCGTTGAACGTCCCGCTCGCGCCTATCAACGGCCGCAGGGCGGCCAGGAGTTGGCTGGCGGATTCATGCCGCAGCGTGAACATGCGTGTGACCATTTCCCCGCCGGTTCGGTTGGCGCGGAATTTCCCCATGGCGGGCGTCGCATAGAACTTGGCATCCATCTCGGGGACGATACGCACCACGCCGTCCACCTGCACCGCCGCATAGCCCTGCATTCTCAATGCCGACAGTACGATGTCATACGCAACCGAAGGACTTACCGGGCGGGGTGAGGTAATGCTGAGGGTGCCTTTGACGCGGGGATCCACCACAAAGGTTCGCCCGGTCATCTCGCTCATCGCCTTGATCACCGAGCCTATGTCGGCATTGACGAAATTCAAGGTGATCCACCCTCTCGGCGGATCCTTGGCGGCCACTGCAGCACCGCCGCAGAACAGATTCATCGCAAGCGCGAGGACGTACACGTACTTCATGAACTTGCTCATTTGCCTTTTGCCCGAACGCGTGGAATGAGGGTGTAACGACGGCGCGCGGGTTGGGCCCGCGGATCATTTCCTTGGGGGCGTGGTGCCTTTGCGTCCCCCGGATTATCTTCCTGAAGCCGTAGTTCCTTCTTTGTGCCTGAACTGAGGAGAATCACGCGATCGCTTTCTATTTGGTTGAGAGTGACGCCGGGGGCGACTTCATCTCCCCGAAATACCGGCACATCGCCGGTTCGGGTGTGAATCGTGGCGAAGCCGCCCCCTCTTGAGCCGGCAAACACGCCGGTCAGATGCAGGCCTTCGAGCACCTGTGATTGCTGCGTACCGCCGGTTCCAAACAGCCGGCTAATCGTCGCGAGATTCATGTCAGGCTGGGTCATGGGCGCAGAGGGCAACTCAGCCACTGGACGGGGCGCGCTAATTTCCGTTAACCATCGGCCGGCCAGCAAGATCCCGGCCAAGACAAAGGCCACAGCAAGCAGGCGCGTCGCCGAATCAAACATTACCGGCCCGGACAGGACTGGGAAGTGCAATCGTTCCATCTTCACGTTGGCAGAGTATACGCCTTAGGCATGGTGCACATGTCGATGCCACCTGGCGCGGACGGGCGCTTGCGCAGCAGATTTGAGGCAGATCAAAACTTCTTCCACCCCTGTTTCCATTCCGCCGTGCCTGGTGCCACTGGTATCGCGCGCTCTGTCAAATGCAATCCTGCTGTGCTGAGAGGTTGCGGGGTTGTTGCCCAATATCCTCAATTGCTCGCTTACTTGAAGTCGTATCGGACGGAAAGCGAAACCAGGACGGTGTCCGAGTCCTGCGCAGCGGTACCCAGGGAAAGTACGGTGGGCAGCAGAAAGCCGACACTTGCATTCTTTGCCCAGTCCGACTCCTTGTATTTCTCGTACCAGAGCCCGGCCCGCAAGGTGAGATTCTCTCTCATCTTGTAGTTGCCATGCACCCCGAAGGCAGCCAGGCTGGAGCTGAGATCGGGCAAGTCGGTCGCGCCGGAATACTGGATGTTGCCGGTGAACTTTGAATAAACCGCATCTGCGCCAAGGTCGAACTTCTTGGGAATCACTTTCCAGCTGGCATTGAGGCCAAGCGTCTGGGTCGAATTGCTGTCGGACTCGGCCCACGGGGTGCTTGAGGGCGGGGTGGTGATCCAAAACCTGCTGGCCTGGTCGGAATCCAGTCTTTCGTAGGTGTAATAGGCTGAAGCCGAGAGGTTCTCGCTGAAGACATAGGTCACACTGGGAGTGCCGGTGAGCCCGCTGGCCTGTGTAAGCCCCAGGACCATGTTCCTGTAATCGTCCTTGTAGTAGTCTAGATCCAGACCCAGGGAAAGTTTCTCGGTCGGGTTGACGGCGACCCCGAGCCCGATCTTGTTGCGTCGGCGATCCGCCAGCTCGAAGGCCTGCATCAGGGGGTTCACCGAGTTGGGATACACGGGATTCTCGAACGCCGGATTATTGAGATAACTGGATGCGTCCCGGCTCGAGTATGAATACTTGAGGCTGGTCTCGACCTTGCCCGTGGGGTGAAGCTTGAGCTTGGCCCAGAGCGTCTTGTCCTTGGTGTCTTCCACTTGCTGGTAGGTGCGATTCATCTGGTCGTAATCGAATCCGCCGGACAGGTTGGCTCCCTGCGGAAGAACGTAGGCGGCCTTGGTGCGCAGCAATTGTTGCTTGAAGCTGTAGGGCATGTTCTGGCGCGTGATCGGCAAGCCGCTGGGCGGAGGATAGGTTGCCTGGGCGATGTCCGTGATGACGTAGTTGTAAGTATTTACCGGCGTATTGTTGTCACGGTTGCTGTAGGTATAGCTGGCGTTCAATTGCAGGCGCGGGGTGGGACGCGAAGTGATGTCGGCCTTGGCCAGCGTGGTGTCGACCTGGCCATCGAGGCTGCTGGCAGCGGGCGAGCCGAACGCCGGGTTGGTGCTATAGGGGAGGAAGGCCTGATCCTGGGTCATGCGGCCGAAGGCGAGCTGGGCGCCGAGCCGGGTATGGTCAGTCAGCTGGTAGCCGAGCAGGGCGCTGATCTTGTGGAACTGGTTGTCCGGCGCATCGGCGATGCGTCCGGTGCTGGGCGCCCCCAGGAAGGGGTTGTCCCAGGTAATCGCGTCCTGCCCGTTTTTGAACAGGGAACCGGCATAGGCGAGCTGCGCTTGCAGCTTGCTGCCTTTGTAGCCCAGGGTCAGGCCGAAATCGTCGGTCTTGTAGTCGATATTTGCCGGAAGTATGGTGACCTGGTCGAAGCCGAAGCCGCCGCCCAAGTCCCGGGTGCCATCCTTCTTCTCTTCGCGAAAGTACCCGGTGATCTCCCACTTCCTGGCCGGGATGAGAGAAAATTTCGCTCCCAATCGATCCCGCTCGGTCTTGAGAGGGGTAGAGTTCAGGATGGCGGGTCCCGCGGGCAATCCAAGCCGGCCTCCGCCCTCATTAACCAGCGGGCTCATCGCATCCCGCGCGCGGAAATTGGGGATCTGGTCATATTCGACGGCAATTCCATACTTGCCTTGCTTGCCGCCATCCACGCTCACATCGCGTGAGTCAAGTCCCAGGTCGATCGCCTTGCCATCCAGATAGCTCCCGTCCTTGCCGCGATAGCGGACAACGCCGTTGGCAATGGCCGTGCCGCCGCTTTTTTCCTGGCCGGTGTAGCGGCCAAAGTGGTCGGAGTCATCGGACTGGAAACCGGCCCCCCCTTCCACCCAGCCGGACCAGCCGCTGTAATCGGGGCAGTCCTCACAGGGCGGTGGCATCGCGCGCTTGGCCTCTGCTTTTTTGGCGGGAGCGGGCGCCTTGGCCACTCCCTGTGCAACGGCAGGTGCAGCAGCCGGCTTGGCTGCAGCCTCCTCCTTCTTGACAGGGGCGGACGCCTTGGCCGCTTCCGTGACAGTAGCAGCGGCGGCAACGGGAGCAGGCGCCTTGATGGCCTCCTTTGTGGTTACCGGGGCAGCGGCGGGCGGGGTTACTTCGCTCTTTGCGGCAGGTTCGCTGGCGGCGGCACTGGGCGACTTGTTGCCATGGCACTTGTTGCAATTGCTTTTGGGGGCAAAGGCCTTGGTCCCGTTGTGGCAGGCGAAACAGTATTGCTTGCCGGCGAGATGATCCATGAACGCGATCTTTGCGTCCCCCTTCTCTTTCTTGAAGATGCTGGTATGGCAGTCTTTGCACTTGAGGCCGTGGTCAGCATGGATCTGGCCAGAAAAGATCACGGGTTTGGGACCACCCTCAAAGACGAGTTCCTCGCCTGGGGGTACGGCGAACGCCCGACCGGATGACAGGATCGCCCACAAAAGTGCGGCAAACACGATGATGAACGCGTAGCCGTCCCACTTTGCCCGCACCGTCCCGCTTGCCTTGGCTTCACCGGATTTCTCTGTGGCATCGGCCGCAACCGCGGCTGCGAGCAAATCGTTGCGCCAGCGCGGCCGCGAGCAACGCACATGGCACGGGGAATTTGTCAGCAGGCATGTTCGGTTTCCTCGATCTGTTTTCGGAATTGGATCGTCATCGTCTTGTCCTGGGTATCGACATCAGCGCAACAAGGTCATGCCGGACGGATGGTTCGATCCGTGTATTGCCGAGTGGCAGTTCAGGCAACCCTTCGCCTGCAGGAATGCGCTGCCTCCGCCAAGCGTGGCACCGTCGTAGCGGCCGCTGGGGTGGCCTTCCGGGTCATGGCATTCCTGGCATAACTGCGGTACGCGCTTCTTCAGCAGCGCAGGCTGATTGGAGCCGTGGGGGTCATGACAGATCGTGCAGTCTTCTGCCGCAGGCGCATGTTCCCACAGGAAGGGACCGCGCTTGTCGGCATGGCAGGAGGTGCATTTCTCCCGCAGGTTCGCCTTCACCATCAGGCCCGTGCCATCTTCGCCATGGACATTGTGGCATTCGCTGCACGCCATCTGGCCTTCGCGCACCGGATGGTGGGAAACCTGGAAGAACTTGGCCTGTTTGCTCTTGTGGCAGGTGAAGCAAACCGTCGCCTGCTGTTCGCGATCCAGCACCGGATCATGTTCCACGTGGATCTTGTGGCAGGAGGCGCAGGCGAGCCCGTTGAATTCGTGGGTGCTGCCTTTCCATTCGATGCGTTGATGAGTCTGGTGGCAGGCCAGACATTTTTCATTCTGCTCGGCAACGGGTGTCCAGGCGTTCTTGCCGAAGGCGATAATCGTTCCGCCGCGCTTCTTCTTGGCCTTGACGTGAGTGCTGCCCGGTCCGTGGCAGGCTTCACACTGCTTGTCCGCGAAGGGTGCCCTGGGGTCCGTCAGCGAGGCATGCTTGGTCTTGAAAATTGGAAAGATCGGCGGCAGGTATGTCTCGTCATGACAGCCCAGGCAGGTTCCCGCGTATTTGTAACTTCCCTTGGCCAGTTCATCCAGCCGCGCTTCCTTCTCCTCGACCGTCACCGGAAGCTTGGCTTCCTCCTTCTTCTTCGCGGGAGTGGGCGCTTTGGGGGTTTCGGTCTTCTTCTCTTCTGCGGGAGTGGGGACCGCTGTTGTCGGCGCTTCCTCCGTCACCGCCGGTTCAGCGGTTGCGCCACTGGGCGACTTGTTGCCATGGCACTTGTTGCAATTGCCCTTGGGGGCATAGGCCTTGGTGCCGTTGTGGCAGGCGAAACAATATTTCTTGCCGGCAAGGTGATCCATGAACTGGATCTTGGCGTTGCCTTTCTCCATCTTGAAAATGCCAGGATGACAGTCTTTGCACTTGAGGCCTTTGTCAGCGTGGATCTGGCCGGAAAAAATGACAGGCTTGGGTCCGCCATCGAAAGTGAGTTCCATGCCGGGCGGCACTGCCATAGATTTGGCAGAAAATACAACCATCCCCAGCGCCACAAGAAATAAGAGGAAAGCAGAGCCAGCGCCCCTTGGTGTTGCTCTTGTTTTGAACATGCGCATTATCCTGATCCTGTCTATTTCCAAGGTTGTTCAGCAGAAAGCGGGGGGTGCCAAGCCGATACAGTCCAATAGAGCTGCGGCGTATGCCCAACGAAGCGTATTCCTCATTGAGAAGCCGAGCAACCCTGCAAACCTTCAGCGGAGCCGATTCCCCTCGGGCTTTAGTGTGTCGATCATTCCTCTTCGACTAGGGCTTAAGAGACAATGGGTGAAAACCGTCTTTTGTATAGGGCGGCACGTACTCTATCTTCGCCTTGTCGCGCATTTGCTTGATCATGCTCGCGAAGGCTGCGGTCTCCTTTTTGTCCATCAGCGTCTTCATGATCTGTGGTTTGGCCTGATCCGGGGTAAGCGAGTCGTTATGCATGGCCCGCACGAAGTCGATCACCATCTGATCCTTGGAATCCTCAACTGCGTTGCCACCGACAGGGATCTCGCTGAGCTTCCGCAATAATTCTTCGTCCGCACGATCTGAATCGACCGTGAACCGCACACATCCATGCTTAATGCTCGTCGCATTCAACCACCGCTCGAAAGCGTCGGATTTCTTACTCTTACCCAATTGGGCCTTGATCTTCGCTTCCCTTCCGTCCGCAGGCCTAATGACACATGTCTGCACTTCATAGTGCTTGCGCTCCGCAAACTTTGCCGGATTGCCGTTGTAATAGGCGCTGACTTCCGCCTCGGTAGGCGCTGGAATGGCAGAGTATTGCTTGTTGATATAAGCCGAGGCCAGAGTCTTCCTGGGTGATAAGTCCTCGGGCAAGGCGGCAATCCGGGCACGAATTTCCTTGTCCTGATCCAGCCCGGACTCCACCGCAGCTTGGCGCAGCAACTCCAAATTGACCATGTCCTTCAATTCAGACGAGGAGACGGGCCGCAACACCGGGTCGCCCCCGCCTAGTCCTGGACTGACGCCGAAATCGGCAGCCATGATCGGCTGGCCATTGACCGTCACGGCAACCTGTCCGAGAGCCTCCGGGTGTTTCTTGTTGCCGCAGGCAGGTAGCGAGAGGCCTACGACGGCTGCGAGCAATAGTAGTTTGTAAGTCTGGTTCACGTTGCTTCCAATAAGTTGAAAATAAGCGGAAGGGCCGGCTTGGCCCTCCGCGTTCGGTTGTAAAGCGATTAAGGTTGCGTTCCGAGATGCACGGCATCCACAGGCTTCACGCCCCCGGGCTGATGGCAGCCATCGCAGGATTCGAATACCTGCCCGGCAGCGACCTGGCCCTGGGTCACCGTGCCGAACGCAGCGCCACCCTGCGATATCATGTGTGTCATCGCGTTAGCTGAATTGTGGCAGCTCGAACAGGTCGAGGCCTTGGGCGAAATCACCAGGTTGTCCGAGGCGTCGGTATCCGTGACGGTGGCGTTGGTGCTATCGGTGCTGGTGTCGACGTCGAAGGTCACGGAAGTTCCCACAGTACTCAGGTTTTGCTTGTAGGACCCATTGACGTGGCAGACCTCGCAATCCTTCAGCCCCGACCAGATGTCCGAATTCAGATTCGTGGTCGTCACCACATTCGGCCACACCGGGTAGTTGCCCGCCTGCTCCGAATGCAACAGGTGGATGAAGCGCTTGAAGTCGGCGGATTCGGCGTATTGCGTCACCAAGCCGCCCGAGACGACCGTGCCGTCCTGCGGATTGTTGCCATTGTGGCAGATCACGCACACCTGCGGATCGTTGCGGTTTGCGCCATGGGCGCCGAGTCCCGGGTTGAAACTGGTCAGGCTGGTGAAGCCGATGAACCGGCCATGGCAGGCGTTGCACTTGTCGGCTGACACCACCTGGCGGCGGTCCTTCTCAACGCCGCCCATCGCAAAGTACTGGACTACGTTCGCAACCGGCACGCGCAGGCCCGACTCGTTGATGCGGCCCTGGAAGGCCACGACCACAGTGCCGGTCGCCTGGGCAGGCATGACGGGCGAGGTGACGGTGAATCGATTGCTGCTGCCAACCCGCAGCATGGAGGCATCCGTGGATGCCTTGATCGAAAATGGCTGGCCGCGGCCGGGTCCGCCATCATTTGCATAGTCGGTGGTGTTCCATCCGAACAACAGGCTCAGGCTGGTGAATCGCGGTGCCAAGCCGGCGTCCAGCAGGTCATAGTCGCTGCCCGTTTTCGGGTTGCTCACCGAATACTGCACGGTCAGCGAGTTATCGCCATTCTTGGTGATACTCCAGATATTGAACTTGTAATTTTCGCCCATCACCCATTCGGTGATTTCATGCGACTTGGCGACCGATGATACTAAAGCGCTCCCGTGATCGTTATGACAGGATTGGCAAACCGAATCGGGCGTGTTGTCCGGGTTAGCTACACTAGGCACGAAAAGGGGCAAGGACGCGTACGGCGCATGTGCGGTCTGCCACGCCGAGCCGGCATCCTTGTAGTCGTCATGACAGGCCCAGCACGCATTCTTGCTGGCCTTGCTGTTCCAGTTATTGCCGCTGACCGTCGCCACGGCCACGTTCGGGTCACTGCTGGCCGTGCCGTTATGGCACTTGGCGCAGTTGCGCTGGTCCTGCGGATAAATGATCGCACTGGCGCTATCGGACTGCACGGTGTAGTCATGGTTCAAGCGCTTGCCCATGTGAAACTTGTGCACCATCAGCTTGAAGTCGATCGGGTTGCCGGTGACGTAGTCCGTGCTACCGGGGTTGTGGCACATCACGCAGTACTGCGGGTCGACCCGGTTGCCGCCGTGCCAGGCGAAGTTGACGTGGCATTCGTTGCAGGATGCGCGGTCGACGACCTGGACCGCCGGCTTGAGTTTGCCTTGGGCATCCTTGAAGGGCACGCCAGCGCCGTTGGCACCGAGCGTGAAGTCCACGTAGGGGTTGAGCTTCATCGTCGCATTGGTGGCGGGATCGACATAACACAGTTGCAGCGCGACCCGGTGGATGG
Organism: uncultured beta proteobacterium; assembly: GCA_963782495.1. Taxonomy (GTDB): domain Bacteria; phylum Pseudomonadota; class Gammaproteobacteria; order Burkholderiales; family Thiobacillaceae; genus DASQBT01. The sequence continues at coordinate 113,236 of CAWAJU010000006.1, read as the reverse complement.
TCTGACTATCCTTGACGGCCACATTGCCATTGGTCAGGACTGTGCCCGCGGCGTTGACCGTGGCATTCGAGTACGCGGCGTCCGTCACATTCGTGCCAAAGGTGTAGGTGTAAGTGTTGTCGCTTGAGTTGTAGCTCAGAGTCCCTGCGCCTGCCCCCGCCCCGGCGCTGTGGATGGGATCCGTCGTCCCTTCAATTGCGTTGAACGGGTTGCCGCTGGATCGATTCAAGGAGATCAGGTTCTGCCAGTTCCCGGCTTCGTACTTGGCGATGGCGAAGGCAATGTTCGACGTGTAGTCGCTCTTTGCGCTGCCGCATTTGCCGTCATACCCGGCGTTGTACTGGGTCAGCCCAGTCACCGGATTGCCGGCCGAATCCTTGACGGTGAAAGTCACCACGGGCGGGCTGTTCACCGTAATGCTGGTAAACGCAACGTTCGGCGCGTTCACCGAAGCGCCTCCGCCTCCGCCACCCACTGAGCCGGCGCCTCCGCCTCCACCTCCACCGCCGCCGCCGCAGCCCGACAACACCACGACCAATGTCGTCAAGAGAGCCGATCCAACACGCCCGATATTCATGCTCTTCTCCGTCTCGCGACCTTGTGTTCTGCGTATTTTGACATCAATACGCGGTCAAAGGTACGTCGCGTTTAGTGTTTCTTCATCGTTCGCGGTGTCACCCATCGCATGCTCTGTATCCCGGCACCGCAAACACATATGTTGCTGGAGACCAGCCTGTTTAAGCCGTCAGACTGGCAGCCCAGACCATCAAGTCAGAGTACCGTCCAGGGCCGGGCGCAAATGCGCGCCCCCTCATAAAAAAAGGCACCGGGTTTGCCGGTGCCTTTTTGCCTTCCACATGAGGTGCGCCAGTTGGCGCACCTCAGTCCGTATCAAGCGAGACGGGCCATGGCCCGTCTCTTCAGACCCTAAATACTCTGGTCCCCGTTCGGGAAGAGGCTCATGAGCTTGTCTACGATCGCTGCCCAAAGGGCAGTGACTTCGGCAGTGGTCGCGTCCACGGCGGTCTCAACGTAAGAACCGAAGGTCTGCCAGTGCGTGATCTGGGTTTGCAGCCTGAGTTGATCATCGGCATTGATCGCCTGAGCCCGATGGCACGCACCGCAAGCCCTTACCGCAGGACCCGTAACGGCTTTAGAGACATTAGCGACGTCCCGGTTCGCGATCGTGACGGTCCCGGAAAGCACACCCGGCATCGACTTGGTCTGGTCAGGCACGTCGTACGCGCGCCGACCCGCGGTGTAGACATCATGGGTCGAGTCGACGTGGCAGGCCTCGCAGTCCTTGATCGTGAAGCGCGGGAAGACATTTTTGACGTGCGCCTCATACTCTGCTACCGCCACTGGGTCAGTATCGTCGAAGTTCGGGAAGTTCGCGGCGGTATTGTTGAATGCCTGGAAGGAGTGGATGGCATGCACGTAGGAGTCGATCGACCTCGATTGCGCTTCGAGGTGCGCACCGCCATTCGAGACCTCGTGGCAGATGCGGCAGACCTTGATGTTGCCGCCCCGGATTCCGCTATGGAACGTGGTGGCCAACTGGTCATGGCAGGTGTTGCAGCCATCCTGGGAACCTTTGCCGCCTGCATTCCATGCGAAGTCGGGATCGCTGTTTGCCGTCTTGAACACATTGACGAGAGCCGGGTAGTAGTCGTCCTCGAATTCGTCATCGGCAAAGTTGAAGGTCCTGGACGGCGCGTTGAGGCCGATGACATTATTGCTGGCGTCCCTAAGTTCAGGCAGCACAGCGATTTCCGCCCGCCGGATCACAGGCTTGACGGCCGGGTTGCTGGGATCGGCGGAATCAAGCATGGTAGCCCACAGCGACAGGTCAACCGTCGTTTCCCAACTGCCATTGCCCGTATACGTGACATCCGTGTAGCGCGGGTTGTCAGTGGTACTACCGAACACATGTTCCAGATTCCGCTTGCCGTCGGCCGCGGAACCGTGCGCGGCCACGATGAAGTCCTTGGTGTCGTAGCCGTACAGGCCGATGGTGACGGTCGGCTTGATGTTCTTCGCATCCATGCTGCCCTTCACTCCGGTCGCGCTGAACTTGATATCCAGCGTGTGGTGGTCGGCGTCATACGTGGCTTCGGTGATTTTGACTGCGAATACACCGGGATTGGTACATGTTGTGGTGGGATCATCGGAGCAATCGGCCGCATACCGGGTGCCGTCGCTCGCATAGATGAGCGGGTCATAGCCGTTATTGTGGATGGTCGCGAACGGGGTTCCACCACCATTGACCCCAGCGGTACCCGTATCGGCCTGTACGTCACCTGACGCGTGGCAATTCCTGCAGCTAACGCTATCCCGTGTGGCGGGATCATCCATCTGTGATATGAATCCGGCGTGGTTGTAGTTCGCTGCCGCCATCTTGCCCTTCAGACCTTCTACGCCATGGCAGGTGATGCAGTTTGACGGCTTGAATTTGGCATCGGCGAAGACGTCATTCAATGCCGCGTCACCCATTTTACCCTTGTGGCAGGTGACACAACTGTTCATATGCTGCGGATACGGGAAATCCGTGGCGTGCGAGATGTGCACGTCATTGATGAGCGTCATTTTGTAAACGCCTGCTGCGGCATCTACGGTACCTGCTGCGGCGTTTTTGGCGGCCGAATACTTGTCAGTTTCTGCCTGTGTCAAGAAACCGTCCGTGTCGTACTGTGCGAGACGAGCCGTGGCATCGGCCTTGATTTGATCCGTTGTGCCGTTAGCAATCAGGTAGTTCAGATCGTGCTCGAACAGAAAGCCGGCCATGCTGCCATGACCGCTCGCATCGCTGGCATGGCAGTCCTTGCAGCCGGAGAAGTCCGTCAGGCCGGGGTTGGCACCGTTGGTCACATGCGCCATGCGGTAGCCGTGCTTCATGTAGGGCTTGCCGTGGCAGGTCTCGCAGGCCGAGACGTTGGCGGCCGACTGATAGCTGTTCGCGCTTGCCGGATCCGCATCGCCAAAGGCCGCGCCCGCGTTGGCCACGTCGTCGTACATGGCCGCGCCTTCGGTATTGAGCAAGCCATCCGCGACATAGGCATAGACTTGGGCGCCCTGGCCTGGCCCGGTCTGCAACTCGGGGAAGAAAGACGCACCGGTCTTCTTCACTGAGAACTGACCACCGCCTATGACCGTGTAGGCGGCAGCATTATTCGAGGTATAGGAGAAGGCGTTGGTAAAGCTGCGGGTCGCGCTGTCGTACTTCACGGCATAGAAGGTTTTCTGCGCCAGTGCGGCAACCGCTGCGCCAGTAGTGAGTCCGACGCCATCTTTCTTGACGGTGAAGGTCAGGATAGAAGCCCCCGCCGCGTTCGTGACGTTGTCGATGGTCAGCGTGAACTTGCTTTGATCGGCATATTTCTTGTATTCCGCCATGTGCGTGGGGCCGGTGTTGGCGACCGGCAAGCCAACGCCGCCGGCATCGCCAGAGGCGCCATAACCGGTATGACAGAGCACGCATTGCTCAGGCTTGGCCTGGGCTACGAGCGCGGGGTCCGCGACCACGGGAGGAGGAGTGCCGCCACCACCACCGCCACCACCAGCAACACCGCCGCTATCACCACCGCCACCGCAAGCGGTCAAAGCGGCGACCATCAGGGCAGCCACCCCCAATCGCATGAATGACAAATACTTAGTAACGCTCATTTTGTATCTCCTCTATACGACTGGGTTTGAAATACCAAGAAGACAGGGGCTCCTGTCTCATCCTTACCAATGGTTGACCACAAGCGAACCATTGTTAATGATGCATTTGCATCAAATACCTCCGATGTATGGACCGTCCCGGAACTTTATTGCGTATGGTCAAAACATCGCGTGAAGTTGGGCAATCGACGCCATAAGTGGAACTGAAATTGCGTGAACTGCGGTGCTTGTTTGGCGGCCATGACGTCGCAATTTCCTACACGAGCTGATGGCGGTGAGCATGATTCACCGCCTCTATCCTGCTGTGCACATTGAGTTTCGCCATCAGCCGCTGGATGTGGTTGCGCACGGTTGTTGTGCTGATGTGAAGTTGCGCGGAGATTGAATCGGTGGCCAGCCCCAGAGTCAGCAGGCGGAGGATTTCCCGCTCCCGCTCGGTCATTAGACAGAAACCATGGGACGCCCCGCGGCTCTCCGCATGCGTCTGCGCATCCCTGGCAACGGTGTTGCGTAGATCATCGCGATCCAACAGGTCCGGCGCGAGTTTGCTGTGGCCACGCCGCAATACGTGGACCACCATCCATTGTCCTTCAGCGGGCGATGGCATCAGCATGGTGCCGACGTTGAGCTGAATTCTGTCTCCGCCCTTGTTCGAGATGCGCATGGCAAAATTCGATGGCGGGGGCCCGCCTTGCGAGAGCCGATTCAGGGGGCAGTTTTTCCTGCAGAAAGGACGGCCGCTGGGTTCATGGCCATGCAGGAGTTCGTCGCAGCAACTGCCTATCGCCCGCGCGCTGGAAATGCCGGTCAAGTCTTCGCAGGCCTGATTCCAAACCGCAACCCGCTGATTGCCATCGATGGCAAACATGGCATCAAGCGAGCGATGCAAGAGGTCTGGAAAGGTCTTCATTTGCGCTACACGATTACTAAAGAGTGCCTGCGGACCAAGAGAAAAAACCGCCCATCACCGGAGGAGTCGTGATGGGCGGTGTGATGACGCTTCAATTGAAAGCGTCAGCTAAAACATTGCGCAGCCAGCCGTCGGCATATTCGGCCTCGACCTTGTACTGGATGCGCGGCACGACAACTGCAGGCTTGTCATCCTTGGCCGGCGCGTCCAGGGGCGAGGTTCCGCCGGCGGCCTTCACGTAGACGAACTTGCCGTCTTCCACCTTGAAGATATGCACGACGGAGAAGCCCCAATCCGGCGCCACGGCGCTGTAACAGGTGTTGACGTAATACGGCACCGGCGGCGGCATGCCGTTGATCTTGGCGACGATCGCGGCCGCCGCGACCTTGGCCTGCGTCATTGCCATGTGGGCCGACTTGGGCATGTCATACACCGGCAGTTCGCCGGCGATGCACGAATCACCGATGGTGTAGATGTCCTTGGCCACCGCAGATTCCATGGTCATGGGCACCACTTCGCACCAGCCGTTTGCGTTGGTGAGGCCGGTGCTCTTGGCAATGGCACCGGCGGTGTGGGCCGGGATGACATTGAGCACGTCTGCCTTGTGTTCGGCGAAGGTGGTGTAAGCGACTCTGGTCTTGGGGTCGATCTTGATCACCTTGCCGTCGTCCTTGGCAGGGATCCACTCGATCATGCCGTCCGGGCCATAGCCATACAACTCCTTGTAGGCCTTTTCGAACAGGCCCTTCTTGGAAAAGGAATCGTTGGAATCCAGAATCAGGATCTTGGCCTTGGACTTGCCGTTGTTCTTGCAGTACCAGGCCACCTGTGCCGCCCGCTCGTAAGGCCCCGGGGGGCAACGGAACGGCTTGGGCGGTGTGGCGATGATGAAGGTGCCGCCGTCCGGCATCGCTTCCAGTTGCTTCTTCAGCAGCAGGGTCTGGGGGCCGGCCTTGTAGGCGTGGGGAATTTCCTCCGCCACTGCCTCTGAATAGCCTTCCACTGAGCCGTAATTGAATTCGACCCCGGGCGACATCACCAGGGCGTCATAGCTCAACTTCTTCCCGGCCTTGGTCGTGACCGTCTTCTTGGCCGCGTCCACGCCGGTGACCCAGTCATGCATGACCTTCACGCCGTGCTTCTTCAGACCGCTGTAATCCTTCTGCAGCGTCTTGAATTCGCGGTGGCCGGAGATGACTTCATCCGACAAGGGACACGAGGTGTAGATCGTGTCGGGTTCGATCAGCGTCACTTCGATGGAAGGGTCGAGCAACCTGAGGTACTTGGCAGCAGTGGCGCCGCCATAGCCGCCGCCGATCACGACAACCTTGGCTTTGACCTTTCCGGCCCAGGCGCTCTGGGGGATGCTCAGCACCGCGGTGGAACTGGCCGCGGCAATTAGTTTGATGAACTCGCGACGATTGAACTGGCTCATGTTGTCCCCTTATTTTGTCTGGCTGCCGAAGTATTGAGCAATCGCAGCGAGGTCTTCGTCCTTCAACTTCATTGAAACCTTGCGCATCGTCTTGCTTGGCATGGTTAGGGATGCGTCGCGATACTTCATCAGTTCCAATTCCATGTATTGGGCGGCCTGGCCGTTGAGCTTGGGCGTTTCGTCGTCCATGGGCTCGCTGCCCGTGGCGCCATGGCACCCGGCACATAGGGCCATGGCCTTGCCTTTGCCTTTCTTGACCAGATCGGGATCAAGCTTTTCCACTACCGGGGTCCAGGTCTGCTGGGAAAAATAATGCGCCAGGGCCGCCAGTTCTTCGTCGCTGTAGCCCTTGATGAGCCGTCCCATGGTGGCGGAATAACGCTCGCCGCTCTTCCATTGGAGCAGGATAGTCTTCAGGTAGGCTTCCGACTGTCCACCGATGGAAGGCATCGATCCACCGGCGCTTGATCCGTCTCCATGACAGTTGTTGCAGGTACGAGCCAAACCCTCGATCGGGTCGGCAGCATAAGCGGCCGGAAGGGCCAGTGCCAGCAGTACCGGCATGAGTCTGATGTAACGGGGGTTAAGCATCGTGTTCCTCCATGTTGCGTTGTTATCGACAAGCGTTTTTCCGGTAATGGAAGCGCGCAAGCCCTGCAATCTCAAACGACCCACTGCAATTTATAGTGTTTAGGATAGTTAAGTCTGTAAGAAAATAAAGGCGAGTTGATCGAGGTCAAATATCATGCCGCTTCTGCGCGTTCGACGCCCTTGGGACAGCCGATGGGATTCAACATGGACAACTTGCGTCCGTCCTCTACCGAGATCTGTCCGCCATGCACCTGGATGACGCCCTGCTGTCCAAGAAAAGACAGAACGCGGGAAAATGTTTCCTGCGTCAGGCCAAGCTTGGCGGCGATATCACGCTTGCGGGCGGAAAGCTGAATCTCGAAGACGAGCGAATCAGGTGTGGGTTTGTGTTGCAGCAGAAAACACGCAACCCGCTGCAAGCTGGAACGTTGGGAGCAGATTTCCATGTCTCGGAGGGTGTCGAGAAAGCGTTGGGACACCAAGGCAAGGGTGCGCTGCACCAGGGCGGGATCCAGGCGCAGTTCTTCCTGGTAGGCATGGGCGGTGATTGCCAGAACGTGGCTGTTGCGGGTGGTCAGGGCGTCAAATGGACAGGTCTGCCCGAGGACCAGACTGGCCTCGCCGAATCCCTCGCCTTGTCCTACCAGAGCGATGACGCGCTCGACGTCCTGGGGAAGCGGGATGAACATGCGGATCTGTCCGCTGATCACAACAAACAGCGATCTAATCAACTCACCTTTACGGACGAGCGGGGTGTTCTTGGGCAGGTCAAGCAACTTGGCGTGGTCCGCGAGACGGCGAAGCTGCTCTGTTTGCCAGCCCTTGAAGTAGGACAGGCGGCCCATGGCTTCGTGTATCTGGGATTGCGATAGCGCCAAGGCATTCATAGGGGCCGCACCACGTTAGAGGGAGGACCACTGCTTACGCAGGGAACGTGCCAGAAGAAGACGCCGAATGGCCGACGCGTAATTCATTGATTATTAATGAATCTATTGTTCAAAAATGAAATTGGGTCAACTCGTTGCATTGTTCCTCCCGTTCATGTCGTTACTGAAGGGTAACCAGCAATCCGGCTGACTCGCCGGCGGAAAGGCATAAAGGAAACTTCAGTAGTCCAGTATAACGCATAAACAGATGAACGTATCCCAAATCAGGCGAATAATATCGTTACGGACAAGTAACCCAATTGACGCTGGTCAAATTCCTCTAGTTACAATTAGGTAACCCAACGAAGAGAATGTCCAACCAGAAGAACTCATTTGCCTGCTGATTGCAGTTTAGTCTTGCGTGCGTTCTAGTGAACGGAGTATTGCCCATGGGTTGTCCCAATGTTGCTGAAGCGGCGACTTGATCTCAGTTTGAGCCACAAGCTTCCTCTCTGGGGGAGCTTGCTGATCATTAGTGCCCCCCTGTCGGTCGCAGGAGGGTGCTTCTATCAAGCCATGGGGGATCTACCAACCAAGACGCTGGATCGGTCTGAATCCCTGGGCCGGTCTCTGCGGGCCCCGCTGCCTATTGCCATGATGCATGGTGACAAGGAGGCCGCCTACGCTCGTATTCAGAACCCCAGCTTTCAGGCATTCGGTCAAGGCTCCAAGATCGAACAGCTCATCGTATTGAATGAATCTCAATGGGTGTTTGCATCCACCAGCTCGCAACGCTTTTCGCCGCAGACCTCGCTTACGGATTTGGGGCCAGAATTCAGGACACTGAGCGTAAGACTGCGCGCCCGCCGCGGCATTGATCAGCAGGTCGCCGTCCACGGCCCCAAGACCTTGATGGCCCTTCCTATCGAGGGCGGCCGGATAAACCGCGGCTATCTGGTGCTCGTCCATGCGGCTGACCTTGAGTTGTCCGGATTCGTTGACCTGATGCGCAACACCGTGTGGATCATCCTGCCGGTGCTTTCAGTGGCACTGCCTGTCTGCTGGTACTGGGGATGACGCATGGCTGTTCCGCTTATCAGCTTGGCCGGGCAGATGGACAGTATTGGGCAACTCCTCCCGAGCCCTTCCCGTCCGGCGTCTATGCCTACGACGATGAATTCGGCCTGTTGTTCAGGGCCTACGACCGGATGCGCCTGGAACTCCGAGAGAAGGAAAGCATGAAGCGGGAAATGATCCAATCCGAGCGTCTTGCGGTTTTTGGCAGGTTGTCCGCAAGTGTCGCGCACGAAATCAACAACCCTCTTGGGGGCTTGGTCACGGCTGTCGACACCCTGAAACAGCACGGCTGCCAGGACCCCGTGGCGCATCGCGTTTTGCCCTTGCTGGAACGTCGCTCGGAGCAAATCCTGGGAATTGTCAGCGCCCTGCTGGAGGAAAGCCGAGCAAGATGAATGTGCCGACATTTCGCATCTGCCTGGTCGAGGACGACGAGATCATGGGCGGGGCGTTGACCCTGCGTTTTGAGCTGGAAGGGTATGGTTTCGACTGGTTCAAGAATGGCCGCGATGCCTACCGCGCCTTGCGCCAAACCCGCTACGGCGTGGTGGTGTGCGATGTGCGGCTACCGGATACTTCCGGCGAGACGATTTACAGCGGCTTGTTGAATGAAGGTGGCATCCTGCCACCATTCATCTTCATCACCGGATTCGGTGCAGTGGATCAGGCAGTGAAGCTGATCAAGCTGGGTGCGACAGATTATCTGCAGAAGCCCTTCGAACCCGACGTGCTGCTCAACAAGATCGGAACCCTGGCAGCGTCCGCCGCGAACGCCCAGGATGGCGTCCAGGACCAGCTCGGCGTATCGCCGGCAATGCGCGCACTGAATGACCTGTTGCCACGCATTGCCAACAGCCGGGCATCGGTGCTGGTGTTGGGGGAGTCAGGCGTGGGCAAGGAGCGGGTTGCGCGCCGGCTGCACCAGCTCGCCGGCAGCGAGCGTCCATTTGTACCGGTGAACTGCGGAGCCCTGGCGGAGACCCTGCTGGAGGCTGAACTGTTCGGTTACGAGAAGGGCGCTTTTACGGGAGCCGTGAGAACCAAGCGGGGATTTTTCGAACAAGCGCATGGTGGCACCCTGTTCCTGGATGAAATTGGCGAAACCTCACCCGCCATGCAAGTGAAACTGTTGCGCGCAATTCAGGAACGACAAATTGTCCGGGTTGGGGGGGAGGTGCCGATTCCGGTCGAACTTCGTCTGATCACGGCATCCAATCAGGACCTGAAGACCCTGGTGGAAGAAGGCAGATTTCGCGATGACCTGTTCTATCGCATCAATGTCATCCAGCTCAAGCTGCCGCCCCTGCGCGAGCGGCATGAAGACATACCCTGGCTGGCGGAGCGCCTGCTCGCGGAGTTCGCTGCAACCCAGGGACAGGTGCGCAAGATTCTTTCTCCGGCGGCCGAACGCGCCCTGCTTGACTACGAGTGGCCTGGCAATGTGCGCGAGCTGAAACACGTGCTTGAACGGGCCTGCGTTCTGGCCGATGGATCTCTGCTGACTCCCGGATTTCTATTCGGCGAGGCATCCAATTGCAAGCTCCGGACGCCTGAGAATACGTTGGGCGACTACCTCGCCGACCGGGAGCGGGAATACATTGCACGCGCTCTGGAATCCCAGTCCTGGCAGATTCAGGAGACCGCCAGTCTGCTCGGCATCAGCCGCAAGAATCTGTGGGAAAAAATGAAGAAGCTGGGCATACAGCGGGGCGGAACCCCTGGCTAGCAAGCCAGCCCATGAGTTTGCATCCATGCCGAGACGCGCATCCGCGCGCCACTCAGACTTCCCGTCCCACCCAGTCGCGGGCGAATTGCCAAGCCACCCGGCCGGAGCGGGCGCCGCGCGCCAGCGCCCAGCGTAGCGCTTCGGCGTTGAAATCGTCTGCACTGATGTCGCTGCCCGACAGGGTTTTCGCCCAGTGACGGGCGATCGCCAGGTAGGCGTCCTGATCCATTGAATAGAAACTGACCCATAGTCCGAAACGTTCGGACAAGGAGATCTTTTCTTCCGTCGCTTCGCCGGGATGCACTTCTCCGCCCATGTGCCGGGCGGCTTCGTTTTCTGCAAGGTATTCGGGCATCAGATGGCGCCGGTTGGAAGTGGCATAGATCAGCATATTGTCCAGCGGGCTTGCCAGTGAGCCATCCAATGCCGCCTTCAGGGCCGGGTAGCCGGGCTCCTCCGCGGCGAAGGAAAGATCGTCGCAGAACAGAATGAAGCGATAGGGCTCATTGGCCACCAAGTCGAACAGCTCCGGCAAATGGCTCAATCCGGCCTTGTCCACCTCGATCAGGCGCAGTCCCTTGGCGGCGTACTTGGCAAGCATGGCTTTGACCAGCGAGGACTTGCCCGTCCCGCGGCTGCCGCTCAACAGCACGTTATTGGCCGGCCTGCCATGCACGAACTGACGGGTGTTGGCATCTACTCGCTGTTTTTGCTCGTCGATGCACAGCAGGTGTTTGGGCTCGATCCGATGAGGCTGGAGGATGGCGCGCAGCTGACGCGAGTCAGCCAGCCAGCGAGCGGCCCGCACCTGTTTCCAGTTCAGCGCTTGCGGCAGCGGAGGCAGGCGGGCCTCCAACCGGGCAAGCAGGCTCTCAGCGCGCGCGAGCAGGGTGTCCAGATTTGTCGGAGTCATCGGGGGATTCTACCGGACCCTTCGGCTCGGTCGGAGGTCCTTAAAGGTGGGAATTCTAGCCCTTTCAGCTAAGCTCCTTAATGTTGCGCCGTGCACTGTGTACGGGTGACCACAAACATATTAGGGAAGGTCTGAAGAAGCCCCAATTTTCATGAGCAAATTGGATGCATGATCATCAGCGGCAAGGCTTCGGGTTGATTCCGGGTATTTTACCCCGGCATCGTTCGGCCTTTCTGGCCATTTCTCATTCATTGGGCGCACCTTGCCCCTTGAGGTCGCAACAGGTGATGTCGCGCCAGGTACAAATTCGCCAGGGCGCAGGTGGCGAACAATCGGTTCGCGTTCTTCTCCAGTCCCTTGTAGCGCACCTTCACGAAACCGAAGATGTTCTTGATGACACCGAACGCGTGCTCGACCTTCGCGCGCACACGGGATTTGTTCCGGTTCTTCGCCCGTTCGATTTCATCGACTTCGCCCTTGCGGCGGCAGCGCCGGTTGGTCATGTCCTGCGCTTGGGGCGCGCATTGCTTGATGACCTCCGTTTGCCCCTGATAGGCACGGTCGCCCCAAACCTTGGTTTCATCTCCATGCAACAGGTCAGAGAGCACTTGCGAATCTGCCACGTTGGCGGCGGTGGCCACCACCGAGTGGATCAGCTTGTTCTTGGAATCGACCCCTATGTGCGCCTTCATGCCGAAGTGCCACTGGTTGCCCTTCTTGGTCTGGTGCATGTCCGGGTCGCGCTTTTGATCGCGGTTCTTCGTCGAGGACGGCGCAGAGATGATGGTGGCGTCGACGATGGTGCCTCGGGCCACCTTCATGCCTTGCGCCTCCAGGTGGCGGTGCACCTGCTCGAACAGCTTTTTGCCCAAGTGGTGCTTCTCCAGCAGATGCCTAAAGCGCAGAACGGTGGTCTCGTCCGGCGCGGCTTCACGCCCGAGATCGATGCCGACGAAGCGGCGCATGGCAGCCGAGTCGTAGATGGCCTCTTCCACCGCCGGGTCGGACAGGTTGAACCATTGCTGCAGGAAGTAGACGCGCAGCATGCGCTCCAGCCCCACCGTCGGCCGGCCGCCTTCACCTGCAGGGTAGTACGGCGCGATTACCGCGCACAGTTCAGACCAAGGCACCACACGCTCCATCTCGGCAAGAAACGTCGCGCGCCGCGTGGGCTTGGCATGAAGTTCAAAGCTGCCTTCGGCAAAGGTTTGTTGTCTCATTCGTCTCCCTCCCAGTCACGCACCAATATTAATGCACGACACGGTTGCTTGATGACTTTTGCAGGGTTTCCTTAGGAGGAGACATGAACCTAACCAGGAAGGCAGCCCTGCTGGGGCTGATCGGCATGGCGCTGGCGCCAAGTTTCGCGCTGGCCAAGCAGACCGCCGTTGCCCAGGAAATTGCCCGTGGCCGTTACTTGATCGTGACCGGTAGCTGCAATGACTGCCATACACCGCGTTACGCAGAACAAGGGGGCAGAATCCCAGAGGCGGATTGGCTGACCGGCGACATCGTTGGCTGGCAGGGACCCTGGGGCACGACCTATCCGGCAAATCTGCGCCTGCTGTTCCAGCAGATGAGCGAACAGGATTGGTTGGCGCGCGCTCACCAGCCCATGCGCCCGCCCATGCCCGGTCCTGCATTGCTGGGCATGACCCGAAGCGACCTGATGGCGATTTACCACTATGTGCGTCATCTGGGACCGAAGGGCAATCCGGCTCCGGCCTTTGTACCGCCCGGGGCCAGCGTTACGACCCCCTACTATGACTTTACCCCGAAGAATCTGCCGCCGGCCGCCAAGGCGGCAGACTAGACCGCTTGGCGGCGGCAGTACGTAATCTGCGCCGCTCGGTTCGATATTCGGCGTTAGTGCCTTGGACGCCGCACTGGCGCTAGCTTCATCTGGTTTTGAGTTTGATGGATACCCGCTTTTGTACCCGCTTTCCTCCGATCTCACCCCTGACTTAAGCAGGCGTCAATGCTTTGTACATCGCGGCCCTCGGTTGGACTAATACAAGTCAGGCGGCGGCGTCTACCGAATAAGCTATGCGAACTAGCATGGATAAGAGATGCGGCCCGTGAGATTGTGGTATGTTGCCCCCAAATCTGCCCCCACCGCAACGATGCTACCCTTCGAAGTTGATCGTCAGTTAGTAAGACGGATATTCACCTAGCACCCTGGCCTTTTCCCCACGGCGCCCAAGTATGGCAAGCCATTCTTGCGGATGTCAGCCCGCATCCTATCCGAGATATAGAGGGCGCTGACGGTTTCCAGCGCGGCAGTGTCCTTTGATCGGCGAAAAGCCTCTGCTTCGCGCCGATTGGGGAATTCGTCGCCGACACTTTGCCCGGTTTCCAGGTCCAGTAACCACCAGTTGGCGCCCCCGGCTTTGCGTACGTCGTAACGCCCACTCAAGGTCGAGAACTGCGCGGTAACCGGGCTTGCACCCCAAGACTTACCCAGCTTTTCCACGGCTGCCGGGACGATGCGGTCATAGAAGACCGTGAGCCCGTCGGCGTTGGCCCAGGGAAAACGCTCGGCATGAAGCCTGCCGGGCAGCCAGGCAATCGCCGCAAAACCCTGATCCGCCGCCAGCAGCAGCATCATCCTGAGCGCTGCGTCTAGCCAATGATTCAGGTAAGGGTTAAAGGGTGGAGGGTCCATGTCGTCGTCCCACTCGATAAACTCGTCATGCTCGTCGACTATCAGCTCCCGGCGTCTCGCCTCCTGGATGGCTTCGCGAAGCTGCTGATTCCAGTCGCTCTGGATTTCTTCCAGAATGAGCAGGCGTGCGCCCTGGGCTGTGGCGCGCTGGGTGGTACGCACGTGGGCGACGATGTTAGGAAGGTTGAAGTGCGGTCCCCAGTACTCGACGGGGAGATAAGGCGCGGTGATGAGCCACTCGGTGTAGTGCTCGCCACCGGGCAGCACATAGCGGGGGAAATTGTTGTCGCTTTTGACCTGGCCGACGAAGCCTTGCTTCTTCAGGCGCTGGGCCATGCGTGCCACCAGCGTCTGTCCGTATGCCATAGCTTCCTGGACAGTGGCAATGCTTCGACCCGCTGGCGGCGCGGCAAGCTTCTTGCGCCCGCGCGGAACGGAGACCGACCAATATCGATGTCGCCCCAGCAATCCGACATCGACCTCAGCATGCAACCAGATGCAAATCCCGAAGGTGCGATCGAGGTAATACAACATGCGCATCTCCCGCCGTCCCTGTCGAACGATGATGGGCGGTGGCCACTTGGCAGGTCGCGGCTGCCTTTCGTAGCGGACGGTGGGCTCATACTCGTCAGTGATGCGCCGCTGAAGGGCCAGTTCGCAAGCCGGCTGGTCGCCCAGGTGAGCGCGTACATCATTCAAATGCAAGACCGGGAAAGGGCTTTCTTCCAGCGCCGCAATGATGTTCGACCACTCGATCTCGAGAGCACTGACTCCTTTCTTCTGCAAGTTTCGAATGGTGCCAATCCACTGCTGTGGCGTGCCTCCGGTTTGACCACTGGCTACGAGTAGCCGCTCAAGTTGTGACCAGAGCTGGAGCGGCGAAAACTCGTATTGATCCGAAGGTTGTGTTTGCATGGCGGGGTCTTACGGCCACTTCTCGTCACTGGCTGAACTGTCGTAATGGACGGTGCCCGTCGGCTTCCCACCCAGAATCGCCCAGTTGCTGCGAATCGCTAGTTCATCCCTATCATCGTCACAGGGCGCGAAGACGTACCAGCATGGTCCGGGTGTGTTGCTGTAAACGGAGCAAGTGGATGGTTTCTTGCCGCGGCAGTCCAGGGGAAAATCTCTAACTGTGCTTGCAAGTAAGTCAGAAGCGATCTGCAGGGCTTCGCTACGCGGTATGGGCGAGAACGTGCACGCCAGTAATTGTCGCAGCCAATCGCTTGTTATCTTCATTACTCTGTTCGTATCGCGTCAATCGTCAATCTTCCAATTGCACAACTCGGACTTAAATGTCTTTCTGTCCTGACCTGTAACGCGCCCGCGCCTAAGCCTTCGTAAGCAAGTCGTCCACCGAACGCGCCACTTCATAATGTGCGGGATTTTCGCCGACTGCCAGCGCCTTGAAGTGTGCCTTGCCACATTCGATCTTCGCGCTCTCCTTGTCGCGCAGGTCGTCGGTGAAGAGGCTGCTCTTCGTTTCGACCACGAAGTAAAGACGCTCGGCTCCGTCTTTCTCCACCAGCACGGCCCAGTCGGGGTTGTAGGTGCCGAGCGGCGTCGGGACCTTGAACCAGCCGGGGAGCTTGGCGTAAACCTTGACCGCTTCGTTCTTCTCCAGTTGCTCGGCAAAGGTGCGCTCGATGTCGGACTCGTAGACGACCTGCTCGTAGACCGACTTGTTGGCGTCGAGCATGTTCTTGAGGTAGCCGGTCAGCTCTTCCTGTCTCGAACAGTTCCTGGGCGTAGTAGTCCTCCGTCGCCGATGCGCTGATACTTGATGCCGTCCACGAGGGCGAGGCGCTTGGCGCGGTTGATCGATCTCGGCCGCGAGTTCGATGAACTGCTGCGGGTTGCGCTTGAAGTCATCGAGCCGGCCGCTGTCCACGAGAATGCGCTGGATGCTGCGGCGGGTGAGTTGAGTCTTGTCCTGGAGGTCGGTCAGGATGTCGGGCAGTTCGATGTCGCCCTCGTCGAGCGTCGACGGGCGCGGAGGCGGCCGTCTCCGTCGCTGTCCACGCCGGCCCTGCCGATGGCGAGGTCGGCCTTGCGCCATTGCAGGCGGGTCTTGGCGATGGGCGGACGCGTCCTTGATCGCCTGGATGCAGGTCCGCGAGCAGCGCCTCGTTGTCGAACTGCACGCGGTAGGTGGTCTTGTGCTTGATGCGGTCCCACAGCGCCTTGAACTCCGCGCTTTGCAGCACGGCCTGGCGGGTCTTCACCTGCTTGCGCTCGTCGGCGTTCTTGATCTCCAGGCGTCCGGCCAGCTTGCGCAGAATCTCCTTCACCTGCGGCAGTTGGGCGGCGAACGGCTCCGGCAGGGTCAGCGTGCCGTCCTTGAGCGCTTGGCGCAGCGTGTCCTGCACCTTGCCTTGGGCATTCACGTAGCCCGGCGGCCTTGAGATGCGCCCAGAGCACCTTCGACTGCTCGAAGCCCAGCGGCGCGGGTCTGGCCGTCGGCTCCCGTGGCGCTGACTGCCGGCGAACTGGTGCGTCTCGACGATGCCGAAGCGGATGCCGGTTTCCTCCTCGATCTCCTTCTGGAGGTTCTCGGCGAACTGCTCGTAGCTCTCGGTGGCGATCACGGTCAGCGTGTTCACCTCGAAGCCGCGCAGGCGCTCGCCCTGCTGGTTCACGCACAGGCGCAAGCCGCGCCCGATGGTCTGGCGGCGCTCGCGCTCGGTGCCCATTTCCCGCAGGGCGCAGATCTGGAAGACGTTCGGGTTGTCCCAGCCTTCGCGCAGGGCGGAGTGGGAGAAGATGAACTTCAGCGGCGTGTCGAAGCTCAGCAGCTTCTCCTTGTCCCGCATGATGAGGTTGTAGGTGTCGTCGTCGGCCTTGGTGGTCGCCTCTGGTGTCTTTGAAAACCTCGACCGTCTTGCGTGCCGACCTTCTTCTTGTCGATGGAGAAATAGCCGTTGTGGACCTCCTCGGCGGCGGTCGTCAGGTCCACTTCCTTGAAGAGGCGTCTGGTAATCGGGGTGCTTGGCGAGGCGGCGGTATTCCTCCTCGAAGATGCGGGCATAGTCGCCCTTCACCGGGTTGCCGTCGGCATCGTACTTGCGGTACTTCTCCACGGCGTCGATGAAGAACAGGCTGAGCACCTTGATGCCCTGCGGGCGCAGGCGCTTCTCCTTGTCCAGGTGCTCCTTGATGGTGCGGCGGATCATCTGCGCGCTGCACGGCCAGCGGCTCCACGTCGCCGTAGGCCTGGCCGGGGCGGAGGTAGTGCTCGCCGCCGGGTACGCGCAGTTCCAGGAACTCGTCGCCCTTGCTCGACGCGGATTTCGCCCACCCGGCAATCGCGGTAGACGGCCCGCCCGGTGGTCTGCTCCAGGTCGTCGCCGTCCTGCACGGTCACTTTCTCGGCGCTGCACGCCGGTGGCCGTCTGCACGTCCAGTTCGACCTTGGCCGTGATGACGCCGCGCTTGTTGCTCACGGAGAGCAATCGCACGTAAGGCTTGTTGTGACCACCCTCCACGGCGGCTGCCGCCACTTCGATCTGCTTCACCAGCTTGCGCTCGTAGGCGTCCACCGCGTCGAGCCGGTACACCATGTGGTGCTTGTCCGCGTGCGTCGCGGAATAGCGCAGGGTGCACAGCGGGTTCATCGCGCTCCAGCGCCTCCTTGCCCTTGCCCTCGAGCCCGCCATCCACGCTCTGCGGCTCGTCCACGATCAGGATGGGGCGCGTCGCCCGGATCAGGTCGATGGGCTTCTCGCCGCCGGTCTTCTCGCTGTCCTTGTAGAGGTTGTTGACGTCCTTCTTGTTGATTGCGCCGACCGTCACCACCATGATCTGGATCTGCGGGCTGGTGGCGAAGTTGCGCACCTGGCCGAGCTTGCCGAGTCGTAGAGGAAGTAGTCGAAGGGCGCGCCGGCGTAGAGCCCGCGGAAGTGCTCCTCGGTGATCTGGATGGTCTTGTATACGCCTTCCTTGATCGCCACCGAGGGCACCACGATGACGAACTTGGTGAAACCGTAGCGTTTGTTCAGCTCGAAGATCGTGCGCAGATAGACGTAGGTCTTGCCGGTGCCGGTCTCCATCTCCACGGTGAAATCGCCGGACGCGAGCGAGGCCGAAGGTGCAAGCCATTGCGGAGCTGGATGTCGTGCAGGTTCGCCAGCATCTCGTCGTCCAGCAAGTGTCAGCCGGTTGCCGATGCCGAGATCGTTCTCAAAGAAAGCCATGCGCATCTGCGGATCGGCGGCATCCCGCGTGACGGTGAATTCCGTCCGGCAGGTCTCCTGACCGCGGAAAAGGCCGCAGACCGCCTCGATGGCCTGGAGCTGGTAATCGAGGTTGGGTTCGAAGTGGAGTTTCATGAAGTACCTATTTCAATAAGGACCAGCCGAGATTGCTGAAAGATGGTAGGGAGATTCGTCGCATGCCGCGCATGTACCCAGTGGTTGCCGTGTCAGTACCAACCGTAGGCTCTGGTCGAGGTTTTACCCCACGTACCGAGCGTGGCGGAGCGGCCAACGATTTCGCTTGCGTCGGTTCCCGGCCTGAGAATGCTTAGTCGCAAGGAGGCTCCACCAGGTGGACCTTTTTCAACAATTGCGAGCCCATCGTGATGCGCTCGTGCCCACTCTACTCCCGGCACGTCGTTTGGAACGTTAAGGCGAAACATGCTGTTATCTGAATAGAATCTGTATTGCATAGGACGAGTACTCTCGTCATCTGGGCAATAAACATCGATTCGTCCGCCAACTGGAGCGCGTCTGCGGATTAATCGACTAATCACTTCACCTGCATGCTTTGGAAACTCCACCTGAAAGCGATATTCGCCAGTAAAGGACTGAAGTCCTGTCCACGCGGCGACAGCAAATTCAGCGCCGATCGCTGGCTGGAGGGGTGTTCTCTCTCTATGGAGATCGATAGACCTCAATAGGATTCTCCCTGAATCGTTGACGCCCAGGTCATTCAATTCTGATACGGGTCTGCGCCGGGCGCGCTCAGCAAATCTCGCGGCATAGTGACGGAGTTCAGAGTTTGTCGCTTGAATTGCCGCGTTCCATAGGTCGGCGAAAACGTCCGCTGCCGATTCCACACAGCCGTCGGCGTCCGCCATGAGACCACATTCAACATTTTTTTTCAGTCCGCCAGTAGTCAGGTTCGAGGAGCCGACATACACGCAGGACAATTGCTTGATCACCCCGGCGCGCGAGAATCTACTACCGGCCACAAGCATCTTCGGATGGAAAATCCCACCCGGCTTCTGCGGCCTTCCAAGGCGAACCCGCCAGCCTTCGTCTTGCGCCAAATATAGAGCTTGCGGGTGAGTAATAGCGTTGTCAGTTCCGGCCACCAGACGACACTCAGGCTGGCCACACCGCCGCAGAATTTCCAATAACTGTTGCACGCCTTGGACGGATACGAACGCTGCGGCGATTCCTAAGACTTCCGGTTGTAGTCGAATTAACGCTCGGCGAAGCGCCTCTCCGTGTTGGCCGGTGCCGACACCACTCAATACGATTTGCTGTGCCATTCTCTATCTCTCCTTACCGTGTCAGGTGCACTAATTGCGACCAACTAGCGCAATTGGAAACCTGCTTTAGCAGCGTCATTTTTCTCACTCTCTATAGACTTCGAACGGTTTCGAGGCCGTGCTGGCAAAGGATGGCGGCGAGGTTGGTCTTGGCCACGTCGTCGGCGAAGGCGCTGTCGCGGAAGACCACGGTGCTTTCGCTGACTGGGGCTTGCTCCTTGTGCCACGCGATGATGCCCATGGCCAACGGCTCTACATCGTCCTGCTCAATGGACTCGCTCAGGCACACTAGCAGCACGCCGCCGCCGATGCTGTGAACGTCGTGCGCCTTCTTCGTGCTTGCTTCCATCTTCTTCCTTTCCATCGGCACGGTGAGGTCGAGGCCGAGCTTGAGCAGGAGTTCAAAGAGGATATCCCGCTCGGTGCGGTCCACTTTCAGATTCTTCGCGTGCGCCTCAAGGCTGGCCGCGAGGTCGGCACGATTTGGGTCCCACGTCTGGATGTTGCTGCTATCCAGCTTGAAGACGCGGAAGCCGAGGTCGCCCGCGAAAGTCGGGTTCTCTTCCTTAATCTTCTTCCCAGCTCGGCGGATGCGTTCTTTGGTCAATTCCGCGATGGTGCGAGGCTTGCCGAGCTTGTCGCAAAACTTGGCTGCGATGTGTTGATCCTTGTTCTGCGCACTCAGTGACTCGGGGAGCTGAACTAAAATGTAGCGACGATTGCCGTTGTCAGCGGCGTTTTGAGCGATAACCGCGTGGCCTGTTGTACCGGAGCCAGCGAAGAAGTCCAAGACAATGGACTGTGAATCGCTTCCGTGCTCTAGGACTCGCCGAATAAGCTGTACCGGCTTGGGGTTATCAAAGACTTTCTCGCTAAAGAGGTCACTTAAATCCCTGGTGCCGTCGTCCGTGTTTCCTGCAAAATTGTGGTCCCAGAAGTTAATCGGCGTGATATTTCGCGCTTCCGACAAGAACATCTTGATGGCCGGCACGGGTTGTTTCCCATCGATTCCCCAATAAAGACGGCCCTCACTTTGAAGTCTCCTAAACTCCTCCTGCGATCTCCTCCACGCATTCGAAGTTGGGTTTATTACTTGCTCGGTGTTTGGATTTTTGATCGGATAACACAGATTGGGGCGTTGCTGTGCTGTTGCAGGGTTAAGAAACGACGCCCCCTTCCATGGTCCACGCTTGTCGTTGTCAGGATTCGAGTAGCGAGCATCTGCTTCCTGTGTTCGCTCCAGCAAATTCACAATAAAACTCTCGCTCTTCGAGTAAACTAATAGGTGTTCAACCATGGTGGTAAAGTCAACGGTATTGTTGCTTCGGGTGTACCTCTTTTGCCAGCTGATATCGGCCTGAAAATTCTCTTCCCCGAAGATCTCCGACAATGCCGCCTTTAAGTTACTTAACTCAACATCATCAATACTGACAAATACCACACCGTCATCCCGAAGTAGATTTCTCGCCAATCTCAACCTCGGGTACATCATGTTGAGCCAGTCGGTGTGAAAGCGACCGGAGGCTTCTGTGTTGGAGGAAAGTTTCCTCCCGCCCTCACCTGTCTGGCCGGTGAGTTCGAGGTAGTTTTTGATGTTGTCCCGATAGTCGTCCGGATACACGAAGTCCTTGCCGGTGTTGTAGGGTGGGTCGATGTAGATGAGCTTCACCTTCCCAGCGTAGGATTTCTGGAGGAGCTTGAGGACTTCGAGGTTGTCGCCCTCGATCATCAGGTTTTGCGTGGTGTCCCAGTCCACGCTGTCTTCCGGGCAGGGGCGCAGGGTGCCGGCGCTGGGCGTGAGGGCAAGCTGGCGGGCGCGGCGCTTACCATGCCAGTTGAGGCCGTATTTCTCCTCGGCATCGGTGACGGTCTGGTCGCCGACGAGCTGCTTGAGCACGTCCAGATTCACAACCACGCCGTCCTTGCCCTCGGTGACGATTTCGGGAAAGAGGGCTTTAAGGTGGGCAAGATTCTGGGCGACAAGGTCGGGCGACTTCGTCTCGGGGTCGTGGCCGGTGATTGTTTTCATGAGATCAGGGCGTCATGGCGATGGTAGATGTGCTGGCGAGGAGGTATTTGAACTTATCGAGAATGAGCTGTTTCCGCGCAGCGAGGAAATCTTCGTAACGGTCGAGCTTCCATAGCGCCGGGTCCGTTGGAATGAGGTGCTTTTCGAGGTAGTCCGCAGGCTTGCCCGTGAACCAGTCCTCGGGGGAGGTATCCCATTTTCCACCCGCACCGTTTTCCTGCTGGGTGAGCAGCATGCAGTTGGGAAGCTGGTTGCGGGCACCTTCCCTGAACCGCAGTAGGTTCATATTGCCGGTGTCGGGATTGGCCATCTTAACCGTGCGGAGCAGGCTTTGCGGAAAGATGTGATCCACTTGAGGCAGGTTGTTGTCGTATGCAGGCGTGTAGTTAAAGGAATACCAGAGATTGAAAAGCAGGTGGATTTGGTCTGAGCCATAGCCCATGCCCCAGAGGCGGTCCTCGGTGATGTCGAGCGAACGCCCCTTGGTGCGAATGACACCGAAGACTTCTGCAAGGTCGAAGCCTTTCAGTTCTTTGAGTTTGTCCACGATGGAATCAATCAATTGGTCCGGGGTGCCGCTGAAAGCTCCAGCGAGTGCCGCTCGCACCAGATACGTTTCCACATCTTTCGCCTGTTTCCATGCGGAATGGAAATGGTAGCGCACGTAGATGAGTGGAATGAGCAGAAGGTAGGAAGGGAGTGCCCTGTCGCACTGGATGAAGGTCTTGCCCCGGACGAAATCGAGCACGTCCTTCACGGCATCGGTGATGCCCGTCCACTCAGTTTCTATCTTCTCTCGGATGCCCTTTTTCCGAAACTTGTCCACCTCGTAGCGAGCGCCTTGGTCGAGGATCGTGAGGCAAGTCTTGAGAATGAAATCGCGAGTGAAGTCGAAGCCGTGGCGGTTCAGGTCGTCGAGCAGTTCCTGCATCCGGTCGTCCGCTTCCTCCCACGCTGAACTGAGGAGGGAAAAAAGCAGGTCAGACTTCCCGAGCTTGGTGCCCCCGGAGTTGGCGCGGATGAAAACCTCCACCACGTCGTCGTCGGTGTAGAGGGTGGGATTATCAATGCTGTCGAGTTCCTGATACGCCACCGCTTCGTCCATCTTGAAGGTGCGGTCGATCAGGTCGAGGTGATCGTTCAATTTGCCGATTTCAATGGTGGTCAAATCCCGCCCCGCATTAGCCTTCAGCTCCTCGCTTACAGCACCTTTCTTGCGGCCGGTGAAAACCAAATCCTTGAACTTGACCCAAGGGAACTTGGCCGTGGCGGAATCGAGGAACGCGAACTTGTATTTCACATCGTCAGGGGCAGCCACTTCGCCGCTGAGAATATCAAAGAACATTTCACGGCCTTCGTAACTGCCTTTGAGCGCGATGAAGAGGCTTTGGAGACGCTGTTGGCCATCAAGGACGAGGCACTTTTTCTTCGTGTCGGATGGAATGTAGAAGTCAGTGAGACGAAGCGTGCCCTTCCAGTTGTCGATGAACTTACGGCGTCGAATTTCGCTGTTCGTCACCCAGATCAACAACGTGCTGATCGGGTACTCGCGGAGTATGGAGTCAAACAAACGGCAGATCTGGACTTCGCTCCAGACAAAAGGGCGCTGGATATTTGGCAGCCAAAATCCACCCTTCTCGTCGGGGTTGTTGAGAAAGCTGACAATTTTCCGGATGGTTTCTTTTTGATTCTTCATTGCGAAATATTTACCTGTTTGCAGTGAAAGTTAGCGAGGCAGTAACGCAAGCGCCTCGGCGAGGCGCGATTCGAGCTGTTTCAACTGGAGGTTCAGCTCCACGCGGCGGTTGAGCTGGGTTTCCTTGTCCGCACGGGCGCGGAGGCTGGTCATCTCACGGGTGAGCCGTTCGTGCTCGGCCAGGGCGGTGCGGCGGCGCTCGGCGGCGGAAGCATCCGGGGCCGGCGTGAAGCTGCCGGTTAAGCGGGCGGCGGCATGGGCCTCAAACCGCTCCATCCATCCCTGATATAGCGCGTGGAGATTCTGGCGCGGCTGGCTGGTGACATTCAGCGAAGCGAGAAAGGCGTTCGTCGTCGGAGTATCTGTGTCCATCGTAGCGGTGATGATCGAACCATCCAGCACGGTTTGCCCGGATTGCCCCTGCGACCAGCGAAGGTGGGCCAGCGAAAGCACGACGCCGGTCGGATGGCACTGCACGAGGAAAACGGGATACGGGATGGCGCGGTGAATCAGCTCAGTGAGGCGCGGTGCCTTGGCTCCGGCCCGCAGGGTGAGGCGCAGCACGGCGATCTCCAGATATTCGCGCACGTTGTCGCGATACTCGGGCACGCCGATGGTCGTGGGCTTGAGCGCCGCCAGCCAGACCAGCTCCTCGATGCCGTCGTTGATGATGCGCTTGTCAGCGGCAGTCGGCGCGCCGTTCTCAAGCAGCAGCTTCTTGGGCACGCGCTGGTCCACGCGGCTGCTGGCGGGCAGGTCGAGGGCGCGATGAGGAGCGTGTCACCGATCATCCAGCCGCCTCCGGCAACACTGCGAGCCAGGCCACCACCTCGAAGTCGTTGATGCCAGCGAACTCGCCCTTCATGGCGTGGGTGCCGCCCGGGCTGAACAGGCTCGCCACGGCGCGCTCTTCGTTCTTGCCGACCACCGAGGCCACGGCAGTGGCGAGCAGGCGCTGCGCAGCGCGCATGTCCTCGCCCTGCTTGGTCGCCTTGTCGAAGCGGGCGCAGGCACCCGCATCGGGCAAGTCGCGCCCGAGGCAAAGGCGCTTGAGCCGGTCGAGAATCTGCTTGGCCTGCGTGTAAGGAAGCAGCACCGTACCGTCGTCGCCCACATGCACGAGATACTGGGCACCGAGCGGATAGCCGGCCTCGGCGCTGCGTTTGGCGGCCTCACCTTCGGCGCGCAGGCAAAAGATGATGCCGGGTGCGATCTCCGCCTCGGCGGTGGTGGTGACCGCGCAGGCGCCGAGCGGCAGACTTTCCAGCACGCCAGGATGCGCCTTGAGGTATTGCGCCAGATCGATGCGGAAGTCGGTGAGTGTCAGGTCGGCAATGGAGACACCGGTGGAAAGGTCTTCCAGATCGATCACTGCATCCTGGAGCTTCAACAGTTGCTTGCGGCGGTACTCCAGATCGTTCATCTGGTTGCCGGATTGCTGCTCGATCAGGTTTTCCTCGCCGGTGGCAGAGATATCGAGCAGCACCATGCGGCCACTGACCCGCTGTTCCAGGTTGATGTACTCCTCCAACTCCATGTTGGGCCAGAAATTGACGAGCTGGATGCGCTCGTTGGGCGAGCCGATGCGGTCGATACGGCCGAACCGTTGGATGATGCGCACGGGGTTCCAGTGGATGTCGTAGTTGATCAGCCAGTCACAGTCCTGGAGGTTCTGACCCTCGGAGATGCAGTCCGTGGCGATGAGCAGGTCAAGCTCACCCTCGCCGGCGAGTTCCTCGGGCCGCTCCTTGGATCGAGGCGCGAACGTGGTGAGGATCGATGCCAGGTCTTTGCGCAGTCCGGGCAAGCGTGGTCTGATTGCGGCCCGTGCCGGTGACCAGTGCCGTGTCGATGCCAAGATTTGTCTTCGCCCATGGGGCGAGTTGGTCGTAGAGATAATGGGCGGTGTCCGCGAAGGCGGTGAAGACGATCACCTTGCGGTTGCCGGGGTTGATCGGGGTATCGGCATTTATGTTTAATCATCTCGCGCAGGGCAGCGAGCTTGGCGTCGCGGGAGGCATCCACCTGGGCCGCCGCCGCGTGCAGCGTCGCCAAGCGGTTGCGATCCTCGATCAGGTCCTGTTTCCAGCGGATGAGGTCCACGTCCTTCAGCAGTACCTTGACCTTGCGCCCGACGAGCAGACTCTCGAAAGCCGGATCGTCGAGGTCCACATCTTCGATCTCGATCTCCTCCAACTCCTCGGCGTGGCTCTCGATGCGGGCCAGCGTTGCTTCCACGTCGCGTAACTGCCGCTGCACGGTGAGCGCGAACGATGGCACCGCGCTTTCCATGCGCTTGAGCACGTTGACGCGCAGCAGGTGGATCAGACTTTCCTCGCGGTCTGCCTGGCGGAAGAACCCCTCGCCGCCGCGAATCTCGGTGCTGTACTTCTTGTCGTAAGCCGCCTGCTTGTGCGGCAGCACATACCGGAGCGGCGCATAGGAGGCGAGGTTCAGGCGGCGGATCTCATTGTTGATCTCGCGGATCGAGCGGAAACTCCCCGGCGCGGTCCACATCGGCCTTGATGTTGATCGGTTTCAGGCGGTCGGGAAAGCGGCCGGTCTCGGCGGTGCCGTAGTACTTCTCGATGTGCTTGCGCGAGCGGGCGATGGTAAGCAGGTCAAGCAGAGTGAAGTAATCGAAGCCAAGCATCTCGATCAGCCGCGAGGGCGTCCGTTCCGCGTCATCGAGATCGAGCCAACGATTGAACTGCTTCTGCGCTAGGCGCGTGGTGCTGTCGATGCTGCCGATACCGTGATCGAGCAAAGCCGTATCGTCGCCCTCGGTGGCGAAGGCGATCTGGTTGCGCAGGTCGGCCATGCGGTTGTTGACCGGCGTCGCGGAAAGCATGAGCACGCGCGTTTTGACGCCTTCCTTGATGATCTTGCGCATCAGGCGGTCGTAGCGCGTCTCGCTGCCGACTCGTGGCGTTTTCTTGTTGCGGAAATTATGTGACTCGTCGATGACGACGAGGTCGTAGTTGCCCCAGTTGACGTGCGCGAGGTCAATGTCGCCGGATAACCCGCCGTCGCGCGAGAGGTCGGTGTGATTCAGAACGTCGTAGTTGAAGCGGTCGGGCGCCAGAAAGTTGCGACGGTCGTTGGCTTTGTACAGCGTCCAGTTGTCGCGCAGGCGTTTGGGCACCAACACGAGCACACGATCGTTCCGCAGCTCGTGGTACTTGATGATCGCGAGCGCCTCGAACGTCTTGCCGAGGCCGACGCTGTCGGCGATGATGCAGCCGCCGAAGCGGTCGAGCTTGTCAATCGCGCCGACCACGCCGTCGCGCTGAAACCTGTAGAGCTTCTTCCAGACCACCGTGTTGCGGATGCCGGTCGCCGACTTGACGATGCGCTCTTCGTCGAGATCGTCACCACGGTCGCGGAAGAGGTGGTGCAGGATGAGCGTGTAGACGAGGAATGGGTCGCGGTGTGCTGCGAGCGATTGCAGGTCGCCAATTAGAGCGCCATTGGCACCAGAGTCGGCCACAAGGCTCGACCATTGGACGTCGAACCACTGACTGAGCAAGTTGGCTTCTTCGGGCGTCTCGGACGCCTGGATCAGGCTCAACGGATTGCCCGGCGTCAGCCCGAACCCATCGGTACTGAACGCAAGCGCGCCCAGAAGCGCCTGCAGGGGGCGTGCCTCGCCGTCGCGCAGGACGAATGCGCCCTGCGGAACCACACCGAGGGCTCGCCGTACCTCGGTCTTTTCCCCAATCCATTGCGAAAGCCGTCTCGCAAGCCAACGTGTATGCAGACGGTTGCGTGCGGCGCGGTCAGCGTCCGATCCTAGAATCGCAAGCTCCGCACTGGCTGGCGGCAGTAGAAGACGGCATTTCGCCAGTGCGGCCACTTCCTGCAGCACTTCGGAGTAAGCGAAGAGCGAAAAAGCCGGAGTGACAACGTCAAGCTGGCGCCCCACCGTTAGCCCTGGGCGAAGCAGGTCAATGACGCGGTCGGTGCCTGTGTTGCGGACGAGCTTCACAAATCTCCCTCCACGTCAGCGTCTCTTCTTCCTATGAAATGCCATTTCGCTACACCCGCTTGGTGCCCGATCGCGTTGTCTGGCTCTCATCAAACAACGCGCCCTGCTCGGGAATCGCGATACCGTTACGCCCGCAATAGTCCCTGATCAGCACTTCCACCATGTTGGCAATGCTTCGGTGTTCCTACTTCGAGGCAGTGCGTGACACTTCCAGCAAGTCCGGGTCGATTCGAAGGCTTAGCGTGGCGGGCCACGCGGTAGTCATGGCCAGCCACAAGGGAATCGCGCACTGAGAATGTACTGTAATGTGCGGCATAATCCAAAGTGTATTGACACCGCCTCGCGGAGGTACACATGGCCAAACACCACTCAGCCAAGATCAAACGTCCAGAGCAACAAGCGCCTGAATGCGAAGGGCAGGGAACTTTCTTTGCCCCAAGTGTGCCGCCTCGGTACATTGCCTACCCACAAGCCATTAAGCTACTGATCGACCGGCTTGGTGCTACGCCTGAGGAACTCGCTGCCTGGGTATACTTCGGACCGGAGAAGGGCGGCCTCGCCGCCTATACGAACGCGAACGAATTAGAGCCGCCACCAAGGTTCCGTTACCAATTCGGCACAAATTATGGCTATGACTATCTCTCGCCGCTCATGTCTTGCTGGTTTCGGGAGGAGGACATCGTCAATTTCCAGGCTGTAGACCGATACATTACCTGGCAGGCACTGGTCGCACGCTGGAGCAATCAGCCAGGCATTCAGGCAGAAGCGCATGTCCGCGCCAAGATTACCGAATCTGGGCTGCTGGATATCCATCCGATTACGGGCCTAACAAAGGGGTTCTTGCAGGAATTTGACAGCTTCCCACTTCTTGAAAGCGCGCTGTTTCTGGTCTCTCATGTGAAGCAGATTGAAGCAGATGAAGGAATCGACGCCAGCCCGCTCTATTCCTCTCCCCATTCAGCAGCCGTTGAGCCAGGGTCCGACGCGATTCCGCCTTCTGGAAATCAAGCGCGCTCTGAAGATTCGTGCGCCATCTTTCGTAGGATGGAAAATCTGCACCCCCGCGAAATAGCAATTTCCATCGTTGGGGATCGATCCGAATCCGGGCTTGCTGGCAACAATCTGCTCGAAGTGGCGATTCGCGGCGTCACTCGGCGCGTGGCCTTGGCTGAACTGGACTTGGTTAACCGCCTAAACGGGGCATTGAACATGCAAGGCGCTGTCCTCGTGGGCTTGGCACAAAAGGAACGAATTTCGCGCAGCAGCGATAAAAGCGCCGCGAGGATAAAGCGGGTGCGTGACGTATTTCGCAAGCATTTCGGAATAAGCGCTGACCCGTTCTTGCCGCACCAGTCCAGCGCAGGTTGGCTTCCATTGTTTTCAATCGTTGATCTGCGTGGGCTTGCAGATGAACGGGCCAAGCAGAAGGCCGAACGGCGAATGACCTCCTTGGATGAGTGGAAAGACAGAGGGCGCCAGCTTGCGGCAACCGGGGAGGAAGAAGACACGGCAGGCCAGTGGCTGGAGGACAACGACCCAACGTTTCAAGCGTGACAAATCGGCATTTGTCATGACAATTCAAACAGGGCCGATTCCGCTGCCCACCTGATTACACGACGCTTGACGTGACATGTCATGCATAGAGTTGTGCGGCAACGTGCTGCACAACTCTACGAGGACCAGACATGTCTGTTATCAATAGAACTGCCATCGAACCGGTATTCTTACTCCGGATTTCAGAAGTCACGCGTATTCGCGGCCGTTCCCGCAGCGCTCATTATCAAGACGTTAAAGACGGGCTGTTCCCGCACCCAGTCCCTATTGGCGTCCGGGCGGTTGCTCATCCTGAGAATGAGGTTGCGGAGATGAATGCCGCTCGCATAGCCGGCAAGTCCGAGGCCGAAATCCGCGCTTTGGTGGTGAAGCTGGAAGCGGCCCGTAAATCGGCATCTTGAGGCGCGGCGGCCATGACTCCCAACGTGCTGACAGATTCCGCGACTGAACCGCTGAAAGGCGGTAAAGGCGGCGAAGGCGGTGTCCCAAGGGATACCGTCCCTACCGGACATGATTTTCAGATAACCAATGCCCACTTTGTAGCGGCGGTGTTCCCGCAACTGCCCGAGGGCGCGTTCGCGGCTGTGTGCTCGAAGAGCGGCGACCCAGGCCTGGGTGGATGGGCGGCCAGTCGCGCCGATCAGGTGGCCGTCAATCTCTCTGCCACGGATAACAACTACCTCGGTTGTGCGAGCTTCTACCCCGGCGATGACGGTTCATTCAAGGCGCGCAAAGCCCAGTTTGCAGC
Source organism: uncultured beta proteobacterium (assembly GCA_963782495.1). Taxonomy (GTDB): domain Bacteria; phylum Pseudomonadota; class Gammaproteobacteria; order Burkholderiales; family Thiobacillaceae; genus DASQBT01. The sequence goes on along the minus strand of CAWAJU010000006.1, from coordinate 83,881 downwards.
CTGCCATTTCTTGATGCTCGATGATCTGGGCACCAAGGTGCCACTGGAGCGTCTGGCCGGTTTCGAGCTGTCCTGGCTGATCGAGACCAGCCCCGGCAATCATCAGGGCGGGATCGTCCTCGCCGAACCCCTGACCGATGGCGCGGTGGCCGTGCGGCTACTGAACGCGGTGATCGACTCGAGTCTGTGCGATGCGGGCGCGACCGGGCCATTGAGCCGCTGGGCGCGACTGCCGGTGGCGATCAACGGCAAGACAAAGTATGCGGACGAAGACGGCGCACCGTTTCAGTGTCGCCTGATCGAATGGCGGCCTGACGTCCGCTACACGCCGCAAGAGATTGTGGATCGCCTGCAACTGGAACTCGCCCCGGCTGGCCGACCGAAGAAAACTGCCAAGCCTTCTGCGCGCGCTGCCCACGTAAACAATGACTCGCGCAGCATCGGCAATGACGCCGACGATGTGTTGACGCCCAAGGCGGCGGAGAACCCGGTCGTCGCGGCGCTCAAGGCGCGCGGGCTGTACAAGACACCGCTGGGTTCGGGCAAGCACGACATGACGTGCCCGTGGGTGCAGGAGCATACCGATCAACTGGATACCGGCGCGGCCTACTTCGAGCCGGACGAATTCTATCCGGTGGGCGGATTTTGCTGCCAGCACTCGCATCGTGACAAGTACCACATTCGCGCGTTGCTCGAATTCCTTGGTGTGCGCAATGCAGAGGCACGGCACAAGCCGGTGATTCGCGTGGTGGCGGGTGACTTGCACCGCGTGGTGGATGCGGCGGAGAAGGAGCTGGCGAACCGTGGGCGGCATTATCAGGCGGGTGGCCTGATCGTCTCGGTCTCGACCGATCCGACCACCGGTGATCCTTCGATCGTGCCGACCAGCGCCCCGGCGCTGACGCGGGAGTTGTCGGTCGCGGCGAGCTGGGAGAAATACGACGGGCGTGCCGAAGACTGGGTGCGCTGCGATCCACCGACGCGGCACGCGGCCATTCTTTACGATGCGCAGAATTTTCGTTACCTGCCGCCGCTAGCTGGCGTGGCGCGGCAACCGTACTTCCGTGAGTCGGACGGCGAACTCATCATGCAGGCCGGTTACGACAAGGCGGCGCAGCGTTTCGGCGTGTTCGATGCGCGGCAGTTTGTCATCCCCGATCCGACACCCGTGGCGGCACGGGCGGCGCTGGCCTTGCTGGAAGACTTGCTCACCGAGTTTCACTTCGTCGCCGCCACGGATAAGGCGGCTGCGCTGTCGGCGATCTTCACCGCCGTGGTGCGCCCGTCGCTGCCTCATGCGCCTGGCTTTCACGCCCGCGCGCCAGTGTTCGGTAGCGGCAAAACCTATCTGTGCGAACTGATTGGGGCCTTCGCCGGGCCAGGCGGGAAATGCCAAGGTGAGCTATCCGACGACCTCGGAGGAAGCCACCAAGGTGATTCTGTCCTTGCTGCTGACCAGTCCCGCCGTTATTGAGTTTGATGACATGGATACCGACTGGATACCGCACGGCACCATTAAGCGGATGCTGACGGCGGAGCAGATCACCGACCGGATTCTGGGCGTGAGCAAGACGGCAACGGTAAGCACGCGCACCTTGTTTCTGGGTTCAGGAAACAACGTCGGCCCGATTCGCGATCTGCTGCGGCGAGTGCTGACAATTCATATCGACCCGCGCTGTGCGACACCGGCGACGATGACCTACAAAGGCTTTCCGGTGGATAAGGTGCGCCAGCGCCGTGGGGCTTATGTGGCGGCGGTGCTGACCATCATCCAGGCATGGCGCAAGGCGGGGATGCCCCGCGCTGAGGCAGGCAGCATTGTCACCTTCGGTGGTGCATGGTCAGACTATTGCCGGTATCCGTTGATGTGGCTTGGGACAGCCTGATCCGGCCACGGCGCTGCTGGAGCAGGTTCGCCATGACCCTGACGGTGATGCGCTCAGTGGCTTGATGACCGAATGGCGTACCGCATTTGGATCGACCGCGACGACGGTGCGCAAGGCAGTAGAGACGGCGATTCATAACCAGCCCAGTCTGCTCGATGCCATGCGCGAATTTCCTGTGGAAGAACGCGGCGAGATCAATCGCTCGAAGCTGGGCTGGCTGCTGAAAAAGAATGCAAACCGGATCGTCGGTGGCTTTGAGTTTCAGCAAGCCGAGGCCGACGGTCGCACCGCCTGGCGCGTGGTGGCGGTCAAATCACCGCCTTTAACGCCTTTACCGCCTTTCACCCCGCCGGTTGAGAAAACTGTCATGCCAGCGGAAACAGAAGTCGAGGTGGAAATATGAGCCCCACCGAGATCATCGAACGGGCTAACGAGGAGGGTGTGCTGCTGGCGCTCTCGCCCTCGGGCAGCATTTCTGCAAAGGGCGATCAGTCAGCCATTGACCGCTGGTTGCCGACGATCAAGCAAAGCAAAGCTGCGATCATTGCCGAGTTACAGCTTGAACGTCGCCGCGCCAAAGTGCTTGCGATGTTGCACGAGAACCCCAGCATTCGCTTCGCCATCGAGGTAGTGGACGCGAACACCGATCCGGTCATCGTTTTTATCGGCATCCGCAACGTCGCCACCTTTGAGATGAACATTCCTCAGGCGTACTACGACGCCATTGCGCTGTTTGAGCTGATTGAAAACACACACAGGGGATGAACATGCAAACGCTTGAAAATGATTCCTCATCGGTGGCCTGCGTGGTGACCGACAGTGACACGCCTAATGCCAATTACGAGGCCGTGCGCTTCAACGCCATGAAGCACGGCATTCTCTCTAAGCTGGTGGTCCTGGCCCATGAGGACTATGCGGAGTTTGCTGACCTCCTGGCCGCGTTGATCGAGGAACATCGACCGGGGGGTATGACGGAACAGCATCTTGTTGAAGAGCTGGCATCGATCATTTGGCGCAAACGGCGGGTATTGCTGGCCGAGGGGGCAACGATCAATCGCTCCCTGAAGGGCGTAGTGAGTAGTGAGGTCAACAGCCCGGTTCGCGCCGCCGCGCCCTTCGTGAGAGGGCTATCGACCAGCCCCACTGATCTGCAAGACTTGATGACCGCGACCCCAGAACAAGTGGTCGAAGGGCAACAGGAGGCGGAGCTTGAGCTGTCCGCAACCCGCAAGGCGGCATCTATTCTGCGCAAAGGCGGCAAGAATGCCTACCACAGAGCGCGCCGGTCGCTGATCGCTGACTCACGCGACCAGTGGGACGAGTATGTCGCAGACGGCTCCCGCCCCGCAACGGCCGAGGCGTTGGCACACTATATTCGTGAGGAACTGGAGCCATTCTGCTTTCAGATGGCCCATGACGCCCGGTTCCAGCCCGCGATCAAGGCACAAACCCTGGGCGAAGGGCTGCAAGCGCATCGGTTGGAGAGTTTGAGCCGCTACGAAACGCACCTAGACCGCAAGTTCGAGCGCACCCTGGCCATGCTCTTGAAGCTGAAAGAGCTTCGTGCCAAGTGATATTTGCCTCCCAGGGAATCTGTTTCGCAAAATCGCGGGTAACTACGAGCCATTGGCCGCGAAATGACTGCTGTCAACACTGGAGCAGACGTTTCCGCCATTTGCCCGGAGGTCTGAACCTCGGCCTGAACGGCCGTTGTCTCGGTACGCTAGATTTGGCGGGAATGTGCCGTTAACCTGCCGTTCTCCCCGACTTGAAGCGAATGGCCGCCTCTCGAACCAGCGGATTGCAAGGTATCCGTCCGCGCGCCCCGCATTCACATGCTTGCGCCATACCTGACGGCGACGATCCAGATGACCGCACAGACCGTTACCAGAGCTATTCAAGGCGCTCATGATTATTCCGTCAGCAATGAAAAGAACCAATATTTGACAACCCGGGTGCGGTAAAAGAGGAGGGGCATGGCAAATTCCACGTTGTTGTCGACGACAAGTTTGTCGACTCGTGTCATATTACGAGAATTGCGGCTCGCGCCCACTGCGAGCAGGTTGGTACATTGCCAGCCATAGTCCTATGGGGAGCTTGGAGGGATGGATGTAGGTAGGCACGCGACGGTGCTTATGAGTGGTGGGATAGATTCCGCAGCCTGTGCTGCGTTTCTTACTGCCCAAGGCTTCAGGATATCCGCGCTTTTTGTGGACTACGGTCAAGCTGCATTGAAGCAAGAGCAGGCCGCTGTGCGCTCACTAGCCGCCATGCTCGGAATCGAGGTGCAGGAACTCGCCTTCAAAGGTACCGCTCCGTTTGGTCCTGGCGAGCTCGTTGGTCGAAATGCTTTCCTGGTGTTTGCCGCGCTGCTTGCCACCCGCGCACAGTCAAGTCTGATCGCGCTGGGCCTGCATGCGGGCACTCCCTACTACGACTGCTCACCGGCCTTCATTGACACGATCAACCGCGCTGTCATCGAGCACACTGACAACGCAGTGCAGGTAATCGCGCCATTTCTCGAGTGGACAAAGCGTGATGTCTATGACTTTTTCATACAGACTGACCTGCCGATAGAGCGAACATATAGCTGCGAGATGGGTGGTGAGTTAGCCTGCGGCTCATGTGCTTCGTGCCTAGACCGAAGGGCCCTGCAATGCTAGCGAAACGCCGGTCGCTAAAACTGAACGGCGTCGAAGTCGAGCGCACGCCCTTACTGGTGCCGTCGTTTTCGAGCAAGGGATTTCCGGACGTCCGCAAAATCATTGCCTCCTGTTCGGAGCTGATTGAAGGCGTCACACTAATTAGCGCGTATGACCTTCACCACAAGAAGATCGAGCCGCCGTTCGATTTCCCATCACTGATCTTCCTGGACAGCGGTGGGTATGAAGCCTCGAAGGACGTTGAGCTTTCTGACTTTGGCGACAAAGACCATAACCCCAAAGAGTGGACGCAAGAAATGCACGAGGGGGTACTCGCGATATGGCAACCAGCCGTGCCAAGTGTGCTGATCAGCTATGACCATCCGAAAGCGCGAGTGGGATTCGTCGATCAGATTGAACGGGCTCGTGCGATGGCCCCTGGACGTACGGACGTCATGCGGGAGCTGCTATTAAAACCCGAGACAGCGGACCAGAGATTTCTTCACGTTGACAATCTACTCAAGCATGTCCATCGCCTCGCCGAATTCGACGTCATTGGTATTACGGAGAAGGAAATTGGTGACTCCCTGATGGACAGGATGAAGAACATTGCCAAACTGAGGAGAGCGCTAACCAAAGCGAACATCGATGTACCTATTCACGTCTTTGGTAGTCTGGATACGATTTCGACGCCCATGTACTTCATCGCTGGGGCAGACATCTTCGACGGTCTGACGTGGTTGCGATTCGCGTTCCATGAAGGTTTGACGATCTACAAACACAACTTTGGCGCACTCAAGTTTGGCGTCGCAACCAAGACACTTATGGTCGACGCACGATGCTGGCACCAGAATTACTACTACATGGCCGAACTCCAGTTAGAGATGCGTAGATTCTTGACAGCTGAGGACTTCAGTTCATTCAAGCATCACGGCGAAATGTTCAAAACAGCGCTGCAAAGTGCACTTGAGGCTTTGGGAGGTTAAATATGGGTGGCGGAGGAGGAGGATCTCCCTTCAGGAACAAGAGCCCAGAGGAGCTGAGGGAAGCCGTTCGTAAGGCGGAGGACAATTCCTCGGTCAAGCAGTTCGAAGTCGAACTTGCGGGCACATTGTCCGAACTGCTTGGCGCTTACAACAGTCGAGATGCTCGAGCGGTCCAGGACCGCTTGAATGCCATTCGCGCTGCTTTGCAAGACGAAATCGACGGAGCCTTTGATTCGCTCTTCGGCGGATCGGTCGCCAAGCACACCTACGTTGACGGGCTGAGCGATATCGACTCCCTGATTCTTCTCAACGACTCGGACCTGGAAAACCATAGTCCTCAACGGGCGCTAGAGACGATGGCCACCATCGTAAAGGCGGCCATACCTGCAACAGCCACCGTCACGCATGGACAGATGGCCGTGACTGTTGACTACGGCGACGGCATGGTCGTCCAGCTCCTACCTGCGATCAAAGGCGCTGACGGGCACGTTCATGTTCCCTCGTCAAGGCGTGACGCTTGGTCTGAGATCAATCCGATGGCCTTCAAGGATGCCTTAAATAAGCGCAACGCCGCATGCGGTGGCAAGCTGGTGCCGACGATTAAGCTTGCAAAAGCTATCAACGGCGAGTTACCTGAAGGCCAGCGTCTAAGCGGGTACCACGTGGAGAGCCTGGCCATTGCAGCTTTTCGTGGCTACACGGGTGAGAAGACCACCTCCGCGATGCTGCCGGCATTCTTCGAACGTGCGCGTGACTTGGTCCTCTCCCCAATCAGGGACAGCACAGGACAATCCGTACACGTGGATAGCTATCTAGGTCCCGCCAACAGTCGTGAACGCGAAGCGGCGAGCCATTTGCTCGGACGGCTTGCCAGACGTATGCGAAATGCAACCGCAGCGGCATCAGTGGCGCAGTGGAAAGCTCTCTTCGGCCTGGAACCATGAGCTCAGACCACCCAATGCGAGATGAGCTGGCTCGAATCTGCCGTGTCTCCGACATGCTGTGCACCGGCCACGCAGCGCTGCGCGACCGATACGCGCGTTTGGCGTTTACTCTTGACCTGTTGACCCTAGCATTGTCCACTTGGCTAGTGGCGCTGGCTTTTGTCGAGCCGAGGCTCAATGTGACCCTTACACCCTTCGGTTGGGACAGCCAAATTTGGGTCGGCGCGCTCGGCACCGGGGTCTTCTTTCTCACCCTGATTCAGATCAAAACAGATTGGAAAGGACGCTCCGACGCTCACAAGCGAACACTGGACGTTTACGCCGAAGTTAAGCGTGAGGCAGGTTACCTCCTGTTGGCAAGCGAGTACGATCATGACGCCTGTCAGCGAGTCTTTTCAAGATACGATATGGCTGCCTCTGTCGGTGTGCCGATTCCCGAAGGGGAGTTTCTTAAACACAAGCAACGTCATCTTGTGAAGGTCGCCTTGAGCAAAGCTTTGGATGGGCGTCCTGGCGCGTCGTTGACGTGGCTAAGGGCACGACTCTGGTTTCGACACACCTTCAAAATCGATGACTAACTGAAGCATGAAAGCAAACCTGACTTCAGCAGTAAGTTTCTTCTCCAGGGCCTGCAGCTATATTCAGCAGGCCGGGCTATCCGCCGAAGTGGCCTGGCATCGCGCTGCGGACTTCAGCAAATTCACCGAAAGAGAATTGCTTCGAGAGCATGCCTGGGTCGCGTTGTGCTCAGGCTTCCGAGAGTCTGTCGTTCGCAGAGTCTTTGATCATGTCTCACTTTGCTTTTGCGATTGGGAATCTGCGGAAGCTATCGTATCGGCCGGCGACATCTGCTGCTCAACCGCCTCCTCGTCTTTTGCCAATCGGGTCAAGCTAGAGGGAATTTATTCGGCCGCGAAGCACATCAATGACGTCGGCTTCAGAAAGTTCAAGAAATCTGTGCTGGCAGATCCGATTAATCAACTCCAGACACTTCCGTTCATTGGACCCATCACGAGTTGGCATCTGGCAAAGAATCTTGGCCTAGACGTTGCAAAGCCAGATCGGCACTTGGTGCGTGTATCAGAACTCTTGGGTTTTCGAAGCGCCGATCACTTCTGCCGGGAACTTGCCGCCATTACTGGTGAGCAGGCGAAAGTCGTAGACCTCATAGTATGGCGCTATATCGCCGATAACCCCGAGCAGCTACACGCCTGCTTTACGTAGGCTATGCAGCTGCATCTGGCAAAGTAAAACGTCCATCAATCGTCCAAAGCGCGTGAAAGAACACGACTCGGGGCCGTTTCCCTTGGGCACGAACCACTCGTTCGCCGGTGGCGGAAGCAGCCCTCCGCTTCGCCTACCGTCTCAACGGCTGCAACCTCCATAACAGCTGCCACCCAGCTGACCGGACGTAATGTCGGCAATGGCCGAATCTCGGTACTTTGCCGCAAATACAGGATGGACGGCTCCTCGACCAAACCGGTCAGCGGAGGTATTTTGAAGCAGCAACCAGCGCGGCTGTATTGAGCGTCCGTTCCCGAAAAGCTGATCGGCTACGCCCGACCCGGCGAACATCGAAGCTGCCTGAAAGCGACAGTTCAGGCCGCCCTAAGCGGCAAGACCTTCGCTCCACTCCGCCATGCGTCCGACAGGTCAGCCCATTGCTGCAACAGTTGCCGGCGTTGATCGAGCTTCTTGGCGTGGTTGTAAGCCCCCCGGATCTTGTCCTTGTCTTTATGCGCCAAGGTTAGTTCGATCAACTCACTAGCCACGTTTGCTTCGTTGAAATAGGTGGAGAAGGTTGAGCGCACGCCGTGGGGGGTGAATCTCCCCGCATACCCGGCTCGATTGAAAACGTCGCGGATCGCCTCGTGGGTCAATGGCTGTTCCCGATCCTTGCGGCCAGGAAAGACATACCGTCCGCGACCAGTAAGCGGATGAAGAGCCCGCAACAGTTCGACCGCCTGGGCCGAAAGCGGGACGATATGCTTTTCGCGCATCTTCATTCTTTCCGCCGGGATCGTCCATAGGGCTTCGTCTAGGTCGAATTCCTGCCACTCTGCGCCACGCAATTCAACGGTGCGAACGACCGTTAGCCAAAGCAACTTGGCTGCGATCTTCGTTGCGTGTTCCGCCTGTACCCGCTCCAGGGCTTGCAGAAAAGCCGGTGTCTCCTTCGCGGTCAGGTGCTGTATGTGCTGTGTTTTCGGTCCCTTGATGCTGTTGCGCAAGGGCCATGTGGGATCGGTTTCCACCAGCAATTCGCCGGCAGCGTACCGAAATACCCCCCCGATCCAGGTTCGCAGATGCTTGGCACTGGCCGGCGCACCGCGCTTCTCCACGCGCTTCAGAACGTCTTTGACGTGCGCCGGGGTTATTTCCCGAATGGGGAGCGCCCCAATGTGCCGGTAAGCATCGGCCTTGAATCGTTGTTCTATCTGGCGTAGATAATTCTTGGACCAGTGGGGGGCGTTTTCTTTGATCCACGTTTCGGCCACCGTCTTGAAGGTGCTGCCCGCCTCGATAGAGCGGCGCAGCTTTTCAGTCCGCTGGCTGTGGGCGGGGTGAATGCCCTGTTTAACCAGCCCCCGGCACCGCTCCCGCTCGGCCCTGGCTTCGCCCAAGGTGAAGCGTCGCGCCTGCCGCCGCGCCTTTCCCACTTCCTCTTCTTCGCCGGCTGGCTGTTGGCAATATTCGCCCACCGCGAACAGGTTTTCCTTGCCGTCGATTTTGTACCGATAGCGCCACAGCTTTGAACCGTTGGCGCGCACTTCGAGGTACAGCCCCTTGCCGTCGCTGAGTTTGAGGGGCCTAGCGCCGGCCTTTGCGTTGCGGCATTGCGTATCGGTGAGCATTTGAGCGTCCTTTCAGAGCGGAACCCGCGCCGTTGCTTGGTTTCCAGCCGTACCCGCTTTTGGTATTACAAGATAGGCAGTCAGTACCCACTTTTGTACCCGCTTATTAGGCGGATGTCAATGGACGCTATCGGCTCTGTATGAACGACAAATCAAGTATCGATGCGGGTTCATGGGATTCTTCCGGACTTCCTTGGATGCGCTGTTGCCCTAGGTTCGATATTCGGCGTTGATCTTGACGTAGTCGTAGGAAAAGTCGCAGGTCCACACGGTGGCGCTGGCCTCTCCACGGTTCAGTATCACCCGAATGCCGATTTCCGCTTCGCGCATCACCGCCACGCCGGCTGCCTCGGTGTAGCTGGCGGCGCGGCCGCCTTTCTCTGCCACCAGCAGGTCGCCCAGATAGACCTGGATCCGGTCGACATCGAGGTCCGCCACGCCTGCATAGCCGATGGCCGCGAGAATGCGCCCCAGATTGGGATCGGAGGCGAAGAAAGCGGTCTTTACCAGAGGCGAGCGGGCGATGGCATAGGCAATCTGTTTGCACTCGGCGCGGTCGCGGCCGGCTTCCACGATCACGGTCATGAACTTGGTCGCGCCCTCCCCATCACGCGCCATGGCTTGGGCAAGCTTGATCGAAACCTCGCCTATTGCGGCCCTGAGCAACGCATAGTCGGCTGAGCCGGGTTCGGCAATCTCCGCGTGCCCGACCTGACCGGTGGCGATGAGTATGAAGGAATCATTGGTGGACGTATCGCCATCCACAGTTACGCAGTTGAATGAGATATCAGCCACCTCTTTTGCCAGTTGCTCGAGGCAGGCACGCGACACCCGCGCATCGGTAGCGACGTAGCCCAGCATCGTCGCCATATTGGGATGGATCATGCCGGAGCCTTTGGCCATGCCGGTGACGGTGATGGTCTGGCCGTCGATCCGGGTCTGCACGCACGCCGCCTTGGCGACAATGTCGGTGGTCATGATGGCGTGCGCTGCCTCGCTCCAGTGATCAGGTGCGAGATCGGCCTTTGCGTCCGGCAGCGCGGCAACGAGCTTGTCGATTGGAAGCGGCTCGAGTATGACGCCGGTAGAAAACGGCAGCACATTTTCCGCTTCCAAACCCAGGACTTCCGCCACCGCTTGGCAGCTGCGGCGCGCGCGTGCCACGCCTTCTGCGCCGGTGCCAGCATTGGCATTGCCGGTGTTGATGAGCAAGGCGCGAATGTCGCCTCCTGCGCGGAGCCGTTCACGGCATAGCGTAACCGGCGCAGCGCAAAACCGGTTTTGCGTGAATACGCCAGCCACTTTCGAGCCGGGAGCAAGCGCTATCAGGGTCAGGTCGCGCCGGCCCGGTGTCTTGATGCCGGCGGAGGCGATGCCGAGACGCAGGCCGGCGATCGGGAGGAGTGAAGCGGGATCAGGTGCGGAAAGCTTGACGGGCATGGCGGCTTCGATTTTCGAAAGCCGCTATTCTACGAGCGTTTGGCACCCCAGATCCAAGCCATTGCGCGGCGGAATTCAGGTCGCCAGGGCCAGACCGGATCGAACTCTATGGAGTGCGCCAGGGCCGCCAGCGCAATCAGACCGAACAGCGCCGACAGGCCTTCAGAAATCACCTGGCGGAAGGTGAGTAGTGCCAAAGGTGTGTCGAGAAACCCCGGCACAAAAAATAAGCTGGCAAAGCCGCCAAAAATAATAAATGGCCCTATGTACATGATGGCTCTCCACTGTTTTGATTGTTATACAGGAGACCAAGCACGCATCGTGCCAGTTATTGAGTGGCCCATTTACCAAGCTTTTCAGCGCACAACCCGGTCTGGGGTCACGAATTTGTAAACTATGCCGACGGACTATTTGCTGCTGCGCGGTTTGCTGTGGGGCAGGGCCAGCTTGCGCAGGAAATCGTGGCTGAGGCTGAAGAAGCGTGGGGTCGGGCCCAGATCTTCGTAAATCGGGTCGCCTTGGTCATCTTCGGCAATCACCTTCGCTCCCGGCACATAAGGCATCGCTGTCTCCAACTCGTCCAGAGCGGCATGCAGCAGGTCGGCGAGGATTTCCTCCTCTGTGCAGTTCGGATACATTACCTGCAAGGCCTGAATCCGGGCCATGTCCCGCAAGGGGAGGCGCAGGGCCTGGGGCAAGCTGCCGGGATAGCTGGCATCGTGATGTTGCCAGCGCTTCAGAAGATCGTTAATGCGCATGGTTTGGTTATAGACGGCCGGGACCCATTTCCCAAACCAAAATGTGGTTATTTGCCGGCATGGCATGATCGATTAGAAGTTGCAAGCCGGCACCTTGGGCCAGCGCGTCCACTTCCTCGAAAGGGCGAATGCCGGATCGGGGGTCGCGGCTTTTGAGCCACTCATCGAATCGGGCGTTGGAGTCTGCGGTGTATGCGCCGCCGTAATTGAACGGACCGTAGACGACAAGGCGTCCGCCGGATCTGAGTGTCTCGCCGACACCGGCAAAAAACCTGACCACCTCCGGCCAGCCCATGATGTGCAGGGTGTTGGCGGAGAATACATAGTCGAAGTGGCTCGCCGGCCAGGCTCCGGTTACGTCGAGTTCCAGGGGCGGCAGCAGATTGGACAGATGTGCGTGTTCCAGCCAGGCAAGTATTCCGCGGTGGCTGGCGGACAGATCGCTGGTTTGCCATTGCAGATGAGGCAGGGCTGCGGCAAAGTAGGCCGCATGCTGACCAGTGCCACTGCCGATTTCCAACACCTTGCCCGGCTGGTCAAAGGTTTCACGCAGCACCGCAAGGATCGGTTCCTTATTGCGCTCGCAGGATTCGGAAAACGGCCGCTCATTTAACATTCAAGTAAGCCTAGGGAAACCCTGCAAAAGTCATCAAGCAACCGTGTCGTGCATTAATATTGGTGCGTGACTGGGAGGGAGACGAATGAGACAACAAACCTTTGCCGAAGGCAGCTTTGAACTTCATGCCAAGCCCACGCGGCGCGCGACGTTTCTTGCCGAGATGGAGCGTGTGGTGCCTTGGTCTGAACTGTGCGCGGTAATCGCGCCGTACTACCCTGCAGGTGAAGGCGGCCGGCCGACGGTGGGGCTGGAGCGCATGCTGCGCGTCTACTTCCTGCAGCAATGGTTCAACCTGTCCGACCCGGCGGTGGAAGAGGCCATCTACGACTCGGCTGCCATGCGCCGCTTCGTCGGCATCGATCTCGGGCGTGAAGCCGCGCCGGACGAGACCACCGTTCTGCGCTTTAGGCATCTGCTGGAGAAGCACCACTTGGGCAAAAAGCTGTTCGAGCAGGTGCACCGCCACCTGGAGGCGCAAGGCATGAAGGTGGCCCGAGGCACCATCGTCGACGCCACCATCATCTCTGCGCCGTCCTCGACCAAGAACCGCGATCAAAAGCGCGACCCGGACATGCACCAGACCAAGAAGGGCAACCAGTGGCACTTCGGCATGAAGGCGCACATAGGGGTCGATTCCAAGAACAAGCTGATCCACTCGGTGGTGGCCACCGCCGCCAACGTGGCAGATTCGCAAGTGCTCTCTGACCTGTTGCATGGAGATGAAACCAAGGTTTGGGGCGACCGTGCCTATCAGGGGCAAACGGAGGTCATCAAGCAATGCGCGCCCCAAGCGCAGGACATGACCAACCGGCGCTGCCGCCGCAAGGGCGAAGTCGATGAAATCGAACGGGCGAAGAACCGGAACAAATCCCGTGTGCGCGCGAAGGTCGAGCACGCGTTCGGTGTCATCAAGAACATCTTCGGTTTCGTGAAGGTGCGCTACAAGGGACTGGAGAAGAACGCGAACCGATTGTTCGCCACCTGCGCCCTGGCGAATTTGTACCTGGCGCGACATCACCTGTTGCGACCTCAAGGGGCAAGGTGCGCCCAATGAATGAGAAATGGCCAGAAAGGCCGAACGATGCCGGGGTAAAATACCCGGAATCAACCCGAAGCCTTGCCGCTGATGATCATGCATCCAATTTGCTCATGAAAATTGGGGCTTCTTCAGACCTTCCCTAGGGTTTCTTTTGCATGCGCAGCTGTAATCCATGCCCTCACGCGCGGCGGCTTCGCAGGAACAGGACTGAATACCTGCAGAGCCGCAAATCTCCTCGATTTTGGCGCTCTTGCCCGCGCACGCGGAAGTGAAGTCCGGACCCTGTGATTCTCTGCTGGTATGCGAGATACAGCCAACGAGAACGCAGGGAAACATGAATGGCGCAATGGCGCGCATCGTTGTCTCTCTCTTGCATGGAATATCTGAAGCATGTACTGCGATGCCAGGACGCCCATGTTTCAAGCATACTGGAACGATCTATATCTTCAACAAGTGGCCATCCGCGGTGATCAGAGCTGAGTACACCGGCCTGCCCGGCATCAGTGTGGCAACGGCCTGGCAATATTCCTCGAGTTGGGCACGATAACGGGCGAGCAGGACCGCTGCGCTTTCCTGCTCCCCGGTCTTGTAGTCCAGCACCCAGATCTCATCGGCAAAGACTACCACCCGGTCGATCCGCCGCAGGCTCCCATCTGCTCGCACGTAGCTCAATTCGTTGCGCGCCTGAAGATAGCTATCCGGATTGAAGAAACGATTCAGGTTTGGCGCGCGCAAAATCCGCGTGGCCCGATCCCAGGCTTCATCGAAGCGGGACGGTGTCCCCAAAGACTGACACAGGATTTCCCGGCGAACGGGCGGGCCAGGCGGGGCCAGATATTCAAGCAGCGCGTGAACCAATTCGCCGAAGTCCGCACTTGCGCTGCTGCCCCGCAGCTTGCCTACCGGCCCGGACAAGCTCAACGGCGGCAGGGACGGCGGCGCGGGGGGTTGGCTCGGAACTGACGTGGGCTGATCCGGTTCCCGGACGCTCAGATCGTCACCCTGCGTAGCTTGACCTGCATCGCCAGCCATCGTCAGCGCATTGAGTATGTCAGCGTGCCAGCCGGTACTGGCGCCCTTGCTCCGGCTTTGAGCGCCACTGACGATCAGGCCCTGGCGGGCGCGGGTCATGGCCACATACAGAAGGTTGAGATCCTCCGTTTGTGCCAGGCGATCTTCCTGCTCTAGCACAGCCTGCTGGAATGCCCCTTTGAGATTCTTGTCCCCGCACAGGGAGAAATGCTGTGGCATCGGCTCGTCAGGCGGCCAGTCCAACACCACCCGGTAGCCGTCAGCCGGTGCCTTGCGCGGTCCGGCGTCGAGCAGCCAGACGATCGGCGCTTCCAGTCCCTTGGCACCATGCACGGTCAGAATGCGCAGGGCGTCGCCGGCTTCCGGCAATTCGCCCTCTTCGGGCGCTTCATCGTCTGCGTCGCGCTGCTGCTGAACCAGATCGGCAAGGAAGTCCGGCAGACTGGGATAGCGACCGCCTGAAGTCGCGAGAGCCAATTCCATGAACGCCCGCAGGTTGGCTTGCACGCTGTTGAACAAGGCGGGTGGCGCGAACTTCGCATAGCGCGCCTCCACCTCGCCGGCATGATAGATGCGGTCGAGAAGATCATGCACCGGCAGTCGGCCGGCCAGGCTTCGCCATTCGGCCAGCAACTTGGCAGCACGGCGCAGCTCGGCGGTGGTGGCGATTGCAGCATTCATCAGGCCATCCCATAGCGGTGCGGCGTGCGCCAGTGTTTCGAGGTCGGCATCGCTGACGCCGAATACCGGGCACTTCAGTGCACGGGCGAGTGCAAGGTCGTTCCAGGGCGCGACGAGTGCGCCGAGCAGCGCGATCAGGTCCCCAGCCTCCAGGGTGTCGAGCAGCCCGCCGCGGCGAGGACTGGAATAGGGAATGCCGGCCGCCCTTAATGCGGCCTCATAGACGTGCAAGTGACTGCGCGCCCGCACCAGAATCAGGATGTCCTGCCAGCGCGCCGCGCGCGTGTGGCCATCGTCTGGATCGCGGATCATCCAGCGGCCTTCGATTTGCCGCAGTCTTTGTGCCATTGTCTGAGCCTCCTGTTCCCGTGCCGCGGTCTCGGCTTCCGCCCGGGCTTGAAGGAGCGGGTTGCGGAATTCCGCCCGTTCTTCTTCCATGCGGGCGATCTCCGGCGTCGCGGCCAGCGGCAACACTTCGACCCGGCCGGCCAGGTCGCGCTGATGCGCCACATGCGGGGCAAACGCCGGGTAACGATGCCGCAAGGGAGCAAACACCCTGTTTACAGTCTCAACCAGCGTCGGAGCGAGGCGCCGGGTATGGTTGAGTGCGATCCGCCGCGCGCCGCCTTGCTGGAGCCATGCGCTCGCCAGTTCGAACAAGCGGGCTTCGGCCCCGCGAAAGCGGTAGATGGACTGCTTGGGGTCGCCCACCAGGAAAATCGTCGGCAGCCGGTCGGCAGACTGGGAGGCCCGTAGCCAAGCGGAAAGAATTTGCCATTGCAGCGGGCTGGTGTCCTGGAACTCGTCCAACAGAATGTGCCGGTAGCGCGCATCCAGCTTGTACTGCAGATACTCGGCCTGTTCACTGTCGCGCAGCAGGCGGGCGCATTCCCACTCCACGTCGGAAAAGTCCAGTAATCCGCGATCGTGTTTGACCGCCTGGTAATGGCCCAGCAAAGCCTGGCCGCAAAGCAGACCGTCGGCGTTGAAGTGAAAAAGTCTTTGTGCCTTTTGATTTTCCAGCGTAGCGATCAGGCATTGGCAAATCGCGCCATGCAGTTCCACCAGCCGGGCCGCGTCGTTCGCGCCCAAGGCCTCGTTCAGAGCCTTGCCCGGCTTGGGACAATCGCGGCGAGCTTCGCCTTTCTGGGTCAGAAACACTGCACTCAGACGTTCGAGAAAGCGCTCGGCAGGCAAATCAAGTGCGACTTCGATGGCGACGCCAGCCGCCCGGTAGGATGCAGCCTTGGTGTGGCGCGCAAACAGCACCGCGCATTCCCGCAACTGGGCCATCAAGTTAACGTCCGACCTGAGCGCTTGCCCCAGGTCGGCATCCGGATCGATGGGCAGACTCAGACGCAGCGTCCCAAGGTGTTTTTGCAGCGCCTCATGTTTGTCCGAGGTCATGGCCTGCCATGCCAACCGTTCCGCCATGAACCGGCCCAGCAGCTTCTTCGCGTTGAACGCACCGATTTGCATCAACAAGCGCGAATAGGCCTGTGCCAGTTCGCCTTCGGGTTGCTGCGCCAGCTGTTCGCCCAATCGCAGCCAGGCCTCCTTTTCCAGCGCAGCGGTCCGCTCGGAGAGCGTGCGGCTCGCCAGCCCCTCGTCGATCGGCGCGCGCTTGAGCACGTCAAGGAACCAGCTGTGGAAGGTGGTTACTGTGATGCCGGGTTGGGCGAGCAAGACGGTTTCATAAAGCTGGCGCGCGCGGGGCAGGCATGCGTCCAGCTCGGCTTCCGCCACCGCGCGCTGGCGCAGGAAATCGCGTACCCAGTCATCCTCGCGAACGGCGAGATCGCGCAGCCAGCCATCGAGCCGGGCCCGCATTTCCAACGCAGCCTTGCGGGTGAAGGTGATGGCGAGGATTTCTCCTGGCGGCACGCCGTCCAGCAGCAGGCGCAACAGGCGGGACACCAGCAGCCAGGTCTTGCCGCTTCCGGCGCAGGCTTCGACCACCACGCTGCGTCGTGGATCCAGGGCCTGTGCAGTGAGTTGCCAGGTCTCGCTCATGTGCGCTGCCGAAATCGCAGGGGTGAGAGTGAGGCCACCAGGTCTGCCTCCACTGGCAAAGCCTCGCCCGTGATCAGGCAGGCCAGCAATTCCGCGCCGAGCGCGCTCCAGACGATGCCCCGCGAACCCAGGCCGGTGTAGGCATAGAGGTCCGGTGCAAGGGCGCCGATGATGGGCAGGCGATCCGGGGTGGTCGCGCGGAACGCGACCCGGCCTTGCAACTGGTCGGCGGAAAAGTTCCTTTCCGCACCGGGCAGCAGACCCGCCAGCCGTCGCAGATTACTGGCGTGGGACTGGGCGTGCGGCGTGGCACTGCCGTCGTCCAGATCATAGCTGGCGCCCAACACGTGGATTCCGTCCACCGCCGGAGTGACATACCCTTCGCGCGCGATGACCTGCTGAATGGGCGGCAAGCTGCCTGTTGGCAGATAGGTTAGCTGGCCGCGCACTCGCGTCAGCGGCAAGTGGCGTGAAAAGGCCGCGGCCTGATTGGCATTGGCCAGAATCACCGCGTCAAACTCCAGTGCCTCACGCGGCTGGCCGAAGCCGAGCCGCCAGCCGGAAGGGCAAGATTCAACGAGCGTGACCCTGGTCGCAAAATGCGTCGCGATGCGGGCAGCCTGGCTGGCGAGTTGCATCGCGCACAGGGAAGGCGGCGAAATCCAGCCGCCCAGACCTACCCGGTAGCCACCCAACTTTTGCCCAGTCATGCGTTCGATCTCTTCCGCTTCGAGCGGCTCGATATATTCCGCCGGATAGTCGACCAGAATGCTGTGCCAGCGCCGAGTCTCGGCCTCGTCGCGGGCGATCTGCACTACACCGCAGGAAAGCCAGCTCGGGTTGTGGCCAGCCGCGGCGAGGCGATCCCAGTGATGCATGGCATAGCAGAACGCGGCGCGTGAAAATCGCGCGGCGCGGTTGTCATCGCTGGAGAACAGGGGGCGGAATACACCCACCGGGTTGCCCGACGCTTCCATGGCGGGCCCCGCCTGCGCATCGAACAGACTCACCTGCAGGCCGCGCTCCGCAAGGCGATGGGCCAGGCTGGTGCCTGCCAGACCGGCGCCGACGATGGCGATTGACGCCGGCGGCCGGCCGGGACCCGGGGTGTCCGGGCCGCCCCACATCCCCACGAGCATTTCGCGTTTGGCGCCGAAGCCGGGGCGTTTCTCCAAGCTGAAGCCCGCGGCTTCCAAGCCCCTGCGAACTTCGCCGGCCACGCTCCAGGTCGCAAGCAGCGCGCCGGGTGCAGCCTTGCGCGCCAGGATGCGCATGACTTCGGGGTCCCACATCGCGGGGTTGCGCGCCGGCGAAAAGCCATCCAGAAACAAGGCATCCGCCCGCAAAGCCAATTGATTCAGTTCCCCGACTTCGCCGAACAACAAGGTAAGCGTGACGGCTCCGTCCTCGAAATGCAGGCGCTGGCAGCCGGGAACCAGGAGCGGCCAGGCCGCGACGAGTTCTCCCGTCAGCATCGCCAGTTCCGGGTAGGGCGCAAGCAGGCGGGCCAAGTCTGCAACGCGCAGCGGGTGCTTTTCCACCGAAACGAAATGCAGCCTGCGCGGGCGCCCGGGCGCAACTCGCCACGCGTGCCAAGTGGCAAGAAAGTTGAGACCCAGGCCAAACCCCGTCTCCAGCACGGTGAAGTGATCCTGCCCCTGCCAGCGCTCCGGCAGGCCGGTGCCGGCGAGAAACACGTGGCGCGCCTGTGCAAGCCCGCCGTCCGCGCTGTGGTAAACATCGCCGTACGCCGGTGCGTAGGTCGCGCCTTGGCGCAACTCGGGTTGGGCGGGGATGAGTGGAAATCGAGTGAGCGGAGATCTAGCCATGGTCCGGCCAGTAATCGCGGCGGCACAGGCCACGCATTTCGCAATGCACGCAAACCTGATCTATGCCTTGGGCCGGCAGCGTCGCGCCCGCACTGATTGCGGTGAAAATCGCCACCAGGCGTCGTGCCTCCGGCTCCGCGTCCGCGGCCTCCGCCACCAGCCACTTGGGCGGGCTGTCTTCAAGCGAAACGAATCCTGTTTCGCTGACGCTTTCACCCAGCAGTAAGGCGTAGGTGGCCAATTGTACGTCCTCGCCCCGGGCCCGACGCTTGTCCTTCAGACGCTGCGGTGATTCGGTCTTGTAATCGAGCACTGCCAGTTCACCGGCCTTGTGGTCGATGCGGTCCAGCCGCCCGTGCAGCGTGATTGAGCGGCCGCCGGGTAGGGCGAACTGCCGTTCCTGCTTCTGCTCACCTTGCTGCCAGCGCCAGCCTTCCTGCTCGCGCTGCAACTGCCACTGGATGTAGGCCTCGATGCGGGATTCCCAGCGCAGCCGCCAGGCCTGGCTGAACCAGTCCTGGGCGGCGGGCGCGACGAAGGCCAGCCGGGTTTCCTCCAACAGATCGGCGATCAGGATCTGGTCCGTGAGATCGCCCAGCACGGGATGGCGGCGATGAAAGCGATAGAGGATCTGATGCACCAGGCTGCCGTAATCGGCCTTGTCCACCTCGGCGCTGATTTCGTCCTCTTCATTCAGCTTCAGCACATGGCGGGCAAAATACTGGTACGGACAGGCCACCAGGCTGTTGTAAGCCGACACGCTGAGCCGGGTTGGCAGCACGCCAGGTGCCGGCGCGGGCACCGCAGTGCCGGCATCGGCCGTCGCGCGCACCGCAAGCTGTGCCAACCAGTGGCGTAGCGCGCAGTCTTCAAGGCCCTGCCCCCACGCTTGCCTGTGCAGCGCTTCGAGCAACTCAAACCAGGGGCTCACGGCAACTTCCTCTCCCGCCTCGCGCGCGCGCCACAGGATGAGGGTGTCGGGACAAGCAGCCAGCAGCGCAGACAAGTCGGCTTGCATGTCCCGGATACTGTCGCCATGGCCAGGCAAACCCAGCTCTGTTCGCACCCGCTGGTTGAAGAATCCCGCAGCGGGCGCGCCGGGCAGGCGGTCGGCTTCCGCGCCCAGCAGGATCGCCCCGTCGAAGGGACGCAGGCGGGTGGCGGCCAGATGCGTGAACACCACCGGACTGTCGATGCGGTCTTCCAGGAAGGGGGCGCCCTCCAGTTCTGCATCCAGCCAGCGCCGAAATTCAGCCTGAGCGAAATGCATCCGGTCGGGCGCCAGTTCCCGCTGGCGCAAGGCCAGCAGATTGAGCAACTGCGCACCGGCCGCATCTTCGTGCAGATCGGTATTCAGGGCAGTAAGGCTTTGCAACAGATCCGCCAGCCATTGCGTGAGCGCCCGGGGACCGCCGCTCAGGGTTCGGGCTGCCAAGACCAGGTGGTCCAGTGCCGCGCGCGCCTGGATCACGGCTTGGCCGTGCTGTTCGGCTTGATCAAGGCGCTGGGCGAGTTCCTCGTGGCCGCGGGCCGGGCCATGCGCGATCAGCGCCCTCTCCAATTGTTGACTGGCCTGCAGGCGAAGCAGTGGCTGGCCACTCAGCACCAACGGCGACTTGAGCAGGGCGAGCAGGGTTTCGAAACGGAAATCCTGCGCTACGCTCTGGATCCAGCTCATCAGCATGCTGGCAGCGGCGGTCGTGGAGAGCGGCCAGCCGGTTTCATCGTGCACCAGAATATCGTTCCGCTCGAGCAGGGCACGGACCCGTCTCGCGGCCAGCCGATCCTGGGCGATGAGGCAGATGGAGGAATGGCCCTGCGCCAGCCAGAGGCGAATTTGCAGGACCGCGGCTTGCGCTTCTTCTTCCAGGTGGGCGGCGCCAAACAGTCGCACCCGCTGGGCCAGGGGGCTGGAGCGGAGCGTCAGCGCCAGGGCTTGCGCGCGTTCCAGCAACGGCGCCGGATCCGGGCCTTGCGGCCAGGTTGCTTGCAATGCCTGCATGGTGGGACTGGCTGTATCCATTTCCGGAAGTTCAACAAGCATGCCCCGGTCGGCCAGACGCCTGAGCGCATCTCGCTCGATGCCCGCCAAGCGCGACAATCCCAAGCTGAATATGGGCCCGGATTCGTGTGCCGCCCGCCAAGCCAGTCCGGCACCAAGACGGGCGGCCCGATCTGGAATCGCGTTCGCAGCAAGAGCGAACCAGAGCTCGTGGATTAGCCGGGCCTCAAACTGCAGGGGCTGCGTCGCCTTGGCGCGATATGCGCGGGCCAGCTCGGCGCTGAAACTGGCAAGCGAGCCCGGCAAGGCCACCTGGTTTTGGGTGAGTTCATCAAACAAGGCCAACATTTGACGCGTCAACGGCCAGAGATCGGCTTCATCAAACCAGCCGCGTGTTTTCAGCGCTTGGTATATCTGGCTTTGGCGTCGGCAACTTGGGAGCGGATCGAGTTCCAGCGGTGCTGCTGCGCTCCAGGCCGCCAAGGTGAAAAACCGCGGTGGAATCAGGACTGCGCGGCCGGATAACCGGGCCAGCGCGGCCGCCAGCGGGCCGGCGGCGTGTAAATTGGGGAGCAGAACGGTGGCAGCCGAGAGGTCCGGCAGGCTCTCGCCCAGATCCTCAAGAATACGCCGGGCGGCGTGCTCAAACACGAGACTCGGTCAGTGCGGTCAGCGTTCCAGCAAGTGTCGCTTGTCTTTTACCGTGGCCCATTCGTCGGCATCCGGCGGAGCGGCCTTGCGCTCGATGATGGGTTTCCACTTTTTGGCCAACTCGGCATTGATGGCGGTGAAGGCTCGTTGGTCCTCGGGCACATCGTCTTCGGCGAAGATCGCCTCTGCCGGACACTCCGGTACGCACAGGGTGCAGTCTATGCATTCGTCCGGGTCGATGACGAGGAAATTCGGTCCCTCCCGGAAACAATCCACGGGACACACATCCACGCAATCGGTGTATTTGCACTTGATGCAGTTTTCGGTGACGACATAGGTCATGACAGGTCTCGCAGGCTGAACACCGGCTCATTTTACTCCAGCCCGAGACGGGATTTGATCGGCGCGATTTGACGCCGGCCAGTAAAAGCCTAGGCTTAGGGCAGGATGTAACCCATCACAAGGAGTAATTATGAGCACTACATGGATATTGATTGCCAACGCCGCCCAAGCCAAGCTCTATGCCAATCTGGGTCCGAACAAGGGGGTGGAGTTGGTGAGCGAGTATGTCCATCCGGAAAGCCGGGAAAAAGGCAGTGAACTGGTTAGCGACCGACCTGGCCATAATCAGGGTCACGGCAACGGTCGGGGGGCCTATGTTCCGCAAACCGGGCCCAAGCAGAATGCCGCCGATCACTTTGCCCGGCACTTGGCGGTCATGCTGGACGAAGCCCGTTCGCATGGCCGCTACGAGCGCCTGATCCTCGCTGCGTCCTCACCCTTCATCGGGTTGCTGAAGCAACATCTGCCGGTCGGGGTAAACAGGCTGATCACTGCCAGCGTGGACCGCGACTACACCAGTGCCAGCGAGCG
Source organism: uncultured beta proteobacterium (assembly GCA_963782495.1). Taxonomy (GTDB): domain Bacteria; phylum Pseudomonadota; class Gammaproteobacteria; order Burkholderiales; family Thiobacillaceae; genus DASQBT01. Next base: position 61,631 of record CAWAJU010000006.1, on the reverse strand, counting down.
CGAATTGCCCCAGCTTCTGGCGCATTGCGTGGTGCTCTGAATCTTGCATTCCGGGGCGCTGCCCCCATTTGTAAACTAGTTCATGAGGAAGTCTTTGCCGTGTTCAAGTCGTCCATACGTCCGCCCGCCGTAGCAGGCCTGTTCTATGAAGCCAATGCACAACGCTTGGCTGCCGATGTGGCTGAAATGCTCGAAACTGCGCACAGCTCAGAACTCAAGATCAAGGCTTTGGTGGTGCCCCACGCGGGCTACATCTACTCGGGGCCGGTTGCGGCGTCGGCGTATCGCCTGCTGCAAAAGCAGGCAGCTTCAATCCACCGCGTTATCCTGTTGGGGCCTACCCACCGGGTGTGGGCGCACGGGTTGGTCGTGCCCACCGTGGCGTCCTTTTCCACTCCACTCGGGGCGGTGCCCTTGGATCGGGCGGCGATAGATCAACTCGCCGACCTGCCCCAGGTGACAAGTAGTGACGCGCCGCACGCCAAGGAACATGCGTTGGAAGTTCAGCTGCCCTTCCTTCAGGCAGTGCTGGGGGAGTTTCAGTTGGTTCCACTGGCGGTCGGGGAAGCCAGTGCGGAAGAAGTGGCCGAGGTGCTCGAACGTTTGTGGGGCGGAGACGACACCGCAATATTGGTAAGCACCGATCTGTCGCATTATCACGCCTACACGGAAGCCAGGCGCATCGACCGCGCGACCGTTGACGACATACTCGAGCTCAAGGGACCGCTCGACCATGAGCAGGCCTGTGGTGCCACGCCCTTGAACGGCCTGCTGCAAGTGGCGCGGCGCAAGGGGCTCAAGCCCCATCTGCTGGACCTGCGCAATTCGGGCGATACCGCAGGTGACAGGCATAGGGTGGTGGGTTATGCCGCAATTGCGTTCAGCGCGGAGGCGGATCACGATGATTGAGTTGAGCGAGCGAATTGACGGCAAGGTCTTGCTCCAGGCGGCGCGCGCTGAGATCGCTCAGGCATTGGGCCTGAAGGCTGAAATTACCCTGCCGCAGGATGCCGATTGGCTGGCCGCCCAAGGCGCCAGCTTCGTCACCCTGATGAAGAAAGGCGAATTGCGCGGCTGCATCGGCACCTTGCAAGCGCATCGGCCCGTGCTGGAAGACGTGCGCAAGAATGCCCACGCGGCGGCTTTCGAGGATCCACGCTTTTTTCCGTTGCGGCGCGAAGAGTTCGCCGAAGTCAGTGTGGAAGTCTCGCTGCTTTCCGAACCAGAACCGCTTGCGGTGGCAACGGAGGCCGAGGCCCTGGCATACCTGCGTCCCCATCTTGACGGGGTCGTGCTGGAGTGTGGCTGGCATCGCGCCACCTTCCTGCCACAGGTATGGGAGCAACTGCCCGAACCGCGCCAGTTTCTCCAGCAGTTGAAGCGCAAGGCCGGACTGCCGGTCGACTTTTGGGCGGACAACCTGCTCCTGTCCCGCTATGACGTGCAAAAGTGGAAAGAACCGCAGAGAGCTTAGTGCGGAGTCACAGTCCATGTTTCCAGGTGAAGACACATTCCAACCCCCGGCCATCGAATCGGCCTATCCGGGCCGCTGGTGGCACAAGCTTGACGATGGCCGCATCCAGTGCGACCTGTGCCCGCGCGACTGCCGACTCAACGATGGCCAGCGCGGTGCCTGTTTCGTGCGTCAGCGCCAGGGCGAGCGGATGGTGCTTACCACTTATGGCCGCTCCTCCGGATTCTGTATCGACCCGGTGGAGAAAAAGCCACTCAATCATTTTTATCCGGGCAGTTCCATCCTTTCCTTCGGCACTGCGGGTTGCAACCTGGCGTGCAAGTTTTGCCAGAACTGGGACATATCCAAGTCGCGTGACATGGACCGGTTGATGGACCAGGCCGGCCCCGAGGACATTGCCCGGGCCGCCGCGGAATACGGCTGCGAGAGCGTGGCGTTTACCTATAACGATCCGGTGATATTTGCCGAGTACGCCATGGACGTGGCGGATGCCTGTCACGCGCAGGGCATCAAGACGGTTGCGGTCACCGCGGGCTACATCCATGCCGAGGCGCGTCGGGAGTTCTACGCCAAGATGGATGCGGCCAACGTGGACCTGAAGGCCTTTACCGAGGCGTTCTACTTCAAGCTCACCGGTGCGCACCTGCAGCCGGTGCTGGATACCCTGGTCTATCTCCGCCACGAAACGAAGGTCTGGTTTGAGGTCACTACCCTGCTCATTCCCGGGCACAATGATTCGAGCGAGGAAATCGCCGCGATGAGCACCTGGATCATGCAGGAGCTGGGGGCGGATGTGCCACTTCATTTCACCGCCTTCCACCCGGATTTCAAGATGATGGATGTACCCGCCACCCCGGCTTCGACCCTTGGCCGCGCGCGCAAGATTGCGCTGGATACGGGGTTGCATCATGTCTACACTGGAAACGTCTATGACACGGAAGGCGGCACGACCTACTGTCCGAACTGCCGCAAGCCGCTGATCGTACGGGACTGGCATGAGATACTTGCCTACCGCCTGACCCGGAACGGCCATTGCCCGGATTGCGGCGCAGCGATTGCCGGACACTTTGGCGCCGCCGCGGGCAATTTTGGCCGCCGCCGCATTCCCATCCGGATCCATTCGGCCAGGACGTAAATGTGCAAGATTCCGCGGTCAGTTTGTCGTTGACCGGTTCGAGCGCATGCGAATAAACGGCGTGTGCGCCCAGCTTCTTCATCGTCGGAGGCCAGGATACGGCGGTTTCGGCATTGAACCGGAACGCCGGCCAGAAACCGACCTGCAAGAAGGAGTTGGCAATCGTGCACGCCGTGTCCCATCTATTGGAAGAGCCCAACATCCTGGGGCCGCGGCGAAATTGGCGGCAGACTCGTTTGTACGCCACCTTTTGCCGGTCTAATCAGCCTGCCAGGGCGGCGATCACTTGATCATCGTTGACTTGAGGAAAATCCTGGTAGAACTGGCCCACCGCCTGAAAATTCCACGGGGTCTCAAGACACACCATTTCATCGCAACCGGCACCCACCCTTTCGGCCGTATCCGGCGGGGCGACCGGTACCGCGCAGATCAGACGCGCCGGGCTTCTGGCGCGAAGCGCATGCAAGGCGGCGATCATGGTGCTGCCGGTGGCCAACCCGTCATCCACCACGATGACGACGCGGCCGACGGGGTCGAGCGACGGGCGGATGGGTGTATATCGGCGCCGCCTCTGCCGCATCACTTCGAGTTGACGGGCTTTTTCCAGTTCCAGGTATTCGGGCGTCCCGCCGTAGCGGGCAGCATCGTCGCCCACGTACATCCAGCCGGTCTCGTCCACGGCGCCCAGCGCCAGTTCCACGTTGTATGGGGAGGGCAATTTGCGGACCAGCACGACGTCGACCTCGCCCTGGAGTTGGCCGGCGATATGTCGGGCCATGGGTACGGCGCCCCGGGGAATGCCCAACACCAGAGGCTGCTGTCCCCGGTAACGCTCCAGCGCCCGGCCAAGTTGTTGCGCGGCATCGAGACGGTTCTTGAACATAAGGGCCCCCTCTTGTATTCGGTTGCTGGCTGGACTAGCATTTAGGCGTTGTACTTTACTTAACGCGGGGGCCCACCTTTTTTACGATAGGCGGCGACTGCAAAATCACAACATCTTTCCGAACACATTCAACTCGCAGGCCCGGGCGGTCATGCCAAGGGATCTCTGTCAACGCCCCGCCTGCTTCACCGTGAGAACACCATGAGCGAACACATCCACTATGTATCCGATGCCACATTCGAGCAGGAGGTATTGCAAGCCGGCCTGCCTGTACTGGTGGACTACTGGGCCGATTGGTGCGGCCCGTGCAAGATGATTTCTCCGGTGCTCGACGAAGTGGCGCGGGAATACGCCGGCCGCCTCAAGGTTTGCAAACTCAATATCGACGAGAATCAGGGTACGCCCCCCAAGTTTGGTATCCGCGGTATTCCCACCCTGATGCTGTTCAAGAATGGCAATGTGGAAGCCACCAAGGTGGGGGCCCTGTCGAAATCCCAATTGACCGCTTTTGTTGACAGCAACATCTAAGCCCGCTAACCTGAAATCATCCCAAGCGTCGCCGGGGTTCTGACCACCCCACCGAGGGCGGTACCCGGCAGACGATATTCGCAACCCGACTTTCCTTCTCCGCCTATTCGGCCCCACAGGTTTATTCCATGCGCCTATCAGAAATCAAACAACATCCTGTTACCGAATTGGTCGATATGGCCCTGACCAACGGCATCGAGAACGCCAACCGCATGCGCAAGCAGGAGTTGATCTTTGCCCTGCTGAAGAATCATGCGAAGAAGGGCGAGAGCATCTTTGGCGGGGGAGTGCTGGAGGTGCTGCCGGACGGATATGGATTCCTGCGATCTCCTGACACTTCCTATTTGGCCAGCCCGGACGACATCTATGTCAGTCCCAGCCAGATTCGCCGTTTCCATCTGCATTCCGGCGACACGGTAGATGGCGAAATTCGCACTCCCAAGGACGGCGAGCGTTATTTTGCGATGACCAAGCTGGACACGGTCAACAGCGAGGCACCGGAGAATACCAAGAACAAGATCCTGTTCGAGAACCTCACCCCGCTGCATCCGGACAAGCCACTCAAACTGGAACGCGACATCCGCGCAGAGGAAAACATCACCAGCCGCATCATTGACATCATTGCTCCCATCGGCAAGGGTCAGCGCGGCCTCATTGTGTCCCCTCCGAAGTCCGGCAAGACCATCATGTTGCAGCACATGGCGCACGCCATCACGTCCAACCACCCGGATGTTGAACTCATCGTGCTGTTGATTGACGAACGCCCGGAAGAGGTGACGGAGATGTCCCGAACCGTGCGCGGCGAAGTCGTCGCCTCCACCTTTGACGAGCCAGCCTCCCGGCACGTCCAAGTAGCCGAAATGGTGATCGAGAAGGCCAAGCGTCTGGTGGAGCACAAGAAGGACGTGGTGATACTGCTGGATTCCATCACTCGTCTGGCGCGCGCCTACAATACCGTGCAGCCTTCCTCCGGCAAGGTGCTGACCGGCGGGGTCGACGCCAATGCGCTGCAAAAACCCAAACGATTCTTCGGTGCGGCGCGCAACATCGAGGAAGGCGGCAGCCTCACTATCCTCGCCACCGCCCTGATCGAAACCGGCTCGCGCATGGATGACGTGATCTACGAAGAATTCAAGGGCACTGGCAACATGGAAATCCACCTCGATCGGCGCATGGCGGAGAAGCGGATTTACCCCGCCCTCAACGTTAACCGCTCCGGCACCCGACGCGAAGAATTGCTCATGGAGCACAGCATCCTGCAAAAAGTATGGGTGCTGCGCAAGCTGTTGTACCCGATGGATGACCTTGACGCGATGGATTTCCTGCTCGACAAGGTCCGGGCGACCAAGAACAACGACGAATTCTTCAACGCCATGAAGACCGGGCGCTAGCCTTGTCGCGCGGGCCAGGACAGGCAAATCCTTGCCACTGCACGATTTTTTGTGGATAATGCGCGGTTTCCGCGTACTCGCCGCGGTGTATTTGAGGACCCAAGCATGAAAGCCGACATTCATCCCGCATACAACGAGATTGACGTGACCTGTTCCTGCGGCAGCACATTCAAGACGCGTTCCATCCTGAGCAAGCCGCTGCATATCGAGGTGTGTTCCCAGTGCCATCCGTTCTACACCGGCAAGCAGAAGATAGTCGATACAGCCGGCAGGGTGGAGAAATTCCGCCAGCGCTATGGCATGAACAAGTAATTGTCCGTGCAGGACCAGAACAAGAGGCAGCTTCGGCTGCCTCTTGTTTTTTGTCGCCATGTGCAGCTTTGATGTGTCCTGCGCGGCCGAGAGGCTATCATTATGGCCAAGTTTGTTCTCCCACTTTGACATGCAGCCCAGCAGGAAACTGATACGAAGCGCGATGGCACTGATCGGCATATTGACCCTGTCCCATTGCGCGAGAAGTCCGATGGGCGGAAGCACGGACATCGACCTGAAGACTGCGCAGCAGGAAATCCGGCAGGGTGCGCAGATCCACAATCTGGTGCTGGCGCGGTACCATGAACTTAACAGCCCGGCCCTGCAGGCTTGCGTCGCGCGGGTGGGCAAGGCTCTGGCGACCAAGAGTGACCGACCTGATCTGGACTGGCACTTCACCGTGGTCGACAGTCCCGAGGTCAACGCTTTTTCCCTTCCCGGCGGTTATGTCTACGTCACTCGCGGCATCCTTGCCTATCTCTCAAACGAGGCGGAACTGGCCGCGCTGCTGGGCCACGAAATCGGCCATGTCACCGCCCGCCATGCGCTGCACCGGCATGGCGGGGACACTGCTGCGGATCCAGGATTTGTCCCGGGTTTCGTCCCGGTGCGGGGTCTCAGCAACGAGGATGGCGCCGGCCTGCTGCAAGACCTGGCGGCTTCCTGGACCACAGGCTATGGCGGTGATCTTGAGTTGGAGGCAGATCGGCTGGGCGCGCAATATCTTGCCAAGGCGGGCTACGACCCAGACGCGATGGTCGAAATGATCGGTGTGTTGAACGCTCAGGAACTGTTCGATGTGGAGCAGGCCCGCCAGGAGGGGCGCGAGCCGCGCCACTATCACGGCACATTCGCCACCCGTCCGGACAATGACGCCCGCCTGAAGTTGGCGGTGGGGGAGGCAAGCAGGCACAGGGCGGCACGCCTTAAAGTAGACACGGGCGAATTCGTGCGCGCCATGAACGGCGTCTACTTTGGCCACAGCCCGGATCAGGGCGCGATCCGCCACAACGCCCTGCTGCATGAGCAGTTCGGCATCGCCCTCCAGTTCCCGCGCGGCTGGCAGGTGCGAAGCCAGCGGGAACGGACAAGCGCTGTCAACGCCGAGGCCGATGCAAGCATGGAACTGGTCGCACAGCGCGAGAGTGGCCAACCCCTGGATAGCATGCAGATGGAGTTGCCGCTTGACCCGGGTAGCCGTTTCGAGACCGGCCTGGTGAATGGTCTTCCAGCCCGCTTCGCGGCGGGCACCCAGCAAGGCAAACCGGCATTGGTGGCCGTCATCAACTTCAATGGCAGTCAATACCTGGTAACAGGTGTCACCAGGGACGGACCTGCCTACCAGCGCAACAAGGATGGAATCAAGGCCGCGATCAGCAGCTTTCACGCCATTACCTGGGCCGAGCGCCAACAGGCCCGGCCATTTGTCATCTCGGTGATCACTGCCCAAGCCGGAATGACCATGGCGGGGCTGGCAGCGCGTTCCCCGCTTGGTCCCCACGCAGAGACGTATCTTCGGTTGATGAACAATCTCTATCCGCGCGGCGAACCTAGTCCAGGGCGGTTGCTGAAAGTGGTGAATTGACGCCGTTGAACCGCACCCAGATCGGGTTGCTGGCGCTTTGCCTGGCCTGGATTTTACCGGGCCTGGTTGGGCACGTACCCTGGAAGGGCGCAGATGGAGACAGCTTCGCCGCATTGCTATGGGCACAGCAAAGCGGCGACTGGCTGGTACCCACGGTCGCCGGCAGCATCGAGTTGGATCACGGACCTCTGTATAGCTGGGTGGCGGAAGTCTTCGTCCGGATGTTTTCGCTTCTGTTGGCGCCCCATGATGCTGCCCGGCTTGCGAGCGGCTTCGCCGTAGGCATTGCCGTATGGCTGATCGGGCTGACCGCCCGCAGGCTGGAGGGCGAGGATGCAGGCTGGCCGGCGGCATTCATGCTGCTGGGCAGCCTGGGCCTGCTTTTGCCTGGGCACAGCATGGATTCCCATGTCATGCAACTGGCAGGCGTATCGGCATTGTTGTTTGGTTTGATTGACATGCTGACCAGTCCGCGCCGTGGTGGCGTCGTGGCCGGACTGGGCGTGGCGGCGATGGGACTGTCCAACGGCTGGCTGGAGCCCATTGCCCTGTTGGCCCTATTGCCGCTGCTGACCTTGATGCTGCCGGAGTATCGCAGCCCGCGAGCGCGCACTGGCTGGGTTCTGCTGCTGGCGTGTTCCCTGCTGCCTCTGGCCGCTTGGCTGTGGATCCTGCATGAACGGGAAGGCCATCTGCTGGCGGCCTGGTGGACCGAAACCAGTCAGCGTCTGGTGTTTGTGTCCGGCCAACCGGGCACCTACCGGCCCGGCTACGTTGTCAGAAATCTGCTGTGGTTTGCCTGGCCCTCCTGGCCAGTGGCACTTTGGGCCGTGTATCGATTTCGCAAGACCTGGCGCAGCCCGGCAATTCTGGTACCGGTGGCGGTCCTTGCATTGCCGCTTGTGGCGCTGAGCCTGACCGTGAATCCGGACGAAGTGTCCTTGCTGCCGCTACTGCCGCCGATTGCCCTGCTAGCTGGCGCGGGTTTGTTCAGCCTGCGTCGAGGCGCCGCCTATGCGCTATTGTGGTTTGGGGTCATGGTCTTCAGCTTTTTCGCCCTGGCCTTCTGGGTCTATTTCTTTGCCTGGCAGTTTGGCAGCCCCGCCCCCCTCGCGCGTCGTCTGGGCAAGCTGGGCGTGGAGCCTCATCCCGAGATACGTTACTGGGCGATGGCGCTTGGCGCCCTGCTGACCGTAGCCTGGTTTGTCTGGACACCGCGCATCAAGCGCAGTGCGATCAGACCCATACTGATCTGGGTGGCGGGCATGAGTTTTGTCTGGCTGCTGCTGATGCTCTTGCTGCTGCCGGCTTTCGATCACCGTCTGGGCTATGAAGTGATGGCGGGCCAGATGAAGAGCCATATCGGTGCAACCGAATGTGTCGCCACACGAGGCATGCCGCCCACCCAGCGGGCGTTGCTCAGCTACCATACCGGCCTCGAATTTTCCCCGCTTGAACCTGACTGCGAATGGCTGGTCCTCTACAGCAAGCGCAGCAAGGAGGCGCCGCCGGGTGCGCGCTGGATCAAACGCTGGGATGGCGCGCGGCCCGGCGACCGCAACGAACACTTCTGGCTATATCAGAAGTCAGGTGCAAGGAAACGCGCCTGATGCTCGACGATCCTTATCCGGTATCAGCGATCATTCTTGCGGGCGGCCGGGGCCGCAGAGTCGGAGGCCAGGACAAGGGCTTGCTGATTTTTCAGGACAAGCCGCTGATCGACCATGTGATCGCCCGACTTTCACCCCAAGTCGAAGAATTGATGATCAGCGCCAACCGTAATTTGGACGAGTATGGGCGCCGTGGTTATCCGTTGCTGACCGATACACTGCCAGACTATCCGGGCCCGCTGGCCGGAATGCTGTCAGGCCTGGAGAAGGCCCGCTTCGACTGGCTGGTGGTCTGCCCATGCGACATGCCGCTCTTGCCGTTCGACTTGGTGGATCGCCTATGCCGTGCGCGTGGCAAGTCATGCGCTGTTGTGGCGAAAGACCCGCAGCACACGCACTACACCACGCTCATGCTGCACAAGGACAGGCTGGGCGCGCTGAATGCCTACCTGGAACGGGGCGGCCGCAGCGTCAAGGGCTTCCTTGAAACCGTGGGCGCGAGCAGCGCGGAATTTGCCGACGCCAGTGCTTTCCTCAATTGCAATCAAGGGACCGAGTTTGATTCTTGAACGCGGGCTCATTGGACTGATGACGTTGGCGGTTCTGGTGAGCGTAAGCGATGCTGCCTGGGCCAGGCACAAACACCATCACAAGACGAATCGCGTTAGACCGCCGTGGGTGGAAACCTACGCCGGTCGCCCGGAAGTCAAGGTCTTTGCCCAGAAACTGGCCCAGCAGGGACTGGATGCAGCGTATGTCAGTGCCACCCTGAACAAGGCGCGCAAGCTGGAATCGGTGCGCAATGCCTTCAAGCCCCTGTCGGCGGGTGGGCGCAAGAATTGGAAGACCTATCGCGCACAGTTTGTCGACGAGGACCATGTTCAGGCCGGCACACGCTTTTGGAAGGAGAACGAGGCCGCTCTGGCGAGTTCCGCCAAACTGTACGGCGTGCCCGAACCCGTCATCCTGGGTATTCTGGGCGTGGAAACGCTCTACGGGCGCAACAGCGGCCGGTATCGGGTGCTGGATGCGCTGGCCACCCTGGCCTTTGATTACCCGCAGGGTGTCAAAGACCGCTCGAACTATTTTCGGACCGAGCTGGCGGAATTCCTGGTCTGGTGCGCAAAGTCCCAGTGCGCGCCCTCGTCGGTGCGGGGTTCTTACGCCGGCGCCATCGGCATGCCCCAGTTCATGCCAAACAACATCGAGCGCTACGGCGTCGACTTCGATGGCGATGGCCGCATCAGTCTGGAAAATCCCGTGGATGCCATCGGTTCCGTGGCCCGCTTTCTGGCCCTGCATGGCTGGGTTCGCGACCTCCCACCTTGTTTTGCCGTGAACCTGGAGGGCGCCCAACTCGCCACCTTGCTCGAACCGGACATCGTGCCCAGTTTTGACTCGGGCCAGCTCGAAGCCCTGGGCGCGAAATCACCTGTCACGCTTCCGCCGCAGGAGAAATTCGCCCTGGTGGAGTTGCAGAACGGCGACGCCCCAAGCGAGCATTTCCTGGGCAGCCAGAATTTCTTTGTCCTTACCCGCTACAACCGCTCCGCCTATTACGCAAAGGCAGTTCTGGAACTTGGGCAGGCGATTGCCGAAGCGCGCGCGGAGAATCAGGATCAGGTGGCGATGTTTGGACGGCAGGCGCAAGCACCGGCAGTGAAACCCTAAGTCACCAGCAAGTGGCGAAAGCGAGGCCCGCCATGCATCTATCCCCGGGCCGTCAATGCACTTTCCAACAATTCTATCCAGTGCCGCACCGGCAGCTCGGTGCCAGATTGCAAATGCGTCAGACAGCCGATGTTTGCGGTGGCGATGAGGTCTGGCGAATGTGTTTGCAGATTGCCCAGTTTGCGGTCCCTGAGCTGCGTGGCGATGACCGGTTCCAGCAGGGAATAGGTGCCGGCGGAGCCGCAACAGAGATTGGATTCGAGCGGAATCAAGACATCGTAGCCGGTGGCAGTCAGCAAGGCTTCCACCACGCCGGTGATCTTCTGCCCATGCTGCAAAGTGCAGGGCGCGTGCCAGGCGACCTTGACCGGATGGGGAAGGGGGCGTTCCTTCAGACAATCAAGCAAACGGACTTGCTCGGACAACACGACCTCTGCAAGGTCTCGCGTAAGCGCTGAAACGCGAGCGGCCTTGGCCGCGTACGCCGGATCATCCTTAAGATTATGGCCATATTCCTTCACTGTCACGCCGCAGCCCGAGGCCGTCATCACGATCGCCTCGGCGCCAGCCTCGATGTGCGGCCACCACGCGTCGATGTTGCGGCGCATGTAGGCCAGCGCGTCATCCTGATAGTTGAGATGGAAGCTTACTGCGCCGCAGCACCCGGCCTTGTCCGCTTCTATCAGGTTGATGTCCAGGTATTCCAGCACCCGCGCGGCGCAAGCATTGATGCGCGGCGCCAGACTGGGCTGTACGCAGCCCTGCAATGCCAGCATCTTGCGATGCACGGAGAAGCGGCCTGAAGCATGAGTGTCGGTCTCCGCTTGCTGCGGGATCTTTTTGGCGAGGCTTCTCGGCAGCAAGGGCTTCGCCATGCGTCCCAGCTTGAGCAACGCATCGAATCCCTGCGCCCAGGGTAGCAACTTGCTCATTGCCGAACGTTTGATCTGTTCGAGCGGCGGGCGGCTGATCTTGGTCTCTGCCAAGCTGCGGCCGATGTCGATGAGCCTGCCGTATTGCACGCCGGAAGGGCAGGTGGTTTCGCAGTTGCGGCAGGTGAGGCAACGATCCAGGTGGGTGAGAGTCTTGCGCGTGACAGGCGCACCTTCCAGCATTTGCTTGATCAGGTAGATTCGGCCACGCGGTGAATCAAGTTCATCGCCCAGGATCTGATAAGTCGGGCAGGTGGCGAGACAAAAGCCGCAGTGCACACACGTGCGGAGGATGGCCTCTGCTTCCTGGCCTTGGGCTGTGGCGGCAACGGCGTCGGGCAGCTTGGTTTGCATGTTCAAAATTCAGGATAAAGACGGCCGGGATTGAGTATGCCAGCCGGATCAAACTGGCCTTTCAATCGCCGGTGGTATTTCATCAGGGCATCAGACAAGGGATGAAACACCCCCGCAGATTTGTCGCCACCGCGGAACAGTGTGGCGTGTCCGCCTGCAGATGCCACCACGTTGCGGATCGCGTCTGCCGCGGCATCGGACTTGAGCCAGCGCTGCGCCCCGCCCCAGGTGAGCGCCTGTTTGCCCGGCAGCACAAGTGGCGGGCAGGCGGCGGGCACCGATAGCCGCCACAGGGGCAGGTCGTTCGCAGTGAAGAACGCGGCGCTCTGTTCTCTTGCCGCGCGCCAGAAATCCGCGCCGTGTTCATGTATCTCGCCGCCGAGTTTTTCGTGTGCGGCGCGCACCGCGTTCTCCGCACCGGATAGTCGCAGCATCAGTGCGCCACCCACCCAGGCCGAACCCGAGAGAGGCAAGGGTCGGCCCGACCATTCATTCATCTTCCGGATCGCATCGGCCTCGTCCATCTCAAACCTGAGGGTGAGCTCTGCGGTCGGCTTGGGCAGTACCTTGAGCGAGGCCTCCAATATCACCCCCAGGGTGCCGAGGGCGCCCACCATCAGGCGCGAAACGTCGTAGCCGGCTACGTTCTTCATCACCTGTCCGCCAAATGTCAGTATCTGTCCACGGCCGTCAATCAGCCGCGTGCCCAGTACCATGTCCCGCGCGCTGCCGGCATACGCGCGACGCGGGCCGCCGAACGCGCATGCCAGCGTGCCACCCAGGGTAGCGGTGGCGCCGAAATGTGGCGGCTCGAAGGCCAGCATCTGCCCGTGTTGGTCCAACAGGGCTTCAACTTCGACCAGCGGAGTGCCCGATTTTGCAGTGAGCACCAGTTCGCCGGATTCGTAGCTGACCACACCGCGGTGGCCCGACAGGTCCAGAACTTCCCCTCTAGGCCCGCCGCCATACCAATCCTTGCTGCCGCCGCCGCGAATGCGTAGCGGGGTATTCGTGGCATGGGCCGATCGGATGCGTTCAATCAAATCCATGTTCAGTTCTTACCGCAAAGTTCGCACAGGGCGCAACGTATGACCAGTACTTCTCTGACCTTTGCGTGCTTCACAGTCTTCAAAACCTCGGCAGTTCGGGAAACGGCAGGGCACCGCCCTTTACATGCATGGCCCCATATTCGGCGCAGCGGTGCAGCGTGGGGATTGCCTTGCCGGGATTGAGCAGCGCGTCGGGATCGAAACAGGCCTTCAGCCCAAAAAATGTATCCAGCTCCACCCGGCCAAACTGCACGCACATCTGGTTGATCTTTTCCACCCCCACCCCGTGTTCGCCAGTGATGGTGCCACCGTGCGCCACGCACAATTCCAGGATATCGGCGCCGAAACGCTCGGCCTTGGCCCATTCTCCCTCGACATTGGCGTCATACAGGATCAGCGGATGCAGGTTGCCATCGCCGGCATGAAAGACATTGGCGACGGGCAGCGCATATTCCCGCGATAACTCGGCCATGCGGGTGAGTACGGCAGGCAGTTCGCGCCGCGGTATGGTGCCGTCCATGCAGTAGTAGTCGGGGGCAAGCCGTCCCACCGCCGGGAAGGCGGCCTTGCGTCCGGCCCAGAATCTTTTCTGTTCGGCCTCGTCGCGCGCCGTGCGCACCGAGGTGGCACCCGCGCCCAGGAGCAGATCGTGGACGCGCTTGACGTCTTCCGACACCTCCTCGTTGGTGCCATCCACTTCCACCAGCAGGACCGCTTCCGCGTCGAGAGGATAGCCTGCCTGGGCATAGGCTTCCGCGGCCTGTATGGCAAGCTTGTCCATCATCTCCAGTCCGGCTGGCAGTACTCCGCCGGCGATCACTGCCGAGACCGCCGCGCCCGCTTTGCCCACGTTGTCAAAGGCGGCAAGCAGCACTTGGGTGCGCTCAGGTTTGGCGAGCAGCCGGACTGTCACCTCGAGGGTGAGGGCCAGCATGCCCTCGCTGCCATTGACCAGGGCGAGCAGGTCGTAGCCCGCACTGTCCAATGCCTCACTGCCGAATTCGATATCCTCGCCATCGATGGTCAGTGCGCGCACCTTCAAGACGTTGTGAACGGTCAGCCCATATTTCAGGCAATGCACGCCGCCTGAGTTTTCTGCCACGTTGCCGCCTATGGTGCAGGCGATTTGCGAAGACGGATCAGGCGCATAGTAGAGCCCGTAAGGGGCGGCAGCTTCGGAAATGGCAAGGTTGCGCACCCCGGGCTGCACCCGGGCGGTGCGCGCAAGCGGATCGATGGCAAGGATGCGATTGAACTTGGTCAGCGCCAGCAGGATGCCGTTGTCAACTGGCAAGGCCCCTCCCGACACGCCGGTACCGGCGCCACGCGCGACGATCGGCACCTTGTGTTCGCAGCACAGCTTGACCACCGCCTTCACTTGTTCCTCCGTTTCCGGCAGGCATACCACATCCGGTGGATTGCGATATGCAGTCAGACCGTCGGTCTCGAACGGCTTCACGTCTTCCCGGTCCACCAGCAGGCAATGAGGGGGCAAGACGGCTTTGAGCTGACGAATGAACTTGGGCGAAATCGTTGGCGTGGTTGTCATATGCAGCGATTCTACCTTTTGCGGCAGTCTGCGTAAGCGAGCCGTCCAGAGTGGCATGCCAAAGGGCGTGGTGCGCTCGGCGAACGCACTGTTGGCCGGAACGGCACGATCCCGGCGGGATTGACTGGCGCAGGCGTTCGGGCATCCTGCATGCAGTCTTGACGACCCTGTTCGACGCGGACTTACGCACAAGTTGAGCCGGCAGGTCCGTTTCAAGATAAAGTGTGGCGCCTGTGGTGACTCGATGCAGCGAGAGCACATGTGCTTGACCGCCTCGTTCGCATTCGGCACGGGCGTGGTTTATAAGCGGTCGGGCGGATGTTGCGATCATGGCGTTTACGATACGGATTTACCAATACCGAACAGTAATGAGGAGCAGGGTTAATGACGACGGAGGTTAAACCCGACGCATATACCATTTCAGGCTGGATCTTGATGGCGCTTGCGCTGTCGTATGTGATGTTCATGCACCTCCTGTCGGCCCTTATGGCCGGTCTGCTGGTGTACGAGCTGGTCGCATTGCTGTCGCCGCGTTTTGTTTCCGGCCGCCTGTCCCACAGCCGGGCCAAGATTATCGTCGTGGCGCTGATTTCCGCCACCGTATTGGCGGTGCTGATCGGCTTGGTGGCGCTGCTGGTGGCGTATGTGCGTTCCGGCAATGATTTGCCGGCACTTCTGACGAAGATGGCGGAAATCGTCGAAAGCTCGCGCGATGTGTTACCTCCTGCCATCGCACAGTATTTGCCTCAGGGCGATGAATCCCAGGTCAGGGCGATCATTGTGGAGTGGCTGCGCACACACGCGCAGGAGATCAAGGACTTCGGCGGCAATGCAGGCCATGTTCTGGCCATGGTGATGGTCGGCCTGATCATCGGTGCGTTTGTCGCCCTCAACGAAGGATTAAGGGATCACCGCATGGGCCCTCTCGCCCATGCCATGAACGAGCGGGTGATTCGGCTGGGAATAGCGTTCCGCCGGGTGGTGTTCGCGCAGTTGCGCATATCCGCCCTCAATACCTTCCTGACTTGGCTGTACCTGACCGTTGTTCTGCCGTCTTTTGGCGTCCATCTGCCGTTCGTGAAGACCATGGTCGCGGTTACGTTTATAGCCGGACTAATGCCGGTATTGGGCAATCTCGTGTCCAACACCGTGATCGTGGTCATTTCCCTGTCCCAGGGTTTATATGTGGCGGGGGGCTCGCTCGCATTTCTGATTCTGATTCACAAGCTGGAATATTTCGTCAATGCCCGCATCATCGGCGGACAGATCAAGGCCCATGCCTGGGAACTGCTGATCGCCATGCTGGTGATGGAGGCGACTTTCGGCATCCGCGGCGTGATTGCCGCGCCCGTGTTTTATGCCTACATCAAGAAGGAACTCTACGACCGCGAGCTGATATGAAACCTGTGTTTGCGCAAAGACTCAGTTGCTTCCCTGGCTAGCGTTTTCCCGCTCCAACGCGCGCAAGACTGCTGTGGAGTCGAGTTCGCCATCACCAGCTCCAACCAGGTCGTGGATGCGCTGCGCTACGCACGCGATGCCGGGCAGGGCCAGGCCCTGCTCACGCGCATTGTCCAGCACGATTTTCATATCCTTGTCGTGCAGCCGCAGCTTGAAGCCCGGCTTGAAGTCCCCTTGCAGCATGCGCTGCCCGTGCACTTCCAGAATGCGGCTGTTGGCATAGCCGCCCAGCAGCGCTTCGCGCACCTTGGCCGGATCAACCCCGTTGCTGCGCGCCAGCAAGAAGGCTTCGGCAACGCCTTCCAGTGTCAGGCTGAACACAAGCTGATTACATGCCTTCGTCACCTGTCCGGCGCCATTGCCGCCTACATGGACGATATTCCTGCCGAGTACCTCGAACAGCGGACGCACCCGTTCGAACACTTCAGATTTGCCGCCCACCATGATGGACAGGGTGCCGTCGCGCGCGCCCACCTCGCCCCCGGATACAGGCGCGTCCAGCATTTCGATGCCTTGCGCTGCCAGCTTCGCGGCAACTTCGATGGTCGCGTTGGGTGAGATCGAGCTCATATCCACCAGGATCGAGCCCGGCTTCGCCCCCATCATTGCACCGCGCTCGCCGAGGATGACTTCTTCCACCGCGTGGGTGTCGGGCAACATGGTGATGGTGATGTCGGCGCCTTCTGCAACCTCGGCCGGCGTCCCCTTGCCCAGCGCACCTGCGACCAGCAAGGGTTCCAGCGTGTCGAATCGCCTGCCATACACCAGCAGATCATGACCGGCCCTGATGAGATTGAGCGCCATGGGACGACCCATGATGCCGGTACCAATGAAGCCGATGCGCATGATGTTCCTCCTGTGCTTCGCCATTTTGCCGGCGCAAATTTGCGGAACGATGCGCGCAGCTTATAGGTGCAGGATGAACAACCAGGCGGGCAGCGTCAAGATGGAAGATAGGGTGCTCCAACCCATGACCAGGGCTGCGGTACGCGTATCAAGATGAAACAGGTCTGCGAAGACAATGGCCAGCACCATGGTTGGTACGGCGGTTTCTACCACTGCGGCGAGCGCCGCTTCGTCCACGCCGAGACCCGCCAAGTGCAGCGCCCCCAACGCCAGGACAGGCATGAGGACAAGCTTGACTGAGACTGCGACCATTACTGGCAGATTGGGCCGCAATCCCTGCCAGGGTACGGCCAGGCCAATGACAAATATCATCAGCGGGATGGTGGGCTGGCCCATGAAACGGGCGGCACGCGCCAGCGGTTCCACCGGAAGATTCAGCGCATTGCAAGCCATGCCGACGACAAATGCCCAGACCGGCGGCAGGCGCAGCAGGGTGTGCCAGAATCCCTTGCCCTGTTCGGGATGATGGCTGCCAAGCCGGGTGGCCACCCACACCCCCAAGGTCCAGACCAGCGGGGTGGTGGCGAGCACATCGGCAAACACCGGATAGCGCTCGCCGGATAGACCAAATACAAACCCCAGCAGTGGCAGGCCCATGAACAACACGTTGCCGAACATGCCGCACAACAACAGGGTGGCGCGAGTGGGGTCGGAAAGATCGCGTCCCAAGGGACTCTTGAAGAACAGCAGGTAGAGCAACCCGCCTGCGCCCAGCGTGGTGGCCCCGACAATGGCGGGAACCATCAGCAAATGCCGGTCTATTGCGGTGGTGGCGGTGACCGCAAACAGCAGCGCGGGGGCAAACAGGTTGATGACCATGCGGCCAATTTCGGCGCGCAGCTGATCGGCAGGGACTCCCTTGCCAAAGCGCGCCCAAATGCCACCTGCACCAATGAGCAAGGCGATGGGCAGCACGACCTTGAGCAGCAGGCCAGCAAACGTGGAATGCATGAATTTACGACGCCCCGGTTATGCGGGACGAAACTGAAGCGGCCTTAAGACAGGTTGCGCACCTGGAACTTACTTTCCAACCATTGCTTGATGCGGGTGGCATCGCCGATGCGGTTGGATTTGCCCGGCGTGTCCAGCAGTACGATGATCACTTCACGTTGGGCGATGCGGGCCTGCATCACCAGGCAGTGGCCCGCCTCATTGATGAAGCCGGTCTTGGATAAGCCGATTTCCCACTCGCCCTCCCTGGTGAGCCGATTGGTGTTGTTGAATGCCACTTGCCGGTAACAGACCCTTCTGGCGTAATGGTGGTGCCTGTGGCTCCGTGATCTCAGCACCACCCGCTGAAAGCCCAGGTTGTACTCGCCGGTGGAGGCAATGCGGCGGATTTCGGGATAATTCAGGTAGGCATAATTGACAAGTTTGACCAAGTCTTCGGCGGTCGAACGGTTGGTGCTGTCAAGGCCGGTCGGGTCCGCGTAGATAGTGTTCAGCATGCCAAGTTGGCGCGCTTTGCGGTTCATTGCGGCGACAAATTCGCTTTCTCCGCCGGCAAATGCGGTGCGGCCCAAGGCATGGGCGGCACGGTTTTCAGACGCGATCAGCGCCATGTTGAGCAACTGTTCGCGGGTGTAAACGGCCCCAACCGGCAGGCGGGAACGAGTGCCTTTCAGATGATCCACGTCGTCACGCGCGATCGCGATGCGCTGGTTCATGTCGACCCCGGCGTCCATCAGCACGACCGCGGTCATCAGTTTGGTGATGGAGGCGATGGGACTCTGCAACGCAGGGTTTTTCGACAGCAGAATCTGGCCCGTGTGCTGATCGTAGACAATGGCGGCAATGGCGGACAGGTCCGGCGCATGCTCCTGGGTGTCTTGGCCGACTTGGGGTGCTTGAGCTTCCGGTTCGGAATAAGCCGGGCCCTGAAGTGCCAAGCTCAGAGTCGCCCCGAGAAAGATACTGAGAGTAAGTGTGCGCATACTGATCATCATTTTCCGGATTTCGGCCATACTGTGAATTACCTTCACAAACAAGCGGACAAAGCGTTTCAAACTTGAATGTCGTCACGACGCAATGACGCTATTTAATCATATTACCTTATACCAATTGACCATGACGCTAAAATCTATTTATATATAGTGCGTTACGGGGAGTAGCGGAGATTTTACCTAAAAAAAATAATCTAAGCATTGTTCAAGTCACGCCATGGGTGTTGGTGGAGCTGGTAGAGGCTTGCGTCCGGAACGAATCCGGGGTGGGCGACTTTGCGCCTTTTTTTCTCCATGACCCTTTCCTGGCGATGCGCCTGTTGACTTCGTCGCCTTTGCCTGCGCCGACGCCGCGCAGCCCGGAACTGATAAGGCCTGCGCTTGCCTGCTATTCGCTTGGCCAGATCCGCGCGCTTGCGCTCTCACTTTTGCCGCCAGCCCCTGAATTGATGTCTGCGCTTCGGGAATGCTGGTCGAACAGCATCAAGGTCGCCCTGCTCGCCCAGGAGATTGCGGAACGGAGCGAGGCCTGTCCGGGCGAGTGGGCCTGGCTTGCGGGGCTGTTTCACAATCTGGAGGATTGCTTGCGCGTTCAGGGCATGGGAGAAGGCGCAGTTCACGCTGGTCAGGGCAAGCTGGATGCTTACGGCTTGATTGCCGATGCCGTGCGTTATTGTCGTGTTCCCCTGGTCCGCGTCAAAACTGCCCATGCCTTGGTCAAGGTGGTTCATGCCGCCTATGCCTTGGCGAGTGGGGACGCGCCAAGCGACGGAGTGAACGCGCATGCCGCACTTGCTGACCTGGGCATGGATAGGGCAGAGGTGGAAGCCATCGCTCAGCGTGCCGAAGTGCAGTTGGACCTCCTGGCACGCCGCTACGGCATGGAGAGCTCGGAAGAATCCGGCATGACCAAGGGGGGTGCCGGGGCAACGGCGCAATTGATCCGGGCGTACAGCGGGTTCGCCATTGCCGGCGTGTTCCAGGATGCACTGCCAGCCCCTGTCTCCTTGGAAACACTGGGGAAAAGTCTGAGCGAACTGCTACCCTTAGTGTTTGGCGTATCCGGGGCCATATTATTCATAATGGATCGCGAGCTCGGCGCGCTGCGCCTGATGGAAGATTCCAGCCTACCGCCGGCATTGCAGGAATTGAACTTTTCGCTGGATGACCCTTTGGCATGTCTGTCGCTGGCGGCCCAGGGCAGACCAGTGCGCTGGACCAGGGAAGACGCAGACCGCTACACCGTGCGGGATGAACAGATCGCCCGTATCTTGCAAGCACACACGATTCTTTATCAGCCATTGAGTTCCAATTCGCACGTTGAGGCTGTCCTGGCGTTGGTGAATTCCGCCGAACAACTGGAGGATGAACACTCCTGGCAACGCCTTGTTGCAAGAATAGGGGCCGGACTGAGACCGCAGGGTCAATCGGCCGTCACGCCGCTTCAAGAGGCTCCGGCGCGGGATGCAATCCCGCGTGACCAGGTGCGCAGGGCGGTCCATGAAGTGGCCAATCCCCTTACCATCATGCGCAACTACGTCAAGCTCCTGGCGAGCAAGTTGGAGTCGGATGTTTCGTCGCAGCGCGACTTGAAAATCATTAACGACGAAATCGAACGCGTTGCCCGTATTCTGCGGGAACTGTCGAAGGGGCCCATCGAGCAGGATTTCCTGGTTCCGGCGGAGGAAACCAGCAACGTCGCGGTAAATCCGGTGATCTCGGAGCTGGTTCGCATGTCCTTGGGCACGTTGTTCGTGCCCAATCGCATCAGTGTGCAGATCGATCTGGATCCGGATATTCCGCAGATTCCCACTCATCGGGACAAACTCAAGCAGGTCTTGCTCAATCTGGCCAAGAATGCAGTGGAAGCCATGCCGCGTGGCGGGCGTCTGATTTTTTCCACTCAGATGCGCGCGGATATGAGTCCGCAGCGGCTGGAAATTGCAGTGCGTGATAACGGCCCCGGCCTGCCGGACGCGGTACTGGAGCGGCTGTATGAACCGGTGGACAGCTGCAAGGGCGGGGATCATGCCGGCCTGGGCCTGTCTATCAGCCGCAATCTGGTAAAGAGCCTGGGAGGAGAAATCGAATGCGATACCGGACAGAACGGGACGGAATTTCGTATCCTCTTGCCGATCAGCCAGGTTGCCCGGATCAACCTGAAGATCGCGGGATAAGGACAAGTAGAGTGGGAAGGCGAGGACATGAAGACTGAAATCGGCCAACCGGGAAATCAGATTCAGGAGCTGGGACGCCTGGGTCAGACGCCCCGCATTCTGATTGTGGACGACGAACCATTGATACTTGAAGGACTCTCGGAGCTGCTGAGCTTGAAGGGCTACGATGTGACCACCGCCCTGGGAGGACGTGAGGCGCTGAGCGCCATTTTCAGGCAACAGTATGACCTGATCCTGCTGGACTTGTGCATGCCCGATCTGGGCGGCGCGGAAGTGCTCAGGTTTCTTTCCGACCGCAGTGTGGAGACGCCGGTGATTGTGGTCTCCGGCGACGCCTCGATCGAGAGTGCTATTCGTGCGCTCAGAGGCGGCGCTACTGATTTCATCCGCAAGCCCTACGAACCGGACGAGTTGCTGCGGCGCATCTACAACACACTCGACAAACGCCGCCTGGAAAAGGAGAACAACCTCATCCTTCAGCGTCTGCAGCAGTCGGAAAAGTGGCACCGGTTTCTGGTAAACAGCTCCCCGGATTTCATCTATACCCTCGACCAGGAGGGACGCTTCACCTTCATCAATGAGCGGGTGGGAAACCTGTTGGGCTACAACAAGGAGGAACTGATAGGGCAACATTACACCTGCCTGATTCATGATGAAGACATGGCGCGGGCCGAGCATGTATTCAACGAGCGGCGCACCTCAGAACGCTGCGCGAGGAACGTCGAATTGCGGCTCAAGTTCAATCCCGGACACCGCCGTCCACGCATCATGACGGGGCGTTATCGCACGGTAGAACTCAGCGCCACCGGCATGTACGAACCAACCGACAACAAATTCGAGACCCGTTTCATGGGTACCTACGGCGTGGCCAAAGACGTGTCCGACCGCAAGCAGGCGGAAGAGACGGTCTACTATCAGGCCTATCATGACTTGCTCACCGGCCTGCCCAACCGAGCGCTATACCGGGACCACCTTGGCCTCGCACTCGCCCAGTCCAAGCGCAGCCACCAGACCATGGCCATCCTGATTCTGGATCTGGATCACTTCAAGGTCATCAACGACACCCTCGGCCATGGTTATGGCGATGAACTCCTGATCTATATGGCCAGCCGGCTGCGTGCCTGCCTGCGCGAGGGCGATACCCTGGCCCGGCTCGGCGGCGACGAGTTCGGCCTGCTGTTGCCGGGGGTCCTGACCTACGAGGATGTCGAACAGATCGGCCGCAAGATCATCAACACCCTGAACAAGCCCCTGCAGATCAAGGCCCATGAACTCTATCTGTCAGTCAGTATCGGCGCGTGCATGGCGCCAAGCGATGGCGACATGGTGGACATGCTGATTCGCCAGGCCGAAATCGCCATGTATCAGGCCAAGGCCCAGGGTCGCACGCGCTTGCAGTTTTGGCAGCCGGGGATGCAGGCGCCCTATTCGACTCGCCTGCAGGTCGAAGCCGATCTGCGCCGCGCCTTGGCGCGCAACGAGTTCGTGCTGTTTTACCAACCGCTGGTGGATATTGCGACCGGTGCGATCCGCGGCTTTGAAGCCTTGCTGCGTTGGTGGCATCCCGAGCGTGGCCTGCTGTCGCCGGGTGAATTCATCCCTGTTGCGGAGGAAACCGGGGTGATTGTCCCAATGGGGGAATGGGTGTTGCGTGCGGCCTCAGCCCAAATGGCGGAGTGGAAGAAGGCAGGACTGCCCATGGTTCGTATGTCGGTCAACATTTCCGCGCGCCAGTTGGAGAATCCCGATTTTGTCGACAGCGTCATGCGCTCCATGCAAATACATGCGGTCGAAAGCGAATACATGGAGCTGGAAATCACCGAGACACTGCTGATGCGTGATCTGGAAGCCAACGCGATCAAGCTGGGCCGGCTCGCTTCGGTCGGCGTCAAGATCGCGGTCGATGATTTCGGCACTGGCTACAGTTCGTTCAAGTATCTGAGCAAGTTCCCCATCCACACCTTGAAGATCGACCAGTCCTTCATCAAGGAACTGATCCCCAACGAGCCTTCACCGATCGTCAACGCCATCGTGGGCATGGGCAAGGGGCTGAACCTGAATGTGGTGGCCGAAGGGGTGGAAACGGAAGATCAGCTGGACATCCTGCGCAGGCTGGATTGCAACGAGATGCAGGGCTTCTTGTTCAGTGCGCCGGTTTCGTCCTGGGACGCCACCCGCATGCTCGAGGGTATGGGTGGATTGGACAACAGCCTGGGGGCGATCGCCTGAGCGCAACGGCGCAAGATTGCAGATTCACCCGCAATCAGGGTGACGGGTAGAATCAGCGGAAGATGATCGCCCATTGAGGCACCATGGCCCTGCTGGAAATTCGCACACTCACCCGCCGTTTCGGCACGTTTGACGCGGTCCGGGATCTGAGTTTCAGCGTCGAAGCGGGAGAATTCTTCACCCTGCTGGGCCCTTCGGGGTGCGGCAAGACCACGTTGTTGCGCCTCATAGCCGGATTTGACCAGCCCGATTCAGGCCGCATCTTGTTGGACGGCACGGATCTCGCCCAGATGCCGCCTGAAGTCCGGCCGATCCACACCGTGTTTCAAAGCTATGCCCTGTTTCCCCACCTGACGGCCTGGGACAACGTCGCTTTTCCGCTCAAGATGATCAAAACGCCAGCCGCAGAAATCAGGCGCCGGGTGGACGAAATGCTGGAATCCGTGCATCTGGCCAACCAGGCAGGCCAGTTTCCGCACGAACTTTCCGGCGGGCAGCAGCAAAGGGTCGCGATTGCCCGAGCTCTGGCAAACCGCCCGCGCCTGCTTCTGTTGGACGAACCGCTCGCCGCGCTGGACAAGAAGCTGCGCGAAGAGATGCAACTCGAACTGATCAATCTGCAGCGCACGGTGGGGATTACCTTCATCTATGTGACCCACGACCAGCACGAAGCCCTGGCGCTGTCAGATCGCATCGCGGTGATGCGCGAGGGCCGCATCGAGCAGCTCGATGAGCCCTCCAGGATCTATGGCAGTCCTCGCAATCGCTTCGTCGCAGACTTCATCGGCCACTGCAATCTGCTCGACGCAACAATCCTTGCACTTGATGTCGAGACCCTGAACCTGGAGATCGCCGGGTTGGGGCAGGTTGTTGCGCCGTCGCAGTCCGGCGTGAAGGTCCACCAGCGCGGTGCGCTTGCCCTGCGCCCGGAGCAGATCAGCCTGCAGCGCGATGAACCGATGAATATCCACAACCGCTTCGGCGCCAAGGTAGTGGATTTTCTTTACGTGGGCGACGTCACCACCTACAAGGTGTCGCTTGACAATGGCCTCGCGCTCCAGGCCTTGTTGCCCAACAGCGCGGCCGGGCGCGCGCGATTTTTTGAGCCGGGCGACCGGGTCTGGGTGGCGTGGCCGCGCACCGCAGGGCACTATGTCTCGGCTGACTGAAAGGCGCAACATCCGCTGGCTGGTGGGCACCCCGCCCACGCTGTTCCTGCTGATCTTTTTTCTTGCGCCGTTTCTGATCATCGCCTTGGCGTCGTTCCAATATCCGGGCGAGTTCGGCGGCCTGGCGCCACTGACCGATCGCGGCAATGGTGACCACGGTCTCACCCTGGAGAACTACCAGTTTTTTTTCAGCGGTTTCATCTTTACCGAGATCTTCCTGCACTCCTTGCTGGTCGCCACGCTGAGCACCTTGTTGTGCCTGCTGCTGGCCTATCCGGTTGCCTGGCTGATTGCGCACAGCGCGCGCAAGCATCGCGACCTTCTGGTGCTGCTTGCCATTCTGCCCTTCGCCAGCAATTTTCTCATCCGGGTGTATGCCTGGATGATCATCCTCGGCCCCCAGGCGGCGCTGGCCAAAGCAGTCAATGGGGTGCTGGCTCTGGTGGGACTGGAGCCGGTGAGCCTGCTGTTCTCATCGTTCGCGGTACTGGTCGGGATGGTGTACGTCCACCTGCCTTTCATGATCTTGCCGCTCTATACGAGCCTGGAACGTCACGACCCGCTGTGGCTGGACGCGGCCCAGGACTTGGGAGCGAATGCCTGGCAACGCTTCTGGCGCGTTACCTGGCCACTGTCCCTGCCGGGGGTGTTCGCCGGTTCGGCGCTGGTGTTCATCCCGGTGCTGGGCATGTTCGCCATTCCGGACATTCTGGGCGGCACCCGCGACATGCTGATCGGCAACCTGATCAAGGACCAGTTCCTCGGCGTGCGCGACTGGCCCTTCGGCGCCACGCTCTCCGTAATGCTGACGCTGTCGGTGCTGGCGTTGGCGGCATTGGCGGGAAGGCTGGCCGGACAAGGGAGGCGTCATGCGTAAGCCGGCACCATGGGTCTATATTGCGGCTGGCCTGGTATATGCCTTCCTCTATGTGCCGCTGCTGATCGTGGTGATTTACTCCTTCAACAATTCGCGCCTCAATGCGGAATGGGTGGGTTTCACCCTGCACTGGTATCAGGTGCTGGCCGCTGACGCGGACATGCTGACGGCGGCGGGCCATTCGCTGCTGATCGCATTTACCGCCAGCCTGTGTGCCACATTCCTGGGCACCCTGGCGGGATTGGCCATGCACCGCTACCGGCCGAGGCTGCTGCCGTTTCTTGTCATCGGACCGGTGGCCATGCCGGAGATCCTGCTCGGCGTCTCCCTGCTGGTGTTCTTCATCCAGGTCTTGCATCTCACCCTGGGCATGTTGTCGGTCATCCTCGCCCACATCACGTTTTCCATCGGCTTTGTCGCGATCGTAGTCAGGGTGCGACTGGCCGGCATGGATGAGAAGATCTTCGAAGCGGCTCGCGATCTGGGCGCCACACCCTGGCAGACTTTTCGCTGGGTGACCCTTCCTCTCATCCGCCCCGGCATCGCAGCCGGCGCCCTGATGGCGTTTGCCCTGTCGCTGGACGATTTCGTCATCACCTTTTTTACCGCGGGCGTGGGCGTCTCCACTCTGCCCTTGCAGATCTATTCCATGATCAAGATCGCCGTAACCCCGGAGGTGAATGCAATTTCCACCCTGCTCATGCTGTTGACCCTGACTCTGGTGGTGATCGCCTCACGGCTGGACAAGAGCCTGGTCCGGACCAGCTCATGAAATGGCTGCTGGCCGTCCTTTGTTTTTGCCAGTTCGCGCTTGCCGCAGATTCGGCAGACACGCTCTATCTCTACAACTGGAACAACTACATATCGGACGCCACCATCGCGCGATTTGAGGCCGAGTGTGCGTGCCGGGTGGTCCAGGACTATTACTCCGACAACGAGGAGATGCTCGCCAAACTGGCGGCCGGAGCGAGCGGCTACGACCTGATCGTGCCGACCGGCAACGCGGTTGAGGCGCTTATCCGCTCCGGCCAGTTGCGACCCCTGGACAAGCACCTCCTGCCCAATCTGAGAAATATCAAGCCTGAATTCCTGAATCAGTTTTTTGATCCCGGCAATCGCTACTCCGTGCCTTACGCCTACACCGTTACCCTGATTGGCTTCAACACGGAGAAGGTGAAACAACTGGGCCTGCCAACCGATAGTTGGGCGTTGATTTTCGAACCCAGGTATCTGGAAAAGATCAAGGGACGGATCACGGTACTGGACTCACAGCGCGAACTGATGGCCGCCGCCATGCTTTACCTGGGCTATCACGTAAACGATACCGACGAAGCAAAATGGAAACAGGCGCGCGACCTGATCATCCGCGCCAAGCCGTACTGGGCGGCGTTCAACGCGTCGAGCTACATCAAGGAGCTTACCGTGGGCAATATCTGGGTGGTGCACGGTT
Source organism: uncultured beta proteobacterium (assembly GCA_963782495.1). GTDB lineage: Bacteria > Pseudomonadota > Gammaproteobacteria > Burkholderiales > Thiobacillaceae > DASQBT01. The sequence continues at coordinate 34,946 of CAWAJU010000006.1, read as the reverse complement.
ATTCCAACGACATCTTCCAGGCCAACGCCGATGCGCGCCAGGCCGGCCGACCATTTTCCATCGCCGCGGCAATTCCCAAAGAGGGCGCCGTGCTGGCGCTGGATTCCATGGTGATCCACAAGAGCGGACGGCACCCGGAACTTGCGCACCGTTTCATCAACTTCATGCTGCAAGGGAGCAATTCGGCCGAACTGACCAACCTGATCGGCTCGGGTAATCCCAATGCGGATGCCATGGCGTATATCGAACCGAGCATCGCCAGGGATCCAACCATCTTCCCCGGTCGCCAGGCGCTGAAACGGCTTGAGATGTTGCGCGACCTGGATAGGCGGAAGCGGCGAATACTCAATCGCATCTGGATAGAAATCAAGCTGCGCTGATCAGTTCGACATGCCTGCAGCCCGGGTGCCTGGAGCACCGACACCATTGTTTCGCCCGAACCGGGCGCTGAGACAAGTCGCGACGCTTCGGCCCGCGCCAGGCTATTCATGCGTAATGTCGACGTCGCCCGTTCGACTACGACGCGATACTTCCCCGCGCCTGCGGGGAGAATCTCAATGACGAACCTTCATGTACCACAGACGGACAGCGGCAAGGGGAAGGTCTGTGAATTGCCCCCCAATCCATCATGACCGGGGTGATGGACGCAGGACGCGTTCCTCATCCTGATGCATTTCCAGTGAACGGTTCCATTTCCGCATAAATCTGCCAATGCCTGCCGCTCAGGCTACAAGTTGGTGCGGTAATGCACTCCAAGAATGCCGCACGGCCCCGGTCTGCGTGCGCTGCCGGCCGAGCCTCAGCCACTAATCACTGTCAAAACAATAAGATAGGTCAGTACATAAACCTTGGCATCGTCCTTGCTTTTCGCTTATTGAATATTACCAATATTCGTTTTCGTAATAACCCACTCATTGGAGCCCAACATGGATCTCAAGCAACTTGGCACGACAGTGAAACACCAGATCGCGCATTTGATACTTCCCGCAGCGCTCGCGCTTGGAGCCATTTCGGCCCACGCGGCAGCGCCGCTGAAAATCGGCTACAGCGACTGGCCGGGCTGGGTGGCCTGGCAGGTGGCGATCGACAAGGGCTGGCTCAAGCAGGCCGGCGTGCCGGTCGATTTTGAATGGTTCGACTACTCTGCCTCGATGGACGCTTTTGCGGCGGGCAAGATCGACGCCGTTCTCATGACCAATGGCGATGCGCTGGTGACCGGTGCTGGCGGCGGCAAGAGCGTCATGATCATGCTTACCGACTATTCCAATGGCAACGACATGATTGTCGCCAAGCCAGGAATCAAGAGCCTCAAGCAGTTGAAAGGCAAGAAGGTGTCGGTCGAAATCGGTCTCGTGGAGCATCTGCTGCTGCTGAATGGCCTCAAGAAAGCCGGCATGTCGGAGTCCGACGTCACCCTGGTCAATGCCAAGACCAATGAGATGCCGCAGATGCTTTCCTCCGGCGATGTGGCCGCGATCGGAGCCTGGCAGCCGATCTCCGGCCAGTCGATGAAGGCGGTGCCAGGCGCACGTCCAATCTACACCTCAGCTGATGAACCCGGACTGATCTATGACGTGCTCGCGGTCAATCCGGCGGTTGCAAAGAACCGCCGTGCGGACTGGTTGAAAGTGCTGAAGGTTTGGGACCATGTAGTCCATTACATCTACGATCCAAAGACCCAGCCGGATGCGGTCAAGATCATGGCCGCACGCGTAGGGCTGACACCTGCGGCATACCTGCCTTTGATCAAGGGAACGAAGCTGATTGATCTGGCTGAGGGGAGGAAGATCTTCGTCAAGGCTGAGGGCTTCAAGTCACTGTACGGATCCACCAAGACGGCAGACGACTTCAATGTCAAGAATGGGGTTTACAAGACTGCTCAGGACGTCGACAGCTACATCGATCCATCCTTTACCAACGCCAAGTAATAAATGTCTTCTCTTGGACAAGCGGGGCAGGAATGAACATGATCGCCAAATGGTTCAAGGTCCGTGCCGAGTTGAGCGGACGCACGCGCTCGCTGCTCGGCGCCGGTTCCTTTCTTCTGCCCCTGCTCGTCTGGTGCATCGTCAGTTACGTGCCGTACATCTGGCATCCCAAGATGGAAATTCAGGACCCTGGCGGGGTAGATTATTTCCAGGTCGGCATGCTGGTGGACAAGGCCCAATTCAAGGATGAAGTCGCCAACATGCAGGCCGAGCACCTGGCGCTCCCGCGCGGCACGCCGGCCAACCCCATCTATCTGCCGGCGCCGCACAAAGTCGCCAAGGCCTTCTATACGGCGTTCACGACTGCGCCGCGGGAGAGGGACTTGCCGTGGCTGCATGAAAGCCTGTGGCACAGCATTCAGGTGATCTTCTGGGGCTTTGTGATTTCTTCGGCGATTGGCGTTCCACTCGGCATATTGTCCGGTACCTATGCAGCGCTTGGTCGCTTGAACGAGCCCTTCGTCGAGTTCTTCCGCTATCTGCCGGCGCCGGCATTTGGCGCCCTGGCAGTCGCGGTGCTGGGCATCTATGACGGGCCCAAGATCGCCATCATCGTCATCGGTACCTTCTTCCAGCAAGTGCTGATCATTGCCAATACCACCCGCAAGCTCGACGCCACCATCGTCGAGGCGGCGCTGACCCTGGGCACGCGGCGCCTGAAGCTGTTGACGCGGGTAGTTGTACCAGGAATCCTGCCCGATCTTTATCGGGACCAGCGCATCCTGCTCGGCTGGGCCTGGACCTACCTGATAGTCGCCGAGTTGATCGGCACCAGCACCGGCATCACCTGGTTCATCACCCAGCAGGCCCGCTACCAACACTTCGACAACGTCTATGCCGCCATCATGATCATCGGCATCATCGGCTTCGGCACCGACCTGGTGCTGGCCCGACTTGGCCGCCGCCTGTTCCCCTGGGACCGCGGCCTGAGCCGCGCCTAAGACGGGCGCGAAAGGATATCAACATGAATCGCGAACTCGTTTTACCGAGCTACCTCGACCAGTCGAATGCTGTCCGAGCCCGTTTCGAGAGCATTCGCCAGCGCGAAAAGATCCTCGAGGTACGCAATCTCGGCAAGCGCTACGTCTCGGCGCAAGGCGAGGTCGAGGCACTACGCGACATCAACTTCAGCGTCCACCGGCGTGAACTCGTTTGTGTCATCGGACCCTCCGGTTGCGGCAAGTCCACGCTGATCCGCATCCTGGCCGGCCTGGAAAACCACAACTCGGGCGAGGTGCTGTTGGACGGCAAACCCGTGGCCGGGCCCGGTCACGATCGTGGCATGGTGTTCCAGGGTTATTCCCTGTTTCCCTGGCTCACGGTGAAGAAGAACGTGATGTTCGGCCCAGAAATGAATGGCCGGGGCAAGGGCGAAGCAGAGCGCGACGCCCTGATGTGGCTCGACCTGGTCGGGCTCACCAAGTTCGCCGACGCCTATCCGCACCAGCTTTCGGGCGGCATGCGCCAGCGCGTCGCGATTGCCCGCGCCTTGGTCAACCAGCCGCGCATCCTGTTGATGGACGAGCCGTTCGGCGCGCTGGACGCGCAGACCCGGTCCAAGATGCAATCCCACCTGATCGACATCTGGAAGAACATCGACATCACCGTGCTGTTCATCACCCACGACCTCGACGAGGCGATTTATCTGGCCGACCGCATTCTGGTGCTCAAGGCCCATCCCGGCGAAGTGCAGGAATTGATCGAGGTACCGGTGCCACGCCCGCGTATGGCGGCGCAGTTTGTCTCGCCGGAATTTCTCGCCACCAAGGCGCGCCTGGAGGAACTGATCCATCCCGCGCCGCCCCCGGAGGCCGAGGAGGAAGAACAGGCGATCAAGCCGCACATGATCCGGTTCACCGATGTGGCCGACAACGTCGAATAGGGAAGAAACATGCGCTGGTCCGATCTGACCTGGTCTGAACTTCCTGCCGTACTGACAAAGTGCGGCCATGCTGCGATTCTCCCGGTGGGAGCCACTGAGCAGCACGGCCCGCATCTGGGTTGCGGGGTGGACAGTGTCATTGCAGAAGACCTGTGCCACGCTGTCGCGATCAGGACCGGCGTGCCCGTGCTGCCCACGCTGCCCTACGGCTGCTCGCTCGGGCATAGCCGGCGCTGGCCGGGCACCATCGCCCTGCAGCCCATCACGCTGATCGAACTGGTCAAGCAGATTGGTGACTGGGCCTATCACAGCGGCATCCGCCGGCTCTTCATCGTCAACGCGCACGTCACCAATGCGGCGCCGCTGCGCTGCGCGCTGGAGATGCTGCGCGCAGAGCACAACGACCTGATGGTGGCGGTTCTCAACACCGCGACCCTGAGCGAACGGGTGCGCCAGTTCCACTTTGCCGATGCCGCCGACTGGCACGCCAACGATGCCGAGACTTCGATCATGCTGTCCATCGCTCCCGACGCGGTGCGCCCGCACCTGTGCGCTGAAGCCGATGATCCCGACCGCACCGGCGGATGCATCTTTGCCCATCCGGTGAACCGTACCAGCAGGAATGGCGTCACCGGCAGTCCGAGCCAGGCGAGCGCTGACAAGGGGCGGCAGTGGTTCGACTGGCTGGTCGAAGACTTGAGCGAACTGATACTTCAAGGCAGCACGGAAATCCCACCGCTAGACCACTCTTATTTCGGAGTCAACGGCTGAAGCTGGCTTCAACTGACTCACCACTACGCAACGATGAAAGGAACCACGATGTACACCACCGAAGAAATCGAACTGCTGAAAAACAGCTTCTCCGGTTCCAGCCTTGCCCCTTCACCGGTTGAGCACGGCTCGTCCGGCACGGGAACCGCCACCTATTCTCCGGAAGATATTGCGCGCCTACAGCAGGAACTGGGCGAACGTGGCGTGAAATACTGCATCGGCGCCTATGTCGACATCCACGGGGTGCCCAAGGCCAAGGTTGTGCCCATCCATCACCTGCGCCATATGGCCAAGGGCTCCGAGCGTTATACAGGCTACGCCCTGGACGGTCTGGGTCAGGCCCCCAACGACGACGAGATCACTTCGGTGCCGGATTTCAGCCGCCTGATCCAACTGCCCTGGGAGCCGAAAATCGCCTGGATTCCCGCCGATAACCATTTTCAGGGCAAGCCCTACGCGCTGAATACCCGGGTCGCGTTGCAGAATCAGCTGGCCCAGGCGGCCGAGCTGGGCTTCGGAATGAACCTGGGCATCGAGTGCGAGATCTTCCTCTTGAAGCAACACGAGGATGGCAGCCTTGGCGTGCCCGATGCGGAAGACAAGCTGACCAAGTCCTGCTATGACGTGCGCGGATTCACCAACAGTTTCGGCTGGCTGGACAAGATGGCGAGCGCGATCAACGGCCTGGGTTGGGACCTGTATTCCTTCGACCACGAGGACGCCAATGGCCAGTTCGAGTTCGACTTCAATTATGCCGATGCCCTGACAACTTGCGACCGGCTGACCTTTTTCCGCTTTATGGCCAAGCATTACGCGCGCGAGGAGGGGCTCCTCGCCACCATGATGCCCAAGCCTTTCGCCGACAAGACCGGCAATGGCGCCCATTTCAACATGTCGCTCTACGACCTGGAGAGCGGCGAGAATCGGTTCGCCTGCGATCCCAAGGATGATCCGCGCGGCATCGGCCTGACACCCCTGGGCTACAGCTTCATTGCCGGCATCCTCAGGCATGGCCGGGCCCTGTGCGCCGTGTTTGCGCCGACGGTCAACAGCTACAAACGCCTGGTACGGCGCGGGGCGATGAGTTACTTTTCCTGGGCCCCGGTGTTCAACTCCTACGGCTCGAACAACCGGACCAACTCGGTGCGCGTGCCGGCTGGCGGCGGGCGTTGCGAATCGCGCAATGCCGACGGCGCAGTGAACCCCTACCTGGCCGCCACCCTGGTGCTGGCCGCCGGCCTCGAAGGCGTGCGCGAGAAACTCGATCCGGGCGAACCGAATGAGGACAACCTGTACGCGATCAGCGATGACGAGCGGCGCGCGCGCGGCATCGAATTCCTGCCCCAGACGCTTCAGGAGGCAGTGGCTGCCTTCGCCGCCGACCCGCTGGTGACCGGCGCACTGGGCAAGGAACTGCGCGACGAGTTCATCCGCTACAAGAGCGAGGAATGGGAGGCCTACCACCTGTCGGTGAGCAAGTGGGAGCTGGAGCGCTACAGCTACATGTTCTGAGACCCACGAGAATGAAAACGACGCGCGAAGAGAAACTCTCCAACCTGGTCAGCCGCATCAGCATATCGCTGCCGCCCGATCTGCTGAACGAACTGGACTCGATGGTTGAAAGCCGCGGCTATGACAGCCGTTCCCAGGCCATCGGCGACATGGTCAACTACCAATTGGCCGAGCACAAACGCAGGCTCGGCAACGAGGTTATGGTGGGAACCGCCACGCTGCTCTACGATCGATCGACACGCGGTTTGCAGAAGAGCCTCGCCGACATCCAGTACCAGTATATCGACGAGGTCATCAGTTCGCTGCACGTTCATCTCACCGAGAATCAAATGCTCGAAGTGGTTCTAGTGCAGGGGCCGGCCGATCGGCTCCAGGACATCGTCAACGAGATGACCACCCTGCGCGGCATCATCACCGGCAGGCTGCAACTGCTGGCGGCGGTCATCCCGCCCCTGCATCCTTTGCCTGCCGCAGCCGATTGAAAGAGAAAGACATGGAAGCCTTCGACCTCACATTGGACAACCCACCCATTAGTGATCCTGTGGATGCGCCAGCCCATTGGCGCCGCTTCGCCCCCGACCTGGACGAGGCCAAGGTGCTGTTCTCCGAGTTGGTGCCGGGCGGCTGCCACTGGTCGTACGTCCTGCCGCGCGGCGCCACCTTGCGCATGACGGCACTGGAGGATGGCGCCAATCTGAGCGTCGTGCTCTATTCGGCGCGTGAGAAACTCGAGCGCTACAACATGCCGGATTCGCTCAAGGCACAACATACTGCGCATTACACCCGCGGCCATGTGCTGATGAGCGACATGGGCAGATCGCTAGCCTCGATCACCGCCGACAGCGTGGGCTGGCACGACCCGCTGGGCATGCTGCTCGATGCCCAAACGCTGCGCGACAAATACAGGCCGCATGCCTATCAGGCCTATCGCAATGCCATGTATCGCACGGGTCGTGATGGGCTTCTGATCGAAATCGGCAAGTACGGGCTGGCCAAGCGCGACCTCATCGCGCCGGTGAATTTCTTCTCAAAGGTCGTGGTCGACGGCGAAGGGCGGTTCCGGTTTGTCGGCGACCACAGCAAGGCGGGCGATCACGTCGACTTGCGCATGGACATGGATGTGTTGCTGGCATTTTCCAGCGCGCCGCACCCGCTTGATATGTCGCCGGTCTATGCGGCGAAAAAGGTCGGGCTGGCGGTCTGGCGTTCCGGCCCGGCCTCGGGAGAGGATTACTGCCGCCGCTTCCGGCCTGAGAATGCACGCGCGCTGCATAATGCCGACCTGCTGTATCTCGCTTAAGGAGAGGATCATGAATCCCGCTGCATTTCGAATCCGCGAAAGCGAGCTTGACCCAAGCCACGCCGTGCTCGATCGCACCCTGCCCGCAGGCGAGCCTTATCTGCTTGGCATCAAGCGAGGCCAGATCCTGCGCATTGTCGATCTGGAGGGCAACCAGGCAGTGGATGTGATCTTCTATAACCGCCGCGACCCGGCCGAGCACTACAGCGCCACCCAGACGCTCTTGCGCCAGGGCGGAATTTACCTCACCACCGGCTCGGTGCTGTACAGCGATGACGGCAATCCCATGCTCACCATCGTTGCCGACACCTGTGGTCGCCACGACACATTGGGCGGCGCCTGCGCGGCCGAGAGCAACACGGTGCGCTATGCCTTGCAGAAGAAGTTCATGCACAGCTGCCGCGACAACTACCTCAGCGCGCTGCAGCACGCGGACATCGGCCTGGGCAAACGCGACCTCGTGCCCAACATCAATTTCTTCATGAACGTTCCCGTGACCGGCGACGGAGAGCTGACCTTTGCCGACGGCGTATCGGCGCCGGGCAAGTATGTCGAGTTGCGTGCCGAGATGGACGTGTGGATGCTGGTGTCCAACTGCCCCCAGCTCAACAATCCGTGCAACGCCTATAATCCGACACCGGCGCGCTTCCTGCTCTGGAACCCGCAGTAGGAAATCGTTGAACGCGCCGTCATTGCGAGCGCAGCGAAGCAATCCAGTTTGCCCAGTTGCAGCCCACATCTGGATTGCCACGTCGCTTCGCTCCTCGCAATGACAGCATTGCGATCATCCTGGCGGCGGACGGCCGGCGCCGGTAACAGCAAATCGCGGGACGACCCGCAACAGGTTAGGAAATGTTTACCAAGGTTCTGATTGCCAATCGCGGCGCCATCGCCTGCCGCATCATTCGCACCCTGCGCGTCATGGGCGTGAAATCGGTAGCGGTATATTCCGAGGCGGACCGCCATTCTGCGCATGTTGCGCTCGCCGACGAGGCTGTGGAAATCGGCCCGCCGCCCGCCGCCCAGAGTTACCTCAAGGCAGAGCGCATTCTGGAGGCCGCGCGCCAGACCGGCGCCCAGGCCATTCATCCCGGTTACGGCTTTCTCTCGGAAAACCCAGGCTTCGCCGAAGACTGCGCCGCGGCAGGTGTCGTTTTCATCGGCCCCAGCCCGGAGCAGATGCGCGCTTTTGGACTCAAGCACACTGCGCGTGATCTGGCCGAGCGAAATCAGGTGCCTCTGCTGCCGGGTTCGGGCCTGTTGAGCGATGCCGGTCACGCTCAGGCCGAGGCGGCGCGCATCGGCTACCCGGTCATGCTCAAGAGCACCGCGGGCGGCGGTGGCATCGGCATGCGGCTGATCTGGAGCAGCGATGAACTGGTTGAGGCCTTCCAGTCGGTCGAGCGTCTGGCACGCGCCAATTTCAAGGAGGCAGGCATCTTCCTGGAAAAGTATGTCGAAAATGCGCGCCACATCGAGGTACAGATTTTTGGTGACGGCCGTGGCAATGTGGTGGCCCTGGGCGAGCGCGACTGCTCGGTTCAACGCCGCAATCAGAAGGTGATCGAAGAAACGCCGGCGCCCGGCCTCACCGATGTGCAACGCGCGCAACTGTTGGCTACCGCCGTGCGCCTGGGCGAGGCGGTCCGCTACCGCTCCGCCGGCACAGTGGAATTTGTCTATGACACGGCATGCGGCGAGTTCTACTTTCTCGAAGTGAACACCCGGCTGCAGGTGGAGCACGGCGTGACCGAGGAAGTCACCGGTGTGGACCTGGTGGAATGGATGGTGAAGCAAGCCGCCGGCGAGCTGGATCTGACCGGTTGGAAGGCCATGCCCCGCGGCGCCTCCATTCAGGTGCGCCTGTACGCCGAAGATCCGGGCAAGGATTTCCAGCCTTCCGCCGGCGTGCTGACCGAAGCGATCTTTTCTCGCGACGCCCGCATCGAGACCTGGGTGGAGCGTGGCAGCGAAGTGCCGCCCCATTACGACCCCATGCTCGCCAAGATAATCGTCAAGGCCGATGACCGGCCGACCGCCTTGGCCAGGATGCAAACGGCGCTGGGCGAAACCCGGGTCGCCGGGATCGAAACCAATCTGGAGTATCTTCGCCAGATCCTGCGTGACGCCACGTTTGGCGAGGGCCGGCAGACCACGCGTTATCTGAATGCCTTTCATTATCGACCCGCGACCATAGCCGTCATCGAACCCGGCGTGCAAAGCAGCATTCAGGACTGGCCCGGACGCACCGGCTACTGGGATGTCGGCGTGCCGCCGTCCGGCCCCATGGATGCGCTGGCCTTGCGTCTCGCCAACCGGCTGGTTGGCAATGCGGAAGGCGTGGCGGGCCTTGAACTCACCGTGGCCGGCCCAACGCTGCGCTTCGATTGCGACGCAGTTATCGCCCTGGGTGGTGCCGACATGGTCACCGAACTGGACGGCAAGGCGCTTGCAAATTGGCAGGCGCATCGCATCGCTGCCGGGTCGGTTTTGAAGTTCGGCGCAATCCGCGGCGCGGGCATACGGGCGTATATGGCAGTAAGCGGCGGCTTCGACGTGCCCGACTATCTGGGCAGCAAGTCCACCTTCACCCTGGGCCAGTTCGGTGGCCATGCAGGGCGCACGCTAAGGGTGGGCGATGTCTTGCACCTTGGATCCGACGACCTGCCGGAGGGCAACGCCAGCCTGCCAGCGGTCCTGCGCCCCGCCTACATGCACACGTGGGAGATCGGCGTTCTGTATGGCCCTCACGGTGCACCGGATTTCTTTACCGAAGCCGACATCGAGCAGTTCTTCGCCACCGACTGGGAGGTCCACTACAACTCCAGCCGGACCGGTGTGCGCCTGATCGGCCCGCGCCCCGAATGGGCGCGCAAGGACGGCGGCGAGGCGGGACTGCATCCGTCCAATATTCATGACAATGCCTACGCGATCGGCGCCATCGACTTCACCGGCGACATGCCGGTGATCCTCGGACCAGACGGACCCAGCCTGGGCGGTTTCGTCTGCCCGGCCACCATCGTGCAGGCCGAGCTGTGGAAGATGGGCCAACTCAAGCCCGGCGACACGGTGCGCTTCAAACGCCTGTCGCAGGCCGATGCGGAACGCATGGAAGCGCAACAGGATGCCCTGGTGGCGAACCTGACGGCGACCCGCGCAGACGGAGCCGGCCGGGCCGATCCCCTCGCCGAGCCCATTCTGCATCGCACACCTGGAACCCGAAATGCCGTTGAAGTGGTCTACCGGCGCGCTGGCGACAAGTATCTGCTGGTCGAATATGGCCCCCTGGTGCTGGATCTGAACCTGCGCTTCCGCGTCCACGCGCTGATGACCTGGCTCCAGGCCAACACGGCATCGGGCATCCTCGACCTGACTCCTGGCATCCGCTCCCTCCAGGTGCATTACGATTCTCGCGTGCTGCCGCTGCCTCGGCTCATGGAGCTCTTGCTGCACGCGGAGCAGGCCCTGCCGCCAATCGAGGACATGCAGGTGCCTACCCGTATCGTCCACCTGCCGCTGTCCTGGGATGACGCCGCCACGCGGCTTGCGATCGAAAAATATATCCAGTCGGTGCGCAAGGACGCGCCCTGGTGCCCGAGCAACATCGAGTTCATCCGGCGCATCAACGGGCTGGATTCCATCGAGGACGTGAAACGCATCGTGTTCGATGCGAGCTACCTGGTCATGGGCCTGGGCGATGTCTATCTTGGTGCGCCGGTGGCAACACCAGTGGACCCGCGTCATCGTCTGGTGACGACCAAGTACAACCCTGCCCGTACCTGGACCCCGGAAAACGCGGTCGGCATCGGCGGCGCCTACATGTGCGTGTACGGCATGGAAGGCCCCGGCGGCTACCAGTTCGTCGGCCGTACCCTGCAGATGTGGAATCGCTGGCGGCAGACCGCCGATTTCACCGAGGGCAAGCCCTGGTTGTTGCGCTTCTTCGACCAGGTGCGCTTCTACCCGGTGAGTGAAGAAGAACTGCTCAAGATACGCGACGATTTTCCGCTCGGCCGCTACAAGGTCAAGGTCGAAGAGGCAATGTTCAGCCTGCGCGACTATAACGATTTCCTTGGCAAAAACTCGGCGTCCATCACCGCATTCAAGACCAAGCAGCAGGCCGCCTTCGACGCCGAGTGGGAGCGCTGGCGCGCCGGCGGGCAGGCGGAATATGCGTCGGACTTGAACGTCGCGGAGGCCGCCGCTGACAGCGAACTTGATTTGCCGGAAAACGGCCGCGCCATCGCCAGCCACGTGGCGGGCAATGTCTGGAAGATCGCGGTGGAAGAAGGCGCGACCGTGAAGCAAGGCGACCCGCTGGTGATCGTCGAATCGATGAAGATGGAATTCACGGTGGTGGCGCCCTGCGACGGCAGTGTGTACAAGATGTTCTGCCGCGAAGGCGGGCAGGTGGCGGCGGGGCAGGATTTGCTGGTGCTGGTGAGCGAGTGAAGGCTGTGCGTGAACCCCGACATTTCACCCTGGTTCCGCAGATGGGGCGAGTTCGAAAGGAATGTATTTCACATCCTGCTGGATCGCCACGGACCTTCGGACCTCGCGATGACGTCATTGCGAGGCGGCGAAGCCGCCGTGGCAATCCAGTAAGGATCAGAGTTCTTTTTCAACCATGAACCTATGAGCGCATCACCGAGTCTGGACATCACGAACCTGCGTCAGCGCTACCAATCGGGCGAACTCACTCCGCTTGACCTGGTGGAAGAACTGCTGGCGCGCCTGGCTCGCGAGGACAAGCATCATGTGTGGATCAGCCGCCTCGATGCGAGCGCGCTGCGCGAATATGCCAAGGCCTTGCTGGACAAGGACCCAAACCGCCTGCCCTTGTATGGCATCCCCTTCGCCATCAAGGACAACATTGACCTGGCCGGCCTGCCCACCACTGCGGCCTGTCCGGACTATGCCTATAGTCCGACTGAATCCGCTTTCGTGGTGCAACGCCTGATCGACGCCGGCGCCATTCCGGTCGGCAAGACCAATCTGGACCAGTTTGCCACCGGCTTGAACGGCACGCGTTCGCCCTATGGCACCTGCCGCAATGCCTACGAGCCGGATTATATTTCCGGCGGCTCCAGCTCCGGCTCCGCGGTGGCCGTTGCACTGGGCTTGGTGAGCTTTGCACTCGGCACCGACACCGCGGGTTCCGGCCGGGTGCCTGCTGCCTTCAACAACATCGTTGGTCACAAGCCGACCTGCGGCGCGCTTTCGACCCGCGGTGTGGTACCGGCCTGCCGTTCCCTGGATGCGGTGTCGATCTTCGCGCTGAACGCCGAGGATGCCGAACGGGTGATGGTCGTGGCCGCCGGTTACGATCCGCACGATTCCTATTCCCGGCCGCTCGCGCGGCACGGCTTCGATTTTGGCCGCGCGCCGGCGTTCCGCTTTGGCGTGCCCAGGACCGGGGATCTCGCGTTCTTCGGCAATGTCGACGGCGAACGCCTGCTTGGCGAAACCGTGGAGCGATTGAAATCGCTTGGAGGCAAGCCGGTGGAAGTCGATCTCGTTCCCTTCCTGGAAACCGCGCGTCTGCTCTATGAGGGCCCGTGGGTGGCCGAGCGTTATCTCGCCATCCGCGAACTAATCGAAGCAAAGCCAGACAGCTTGTTTCCCGTCACCCGCGACATCATTGAGCAAGGCAGAGCGGCATTGGCAATCGACGCGTTTGCCGGGCTCTATCGCTTGCAGGCCTTCAAGCGCGATTGCAGCGCGGTGTGGCAGGACATCGACGTGATGCTCACGCCCACCGCCGGCACGATCTACACGATTGCGGAGATGCAGGCCGACCCGATCCGGCTCAACGCCAACCTGGGCTATTACACCAATTTCATGAACCTGCTGGACCTGTCCGCCACTGCTGTGCCGGGCGGATTCCAGTCCAACGGCTTGCCCTTTGGCGTGACCTTTTTCGCGCCCGCCCATCAGGATGGCCCGCTGTTGCATCTGGCCGCACGCCTGCAGCGCGCCCTCGACGGCAGGCAGGAGAGTCTTGAGTCGACGTCGGTACTGCCAAGCGGCCAGGTGCGAGTGGCCGTAGTGGGCGCCCACCTCTCTGGGCTTCCTCTGAACCATCAGTTGATCGAGCGCAAAGCGCGCCTGGTTGCAGCCACGCAAACCGCGCCATGCTACCGCCTTTATGCCTTGCCCGACGGCAAGCGACCCGGGCTGATGCGGGTCGAGCAAGGCGGCGCCGCGATTGCCTGCGAGGTGTGGGAGATGCATTGCGGCCAGTTTGGCTCCTTCGTCGCCGGCATTGCTGCGCCTTTGGGCATAGGCAAGCTGGAACTGGCCGACGGCAGCAGCGTCAGCGGCTTCATCTGCGAGGCCATCGGGCTGGACGGGGCGACCGAGATCACCGGATTCGGCGGCTGGCGGGCATGGCTTGCGAATCTTGCATTGCGGTAGCGGACAAGCCGCAAAGGATAAACAGAGCTTCTTGTAATGTTCATGAACCACGGCTACATTGTGGCTATGCATGGGGATTCCCTTTGCATCTAGTCTACTTGGTTCACGCTGCCTCTACGCCCGCCGGTCACTCGGCCGCGCAGCGGATGCGGCGTCTTCTGTCAATGTCCGTAAGCGCAAGGAGTGGAAATCGTGCACATGCCTTTTCAGACCAGTTTCGCCCGTGTCTTTGCAATTCTCTGCCTGTTGGCGTTCACGAGCAGTTTTGCCGGCCGGGTTTCAGCCGCGTCGCCTGATCCCCGGATGTTCGGGCCTTGGCTTGTGACGGATTCGGAAAATGTGGAAAACCTCGGATTGGGAGCATTCTTCTCGCCGGACGGCAACTTCCTCATGGTCGATCCACGAACCCAATTGGGCATGGTCGGCAGTTGGATGATCGGCAGGTCCGGTCTTCTTGTAAGCATTCAGGGGAACAGCCGCTGGGGCAAGTTGTGGGACGCCGACGTATCGTTCAAGGACGACGACCACATGATTCTGGATGTGAAAGACAGCCAGTTCGCCGCTCCGCATCGGGTCACGCTGCAGAGGATCAAGCTCCTGCCACCGGCCCATTAATCGCCGCATCTGTGGCTGCACTGCGGCGAGGCCGCGAATTCGAGGCCTCGCCGCAGTGCAGCCGCGAATACTTGATGGCTGGGGCAGTATCAAACTGCCACCCGGCGGATCCGCAGTCGTGGGTAGTCGCTTCCGAATTGACAAGCGACCCGTCCGCGGTCGCCGATCATCGCTGATCAGGGCCGGTTTCGTGACGGTCGTTAATTTCGTTCCTGGTCAGGCCTTGCCGAGCAACTCATCGACTTCAGCTTCTGCATCCAGCCAGTCCTGCTGTTCATAACCGGGGACAAAATGACGTCTTTCGGCACGATAGTATGCCGCTATGGCAATCAAGCGATGACGCCCCTCAGCAGGTGGCGCTAAGGGTTCCTTGACGATCTTTCTTGCAGCCCCTGCCGTCTTCTTTACATTACTTTCGGCTTTGGACGTGGCGGCCTTGCGAGCGACGCGCACCTTGGCGGCGGGCTTGGCAATGGATAGGGTGTCAACGGCCTTTTCGGCAGAAGTGCTGAGGGACTTCGCGGCCGACGCAGCCTTCTTGGGCGTGATGGTGGGTTCCGATTTGGCGACGGCAGGTTTGGTGGCTCGCTTGGCTGTCGTGGCTTTGCCAGCGGCAGGGGTCTTGGCTTTGCCAGCGGCAGGAGCTTTGGCTTTGATTGCTGTAGGAGCCTTGGGTTTGCCCGCGCCGGTGGTCTTGGCAACCGGCTTGGCCGCTACTTTTCGAATGCTTGCAGATTTCTCGGCCTTCGCCGCTTCCCCGGTGGCGGCGGTCTGCTTTGTGGTTCGTTTGGTTGAAGTAGATTTCTCACTAAACATGATGTCCCATCCTCTAAGATTCGTGCACTGATGTACCCATTTTGTCGCCGGACTGCCTCTTCATCAACCAACTCGGTACTGTGTTGCCACCGAATTGGTGCTAATGACGGAAAGACTTTCTGCATCTTAGTCAGAACATGACAGGATGCAAATTCGGATTCGAATAAGCCAAGTGTAACGACGCATAAGATTGTAAGGCGCTTCGATGTCGTTGCGGACGCTTCGCCGAGACTTCACGCGACATGGCAATAACGATCCGAAAGGTCCGCCGGCAGGCAATCCCGATCGCGGATGCGTGACTTCATGCGACAAAGGGAGTGCGGATCAATACCAAGCCAGGACCGCTCATGACACCTGCCTTTAGTTAAATTTATAGGCTCGGAAGTGCCCAGTAAACTGGGGTCGATTCCGGAGACGGTGATGAAGATTGGCGCGATGGCCAACGTGCAGATGATGATGGCTTTGATGAATCCTGCCATGGATAGCAACCGGGCGGGCTTGGCCGTGAATCCGCAAGCTTGCGGTCCGTGGTTTCATGAATTCCGGGACCTGCGCGAACGCAACCCAGGGCTTCAAACCGTTCGGTGTCATGATGCCTTTCCTGGCAGCCGTACCCCCGCGCGGCCCGTAATCGCAGGTGGCAGCATCAGCGCCCCGGAGCTGCCAAGGGCGTTCTTTTGCACGGTGTTAAACGTCGTCGTGGTCAAGACATGCAAGAAATGAGGCCCCTAAACTGCGGGCAACATATTTGCTTTTCCATGCGTGTGTTGCTTACCTGCTTACAGCCGGCTTGCCCGAGCTCTTCTTGGCGCGGTGATGACGGTGATGGGAGGCGTGCGTAATCGCAGGACTTGTGGGGCTGGCCGCCGCCGGGGCAGGCTGGGCGGGTGGAGCGGGTGAAGCACCTGGAGCTGGGAAGAAAGATGACACGAATGCGCCTTGAGCCGGCGCGGCAGGCATGCCGTATGCCGGAACGCCAGTGTTGGGTATGGGAAACTGTTGAGGCGCGAGCATCATGGCCATCGGATTAATCGGATTCGCCGGGTTCATCATGTTCGCCTGATTCATTAAGCCCGCGAGGGTAGCGATAATCGGCGCCGCCAAAGTCAGCAGGGCGGCCACCGCGGGCGCCGTCGTGTTCGTGGGAGCGGCCATCATCGGCGCCATCGTGTTCGTGGGAGCGGCCATCATCGGCGCCATCATGTTCGTGGGAGCGGCCATCACCGGCGCCACCATGTTCGCGGCAGGGGCCACCACCGGCGCCATCATGTTCGCGGGAAGTGCCATCATTGGTGCCATCATGTTTGCGGGAACGGCCATCATCGGCACCATCATGATCGTGGGAGCGGCCATCGCCGGCGCCATCATGGTGGCGGGATTGATAGCGGTCGGGGGGGGCATCATCGGTTGAGGCCCGTTTTGGGCCAGTGCTGAACCGCTCGCCAGGACGATAGTGATGATAGGCAGGGCACGGACATTCATGATATTTCCCCAAGGGTTTCGCCGATAGCGATAACAGTGGATGCTACTCTTCAATCCGCGCTCAAAGAAATATCCGGATTCCGCGCAATTTCATCCAGCGATTCTGCCTTTCCAGGAATCACTCCATGGCGCTCAGGATATCCCGTGCTCGCGGACGCCGCAGCATGATGTCCTTCAACCAGTGACACGGTCGGGCACGTTTCCCGGCATCGGCATTGTCAACCGCGAATGACAAATGGCCACAGTCATAGAGGCGAGCGGCGATGCCCGAGTCACTCTCCGGCGGATGGCCTCCATCGCTGGTTTCGCAGGGCGAATGGAAGCGTTTGCCCGCATCGGGTGCCATATGAATCCCGCTATTCAAGACATTGTTGCAGCAAGTCGTCGGCCACGCTTCGTGTCAGGGCTTGCGCGCCTCATGGAACCCCACTGTCCCGACCAGAACGGAGCGGCCGTTGACCTCGGAATAACCCAGTTCGGTGAGCAGCCGGGAAAGCTCGTCAACCGAGTAAAACAGGCGGATGGCATCGACGAAATAGCGCCTGCATTTTCTTGCCGCATCCTTGCTGCCAAAGACGCTGGCAATCGTGGATACGCAGGCGGTGAGGTAAAGGCAGTAAATATCCTCGACCAGCTTGTTCGCGGGCCGCAGCATGTCGCAGTGGTAGAAGTGGCCGCCGGGCTTGAGCACGCGCTTGATTTCGGAGACCACCTCGATGACGCGCAGGTGGCGTGTCGCCCATTGCAGGGTCACGATATCGAAGTGGTTGTCCGGAAAAGGCAGCCGGTGGACGTCGCATATGTGCGACTTGATGTCGAACCCAAGACCCTGGGCTCGAGCTCGGCCGACCTCCTGCATTGCTGCGCTGCGGTCGGCGGCGTGGACTTCGAGATCCGGCTGCTTTTGCAGAAGACCGACGCCGATTGCGTTGGTCCCCGCGCATACGTCGAGCACCTTCTGCCCGGGCCGGACCTCGATGGTGGAAACAAAGCGATCGCGCAGTCCGTCGATAAGTCCCAATGTGGCGAAGACGTTGGCACGATCATAGTATGGTGCGACGTCGGCAAACACCTCGTTGATATCGTTGGCCCATACCGACTCGAATGCGCTTTCGCGGGCCGATTCCTTCAACACGTAGCTGCTATTCAATTTTCCCTTCCTCCGCACAAGAAGATATCGACAAGTTTGCCCGATCAGCGATCTGGAGATTCGCGCCGAACAGGTTGGGACAGCGCGTGAGCCTAGACTTCTTCCTGCAGAATCTGCCCCAGGCGGGAAGATTCTACTTCTGATCGCCCTCATTTGCCGTGGGGATTGCCAGGTTTCGAATTGACCTGCTCTCGATCGGCGCGATCAGGCTGTATGCAATTCGCCCGATCCGGGGCAATTACTTCTTGCCAGAGACGCGGTCCCAGAATTCGCTGCGGTCGTTTGTTCGGGGAAACGGGCCGGTGGGCACGGGTACACCGAGGAACGCGCAGAGCGGGTCCCAGCCCCAATTGATTAATTGCGAGCTTTTGCGAGTAGGTTCCTGTTCGACCTACCACGCGCCGATAACACGCATGTTCATAATTGCGCCTCCACAGAGCCCTGCGATAGCTTGGCCGCAAGACTTATGCCCCATGGTCCTACCCAGGTTGTCATGTCTTCAGTCGTCATGGCATCCCATCCCATTGAGTTGGCCCGGGAGCGCCGGCGGGAGCCGGCGAAGGTTGCGCGTTGGCGGGATGACCCGATAAAAGCCTGGCCTTGTCTGGCTCTGGACCATTGGGCGTCATGATCTTGGGTGTGTGATTGTCACTGCAGCCGCCATAGTTCGCCAGATATTCACGGTGTTTGATTTACGCCTTCAGTGAACTCCCAGATTGGGCAATCGCGGCTTGCGACGCGGTAGTGCTTGTTGCACCGAGAAGGATAATTCCCTTAGATGCAACGTTCGTTCTCATTTTTGTTCCCAGGAGATTGCTGGAATTTAATCTGTCTATCTCTCTTGTGCCCGGGGTATTGCCTGGCAGGTAAATTATTCAGGCGATTTCCAGAAATACTATAGGCGAGCCGTTTGGAATCGCGATGCCAGGATGGCTCGCCGGGCGCATGGCCCTACTCTTGAATCCTGCCAAAAACGGGGGGATTACCGCATGGTAACGTGCAAATGCACAGGAGGGCGCGCTTTCCATTATTACCTCCTACCCTATGCGGCAATCCGTTATTGACGTATTGTTATCATTGTCACAATTAGCCGCGTGGAGTATCTAAAATGGTCAAAAATGCCTTGGTGCTTTTAGTGGGTGGATTCTTGTTGATTACTGGCCCGGCTCAGGCTGGCGATGCCGATGCAGGTAAGGCTAAGTCAGAGAAGTGTGCCATGTGCCATGGCGACGATGGTAAGGGCGATCCCCCTCTGGCTGGCATGAGCGAGGACACTTTCACCAAGAATATTAAGGACTTTCAGTCCGGAGCACGTGATAACAAGACCATGGCAAAAATTGCAAAGAGTTTGAGCGACGAGGATATCGCCAACCTGGCGGCTTACTATTCTTCCCTAAAATAGGCCACCAAGCTTGATCTGCTATCGCCCGCGTTCGCTGATTTTGGGCCCGTGCCATGCCCCCTTTGAATTCAGCGATGGCGGGCCTTTATGCACGGGATTTCGTCGATCCAGAGCTATTTGGAGACTTTGGCCAGATGCACCAGGCATTGGTTGAAACAACAACTGAATTGCCCCGGTTTTCCTGACGTTCATACGCGAATACTGGTTTTCTGCGAACCTATCGCGATCCCGACGCCCAATACCGACCCCAAAAACGCAAAAGGCCACCTCGAAGAGTGGCCCGAATGCGCGGTGTGGGTGGTGGTCAGGAGCAGAATCGAACTGCCGGCACGCGGATTCAGTCCTGTAAGCGTCTTGTTCCTATTGACAGTGTGCCCGACAACGCTGTCCTACAATGTGACGCCACGACCCTCGACGGGCTCGATCGTCACGCCCTCAACCGCTGGAGTGCCGCTAGGGCGTCGTCGATCCGCTTCGATGTGCTCGTGGATGGACCCTTAGCTTTTTTGGCGGCAGACGGTTTCTTCGTTGTGCGCTTAGCCGCAACTCTTTTCTCACTGCCTTTCCTGGCCTGTTCCGGATTGATCTCAGCCAATTGTTCGATGAACATTAACAAGCTTTCACGTGACCCGCTGATGGACGGTTCAATTTCCATAGTTGTTGCCTTGGCTTTCCGGCCCTTGGGTACCGGCAAGTCAATGCTTGAAGGTGTGTCCGCCCGCACTGTTGGGCTCAATGCCTCCGCGATGCTGCGGGCCTGCTTGGCCCCCGCGCTTGACTGCATGCGCGCTCCTAACGGCGGCAGGTTCCATTTGTCGCAGAGGTAGCGAAGCAGGCTGGTGTGGTCAAACTCTGTCTTAACAACACAGCGCTTGACCCAGGGCGAAACCAGCACTGCGGGCACGCGAACGCCTAGCCGGTCGAACGCGTACTCGGTCGTGTGGTCGTCGGGAGGGACTGTCGCGGGAGGCGCCACATGGTCGTAGAAACCGCCGTGCTCGTCATACAGAACCACCAACAGCGTCGAGTTCCACAGGTCGTCATTCTTGCGCAGCGCATTGTACACGCTGGCTAACAGGGCCTCACCCTTGCGCACATCGGCAGGTGGATGCTGGTCATTCTCGTCGGCGCCGAAATAGCTCGGTTCTATGAACGCATACTCGGGAAAGCTTGCTGCCGGCCCATCAACCTGTTCAAAGAATTTCTCCATCCTTTCATAGCCACGCCAGGTAAGGTAACGGGTGAGCAGATTGGTCATGACGATACTTTGGGGAATGCCGTCGTGATAGATGGTCCACTTTACGCCGGCATCTGAAAGGCGGTCGTAGATGGTTTGCTGGTAGTAGAGACGCATATTTTGCGGGGCGTCCTTTGATGGCATGAGCACGTGTCCCAGACAGGTGCCGCTGTGTACGAAAAAACGATTGGGCCAGGTTGGCCCCGGCATGGACGAGAACCAGTGGTCGCACACTGCGAAGTTCCTGGCCAAGCTGTGCAGCGCAGGAAGTGTATCGTCTCCCGGAACGTCGCCAAAATCGAAATAGGCCATCACCTGTTGCAACTCATCCTTGCCCGCCTTTGGATAGCGCTTCGCAAAACGTTCGACAAATCCGGACATCGGCGAGGCGGCAGAGCCCATTTCCTCCATCGTGCCGTCATGTTCATGGTCAAGATCGCGCTGATTGAGGATGACCGCTTGCGCACCCGGCTGCTGTGTATATTTGACACCGTCTGGGCCGATATTGAAGTGGGGCTCTCCGCTCGGTGAAATGCCTTCCACGCTGGGGTCAAACTTGGTCATGCCGCCGAGCATATGATCGAAGGACCGGTTTTCCAGCATCAATACGACAACATGCTTGATGGGATCGCTCGGGGAAGTCGCACTGCCGCTTGCGCGCATCGTTCCATTGAGCGCCTGCATGTGCGCATTCTCACGATCGCCTATGGCGACGGTGTTCTTACGCGCAAAACCACGGCCGCTCTTTACCTCGGCCTTTATCTTGCGTCGCTTGGCAGCGACCTTGTCATTCGGGGCAGAGTATTGCTCGTGCTGGCGCGTGACCGGATCGTAAAACCCGACATAACCGCCCGGCGCGACGCCAAACGAAGAAAGTGCCTCGCCGGCCTTTGTCAACTGGCCCAGAAAATCGTTTCGGCCCCCCTCTTGTTCGCCAGGTGTGAAATAGAGCGGCAGTACGAAATTGGAGACTTCCACGCCATCGATCTTGTAGGTCTGCGACTGCACCGCGTCGCACATCTCAAACCAGTGGAAGACTTCACGCCCCGGATGCGCAGGATGAGGACCTTGTGCAAGTAGATTATTCTGCGCGTCGCCGACCAGTTCGAGCGCCTCGTGTGACAGCGTGACTGTCCAGTCCTCACCAAGTTCTTTGGACAGCTCAGTAAAGACAAATCCGTACGGAATCCCCTTTGCATTGGAGTCGTGATAACCCAGGGCATCTTCCACATCCGCCTGATTCCACAAGTACAGAATGGCGTCGCCACGCAATTCGCTGAGCGCTTCCTTGTTTGGAATCTTCCCGGCGCTGCCTTCAAGGCGCAGTCTTGCGCCGAAACTCCAATAAGGCTCGAAATCCTCCGCAATTTGCCGGTTAATCGCGCGAATCACCTTTTGCAGAAATGCATCGGTGATGTCCGTGGTCAGATTGACGATGGATATGATCATTTCAAGTCGTCCTTTGCGTGTTGGCGTTGGGGTCCAATTCCATATAGTGGATTCGCTAAAGCTTGGTCATTGAGGGCTGGAAATCATGCTTCCAAACAAGCTGAATAGCCCGAAGCTTACTAGACACTTCTGACCCTATACAGAGCCACAGCACTCAATACAGGCCCCAGAAACGCAAAAGGCCGCCCCGAAGAGTGGCCCATCGCGCCGTGTAGGTGGTGGCCAGGGGCAGAATCGAACTGCCGACACGCGGATTTCCATGAGTTCGACTGTCATGTTGAACTGTCACCACAACACTGGGGTCATGTGAGCGTTGTTCTTTGTGGTATATCGCGAACCACACCCCGATTCGTTGGCTTTACGGTCCTTCCCAGCGCAAATGCCCTATTGGCATATACCTTGCAGTTTGGGGAGTGATGTCCCATTAACGCGAAATCTTCCGGACTGTCCGAAAAGGAGACCACAGAATGAGAATCCCCGTTTGCGACCTACGAGGCTTTGCCAATCCTCTACGAGATTATCGGTGTTGCCTCCCTTGGACTAGACGGAATTCTAGGGCGATTGTGCGGGCTCCTGTTAGTTGCAGCAGAAGTGATCGTTCTCAAGATGCGAATTCAGTATCGCACGCGTTTCATGATGGATCGCCTTGCTCACTCCAGGTATTACCGGGGGCTTTGAATAGCCGTTTTGGATAGGGACGGGGAAAGCATAGCGAACCGAAGAACATCATCATCAGGAGAAGAAAATGATCTGGCGCACTTCACTTATCGGCTACATCATGTTCTGCATGGTCGTAATGGGCATTGATGTCGGCGCAATTTCGGAGCACAAGGGACTATGGCTCGGATCGGGAATCATTCTGTTTGTGACCACCCTGTTCGGGTTCATGGCGGGGATGGAGTTCAGGAAGCATGGTGACTCGCCCCCAGTTCACTAGACACCTCTGAGCTTATACAGAGCCACAGTGCCCTATACCGACCGCACCCAAGAGAAAGGCCCCAACCAGCGATAGCTGAGCAGGGCCTCGGTGTAGGTGGTGGCCAGGGGCAGAATCGAACTGCCGACACGCGGATTTTCAGTTGCGATAACCGGTTGTTTTTATTGATAACGTGCCAGTGACCGCTAATTCCATCCTGGAGTGATATTGAGCAATATACATGGTACGGCACAGCCTGAACTACGTTTCCTGGAAGCGACGGCCCGGAGTGGCAGCCGACCATAAGCCGGCTTAAGACCTTTTGCCGCTTACGGTCCCTCCCGGAACTGCAGCAGTCATTCCCGAACTTGGACCGGAAGACAACGCCTCGGCATTTCCAGACGATCGAGACAAATATCAGCAGCGAATCAAATCGTGCGTTTGGAACGGCGGCGGTCAGAATTCGCATGGGCGAGATTAGAAAATTATCGAGCACAGTCATCAATGGAAGGTCTTATGTCGATTTTCTTTACACTTCGCTGCGAGCTAACTGAGGGCCATGCTTGAAAATGAATTTATATCAACCAGTTGTATTCGATGGCATGGGCGTTGCGTGCATTGTGCTATAGGGGCAAGATCGCCTTGGTCACCTAGGGTAAGGGGTACGCTAGCCAGGCGGCGTGGATTAGAGACACGAGGCAGCGCCACACTGAATATTTAGAGGTCATCATGATCGTCCGCACCCGTTCGCGTCGTCGGCTCTTGTCTGTTGCCGTTGCCGTCGCGGCGTCCCCCTTCGGGGCACATGCCGCCCCGATGCTCAATTTGCCGTCATTCAGCTGCAATTCCGAAGGCAATCTGCAGGGCATCAGCTGGGGAGATGGCATCAGCCTCGGTGACGGCGGTTCCGGTATAGGCGTAATCAATAATCCGGGCCCGGTTCAACTGCCGGCGGTACAGTTCTCTTGTGACAGCAGCATGTTCAGCACCGGAGTGATTGCGGGAAACACCTTCGCTATCAACTTCAGCCAGTTGCCCGCGGTCCAAGACGTCCAGTTGAAGTACAGCTTCACTGACCTCACCTACATACACCAAAAACAAAAAGACCACGTCGATTTTGTGAGCGACTTCAATCTGTTTATTGAAGTCTATACGATGGACGCCAACGGTATCATCGATCGCAAGTCTGACGACTACATCGGTGTTCAGGTCATCTCCGAGGGCGGGAGTGCATTGTCACCCGCTAACAATTTATTTGTAGACAGCAGCGGCAGCTTAATCTTTGAGGCGCCGATCCCGGGTGGTAGCGCGGAGATCAGACTATTGGCCACGCCGGATACAGTGCCGGAACCCGCAGCCCTGGGGCTGCTCGGCATAGGACTGGCTGGCATGGCTACGGTCTTGCGCCGCCGCAAAACGTTTCTATAACACGTATCAGCGGGAAAGCTTGGACCCAGTTATGAAGGGGGACAATCTTTGGAAGATTACTCTTCCAGGAGACGAGTCGAGTGTGCAGGTGCAAAGTGCTGCTGCATCTTCCGAGCGCACGACGCCCTATGACGAGTTTCGCTACCCAGGCAAGTTCTATCCGCATGCGTCGCCGGAACGGATGGCCGCGCTTGCCACATTGTTTGGCCTCAAACCGGCGCCGGTGGAGTGCTGTCGCGTCTTGGAGCTGGGCTGTGGCGAGGGGGGGCATCTGGTCCCTTTGGCGTATGTGCTGCCAGAGAGCCGTTTTCTGGGTATTGATTTGTCGCAGGCTGCGACGGCGAGGGCACGGGCGCTCACTGAGCGCCTCGGCTTAGGCAATGTGGAATTCCGCGCGCAAGACCTCAGGCAACTTTCAGCTGATGCCGGG
The DNA here is from genome assembly GCA_963782495.1 of uncultured beta proteobacterium. Taxonomy (GTDB): domain Bacteria; phylum Pseudomonadota; class Gammaproteobacteria; order Burkholderiales; family Thiobacillaceae; genus DASQBT01. The sequence continues at coordinate 10,151 of CAWAJU010000006.1, read as the reverse complement.
GAGTTCGATTACATCATCGCCCATGGCTTGTACTCCTGGGTACCTGAGGAGGCCCAGCAGGCGCTCCTGGAGATTTGCGGGAGGCACTTGGCCCCCGCAGGCGTCGCCTACATCAGTTACAACACCTATCCTGGCGCACACCTGCAACAAATCCCGCGTGACCTGACACTCTTTCACACGCGCGCCATCGCCGATCCCGTCACTAAGGTACGTGAAGCACACAATATCGCGGAATTCATCCTGTCCGCGACCCCTGAACCCACTTTTGAGCGGGAACTCCTGCGTAAGGTGATGGCTCAGTACACACATTCCGATGCCTTGATGCGCTTTGACCTGTTGGCGGAAGTCAACGAACCGATCTATTTCCTCGATTTCATGGAGCAGGCCAGCGCGTGTGGCCTTCAATTCGTTGCCGAGTCCGAGATCAAATTCATGCGCACCGCACATCTCACGGAAAACGCGCGAGCATGGCTTGATGCAATCCCCGAGCGTTTGCTACGCGAGCAATATTTGGATTTCATTCATTTCCGCGGCTTCCGCAAGACAGTCCTGTGCCGGGCCGGGAATATCCTGGACTTGGACGTTACGCCCCAAAGGATGGAGCGGCTGTCGGTTGCCAGCTCTCTGAGGCCTACGCAGCCGCTGACCGATATCCACAGCGGGGATCAGATCGATTTTCGCGCCGCCCATGGCCGGGTGGTCGTCTGTACTGAGGCCATGCCTAAGGCCGTTTACTTGGAACTGGGGAACGCGTTCCCTCGCGCCCTGCATTACAGCGAGTTACGGGCACGGGCGTGCCGGCGCCTAGGCTACGAGGAGCCGCTGGAAGCGGAGTTGGAAGCCAAGCTGATCCGCATGCTCGTATCCTCGATGGCCAACGGTGTCGCGGAATTCCACGTCTACCAAGCCCCCTTCTGCGCCGAGGTCAGCGAACGGCCGGTGGCCAGCGCGATTGCGCGCATCCAAGCCGAGACTGGCGACCCAGTTTCCTCCATGTACCTAGCGAGTTTCATGCTCGAAGGTCCAGTCATGAGTGGTTTGGTGCCGCTGTTGGATGGATCGAGGGACAGACCACAATTGCTTAGCGAACTTCGGACTCGCCTGAGTGACGACAACGCTCAAACGCTTACCGCGGAAGAGATAGAACACTCCCTGAAGATATTGGCTGAATACGGGATACTGATCAGTTGATTTAGAAATATTGCGCGATGGGTGACCGGCACCCCCAGCTCGCGGCCGATCAGATGATCCACTTCGCACCGCCTGCCGTGACTGTCCGGGACACATCGGGGATCATCGTAGCCTGAATAGCCGTAGAGTTCGAAGACTTGCCGCTTCATCGCCGCCGTGACGTGCCGTTCGTCCTTGCCCCACTTGATTGAGCAAATCTTGGCTTTAGACAGTCCGGTTCTCGTGAGTCCAGGGGTCTTTGCAAGATCGGGTATATCGCCTGCGAAGGCCTTACCCACTGAGTAGGGGCCTAGCAGGAATAAGACGACAGAGGTGGCCCCGGTTGTTTGAACAGCATTCCCCGATTTATAAGGGGAGTCCGGGCGGGTTGAGACGGTGCAGAGTTGTCCACTGCGGTGGGCGTCGCTTGCGACGAACGACCGACGCGGTGGGCAACTCGGGGCGCACCACGGATTCATTCTATGCAGCCTCCTGGTAGGTTGGCAACAAGTTCAGGTAGGCCTGCAGCGGCGTGAGGTCATTGAGGCTTGAATGCCCCCGGTGCGTGTTGAACCAGTCGATGTAGCGTCCGATGTCGGCCCTGGCGGCGCTGACGCCGTCATAGGCCTTGAGATACACACATTCATACTTCACGCTGCGCCACAGGCGCTCGACGAACACGTTGTCGCGCCAGGCACCCCGCCCATCCATCGACAGCTTGCAGCCCCGATCGAGCACGGCATCCGTGAATTCCTCAGCGGTGAACTGGCTGCCCTGATCGGTGTTGACGATCTCGGGAATGCCATAGCGAGCAAAGGCCTGCTCAATCACCTCCCTGGCGTGGCAAGACTCCAGTGTGATGGCGACCTTGTGTGCGAGTACCGTCCGACTAGCCACGTCCACCACAGCGGTAAGATAAACAAAGCCTCGCGCCATGGGGACGTAAGTCGTGTCCAGTGCCCAGACCTGGTTGGCCCGGGTAATGGTCAGATTACGCAGCAGGTAGGGATAGATCTTGTGGCCCGGATGCCGCTGACTCGTGCCAGGTTGGGGGCACAGTGCCTCCATGCCCATGCGCAGCATGAGCGTGCGCACGTGACGTCGGCCCACGTGGATGCCTTCGCGCCGAAGCTGACCACGCAGCATCCTGGCGCCCATGAAGGGGTGCTCCAGATGCAGTTCATCGAGCCGGCGCATGAGTGCCAGATCGGCGTCGCCAACCGGCTTGGGCAAGTAGTACACCATCCCCCGGCTGATGCCCAGCAGCTTGGCCTGGCAGGTGATGGACAATTCATGCTCACGGTCAATCATGGCTTTGCGCTCAGCAATCCCGCTTTGGTGAGCGCGCGTTCTAAAAAATCCAGCTCGAGTGCCTGCTGCCCAATCTTGGCATGCAGCGGTGCCAGATCAACCGGAGCCGGCGCAGCGGCACCTCCAAACACATCCGCCGCACGTTCCAGCAACTGCCGTTTCCACTCCGTAATCTGGTTGGGGTGCAGCTCAAACTGCGCGGCCAGTTCAGCCAGCGTCTTATCCTCGCGCAAAGCCGCCAACGCGACACGAGCCTTGAACTCCGCATTGTGGGTGCGGCGAGTACGCCGCCCTGATTTCTTCACCATCAAGAACTCCTTCTCGCCAAGCCTTCCTCGGCCCAGCATCATGCCCGGAGTTTCCACTTATAGCATTGTTCAAATTTGCGCAGCCACCTCTGATGGCCCTCAGCGCGTCCCCGCCTCGGAGTGCTCCAGCATGCTTTGCATGAATGAGCCAACGCAATCGCCAATTAAGGACACGCCGCTGTGTTTAGCTGGACAGTCGCTTAGGGGTAGCCGCATGCTGCTCGACCTTGAAATCTGATTTGGTTCACGGCACGATGCGCAAGTGAAAATGCTTTTGATACAGCTTCGTTGGGCGGCTGCTGCCCCTTTCTTTCGGGCGCTTTGATTTCCCGTGTTGGGCCATCAGTGCCTGGTGACCTTTGATGTTACCTGGAGAGAGTGATGCGGAAAGTTATTGCGGTAATCTCGCTAATCATCCTGCTTCCTTACGTATCAGGTGCAAATGCTGATTGCCCTGCAACTAAGAAGCCGGGGAGATTAACTCGATCCCCAATCAAAATCTGCCCGCCATTAATCCCGCTGGTCGACCAAGTTAAGTCATTTCAGGGATCCCTTTTGGGGTTAACTGCTGCGGTAAACAAATTGGCAACTGCTACGGAAGATGAGGCCAAGGGACAATCAAAGTCGGCTTTATCTCAACCACTAAGCAAAGACCTGTTTGATAACGGCGGTTGGTTAACAATGATGGCAATAATAATCGCGCTCTCCGCATACATGGCCGCGCTTCGCTTGTCATTGATTGACAAAAGTGGGCGAGCAACCCGTAGGAAGAAATTAATCATGGACAACATCAAACGCCTCGAATGGCAGGAGTGGAGAGTCATTCAATTAACTGCTGAGAGAGCGAAACTGGATAAGTTACAAACTGAGATAATCAAATACCAAGAAGTCATTCGTCGGATCAGCTTTGTCGACTTCATCCTTGGTGTGTCATTAGTGTCGACCATCATCCGCCTTTTCGGTCCCCACCTTTGTTCCCCCCAGTTCTCTGCTGTATATATTGCTATTGTTTCCTTTGTATTGGCTGTAGCCGTATTTATCTACTTACATGTTAGAGAATGGATAAAGACTATTGGAAAAGCGTATAAGCTTTGGGCTGAAAAATAGGTTGGTCGTGACCCAGTCTGAAATAAAGAACAGTTTGGTGACAACCTCAAAGTCGAATTGGCGACTCGACGACTCTTGCCCATTTCCTGTGATCAAGACGAAGACGATTGCCACCTACTAAACCAACTAAGCTCTCTTGCGTTGGGATACTCAAAGTCTTTGACAAGTTGAGCGCTGATCAAGCCCTCCAGGAACTTCACCAGCACGAACGTCCTAGGTGTCCATCCACAAGCGGCAACCCAAGCTTCCTTCCTCCCCTATCCAGAGCCGCAGCGCTTAATACCGACCTCAGAGCAGCCAATACCGATCCCAGCAAGGCTGTTCGACACGGTCACCCGACGGGGACTCTTCCTTAATGACTCCTGCGTTGCATGGCGATAGGAAGTTTGTGGCGACACACGCGGACTGCGGCGTGATGGTGACCCCATAGAGCAAAAAGGCCACCGCAATGGGTGACCTAAGTGCTTGATTGTAAACTGGTGGCCAGGGGCAGAATCGAACTGCCGACACGCGGATTTTCAGTTGTGTTAAGTCGTTGTTTTTGTAGTTTATGTGCCCGCCTAGGCTCGCTGATTATCGTCGAATGCAGCAATGTTTTGTCACGTTGTCTTCTTCTTCTTTTCGAGAGTGGCTAGGGTGGGTGGTACGGTTAGACAAGAAGCGTGTTAGATTCGTCATTGTGAATGCCTCATTCCCGGTGCACGAGAACTAGTTGCCTTTTTTGGAGGACGTTCACTAACTGCGAGTCGGTGAAAATGGTACGCGGGGTTTGTTTTTTGGGGGTGCTAGCTTAGCCGCATGTTTTCAGCGAACCCATTCAGTTTGTTCTGTCTGCTTTAGGGCTCTTAATGTATGGTCGCTCGGGGTACACCCTTACCTAAGAAGTTAAAGGATGATGCAATAGTCGAAGCGTTGCTTGAGGTGCGCTTTGAGATGTCGATTATTCCTGAGGTCTTCTTAGGTCGCTTTCTCGATGGCAGCTCTTGGCGTGGATTTGAAAATCGAAGACTGCCTGCGTATGAGTTACCCGCTCCCCTACGTCAAGCTGATCCTAATCTTCGTTATCAACCGGTTTTTGAACTTGTTGCGCCAGACAAGCTCAGCATGGTTCGAGTCGGGCCGAATATGGTCTCCTACCATCGGTTGCCGCCATATGTGGGGTGGCCCACTTTTCGACCAGAGTTGCATGGCGCAATCGATGCGTTATTTTCGACCGCGGGTGGATTACTCGTGCGCAGATTAGGGCTGAGATATTTAAATGCGCTGACGGTGACACGACACAAGATAGATTCAGTGGCGGGCTTAGATCTTGAGATGAAGGTTTCAGGTGCGTCATTGACTGGCGACATCAATTTGAACTACACGACTGAACTTTCGGGTCAGACTCAGTGTACTGTGCGTGTTGCTACGCCAGGGTTTGTTCAGGGAGTATTGCCTGCTGACACATCTGTCCTGGTAGACGTTGACGTTTTCACGAAGGATGGGTTTGAGGCAACAACGGATGCAGCAGTGAAGGATTGGGTGGAGAGTGCTCATGAAAGCGAAAAACAGGAGTTTTTTCATCTGCTGACACGAGACACGATCAAGGAGCTGCAGGAGTGAAAATACGGATTCCAAGTACGGGTGTGGCAGCCTTGGCCATAGTTATGGAAAGAGGTCCGATTACCTGCCCCCTGTTTCCAGAGGTCAGCCCGGCCGCACAAGTGCAACGCGAGACAGCGGTTTCAGATACGAAACCGGAGTTGGGTATTTATAAGGTTGGTCCGATACCGGAGTCGTGGTTCTACAGGGTACAGGCGCGAATAACTCGATCGATAATTCCTCAAGGTGCTGAGGCTGAGGATGATGGTCGGTGGATAAGGCAGGATATCGCAGATGCCGCAGTTAGCTTCTTTGAGATTGCATCTGATGTGCTACCAAATGAGCCATACATCTATAGCTCGGGAAAGGGCGACCTAATTGCTGAATACAAGGCGGCTCACGGAACGATGACGAACATCATTAAGAGAACGCAGCTAATAGCATTTGCGGTGTCTGATAGTGGTGAACCGACCGAGAAGAGAATCGATTTGAAAAAGAGTGGCGCTGCGGCGTTGCGTGGGGAACTTCGGACTCTCACTAACTCAATTCGCGGGGGCGCGTTTGGCGAAGAAGTGGCGGCCACCTAAGGAGGTCGGCAAGGGCGAGACGATAGGGAGACGGCTTTTTGATGAACCATTACTCGCAGGTGCTCAGGATCAGCCCGCGTTTCAGGGAATTGACCTTCGGCACTTTGAGGAAAATCGAGGTCCTGACTTTTCTCTAGACCGGCTTGGGGAGACAGGGGTAACAAGAAGTGTTGTTGATTATTTGCGACCACGTGCCAAGAAGGCAAGCAAGAGTTTTCATCGCCCGAAGCGGTTTGACGGTTGGATTTGCGTGCGAGCCGATGTGCTCGCAAAGGGCTTGAAGGGTCGCCAATACCCTGTTGTTGCGTCTCCGGTTACTTGCATGGCGATTGAGGAAGAGAACAACATATATCACGCTCACTTGATTCTGAGCGATGACCATTACACCGATGCGCTCTATCTCCGGCAAATATTTGCTAAGAACGGGAAACTGGAAGAGGCAGAGCCCCCTTCGAAACACTCTTTCTTGGTTGTTTTTTATCGCAGGGTTAAAGCGTTGCTGTCGTCCTTGCGATGGGGGTGATCCCCTAGAATGCCACTGAGAGATTGTTCGAGGTGGTCTTCGGTGAAGATGTGGGTCACATGGAAAAACACCTCGGAAAACTTACCCTCGATCAGTTCCGTGAGGTGGTGAAGAAACTGCCCGAAGTCAGGGGGCAAGCCGAAGAGTTCCCGCGCTTGCTGAAAGAACGAGAGGAAAAGCTCAAGGAAATACTCGGCGCAGGCTATTACTGGGCGGGCATTTATGAGCGGAGCTTTCGTGAGCAAATAGCCTTCCTGATGATACTGATGGGTTGGCAGGGCTTCTTAAAAGAAGCCGCGAGCGCTGGGGATCCCCAGGCGCGGGCTTTTGAGATGTTTGCAGATGCCGCTGAAATTGACCAGTGGTACGAAATCAATGAAGAAACACTGGAAAAGAGGCGTCTGATCTGGCTCGTGGTGGTCCTGCAGCGGAACGTCCTCAGCATCATGTTATTTCATCGGCCGTTGTCCGCCTTCGTCGATGAGGTGCGTCGGGGTGGTGAGGGGTCAGACGAAGCATTCTTCAAGGCGGTCAGGGTGGACCGCTCCATCTTGTCGTGCCCCACGTTCTCCGATCGGTTAGCCCGCGCGGAGCTGCTGAATGACAAGGATTTCTTCATTCATCTCCGCAGCGCTCTGAAGGGTCCGCTCAAGAAACACATGGAGGCCCTAAAGGACTTGCGCTACGCCATAGCGATTCTGAGAGAAATGGGCCTTGACAGCCTGTCCGACGCTCAATTGGAGGACTTGTTTGTTCACAAGCTAAAGCTGTATCCCAAACATGAATCTGCCAGGAAGAATTTGCGTAAGCACTTCTTCGAGGCGAAGAGACTGTCAACCACCTCAAAATGAAATTTCAGGTGGTCGTCAGCCCCTGAGTTGATCTAAACAATGCGTATCCATTCCAGAGCCATGTTGGCGTGCTGGTACTTCGTAAGGAATGGATATGGAACCCAAGGAACGAGAAACCGGAAACTCGCCCGCCGCCGCGCGGGGGAGTGCCGGCGCTTGCGCGGGCACCCCCGGCGCGGCGGTGGAATTGGATGCGGTGCTCAGTAACACAGCATCCAATAACTGCAATTCTGATGAGATTGGATTTGTTCCCCTGCGCTGGGGGGTGGACAGTCTTTATCTCTCCTATCCCGGCGTGCTGGCGGATTCCGTCACCCGTAAGCTGGAATCCCTCAAGAAGATTGCGCAGTCCGAACAGGAGGCGGATCAAGCAAGCGCTCAATATCCGATTGATCAGCATATCTTCGAGATTAAGGATAAGGGCGCGGGCCTGTTTCCTTTTGTTCTGAGAGATAACGCCTACCGGATTTCTCTCTCGCGTCCCAAGTCGGGCTCCGTCCCAATGGCCTATGTGCAGGTATCCAGCCACATGCTTGCGGCGTATACCCCTCTGCAAGCCGAAACCCGGCTTAGGGGCCTTCTGGAGCAGATGGGGGGCATAGAAGAGCCTCGGGTGAGCCGGCTCGATCTGTTCGTCGATTTCGTCTGCTCCGTGGACATGGAGAGCTGGACCCGGCATGCCTGGGTGACTCGCGCCCACAAAATCCAGTCGTACTCCGTAAAGGGGCGTTTCTCCGGCTGGGGTATCGGCATGGGCGGCGTGCTCGCCGCGCGTTTGTATGACAAGACCCTAGAGATCGAGACCAGCGGCAAGGAATATTTGAAAGCCCTCTGGCGTGAAGCGGGATGGGATGGGGAACAACCCGTCTGGCGGCTGGAGTTTGAGTTCAAGCGGGAAGTGCTGACTCAGAAGGGCCTGTCCTCACTGAACGATGCCTTGGGGCATCTGGATGGGTTGTGGGCCTATGCCACGGGCGAGTGGCTCAGGCTTACGCTGCCTAACGATCTGGACGCAACCCGTTCGCGCTGGCCGGTGCATCCGTTGTGGGCCTGTCTCGCTTCCATCGATTGGGGCGTCAGTGGCGGGCCGTTGCTCGGTCGCTTCTCAACGATCAGCGCTCCGAGTGAGCGTTACGTCCTGTCCCGTCTGTTCTCCTCCCTGACCACCCTGATGGCCTTGCGGGTGGTGTTCAATCTGGATGAGGCTTGGGGCGACTTGCCCCTCTTGATGGCTGAGCACCTCCTCAATCGCTGCATGTTTGAAGGGGTGCATCCGGACCAGTATGTCGAGGAACAGGTGAGAATAAAGGCGCGGCGGTTCAATACCACCCTGAATAAGCAGGCCGACGATGAACCTGATCCCGATGACGCCGCCGCTCAGTACCGCAGACAGGCAAGAGGCGAGTAATGACCGAAGAAGTCGGCCTGCCCTTACCCGCTGCGCGTTGCTTGAACAAGGAACAAGCTGCGGACTATCTCGGCATAGGGGTGACCCTGCTCTGTGAGCTGGGTGTCCCCTTCATCAAACTGGGGCGTCGTTGTGTCTATGACACGCTTGACCTTGATACCTGGTTGGATGAGTATAAATCCCGCGAGCGAGGGCGGGCCGGAAAGGAGAAAACCCTATGGCCCGTGAAACTGGAGTCTACCGGCGAGCGGATTCTAGCTACTGGTGGATTAATGCAACCCTCCCGAACGGCAAGCGAATACGGCAAAGTGCTGGGACTGAAAGCCGAGAGGAAGCCGAAGCGCTACTAGCGAAGTTGAAGCTAGAGGCGTATCGGCAAGCTCATTTCGGCATCAAGCGTTCCCGCACATGGCAGGAAGCTGTCGTGCGGTATCTCGAAATCAAAGCAAGCTTGCGGAGCTTTCGGGATGTGAAGCGGATTTGCCGGGGCTTACACCCCTACTTGGGTGGCCTGACGCTGGATCAGATTAACGGTGACGTGGTTTGGTCAATCGTTCAGGGTGAATTCAGGAAGGGGAATCTACCCGCAACCGTGAATCGCTACCTTGCCACCTTGCGCAGTTTGTTAAGAATGGCGCGGGATGAGTGGCAGTGGATCGATAGCATCCCAAAGGTCCGCATGTTGGGTGGGGAAGTGGAGCGTGAGCGTTGGTTGACGCGGGAGGAAGCGGATCGCCTGATTCGTTTCTGCCCCGATCATCTGGCGGCTGTCGTGCGCTTTGCTCTTGCCACAGGATGCCGTGCTCGGGAGATATTGGGCTTGGAATGGAACCGGGTGGATTTGCAGCGCAAGACGGCCTGGATTAACCAAGCCAAGAATGGAACGCCGAGAGGCGTACCGTTGAACCGTAATGCTGTAGCGGTATTGAGGGAGCAGATAGGGAAGCATGCACAGTTCTGCTTTACCTTTCGTGGTGAACCAATCAAGCGCAACGTTTCAAATCATGCTTGGTTCACTGCGTTGAGTAAGGCCGGAATTGAGGATTTTCGCTTTCATGATCTGCGCCATACCTGGGCCTCTTGGCACAGGCAATCAGGGACGAGCTGCGACGAGTTGAAAGACTTGGGCGGCTGGAAAACCCGCAGCATGGTGGACCGATATGCGAAGTTTGCAACGGAACACCTCGCAGCGGCCGCATCCCGGATTGAGTCTGCTACGGAAGAGAACGTGGTCGATTTGTCACGTTTCTGTCACGCTGCCACTGAGGGCGAAGCGGCTTAGTCGTCGCTAAGCCGCGAAAGTCT